>NZ_JBCPXZ010000004.1:0-524127 GCF_039581405.1 Flavobacterium mesophilum | reverse complement strand
TGAAATTGGTAGACACGCTGGACTTAAAATCCAGTGAACAGCAATGTTCGTGCGGGTTCAAGTCCCGCTCTGAGTACTAAAACTTCAATTAGCTTTTGCTAATTGGAGTTTTTTTTTGCAGTAAACTTAAAGTATTCATTTAACTTTTGTTTTTAAAGCTGTTTTTAAGCCTTAAAATGGAATAATTTTATCTTTAAGTATCTTCCTTCTTTGTGGAGTTCTTTTCTTTAAATTTATTGATAAATTTGCCTTTTAATGTTTGCCCAATGGATGAGTTAATAACAGTTATAAATTCTTTTCAAAAACTTGATACTACAACCGAAGAAGCTATTAGAAAATTTTTTGTTATTGAAAAATTTAAGAAAAACGAATTCATCATTAAGGAAGGAAAAGTTTGCAGAAAAATTTATTTTATTAAATCGGGTGCCATTAGAAGGTTTTGCTTTGAAAATGACAATGAAGTCACGAAGTGGATTTATACCGATGGCCAATTTGTGACTTCGATGAGCAGTTATTTTCAAGAAAAACCTTCTTTTGAGATTTTTCAGGCTTGTGAAGAGACTACAGTTTATTCTCTTTCTTATTCTGATGAACAATCTTTATTGGAATATCCCTTATTTTTAAAATTTCATCTTAATCAACTACGTTATTATCTTTCTAAGATTAATGAGTTTCATCATTTGTTTCGTGTGATGAATGCTGAAAAAAAATATTTGTTTCTAATGGAATCTTTTCCGCAAATCATTCAAAAAGGTAAGCTCATGCATATTGCTTCTTTAATTGGAGTTAGCCAGGAAACTTTAAGTAGAATTAGAGCTTCTATTATTTGACATTAGGTCAAAAAAACTAATTTTCTTTTTTTCAATATTTGCTTATTATTTAAATAAAGAAACTTGGAAAATATTGTAGTAAGTACGAGCGCAATTATTGGTGAAAATGCTCATTTTGAAAATTTTATAACAATCGAAAATGATGTTATTATTGGCGATAATGTAAGGATTGGTAATAATGTTTCTATTTTAAATGGTACGCGAATTGGGAATAATTGCCAAATTCATTCTGGAGCTGTGATTGGCGGAATTCCGCAGGATTTAAAATTTAACAACGAATATACGCTACTTGAACTTGGTGATAATAATGTAATTCGAGAAAATGTGACCATAAACCGCGGGACTTCTTCAAAAGGGATTACTCGTATTGGAAATTCAAATTTGATTATGGCAAATGCTCATATAGGACACGATTGTTCCATTGGCAATAATTGTATTATTGGGTATAGTGTAGGCATGGCGGGAGAAGTTGTTACCGAAGATTGGGTAAATATTAGTGGATTAACCGCTATTCATCAGTTTTCACGGATTGGAAGCCATAGTATGATTAGTGGTTTGAGTAGAATTGTAAAAGATATTCCTCCATTTATAACAGTCGCTCATGAACCATTAAGATATGCTGGTCTAAATATTGTTGGTTTACGACGAAGAGGATTTTCTTCGGAAAAAATCGAAGAGATAAAATCAATATATAGAGTCATTTTTCAGGAAAAAAGAAATACAAAATCGGCTTTAGAATATGTAGAGAATGAATTTTCGCCAACTGAAGAACGAAATCTAATTTTAAACTTCATTAAAACTTCAAAGAGAGGAATTGTAAAAGGTGCAGATTTTTTAGTTTAAAAATAAAACAGGCTTCAAATTACTATTATTGAAGCCTGCTTATTTAAAACGGAATTTATAATTGCCCTTTAAAGTTCAGGAGTGATTTATTCGTATTTTAAATATCGTAAAACTTCTACTTTGGTAACTTGGTAGGCTTTCGCCAAAACAATTGCGAGTGTCAAGAACAGTAAAGACACAAAAGCAATTAAAAACGGCAGAACCGGTATGTCAATTCTAAAAGCGAAATTCTCGAGCCATTTTTCCAATAAAAGATAAGCTGGAATAATTCCGATCAAGAATCCAATCAAACAGAATAATACATATTGTTTTGACAATTCCTTGAGCAACATATTGGTTTCGGCACCAAGTGTTTTTCTGATGGCGATTTCTCTCAATCTTCTTTCCATTGAAAAAGAAGCTAGAGCAAACAATCCAAAAACAGCAATCAGGATTACAATGATATTTAATAAGGCAAATAAGTTTCTTTGATTTTCATATTTCTTGAAATTTCGAGCGTAGTTTTTATCGACAAAATTATATTCGAACGGATATTCAGAATCCACTTTTTGTGTCCAAAATTTATTAATGTCAGCAACAGTTTGAGGAATGTCCTCAGATTTAACTTTGATGAAAATATGTCTGATATCATCTTTTACACCATTAATTTTGGTTACATAAAAGAAAACCATTGGTCCAATCCGGCTTTCAAGTCCGAAATAATTGAAATTTTTAACTACACCAACAATTTTGACTTTTTCTTCTCTCCATAAAATAATTTTATTCAAAACATCTTTTTCGGGAATCATTTTAGCAGCTTCTTGATTTATAAGAACTGAAGAAATCGTGTCGGAAGAAATCGCAGGATTTAATTTTCGTCCTTTTATAAGTTTAATATCCATTACATCCAGCATGTCTAAATCCATTGCCATTTCTTGAACTAAAAATGGTTTTTGGTTTTTATAATTTGCGCTCGACCATGAATTTTCCTGAGATCCCATTGCAAACAATGCCGTTGAAACAGCTTCGACACCTTTTATTTTTGAGGCTTCTTGTTTAATGACTTTGTATCTTTCGTATTGCGTTTTTCCCTTTTTAGGTTTGAAGGTTATATCCAAAACTTGAGTTCCTTTGAAACCCAAATCTTTTTCTGTCATAAAATTTACCTGCTTGTAAACAATAAAAGAGCCAATGATAAAGAAAGTTGCAATTGCGAATTGTAGAACCAACATTCCGTTGCGAAGCCAAATTCCTTTTTTGCTTCGGGAGAAATTTCCTTTCAAAACCCTTAAAACTTCAAAATTTGATACGTAAACAGCGGGTAAAACTCCAGAAACAAGAATTACAAGCAACGTAATTATGATTAATTGCGTATAGAATTGAGCTCCTATTAAAACCAAATTTTTATCTAAAAATGAATTATAGTAAGGCAACAAAACTTCGACAAGTACTAAAGCCAGTAACGCAGAAAAAATCGTGATCAATGCGGTTTCAAAAACAAACTGAGTTACAATTTGTCCTTTTGTAGCTCCAGTAATTTTTCTTACTCCAATTTCTTTAGCGCGTTTTATTGCATTTACCGTTGCCAGATTAATATAATTGACAATCGAAAGTGATAAAATTAAAATGGACAGCCCCATTAAAATTACAAGGTATTGCATATTTCCGTTTGGCTCAGCAAAAGGTTGGCTTCCGGTATATAATTTTGCGGCCGACAAAGGCAATAAGCTTGATTTTACGGGATCACCGTACTTTTTTATAAATTCTTCAACGGTTAAACCTTCTTGTTTTGCGTATACTTTTGTGCAATTTTCGAAGAATAAATTATTTATGCTTTTTACTACGCCTTCGGTCGCATCTGGATTTTTGATTTTCAGCATTAATCCATAATGATAAGTCCATTGATCTTTTGTTTTTTTCAGATCATCTTCAATAACGGTTGTAACAGCTTCGGGCATTACAGATGATTTTTCCGAAAGTTCATAAACACCGCGAACTGTAAAAATCTGTCCATTGTACTTTACTAATTTCCCCATCGGGTTTTCGGTTCCAAACAAACGTGCAGCAGTTTCTTCAGATAAGGCAATACTGTTTCGGTCTTGAATCGCCGTTTTGCCGTTTCCATGAATAAATTTGTACGGAAAGAAGGAAAAGAAATTGCTTTGAGCCGTAAAAATCTTGTTCAAAACTTCTTTTTTTCCATTATATGAAATCACGTCTTTAGCATATTCAGAATAAAAATAGCAATAGCTTTCTACGTCAGAAGAAACGGCTTTTATCAGTGGTCCGAGTGTACCCGCGTTTGAAGCCCAAACATTATTGTTGCCAATATCATTTAAAACCGAATAAATTTTATCTTTTTCTGGATTCCATTGGTCGTACGAATGTTCGTCGTTCCAAAATAGAATCGCAAAAATCAACGTCGCCATTCCGATTGATAATCCCAAAATATTCAGAATCGAAAACAGTTTGCTGTTTTTGATGTGATAAAAAAATGTGTTGATCCAATTTTTGAGCATGATTCTAGTTTTTAGAAGTTACCAAAACATCAACATTTCTATGATTCATTTTTTCCGAAAGAATAACGCCATCTTTCATCAAAATGGTTTTTTTCGAAAAAGAAGCATCATAATCAGAATGTGTTACCATCAAAATTGTGGAACCGCTGGCATGAAGATCGGTTAGTAATTCCATTACTTCATTTCCGTTTTTACTGTCCAGATTTCCGGTTGGTTCATCGGCCAAAATAATTTTCGGGCTATTGATCAAGGCTCTTGCAACCGCGACACGTTGTTGTTGTCCGCCCGAAAGTTGTTGCGGAAAATGTTTCAATCGATGAGAAATCCCTAGAATTTTAGCCATCTCATTTACTTTTTGTTTTCTTTCTGAAGAAGGAACGTTGTTGTAAATCAAAGGCAATTCGATATTATCATAAACCGATAATTCATCAATTAAATTGAAGTTCTGGAAAATGAAACCAATATTTTCTTTTCTGGCTTTTGCCTTTGCTTTTTCTTTTAAACCTACCATTTCTTGGTCAAGTAACACGTAACTTCCGTCTGAAGCGCTGTCCAAAAGCCCGACAATATTTAATAAAGTTGATTTTCCGCTTCCCGAAGGTCCCATGATCGAAATAAAATCGCCTTGATTAATGGTTAATGAAATTTCGCTTAATGCTCTGGTTTCTAATTCTTCAGTTCTAAATACTTTTGAAAGCTTGTTGATGGTAATCATAAAATTGATGTTTTTAGTTTTGATTGATTTTCTTTTTAAAATATTTTCCCTTTTGAAGTAAAAGAAACACGACTGAAAATTAAGATAATTAACAATGCGATTTTTTGTTATTTTTACTTTTGAAAGGGGTTAATTATTAATGATTTACTGATGTAAATATGATTTTCGTGCCAAAAATTTAAACTTTGTAAGTGCCTTATTTTTATAAGTTTATTTTTCGAAAAAAAGTTTCACTGTCCACATTTGGACACCTTTCGTCCAAAACTGAACAAAAATGAAAAAGACAAACGCTTCAATTTTAATCATCGACGATCAAGAAGACATCCTTTTTGCGTCGAAAGTCTATCTGAAAAAGTATTTCGAGAACATTTATACGCTTAATAATCCGAAAAATATTGTTGAATTATTGGCAAAAAATACCATCGATGTTGTTTTGTTGGATATGAATTACAGAATTGGTTTTGAAGATGGAAGAGAGGGTTTGTATTTGTTGAAAGAAATAAAAACGCTTTCGCCGAAAACGGTTGTCATTTTAATGACGGCTTTTGGAAAAGTTGAAACCGCCGTTGAAGGCTTAAAATCAGGCGCTTTTGATTATATTTTGAAACCTTGGGAAAATGTAAAACTATTAGAATCGGTAAAACAAGCAGTTGACAAAGCTCGGAAAGAACAAAAGAAAATTAAAACTCCAGAAATTGTGGATGACTTTTTTATTGGCAATTCTGAAATAATTAAAAAAGCGTATTCGCTGGCAGACAAAGTCGCAAAAACCGATGCTAATGTTTTGATTCTCGGTGAAAACGGAACCGGAAAATTTGTTTTGGCACATCATATTTATTCGCAATCCGAAAGAAAAAATCAGCCTTTTATAAATGTCGATTTGGGTGCTTTGAATTCGAATATTTTCGAAAGTGAGTTATTCGGATATGCAAAAGGCGCTTTTACCGATGCGAAAACCGATACGCCCGGACGTTTTGAAATGGCGCAAAACGGAACTATTTTTTTAGATGAAATCGGAAATGTTCCACTTCATTTGCAATCCAAATTGTTGCAGGTTATTCAAACCAAAACCGTGACAAGATTAGGTGAAACAAAAGCAAGACCTTTAAATGTGCGAATTATTACGGCAACAAATTTGAATTTAAAACTAGAAGTTGCCGATAAAAATTTCAGAGAAGATTTGTATTACCGAATCAATACAATGGAAATTGTTTTGCCTCCGCTTCGCGAAAGAATTGAAGATAAAATTCCACTTGCCGAATATCTTTTGGAAAAAATCAGTGAAAAATACGGTCGAAGCCAAATTGTTTTCGACAAAAAAGTGTTGGAACAAATCGAAAAACACGCTTGGAACGGAAACATTCGCGAAATGGAAAATAAAATTGAGCGCGCGGTAATTCTCTGCGAAAACAATAAAATCACAGTTTCCGATTTGGATTTGGAACAAATTACTGAATATGAAAATCCAGATGATATTCAGCTTTCTTCGGTTGAAAAAGCTACGGTCGAAAAAGCACTTTTGAAACATAATAACAACATAAGTAAAACCGCCGAAGAACTCGGATTATCCAGAGGTTCGTTGTATCGCCGTTTAGAAAAATATAATATCAGCACCAATTAATATGCTCAAATCATTAAAAACATATCAACTTCTTTTCTTGCGGTTAATTTTGATTTTGGCTGGAATTGAGTTCTCGATTTATCTCCATAAAATCAACTTTGTGTTTGCGCCAATTTTTGGTTTTCTAATTGTTTTTCTTCTAATTATTGAATTGTATAATTATGTAAAAAATATCATTTTGCTTTATGATAAAACCATTTCTTCAATCATTCAAAATGATTTTAGTTCTGATTTTTCGAAGCATAAAACAGAAAAAAATGATTTGTTTCAGTTGTATGATATTTTGAAAAACAAACGAAACGAACAGGTTTCAAAAGATATTATTTACACTTCGATTTTAAATAATATCGAAACCGGAATTGTTATTCTGCAAAAACAGGAAAGCGATTGGAATGTTTTTTTGATGAACGATTATTTTTCGACGCATTTCAATGTTCCGAAATTTTCGAAGTGGAAATACCTTAAAAGTCATTTGCCATCCTTGTGTGAGATTATTGAAAAAGATGATTTTCAGGAAATAAAAACTTCGATTGAAATCAGCATCAATCAACAAAATTCGCAAACTTTTGTTTTGCAGGCTTCACGCACGGAGATTTTTGAAAATGATTATTTTATCGTTTTATTGGATTCGATTCAGAATGTAGTCGAGAAAAAAGAGAAAGAAGCTTGGGTCAATTTGATGAAAGTAATTTCGCATGAGCTTTTGAATTCGATAACACCAATTCGTTCCATTTGTCAAAATTTACAAGATTTGGTTGAGCAGGATTCTTTGTCTTCTGAAGATTTGGAAGATATAAAAAACAGCGTCGGAACCATGCTCAGACGAAGTGACCATTTGCAGAAATTTGTTGAAGGTTATCGAAAACTCGCGATGTTGCCTTCGCCGAAAAAGCAAAAAATTGAATTGAAAGATCTGATGAACAATTGTCTCGATATTATGGAACCAATGTTCAAGAAAGAAAATATCGAAATTGTAAATTCGGTTTCGCTTGATTATTCCATTACTGTTGATGCGCAACAAATAGAACAAGTTCTAATAAATCTTTTGACGAACTCTATAAATGCGCTTAAAAATATTAATCAAAAACAGATTTTCATTTCGGCGGAAGCCAAAGAAAACCGAACTTTCATAAAAATCGCAGATAACGGAATTGGAATCGAAAAAGAAATCGAAAACAAAATTTTCTTGCCGTTTTTTACCACCAGAAATGAAGGCGCCGGAATTGGTTTGACTTTGTCTAAAAACATTATTGAAGCGCACGGTGGTTACATCAATTATAAAAGTGAAAGTGGTAAAACAGTTTTTGAGATTTGTTTGATTGAGAATTTATAGGTGTTTTCTGTTAAAATGATTTTTATTTTGACAATCCTATCTTTAAATTTATGATATTAGCTTTGGGAACGTGCTATTATAGTGAAGTGCGAGTTTAATATTTTATTGAAATTAATTTAAAATGATACAATCAAATTTTGAAAATAATATTTCTAAAGACAAAAATATTCTTGTTGTTTTAGGAGAGAATGAAAACAAAGAAACTCAATATGTAACAGATAATTTTTGCGGAATAGTTGTAAAAAACTTTTCTGAAATTCCATTTTCAACTGAAAATAAAAAGATTTATATCTGCGGTGATATAAATCTGCTCGAAGAAATTGATGCTGATTTGTTTGTTATAAAAGAACTTTCTACCCATTTTGAAAATTCTATAAATAAAAACATACATATAATTACGTTGGGTCAGGTTCCAATTGTGGTTTCTAATGCTGGAGTTTATTTCAGAGAAATGTTTACAGAATTGGATTATTTTTCTAAAATAAAATCAGAACATGCTTTTCAGAATTTAACAGAATCAAACAAAGGATCGCAAGCTTTGCGAACAGGTATTTATTTAACCGATATCGCAAAAGAAGAAGCTGATGCCAAAGAAAAACTGCATTATCGCCTTCTAAGATGTTCGAGTAATTTTACTGGACCAACAGATAATTTCCGTGAAACGGATCATTTTATTATAAATACTTTAAATGATTCGATTAAATATTGTTTTGAAAAAGAAACAAAATTGAATCATGTATTGGCGCAAATTTATGAGAACAAAGTAAAGAGTAGCGAAAATTCTAAGGATGTAAAATCGAAGATTAAAGCGCATTCTGATAAAACAAAAGATATGCCTAAAGATGGTCTTATCGCTTTTACGACTTTCTATGATAATTCTAATTTTGATCAGCTAAAGAAATCAGAAAATGACAGATATGACTGGTGTTACAAACAAACAAGCGGCTTAACAAGACTGCATTTTAAATTGAAAGATAGTGTAAAAGATGAAAATTTAGATAAAGAATTCAGCGTAACATTATATCCAAACTCTGCTTTTTTAATTCCTCTTTCGACTAATAGACTTTACACACATGAAATCAGGCCTTCAATGTTAAATGTCGATCAAATTCCTGTGAGATTGGGTTATGTGGCTAGATGTTCTAATTTGGAAGCTGTTTTTATGGATGATCAAACTTTCATCAAAGAAAATAATGAATTAATAAAATTGGAGCAAATGAGTTCTGATGACATGGTAAATTTGCGAAACTCTTATTACGAAGAAAATAGTACAGAGAAGAATGTGGAATACGGAAAAATTTATTTCAGTATGAATTCAGGCGATTACGAGAAACCTATTTATTAAAAAGATTTAAAGAAAATGAATCATCAGGATTTCTTTGTAAGCACAGTTTCTTTAGAAAAAAATGTATTTGATGAATTGTCAAATTCAATTGATTTTGAAAATGTTGCCAAAGGTAGAATCGGAAACCATTTGGTTAAGATAGCTGAAAAAGGTATTCCAATTGTTCGAACTACAACTTTGTATACGATACCAGCTCATGATTTTGGTTCAATTCACCAACAAATTGTACAAAGTATAAACAATTCGATTCAAAAGGATTTTACAAATCAATTAGCGGAATTGGATTTTAATAATGCTTTGATCGAAATATACGATTGTAATTACAGTAAAATGAAATACCATTCAGATCAATGTATGGATTTAGAAGCCGATTCTTATATTGGTCTTTTTACTTGTTACGAAAATCCGTCTCAATTGACAGAGAGGCTTTTGCGACGACTTAAAATAAAAAATAAAGAAACCGAAGAAGAATTTGAAATTCTACTTCAACACAACTCGGTGGTTTTGTTTTCCTTGGCTACCAATACTAAATATCTTCATAAAATTGTTTTGGAATCTTTTTCGGGATTAAAATCATCGGAATCAGATAATCGTTGGCTTGGAATTACCTTTAGAAAATCAAAAAACTTTATTCAGTTTCATGATGAAAAACCGTATTTTCCGGATGGACAATTATTAGTTTTGGCTGATGAAGAGCAAAAAAAAGAGTTTTTTAAATTAAGAGGAGAAGAAAATAATAACATTAATTTTGAATATCCTAAAATGCCTTATACTTTAAGTTTAGGAGATATTCTGCCTCCAAAACAAAATAATTAACAACAATATGATTTTAGCCTTCGATACCTATTACTACGATAATAAAGCCAAAACGGTCTGCATTGAATTTACAGAATGGAACCAGAGTACAGATTTCAAAGTTCACACTGAAATTATCGATAATGTTTCAGAATATATTCCGGGGGAGTTTTATAAAAGAGAATTGCCTTGTATTCTCAGTTTATTAAATAATATTGACTTAAAGTTAGTGAGCATTATAATTGTCGACGGTTTTGTATATTTAGATGACAATAAAAAATACGGTTTAGGTGGACATTTATATGAAAAGTTAAACAAAGAAATTCCGATTATTGGCGTTGCCAAAACCAATTTTGCCAGTATAGAAAAAGATAAAAAACCATTGTTTAGAGGCGACAGCAAAAAGCCTTTGTATGTAACTTCTATCGGAATTGATTTGGAAGATGCATTTCAGAAAATTGAAAGTATGCATGGCGAATTTCGAATTCCGACTTTATTGAAGGAAATGGATCGATTAACAAAAGAACTTTGAAACAAATATGAATACAGCTTTATGGTCTGAAATTGAAAAATTTGACCTTGATAATCCTGGAGAAGAATATGGATTTTCGGTTAGACTGGCTTCTGAAAATGGTTGGACGATTTATTTTACAAAAGCAGCTATTCTGGAGTATAAAAAATTCATGTACCTCGCGGGAACTTCTAATGAAATGGTTTCACCTTCAGAAGTTGTTGATATTGTATGGCACCAGCATTTGATATTTACGAAATCCTATTCTGATTTATGTGCGATTCTGTCTAAGAAAATTGAACATATTCCGTCAACACATAATAAAGCGGAGTTTGAGAAATTCAGAAAGGCAAAAGAGGCAACTAAAAAATTATACGAACTGCATTTTGGGACACAATCAAAGGAATTCTGGGAATACGCCAATCCGCTGGAGTCGCTTGATTTGGATGTTTCCAATTTAAATTTCGGGATGCTGAAAATAGTTTTTTTAGGTGCTCTGGTACTTTTTATTTATCCTATTTCATTATTCCTCAAACCAATTTTAGTCCAAATCGATAACCCTGATTTTTATATTTATTATATCTTCTTGTTTGCGATTGGAATTATTTTCTTGATGCAGTTTGTAAAGAATTCTTGTGCGAAACTGATGCAAGATTTAAAAAGAAAATTAATCATCAATCATCTTACACCTTTTGAATTGGTGTTTTTGCAAAAGGATCGATTGGATTTTGTAATTCACGGTGTTGTAAATAATTTAATTGAAACTAAAAGAGTAGAAGTTATCGGTAATAAATTAAAGCTAATTAATGCGACTTTAACCAATAATGACTACGAAAATTGTATTATTCAGATCATGGAAGAATATGATTTTATGCCGTATTGGCAACTCAACCAAATCATCAAAAGTAAACCGTTATTTGGACAACTTAAAAATGCTGTTGGGAAAATTCGCGATACTATTTTGAATTCAAAACAGTTTTTAAGAATTTATAAAATAGTATTGCTTGTCTTTGGGTTACTTTTAAGCATTGGTTTTAGCAGAATTTTAATTGGAGTTTCGAGAGGAAAAGCTGTTGAAAATATAGTTGTGGTAATGATTATTTTATTGAGCGTTTCAAATTATTATTTCAAGAAAATGAGCAATTATCTATTTCTTGAAACCATACCTTCTAGTTTCGAAGAAGAACGAATTGCTAATAATGCTGGTTACGATTGGCAATGGAACTATTTCTTATACGGGGGAATTGCAGTTTCTTTTATTCCGCTTACGGCGCACATCAATCATAATTTCAATTCTTCCAGCGGTAATTCCGGTTGTGGAACTTCTTGCGGGAGCTCTTGTGGCAGTTCATGCGGGAGTTCATGCGGGAGTTCGTGTGGTAGCTCTTGCGGAGGTTGTGGCGGAGATTAATTAAATCAAGTTGAATATGAAATTGAAAATCCAATCTCTTTTACCAGAAGATTCTATTTCGCATTTTGTTCACAGTTTTTGGATGGTGGAAAACAAAACGGGAAAGGATATTCCTGGAACAATTTTGCCAAACGGAATGGTGGATTTGACGCTCATGAAAATGAATTCAGAAGATTGGGAAATGTCAATTCGAGGACTTGATACAATACCAGCTCAAGTTATAATTGCGGAAAATGCTAAAATATTTTCGGTTGGTTTTAAGCTTTTGGCTGTAGAATATTTATTTGGAGATTCTATAAAAGATGTTTTGAATGAAGGAAAAGTAATTCCGAATGACTTTTGGCAATTTGATGAAAATGATAGGGAAAGTCTAGAGCGTTTTAGAAATAAAGTAACGCAGAAAATAAACTCAATTTCAGTCAAATCCATTGATGAAAGAAAGAAGAAACTGTTTGAATTGATTTATACTTCACATGGGACAATTTCTGTAAAAGAACTTTCTGAAAAAGTGTTTTGGAGCAGTCGCCAGATCAATCGGTATTTTAATCAGCAATACGGAATTTCATTAAAAGAATATTGCAAGATTTTGCGTTTCGGATCTTCATTTAAAGACTTAAGCGAAGGCAAACTTTTTCCGGAATTGAACTTTACAGATCAAAATCATTTCATCAAAGAAATCAAAAAATATTCTGGTGTGACGCCAAAAGAACTCAGTAAAAATAAAGATGAACGCTTCATGGATATTTTGGCAATAAAAAAACTGCCTCCACAAAAAAACGACTGATTTTTACTATTTTAAAAACAGCCTTCTTCGCAATTTTGTATCGTAATTAAATGATACAAAATATGTTACTTCAAAATAAAAAAGTTGCTATAATTGGTGCAGGCCCCGTTGGTTTGACGATGGCAATATTATTACAGCAAAAAGGAATAAACGTAAAAGTTTATGAAAGAGATATAAGTGCCCAAACCCGAATTTGGGGCGGAACACTGGATTTGCATAAAGGTTCGGGGCAGGACGCGATGCAAAAAGCGGGACTTTTAGAACGTTATTTTGCAAAAGCAATTTCGATGGGAAGAACAGTTGTTGATGCAAAAGGCAACATTTTAAATTCTAGAAAAGTTACTGCTGAAGAAGCGCACGACAATCCAGAAATCAACAGAAATGATTTGAGAACGTTATTGCTCGAAAGTTTAAAAGCGGACACTGTAATTTGGAACAGAAAAATAACCGAACTTGAAGCAAATGAAGAAAATTGGATTTTGCATTTTGCAAATCAAAAGACTGAAACTGCCGATTTTGTAATTGGAGCAAATGGAGGAATGTCTACAATTCGAAAATGTATTACCGACGCCGAAGTCGAAGAAACTGGAACATATATGATTCAAGGCGAAGTTTTGGAAGCTGCAATTAAATGCAAAGAGTTTCTGAAAATGTGCGATGGCAATATTTTGATGTCGGCTTTTGATGGGAATTTATTGGTTGCAAATCCAAAAAATAAATCTTCATTGAGTTATAATGTGATTTTTAAAACGCCTGAAGAATGGGGTTCAGGAAATGAATTGGATTTTAAAAATACCAAAGAAATTGCTTCTTTTCTCGAAAACCGATTTTCAGATTGGAGCGAATCCTATAAAGAATTATTTTACGCGACTTCTTTGTTTATGGGATTGCCAACCAAGAAGATTTCATTAGAAAAAGAATGGAAAAACAATCGCATTTTGCCTCTCACGCTTATAGGTGATGCAGCGCATTTAATGCCGCCATTTGCAGGTCAAGGCGTAAATATCGGTTTGGTCGATGCAATGATTTTAGCTGAAAATCTAACAAGCAATAAATTCGAAACTATTGAAAGTGCAGTTGCAGATTATGAAAAACAAATGTTTGTTTATGCCAAAGAAGCGCAAGAAGAAACTTGTAAAAATGAATTGATGATGCGCGAAAAAGATTTTTCTTTTATGCGATTTTAGAGTTTTAAGTTTCAGGTTTCACGTTAAGTTTAATAACCTGAAACCTGAAACCTGAAACAAAAAGAACTATATTTTTAATGTGAAACCGCTTTTAAACCAACGATAGAACCAACCAAAGTTGCTAAGAAAAATAATCTCCAAAATGCTGCGGGCTCTTTAAAAACAAAGATACCAACCAATACAGTTCCGACAGCTCCAATTCCTGTCCAAACCGCGTAAGCAGTTCCAAGAGGAAGTGTTTCAGTCGCTTTCATTAATAAAAGCATACTTACCGTTAATGATATAAAGAAGCCAATATACCAGTAGTACATTTCGGTTCCAGTGGTTGCTTTTGCTTTTCCAAGACATGATGCGAAGGCTACTTCAAATAGACCAGCAATGATTAAAATAATCCAATTCATATAGTTAAAATTTTGTGGTGCAAAGTTCCTTTATGAAAAGCAGAAAAAATTTAACAAATGATAAAAAATGCAATTATTTTATCTCAGAGCGAATTCTGCTTAGACTGACTTGCGTAATTCCTAAGTAGGAAGCAATATGTCCTAATTGCACTCTTTGCAATAATTCGGGATGGTCTTTCATTAATTCCAAATATCTTTCAGAAGCATTTTTGAATTGCTTCGAAATCAAGCGTTCTTCGGTTTTTATTAATTCTTTTTCAGCGAATTTTCGTCCCCAATTTGCAATATGAACATCTTCATTAAAAAGTTTTCTTAGATTTTCAGTTTTGAGTTCGTATAATTCACAATCTTCCAGAAGCTCGATGTTCTCATATCCTGGCTGATCTTCCACATAACTTTTCATTGAAATGACAGTTTCGCCTTCTTTTCCAAACCAAAATGTAACTTCATTATCTCTTTCTACATAAGCGCGAACTAATCCTTTTTTTATAAAATAAATATTAGATTCCACTTTGTTGGCTCGTAGTAAAATGTGTCCTTTTTGGAAAGCAATTTCAGAGACATTATTTTGCAAAGCCAATTTTGACTGCTCGGGAAGTTCATGTATTTGATCAAGAATTTTGAAAATATCCATCAACGGAATTTTAGTATTTTAGAATAAAGGTAAAAAGTAAACGGGAAATGAAAGGTGTTTTAATAAAAAAATCCCATTTCAATTTGAAATGGGATATAAAACAGCTTCTGCGATGAGCTATTATAAACAGAAGCATTTTTGACCAATATATAAACTAATTAATTCCGCCGCCTAAAGCTTTATACAATAGAACTTGTGAATTAGCATTTCGTAATTGAATGTCAACAAAGTCAAGTTCGGCTTGTAATTTATTTTTCTGTGCATTGATGATCTCCAGATAATTGGCATAACCGCTCAGATACAAATCATTCGAAACATTTACTGCAATTTCGAGATGATCAATTTCTTTCAATTTGTATTTTAGAACATCTTCAAAAGCTTCGTTTCGATGCAATAAAGCACTTAATTCGTTAAAAGCAGTGGTAACCGAATTTTGATATTGAAGAAATGAAATTTCCTGCCTTCTATTCGAAACATAAAATTCCTGTTTAATTTGTCCTTTATTGAAAACCGGAGCTGTTAAACCACCCAATAATTGCCAAGCAAAAGAGCCAGAATCAAAAAAAGTATTGAACGAAAAAGAATTGAAACCGGCATAACCGCCCAAATTTACAGTTGGGAAAAAAGCAGCACGAGCTGATTTTGCATCGGCATTGCTCGCTAATAATTCGAAATATGCTTCAGAAACATCTGGTCTTTTGTGAATGATAGAATCTACACTTGTTTTTTGATTTAAAACCTCTAAATGCCCAGCCAAGAAATCGTTGCTTCTGTCAATTTTTCCGCCATATTCTCCCAAAAGAGTTAATAAAGCTTTTTCAGTTTGATCAATGCTTAATTTTAATTCTGAAGCTTCAGCCTGAATGTTATTGTTTTGGGCATTAAACTGTTGTACAGCCAATTCTGTAGCTTTTCCAACAGATCTTTGGGCCGAAACAATATCCAATGCTTTTTCTTGCGTTTTTAAGTTGTTGTCATAAATCGAAGCTTGTTTGTCTAAAGCTATAAGTTTAAAATACAAGTCGGCAACATCTCCTAAAAGACGTGTTTGCAACAAACGCATTCCTTGTTGAGAAGCAAAAAATCGTTGTTGCGCCGCTTTTTTACGATTGCTTAGTTTTCCCCAAATATCAGCTTCCCAAGAAACTTTCGCTCCTAAAAATAGATTAGGCGTAACATCTTCGTTGATTCTTTGTTTTTCAGTAATATTCTGAGAAAAGTTCGTGTCATAATTACCTACACCTTCCATAGTATATTTTCCGAAATGCGTTCCAGAAACATCTGCAACAAGATCTAAAGAGGGAAGAAGTGCCAGTTTTGCCACTTTTAAATGCGAATTGGCGATTAAAATCCTTTCCTGCATGATTAAATAATCAGGATTTTTGGCAATGGCTTTTTTTAGTAATTCTTCTAATTTCGGATCTTTAAAAAAGGTTTCGGTTTTTAATGGAATAAAATCATCTTTAGAAACTTCTTTTCGTTGCGCATCAAAATTTTCTGGAAGTTTTGCCGCGTCTAGTTTACTGCTGACTTTTGGTGCAGAACAAGCCGTCAAAAGTAAAACTCCGGTTATTACAACAGCATTTTTGGTTGTCCTTAGAAACTGCACATCAGCATTTTTATATTGATTTAATATCTCTTTCATTGTTTTAATTTATTTTGTTCAATCTATCGTTTAGTTTTTTTAACACATAGAAACATAGGTTTTTCTTCTCTAAAAAGGAATGGAAAGAAACTAGTTTCTAACACATAGCTTTTCTATGTTTATTTAAAAGAAGTGAAAACGCCTTTCTAAGCCTTCAAAATCCTATGATTCTATGTGTTTAAAAAAATTAAGCATTAAGATTTACTCATTCGTTTTTCCAATTTCGCAAACAGTATATAAAGTCCTGGGATAATTAAAAGACCAAACACAGTTCCGATTAACATTCCACCTGCAGCAGCAGTTCCGATCGAACGGTTACCAATTGCACCTGCACCAGAAGCGATACATAGTGGAATCAATCCTGAAATAAAAGCAAAAGAAGTCATCAAAATAGGACGGAAACGAAGTCTGGCTCCTTCAATCGCTGCTTCGACAATATCGCGCCCGAGTTTGTTTTGTGCCATGGCGAATTCAACAATCAGAATAGCGTTCTTGGCGAGCAAACCAATCAGCATGACGAGCGCTACTTGGGCATAAATGTTATTGTCCAATCCGACCATTATAAGTGCGATGTATGAACCAAAAACTCCAACAGGCAAACTCAATAATACTGGGAACGGAAGCAATAAACTTTCGTATTGTGCTGCCAATAATAAGTATACGAAAAGTATACAAAGCGCAAAAATGTATATGGTTTGGTTACCCGAAAGAATCTCTTCACGCGTCATACCAGACCATTCCAATTCAAAACGGCTAGGAAGTTTTTCTGCAGCGATTCTTTCAACTGCAGCAATAGCGTCTCCAGAACTGTAACCTTCAGCAGGTTCACCGTTAATCATCGCCGACATATACATGTTGTAACGCGTTAAAACCTCTGGACCATAAACTCTTTCTAATTTGATGAAAGTAGAAAACGGAACCATTTCGCCTGCATCATTCTTCAAATACATATCTAAAATGCTCTCCGGATTTTGACGGAATTGCGGACTTGCCTGAACCATTACTTTATACATTTGGGCGAAACGAATAAAATTGGTCGCATAAAAAGAGCCTAACATCGTTTGTAAAGTGCTCATAGCATTATCAACCGAAATGCCTTTTTTAGCCGCTAAATCGTAATCAATATGAATTAAATACTGTGGGAAAGTGGCGTCAAAACTTGAAAATGAGTTCTGAATTTCTGGCGAAGCATTCAATTCTTTGATAAACTCTTTAGTTACTTTATCGGTATTGGTGATACTTCCTCCAGATTTATCTAATAAACGAAGTTCAAAACCACTCGTGTTACCAAAACCTGGAACGGTTGGCGGTGCAAAAATCTCGATTTGTGCGTCGGTAATGTTTTTCGTTTTTTCAGCAAGTTCTGCCATAAAATCGGTTACAGAAATATCACGTTCGCTCCAGTCTTTCAAGTTGATCATTCCCATTCCGTACGAAGCTCCAGCGATTTCAGTTACGATACTGTATCCTGCAAGAGTCGTTACGTTGTCAACACCTTGAATTCCTTTTGCAATTTTGGTCACTTCGTCCAACGCTTTTTCAGTACGTTCAACTGTTGCTCCCTGTGGTGTTGTAACACTTACGTAAACCATACCTTGATCTTCCGTTGGGATAAATCCCGATGCTAAGAATTTTGTCGTTCCCCAAGTTAAAATACAAAACAGCACTAGTAAACCAACTGTAACCGTGTTACGATCAGCAAATTTTACTAATACTTTGATGTATTTTGAAGTAATAGTATCAAACCAATGATTAAATCTGTGGAAGAAACGATCTAAAAGCGATTTTTTCTCTTTATTCGGGTCGTGCGCTTTCAGCATAATAGCACAAAGGGCAGGAGTAAGCGTAAGGGCGTTAATACCCGAAATCACAATACTAATTGCCATTGTCAACGAAAATTGTCGGTAGAAAACCCCAACTGGACCGCTTAAGAAAGCAACCGGAATAAATACGGCAGCCATTACAATGGTAATTGCAATAACGGCACCCGTAATTTCTTTCATGGCGCTGATTGTAGCATCCATTGGCGACATATGTTCTTCGGAAATTTTTACGTGAACGGCTTCGACAACAACAATCGCGTTATCGACCACAATTCCGATAGAAAGTACTAAAGCGAAAAGCGTCAATAAGTTGATCGAGAATCCCATCATTGACATAAAGGTAAACGAACCAATAAGTGCGACAGGAACTGCTAATACCGGAATTAAGGTCGATCTCCAATCTTGAAGAAAAAGGAAAACGACAAATGCCACTAAAATAAAGGCTTCAACCAAAGTTCTTAATACTTCATGAATCGAAGCATCAAGAAAACGAGATACGTCATACGCAATGTTGAATTCCATTCCGGGAGGAAAAGAAGAGCCTTTTAATTCCTTCATTTTTTCTTTTACGCTGGCAATTACTTCTGAAGCGTTTGAGCCCGGACGCTGTTTCAACATAATCGATGCAGAAGGTTTTCCGTCGGTTTTAGAAACCATTCCGTAACTCATGGCACCAAATTCAATTTTAGAAATGTCTTTTAATCTTAAAATTGTTCCGTCTGGATTGGCTCTTAATGGAATTTCTTCGTATTGTTTTGGTTCAAAGAACTTTCCGCCATATTTAATTACATATTGTAATTGATTGTTCATTTGTCCAGAACCTTCACCTACTTTACCAGGTGCGGCAGAAATATTTTGTTTTTGAAGTGAAGCAATTACTTCATTTGCCGAAATATTATACGAAAGCATTTTTTCTGGATCTAGCCAAACACGCATTGAATATTCTTTTTGTCCCATGATTTCGGCACGACCGACACCATCAATACGTTTTAATTCCTGAAGGATATTAATATCCGTAAAGTTGAAGATAAACTGCTCATCTTGAGTTTTATCGGTACTTGTAATGTTCAAGTACATCAACATGCTGTTTACTTCTTTTTCAGTCGTAACTCCGGCACGAATAACCTCTTCTGGAAGTTCGTCTAGAATCGTTGTAACTCTGTTTTGCACGTTTACGGCAGCCAAATCGGGATCGGTTCCTACTTCAAAGAAAACCTGAATTAAAGTCAAACCATCATTGGAAGTTACGGTTGACATATACGTCATTCCGGGAACTCCATTTATGGCTCTTTCTAACGGAAGGGCGACCGCATTGGCCGAAACCTCTGCATTTGCTCCTGTATATTTTGCTGTAACGGTTACAGACGGTGGTACAATATCTGGGAATTGGGTAATAGGGAGCTGAAACAACGCCAGCAATCCCAGAAGGACTATCATAACCGAGATGATTAATGACAATATTTTCCTTCTGATAAATAACTCTATCATTTTAAATTTTTTAGATAAATAATTAAATAAATAACTGTTTTACAGGTCGATAACCTACATTTGTTTCATGTTGATTTTATCGCCGTCTCTCAATGATTGTGTACCTTCTTGTACAATTAGGTCGTCGCTTTTTAGACCTTCGTTCAAGATATAAACATCATCTAGAGTCGTTTCAATTGTAACATTCGTCATTTTAACTACTCCATCTTTGTTCACGCGGAAAACGTATTGTTTGTCCTGAATAGAAAAAACAGCTTTCTGCGGAATTAAAATTGCATTGGTTTTTGGTTCTGAAATAATCAGTTTTCCAGAAGTTCCGTGTTTGATAAATCCTTGTGGATTGTGGAATTTTGCTTTGTATTGAATAGAACCCGTCTGTCTGTCAATTTCTCCGTCAGCGGTTCTTAATTCTCCTTTTTGGTCGTAAACTTGTCCATTTGGTAATACCAATTTAATATCGCCTTGTGTGTTTAAGGTTTTGTCTTCCATCATCTGGAAATACGTATTTTCAGGAATTGAGAAATAGGCATATACATCGTCTAATTGAGAAACTGTTGTCAATAATGAACCATTTTCAACTAAACTTCCTTCTTTAAACGGAATACGATCAATCGTTCCGTCAAATGGTGCGCGGATTGTGGTAAAACTAATCTGTTGGTCGATTGCTTTTTTCTCTGCAACTGCGTGAGCTACTTTCGCGGAAGCGGCTTCATATTTTGCTTTCGATAATTCTAATTCTTTATCTGCAATTACTTTTTTATTAAAAAGCGTTTGAGCTTGTTCCAGTTCAACAGTTGCGATTCTTAAATCGGCTTTTGAACTTTTGTAAACGGCTTCTGCTTTTAGAAGCTGAATCTGAAGTTCAACATCGCTTATTTTGAAAAGGATTTGTCCTTTTTTTACTTTTTGTCCTTCGCTAACGTAAACTTTGTCTAATAGACCAGGAATACGAACGTGAATTTCTACGTTGTTTTTTGCATGTACATCGGCAACAAATTTGCTCGAAACTATGGTGTCTTTTAAGGTTACTTTATAAACCGGAACTGTTTTTATGTTTTTAGAATCCTTTTTTGACTTATCGCCACACGAGACTAAAATGAATAAAGCTAAGGTGCATAAAAGGAATGAATTTTTATAAGTATGGATCATTAGGTTTTAATTTTTGAATAAATAGATCTTCTCCCTTGTTGTTTAAATACAGGGAGTATGAATTTGGATTTTAAAAATAAAAAGGGTTTCGGAGACTTCTTTTTTTTGGAAGTACCGATTTAGAAAATGTTTTTATAGCAAGGTGTATTCATGTACCATAAGGCCATGAAAAATTACTTCAGAAATAACTCCGAAATTATAAAAACAACAAAATTTTGCAGTTTAGAAAAGTTGGTACAAATGCAAATAAGTATGCCTTTGAACCTGGTATATTGAAGCTATACCATATATTAAGCTTTTTTTATAAAGCTTGAAGTTTATTAAATTGCTAAAATACGGAGCTTTGATTGTGCTTTGTTGCGAAATCGTGGCTCTTGATTTTATTTTCTTCTTGATGATGTAATGAACTTCTAGACTTTTTGAAGAAGAAAAATCAGAAGAGGAAAGTGAGTCGTCTGCGGCAACACTGTCCAAAATGATACAATTAGAAAAAGGAATGGATTGCTGAACCGTTTCGGCGCCTCTAAAAAAAGAGAGCAGCGAAAGCAAAACGATATATATGAACTTTACAGGTTTCATTTACAGCACAGCAGATTGATAAAGTTTTATTCCTTAAATCGAGGATTTATAATTGTTCAAAGTGCGCCAAATATACTAATTTGAAAAGTAAGGTTTCTTAAATTTTTTTTAAAACCAAACAGATTTAAATATTTAATAATAATTGGAGTTGGTTTTTATGAAAAAGAAATTAGCAGTTTTGATGTTTGGCAAATTAATAAAACAATGTTTTTCAGAATGATATAAAAAATAAAGCTCCATCATTTCTAATGGAGCTTTTTAGTTTGAAGTTTACATTCCGGGCCAATATAAAAAATTGAATTTATGTCCGTCAGGATCTGTAAATCCGAAAGTGTAACCTTGCTGAAAATTTTCTGGTTCGGAGAATATTTTGGCACCAGCCTTTTGTACAATTTCATACCATTGGTCCACTTTTTCTCGACTTTCTGCAGACAGCGAAAAGATGATTTCATTTTCATTTTTAGAATCGACGACTTTTCCTCTCATCGCATTGTCAAATCTTTTTGGTATAAAAAAATTGATTACAAAGTTGTTTTCTCCATAAATAAAACTGACTAATTCATCTGTTTCTTTCCCATTTTGCTTGAATCCTAGCTCCGAATAAAATTTTATCGTTTTTTGCAAATCATGTGAAACCAAGTTTGCCCATATCATTTTCGTTTCCATATACTTTAGTTTTAGTTGTATAGTTCATAAACTAAGTTAAACAAATTAATGCTTTAATACTTTTAATGAAATTGTAAAGTTTTGCTTTAATTTTGTACGATTGCTGGAAGAGGCAGAAAATAAAGTAAAAGTGAAAAAAGAAGCAACAAGCTGGAAAATTTGTGAGGTATGCGAAGGACGTGGAAAAAAAAGCCAACGACTTAGTAAAAAAGTACGGCTTCAATACCAATTCGAATTAGAACAATTTGAAAAATCGAATGGAGAAGGAAATGCTCCTGTTCGTCCAAAACCCCACAAAATTGTGTGTTCGACTTGCAACGGAACTGGAATAATTCCGTCTGCTGTTTTTCCTTTAACGGATGATGAAAACTATCCTCATGTGGCTATTATCGGTGGCGGAATTGGTGGCGTTGCTTTGGCTGTAGCTTGTCTTCATCGTGGTATTCCATTCACGTTGTATGAACGCGACAATAATTTCGAGGCGCGTTCGCAAGGTTACGGACTTACGTTACAGCAGGCCAGCAAAGCAATCTCGGGATTAGGAATTTTAGATTTGAAAGATGGGGTTGTTTCGACTAGACATTTGGTTCATACAACTGATGGAAAAGTAATTGGCGAGTGGGGCGTTAGAAAATGGATTCCGGCTGAAGTGAAAACATTTAAAAAACGTTCCAATATTCATATTGCACGCCAATCGTTGCGTTTGGCATTGCTTGAACAATTGGGTAAAAATGAAAATATAAAATGGGGACACCAATTAATGGATTTTCAACAAAACGATGATCAAAGTTTTACACTTAATTTTTCTGTAAAGGAAGAAATCAAAAGTGCAAAAGCTGATATCGTAGTGGGAGCTGATGGTCTTCGAAGTTCAGTTCGGAAATTATGGCTTGGTGAAGATGTTGCTCCTTTGCGATATTTGGATTGTATCGTGATATTAGGAATTTGCCCTTTGAGTGCGCTAGAAGGAGTTGACAATTCGTTATTGGATTCAGCAACTGTTTTTCAAACTGCAAATGGAAATGAGCGAATTTACATTATGCCTTATAAATCTGATTCTGTAATGTGGCAATTGAGTTTCCCAATGCCAGAAAATGAAGCTAAAGATTTAAGTGCAAAAGGAACTCAAGCGTTAAAAGAAGAAGCAATCAAAAGAACCCAATGGCACGAACCGATTCCGCAGATTTTACAAGCAACTCAAGAAGCTCAGATTTCCGGTTATCCCGTTTATGATCGCGAATTGCTGAATGCCGAGATATTAAATAAAGGAGGAAATGTTACATTGATTGGCGATGCGGCACACCCAATGAGTCCGTTTAAAGGACAAGGTGCCAATCAGGCTTTGTTGGATGCGCTTTCACTTGCAAGAGCTATTACCAAAGGTTGCAAATCACTATCGCATAGGAAAAAAGTAGGATTACGAGAAAGTGTCTTAAATGATTTTGAAGCCGAAATGCTAAAACGAAGCGCTGTAAAAGTGAAAGATTCTGCGGCCGCCGCACAATTTTTGCACTCTGATGTTGTGCTTCGAGAAGGAGATAAGCCTAGAGGCAGTTGTTTAGAGTAATGTTTTTTATACTTGTACTCTATTTCTTTAATTGTTAGTTTTGAGTAAACCAAGAAACCAAACAATTAAGATGAAACATTTGAAATATTTGCTTTTTATTTTTTTTGCATTAATTGCTTTTGATTTAAAAGCACAAAATGTCACAGAACTAACCTGGATAGGAACTTTAAACGATAAAATACCAATTTCTTTGTCGTATTCTATTTCAGATGGAATTATTACAGGAGAAATCATATACCTCAATACAAAAAATAAAACGCCAATCAAAGTTATTGGAACTGTTGAAGATGACAAAAGCTACCGAATTTTAGAGTTTGAAAAAGACGGAAATATTTCGGGAATCATAACTGGAAAACCAACAGAAACTGTGTTTATTGGTGATTGGTTTTCACCAAAATCAAGAAAATCATTAAGTCTGAATTTGACAAATCCGAAGAAACAGCAAAAAAAGATTTCTCGAAATACAGTTATAACGAATGCAAGTTATCATTATGGTTATAGCGAAAAAGGTTCACAAGGAGATTTTGAAATTGAAAAACTGAAAAATAATAAATACCAATTCAGAATTATATCTGTAACAAGTGACCCAGCTCGAAACATTGCTAATATTGACGACACTGAAGTAAATATTTCAGGAAATAGTTTTGTCTACAACCTTCCTGATGAAAAAACGTGTCAGTTTAAAGTAACTTTCTATTCAGATTTTCTAGTTGTAAAATATACAAAAGGGGATTTTCAAGGGCAATTTGGACACAACGCCACTATTGAAGGGATTTATTTGAAAATAAAATAAAAAATAATCGGCGGACTTATTGAGTCAAAGTCAAAATAATCAGTATATTTGAAACGGTAAAGTATAGAGTATAGTCTATGCTTTGCTGTTTTTTTTATATAAAAAATAATGTTATGCTTATAAACGAATTATCAAAGAAAACAGGCCTGTCAATACATACAATTAGGTATTATGAAAATTTAGGAATGATCAAAGGATTGGCTAATGAAGAAGTGAAATCTAATAATTATAAATATTACGATGGCAATACTATTGAGCGTTTAGAAATTATCATGGAAGCAAGGGAAGTTGGTTTTACCTTGGCGGAAATAAAAAAAATATTGACCACTTGGTTTGAAGGTACGGATTCGAAACCAGAAACACTTGAGCTTTTTCAAGCCAAAATAAAAGAGATTGATGATAAAATGAAATACTTCAAACAAACCAAAAAGCTTCTTGAAAAAGTTTGCGAGAAATTGCAGAGTAATGATTGATGGTGATTTTAAAAAGAAATAAATTATATGAAAAGCTTGGTGATACTATTTTTACTTCTTAATAGTTTATGTTTATTTGCTCAAAATGGACACGAAAAACCTAAATTATTAAAATCTGAAAGTATAAAAATTGACAGTATAGAAGTTCAGATTTCCATTTATGAATGGGACACATTTGTAACAGAAAGTTATTTTGAAAAAAGTAAAAGTAAATTGAGTATTGCTTATACTAAATTTGGTAAATCATCTTATAGGATTTCAACAAGAGAAAACAGTTCAATGCCTGAGGATTTTTGGCGTACGAATGAATTCAATTTTGAGAATGGAAAAATTTCAAATGGAAAAGAACGATTTTGTTTTAGTGGAAAAATGAATGGAATATTTGGAAAAACGGATGAAGAATACAGGAGGTATTTTAATAAGGCTTTAAATTCTGAGTTCGTTAAAAAATATGTGATAGAATTGTTTTTGAAAATTAAGAGCTACTAGGGACAAATCCATCGCCGAGAGGAGGGTTCAGACCCTGAAGCCAAAAAAGACAAAAAAAACTCCTTAATTTCTTAAGGAGTTTTTTTGTGGGCGATGAGGGGTTCGAACCCCCGACCCCCTCGGTGTAAACGAGGTGCTCTGAACCAGCTGAGCTAATCGCCCTATTTTATTAGGTCGCTATCATTTTATGATTGCGAGTGCAAATATACGTTTGTTTTTGAGTTCTGCAAAGAATTTTTCACTTTTGTGAATTTTTAAATATTCTTGTCAGTTCTCTTAATTAAAAGAAAAACTCCCTAATTTCTTAAGGAGTCTTTTGTGGGCGATGAGGGGTTCGAACCCCCGACCCCCTCGGTGTAAACGAGGTGCTCTGAACCAGCTGAGCTAATCGCCCTATTTTACTAGGTTGCTATCATTTCGTGATTGCGTGTGCAAATGTACGCTAGTTTTCGAGTTCTGCAAAGAAAACACACTAAAAATTTAAACTTTTTTTAATGTGTTTTCTATCTTGTTGATGTAGAAAATGTTATAAACGTAAATTTTTTAGGTATTTTTTACTTTGAAAGCGTCGGAACGTTTCTATAGATGTAATCGCTGTGTTTTCCTGTAAAAGATTTCTCCAATTCATCAAAAAAAGCGTCGGCATCTTTTTCATTTGGCCAGGTCGATTTGATAAGTTCATCTATTTTTTCGCTGGATTTTTCCATGTCGGCTAGAGAATCGTAGAAAAAGGCTTCCATAAAATCAGTGCTATTGGAACCCCATGAATGTCGGAACGGATAATACGCTTTTATATACGGATCTTTAAAAGTGATTTTTTCATTAAACTCCTTAACATTTTGTCCTTTTCCTTTTCCGCTCATTTCTGATTTTCGGATATAGATAATCATTGGTTTTTTAGTAACATCCTTATACGCTTTCTCTCCAATAGAAGTAATGCTCTGATAAATTTCATCGGAATGTTTTTGAGTGTAAAAAGCATCATATTTTTCAAAAAATGCTTTTCTGGCCTTTTCATCCGGCCAAGCTTTTTTGGCAAGTTCATCACTAATGGCATTCGCTTTTTCGATGTCTTCCCAATTTTTGTAAACACTGACCAAAACGACTTCGGTGTTGTCATCCGTGTAATAATGGGTTAAAAGTTCTGAACCGATAATGAGATCATTTTTGCTGATAACTTTGTCAAAGTATTCCTGTTCAGTGGCTTTCCAGTCTTTCGCTTTTCCGTCCAGGTTGCGATGTAGTGTAGTCATGGTAATAAAGACTGGTTTTTCTTTTTCTGGAGCTTTGTCTTGTGCGTACGTGGTTACGCACCATAAGGTCATCCATAGGACGAGCCCTACAAGTGTAGTTTTTGTTTTCATGATTTGAATTTGTTTGGTTATTAAAAAAACTAAACAAATTTAATTCATTAAAAATCAAGTGATTATAAATTTTAAATAAAGTTTTCCTTCCAGATTTGGCCTGAAATTTAAATCGCTGTATTTAAAGGGAGTTCGGCGACTACAAACGTACTTCCACCTGCATAAATGAAATCATTTTTTGTAGCGTTTTTCTTTGCATCTAGAAAAGCTTTTTCAACCGAATCGTATTTTTCTCCAAATAAATCATACTTCTTTGCTGTATCTTGCAGAATTTCAGTGCTTAATCCCCTTGAAGAATCGGGTCTGCAGAAATAATATTTAGCTTCTTTAGGAAAGAGGGGTAAAATTGAATCTAGGTCTTTGTCGTTTACAACGCCCAAAACAATATGTAGATTTTCAAAAGTCTCTTTTTGAAGTTGCTTCATCACAACAGCCAAACCATGTTTATTGTGCGCCGTGTCGCAAATGATTTTTGGGTTTTCGCCAAGTTGTTGCCATCTGCCTTGTAATCCCGTATTTTTTACAACATTTAATAAACCTTCTTTTAATTGTTCGGTTGAAATTTTAAAATCGGTTTCATTGTTTAAAATTGAAATCGTCTGCTGAACCGTTTTTTTATTATGAAATTGATAATCTCCAATTAAATCCGATAAATAAATCTGATCAATTAAATCCGAAGCAAAATATATCGGTGCATTGTTTTGTTCGGCTTTCGCCAAAAATACAGGTTGCGTTTCATCCGTATATTCGCCAATGACAACGGGAACATTTGGTTTTATGATTCCGGCTTTTTCGCCTGCGATAGCTTCTAAAGTATTTCCTAAAAACTGTGTATGATCTAAACCAATATTCGTAATTACCGAAACTAGAGGCGTAATAATATTAGTAGCGTCTAATCTTCCGCCCAGACCAACTTCGATAATCGCAATGTCAACTTTTTCAGTTGCAAAATAATCAAAAGCCAAACCAACAGACATTTCGAAGAAGCTCATATCATTGGCTTCAAAAAAACTTTTGTGTTTGCTGATGAATTCAATTACAAAATCTTCTGTAATTTCTTCGCCGTTAATTCGGATTCTTTCTCTGAAATCTTTCAAATGCGGTGAAGTGTACAATCCTACTTTATATCCAGCTTCATGCAAAACAGATGCGAGCATGTGTGAAGTCGAACCTTTTCCGTTTGTTCCTGCAACATGAATGCATTTTAAATGATCCTGCGGATTACCAAGATGCGCTGCCAGTATTTTGATATTGGTTAAATCTTCTTTATAAGCTGAAGCGCCCTGCATTTGGTACATTGGAAGCTGATTAAACATCCAATTTGTAGTCTCTTGATAGTTCATTTATTTTGGATAAAATGGTTGCCGATTGAAATAAATTTCGATTTTTGTAGTTTAATATTACAGCGAAAATTATCTTTAGTGCAAATTTCAAATAATTTTTAGAATTAATCATAAAAACCAGAATTAAAATATGTTTAGCTTCATTCAATTACAAACAGATACAATCGCAAACGCAGCATCTAACGTAGTTATCGAAAAAATTGCTCCAAATAACGAAATCTCAGTTTTAGACTTTATCTTTAAAGGAGGTGTCTTCCTTATTCCAATCGCTATCTTATTGTTTTATACTATATATGTTATTTTTGAACGTTATCTCTATATCAGTAGAGCTTCTCAAATTGATAGCAGATTAATGCAAGATGTTGGTGATAAATTGCATTCTGGAAATATTGAATTAGCGAGAGCTATAGTTGAACGAAATAATACCGCAGTTGGAAATATTCTGAAAGAGGGCGTTATGGTAATTGGAAGACCAATTGCTGAAATTGAATCAAATATGGATCGTGCGGCAGATATTGAAATTGGAGAAATGGAAAGGCATTTAGGTCATCTTGGACTTATTGCCGGTATTGCTCCAACACTTGGTTTCATTGGAACAATTTCTGGGGTTATCAAGATTTTCTACAGCATTTCGGTTACAGAAAATATCAGTATCGGAAATATTTCTGGAGGTTTATACGAGAAAATGATCAGTTCAGGATCAGGGTTAATTGTGGGTATTATTGCTTATAGCGCATACCACTTGTTGAACGGAAAAATTGATAATTTCGCCTTAAAGGTTCAGAAACAGATTTTAGAATTTGTAAACATAATTCAAAGAGCATAAGGTATGTCAATCAAAAGAAAAAGAAGATTTCATGCTGAGGTGGCGACTTCGTCATTAAGTGACATTATGTTTTTCCTGTTGTTGTTTTTTCTTATTATTTCAACACTCGCAAATCCAAATGTCATAAAAATGACTTTACCGAAAGCTAAAGCAAACGAAAAAACGAATAAGCAATTAATCAGTTTGTCGGTTACTGAAGACAAAAAATTCTATATTGACAAAGAACCAGTTGAGTTTGAAAATCTTGAAGCTAGTTTAATGTCAAAAATTGGAACAGATAAAGAACAAACCGTTGTAGTAAGAATTCCATTTAATCTGCAAGTACAAGATTTAGTTGATGTTTTGCAAATAGGAGTGAAGAACAATTTGAAGTTTGTAATTGCAACAAGTCCGAAGTAAAATTATCATTAGGGCGTGACCCCAATAAATAAAATGGGCCAATCAGCATAACGTTGATTCGCCCATTTTTTTATTGCGGTCGGGCTATTCGGGCTACTGCGGTAGTTTCCTTCTATCCCTCACGCAAACATACGTTCTCCAAGTCATTTTGAGGAACCAAGCAATTAGACGACAATTTTTAGCACAAACTAGAAGAAAAAAGGCTTTCAGATTTCTGAAAGCCTTTTTTGTATTGATATTTTATGGTTTTAATTCAAACTAAAATTATAAATAATTTTGCCAACTTGCTTAACAGGAGCATCACTATCCGATTCCCATTTTGTGTTCATCGCAGCAATTCTTGCCTGGTCTAATAAACAACTTGCTGTATTTGTTGTTCCTTTAATTCCGGCAGTTGCACTAATTGTTTTTCCGTTTTGGTCAACTGTGACTTCAACGACTACTTTTCCTTCTTCATTACAATTGTATTTAGGAGCAGGCTTAGATAATGCTTTTCTGTTTCCTAAAGAATATCCAGGTCCGCCACCAGAACCACTGCCGCTTCCAGCGCCATAACCACTTCCAGTTCCTTTACCACCTCCAGTTCCTCCGCCAGAACCGCCACTTCCGTAATAGCCTTTAGAGTTTAAATCTCCTCCAGGTTTTCCTTTATTTCCGGCCACTTTATCATCACCATCTCCGCCTTTGTTTGAACCTTTCAAGATACTAGACAAAGCATCGTTTGTGGAGTTCGAAACTTTTGGTTTTTCAGGAACAGGTTTTTGTACCGGCTTTTCAACAGGAACAGGCTTTTTTGGCTTTTCTTTTGTCGGAATAACTACGTCATTATCTGCAGTTGTGTTTTCTTGTGAAATTATAGCTTCTTCTTCAGGAGTTGCTTTTGCGGGTGCTTGCTTTACATTGTTTTTTACTTCTAGAACTTCGCTTTTATAATTTGCCCCAGAACCTAAATCGCTGTCGCCAAAGTTCACAGTTACGCCACCACCGCCACCGCCACCATCAGCAAGTGCAACGTTGTTTTCAGGATTATAGGGAGGCCAAAAACGGATGAAAAACAACAATAAAATTATCATACCACATATTATACTTGTCATTATAAGCGATTTCTTTTTATCAGAAAGCGAAGATTTTAAAATAAAACCGAAAAGCAATCCAAAAAAAAGGAATGTAAGACGTCTTATATTTCTTGATGTGATACTCATTTATTCGTGTAATTTATTATTTCTTTTAAAAACGTTTAAAAGTAGTAAAAATTGTTTAGAACGAAAGAACAGGATGCAATTTAACCGCAAAGTCCTGTGGTGAAATTAACCACAAAGTTCGCAAAGGTTTTCGCAAAGAAGCGCAAAGTTTTTTTGAGTAAATCTTTAGATTAAAAGTTTACAAAGCTTCGTCAACACAAAGCTTTGCGAACTTAATATTTAGTTCCTGTTTACGTTCCGACTTAATAAACTTAGCATCCTTTGTGGTAAAAAAACATTTGCGGTAAAAAAAAATGAGCCAAAGAATATTTGACTCATTTAGAAGTGAGTGTTTTATAATTATACCAACTGTTTCAAAGCAATTTCAAAAGCAGTCGCACTAATATTTGTTTTTGAAGCACTTAAAGCATGTGCTTTTACAATAGCATTTTTTATAATTTCGGAAGTATCATTAAAAATAGCCTCATCCGTCATTTGAACTTTTTTCTCCATGAAATAAGCAAAAACTCTTGCCATTCCGCAGTTTGAAATGAAATCCGGAATCAAACTAACTTTGCTGTCAACTTCTTCCATAATCGATCCGAAGAAAATTTCTTTATCGGCAAAAGGAACGTTTGCGCCACATGAAATTACCTCTAATCCGTTTGCAATCAAATTATCAATCTGTGCTTGAGTAACCAATCTTGAAGCTGCGCAAGGTGTGAAAATTTCAGCACCTATCGTCCAGATTTTAGAATTGATTTCTTCAAACGGAATCATATTTTCGGCAACTAATTTGTTTCCGTCTTTATTTAAAAACAACGTTCTGATTTCTTCAAAAGAAAAACCTTCTTCTTTAATCAATCCACCATCACGGTCTATAATCCCGATTACTTTTGCCCCCATTTCAGCTAAATAAAAAGCAGCAGCAGATCCTACGTTTCCAAAACCTTGAACAATTGCTTTTTTACCTTTAATTTCTCCGCCATAAATAGAGTAGAAATGACGAACCGCTTCAGCAACGCCATAACCAGTAATCATATCAGCAACGGTATATTTCCTTGTTACGTCAGGAGAGAATTTTGGATTTTCAATCACTTTGATAACACCTTGACGCAATTGGCCAATTCTGTTGATTTTATCTGCTTCTGTCGGTTTGAAATGTCCGTTGAAAACACCTTCCTGCGGATGCCAAACGCCACATTCTTCAGTCATTGGAATCACTTCGTGAATCTCATCAACATTCAAATCACCACCAGTCCCATAATAACTTTTCAATAAAGGCGAAACGGCTTTGTACCAACGTTGTAAAACGCCTTTTTTGCGAGGATCATTTGGGTCAAAATTAATTCCAGATTTAGCGCCTCCAATTGCAGGGCCAGAAACTGAAAATTTAACTTCCATTGTTTTTGCCAATGATAAAACTTCGTTCATATCCAAGCCTTTTCTCATTCTTGTTCCGCCTCCTGCAGCTCCTCCGCGCAGCGAATTAATAACTGTCCATCCTTCAGCTTCAGTTTCAGAGTCTTTCCAGTTAAAAACAATTTCAGGTTCCTTATTTTCAAATTGCTGTAATAAATCTTTCATTTTGTTGAGATATGTTTATTTTGCGTAAAAGTATAAAATAGAATAATGCGAATAATGTATTTTATGCCAAATTTAATGAAAGAAAAAAAAGAAAGCCGAAAACGATAAGGTTTTCGGCTTTCGGAATTCGAATATTTTTAAGAAATTCTAAATTATATTCCTAACAAGTGTTTTTTCAAAGTCTCATCAACTGGTTTGTCTGAAAGCCAGATTCCGAATAAAGCCTGTTTGAAATCAAATCCTTGGATTTTTCCTTTTGGAACATCATTTTTAATTACGTTAACCGTTTGATCCAACGGATTGTAAAATAAAATGAAAACATCTTTTTCTGTAATAGCGTCGCTTAGGAATGTTTTGAACTGCTCAATTCTTGGACGCAAAGCTTCAAGATTGCTTCCAGCAGATTTTTCAAAACCTGTATTCATCGCTTTTGTCAATTTGTTTGACGAAACCATAGATGAGGTAATTTCAATTCTGATCGCCATTTCAGTATCACTGTCGATAATGAATTTTGGGTCTTGGCTTAATTGAGACAAATAAAGTGCCTGAACATAAACTTCCAACCACATTTTTGATCTTCCGCCGGCACCATTTAACTGCATCGTTTTGCTTTGTACTTCAATTTTTCTTGGAACCGTCACGCCGTTTACATCTAGTTGAGCTTGGGCAGAAACAGTAGAAAATTGTACACTAAAAAGGAATACAAATAATAGTAAAATCTTTTTCATACTTCTATCAATAATTTTTGTTTTTTGGCAAAAATACTTTTAATTTCTAAATTTTGCTCTCTAAAAATACATGTTTTTTATGAAAGCATAGTATTTTTTTTAAATGTATTTATTTCATAATCAAATTAGTAAGACTTGCTTTACGTACATATACGCGCTTTTAAACCGGTTGCGCTTTTTTGGAGGAAAAAATCACTAAATTTTTTTAGTAATGCCATTTTTATGCGCAATTATATTCTTAAATTTTAAAGAAAATGTTGCAGTATTGATGTTAGTCGATTGAAATTTCAGAATAATTACGAAAACGTTATCGTAATTATTGCTGATCTATTAATTTTATATGCACGCATTGTTAATTCGACTTTTAAAAATTATCTTTGAAAGCCTTTTTTGAGGTAAGAACAAATAAAAAAACACAAAAAACAAACTATCTCCACCAACGATTTTTTTCGATTGTGGTTTTAAAAAACAATAAACTAACAAGACTATGGATTTTAATCTTACCGAAGAGCATTTGATGATTCAGCAAGCTGCAAGAGATTTTGCTCAAAATGAATTGCTGCCTGGTGTTATCGAACGCGACGAAAAACAAATTTTTCCGACAGAACAAATTAAAAAAATGGGCCAACTAGGCTTTATGGGAATGATGGTTGATCCGAAATACGGAGGAAGCGGACTTGATGCAATTTCATATGTGATTGCTATGGAAGAGATTTCTAAAGTTGATGCATCAGCTTCTGTGGTGATGTCTGTTAACAATTCATTAGTTTGCTGGGGATTGCAAGAATTTGGAACTGAAGAACAAAAACAAAAATATTTGCCAGGTTTGGCTTCGGGAGAAATTCACGGAGCATTTTGCTTAAGCGAGCCAGAAGCAGGAAGTGATGCAACTTCTCAAAAAACAACTGCGGTTGACATGGGAGATCACTATTTGGTAAACGGAACAAAAAACTGGATTACGAATGGAAATACAGCTTCGGTATATTTAGTTATTGCTCAAACACATCCTGAATTGAAACATAAAGGAATCAATGCTTTGATCATGACGAAAGATATGCCAGGTTTTTCTATTGGTCCAAAAGAACAAAAAATGGGAATTCGTGGTTCTGATACACACTCTTTAATGTTTAGTGATGTAAAAGTTCCGAAAGAAAATAGAATTGGAGAAGACGGCTTCGGATTCAAATTTGCTATGAAGACTTTGGCAGGAGGTAGAATCGGAATTGCTTCTCAAGCGTTAGGAATTGCTTCTGGAGCTTATGAATTGGCTTTGAAATATTCTAAAGAAAGAAAAGCATTCGGAACGGAAATCTGCAATCATCAAGCAATCGCTTTCAAATTGGCAGATATGGCTGTAAATATCGAAGCGGCTCGTCATTTGTGCATGAAAGCGGCTTGGGATAAAGATCAGCATAAAAACTACGATGTGAGTGGTGCGATGGCAAAATTGTTTGCTTCACAAGTTGCAATGGATACAGCTGTCGAAGCAGTCCAAATTCACGGTGGAAACGGATATGTGAAAGAATATCATGTAGAGCGTATGATGCGTGATGCAAAAATCACTCAGATTTACGAAGGAACTTCAGAGATTCAGAAAATTGTAATTTCAAGATCGGTTATTGCAGGATAAATTTAGATTTTCATCCAAATAAATATAAAAACCCTTTCAGCTTTTTGAGCTTCGAAAGGGTTTTTTGATTTTTTTTTGTTATTTTTCAGCAACTTAACGTTAGAAAAAGCGATTGTCTTTTGCTAAATAAACAACCTACTTTATGAAAAAGCTTTACTTTCTTTTTGTTCCGTTGGCTTTATTGAGCTGTAAATCGAGTCCTTCTTTAGTAAATGAAACTGCTGAAACTTCAAGTCCGAAAAAAATAGAAATTAATTATAAAGTCAGTGAATCTGAAGTTTCAGATTTTTTGAAATATCTTTCTTCGGATGAATTGGAAGGACGTGAAACGGGGACAAAAGGAATTGAAAAAGCAGCTGTTTTTCTGGAAGATTTCTTGAAGAATAATAATATCAGACCATATTTCGCTTCTTATCGTGATACATTGACTAACTTTAAATCGCCCGCCTATAATATTGTTGGAGTTCTTGAAGGAACAGATCCTGTTTTGAAAAAAGAATTTGTGGTTTTGAGCGCGCATTACGATCATATTGGAATAGAGAAAAAAAAGCAAGCCGATGTTATTAATAATGGTGCCAATGATGATGCATCGGGCGTAACTGCTGTTGCTCAAATGGTGAAATATTTTGCGACAACAAAATCGAATAAACGCAGTATTTTGGTTGTGTTTTTTGCTGGAGAAGAAAAAGGTTTGTTAGGATCTAAAAGTTTAGTTCCGAAATTAAAAAAGAGAGATTTTAATTTGTACACACAGTTGAACATTGAAATGATTGGCGTGCCGATGAAACGAGATTTTTTGGCTTATGTTACAGGTTTTGATAAATCAAATATGGCGCAGAAAATCAATGAGTACACAGGAAAAAACACTATTGGATTTTTGCCAAAAGAAGCAGAATACAAATTGTTTTACCGATCTGACAATTATTCTTTTTTTGAAGGCTTTGGAAAACCTTGCCAATCGATAAGTACTTTTGACTTTGAGAATTTTGAATTTTATCACCATATTTCAGATGAATTTAAGGTAATGGATATTCCGCATATTACTGCGTTTGTTCAAGAATTATTACCAGCAGTAACTCAGATCACGATTACTCCAACAGAGGAAATTACAATGAATTAATAACATGTCTTTTTGTTGGTTTTGCTTATTTTTGTGGCATGAAAAATATTATCGTTACAGGAACTAGCCGAGGAATTGGTTATGAATTAGCATTGCAGTTTGCAAATGCCGGATATCAAGTTTTGGCAATTTCCAGAAAAATTCCGCAATCTTTATTAGAACATCAAAATGTGACTTGCCTTTCAGTTGATTTGGCAGATGAAAGTGCTTTGAGCGAAGTAGATCATTTTCTTTCTTCAACTTGGAAAAAAGTAGATGCAGTGGTGCATAATGCAGGAGCTTTAATTTGGAAACCTTTTGCAGAAACCACGCAAGCGGATTTTGAAAATATTTATAAAGTGAATGTTTTTGCAGTAGCTAATCTGACAAGAATTTGTCTTCCTTATTTAGAAAAAGGAAGCCATGTTGTAACGATCAGTTCTATTGGTGGTGTTCGAGGAAGCTTGAAATTTGCAGGTTTGGCAGCTTATAGTTCTAGTAAAGGAGCTGTAATCACTTTGACTGAATTATTGGCTGAAGAATACAAAGAAAAAGGAATTTCATTTAATGTTTTGGCTTTAGGTTCAGTTCAGACTGAAATGCTGAATGAAGCTTTCCCAGGATATCAAGCGCCAATTTCGGCAGAAGGAATGGCAACTTATATTTATGATTTTACGCTTAACGGAAATAAATATTTTAACGGAAAAGTACTTGAGGTTTCATCTACTAATCCGTAGATAAATTCCAATATTAAAATTCCAAATTCCAATTGACTAAAAACTTATAACTCATAATTATTTTGAGCGAAACATTAGCTAAATATATCCCTGAACACGCTGTAAAGCCCGTTTTTGATTTGATTGTGTCCAATCAGGTGCACTTGAAAATCGTAAACGAGCGACAGACGCGTCACGGTGATTATAGACGTGGGCCAAGCGGAAAACATGAAATTACGGTAAATGCGAGTTTGAATAAGTACCGTTTTTTGATCACGCTGATTCATGAAATTTCGCATTTGGTTGCATTCGAAAAATTTGGAAGAAACATAAAGCCACACGGAAATGAATGGAAATATACGTTTCAGCGCTTGATGGTTCCTTTTATTCGTCCAGAGATATTTCCAAGTCAGATTTTGCCATTATTGGCTCGACACTTTAAAAATCCTTCGGCGAGTAGTGATACAGATACCACTTTGTCATTAGCATTAAAACAATATGATGCAAATAGCGATAAGAATTATGTTTTTGAAATTCCATTCGGAAGCATTTTTAGAATAAAAAATGGCAAAGTATTTAAGAAACTTGCCGTTCGGACAAAACGCTTTGAATGCATTGAAATAAGTTCCGGAAAAACCTATCTTTTTAATCCGAATGCTGAAGTAGAATTGATGGACTAGATTTTTTTAAATTCCAATATTTAAATTCCAAATTCCAATTAATTTGGAAAACGCAATAAAAAAAATCCCAAATTCCAATTTTAAAAGTTGGGATTTGGGATTTGTCATAAGAAATTTAATATTAAATTTAAACACAGTTCGTTCTACATTTGTAGAATTGTGATATATTTGAAAAAATTAAAAGCAATTTATGACAAAAAAATTACTTAAAACATTTTTGATAGTACTTCTCACAAATGTTGCATTTGGACAAGAAGCAGAAGATTCGCAAAGCAAAGAAAATACAAATCCGATTATCTTTTTTGAAGGTTTTGGAGGCCCGTCAGTAGTTAAGAATCTAGGCGTTTCTGGCGGGGTTGAATTGAATTTTCAAACAGAAAGAAGCCTATTTACTTTTCGATACATTAATTCGGCAGGTTATCAAAGGAAAAGTGACGGTCCAGTTATAATTTTTCCCGCGATGTATAAGTCGGAAGATAATGTTGAGCTTGCCTTAATGTATGGAAGACGCTGGGTGAAGTACCACCATTCTTATAGTATTTCGGCGGGAATTAGCCGAAACAATATAGAATTGGAAAAACGTGATCTTGATGAAAATCGAACTGTATCAAGTGTTGGTTTTTATGGATTTCCTTTTGAAGCTAATTATAAAAGGTTTTACACAAAAAAAAGATCTAATCTTATCTATAATGTGTTGATTCCGAGTGTTGGGTTTAAGATTTTTGGTGATATTGGGAGATATACTTTTGTTGGAGTAGGTATTTCAGTAGGTTTTGGTTTATGCAAGCACTACTAGAAATCCCAATAAAAAAGAAAATCCAAATTCCATTTTATATTGGAATTTGGATTTTTTTTATTTTGGAATTTAAAAAGACTTAACCTTTCAAATAAGCTTCTCTTACTTTTTTAAATAAGTTCGAAGAATAAACAAACTTTACAACTGCCTCGTTGTCGGTTGTGAAGATTTCCTCTTTAGTTCCTTGCCAGGCTTTTAATCCTTTCTTTAAGAAAACAATATTTTCACCAATTTCCATCACAGAGTTCATATCGTGTGTATTAATTACAGTTGTGATATTGTATTCTTTTGTGATTTCCTGAATCAAGTTATCAATCAAAGTTGAGGTATTTGGATCTAAACCAGAATTGGGTTCATCGCAGAACAAATATTTCGGGTTGTTTACAATTGCACGAGCGATGGCAACACGCTTTTGCATTCCTCCAGAAATTTCAGAAGGTAATTTTTTATGCGCTTCAACTAGATTTACTCTTTCTAAAACAAAATCAACGCGTTCTTTGATTTGCGCTTTATTGCTATTGGTAAACATTCTTAATGGGAAAGCTACATTTTCTTCAACAGTCATCGAGTCAAATAAAGCACTTCCCTGAAAAACCATTCCGATTTCAGTTCTTAATTCGCGTTTTTCGTCTGGATTTAAGTCAGAATAAACTCTGCCATCAAACTCAATTGTTCCCGAGTCAGGCGTATGAATTCCTAAAAGAGTTTTTAATAGAACCGTTTTTCCAGATCCACTTTGTCCAATAATCAAGTTGGTTTTTCCAGTTTCAAAAACGGTCGAAACACCTTTTAGAACTTTGCTGTCCCCAAATGATTTTACTACATTTTTTACTTCTATCATTATCCTAATAATAATTGAGTTAATATATAATTTAGAAGGATAATGGTAACAGATGTCCATACAAACGATGTTGTACTTGCTTTACCAACTTCTAATGCACCACCTTTCATGTAATAACCATGAAAAGAAGGAATTGTTGCCAATAACATGGCAAAGATTAAAGTTTTTATGAATGCATAAGTAATATGAAAGGGAATAAAATCCTTTTGAGCTCCCATAATAAAATCTGCGCCAGTTGAAAATCCGCCATAAGCACAAGCAAGCCATCCTCCAAAAATTCCTAAAAACATACTGATCCCAATTACAAAAGGATACATTAATAAAGCTATGATTTTTGGGAAAACAAGATAGTTTACAGAATTAACTCCCATAACTTCTAAAGCGTCAATTTGTTCTGTAACGCGCATGGTGCCAATACTTGAAGTAATAAATGATCCCATTTTTCCAGCCATAATTACCGAAATGAAAGTAGGAGCAAATTCTAAAACCACAGATTGACGTGTAGCAAAACCAATTAGGTATTTTGGAATTAAAGGGTTAGTTAAGTTTAATGCTGTTTGAATGGCAACAACTCCTCCGATGAAGAAGGATATAAAGCAGACAATACCAAGAGAGTCAATAATTAAGTCGTCGATTTCTTTGAAAATTAAATTTTTCATTACAGACCATTTAGTCTGTTTGTTGAAAATCTCTTTCAGCATTAAGAAATATTTTCCTATTTGGGATAAATAACGAATTAGCATCATAAGTTTTACAAATATTGGCTAAATTAAGGATTAGTTTACAGTTTACCGTTTTGGTGGGGAGTTTTTTAATTTTTTTTAAGATTAAAAAAGCTTTTGTTTCATTTTTTCAAAACGATATTTCCTGATAAATTTAGCTTGTTCGGGGTTTACTAATAAAGGAGTTTTGGCTTTTTTCGCTTTCCAAAACCCTCTGATATAATCTAAAAACAGAAATGGTTTTTTCTTCATCATCGCCAGTTTTGCCGAAGCGATTGCTGTAATCCAAAAACCATATCCTAATGTATAAAAAGCTTCGCCTTGTTTATAGCGAGCTGTCTTATTGTAATTTGCTCCTGTTGGTTTTAAATGTTTTACATGTAGAGATTCGTCTGTAACGATTTTCCAATTGTAATATTTACAAAGTAATTCGTCAACGGTATCCCAGCCCATTGCAGGTCTTAAACCTCCAATTTGCTGAAAAGTTGCTGTACGATAGGCTTTCAAAGCACCACGAATATGATCTTTGTCGGTAAGATTTTCTAAAACCCATTCGCCATTTTTATCAATATAGCAGAATCCGCCAGCCATTCCAACTCTTGGATCTGATTCGAAATGTTTGATTATGGTTTCGAAATAGTTTGGAGGAAAAATTAAATCGCCGTCGATTTTTACAATGATATCGTAATTTGAATCTAAAGTATCAAAACCTTTTTGAAAAGCCTGAATTACTTTGCTTCCCGGCATATGAATAGCATCTGAAGTTTTATTTACAACCGAGATATATGGATTTTCTTTTGCAAAACCCAATACAACTTCTTCTGTTTTGTCAGTTGAATTGTCATTTACAACCACAACTTTTGATGGCAAAACGGTTTGAGTTACCAACGATTGTAAAGTAAGACCAATAAGATCTTGCTCGTTGTGTGCGGGTATAACAATGTAATATTTCATAAATTTTAACTTTAAATCCCAAAAGGAAAAAGAAATTCCAATTTTTAAATTCCAAATTCCAATCAAACTGGGTTCAATTGGAATTTGGAATTTTATTTTTTGAGCTTTTCAAAGTTGGAATTTGGAATTTTTATTTCTTGGAATTTGCCTTTAGGCTCTTTCCGCTACAACAATATAATATCTTGGAGTGAAATATCTTAATAATGGTCTTAATCCAAACTTTTTTACCGGGTGTGTAAATTGCAAACGGTCTGTTATTTTCCAGCCTGTTTTTTCTAAAAGCCAATCCAATTGCCAGTCTTCAAATTCATGGTAATGTCTGTCCCACATATCAGTTTTAGAACGATATGCTGGCGAAAACCATAAACGTAACGGAATTGAAATTAGTAATTTGTCACATTTTACGTTTTGTAGAATCGTGTATGGATTTAATAAATGTTCGAAAATCTCAAATGCAGTAAAAACAGTATATTCTTCTGTTTGTAAAGCTGTATGATCGTTGTCTAAATCTTCGCCTTTTGTATTTTTTACCGTATAACCATTTTCTTCCATTATTTTAGAAAACGGATTTGGAACTCCAAAATCAAAAATGGTTTCTGATGTGCTAACGTGCTTTTGTAAAAACTCTAAGGTAAGTTTGAATCTTTTATTCGGAAACGTTTTTTCGTACATAGTCATTGCGAACGAATTAATCTCTCGTTCTTGATTTTAATTAGGTCGCAAATATACTAAAAAAGTAATCAGTGTTCAGTTTTTAGTGTTCAGTTGCAACGCTAAGTTTTGGTGAAAAAATAAACCATATAAGTAATATAAGTTCAATTAAGTAAAACTTAAAATATCTTATATTACTTATATGGTTTAAAAAAACTTTGCGAGATTACTTTACTCGATTTTAAATTTTAATATCTGTAAACAAAAGCATTAATGTTCATTCCTGCACCAACTGAAGCAAAAATAAGAACGTCGCCTTTGTTGATTTCGTGGTTTTCAATTTTTCCTTGTAAAATCAAATCGAATAAAGTAGGAACCGTTGCAACACTGCTGTTTCCTAAATCGTGAATGCTCATTGGCATAATATCTTTTGGAGGCGTTTTATCGTAAAGTTTGTAGAAACGTTCGATAATCGCTTCGTCCATTTTTTCGTTTGCTTGGTGAATCAAGATTTTTTTTACTTCGTCAATTGAAATGCCGCTTTTATCTAAACAGCTTTTCATAGCGCACGGAACATTGCTTAGCGCAAATTCGTAGATTTTACGACCGTACATTTTGATGTATTTAATGTCTGGGTCTAAATCTGGATTATATGATTTTCCGAAGAAAAGATAATTCGCTTCATCATTGGCAAAAGTGGCACTTTCGTAAGATAATAATCCAGCATCGTCTGTTGAAGCTTCTAAGATTGAAACTCCGGCTCCATCAGAATAAATCATCGAATCACGATCGTGATCATCGACAACTCTTGATAAAGTTTCGGCACCAATTACCATCACTCTTTTTGCCATTCCAGATTTAATGAAAGCATTAGCTTGTAAAACACCTTCTATCCAGCCTGGACATCCAAAAAGAATATCATAAGCCACACATTTAGGATTTTTGATTCCTAATTTGTTTTTAACTCTTGTTGCTAAACTCGGTAAAACATCCGTTTGATGCGTTCCAGTCTTTACGTCACCAAAATTGTGAGCAAAAATAATGTAGTCTAAAGTTTCAGCATCAATTCCTGCGTTTGCGATTGCTTTTTGTGCAGCGAAAAATGCTAAGTCTGAAGCTGTGTATTGTGGTTCAGCGTAACGACGGTTTTGAATTCCGGTGATACCCTTGAATTTTTTAATCACAACTTCATTCGGATAACCAAAAGGAGTTCCATCTTCATTTAAAAAAACATGCTTGTCAAAATCTGTGTTTTTTACTTCTAAATTAGGAATATAACTCCCAATACCAATAATTTTTATTTTCATTTTTCCCGTAATTATCCGATAAATTTGATGCTAAAATAGAAATAAAATCATGATAACAATCATAAAAAATATTATGCATGCATATAATTATCAAATAACAGATTTTTTAATGATAAACTGATTATTTTCTAATGATTTTTTAATTTTTACGAGATTTCAAACGTTTGAGATTGATTTACGAGCCAATTTTTATTTTGCTGTTTTATTTTAAAATGTTACAGAAACAAGCGGAATCTGATAGAATGTTATAAAAAATGAAAACACTGTTTTTTTGTTTCAAGTTTCTGGTTTTACGTTATGTAGGCAACTTGAAATTGAAATAAAAACAAAACCCGACAAATTCTTAAAATCTGTCGGGTTTGAAATATGTAAAGAAAACTATTTCTTAGTTCTCCATGTAAGCTTCAATAGGAGCACAGCTACAAACTAAATTTCTGTCACCGTAAGCATCGTCAACACGACGAACAGATGGCCAGAATTTATTTTCAGCGATGTAATCTAATGGATACGCTGCTTTTTCTCTAGTATAAGGGAAATCCCAAGCATCTGTAGTTAACATTGCTAATGTATGAGGTGCATTTTTCAATACGTTGTTTGTGTCATCAGCTGTTGCCGCTTCGATCTCTTTTCTGATTGAGATAAGTGCATCACAAAAACGATCTAATTCTGCTAAATCTTCAGATTCTGTTGGCTCGATCATTAAAGTTCCAGCAACTGGGAAAGAAACCGTTGGAGCGTGGAAACCGTAATCCATTAAACGTTTTGCGATATCACCAACTTCGATTCCGTTTTCTTTAAATGCACGGCAATCTAAAATCATTTCGTGAGCTGCTCTTCCACATTCTCCAGTATAAAGAATTGGGTAGTGACCTTCGAAACGTGATTTCATATAGTTTGCATTCAAGATCGCGTGCTCAGTTGCACTTTTTAATCCTTCAGCTCCCATCATAGTGATGTATCCGTAAGAAATTAAACAAACTAAAGCAGATCCGTAAGGTGCAGATGAAATAGCTGTAATCGCTTGCTCACCACCAACTTTTAAGATTGGGTTTGTTGGTAAAAATGGAACTAATTTTTCGTTCACACAAATTGGTCCAACTCCAGGTCCACCACCACCGTGAGGAATAGCGAAAGTTTTGTGTAAGTTTAAGTGACAAACGTCAGCACCAATTGTAGCAGGATTTGTTAATCCAACTTGCGCGTTCATGTTTGCACCATCCATATATACTAATCCACCGTTATCGTGGATTAATTTTGTGATTTCGATAATTGAAGATTCGAAAACTCCGTGAGTAGAAGGATACGTTACCATTAAACAAGACAAATCATCTTTGTGTTCAATCGCTTTTTCTCTTAAATCTTCTACGTCAATATTTCCTTCTGGAGTCGTTTTCGTAACAATGATTTTCATTCCGGCCATCGCTGCTGAAGCAGGGTTTGTTCCGTGAGCTGATGAAGGAATCAAACATACATTACGGTGACCTTCGTTTCTTGACATATGGTAAGCACGAATTGCCATTAATCCAGCATATTCTCCTTGTGCTCCAGAGTTTGGCTGTAAAGTTGTTCCAGCAAAACCTGTAATTACATTTAATTGCTGCTCTAATTTTTTCAACATTGTAAGGTAACCTTCAACTTGGTCAACTGGTGCAAACGGGTGAATGCTGTTCCAGTTTGGCATTGATAAAGGCAACATTTCAGAAGCTGCGTTTAATTTCATTGTACAAGAACCTAACGAAATCATCGAGTGATTCAATGATAAATCTTTACGCTCTAATTTTTTGATGTAACGCATCAGTTGGCTTTCTGAATGATGATTGTTGAAAACATCATGCGTTAAGAAAGAAGATGTTCTTTCTAACGAAGCTGGTAATTGACTAGCCTCAGTTAATTCAGAAACCGAAACGGTTTCTTTTCCTAAAGCTTCAGCAAAAATCGCAACGATTTGGTTGATATCTGCAACGGAAGTTGTTTCGTTTAATGAAATCGAAACTGATTCAGCATCAGGATAGAAGAAGTTTACTTTGTTTTTCTCTGCTACCGCTTTTACTTTTTGAGCGTCTGCTTTTACTAAAATAGTATCAAAGTAAGCCGAGTTAACTTGAGAAACTCCAATTTTATTTAAAGCCTCAGCAGTAGTAACCGCCGATGCATGAACTTTGTTTGCAATATATTTTAAACCTTCTGGTCCGTGATAAACGGCGTACATTCCAGCCATAACTGCCAATAAAACTTGAGCAGTACAAATGTTTGAAGTCGCTTTTTCACGTTTGATGTGTTGCTCACGAGTTCCTAAAGCCATACGTAAAGCGCGGTTTCCGTTCACATCAATCGAAACTCCTATGATACGACCTGGCATAGATCTTTTGTATTCTTCTTTAGTTGCAAAAAATGCAGCGTGAGGACCACCGTAACCCATTGGTACACCAAAACGTTGTGAAGTTCCAACTACAACAGCAGCTCCCATTTCTCCTGGAGAAGTCAAAGTCGCTAATGATAAAATGTCGGCAGCAAAAGCTACTTTAATTTCGTTTTCTTTTGCTTTAGCAACAAAAGCGCTATAGTCGTATACCTGACCATATTTTCCTGGGTATTGTAAAATAGCTCCGAAGAATTCATTTGAAAAATCAAATGTTTCGTGGTTTCCAACAACTAATTCAATTCCAACTGGAGTTGAACGTGTTTGAAGTACAGATAAAGTTTGCGGTAAAATTTCTTCAGAAACGAAGAATTTGTTTGTATTGTTTTTCTTTTGATCACGAGTACGAACGTCAAATAATAACGCCATAGCTTCTGCAGCTGCAGTACCTTCATCAAGTAAAGATGCGTTTGCTATTTCCATTCCAGTTAACTCGATAACCATAGTTTGGAAATTCAAAATAGCTTCTAGACGACCTTGAGCAATTTCTGCCTGATAAGGAGTATATGCCGTATACCATCCTGGATTTTCGAAGATATTTCTTTGAATTGGAGCAGGAACAATAGTTGGATGATAACCCAAACCAATATATGATTTAAATGTTCTATTTTTCTTCCCTAAGTCACGAATATGATTTGCATATTCGAATTCTGTCATTGCAGGATCTAAATTCAACGGTGCTTTTAAACGAATATCGTCCGGAAGGGTTTCGTAAACAAGTCGCTCGATTGAGTCAACTCCAATAGTTTTCAGCATGTGCTGAAGATCAGTTTCTCTTGGACCAATGTGTCTTAAAGCAAAAGCATCTGTTTTCATGTAGCTATCTAAATTTTTTAAATTAATGTGTTCGTGCACCATTTTTGACATACGAATCACATTTAAAAGTAAATGTGTTGTTTTTTTGTGGCGCAAAATTAAGTATTATTAATAATTTAATGGGTATTTTTAACTTCATTTTTTATCAAATTTCTAACTAATGATATGATTTGTTAATAAATGATTAGATTTGAGATATGAAACTTCTAAAACAAATTTTCGATTTTTATTTAAACAGCAGTATTCACGTGGCTTTGTCGTGTTATGCTTTGGTGCGAATTACATTTCATGTATTTCATATTCAGTATGATGAGCCAATGGCGCTTTTTGTTTTTTTCGGAACAATTGTAGGATATAATTTCGTAAAATATGACGCGCTTGTTCGCGTAAAGAAAAATCCAATAGGAACTCAGTTGAAAATTATTGCCGTTTTGAGTTTCATTTCGGTCGTTTTAGTCGGTTATTATTTTTTCCATCTCAAGAGAATTACACAAATTGTCTCCGTCGGAATTTTTGCTATAACAGCACTTTATACTTTGCCGTTTTTTCCAAATAGAAAAAATGCCCGAAATTGGGCGGGAGTAAAAATTTATATCGTGGCGCTTTGCTGGGTTGGTGCGACTTTGGTTTTGCCTTTAATAAATGCCGAACTTCCCTCTACAGTAGATTTTTTTATAAAATGCATTCAGCGTTTCATTTTGGTTTTTGTGCTGATTTTGGTTTTTGAAATTTTAGATTTAGCCAACGATGATCCGCACTTGCAAACCGTTCCGCAGACAATCGGAGTGAAGAAAACAAAACTTTTAGGATTTTCATTATTGATTCCGTTTTGGTTTCTAGAGATTTTTGTTTCAACATTTAATATTCACGATGCCATTATAAACTTGATAATGGTTGTGATGTTAATGTTGTTTATTGCTTTTGCCAATACGAATCGTTCCAAATATTATACTTCTTTTTGGGTAGAAGCTGTGCCAATTTTTTGGTGGCTGATGGTGGTTTTTCTTTAGCGATAAAATTATTTTGGGCGTGCCCCTCCGGGTCGTCCCGATAGCTATCGGGATTCGGCTATATCTTTTATTCCGCTCCGCTTCATAAAAGGATACCGCCTCAATCCCTCACGCAAATCGGAAAGTGAGAAAGTATCATTTTCAAAAGAAATTAAACAGAATATTTGAAGAAACATAGCCAATGGTTTCTACCATTGAGACGCTTTTGTTTTGTTTTTCACAAGGATTTTGATGACGTTTCCCAAGGTTGAAACCATTGACTATGTTTGAAATAGATTGTTTGAAAAATTGAATTTTTATTTGATTTTTTTGAATTGCCTCCAGCTTTAGCTGGAGGTTAAAGAGATGCTTTCAATCTGGCTTTAGCCAAAACATTAGATTAAATTTCTTCTCCAGCTAAAGCTGGAGGCAATTCGTTATTCTTTTCTGAAACTTCTTTCAAAACCTTATTCCTTTCCAAAAGAAAATTAGTCAAATGTTTTTCAAGAAATAAAATGTCAAATAATTCTCCGAAGATTCCAAACGGAGTTTCATATTGCAATTTATCTTTCATGATGGTTATTCCATTTTCTTCTTCGAAAAAATGCTCATGTTTGAAAGATTTGAATTTGCCATCTTTCATTTCATCCACAAAATAATCATAAAGATTCATTTCAGTTATTCTGCTTTTATGAGTGAGATAAAAACCAAAATGTTTGCCACGCCAAGTTACAGTTTCGTTCAAATTAATTAAACCTGAAGTTACTCCCGCAATTGCTTTTTCTTTTGATTTACTCGCAGATTGTTGATGAATATCGATGTTTCTTGATGTATCAAAAACGGTTTTTATTGGAGCGTTTATTTTGGTAATTAGGTTTATTGTTGTCATGATTGATGAAGTTTTTAAAAAAGAGGGTTAAATTAAATCTTCAAATGTCTCATCAATATTCCCAAACTTAAATCGAAACCCATTTTCCAAAAGCCGTTTCGGAATCACATTCCTACTTTTTAAAACCAACTCGGTTTCAGTTCGAATAAAAAAAGAACCAATTTCCAGAAAAAATGTATTCAAAGGAATTCCGAAAGGAAAACCAATCGCTTTTCTAAGTTTTTGCATAAAATCAGCATTTCGAATTGGTTCAGGAGAAACGACATTGATAAGGGCCGAAATTTCTTTTTCAATTATAAAATCAATTGCATTCGCAAAATCTTCTTCGTGAATCCAACTTATGAATTGATTGCCGTTTCCTTGTTTTCCTCCAAAACCAATTTTTGCCAAAGTCTTTAACGGAATCAAAGCGCCTCCATTTTTTCCTAAAACGATCGATGTTCGTAAAGCGGTTTTCAAAGTTTTTGGTGTTTCAGTCTTAAAGAATGCCTTTTCCCAAGATAAAGCAACATTGATAGAAAAATCATTTCCGATTTCGCCGTTGACTTCATCCATTTGTTTGTCTAAAGAAAAGCGGTAAATAGTTGCTGTTGAAGAATTAAGCCAATGTTTTGGTGGATTTACGCAATTTAAAATTGCTTTATTCAAAACTTTGGTACTGTCAATTCTAGACCATAGAATCTTCTTTTTGTTTTCTTTAGTATAACGACAATCCACCGATTTTCCTGCAAGATTAATTAAAATCGTTGCGTTTTCTAATTCCTTTTCCCAACCAGAAAATGTTTTGGCATTCCAGTTTACGTATTTAATTCTGTCTTCCGTTTTTGATTTTCCACGAGTTAGAATCACGATTTCATCAAATCTATTTTTGAAATGATTTACTAAAACTTGTCCGAGAAATCCAGTTCCTGCAGCGATAATAAGTTTTGTCATTTGTGTAATTTTTTTTCCGCCACGAATTCACAAATTTTTTAAATTTTCAATTCGTGAATTGCTTCGCCCGTTCGCTATCGCTCGGGTCGTGGCGAATAATTATTTAATTTAAAATTAAAAACAGAGCAATAATTCTATACAAAATCCAAGTGAAAGATAAATAAAAAGGAAGTTTTAAAAGTTTCACTCTTCTAAAATGTTCCAAAAACATAATGAATACCGTTACTCCAAACCAGCCTAAAATGATCATCTGTGGAAGTTGAACAAACTGACTTAAAAGTAAAATCGGTGTCAAAATCAAACTTCCCATTAAAGAAATCGTCATTAAATTTCCTGTGTAATTAATAACAGTTTGTTTGTCCAATTTTAAAAGAAACAAAGCTTGAAAAACAATTTGTCCAAATGCTAAAATAAGTTCTCTCGTAATAGAGCTTTTTGGAAAATTCAAAATCAAATTAGAATAACCGTATAAAACGAAAGTTGTTATAGTTAAAGCAAATCCAATAAATAGAAAACGATATTTATAATTGAAATCTGGCGTGCATTGCAATTTGTTTTCTTCTTTTACGCTTCCAGGAATAATGACTTTTCTATTATAAGAAACAAAAGAATATAGCTTTTTGAGAATGAAATGAATCGGTTTTATAGTTGCCACTTTTTCAATTAATGGAAAAGAAAAACCGATCACTTTTATCAAACTATCAATTCCGTAAATTACAGTTTGTGTTTTATTGTCGATTAAAGCAATTTCGTTTGGAGCGCGCTGTAAGTCGACAAAATTTTGCTCTTTTTCAGATAATTGGCAATAAGATTTTCTTCCATTTTCATCCAACATACCGCTTTTTACAAATCCAGTAGTGTACAAACTGCAAAGCGGACAATCTTCATCATAAAGCAAAGTTTGGTTTTCGAGCGTTTTCATAATTTTAGGTTTTCAGGTTGATTAACTCTAAGCGTATAATTCCTCTTCAACTGGAATTTGTTGAAGTTTTCGTTTATTCTTCACTGTAATTTTTGATCCTTTTGCTAAGAACACAGAAGTCGGTTTTTGATTTTGGAGAAATCTAAAATTGCTTCCATAAGTTTCTTCAAAATCAATATCAACTTTATGGTTTAGTACTTCAAATTGTTCCCATCGCGGATGCGTTACTTCGTATTCAAAAGTGTTTTCTTCATCAATTTTTGTATATCCAAAATAATGTTCGGTTATAAATTCAGCTTCAGAATCCATTTCGATTTGACTCAAATCTTTTTTGGTTTCAATTTGAATCTTATTCCATTTTTTATCCTTTTTCCATTGATAAATGAAAGTGTTTGTATTGCTATTTTCAACAATTTCATGTTTCATTTTTTGAGCTTCATAATGTTCCTGATACAAAGTATTCGCAATAAAAGCGATGGCTTTTTTCGGAACAATTTCTTTAATAAAAACAACACCACGTTTCCATTCTCCGTTTTCAAAACGTTTGACATAAAATCTCAAATTCACTTCTTCAAAATTGACATGAAATGGAATTTTCAATCCTAAAACTTTGGTGTTTTTGAACATAAAACCAACTAAACTCACATAACATTTGCCGTTCCAAATATCAATCTCAGTTCCAGCGGGAACATATTTTTTTAAAACCTCAGGATCAACTTCATAATTGAATAAGGCTAAATTTTTCCATTCTGCTTTTAAGAAGTTCATGATTATTTTTTTTGATAAATGATTAAAGAAAGATATACAGCAAGTATTAAAGGAATTGGAAACAGGATATAAGTTATAAAGTCGTTATAATCGATAAGGCCATTTATAAACCAAAGTCCAAAGAAGAATGCAACTCCAGAAATATAAGTTTGCAGATTTCTATCTTTAGGAGTGTCAACAATCATTTTAACCCCGATGCAAAATTGGAGAAAGCCCGTAATCATAGTAGATAAAGCTGCAAAAAGTAAGGCGCCTTCTTCAAAAATAGGCCAGGTAATGAGAATTGCAATGGGAAGTCCAATAGCAAATGTGTTGATGTATTTTATGGTTTTCATAGTTATTGTTTGTTTTAAACTTTCAGAAAAAAATGAAAGTTTGGATTAAATTTTTTTATTTCATCATTTTTAAGAACAATTTTCCAAGCCAATTATCATTAAATTCGGTCATTTTGTCTAGCATATTATCGGCTTTTAAAACGAAGTCGTACAATTTAGAAGTTTGATCAACAAAGTGTTTTTCTTCTGCAGATTCACTAGCTTCAATAGTCGAAACTTCTTTTAAGATTTTAAGAGCAGGTTTGATTTCTCTTTTGCTTCTTTCTCTCGAAATTTTAACTGCTAATTCGTCCAAATCTTTTTCTGCCGTGAAAAACTCTCTTCTTTCGCCAGCTTTGAATTCTTTGTAAACAATTCCCCAATCCATAAGAGCTCTTATGTTCATGCTTGCGTTTCCACGAGAAATTTGCAATTCTTCCATAATGTCTTCCATAGAAACAGGTTCGTTTGAAACCATTAATAAAGCGTGAATTTGCGCCATGGTTTTATTAATGCCCCATTGAGAACCTAATGCTCCCCAAGTTTGAACGAATTTATTTTTTGCTTCTCTGAATTCCATGAAACAAATGTATGTAAAAGTTTTTAAACTTTCAAAAATAATTGAAACTTTATTTAAACGACTTATAAAGTTATGTTAACTAACCCTCGAAATTTTAGATTAGATGATGATGCAGCTATTTTTGTAAAAATCACTTTTTATGGAATTATACTACACTTTTTCGGTGCTTATTGTATTAGCATCTTTCTTCGCCTATTTGAATTTACGATTTTTAAAACTTCCAGGAACTATCGGAATCATGATTATTGCCATGCTAGTTTCTGTCGGAATTCGACTTTTGGGAGACTCTTATTTTCCTGCAACCACCAAACATTTTTTTGATTTAATCAAACAATTTGATTTCAACGAAATTTTAATGGGAGCAATGTTGAATTTTTTATTGTTTGCGGGTGCACTGCACGTAAACATCTCGGATCTGAAAGAACAAAAAGTGCCAATTATGATTTATTCTACGATAAGTGTTGTTTTATCAGCCTTGATAATTTCGATGCTTCTTTTTTATATAGCACCACTTTTAGGAATAAAAATCCCTTATATATTTTGTCTCGTTTTTGGAACCTTGATTTCTCCAACTGATCCGATCGTGGTTTTAGGAGTTTTAAAAGAAGCTAAAGTTCCGAAAAGAATCGAAACCAAAATTGTTGGTGAATCACTTTTTAATGATGGAGTAGCAGTAGTAATGTTTGCTGTTGTACTAAAAATGGCAACCGATCCAACTTTTGATGTCAGTTTTAATTCTATTGCATGGCTTTTCGCGAAAGAAGGAATTGGTGGACTTTTATTAGGAGCCGTGTTCGGATTTACGGCTTCAAGAGTTATGAAGAAAATCGACGATTATAAAGTTTCGGTTTTAATCACACTTTCAATTGTAACAGGTGGATTTTTGGTTGCTCAGGCATTACATGTTTCTAGTCCGCTAGCAATGGTTGTTGCGGGATTGATTATTGGAAATTATGGTAAAAAAGTTGCCATGAGCGAAGTTACAAAAGACTACTTAGGAAAGTTTTGGGAACTTATTGATGAAATCTTAAATGCTGTTTTATTTCTTTTTATTGGTTTTGAATTGTTGTTGCTTCCAGACCTGAACAAGCAATTGCTGACAGGTTTTGTAGCGATTTTTATCGTGCTATTTTCAAGATTAACTTCAATAGTTTTACCATGGAAATTCTTTGATATCTTTAAATTCTTCGGAATCAAATCGGCTTACAATAAAGGATCTTTGATGGTTTTAGTTTGGGGAGGAATTCGCGGTGGAGTTTCTATTGCTTTAGTACTTTCGATGCCAGAAAGCGAATATAAAAATTTGTTGCTTGAGGTAACTTATATTGTTGTTTTATTCTCGATTGTCGTTCAAGGATTAACCGTTGGAAAATTGGCGAAGAGAGTTTTAGAGAAAGAGTAAAGGCTTAATAGAAACAAGAGCCAAGAAGAAAGATTTCTATGCTTTGTCTTGAAGTTATAACTAAAAACCCTGCAGGTTCTCTTGCAGGGTTTTATTTTTATCGCTTATCATCTTTAGAATAATTAGATACCCCATTTATATCAATTTCACCACCTAAAAAATGAGGTTCACGATTTCTCAAAACATCAAAAAAAGATTTACATCTTGAAAGACATTCTCTAAATTGAACATAATTGTAACCCAAATATTGTCCCTTATTTGCAGAAAATCCAACCGATTTTACTCCCAATTTATTTCCGATATAAATCGCTCGGTTTAAATGGTATTTCTGCGAAATTAAAGTGGCTCTTTTTATTTTGAAAATATGTTTTGCACGATACATAGTCGAATATGTATCAAAGCCGGCGTAATCAATAAAAATCTTTGTAGTGTCAACACCTTGATTAAAACAGTAATTTTTCATAACCGTTAATTCATCATATTCTTGACGACCGTTATCTCCCGAAAGTAAAATTTTATTGATGCGTTTTGTTTTCCAAAGCATAATTCCAGCATCAAGACGATCCTTTAAATATTTGCTTGGCTGATTTCCGTTGATTCCGGCGCCAAAAATAATTCCGACATCATTCTTAGGGAACTTCTTCGCTGAATAATAAATCTTCGTTTTAGTGGAAGAGGTTACGTAATAATTGATAGAAACAATTGCAACCAATGCAATAATGGAAAGATAGAGTGCTATTTTAAAATATTTTTTCAAAATGTATTTTTGTAAGATAAAGATTTAAAAACGCTAAGATAGTTAGACAAAATCAAATAAAAAAACCGAAGCAAAAGCCTCGGTTTCTAAAATATCTAATTTTCTAAGAAGTCTAAGAAAGTCTACAACAATCCCGCTCTTTTCAACAAAGCCTCAGGTTTTGGTTCCTGACCTCTGAAACGTTTGTATAAAGTCATAGGATGTTCTGTTCCTCCTTTAGAAAGTACATTGTCTTTGAATTTTTTTGCTATTTCTTCATTGAAAATTCCGTTTTCATGGAAATATTCAAAAGCATCAGCATCTAGAACTTCCGCCCATTTGTAGCTGTAATATCCAGAAGAATAACCACCTTGGAAAATATGAGAAAAAGCAGTACTCATTGCGTTTTCTTTTACATCTGGATACAATTGAGTATTTGCAAATTGTTCCGTTTCGAAAGTTTTTAAATCTGTAATATTCGTTGGATCTTGTCCGTGCCAAGCCATATCCAACAATCCGAAACTTAATTGACGCAATGTTGCTAAACCTTCTTGGAAACTCGCACTTTCTTTAATTTTCTGAACATACTCAATCGGAATAATTTCTCCCGTTTCGTAGTGATTTGCAAATAAAGCCAAAGCTTCTGGCTCGTAACACCAATTCTCCATAATCTGACTTGGCAATTCTACGAAATCCCAATACACAGAAGTTCCAGATAAACTTGGATAAACCGTATCAGCTAACATTCCGTGTAACCCGTGACCGAATTCGTGGAATAAAGTTGTTACTTCATTAAAAGTCAATAATGAAGGTTTTGTTTCCGTTGGTTTTGTGAAATTGCAAACGTTCGAAATATGCGGTCTTTCGTTTACGCCGTCTTTTACATATTGTGATTTGAATGAAGTCATCCAGGCACCATTTCTTTTTCCTTTTCTTGGGAAGAAATCGGCGTAGAAAATCGAAACTAAACCATTTTTAGCATCGCGAACTTCATAAGTTGTTACTTCTTCGTGGTATTTATCGATGTCAAAAACTTCGGTAAACGTTAAGTCGTATAGTTTTTTAGCAACTGTGAAAGCGCCATCTAAAACTTTTTCTAATTGAAAATATGGTTTTAGTTTTTCATCATCTAAATTAAAAAGCTGTTGTTTTAATTTTTCTGAATAATAAGCGCCATCCCATTTTTCCAATTGCTCGATTCCGTCTAATTCTTTCGCGAAAGCGGTTAACTCAGCAAACTCTTTTTGAGCGGCAGGTTTTGCTTTTGCTAATAAATCATTTAAAAAAGAGAAAACTTTTTCTGGACTTTCCGCCATTCTTTCTTCCAAAACAAAATGAGCATGTGTTTTATAGCCTAATAAATTCGCTCTTTCATGACGCAATTTGGCAATCTTTAAAACATTTTCTTGATTGTCAAATTCGTTGTTTTGAAAACCTTTTGCTCCAAAAGCAATTGCCATTTTTTTACGCAATTCACGATTATCAGCATAAGTCAAAAACGGAACATAACTTGGATAATCTAAAGTGAAAATCCAGCCTTCTTTTTCTTGGGCTTTCGCCAATGAACGAGCAGCCTCGATTGTGCCTTCTGGCAAACCTGAAAGATCTTTTTCGTCCGTCAAGTGCATTTCGAAAGTATTGGTTTCAGCCAAAACATTTTCGCCAAATTTCAAACTCAATGTAGATAATTCTTTGTCGATTTCTCTTAATTGATTTTTCTTGTCTTCTGGCAAATTCGCTCCGTTTCTAGAAAAGCTTTTGTATTTTTTATCTAATAAAGTTGTTTGCTCTGGGTTGAGGTTCAAACTTTCTTTGTGATCGTAAACGGCTTTTACTCGTGCAAACAATTCAGCATTCAAACGAATGTCATTTCCAAATTCTGAAAGCCAAGGCGAAACTTCCTGAGCAATTTTCTGCATTTCGTCATTCGTTTCAGCCGAATTCAAATTGAAGAAAACGCTAGAAAGACGATCTAAAATATCACCAGAATAGTCCATCGCTACAATTGTGTTTTCAAAAGTCGGCGCGTCTGGATTATTTACAATCGCATCAATTTCGGCTTTGGCCAAAGCAATTCCTTCCTGAAAAGCTGGAACGTAATCTTCGATTTTAATTTGCGAAAAAGGTGCGGTGTTATGTTTGGTATTGAAATATTGTGTTAATACGCTCATTTTAAAATATAATGTTTAAAAATATAAATTAGAAATCATAGTTTGAATTGCTCCAAATTCTGAAAATTATTCCAAAAACGAAGTAATTCTAGATTGTTGTTTTCGATTCGGTAAAAAAGTGAAATGTGTTTGGTGATGACAATTTTGTAAACGCTTTTGTAATTCGTTTTGATGAATAAAACATTGTCATTTTGTAAAAGTGCAATTGTGGTATTTACTTTTTCAATAAAATTAAAAGCTACTTTTTCAGACCATTCTGCTTCTAAATAATCAATGTTGTTCCAAAAGTCTTTTTTAGCTTGTGGAGCCCAAATTACATTCATTATTTAAAATATTTAGAATAACGATTTCTGGTTTCCTCCATTACTACATCATGTTGGATTCCTTCATTATTTTCTAAAGAATAAATGGCATCGTTAATTTTACTTTTCTGTTCTTCTGAAAGGTTTTCTTTTGATTGGATAAAATCAACTATTTCCTGAATCAGGTCAGGATTATCAATGTCTAAAACAATTTTAGCCAATTCTATTTTAGAAGTTTGAATGTTCATTTCGCTTTTTCCTCAAAGTTAAGTTTTTCTTTGAGAATTTTTTATAAGGAATAGTTAATAATTCTGAGATGAATTATTTCGCAAAGTTTCGCAAAGAAAAAACACAGAGATTCACAAAATTTTGTGTACCTCTGTGCTTCTCTGTGAAATTAATTTTTACTTCTTTAAACCTTCAGCCGCTTTATTTACCGTCGCTTTCAATTCTTCTTTATAAGCAATAATCGTATCCAAAACTTTTTTGTCATGGCTTCCGATGATTTGCGCTGCTAAAATTCCCGCATTTTTTGCTCCGTTCAAAGCTACCGTTGCAACAGGAACGCCGCCTGGCATTTGTAAAATAGATAAAACAGAATCCCAACCATCAATTGAGTTGCTTGATTTTACCGGAACTCCAATTACAGGAAGGGGAGACATTGAAGCCACCATTCCTGGTAAATGCGCCGCACCACCCGCGCCGGCAATAATTACCGAAATACCGCGATTGTGTGCATTTTTACTGAAATCAAATAATTTCTCCGGCGTTCTGTGTGCCGAAACGATATCTACTTCAACTTCAACATCAAATTGTTTTAATATGTCAATTGCATCTTGCATAACTGGCATGTCTGAGATGCTTCCCATTATAATAGCTACTTTGCTCATGTTTTTATTTTTGTTTCAAGTTTTAAGTTTCAGGTTTCAAGTTGTTGCTGAGGCTTAAAATATATTTTGTTATTAACTGTAAACTGCTACTGTGACTAAAAGCTAATCACTAATTACTATTGACTAATCACTCGAATAGTATTCTTAACTTCCTGTGCAATTCTTCTTGCTTCGGCCATGTTTTCGTTTACGATGGTTACGTGACCCATTTTTCTGAAAGGGCGCGTTTGTTTTTTTCCGTAAATATGTGGCGTAACGCCGTTCCATCCTAAAATAGTTTCGATGTTTTCATACACGACATTTCCAGAATAACCTTCGGCACCAACTAAATTGACCATAATTCCGGCCACTTTGCTGTCTGTATTTCCTAATGGAAGATCTAAAATAGCACGTAAATGATTTTCGAATTGTGAAGTATAACTTGCTTCGATAGAATAATGTCCAGAATTGTGCGGGCGAGGAGCCACTTCGTTAACCAAAATTTCGTCGTCTTGCGTTTGGAACATTTCAACTGCTAAAAGTCCAACGTGATTGAAGTTTTCAGAAACTTTCAAAGCAATTGCTCTGGCTTTTTCTGCAACTTTATCATCGATTCTTGCTGGGCAGATTACGTATTCCACTTGGTTGGCTTCTGGGTGAAATTCCATTTCTACAACCGGATAGGTCTTAATTTCTCCTGATGGATTTCTGCAAACAATTACAGCCAATTCATTTTTGAACGGAACCATAGTTTCTGCAATGCATTCCACATTTGGAAGCGTATCTAAATCTGAGACTTGGCGAACTATTTTTACACCATTTCCATCATAACCAAATTCAGTGCATTTCCATACAAATGGCATTGCAACATCGCTCGATGTAACAGCAGATTTTAGATTTTCTAAATTTTCGAATCTTTTATATGGTGCAGTTGGGATATTATTCTGAGCGTAAAAGTCTTTTTGAACACCTTTATTCTGAATTCCTTTTAAGGTTTTTGGAGATGGATATACTTTTAAGCCTTCGTTTTCTAGTTGTGTTAAAGCTTCAAGGTTTACCAATTCGATTTCGAAAGTCAAAACATCGACTTGTTTTCCGAAGTTGTAAACCGTATCATAATCCATTAAATCGCCTTGAAAGAATTTGTTGCAGGCAATTTTGCTAGGCGCTTCGTCGCTTGGATCTAGAACGTAAGTTTGTATATCAAATTTTCTGGTATCGAACAAAAGCATCTTGCCTAATTGTCCGCCACCTAATATTCCTAATTTAAAATCAGAAGAAAAATAATTCATTTTGCGTTGTGTTTTTGCAAAGATACTTTTTAATCTTTTTTTAGCCAAAAATTCGTTGTGCGCTAGTTTTTTTTCGCCACGACTCGAGCGATAGTGACTGGCGAAGCAATTCACGAATTTTTTCTTCCCCACTTGTGTGTAAAAATATAATTCGTGGCTAATAAACCTATTTTATTTTCTTCAAGACTTCTTTTGCGACGGCTTTGTAAGCTGCAGAATGATCTCCAAAATCTTTATCAATGATTATTTTTAGTTCCGGATGAATCCAATCGTAATGATTTCCTAAAATATATAAAGTTCTAATGGAATAGGCTTTTGTCGCGACTTTGGTATCATTAATAAGCCAATCAAAAGAAGCTTCAATGCAATCTTGAAGATTTTCTTCGGAGAGTTTTATGCTGTTTTCGTTTTTTTTATAATGTGATTTTATTAGAAGCTGAGCAACTTTCGCAATCGGGCGAAGCGAGCTTTCATCTTTTAAAATTTTCAAATTCGAACAGAAAAAATCAAGATGTGGCTGTAGCCAAAGCAATTCTTCGTAAGAAACAAATTCTAAAATCCAGCAGGCTTTATGATTGTTTTTGTCCGAAGGCGTAAAGCATATCGAAACTAATTCGCCGAAAAGTTTAGGGTTTTCTAAAATATACTGTGCTGCTTTTAGACGATTTTCTCTATAAGCATTTACGTAATCCAGTTTCTTTTGCAGTTCAGAAAGCATATTTTGAAATTAAATTCTATGCTAAAATAAGTAATTTAATGAGATAATTCCGTAATAGTTTATAGGTAAACCTGGATAATAGAATCTAGGTTGCGCGTTTCCAACGCCAGTTGCATTGGTTAAAATCATTGACGCATATTTTTCATTTGTCACATTATTTATTCCTGCGTCAACATGTGCTTTCAATCCTGATAAGATTTCAAATTGATATCCTGTTTTTAAATTTAGCAGAGAATAAGAATCTGAAAAGTCCTTATTTGAATCATTCATCGGAATTTTATCTGTGAACTGGAAATCGGCTGAAAAATAGAAACCCGAATTCGTATTGAAATTAAAACCTGCGCTAGCCGTATTGGCAGGAACTCCAGTTAATTTATTTCCAGAATAATCATTTCCGTTATCGACAAATTCTTTGAATTCATAATTCCCGATGGAAGTTCCAGCATAAGAATTCAGATTAAAAGTTCGATTGATGGTCCAATTGTGTTTCAAGAAAATTTCGATTCCTTCATGAAAGGTTTTTCCAGCATTTACGCCTTCATATTGATCATCACCAATTCTTTTGGCAACCAATAAATCTTTAATTTCCATTCGGTAAACCGCAATTTCGGCATATAATTTTTTACTTAAAAGATGAAGTTTGCTTCCCAATTCAAAATTATAACCCGTTTCAGGTTTTATGTCTTGATTAATATTTCCGGTGCTCGTTAAAGTTTCTTCAGTCGCGGGAAGAGAAAATCCTCGGCTTGTAGAAAAGTAGAAAGTATGAATTTCATTTGGCTTGAACAAAAAAGAAAGTTGTGGCGAAAAAATACCATCATAACTATAATGTTCCGTCGGATTATTCGCGGAAGCGGGAAAATCATTCTGAAGTTCAAATTTGGTTTTGTTGTAATTTAAACCTGCTTGAATCTCAAATTGGTCAGAAAGCAACGTTCTGATTTGCGAAAAAACATTATAAAAATGCCTTTTTTGATTGGTTGCCGAAAGTTGATTTCCTTGCAAACTTCCGTTTCCATTATTTTGCTGATATAAATTCTGAAAAGTATTGCCGCTGTAATTGTCTGCGAAATATTCAATTCCGCTAATAAATTGATTGTTGATTTTCCCGATTTTAAAATCTCCCGAAAACTGCGTTCGTGCGCCCGAAGCAAAAGTGTATTGACGTAAAATATCAAAAGGACGAGGTTCGTTGCTGTCTTTATAATTAATGAAAACTGAAGTCGAATTATTCAGATGATCATTAATTTTAAAATCATAAGCCAATCCGCCTAAAGTCGATTTGTATTCTTTAAAACCTTGTGACGCAACCCAAGTCGGCGCGCCCGCTTGCGGATTATTTTCGTAAGTCGTTTTGTTAATCGAACTCGGAATGTAAGCTTTCAAATACGTATAATTGGAGAAATAAGTCAGTTTGCTATTTTTCTTTCGAAACAATTCTCCGTCAAGCGTAATTCCTTCCCGATTGTACGCGCTGTTTTGACGCCATCCATCTGTCTTTAAATTGTGATAACTTAGGTTTAGAGAAGCATTTTTTTCATTCAAATCAAAACTTATTCGGTTTTTCAATAATCCAAACGAACCAAAAACAGAACTGACTTCAGCTTGATAATTGTGGCTTTTTAAAGATTGAGGCGAAATCAAAATCGCTCCACCCAAACCAGCGCCGTAAACACTAGAAAGAGGCCCCTTTATAATTTCAATTTGATTGATATTTTGAAGATCAATATCGTCAATTACCGTTTCGCTGTTTCCAGAAGTTAGGGGAATGCTTCCGTAAAAAGCTCTAATTTTATTGGTTCCATATGGAGTTCTCGCGCCAATGCCGCGAATCGAAATTCGGGTTGTCGTAATATTTGACGATTGCATAAAAACACCAGGAATCGTATTGATGACATTGCTGATGTCTGTAGTATTATTTCGAAGTAATTCTTTTTCGGATAAAATGCCAATCGAAGCCGGACTGTTCTGCAAATCCCGATTAATGTGAAGCGGACTAATTAAAACTTCATTCAGTTTTTGCGTTTTAACCGAATCAATATTTTGGACTTCTTTTTCTTGTGCCGTCATGTTTTGCAAAACGATCAATGCAAAAAGAAGAAGAAAATATTTTTTAGAAATCATAAAAGTGTGGAATTAAAGGCGCATTATTTTAACACATAGAAACATAGGATTAATTGCTTTAAAAAAGGCATTTCACTTGTTTTCACACATAGAAACTATGTGTGAAAACAAGTTTTCCTTAAGACAACTTTTAATATGAAAAAAAACTATGTTTCTATGTGTTTGGTTTTTTTAGGATTGTAGTTTGGAATTTAAAAGATTGGGATTTATTTATTCGCAGTAACCTTCCAAATCGTATTCCCACTATCATCATTTACTAATAAAGATCCATCGTTCATAACGGTTACCGCAACCGGACGTCCGTATACTTCTGCTTTTTCATCATTCGAAATAAAACCAGTTAAAAAATCTTCTGGTTTTCCTGAAGGTTTTCCATCTTTAAAAGGAACGAACAACACTTTATAACCTGAAATATTAGAACGATTCCAAGAGCCATGCTGTCCTACAAAAGCACCGTTTTTATATTTCGCAGGAAAAGCATCTTTCGTATAAAAAGCCAATCCTAAAGAAGCAGTGTGTGGCCCAACAGGAACGTCAGGAACAATGGTTTTTTTGACCAAATCTTTAGGTCCGTTTTTCCATCTTGGATCTGGAATACTTCCGAAATAAGAATACGGCCATCCATAAAAACCGCCTCTTTTTACACTTGTAATGTAATCTGGAACCAAGTCATCACCAAGTTCATCTCTTTCATTAACTGCAGTCCAAAGTTCTTTTTTATTGGCAGGATTCCAATCCATTCCCATTGGATTTCTTAATCCTTCGGCGTAAATTTTTTCACCTGTTCCATCAGGATTGATTTCTAAAATTGCGGCGCGACGAATTTCTTTGTCCATTCCGTTTTCGCCAACGTTGCTCCCTGAACCAACTCCAATATAAATTTTTGTTCCTTCAGGATTAGCTAGCAAACTTCTTGTCCAGTGATTGTTGTAGCCACCCGCCGGAAGCTCAACAATTTTTGTTCCTTGAGTTTCTAATTTTAATGGTGCATTTTTATATGGATAACGGTAAAGCCCATCAGTATTTGCAACATAAAAAAAGTCTTTTAGAATTAACATTCCTAAAGGTCTGTTGAGACCGCTCAGGAAAACTTCACGAGTTTCAAATACGCCGTCTTTGTCTTTATCGCGTAAAACAATAATTTGGTTTTTACTCGTTCTAGTGCCACTTTCGACAACAAAAATATCATTGTTTGGACCAATATAACTCCAACGCGGATTGCTAAATCCGTCAGCAAATTTGGTAACCGTAAAACCTTCAGGCGCAATCGGCGTTTTTCCTTCTGGCCAGCCCAAAACTTTGCTGTTTTTTGTTTTCGATTCTGTTGCATAGGGTGGTGGCAAGGTAATGTTGCCTATAGCAGTTTTTACAACATTTGCAGGTTGTTTAGATAGTGCTTCTTTTTCTTCTTTGCTTACTTGTCCGTGACACGCAGTAAGGATCAAAAAAGCCGAAAAAATTTGTATCGTGGTTTTCATTTGGGTCTATATTAAAGTTTAGAAGGCCACAATTTACTAAAATTAAAAAGTTTTTTTCCGAAAAGATGTGCTTAATGTGCTTAAAAATGCTCAGACAGTTTATTTTGATATTTAGAGTTAAGTTGTAATTCTGTATCTTTGTCCATTATTTTAAAAAGAAAAATAATGATACAACTTCACGATAAACAATTTGTTCCGTTTATTTCGGCTAAAGAAATTGATTTTGCTTTAACCAAATTAGTGGCTCAGGTAGAAGATGATTTTGGAGATGATACTCCAATTTTTATTGGAGTTTTGAACGGTGCCTTTATGGTAGTGGCCGATTTTCTGAAAAAATATAAAAAGCCATGCGAGGTTTCATTTATCAAAATGGCATCTTATGAAGGTACAGAAAGTACAAATGCGGTTAAAGAATTAATTGGAATTAATCAGGATTTGTCAGGTAGAACCGTTGTCATTATTGAAGATATTGTCGATACCGGAAATACGATCGAAGAATTAAAGCATTTGTTCAAAGCACAAAATGTAAAACATTTTAAAGTGGCAACATTGTTCTTTAAGCCAGAAGCGTATAAAAAAGACATGAAAATAGATTATATCGGAATCAGAATTCCGAATAAATTTATTGTTGGTTACGGATTAGATTACGACGGTTTAGGAAGAAACCTTACCGAAGTTTACAAATTGGCAGAATAATTAAAAACAAACACAACTAAATATTCATTTTAAACTTCTAAAAATAAAGAAGTCACAACACGCACATTCATTATGATTAACATCGTTTTATTTGGAAAGCCGGGAGCAGGAAAAGGAACTCAGGCAGAATTTTTAAAAGAAAAATACAATTTAACACACCTTTCAACAGGAGATATTTTTCGTTTCAATTTAAAAAATGATACTGAACTAGGTAAAAAAGCAAGAGTTTTTATGGACAATGGAGAATTAGTTCCTTGTGAAGTAACAACTGCAATGTTAATTGATGAAGTAAAAAAACACCCAGATACAGCAGGATTTTTATTCGACGGTTATCCAAGAACTATCAATCAGGCTGAGGCTTTGGATAAATTTTTGCCAACAATCGGGTCTAGCGTAACGGCAACAATCGCTTTAGAAGCGGATGACGAAATTTTGGTAAAACGTTTGTTGGAAAGAGGAAAAACAAGCGGAAGAGCTGACGATCAAGACGAAGAAAAAATTCGTGTAAGATACCAAGAATACAATGAGAAAACAGCTCCTCTTATTGGATATTATAAAGAACAAGGTAAGTTTCATGCTGTAGACGGTATTGGAACTATCGAACAAATTACAGAGCGATTAACGTCAGTTATAGATAATTTGTAGAAGCTTATTCCAGCTGTACGTTTCATCCCGATAGCTGTCGGGAAGCAGAGAACTATTTTTCTAACCATAAAACTAGCTTCTTAAAGATATTTAAGAATCACGGTTTTCGGGTTAGAAAAATTAGTTTTTTAAGCAACAGCTAAAATCAACATTACGAATTATTTTTAACGAGACTATTTTATAACGAACCTACACTCAATTGGAAATACTAATTATATTTTTTCTAATTCTATTAAACGGAGTTTTCTCCATGTCTGAAATCGCTTTGATTTCGGCCCGTAAAAACAGGCTTGAAACTGCTGCGAAAAAAGGCAACAAAAGTGCTAAAACGGCACTCGATTTAGCCAATTCCCCAAATAAGTTTTTATCGACAGTACAAATCGGAATTACTTTAATTGGAATTTTGACCGGTATTTATAGTGGCGATAAAATTACATTAGATGTAGAAGGATTTGTTGCTGGATTTGCAGTTTTAAAACCATACGCACATTCAGTTGCAGTAGGAATTGTAGTTGTAGTTCTGACTTTCTTCTCATTGGTTTTGGGAGAATTGCTTCCAAAACGAATCGGATTAAATTATCCAGAATCAATTGCAAAAATGGTGGCAATGCCAATGAAAGTCATTTCGATCATCACGGCACCTTTTATTTGGCTTTTGACTACTTCGACTGATTTTTTATTGAATATTTTTCAAATAAAACCAACAGCTGACGGAAAAGTTACCGAAGAAGAAATTAAAGCGATTATCAAGGAAGGAACCGAAGTTGGTGAAGTTCAGGAAATCGAACAAGATATTGTAGAACGTGTTTTTCACATTGGAGATCGAAAAGTAAGCTCATTAATGACACACCGAAAATCGGTTGACATGTTGCCTTTAAATGCTGATAAAGTCAAAATCAAAGAATTGGTCGTTCAGGATTTGCATGCGGTTTATCCCGTTTATAAAGACAATTATGATGATATTGCTGGTGTTGTTACATTAAAAAATATTTTCGCGCATATTGAAAATGATAATTTCGACTTGGCTTCAATAATGTACGAAGCGCCTTATTTGATGGAACAAACTACTGCTTATAAAGCGTTGGAAAATTTCAAAAAAACAGGAGTACATTATGCTTTGGTTTCAGATGAATATGGTGTTTTTCAAGGTATGATTACGTTGAATGATATTTTAGAAGCTTTAGTAGGCGATGCAGCAGAATTCTATAAAGATGAATTCCAACTAATCGAAAGAGAAGACGGTTCATGGTTAGTTGACGGACATTATTCGTTGCATGATTTCTTGACTTATTTTGAGTTGGACGAATTGACAAACGATTACGAAGTAAACACCGTAAGCGGTATGATTATGACTGAGCTTTCTCATATTCCAAAAGAAGGGGAGAAACTGGTTTGGCAGAAATTTGTTTTAGAAGTCATCGACATGGATGGCGTTAAGATTGATAAAGTGCTTGTAAGAGCATTAAAAGAGTAGAGAAATTTGTTTCAAGTTTAATGTTTCAAGTTTCAGGTTAACAGCAATGTGAGTAAACTTGAAATGTGAAACGTGAAACATGAAACTACACATAAACAAAAACAATGACAGAAGGAAATTTTGTAGATTACGTTAAGATATATGTTTCTTCCGGAAAAGGAGGGAAGGGTTCTACGCATTTACATAGAGAGAAATTTATTGAAAAAGGAGGTCCAGATGGTGGAGATGGTGGCCGTGGCGGACATGTGTATTTAGTTGGAAATAAAGGACTCTGGACATTATTTCATTTAAAGTTTGCGCGTCACATTAAAGCGGGTCACGGTGGAGATGGAGGTTCTGACAGAAGTACAGGTGCAGACGGAGAAGATAAAATCATCGAAGTGCCATTAGGAACTGTTGTAAAAGACAAAGAAACTGGTGAAACACTTTTTGAAATTACGGAAGACGGAGAAAAAAGAATTCTTGCAAAAGGAGGAAAAGGAGGTTTAGGAAACTGGCATTTTAGAAGTTCGACCAACCAAACGCCTCGTTATGCACAGCCAGGTTTGCTTGGTGTCGAAATGGACGTGATTTTAGAGCTTAAAGTTTTGGCAGATGTTGGTTTAGTGGGCTTTCCAAATGCAGGAAAATCTACTTTATTGTCTGTTTTGACTTCAGCAAAACCAAAAATTGCTGATTATCCGTTTACGACATTAAAACCAAATTTAGGAATTGTGGCTTACAGAGATTTTCAATCTTTTGTAATTGCTGATATTCCTGGAATTATCGAAGGCGCTGCTGAAGGTAAAGGTCTTGGGCATTATTTCTTGCGTCATATAGAGCGTAATTCAACTTTATTGTTTTTAGTTCCAGTTGATACGCCAGATATTAAAGCAGAATATGATATTTTAGTTAATGAGTTGACTAAATATAATCCTGAAATGCTAGACAAAGAGCGTCTTGTGGTTATTTCGAAATGTGATATGCTGGATGACGAATTGAAAGCTGAATTGAAAGCGGAATTAGATGTTACTTTCAAAGATGTTCCTTATATGCTTATCTCATCTGTTGCACAGCAAGGTTTGACTGATTTAAAAGATAAACTTTGGAAAATGCTTAACGAATAAATTAGCAATTGAAATTATATTAGAAAAGGTGTTCTGTTTTTCAGAGCACCTTTTTTTATTAGGCAACATGTTAAATTCGTAATAAACGACCAAAAAAACAGAGTCATCTTTAATTTTAAGATAAGTTAAGATTATATAATTGCGAAAAAGGCGTTATATTCGCATCACTTAAATAAAATAACATGAAAAAAATAGTTTTATTCTTGACCATGTGCTTAATGGCTTTTCCTGTAAGAGCTGATGAAGGAATGTGGTTTTTGATGTTTATCGAGAGATTGAACCATAGAGATATGGAGAAAATGGGACTTCAATTAACTGCTGAAGAAATCTATAGTATTAACCATCACAGTTTAAAGGATGCAATTGTTCAGTTTAATGGAGGTTGTACAGCAGAAATCGTTTCAAATAGCGGTTTAGTTCTTACTAATCACCACTGTGGTTATAGCGCTATTGCTGAACTTTCAACTGCAGAACAAAATCATTTGAAAGATGGTTTTTGGGCAAAAAATCGATCAGAAGAATTGAAGCCGAAATCTCTATATGTACGTTTCTTTGTTCGTATGGATGATGTTTCTAAAAGAATTTTGTCTAAAGTAAATGACGCTATGACAGAAACAGAAAGAAACAAAGTTATTCAGCAAGAGATCGCTTTGATTGAAAAAGAGAACAGCGAAAACGGAAAATATACAGTTTCTGTTCGTCCTTTCTTTCAAGGAAATGAATACTACTATTTTGTTTACCAAGATTACACAGACGTTCGTTTAGTGGGAACGCCACCAGAAAGTGTTGGTAAATTTGGTGGAGATACTGATAACTGGGAATGGCCTCGCCAAACGGGAGATTTCTCTATGTTCAGAGTTTACGCTGATAAAGACGGAAATCCTGCTGCATACTCAAAAGACAATGTGCCATTGCAACCAAAACACTATTTGCCAGTTAGCATTAAAGGTGTAAAAGAAAATGATTTTGCAATGATTCTAGGTTATCCAGGAAGAACAAACCGTTGGATGCCAGCTGGAGGAATCGAGCAAAATGTAAAATATGCTTATCCTGCTTGGGTTGAAGGTGCTAAAACTAGCATGGATCAAATGAAAAAGTATATGGATAAAGATGCGACAGTTCGTTTAAATTATGCTTCTAAATATGCTTCGACAGCAAATTACTGGAAAAACCGTCAAGGTATGATCGATGCTTTAACAAAAGCTGGAACAGCTGATGCAAAAGCAGAACAAGAAGATAAATTCTATGAGTGGGCAAGCAAACCTGCTAATAAAGAGAAATACGAAAATGTAATTCCGACAATCAATGATTATTATAGAGAAACGAACTTAAAAGCGCGTCACGATAATTATTTGTCACAAGTTTTACGTACATCGGCGTATGCAACCGGTCCGGCAAATTTAGGAAATGCATTAATTGCGTATTACAAAGAAAATGATGCTAAAAAAGCAGAATTGTTGCCTAAAATCAATGCATTGGTAGAGACTATTTATGGAGATTTTTATGCACCTTTAGAAAAAGATGTTTTAACTGCTCAGTTAAATTTATATGCTGCAAAAGCTGCTGAATATGGACTTGCGCCAGAAATTGCAAAAATGAAAACAGCTAATAATGGTGATTTTACTGCAGATGTAGCAAAAGCGACTGAAATTAGTTATTTTACAAATAAAGAAAAAGTATTAGCATTTTTAGCAGATCCAAAGCCATTGGCAATTGTGCACGATCCGTTGTATATTATTTCTAATGATTTAATGACAAAATACCGTGCTAAAACAGACGATCAAGCAAAAGCTGATGATGGTTTCGCAATTGCTTACAGAAAACTTGTAGAAGGTTTAAGAGAATCGAAATTAAACGCGATTAAATATCCAGATGCTAACTCTACGTTGAGGTTGACTTATGGAAAAGTTCGTGCGTTACCTGCAGATCCTCGTAATGATGCTAAAATCAACAACTATACTACAATGGAAAGTATGGTGAAAAAATACAAAGCAGGAGATCAAGAATTTGATTTACCAGCTCGTTTGTTGGAATTAAACAAGAAAAAAGATTATGGTCAATATGCAGACAAAGCAGGTTATATGCCAATCAATTTCTTGACTGATAACGATATTACAGGTGGTAACTCAGGATCGCCAGTTCTTAACGGAAAAGGAGAATTAATTGGAATTGCTTTTGACGGAAACATCGAAGCTATGGCTGGAGATGTTATTTTCGATTCTAAATTGCAAAGAACGATCAACGTTGATATTCGTTACGTACTTTGGATTATTGACAAATACGCTGGAGCTAAAAACATTATTGACGAATTGACGATTGCGAAATAATTAATTCTGATTTGAAATATTAAACCTAACAGGTTTCTAAAACCTGTTAGGTTTTTTTATGGACTATAATTGTTTAAAATTTTAAACCCGACAGGTTTCAAAAACCTGTCGGGTTTTGTGTTGTTTTGAATGTCAGACTGGGCGGTGTCGAAGCCCTTTACGTAAGCTTCGACACCGCTCAGCCTGACAAAAAAATATTAGATTATTATTTCTTTTTTGGAATTTGGAATTTAAAAATTGGAATTTACTTTTATTCTGATTCCTTTTGTATGACTTGTAAATTCTGGAGCATACATGCTTTGGATGGTTGTAATTCCGTTTGAGAATTCGCCACTATTGTTTACTCGAATATCATATTCTAAAACATAAGTTCCTTTGTTGATTTGATCAAAAAAGAAATGTGTTGCTGCATCTTTTGTATTCATATAATACCCTAATCCATCTTGATACTCATATTCAGAAAGGACATTTACGGGTTCAAAGCAAGAAGCACGCATATCTTTTAAATGAATGTATTCACTATTTTCTTTGGCTGTAATAATTAATCGGACAGTTACTAAATCTCCAATTTTTAAAGCATTGCTACTTGTTATTTTTTCCAGTTTTTCACCTTCAAGAGTGCTTTTCTTTAGAAACAATTCTTTTGAAACAGATAAAACTTCGCCCGAATTATTTTTGATTTTATCCAAATCTTCAAAATACTGCCAATATACACCTCCAAATGCTGGAACTTTAGATTTGTTTTCAATTTTAATGGAAGCCATTTCTTTTTTCACTTCATCGGCTTTCCAATTTAATTTGATGTAGCCTGTTGCCGCCTCTTTTTCGTTTTCAGCTAGTTTTTTGGTCATGATTTTTTCGTCGCCTAATTTTATAACTGTATTATCTTTTACGGAAAGCCAATCTGTTCCTTGCATCAATAAAGCATAAATTGCTTCTGTTGTTGATTTTGTTGTCGGCCAGTTTTTGGTTTGCTTGTTTTTCAACAACCAAACTTTCATTGCATCTACCGATTTGGTATCGTTTGTTACTTCGGCGAAAGCCTCAATCAATAAAGCCTGAGTTTCAATTGGTGCTTGATACCAATACCAACCCGGTTTGTTGGCAATCCAATACATTCCCCAATCTTCGTTGTTTGATGCTGTTTCTTTTAAACTTTCAATGATTTTTTTAGCAGCATCTTTTTCTCCAAAACGATTTAAAGTTATTGCAGCTAAAGCTTTTTCATAAATAGAATAATTCAGCCAGTCTTTTTTAGCTGTTTCCAGATGCAATTTAGTAGCCTTTTTCAAGGTGTCTGATAACGGATATTTTTCCAAATAAAAACTTCTGGTATATAAATAATGCAAATCAGAGTATGGATTAAGCCATATCAATTTATTAGTGCCGTTTAAGTTTTTCGTTCTGGTTTTATAATATTCCAAAAATTTGTTATCAATAAATGGAATTCCGGTTTTGGCTATTTCATTAATTTTGATTTCAATGTCACTGGTTTTGCTGAGCTTTGCTAAATGCCCCAAACCGGCTAAAATATGTCTAGTAATGTATTCGTTTTGTGGACTTCCTTCAAACCACGAAAAACCTCCAGATGCGTTTTGTTTTAGTTTTAGTTTTTCGAAAGTGACTTCTTGAGAAGTTTTCATCTTTTCTAAATCAAACAAAAGAGCCAGATTTTTTTTCTTTATATCTTCATTTTGCGCGTCATTTAGCCAAGGAGTTTCAGCGAGAATTAGAGATTTTAATTCTTGATTTTCTTCTAATTTAGAAATCAGTTTTCCGTTTTTTCTCCAATCTTCAAAAAGCGTTGCAATTTTAGGATTGCTCGAAATGATTTCTGAAGCTAAAGCATTTGAATAGAAACGAGCAAAAGTCTGTTCAGCACATTCATGTTCGTATTCCATTAAATACGGAAGCGATTGAATTGCAATCCAAGTTGGGTTTGAGGTATATTCAAACGTAAATTGATGATTTCTTAAAGTCGTTGAACTATTGTTTTTCAAGTTTTCGAAAGTATATTCTTTAGTTGAATTCTCTCGAACCCAAATCGGAATACTTTCTGTAACCAGCATATTATTGGTTAAAACAGGAAGAATGTTTTCTTCACCATCTGAAAAATTGCCAGCTTTGGCTACAATTTTATATTGAACGCCTTGCAAACCTTCCGGAATCGAAATTGTCCAGTTTGCTGTTGTATTTCCATATGCGGGAATAGTAAAATTTTTGATGTTTTTTGCGTTGAGCATTTTAGCATCTATTGGCTCCATGGTAGTGGCATCAAAAAACTGTAAACTTGCAATTCCTGTTTTCGCGTCGGCGGTAACATTTGAGATTTTGACACTAATGACAATAGTATCTTTTTCTCTCAAGAATCTTGGGAAATTCGGTAAAACCATCAATTCTTTTTGCGTGATGACATTTTTTTCCAAATAACCAGAATCCGCACTTTTATTGTGCGCCAATAAGCGTAATTTCCAAGCGGTCAAAGCCTCAGGAGAAGTAAAATTAAAACTTACATTTCCTTTAGAATCAGTTTTCAAATGTGGATAAAAGAAAGCAGTTTCAGATAGATTTTTTCTTGCTTTTACCTGAGTCAAAGCTTCTAGAGCTTTTTTTGTTGTGATTACAATAACACCGTTTGCGGCTTTGTTTCCGTAAAGTGCTGTCGCTGATGCATCTTTTAGGACATCTAATGATAAAATATCTTTTGGATTTAAATTTGGTATATCGTCCATTATAATTCCATCAACTACATATAATGGAGGAGATCCTGGAATAGTTGATGCTCCTCTAATTCGGACTCCAGCAACTTTTCCAGCTAGAGCATCTGAAATTCCGGCCGTATTATAAACATTATTATCTTCTTCCACGGCACTAGCAGTAACGGGATTGCCTTTAATGGTATGCACTGCACCAGTGAAATCTTTCTTTTTTTGAGAGCCATAACCAACCACAACCACAGCTTCTAATTGATTGCCATCTGGTTTTAAAACTATATTAATTGTTTTGCTGTCAGTAACAATGATAGATTTAGTGTCATAGCCAATGTATGAAAAAACTAGTTCTTCATTTTTAGCCGCTTCAATTTCATAGTAGCCATCAAAATCTGTCGTCGTGCTTCGCTGTGTTCCTTTTACTGTTATTGATACGCCAGGAAGAAGCAATTTGTTTCGGTCACTTACAATTCCTGAAATCATTTTGGCATTTAATGGCTTTTTTATTTTTTTAGTCAGTTGCCTTTGATATTCTTTTTGCAAATAAAGTTGGTTATTTCGGTTATTAAAATCAAATCCAAACCAAATCAATTTGGTGCTTTCATCTTTAAGCGCAACATATTTAGAAGGGGTGTTTAAATTCAGAATTGTAGCAAAGATTCGGTCTGTTCCTAAAAGTGTTTTTGGATTATTTCCGTAATTGTAGTCATAGATTTTTAGGCTATTCCATTCTTTAGTTGTAAACTGGTCTAGAGAGCTGTCGTACATTGAAGCTAATACTTCGGCGCCATTTTTGTTTTGATTTCCGTTTAACTTAAAGGACCAGTTTTCTTTACTTCCCGGTTCTATTTTACTTCTAAATGTTTGGACGTTAAATTTTAGTTCCGGAGTATTTTCTTTTAGGAAGACATAGAGATTGTTTTCGAATCTTTCATTTTCAAAAATACTTTCAAAATTAAAATCGATATTTTCAGTGAAATCTTTTTTAAGAGGAATTTTGATAGTAACTTCATTATTCTGTAGATGATAGGTTTCCTCAGAAAAAGTTTTTCCATTATAAGTTCCTGTTCCTGAAATATATAATTCAGGAATTACAGACTTAAGCTTTATTGTTACAAAGCCATCTTTTTTTGGATTTTCATTGATTTGAAATACAGAAAACAGTTTGCTGGTGTCAAACTTGTCGTTGCTTTGTTTTAAATCAAAATTAGAACTAGTTTCAATCAGGTTATCGAAATTGTCTTTGGCAGAAAACACAATTTTATAGTTTCCTGATTTATAATTTGAAATAAAATCTAAAGCGAGAGTTTTATCTTTCTCGGTGTCAATGCTTTTTGAAAATAGCAATTCCTCTTCTTTGCCTTTTGTTTTAGTATTGATTTCATACGGAAATAACTTTTCAAAATCGGAATCAGATATGCTTTCAATATCCGGTTGCGGAAATGTTCTCGCTTTAAATTTTGGCGAAACCGGACTAACAAGATAAAGTTTTATTTCTCCTTTGACAGGTAAAAATTCACCGTTTAAATTGGTGCTCAAAAGTCTGATTTCGTTTTTGTTTTTAGTTGAAATTGTGCCCGGAACCAAAACCTGAAGTGATAAATCGTGATAGCCAACTTTTAAGGTCGTTACAGAGGAATGCGTTTCGCCATTTATATCGGTAACAGCTGCATTAATTTCGTAAGTGAAAATTGGTAATTTTTCTTTAGGACTATTTGGTGCTGGCGTGGCAGTGAAATCAATACTGAATTTTCCTGATGCATCTGTTTTCGTTTCTCCAGTTGCCAGAACTTCAGCCTTTTCCTGTGGGAAATAATTTCTAAAAAAATAACTTGTATAGCGGGTTACAGTATAAGTGACTGTTGCATCAGAAATTGAAGAGCCAGCAAAAGCTTTCGCGGTTCCTTTTATTTTAACAGGTTGACTGACCTGATAATGTTCTTTTTTTGAATCAAAAGTTACTTCAAATTTTGGGCGTTTATATTCTGCAACTCTAAATTCAAGTTCAGAATTTTGGAAATCTACAATATCCCAAAAAGGATGTTCATCCTCTTTTTTGTCATAAATTTTATCATTTTCGTAGTCATCGGGTTCGTGGGCTGAAATTGTAAAATCACCCAGCAGTCCGTTTTGAGGTAAAATAAATTCACCTGAAAAAGAGCCAAATTCATTTGTAACAACATCGAATTCTTTAAATTCCTGATTGTTTACGTCCTTAATTGAAATGTGAAATGTAGTATAAGGAACAACAGAGGTTTTGTTTTTTACTTTTTGAAAAGCAATTCCTTTGTAATACGCAGTCTGTCCAGGACGATAAATTGCTCGATCCATGTAAAACTCAACTTTTCCCTTGTCTCCAATCCCGTTTTCTATGTTGTATTCGTAATCGTAAACCAAGTAGTTTTTTTGGATATTAAGCGTGTCTCCAATCGTATACAACTGCATTTCTTCATAATTGTAATTGCCTTTTGCCTTTTTGAATACTGCAGTCCCATTTTGATTGGTTTTGATAGTAAAAGACGGTGTTTTTATGGTTACATGCTGCAGTGGTTTTCCTGTTTTTCGATCGAAAACCTGATATTTTTCTAACTTATCGTTTTGCGAAGCCAATACAATAAAATTAGAAACGGTTATCGTATTGTAAGCAAATGCTTTTTTGCTGTTAGAATCAGATTCACTTTCAAAATAAACCAGATAAGATCCTGTTCCAAGTTTTGGCAGTATAAGTTCTGTCGAATATTCTAAATAATTTTTTTTGTTTAAAAGCGAATAGGATTTTGAAATAAATGGCTGTGTTTTGGTCACAATCGAATCTCTTATTTCATTTTTTTCAAGATAAGAGTTGTTCAATTTGGGAATTAGTGCCTGATTAATTCTGAAGAATGAAACTTTTAGATTCTCGACATTTTTATAATGTATAGATGTTCGAGCATTTTGATTATCGTAAATGTATTTCTGAAGTTGTACACTTAAAGTCTTATAAAAAATGTTTTCTCTTTGCTGGACAGCAAGTTTGTAGACGTCCGATTCTTTGTCAGTCTGAAAAATACTATCAAGAATCTTAAGTGCCTGAATATTATAATCAGAATGGTTTTCTTTATTGGCATTTGAATTTAAAAAAGATGCTTTCTCCAATTGAATATTTTGTGTCAAAAAAACGTTGTTTTTCTTCTTTTGTAAAAAAGTTAAAGCTTTTATGTATTCGTCGTCAATGTCGACCAGAAATTTTTTGCAGAACTGAATTCTTTCCCAAAGGTTCTCTACTGTTGGGTTGTAAGTCTCTCGTTTTTGGTAAAGATTTAAGACCATTCTAAGGTCTTTGTTGCTGACAAAGTCAAAATTAAGGTTAGCAAAATCTTTTGATTCTCCTAAAAGATCTTTTTTATAAGGTGTGAAATCACTTTTTTTAATTTCCCACGCACGGATTTTTTTGTTGTAAATACCAATGTTTTCGCCAATTAAATAATCCAACAAATTTTGTTTTTTGAATTTTTCTAAAGTCGAATAATCAAAAATAAGATCATAATTTGTTAAAGGAGTATTTTTTAAAATTGTTTCGTTTTCCAGCGTGCTTTTTAGGCTGGTTCGTATTTCATTTTCAAAAGTATTTTGAGGCCAAGTAAAAAAGTTTTCTTCTTGAATAGTATTGTCGGTTCTCTGTCTTATTTTGTACAGGTTTAGTCCGTAGTAATCATAAATACATTTTGAGTAGACAAGATTCAAAATCGCTTTCGACGGAATTGAAACCAGATTAATGTTAGCTTTAAGATTATTTATGATTTTGCTTTGTGCATTCTCATCCAGAATTTGAAGATATTTCGACTGATAAAAAAAGCATTTTATTATTTGTACTTCGTCTTTCTTAGAAACAGCTTTTTTATAAATATCGGCAACAATTTCATTGGCGGATTTTATTTTTCCTTCCTGTTCTAGAGCAATAACTTTATCCCATTTTTTGTCAGATTGTTGTGCAAAAAGAGCATTTGAAATCAGTAAGAATACAAATAATAGTTTTTTCATAAATGAGTTTTCTTAGATAGATGACGATTTAAGTAAAAAGGTTGGAATCAATTAAAAATATTTTTCGTACAAATTACTAATTTCTGTTTAAAAGCAAAAGATGCATTTTTTATTTCCTTATTTTTGATATATGAAAAAGCTACTACTGTTATTTTTAATTGTTCCAACGTGTTGTTGGTCACAGTCTTTTGAAAGAGCAGAGAAGCTATTTAATGCAAAAAAATATGAAGAAGCGGAGCCTCTTTTTGAAGCCGCTCTAAAAGCAAAACCTTCAGATATAAAAACTCTTGAATATCTAGGAGAAATTGCGGCGCATCAAAAATCTTGGGTAAAAGGTGCTGAATATTTCAAGAAATTAAAAGAATTGAAACCAACTGTTGCCGATTATTTTTTTAAATATGGTGGCTGTCTTGCGATGCATTCTTTAGAAGTGAATAAAATAAAAGCTTTCGGAATGGTAGGCGACATGAAAGAAGCTTTTGAAAAAGCAATTGAACTCAACCCGAAACATGTACAAGCGCGATGGGCATTGATTGAAATTTATTTGCAATTGCCTGGAATTCTGGGCGGAAGCGAATCGAAAGCGCTTGCCTATTCTAATGAGCTAGCGCAATTTTCCCCAATTGACGGATATTTATCAAAAGGCCGAATCGATGAATATTTTAAACGCTATGATGATGCCGAAAAAAATTATAAAAAAGCACATGAAATTGGCAATTCAAAAGTGACGTTTCAAAAATTATATAATTTATATTTGAACAAATTAAAAGAGCCTAAAAAAGCACAGGATCTGAAACGAAAATTTGACGCATAATAATCAAATCTCAAAACTAAATTCGGATTAATAAATTGGAATTTAGAACTTAATAAATTGGAATTTTAAATGAAAACACATTTCATCGCGATAGGCGGAAGTGCAATGCACAACTTAGCATTAGCATTGCATAACAAAGGATATCAAGTTACAGGAAGTGACGATGCTATTTTTGAACCATCAAAATCAAGATTAGAGAAAAAAGGAATTTTGCCAGCTGAATTAGGTTGGTTTCCAGAAAAAATAACTGCTGATATTGACGCCATCATTTTAGGAATGCACGCAAAAGCAGATAATCCAGAATTGCTGAAAGCGCAAGAATTGGGATTGAAAATTTATTCGTATCCAGAATTTTTATACGAACAATCTAAAAATAAAACGCGTGTTGTAATTGGCGGTTCACACGGAAAAACTACTATTACTTCGATGATTTTGCACGTAATGCATTATCATAATATTGCTGTTGATTATATGGTTGGCGCGCAGTTGGAAGGTTTTGATACGATGGTGCATTTGACAGAAGAAAATGATTTTATGGTTTTGGAAGGTGATGAATATCTTTCTTCTCCAATTGACAGACGTCCGAAATTCCATTTATATCAGCCAAATATTGCTTTGATTTCTGGAATTGCTTGGGATCACATCAATGTGTTTCCAACGTATGAAAATTATGTAGAGCAGTTTGAGATTTTCATTGGAAAAATTACAAATGGAGGGATTTTGGTTTACAACGAAAATGATCCAGAAGTAAAACGAGTAGCTGAAGCAGCAACAAACCCGATTCGAAAATTGGCTTATTCGACTCCAAATTATAAGGTAAGCGACGGAGTAACTTTATTAGAAACTCCTGAAGGTGATATGCCGATTGAAGTTTTTGGAGCACACAATTTGAATAATTTGGCTGGAGCCAAATGGATTTGCCAAAATATGGGCGTCGATGAAGCTGATTTTTATGAAGCAATTGCAAGTTTTAAAGGCGCTTCAAAACGTTTAGAAAAAATTGCTGAAGGAAAAGGAAAAGTTGCATACAAAGATTTTGCACATTCGCCAAGTAAAGTTGCAGCAACAACAAAAGCGGTTAAAGAACAATATCCAAACAGAACTTTGGTGGCTTGTTTGGAACTTCATACATACAGCAGTTTAAATGCCGAATTCTTAAAAGAGTATGAAGGCGCATTAGAATATGCAGATGTTGCAGTAGTTTTCTATTCACCAGATGCGGTGAAAATTAAACAACTAGAAGAAGTGACTTATGATCAAATCGCAAAAGCGTTTAATCGTGAAGATCTTGTGATTTATACAAATCCTGCTGAATTCAAAGAATATTTATTCAACTTGAATTTAGATAATTCAGCGCTTTTATTAATGAGTTCTGGAAATTACGGAGGATTGAATTTTGACGAAGTGAAAGGATTGATTGAGTAATTAGTCAATTAGATAATTAGAAAAATGTGTCAATTGTTATGCAGTTGGCACATTTTTTTATTTGAAATAAGAATTGAAAGATATTTCTTTCTTTTTAAATATCTTCGCTTTTTGAAAATTTGTTTTAATATGGAAAAATCTCATTTCCCAATTACCAATTGGTCAGAAGATGATAGGCCTCGTGAGAAATTAATGTTGAAGGGGAAAAATGCTTTAAGCGATGCCGAATTGATCGCAATTCTAATTGGTTCAGGAAGCCGAAATGAATCGGCGGTGGAATTGAGCAAGAGGATTTTGGCAAGTGCGGACACTTTAAATATTTTGGGAAAAATGTCGATTTCTCAATTAATGAATTTTAAAGGAATAGGAGAGGCAAAAGCGATTGCAATTATTGCAGCACTTGAACTTGGGCGTCGTCGACGTGCCGAAGATGCTGTAGAATTGATTAAAATTACGTCGAGCAAATTGGTTTTTGAATTGATGCTTCCTATAATTGGTGAATTGGCACATGAAGAGTTTTGGGTACTTTTTCTGAATAATTCCAATAAAGTAATTTCAAAATCGCAATTGAGCAAAGGCGGTATTACAGGAACTATTGTTGATGTTCGTTTGGTTTTTAAATTGGCGCTTGAAAATGGAGCTACTAGCTTGATTTTGTGTCACAATCACCCGTCTGGAAATGTATTGCCAAGTGAAGCCGATAAACAAATTACAAAACGAATCAAACAAGCAGGAGAGAGTTTAGATGTTAAAGTTTTGGACCATTTGATCATAACTGAATCAAAATATTATAGTTTTGTAGATGAAGGAATTTTTTAGATTATGAATACCATTATTACCGACGTCTTTTTTGATTTAGATCATACACTTTGGGATTTTGACAAGAACTCAGAAATGGCTTTTGACCGCATTTTCAAGACAAAATTTCCAGAAATCAAAACTGAGGATTTTATTGAGAAATACATCCCAATTAATCAGTCTTGCTGGAAGTTATATCAAAACGATGAAATAACTCATGTTGAATTGCGTTACAACAGATTAAAGTTTTCTTTTGATGCGCTGAATTATGAAATTTCAGATGAAAATATAAACGAAATCGCAAATGACTATATCGAATTTTTGACAGACAATAATCATCTTTTTGAGGGAGCCATCGAGGTATTAGAATATCTTAAACCAAAATACAGACTGCATATCATCACAAATGGTTTTGCAAAAGTTCAGGATAAGAAAATCAATAATGCGTCGCTTTCAGGATATTTTGACACCATTACAAATTCGGAATTGGCTGGTGTTAAAAAACCAAATAGTATTATCTTTGATTATGCGGTTAATTTGGCTCAAGCATCAAAAGAAAATAGCATCATGATTGGTGACTGCTTAGATGCTGATGTCAATGGTGCATTAAATGCCGGTTTGGATGCCATTTTCTTTAATGAGAAAAAAATTGATGTTGCTCAAAATATTAAACAAATAAACCATTTATTAGAACTTAAAAAATATTTATAATGATGAAAATTAAATTTTTGTTGACTGTACTTTTTATTTCAGTTGCTGGGTTTGCACAAACTTCTCAGTCTTCTCAAGCTGTTAATGATTATAAAGCCGTTATTGTGCCTTTGAGATATAGTTTCTTAAACTCAGACAATCAATACAGAATGTCAACGATAAGCAAAGGAAATTTGACTAAAGCAGGTTTTCAGGCTTTTTATGCAAACGAAGAACTTCCGGCAGAACTTAACGATCGTTGCCAACTTTTGTATATAGATGTAAAAAAGGATAGTGGTTTTTTGATTACTAAACTTTTTATAGAGCTAAAAGATTGTTACGGTACAGTTGTTTATACGTCAGAAATTGGGAAAAGTAAAGAAAAAGATTACGAAATGGCCTATAGAGAAAGTTTGAATATGGCGTTTATTTCAGTAAACAATCTTCATTATAAGTATAGTGGAAAAACAGCAACACCTACTGGAAAACCAGGTATGATTACTGCCGCTCCAGTTGCTATTGCGGCAGCGGCGGCTCCTTCACAAGCACAAGTGCAAACAACAGTTGCAACTCCAGTTGCTGATGTTAAAGATCCAAATTTATTGTATGCACAACCAACAGATAACGGATATCAGTTAATTGACAAGACGCCAAAAGTAGTTATGAAGTTATTGAAAACTTCACGCCCTGATTCTTTTATTGCGATTAAAGATGGTGTTCAAGGAACTTTGAATGCTAAAGACAATCAGTGGTTTTTTGAATATTACCAAAACGACAAATTAGTTTCTGAAAAAGTTTCAGTTAAATTCTAAAAATAAAATTTGGTTTTAATAACCATATTTATCTTTCCAGCGGTTCTTTAAAAATTCACGGGTGCTGTTCTCTCTAGAATTGTTCCCCGGATTGTAAAGAACCGTTTCTTTTACAGCATCGGGTAAAAATTCCTGTTCAGCAAAATTATTCGCATAATCATGAGAATATTTATACTCATCGCCATAACCCAGTTCTTTCATTAATTTGGTTGGCGCATTTCTTAAATGAAGTGGAACTGGTAAATCTCCGGTTTGCTTTACCAATTGTTGTGCATTTCCAATTGCTAAATATGAGGCATTACTTTTTGGAGATGTCGCTAAATAAATTGCACATTGACTTAAAATGATGCGGCTTTCAGGATAACCAATGGTCGTGACAGCCTGAAAAGTATTATTAGCCATTATTAATGCCGTCGGATTGGCGTTGCCAATATCTTCGCTTGCCAAAATCAACATTCTTCTGGCAATGAATTTTACATCTTCACCGCCTTCAATCATTCGGGCAAGCCAGTAGACAGCTCCGTTAGGATCGCTTCCACGAATCGATTTAATAAATGCTGAAATGATGTCGTAATGTTGTTCGCCCGTTTTGTCATACAAAACAGTATTTTGCTGTACAAGCTCAAAAACACGATCATTTGTAATGGTAATTTCATCTCCTGCAGATGCATTTATGACCAATTCAAAGATGTTAAGCAGTTTTCTGCCATCTCCGCCAGAAAGTCGCAACAAAGCTTCTGTTTCCTTTAAAATGATTTTTTTTGAGGCTAGATACGTGTCTACTTTCATTGCTCGATGCAATAGCGCCTCGAGGTCTTCTTTTGTAAACGCATTTAAGATGTAAACCTGACAACGCGACAATAATGCCGGAATAACTTCAAAACTTGGGTTTTCTGTTGTTGCACCAACTAGGGTGATCCAGCCTTTTTCGACCGCTGCCAAAAGTGAGTCTTGTTGCGATTTGCTGAATCGATGAATCTCATCAATAAATAAAATCGGATTTTTGGCAGTAAATAAGCCTCCGCTTTGTTTTGCTTTGTCGATTACGTCTCGAATGTCTTTTACACCAGAATTGATAGCGCTCAAAATATAAAAAGGACGTTTAGATTCTTGTGCAATAATCTGTGCCAATGTCGTTTTTCCCGTTCCTGGTGGTCCCCAAAAGATTAAGGATGGAATAATTCCTTTTGAAATTTGTTGTGTCAACGATCCATTTGGGCCAACCAAATGACTTTGACTTACATAATCTTCTAATTTCTGTGGGCGAATACGCTCGGCTAACGGTGCTTCCATTTTGTAAAATTACTATTTTAGAATATATTTTATTGTTTTGAGAAGTTAAACCTTTCTTTCAGATGAACTTTTGTTGCTTACGATAACAATTTTATAGGATGATACCTATTCCTGACATTTTATCAGTAAATTAGATTTGGACAGTTTTTTGATGCCATCAATAGAAGAGATTTTCAAAAATATGAATGATAAAGATTTCAAGTTTTCAACTGCTGTAATTGGGCTCCCGCTTTTTTTTGTCCTTTTTTTGTGGATTATTTATTGGGTTCAAATCCGTTTTGATTTTGATTTTTATCAAAATGGAATTTATCCAAGGGATTTTTCAGGTTTGCAAGGTGTTTTATTTAGTCCTTTCATTCATGAAAATTTGGAACACTTGTACAATAATTCAATTCCGCTTTTGGTTTTGTTGGCAGCCTTGCAATATTTCTACCCAAAACAAACTGTTCCTGTTATTGGTTATGGAATTTTATTTTCGGGTTTAATTACTTGGATTATTGGTCGAGAAAATTATCATATTGGCGCAAGCGGATTGATTTATGTATTAGTTAGCTTTATATTTTTTAAAGGAATTCAAACAGGTTATTATCGTTTGGTTGCGCTTTCTCTGTCGGTGATTTTATTATATGGAGGAATGATCTGGTATGTTTTTCCGGATGTAGATGCGGCAATTTCTTGGGAAGGCCATTTGGCAGGTTTAATTACAGGATTTGTGCTTTCATTACTTTATAAAACGCCTGAATATGCTAAGCCTATTGTTTACGATTGGCAGAAACCTGATTTTAATCCAGAAGAAGACCCTTTTATGAAGCATTTTGATGAGAACGGAAATTTTGTTCCCGTTGAAAAACCTGTAGAAGATACAGATTTGAGCAATTCTTATTTTAGTTCAAACTTTCCTGTTTATTATGTTGTAACCAAAACAGAATCAGAGGATAAATCGTAAATGTAGATTCTTGATTTGATTTAAAAAGATTATTTTTGTTAGGAGTATTTTAATTTGGTTTTGATATGAGAATGATCAGTTATACAGTTTTGATTTTTTTTGTTTTAATCAGTTTCAAGATAACGGCGCAATGTGATGTGAAAAATAAAGTACTCGCCGATGGTACAATGATGTATTATTTTGAACCTGCCGTTTTTTATACAACAAACTCAAAATCATTAAAAATAAATATTGTAACAGATAAGGAGCATTATTTTATTGCTTTGCAACCAACGCCATTTCCATCAAAAAAAGAAGGAAAAAAAATAAAAGATGATTTAATCATGCATTTAGCAGATAATAAAATCTACAAATTGGCACATTATGATACGCAGTACATTCATAATGATTCAATCATGCAAGTGCTATATTTAATTGATAAAAATGATGTGAACTCTTTTTCTCAATTTGATGCTGTGACGGCAGAAATCAATATGCAAGGAACTGAATTTATACGAAGTTATAATTTCAAGCTTCATAAAGATGCTATTAGGGAACAGCTTGAATGTTTTTTGAAAAAAGAAGATTGATTTAGTCTTCGTCTTTAATTTCAGTTGGCGTATTGTGTTTTATTTTCTTTTGAAGATTTCGAATAAGATTATTAAAAGTAATGGTAACGGAAGCAGCATTTGTAGTTTGATTGTCGCTATTTCTTGGAAGATATTCATTGCAGTAGGTTAACTCAAATTGAATGTCATCAGTAAACAAGTAACCAGCGCCAATATTAAATCTGTTTCGATCAAAGAAACTTTCTCCGGTTACCTTCGCTCCAGATTTCAAATAGATTTCATCTGATGCCACTGCATATACAACTCCTGATCGAAGCACTTTACTGTTGAGTGGCTGAATGTATTTTACCTGTTGGCGATATCGAAATACGTTTTCATATTCATCATCTTTATTTCTCATATGACGAAATTCTGTTCGCATTCTTGTGCTCAATGTGTAGCCCGTTTTATGGAAATAATATATGCCTTGAAGGGCAAAGCGCCATTCTGGTGACTCAAATTGTCCAATTTCCGGAACATTTCTATTGTTAAAATAAGCTACGAAAGTAGAGAATTTCCATCTCGGAGAATAGTAGTAATGCCCCCAAGCTCTAAAAGATCGTTGAATGGTGTTTTCAAAGGGGTTTGATGAAGATTCTGCTCCGCTGTATGCTGCGGCAATATCTAGTTCAGTTGACCACTTTTTATTTATAGTCTGATTGAGCTGAAATTCATTCCAGAATTGATTGTAAGTAGTGTTTTGTCCGTAGCTGTTTGTTATTGTGAAAAGAACAAACAGCCATCGGAAAAAAGTGATTCTTTGATTTAAATTAGATTTTGAAAGCATTAATTAAGTGAGTTTAATTATTCATTCTAATCCTAACTTTTGATATGGTTTAGCTTCTTTGGCGAACCGTTTCGTATAAAAATGCACCACAAGCTACAGAAACATTTAATGATCCTATAGAACCGAACATCGGGAGTTTTGCTTTTTCATCTACAATTTTCAATACCGATGGATTTATTCCTCGGTCTTCAGAACCCATAATAATAGCGACAGGTTCATTTAGTGTTATATCGTAAATATTTTGATCTGTTTTTTCTGTTGCAGCAACTGTTTTGATGCCTGATCCTTGTAAATAGAATATAGCATCTTTGATATGCTCGACTTTACAAATTGGCACATTAAAAACAGCTCCAGCAGAAGTTTTCACTGTGTCTCCGTTTACAGGAGCAGATCCTGCTTTTTGAATAATGATGCCATTTACACCAGTACATTCTGCAGTTCTGATAATAGCTCCAAAGTTTCTTGCATCAGAAATTTGGTCTAAAATTAAAAATAAAGGTTTAGTGCCAGACTCAATTGTCGATTCAACTAATTGTTCTAATTCCATAAAACCAATAGGCGATATTGTTGCAACGGCACCTTGGTGGTTATTTGGGGTTAAGCGATTTAGTTTTTCAACAGGAACGTATGAGAAATTAATGTTGGCACGTTTCATTACCTTCATTAAATCTTTCATTAATTCTCCAGAAATATCTTTTTGTATAAACACTTTGTCAACTTCCTTTCCTGCCTGAATTGCTTCTATAATGGCTCTAATTCCAAATATTTGATGTTCTTTTTCCATGATGCAAATATAGGTATATTGTTTATATAAAAAAAAACCACTCTGAGTGAACAGAGTGGTTTTAGTATTATGTTTTTTGGTCTAAATTAGAATTTATCCCAGAAAAGTTTTGTAGTTAACAAGTCACCACCGATTGCTGTAGAAGCAGCTTTCCAGTTTGTGTTGTTTACTTGTTGCTCAAGAACTGGGTAAGTCATTCTCACAGGAACTTTTCCACCAGCATTAGTAATTGCTGTTGCAGGAGCCAATAAAACTGGGTAATCTAATCTTCTCCAGAAATTCCAAGAAGTTAGAGCTTGGTTGTACATAGCAACCCAAGCTTGTTCTCCAATAGATTTTTTCCAGTTTGTAGCGTCATATGGATGAGCTAAAAGGTAAGCAGTAGCTTGTGCATCTGTACCACCCCATTCGATGATAGAAGTAGTAACTGCAGTTGCATAAGCTGTAGCCGCTGATCCTGGAGTCCAACGAGCATTTGCTTCAGCAATATAGAAAGCAACCTCAGTGTAGTTTAATAATACACCTGGCGTAGTTTCAGTATAAGCAAAATTTGCTATACGAGAGAAAACACGGTAACTTCCTGGTGAACCGATTATTTGACCTTTGTATACACCTGAACCATCAGCAGCTAATTTGTAATATTTGCTGATTCTTGGGTCAGTAGATGCATTCATATAGTCAACCAAAGTTTTTCCAGCGATGAAGTCGTTTCTTGTAGATAAGTTTTCATACAATGGGTTGAAATTTGGTGATTCTGATAAGTAAGGGAATTGTGCATTGTCATCAGGAGATGTCATTACACCAGCAGCTATAGCAGCTTGTGCTGTAGTTTGAGCTAATGTAGGGTTAGCATCTGCAATTGCAATACCAAGTTTTAATTTTAAAGAGTTTGCAAATACGATCCATTTTGCAATATCTCCATGGTAAAGTTGCTCTCCATCATCAAAACTTTCGAATCCTTCAGCATTAACATCTAAGCTAGCAATATCCTTATTAATTCTTGTAATTAAATCTTGATAGATTGTAGCTGCGTCATCATAAGCAGGCAAAGGGTATTTGTTAAGATCTGCTCCTTGAGTGTAAGGAATATTTCCAAAAGTATCTACTAGCATTTGGTATGTGTATACCTGCATGATGTCGATCATTGCTAGTTGATTCTTTTTATTAAGTTCCCATCCTGGTGCTTCAGTGATAGTTGGTACATACGAATTGATTCCTTCTTTAGCTTTGCCTAAATTGTTCAATACGTTTACGTAGTTATCTCTGTAAATTTGGTTAGAAACGTTTCTGTTAACGAAATCGTAGTTACTTTCGTTAACATAGATTGTTTCTTGCCAATATTGCATCGTTAATCTGAAATTATTCTCATTTACGTTAGGTGTATTTACATAGTCACTTAACTCTTTTTGAGCATAATTTACAAGCGATCCTGGTACAGCTGAATACGCGCTGTTTGGATCTGTGTTTATATCGTCACTAACACAGGCCGTCATTGACAAACCAACGGTTAGTATTGCTATTATCTTTTTCATTTTTTTTTAGAAATTTAATTTGACATTGAAAGAAATGTTTCTTGCAGTCGGCATTGGTCCAGATTGCCATCCTTGAGTGTTTCCTGAAGACAAACCAGCTTCTGGATCTGAGTAAGGTAAGCTTTTGTCAATGATCCATAAATTGTTTCCAATTACACTGAATGAACCTCCTTTAACTGCTTTTCCTAATAAACTTGCAGGGAAGTTGTAAGTTAAAGCTACCTCTCTTAATTTTACAAATCCAGCATCGTAAACAAATTCTGCTGCAGGAGGGTCAGTTCCTAAAACTTGGCTTGACCAATCTCTTCTTAATCTAGTAGTGTTTTGGATGTATTGTGGTTGAGAACCTCCTGGCGTGTATGCAGGATTAGCCATAACTCCATCTAAAATAACTCCACCACCATTAGCGATAGTGTTTCTGATTGGGTTTCCTAACTCATTGTTTCCAACAGAGTTTGCGTAGATACCTGTTCCATAACCATAGTATTGATCAAGAGAGAATACACTTCCACCTTTTTTCATGTCAATTAAGAAACTTAAAGAGATGTTTTTGTATGTAAGTTTATTGTTGATACCACCTGACCATTTTGCTTGGTATGTTCCTAAGTTGTTGTCAGTAGTTGTAGATACTAAGTAAGCACCATTAGCTCCGATAATTTTATTTCCAGAAGCATCTCTTACGTAAGTTGTTCCCCAAATTGAACCGTAATCTTTGTTAAGTGGAGCGTTGATACTGATACCACCTTGAAGAGAGTTGATTTGGATGTTTTCGATACCAGGAGCTAACTCTGTAACTTGAGTGTTAGGGTTAGACCAGTTTACAGCAATGTCCCAAGCGAAATTTTCTGTTTTAACAGGAGTTAAGTTCAATGTTACCTCAAATCCTTTTGTTGTTAATGTACCAGCATTGATGTTATTGAAGCTAGATCCAGTAGCTGTTGATACAGGTAATGGTAAAATTTGATCAAAAGCTTTGTTTTGGAACCAAGCTACGTCAAAACCAACTCTGTTGTTTAAAAATTGCATATTAACCCCTAACTCGACGTTGTCTAATTGCTGTGGTTTTAAGTTTGCATTTTTAGCAGTTGTATTGTAAGAGTAAGATGGTGTTCCAAATGGAGTTTGTGCGTTGTATGTATTCATAAGCACGTTTGCTTGAGTGTCAGAACCAACTTGTGCGTAAGCTGCTCTGAATTTACCGAAGTTAATCCACTCAACATCTTTTAACCAGTTTGAGAAAACAACACTTCCTGAAATTGCAGAATACCAGTATGCGTTATTATCAACAGGCAAAGCAGAAGATTGATCTCTTCTAACAGAACCCTCTACATAGTATGTTCCTTTGTATCCTAATGTAGCTTGTGCAAATAAACCTAAAACTTCTTTTCTTGTTTTAACAGTTCTTGGTAACGTTGGAGCAGATTTTGAGTTAGAGATCGTGTACAATCCTGGAATGTATAATCCTCCAGAAGTTGTTTGTTGCTCAGAGAAATTGCTTTGTACGTTGTAGTTAGTACCTAAAACGAAGTTAAGATTTAAATCTTCAGTTAAGTCTTTTTTGTAAGTACCTAAGAAGTCATAGTTTTGTTCGCTAAAATCATAAAGATCTAAAGCATAACCAGAAGGCTGTGGTGGCTGATTCACTAAGTTTGGATTAGATCCAATAGCGTTAGGATATGAACCAACTGCAATTCTGCTTTCAGTTGTCATGTTGAATCCGTCAGTACCCATTCTACCTGTTAAGTTGATGTTTTTGTTAACATCATAACTAATACTTGCGTTAGCAGCAAATCTCTTTCTACTATCGTTGTTGTAGTTTTCGTATCTTTGGAAATAAGGGTTATCCCAGAAAGCAGGTGTTAAATCATCTGGACCAGCAATGTTCCAAGTATAGTTTTGTCTGCTGTTGAAATACAAATCTTTTTGTTCTTTAAGGTCAACGTTTGTTGGCCACCATTGTCTGAATCCAGCTAATTGGTTACCTCCGTATCCAGTAGAGTTTCTGTTTCTTGTATTTTGAGAAACATAAGTTGCATTAAATGTAGAGCTTAACTTATCGTTGAATTTGTAAGTTGAAGTTGCATTGAAGTTGTTTTTGCTTAATAATGCATTAGGCAAAATATCTCCTGAATTTGTGTTAGAGTACGTTAATCTGTAAGTAGCTTTATCTGTACCACCGCTAATAGCAATGTTGTTTACAGTTGAATTACCAGTTCTGAAAAACGTTGATGGACCATTTTTAGCCATTTGCCATGGAGTTTGTTTACCATAGTTTGGTGATCCTGGAGTAAATGCATCATATTGCCAAACTAGCTCGCCAGTGTATTTTGGTCCGTAAGAAGCGTCATCACCAGTTGAAGCCATTTTATCTCCATTGTAATCTCCCCAGCTATCTTCACCAACATATCCTTCACCATATTCAGTTTGGTATTTAGGGAATGTTGATTTGTCAAATGTAGACATAGTGTAAGAAGAAGAAATTTCAACTGACATTTCATTTCTTAATTTACCTTTTTTAGTAGTGATGATAATCGCACCATTTTGCGCTCTAGATCCATAAAGAGCTGTTGCTGCAGCACCTTTTAAAACGTTGATGTCAGCAATGTTGTTTGGGTTGATATCTGAAGCGGCATTACCGTAGTCATAACCACCTCTACCACTTTTTTGATCAAGACTGTTTACGTTGCTGTTCAAAATTGGCACACCGTCAACTACGAATAAAGCTTGGTTATCACCTAAAAGTGATTTATAACCTCTAAGAACTACGTTAGTAGATCCTCCAAAGTTAGTACCTTGAGTTACGCTAAGACCAGCAACTTTTCCTGATAAGTTGTTTACGAAGTTTCCAGTTGGAACTGTTGATACTTGGTCGCCTGTTACTTGTTGAGCTGAGTAACCAAGTGATTTTTTCTCTCTTTTAATACCTAAAGCAGTTGTTACTACTACTCCTTCAAGTTCTTGTGCAGCTGCAACTAATTTTACGTTTAAAGAAGTTGAGCTTGCAGCTACTTCTTGAGATTTCATCCCGATGTAGCTAAATACCAAAATTTGGCTTGATGATGCTTTGATGGTAAATTTACCGTCAAAATCAGTTTGCGTTCCTGACTTTGTCCCTTTTACTAATACACTCACACCTGGTAGAGGCATTCCTGCATTATCAGAAACAGTACCCGAAACGGCTCTTTCTTGCGCAAAAGTAAGTTGCGCCACTAGTACTAGGAAAAGTACTAAGAATCCATTGAACTTTAGTTTCATTTTTAAATATTTTGAATTAGTATCGCAAAACTCTTAATAATTTGTTAACTATCCTAATATTACTTTAAACTTTTTTCTGTTCTTGCTAAAATTTAACATTATAACATATGTTTACGATAGTGTTATATAATTGTAACTCTTGGATGTTTTGACTCCCGTTTGTAAGGTTTATCTTTAGTAATCCGTTTGGTGTTTGTAATACCGAGCCAATTCCTAGGCCGATTAATTTTTTAGTTTTACTAGGGTCAATCGTGGATGTTAGGTCTTGGTATATGCCGTAATCAGCGATAGTGTGGACATAAATATTTTTTGAAAATTTATATCGATATTCCGTCAGGATTAAAAAATTGAAGTTGCATTGTAGGCTATTTTCTAAAAAACCCCGTATCGAATTCATGCCTCCAAAACGGTATAATTCATTGGAAATATAGTTTTTGCTGGAGAGATAAAAATTTTGTGAATTTATGTTAATGAAATTTTTGTCGTTTATCTCAAAATTGTAAGATGCATTCAAATTTGTGTAAAACTGTGCACTTGATCCGGCTGTTTCAGGATCGTTATTTGTGTTTCTTTTTCCGTAGCCCACAATCCAGTTGACTAAGGCTTTTCTTGGAACAAGATTATTTTTGTAGTCGATTTTTTTATAATCGAAACTTGATGTGAAATAGGCATTCTTAAAGTCGCTGATTAATGAATTGTTTGTGTTTTGAATATCGCTGGATTCGGTTGATTGGTATCCGGCATAAATTCTAGAGTTATAATTTATGTAATAGCCAAGGTCAATTGCAGTTTTTGTATTTTGAAATGTGCTATCCTGCTTGAAAATGTTTAATTGAGCCTTTATTCCTAAGGAGGATTGGAATATATAAGGGATTTCAACTTTTGTATTAAAGGTTTTTTGTTGATTGCCATCACTTTTCCAATACAAAGAGAATTGTTCTCCGGCATGAAGAGTGTTAAAGAGGGAAATGTCGATATATCCATTGATATTCATTTTCTCATCCTTGTCATTTGCAAATCCGATGTATCCGTCAAAAGTATTGGCTTTTCTCTTTTCTATATAGGTATAGATCTTGGTTGAGTCAGTGGTGAATAGTATTTCTGGATATTTTGTTTGAGAAACAAATTCATAGCTATTGATGTCTTCGTAAAGTTGTTGTGTGGTTTCTTGGTTAAATGTTTTGTTTAGGTATTTTTTGTTGAGTTGCTTTAAATGCCCTTTCGGGAAAAAGTCTTTTCCTTTCGTTTCGGCGTAATTCAGAATTATTGAGTTTATAGTGCGTTTTTTTTCTGATTTAAAATTCAAGTCGGCATAGATTGTTGAATTTCTTTTTTTGATGTTTTCAAGTTTGATCTTGCTTAGTGCAAAACCTTGTTTTTCGGCGTCAATTATTTTTTGGTTCAAATAATTCTCGACTTCGTTGTATGGAAGAATTATGGTGTCGCTTTTTGTTTTTTCAGAGTAAAAGAAGGAATTATTTCTACCTATATATATATGTATAGATTTTGTTTGTTCTTTTAATTGAATTTCCGCGCTATAAGTACTGTCATTTATTTGCGTTGTACTTTGAATATTGTTTTCTAAATATCCAATTTTTGATAATTTTTCAGAAGTGAGGTTTATTTCGTCAAATATTGATTTTACATTAATGTGATTGGGTTTGTAGGTCAAGGAGTCAATTGTTTGATTTTCAGCTTTGGTTGTTCCTTTAATTGTTAAATGAAAATTTTGGGCATAGGAGGAGAGGCTGATGAAGCAAAGAAGGAGTATTTGTAAAAGATGTCTCAAAAGCTGTTTTTTCATTTGTTAAAAGTATTGCAAATATCTATTCTTTGTTTGTAAAATCATAAGCTTAAATAATGTTCTTGAAAATTAATGATTTAACGTTTGTATAGTGAAAAATATTTTATACATTTGCAACCCCGTAAAAAGCGGGAATTTAATAAACATAATAATTTTTAGTATTAATTATGCCAACAATTCAACAATTAGTAAGAACAGGAAGAACTCAGATCACTAAGAAGAGTAAATCGGTTGCTTTAGATTCTTGTCCTCAAAGAAGAGGGGTTTGTACGCGTGTTTACACTACTACACCAAAAAAACCAAACTCTGCAATGCGTAAAGTTGCGCGTGTACGTTTGACAAATGGTAATGAGGTGAATGCTTACATCCCAGGAGAAGGACACAATCTACAAGAGCACTCGATAGTATTAGTGCGAGGTGGAAGGGTAAAAGATTTACCAGGTGTTAGATATCATATCGTTCGTGGAGCGCTTGATACGTCAGGTGTTGCAGGAAGAACGCAAAGAAGATCTAAGTACGGTGCTAAACGCCCAAAAGAAGCAAAAAAGTAATTTAAAAACTTTTAAGAAAAAGACATGAGAAAAAGAGCGGCAAAGAAAAGACCACTTTTACCGGATCCAAGGTTTAACGACCAATTAGTAACACGTTTTGTGAACAACTTAATGTGGGATGGTAAGAAATCTACAGCTTTTAAAGTATTTTATGATGCTATTGATATCATTGAAACTAAAAAGCAAAATGATGAGAAAACTTCATTAGAGATCTGGAAAGATGCTTTAACAAACGTTATGCCTCACGTAGAAGTACGTAGCCGTAGAGTTGGTGGAGCTACATTCCAAATCCCAATGCAAATTCGTCCAGACAGAAAAATTTCTATGGCAATGAAGTGGTTAATACTTTATTCTAGAAGAAGAAATGAAAAATCTATGGCACAACGTTTAGCTTCTGAGTGTTTAGCTGCGGCTAAAGAAGAAGGTGCTGCGGTTAAGAAAAGAATGGATACTCACAAAATGGCAGAAGCTAACAAAGCATTCTCTCACTTTAGATTTTAATTCGTAAAGAAATGGCTAGAGATTTAAAATATACAAGAAATATCGGAATCGCTGCTCACATTGATGCTGGTAAAACAACAACAACTGAGCGTATTCTTTTTTATACTGGAAAGTCACACAAAATTGGTGAGGTGCACGATGGTGCTGCAACAATGGACTGGATGGCTCAAGAGCAAGAAAGAGGTATTACAATTACTTCTGCTGCTACAACTTGTACTTGGAACTTTCCAACTGTACAAGGTAAAGTTATTCCAGAATCATTACCATACCACTTTAATATTATTGATACTCCTGGACACGTTGACTTTACTGTAGAGGTAAACCGTTCTTTACGTGTACTTGATGGTTTGGTTTTCTTATTTAGTGCTGTTGATGGTGTTGAGCCTCAATCAGAAACTAACTGGAGGCTTGCTGATCAATATAGAGTTCCTCGTATGGGATTCGTAAATAAAATGGACCGTCAAGGTGCTAACTTTTTAGCTGTATGCGGACAGGTTAAAGATATGTTGAAATCGAATGCGGTTGCAATTACTTTGCCTATTGGTGATGAGGCAGATTTTAAAGGTATTGTTGACTTAGTTAAAAATCAAGCTATTGTATGGCATGATGAAACTCAAGGGGCTACTTTTGATGTTGTTGATATCCCAGCTGATATGGTTGATGATGTTAAGCATTACCGTTCTATTCTTATCGAAGAGATTGCGACTTATGACGAAAATCTTTTAGATAAGTACATGGAAGATGAGAATTCTATTACTGAAGAAGAAATCAACAACGCTTTAAGAGCTGCTACTATTGATATGGCAATCATTCCTATGCTTGCTGGTTCTTCTTTCAAAAACAAAGGTGTTCAATTTATGTTGGATGCAGTTTGTAAATATTTACCATCTCCATTAGATAAAGAAGGTATTGAAGGAATTCACCCTGATGATGCTGAATTATTAGAAGAAGATCAAACTAAAATCTTACGTAAACCAGACGTAAAAGAGCCGTTCGCTGCTTTGGCATTTAAAATTGCTACTGACCCATTCGTAGGTCGTTTAGCTTTCTTCCGTGCTTACTCTGGGCGTTTAGATGCTGGTTCTTATGTTTTAAATACTCGTTCTGGTAACAAAGAGAGAATCTCTCGTATTTACCAAATGCACGCTAACAAACAAAATCCAATCGAATTTATTGAAGCTGGAGATATTGGAGCTGCTGTAGGATTTAAAGATATCAAAACTGGAGATACTTTATCTGATGAGAAACATCCAATTATCTTGGAATCTATGAAATTCCCAGAGCCGGTAATTGGTATCGCTATTGAGCCTAAAACTAAAGCTGACGTTGATAAAATGGGTATGGCTTTGGCTAAATTAGCTGAAGAGGATCCAACATTTACTGTAAGAACTGACGAGGCTTCAGGTCAAACTATTATTTCTGGTATGGGTGAGCTTCACTTAGATATCTTAGTTGATCGTATGAAACGTGAGTTTAAAGTAGAGGTTAACCAAGGTGAGCCACAAGTAGAGTACAAAGAGGCGTTTACTAAATCTGCTCAACATAGAGAAACTTACAAGAAACAATCTGGAGGTCGTGGTAAATTCGGTGATATCGTATTTAGAATCGAGCCTGCTGATGAAGTTGATGGTAAAGTTCCTGTAGGATTACAGTTTGTTAATGAGGTAAAAGGTGGTAACGTTCCTAAAGAATATATCCCTGCTGTTGAAAAAGGTTTCCGTGAAGCTATGAAAACAGGTCCATTAGCTGGATATGCTGTTGATAGTTTAAAAGTAACTTTATTAGACGGGTCTTTCCACCCTGTGGATTCTGATGCTCTTTCTTTTGAATTAGCTGCTAGAATGGGTTATAAAGAGTCTGGACGTGCTGCTGGAGCTGTTATTCTTGAGCCAATCATGAAAATCGAAGTTATTACTCCTGAAGAAAATATGGGTGATATCGTAGGTGACTTGAACCGTCGTAGAGGTCAAGTTAATGACATGGGTGATAGAAATGGTGCTAAAACTATCAAAGCTGATGTGCCTTTATCAGAAATGTTTGGTTATGTAACTACATTAAGAACATTATCTTCTGGTAGAGCTACTTCAACAATGGAGTTCTCTCACTATGCAGAAACACCTTCTAATATTTCAGAAGAGGTAATCAAAAAAGCAAAAGGTAACGCTTAATTTTAAGAAAATGAGTCAAAAAATCAGAATAAAACTAAAATCTTACGATCACATGTTGGTAGATAAATCTGCTGAAAAGATCGTAAAAACAGTAAAAACTACTGGAGCGGTTGTAACAGGTCCAATTCCGTTGCCAACTCACAAAAAACTTTTCACTGTATTGCGTTCTCCGCACGTTAACAAAAAAGCGAGAGAGCAATTTGAAGTAATGTCATACAAGAGATTGATTGATATTTATTCATCTTCATCTAAAACTATTGATGCTTTAATGAAGCTTGAATTGCCAAGTGGTGTTGAAGTAGAGATAAAAGTATAATTTTTTTATATTTTTTCATATAAAAAGCGAGTCAGAAATGTCTCGCTTTTTTTTGTTTTTGAAAATGCCTTTCGATGCGTGTTTTTGCGGATTTTTAAGTTTGAAATTTTTTCCCGATTTTCTTTAAATGCCTTTGTTTTAAAGTGATGCAGAGTTTTTTTGTTGCGATTTCATTAATTAATTGTTAAGTGTTACTTGATTGTAAAGCGAAAAAAACAGATTAAAATTTTGAATAAAAACAGCTGTTTTTGATGGTTGTTTTGAGCTTGGATTTTGATTATGAGCGATTTAATTTTTGTAACTGTTTGGTATATTCAATTTTAATAACTACTTTTGCACTCCCTGTTTGGAAATTTCTGTTATTTTCAAATTGAAGGGAATTTTAGTAATTAATAATTAATATTTATGTCTGGGTTAATTGGTAAGAAAATCGGCATGACTAGTATTTTCGACGAAAACGGGAAAAACATTCCTTGTACAGTAATCGAAGCTGGTCCATGCGTTGTTACCCAAGTCAGAACCAACGAGGTTGACGGGTATGAAGCGTTGCAACTTGGTTTCGATGACAAAAACGAGAAACATTCTACTAAAGCTGCTTTAGGGCACTTTAAAAAAGCTGGAACTGTTGCTAAGAAAAAAGTCGTTGAATTCCAAGATTTTGCAACTGAACAAAAATTAGGAGATCTTATTGATGTTACAATTTTTGTAGAAGGAGAATTTGTAGACGTACAAGGTGTGTCTAAAGGTAAAGGTTTCCAAGGTGTTGTTAAACGTCACGGTTTTGGTGGGGTTGGACAAGCTACTCATGGTCAACACAACCGTTTAAGAGCGCCAGGTTCTGTAGGAGCTTCTTCTTATCCATCTAGAGTATTCAAAGGAATGCGTATGGCTGGAAGAATGGGAGGAGAAAATGTAAAAGTTCAAAACCTTAGAGTTTTAAAAGTAGTTGCTGAAAAGAACCTACTTGTTGTTAAAGGATGTATTCCAGGACACAAAAACTCTTACGTAATCATTCAGAAGTAATGGAAGTAAAAGTATTAGATTTCAACGGAAAAGATACTGGTAGAAAAGTTCAACTTTCTGATTCAGTATTCGCAATTGAACCAAACAATCACGCTGTATATCTTGATGTTAAGCAATATCTTGCTAATCAAAGACAAGGTACTCACAAAGCTAAAGAAAGAGCTGAAGTAACTGGAAGTACGCGTAAGATTAAAAAACAAAAAGGAACTGGTACTGCTCGTGCAGGAAGTGTTAAGAATCCTTTGTTTAAAGGTGGAGGAACAGTTTTCGGACCTAGACCAAGAAGTTATTCATTCAAATTGAATAAAAACTTGAAAAGATTGGCTAGAAAATCAGCTTTCTCAATTAAAGCAAAAGAGTCAAATATTGTAGTTCTTGAAGACTTTAATTTTGAAGTGCCAAACACTAAAAATTTCATTAACGTTTTGAAAGCTTTAGGGTTAGAGAATAAAAAATCTTTATTTGTATTGGGCGAGTCAAATAAAAATGTATATTTGTCGTCACGTAATTTAAAGGCTTCAAATGTCGTAACTAGCTCAGAATTAAGCACTTACGCAATATTAAACGCTAACAATTTAGTGCTTTTGGAAGGTTCTTTAGAGTTAATTGAAGAAAATTTAAGTAAATAATAGGAATATGAGCATCATTATTAGACCTATAGTAACAGAAAAAGTAACCAAAGAAAGTGAAGTTCTAAACCGCTTCGGATTCGTTGTTGACAAAAAAGCAAACAAAGTTGAGATTAAGAAAGCTGTTGAGGCTGCTTATGGAGTAACTATCGTTTCTGTTAACACAATGAATGTGAGACCAGATAGATCTACTAAATACACTAAAAGTGGTTTAATCAGTGGAAAGACAAATGCATACAAAAAAGCAATTGTTCAAGTACAAGAAGGAGAAACAATTGATTTTTACAACAATATCTAAGATAGAAAAATGTCAGTAAGAAAATTAAAACCTATTACCCCAGGTCAGCGATTTAGAGTTGTGAATGGTTATGACGCCATTACAACTGATAAGCCGGAACGCTCTTTGATAGCGCCGATAAAAAACTCTGGAGGTAGAAATAGTCAAGGAAAGATGACCATGCGTTATACGGGTGGTGGTCACAAGCAGAGATATCGTATTATTGATTTCAAAAGAACTAAAGATGGAATTCCAGCTACAGTGAAATCAATCGAATACGATCCAAATCGTACTGCGTTTATCGCTTTATTAGCTTATGCTGATGGAGAGAAAACTTATATTATCGCACAAAACGGATTGAAAGTTGGGCAGAAATTAGTTTCTGGACCAGAGTCTCAACCAGAAATCGGTAATACATTACCTTTAAGCAGAATTCCTCTTGGAACTGTTATATCTTGTATTGAGTTACGTCCAGGACAAGGAGCTGTAATTGCTCGTTCAGCTGGAACTTTTGCTCAGTTAATGGCAAGAGACGGGAAATATGCAACAATTAAAATGCCATCTGGTGAGACAAGATTAATCTTGTTGACATGTTCGGCTACAATTGGAGCTGTTTCTAACTCTGACCACCAATTAGTTGTATCTGGAAAAGCAGGTAGAACAAGATGGTTAGGAAGAAGACCTAGAACTAGACCAGTAGCGATGAACCCAGTTGATCACCCTATGGGAGGTGGTGAAGGACGTTCTTCTGGAGGGCACCCACGTTCAAGAAAAGGATTGCCAGCTAAAGGTTACAGAACTCGTTCTAAGAAAAACCCGAGTAACAAGTATATCGTAGAACGTAGAAAGAAATAATAAGATATGGCACGTTCATTAAAAAAAGGACCTTTCGTTCATTATAAATTAGACAAGAAAGTTCAAGAAAACGTAGAAAGTGGTAAAAATAGTGTAGTTAAGACTTGGTCAAGAGCTTCTATGATTACTCCAGATTTCGTTGGACAGACTATCGCAGTTCATAACGGTCGTCAATTTGTACCAGTTTACGTAACAGAAAACATGGTAGGTCACAAATTAGGAGAGTTTTCACCAACTAGATCTTTTAGAGGTCATGCTGGAGCAAAAAATAAAGGTAAAAAATAAAAGAAGCAATGGGAGTTCGTAAAAGAGAAACAGCAGATGCGAGAAAAGAGGCTAATAAGTCTATCGCTTTCGCAAAATTGAATAACTGCCCTACTTCACCTAGAAAAATGCGCTTAGTAGCGGACTTGGTAAGAGGTCAGAAGGTAGAAAGAGCACTTAACATTTTAAGATTCAGTTCTAAAGAAGCTTCAAGAAAATTAGAAAAACTATTATTATCTGCAATCAATAACTGGGAGCAAAAAAATAGTGAAGGTAATTTAGAAGAGGCTGGATTATTTGTTAAAGAGATCAGAGTAGATGGTGGAATGATGTTAAAAAGACTTCGTCCAGCTCCACAAGGTCGTGCACACAGAATAAGAAAACGTTCTAATCACGTAACAATCGTGCTTGGAGCTATCAATAACACACAAAGCAATTCTTAAGCAGCATGGGACAAAAGACAAATCCAATTGGAAATAGACTTGGTATCATCAGAGGATGGGACTCAAACTGGTATGGTGGAAATGATTATGGCGATAAATTAGCTGAAGATCACAAAATCAGAAAGTATATCCACGCTCGTTTATCAAAAGCTAGTGTATCTAAAGTAATCATCGAGAGAACTTTGAAACTTGTAACCGTTACTATCACTACTGCTAGACCTGGTATCATTATCGGAAAAGGTGGACAAGAGGTAGACAAGTTAAAAGAAGAACTTAAGAAAGTTACTGACAAAGAGGTTCAAATTAACATCTTTGAAATTAAAAGACCTGAGCTAGATGCTTATCTTGTGGCTACAAGCATCGCTCGTCAAATCGAAAGCCGTATTTCTTACAGACGTGCAATCAAAATGGCTATTGCTGCTTCTATGCGTATGAACGCTGAAGGTATCAAAGTTTTGATTTCTGGTCGTTTGAATGGTGCTGAGATGGCGCGTTCAGAAGGTTTCAAAGAAGGTAGAATTCCTCTATCAACTTTCAGAGCTGACATTGATTATGCTTTGGCTGAAGCTCACACTACTTACGGTAGAATGGGTATCAAAGTATGGATCATGAAAGGTGAAGTTTACGGTAAGAGAGAACTTTCTCCACTTGCTGGAATGGACAAAAAACAATCTGGTACAGGTGGTGGTAAAGGTGGAGATGCTCCTAGAGGCAAATCTAACTTTAACAAAGGCGGTAAACCAGATGCTCGTAAAAGAAAGTAAATTTTTAAACTAAAGAAAAATGTTACAGCCTAAAAGAACAAAATACCGTAAGGTACAAAAAGGTAGAATGAAAGGTAACTCTCAAAGAGGGCATGAACTTTCAAATGGAATGTTTGGAATTAAATCTGTGCATGAAGATGGAATGTTCTTAACTTCTCGTCAAATTGAAGCTGCGCGTATCGCTGCAACTCGTTATATGAAGAGAGAGGGACAATTATGGATCAAAATTTTCCCAGACAAACCTATCACTAAGAAGCCTCTTGAAGTACGTATGGGTAAAGGTAAAGGAGCAGTTGAGTATTGGGCTGCTGTTGTTAAACCAGGAAGAATTATGTTTGAAGTTGGAGGGGTTCCATTGTCAGTTGCAAAAGAGGCTTTACGTCTTGCAGCTCAAAAACTTCCAGTAAAAACTAAGTTCGTCGTTGCTAGAGATTTCGAAGCATAATTTATATTTATTATGAAACAATCAGAAATAAAAGATCTTTCTGCAGCGGAGTTGCAAGAAAAACTTAGTCAAACTAAGAAACTATATGCTGACCTAAAAATGGCTCACGCTATTTCTCCAATTGCAAACCCACTTCAAATTAGAAGTGTAAGAAGAACAGTTGCTAGATTAGCTACTGAGTTAACTAAAAGAGAGTTACAATAATTGTATTCTGCTGAAAGATGGAAGAAAAAAGAAATTTAAGAAAAGAAAGAATAGGTGTTGTTACTTCAAATAAGATGGATAAATCTATCGTTATTTCAGAAGTAAGAAAAGTAAAACACCCATTATACGGTAAGTTCGTGTTGAAAACTAAGAAATATGTTGCACACGACGAAAAAAACGACTGTAACATTGGAGATACTGTAAGAATTAGCGAAACGCGTCCTTTAAGTAAAACAAAATGTTGGAGATTAGTTGAAATCTTAGAAAGAGCTAAATAATTATGGTACAACAAGAATCAAGACTAAAAGTAGCAGATAACACGGGAGCTAAAGAAGTTTTAACTATTCGTGTTTTAGGAGGTACTAAAAGAAGATATGCCTCTGTTGGTGACAAAATTGTAGTTTCTATCAAAGATGCAACTCCAAACGGAAACGTGAAAAAAGGAGCTGTTTCAACTGCAGTTGTTGTACGTACTAAAAAAGAAGTGAGAAGAGCTGATGGTTCTTATATCCGTTTCGATGACAATGCATGTGTTCTTTTGAACGCTGCAGGGGAAATGAGAGGAACTCGTGTTTTTGGTCCGGTAGCAAGAGAACTTCGTGAAAAACAATTCATGAAAATTGTATCATTAGCACCAGAAGTGCTTTAATTCGTTTTAAGATGATAAAGCTAAAAATAAAATCAGGAGATATCGTAAGAGTTATTGCTGGAGACCATAAAGGTGCTGAAGGTAAAGTTTTACGTGTTTACCGTGAAAAAAACAAAGCGATCGTTGAAGGTGTAAACATGGTTTCTAAACATACTAAACCAAGTGCTAAAAACCCTCAAGGTGGTATCGTTAAGAAAGAAGCTTCTATTCAAATTTCTAACATTGCTTTAATTGATCCTAAAACTAAGGAGACAACTAGAGTAGGTATTAGAGTAGAAGGAGATAAGAAAGTAAGATTTTCAAAAAAATCTAATCAAGTACTATAGTAATGGCATATACACCTAGACTAAAAGAAGAATATAAGAGTAGAGTAATCTCTGCTCTTAAAGAAGAGTTCGGATATACAAACGTAATGCAAGTTCCTAAACTTGAAAAAATCGTTTTGAGCCGTGGAGTTGGTGCAGCTGTATCTGATAAAAAACTTATTGACTATGCAGTTGATGAGTTGACAAAGATCACTGGACAAAAAGCAGTTTCTACAATCTCTAAGAAAGACGTTGCGTCTTTCAAATTGAGAAAAGGAATGCCTATTGGAGCAAAAGTTACTTTACGTGGAGAAAGAATGTATGAGTTTTTAGATAGACTTATCACTTCTGCTTTGCCACGTGTTAGAGATTTTAGTGGTATTAAATCTACTGGATTCGACGGAAGAGGTAACTACAATCTTGGAGTTTTAGAGCAAATCATTTTCCCAGAAATTGATATTGACAAAGTAAACAAAATTTCAGGAATGGATATTACTTTTGTTACTACTGCAAAAACAGACAAGGAAGCAAAGTCATTATTGGCTGAATTAGGATTACCTTTTAAAAAGAATTAAGACATGGCTAAAGAATCAATGAAAGCCCGCGAGGTGAAAAGAGAAAAAACGGTAGCTAAGTATGCTGAGAAGAGAAAAGCTTTATTAGAAGCTGGAGACTACGAAGGTTTACAAAGATTGCCAAAAAATGCTTCACCTGTTCGTTTACACAATCGTTGCAAATTAACTGGAAGACCAAGAGGTTATATCCGTCAATTCGGAATCTCTCGTGTAACTTTCCGTGAAATGGCTAACAATGGATTAATTCCAGGTGTGAAAAAAGCATCTTGGTAATCTGGCAATAAGTTATTACTTTTGCAAACCAAAAAATAATTTTTAATTGATTAAAGGTTCGGGAGATGAGTATCTCCCGAAAACCATAATCGCAATCAAATACATATGTATACAGATCCTATTGCAGATTATTTGACTAGAGTTCGTAACGCTGTGGCGGCAAACCACAAAGTTGTTGAAATTCCAGCATCTAATCTTAAAAAAGAGATAACTAAGATCTTATTTGATCAAGGTTACATCTTAAGTTACAAATTTGAGCAGAACACAGTTCAAGGTTCTATCAAAATTGCTTTGAAGTATGATAAAGATACTAAAGAGCCTGTAATCAAAGATATCCAAAGAATTAGTAAACCTGGTTTACGTAAGTACGCAGGTGCTGCCAAATTACCAAGAATCCTTAACGGATTAGGAATTGCTATTGTTTCTACATCAAAAGGTTTGATGACTGGAAAACAAGCTAAGCAATTAAATGTAGGTGGTGAAGTAATTTGTTACGTATACTAATTTTAAACACTAGATAAGATGTCAAGAATAGGTAAAAGCCCAATTGTAATCCCTGCTGGTGTAACTGTTGAAGTTAAAGACGGTATTATTACAGTAAAAGGAAAAAAAGGTCAACTAGTACAAGAGTTTTCGGACGTAAATGTAACTGTTGAAGGCGATCAAGTTTTAGTAGAAAGATCGTCTGATCATAAAGACCATAGAGCAAAACACGGATTATTCAGATCTTTGATCAGTAATATGGTTGTTGGTGTATCTGAAGGTTTCACAAAAGAACTAGAATTAGTTGGAGTTGGATATAGAGCTTCAAACCAAGGTCAAAAATTAGATTTAGCTCTTGGATATTCTCACAATATTGTTTTGGAAATTGCTCCAGAAGTATCTTTAGAAACAATATCTGAAAAAGGTAAGAACCCTATCGTAAAATTAACATCATTTGATAAACAACTTTTAGGTCAAGTTGCTGCGAAAATCAGAGGTTTCCGTAAGCCAGAGCCATATAAAGGAAAAGGTGTTAAATTTGTGGGTGAAGTATTAAGAAGAAAAGCAGGTAAATCAGCTTAAAATATAAGATTATGTCATTAACAAAATCTGAAAGAAGACAGAGAATTAAATTCAGAATTAGAAAATCGGTTAGTGGTACTGCTGCAAGACCTAGACTTTCTGTTTTTAGAAGTAATAAAGAAATTTACGCTCAAATTATTGATGATGTAAATGGAGTTACTATATTAGCTGCATCTTCAAGAGAAAAAGAAATAGGAAAAGGTACTAACGTTGAAATCGCTGCTGCTGTTGGAAAATTAGTTGCAGAGAAAGCGTTAAAAGCTGGGATAGATACTATCACTTTCGATAGAGGTGGATATTTATATCACGGTCGTATTAAATCATTAGCAGAAGGCGCAAGAGCCGCTGGACTTAAATTCTAATATATTATGTCTAAATACAAAAATGTAGAATTGGTAAAACCTAGTGGTCTTGAACTTAAAGATCGTCTAGTTAGTGTTAATCGTGTTACTAAAGTTACAAAAGGAGGTAGAGCTTTCGGTTTTTCTGCTATTGTAGTTGTAGGTGATGAAAATGGAGTAGTTGGTCACGGATTAGGAAAATCTAAAGACGTTTCTGAAGCAATTGCGAAAGCAGTAGAAGATGCTAAGAAAAACTTAGTTAGAATTCCTTTGAATGGTCAATCAGTTCCTCACGAACAAAAAGGTAAATTTGGTGGTGCACGTGTATTCTTAATTCCTGCTTCTCATGGTACAGGAGTTATTGCTGGTGGAGCTGTTCGTTCAGTTCTTGAGTCAGTAGGTATTCACGACGTATTGTCTAAATCTCAAGGATCATCAAATCCTCACAACGTAGTGAAAGCAACTTTTGATGCTTTATTACAAATGAGAAGCGCTCACACTGTTGCAAAACAAAGAGGTGTTTCTTTAGAAAAAGTTTTTAAAGGTTAATTCAAGGAAATTATGGCTAAATTATTAGTAAAACAAGTAAGAAGCAAAATCAACTGCCCTCTTTCTCAAAAGAGAGGTTTAGAGGCTTTAGGTCTACGTAAAATTGGACAAGTTGTGGAGCATGATTCAAATCCTGCTATCCTTGGTATGATAAACAAAGTTAAACACTTAGTTTCTGTTGAAGAAGCTAAATAACAAATACTGTTATGAATTTAAGTAACTTACAACCTGCTGAAGGATCAACGCACAATCAAAATAAAAGATTAGGTAGAGGAGAAGGTTCTGGAAAAGGTGGCACTGCTGCAAGAGGTCACAAAGGAGCAAAATCTCGTTCTGGTTACTCTAAAAAGATTGGTTTTGAAGGAGGGCAAATGCCACTTCAAAGACGTGTACCTAAGTTTGGTTTCACAAACATCAATCGTAAAGAATACGAAGGTGTTAATTTAGATACGCTTCAATTATTAGTAGACAAAGGTGTGATTACTGATTCTGTTTCTATGACAGATTTCGTAGCAAACCGTCTAGCTTCTAAAAATGAAATCGTTAAGATTTTAGGAAGAGGAGAATTGAAAGCAAAATTAAAAGTAACTGCTCACAAATTTACTGCTACTGCAAAAGCTGCTATCGAAGCTGCTGGTGGAGAGGCTGTAACAATATAATTTTTCTATTGTATGAAGAAATTTATTGAATCAATTAGCAATGTTTGGAAAATCGAAGAACTAAAGAATAGAATTCTAATTACTTTAGGATTACTTTTAGTATATCGTTTTGGAGCACACGTTACGCTTCCTGGAATTGACGCAACTCAATTGATGGGGTTAGCAGGACAAACTAAAAATGGTTTAGGATCTATCCTAGACATGTTCACCGGAGGTGCTTTCTCTAAAGCTTCAGTTTTTGCTTTAGGAATTATGCCTTATATTTCTGCATCTATTGTTGTACAGTTAATGGGAATTGCGATTCCTTATTTGCAAAAACTTCAAAATGATGGAGAGAGTGGTAGAAAAAAGATTAATCAAATTACACGTTGGTTAACTATTGCTATTACATTGGTTCAAGGTCCAACTTATATCTACAATTTATACAGAACATTGCCTGGTAGTGCTTTTCTACTAGGCTTTAACTCACCTGAGTTTTTATTCTCTTCTGTAATCATTTTAGTTACTGGTACAATTTTTGCTATGTGGCTTGGTGAAAAAATTACTGATAAAGGTATTGGAAATGGAATTTCATTATTGATTATGGTTGGTATCTTAGCTCGTTTACCACAAGCTTTTATGCAAGAATTTAAGTCTGTAGTTACAAACAACACTGGAGGCTTAATGTTAATGGCCATTGAAATTATTGTATGGTTATTAGTAATTATTTCTTGTGTATTGCTTACAATGGCAGTGCGTAGAATTCCAGTTCAATACGCTCGTCGTACAACAACTGGTGACTACGAGCAGGATTTGGCAGGTGGTAACAGACAGTGGATTCCTCTTAAGCTTAATGCTTCTGGAGTAATGCCAATCATTTTTGCTCAGGCAATTATGTTTATACCTGCGGCTGTAGCTGGATTATCAAAATCAGATACATCACAATCTATTGTTGGAGCATTTAGTAATATGTTCGGTTTTTGGTATAACTTTGTATTTGCAACTTTAATTATTGTATTTACATTTTTCTATACTGCAATTACTGTTCCTACGAACAAAATGGCTGATGATTTGAAAAGAAGTGGTGGTTTTATTCCTGGTGTTCGTCCAGGAGCTGAAACTTCAGACTTCCTTGATAAAGTGATGTCTTTAATAACTTTCCCAGGATCTTTATTCCTTGCTTTGATTGCTGTGTTCCCAGCTATTGTTGTAAGTATTATGGATGTACAACAATCTTGGGCAATGTTTTTTGGAGGTACCTCATTAATAATTATGGTTGGAGTTGCAATAGATACTATTCAACAAATCAATTCATACTTGTTAAACAAGCATTATGATGGTTTAATGAAGACTGGTAAAAATAGAAAAGCGGTAGCTTAATATATTTATGGCAAAACAATCAGCAATAGAACAAGACGGATCAATCATCGAAGCGTTATCAAATGCGATGTTCCGTGTAGAGTTAGAAAATGGACACGTTGTAATTGCTCATATTTCTGGTAAAATGCGAATGCATTACATCAAATTATTACCTGGTGATAAAGTGAAATTGGAAATGAGCCCTTATGATTTGTCAAAAGCAAGAATTACTTATCGATATTAAAAGATAATTACTATGAAAGTTAGAGCATCAGTAAAAAAGAGAAGTGCCGAGTGCATTATCGTGCGTAGAAAAGGGAGACTGTACGTAATAAACAAAAAGAATCCTAGATTTAAACAAAGACAAGGATAATTATGGCAAGAATAGCAGGGGTAGATATCCCAAAAAACAAAAGAGGTGTTATTGCACTTACCTACATCTTCGGATTAGGAAAAAGTAGAGCTATTGAGATTTTAGAAAAAGCTCAAGTAAGCCAGGATAAAAAAGTTCAAGATTGGAATGATGACGAGATCGGAGCAATTCGTGATGCTGTTTCATTTTACAAAATTGAAGGAGAATTACGTTCTGAAATTTCTTTAAACATTAAGCGTTTAATGGATATTGGATGTTACAGAGGTATTCGTCATAGATCTGGTCTTCCTTTAAGAGGGCAAAGAACTAAAAACAACTCAAGAACAAGAAAAGGTAAAAGAAAAACTGTTGCTAACAAGAAAAAAGCAACTAAATAATAAGTAATATGGCTAAAGCAACTGCAAAAAAACGTAAAGTTATCGTTGAATCAACGGGTGAGGCTCATATTTCTGCCACTTTTAATAACATTATTATTTCTTTGACTAATAAGAAAGGTGAAGTTATCTCTTGGTCTTCAGCTGGTAAAATGGGTTTCAGAGGTTCTAAAAAGAACACTCCTTATGCAGCTCAAATGGCAGCAGAAGATTGCGCTAAAGTAGCACTTGAGGCAGGACTTAAAAAAGTGAAAGTTTATGTAAAAGGACCAGGTAACGGACGTGAGTCTGCTATCCGTTCTATTCATAACGGTGGAATTGAAGTTACTGAAATTATTGATGTTACTCCAATGCCGCACAACGGATGTCGTCCTCCAAAAAGACGTAGAGTTTAATTTTTTATTTTTATAGTATAAACAAGGTAGAACATAGATTATCGAAGGATTAGACCTGAATTCATAATTTCTACCTTAAAATTTTTTTTAAAATGGCAAGATATACTGGTCCTAAAACCAAAATCGCTCGTAAATTTGGCGAGGCAATCTTCGGAGATGATAGATCTTTCGAAAAAAGAAATTACCCACCTGGACAACACGGGATGGCTAAAAAAAGAGGAAAAAAATCTGAGTACGCTGTTCAGTTAATGGAAAAGCAAAAAGCTAAATATTCTTACGGAATTTTAGAAAAACAATTCAGAAATTTATTCGAAAAAGCATCAGCGACTAAAGGAGTTACTGGTGAAGTTTTATTACAATTATGCGAAGCAAGATTAGATAATGTTGTTTTTAGAATGGGAATTGCTCCATCTAGAAGAGGTGCGCGTCAAATCGTTTCTCACAGACACATTACTGTAAATGGAGAGGTTGTTAATATTCCTTCTTACCACCTTAAGCCTGGTGATAAAGTTGCAGTTCGTGAAAAATCTAAATCTTTAGAAGCTATCGAACGTTCTTTATCAAATTCAAGTCATGTTTATGAATGGATTACTTGGAACAATGATCTTAAAGAAGGAACTTTTGTTTCTGTTCCTGCTAGATTACAAATTCCAGAAAACATTAAAGAACAATTAATCGTAGAGTTGTACAACAAATAATAATTGACTTAGTCGAAATTTATGGCAATATTTAATTTTCAAAAGCCCGATAAAGTTATCATGATCGATTCAACCGATTTTGAAGGTAAATTTGAATTTAGACCTTTAGAACCTGGTTATGGATTGACAGTTGGTAATGCACTTAGAAGAGTTTTGCTTTCAGCGTTAGAAGGTTATGCAATTACATCTGTTCGTATCGAAGGTGTAGATCATGAGTTTTCTACTATTTCAGGTGTTGTTGAAGATGTTACCGAAATTATCCTTAATCTAAAACAAGTACGTTTCAAACGTCAAATTGAAGATATCGATAATGAAGCAGTTACAATTTCTGTTTCTGGTAAAGATCAGTTAACAGCAGGTGATTTTCAAAAATTTATTTCAGGTTTTCAAGTTTTGAATCCAGACCTTGTTATCTGTAATTTAGATTCTAAAATCAAATTGAATTTCGATTTAACAATCGAAAAAGGTAGAGGATACGTGCCTGCTGAAGAGAACAAAAAACAGAATGCTGCAATTGGAACGATTTTTACAGATTCTATTTTTACTCCGGTAAAAAATGTAAAATATGCAATCGAAAATTTCCGTGTAGAGCAAAAAACAGATTACGAAAAATTAGTTTTTGAAATTAAAACTGATGGTTCTATCAATCCAAAAGATGCTCTTACTGAAGCTGCTAAAGTTTTAATTCACCATTTCATGTTGTTCTCTGACGAAAGAATTACACTTGAGGCTGACGAAATTGCACAAACAGAATCGTATGATGAAGAGTCATTGCATATGAGACAATTGCTTAAAACTAAGCTTGTTGATATGGATTTATCTGTAAGAGCATTAAATTGCTTGAAAGCGGCTGAAGTTGATACACTTGGTGATTTAGTATCGTTCAATAAAAATGACCTAATGAAATTCCGTAATTTCGGTAAAAAATCTTTAACTGAACTTGATGAACTTGTTGCAGTGAAGAATTTAACTTTCGGAATGGATTTAGCTAAATACAAATTAGATAAAGAATAATTTACTTCATATTTTGCTCTCCATACTGGATTGTAGCAAGATGAAGATAAAAAAAACACGTCATGAGACACGGAAAAAAATTCAACCACTTAAGCAGACAGACTGGACATAGAAAAGCTATGTTGGCTAATATGGCTTGTTCTCTTATCGAGCACAAACGTATTAACACTACTGTTGCTAAAGCTAAAGCGCTTAAACAATTTGTTGAGCCTTTAATTACAAAATCAAAAGAAGATACGACTCACAACCGTCGTATTGTTTTTGCTTACTTGCGCAGTAAATATGCTGTAACTGACTTGTTCAGAGATGTGGCTGCTAAAGTTGGAGACCGTCCAGGTGGATACACTCGTATCATTAAAGTTGGAAATCGTTTGGGAGATAACGCTGATATGGCGATGATCGAACTTGTTGACTTCAATGAACTTTACAACGGAGGTAAAAAAGAAGTTAAAAAAGCTAAAAGCCGTCGTGGTGGTAAAGCTAAAAAAGCTGAAGGAACTGCTCCTGAAGCTCCAGCTGCTGAATCAGAAACGACTACAGAAGCTTCTGAATAATTATGAAAGTAATCATTCTATAAAAATCAAGGATAAACTAATTTTTAGTTTATCCTTTTTTTTTGATTTTTTTGAAACTGCAAAAATCTAACTTATTTAAAATGATAGGTTTTATTTTTACGAATGAAAGTTTTAAAAAATCTTGGAAGGGCTATTTTAAAGAAGTAAATTTGCAAAATATCTAATTATACTTAAAACCTTAATTTCGGTTTTATAACTTGATTAAAAAACAATACAAATTAAATAATGAAATACACAACACGACAAAGCGCCATTTTATTACTTAGTGACGGAACAATCTTTCACGGAAAATCTATCGGAATTAGCGGTAAAACTTTCGGTGAAGTTTGTTTTAATACTGGAATGACGGGATATCAGGAAATTTTCACAGATCCTTCTTATTTCGGACAAATAATGGTTGCTACAAATACACATATCGGAAACTATGGCGTTAATGATTCTGAAGTTGAATCTGATAGTATTAAAATTGCCGGTTTAGTTTGTAAAAACTTTAGTTTTAATTATTCTAGAGAAAATGCTTCTGGAAGTTTAGAGGATTATTTTGCTAAGCAAAATTTAATCTGTATCTCTGATGTAGATACGCGTGCACTTGTAAGTTACATTCGTGACAACGGTGCAATGAATGCAGTTATCTGTACTGACGGAACTTCAATTGAAGATTTAAAGAAAGAATTGGCAAATGTGCCAAATATGGAAGGTTTAGAGTTGGCTTCTAAAGTATCGACTAAAGAGCCATACTTTGTTGGTGATGAAAATGCTACTTACAAAATCTCAGCTTTAGATCTTGGTATCAAAAAGAATATTTTGAGAAATCTTGCAAAAAGAGATTGCTACATTAAGGTGTATCCTTTTGATTCAACTTATAAAGATATGTCTGAGTTTAATCCTGATGGATATTTCTTGTCAAATGGACCTGGAGATCCAGATCCTTTATTCGGAGCAATTCAAGTGGCGAAAGAGATTTTGGCAGATAACAAACCTTTGTTTGGAATTTGTCTTGGGCATCAAGTAATTGGTTTGGCAAACGGTGTTGAAACATATAAAATGTTTAATGGACACCGAGGAATTAATCATCCAGTTAAGAATATCATTACAGGAAAAGGTGAGATAACTTCACAAAACCACGGATTTGCGGTTAAAAGAGAGCAATTGGAAAATCACCCAGAGCTTGAAATTACGCATGTTCACTTAAACGATGGCACTGTTGCGGGAATGAGAATGAAGAATAAGAATTGTTTTTCAGTTCAATATCATCCAGAAGCTAGTCCTGGACCACACGATTCGTCATATTTGTTTGACCAATTTGTAGAGAATATTAAAAGTAGCAAAGTCTAAAACGATGTAGTTAATAAATAAAGGTGTTTAATGACTAGAATGCGTTTTTAGTATTAAATATTTTTATAATTTCGAAAAAAAAATATAATTTATTAATAAAAAACAAAAATAATGAGTATTATAATTAAAGTTCACGCAAGACAAATTCTTGATTCTAGAGGTAATCCTACTATTGAAGTTGATGTAGTAACTGAAAATGGAGTTTTAGGTAGAGCTGCTGTTCCATCTGGAGCATCAACTGGAGAGCACGAAGCTGTTGAATTACGTGACGGAGGTAAAGCTTATCTAGGTAAAGGTGTTTTGAATGCAGTGAATAATGTAAATACTATTATTGCTGAAGAATTAGTTGGGACATCTGTTTTCGAACAAAACACAATTGACCAATTAATGATTGATTTAGATGGAACTCCAAACAAATCTAAATTAGGAGCTAATGCTATTTTAGGTGTTTCTTTGGCTGCCGCAAAAGCTGCTGCTAACGAACTTGGTTTGCCATTATACAGATATGTAGGTGGAGTTTCTGCTAATACATTGCCTGTGCCAATGATGAATATCATCAATGGTGGTTCTCACTCTGATGCGCCTATCGCATTTCAAGAGTTTATGATTTTCCCTGTAAAAGCAACTTCTTTTACACATGCAATGCAAATGGGAACTGAAATTTTCCACAACTTGAAAAAAGTATTACACGATAGAGGTTTAAGTACTGCTGTAGGTGATGAAGGAGGTTTTGCTCCAAACTTGGCTGGTGGAACTGAAGATGCTTTAGATACTATCAAATTAGCAGTTGAAAAAGCTGGATATTCTTTCGGTGACGAAATTATGATCGCTCTTGACTGTGCTGCTTCTGAGTTTTATGTAAACGGTAAATACGATTACACTAAATTTGAAGGTGAAACTGGAAAAATCAGAACTTCTGAAGAACAAGCTCAGTACTTGGCTGAACTTGCTGCTAAATATCCAATTATCTCTATTGAAGACGGTATGTACGAAGATGACTGGGATGGATGGAAAGCTTTAACTGAAAAAATTGGAGATAAAGTTCAATTAGTGGGTGATGATTTATTCGTAACTAACGTTGCTCGTTTGTCAACTGGTATCGAAAAAGGAATTGCTAACTCAATCTTGGTAAAAGTAAACCAAATTGGTACTTTAACTGAAACTATTGCGGCTGTAAACATGGCTAAAAATGCTGGTTATACATCTGTAATGTCTCACCGTTCTGGAGAAACTGAGGATAATACAATTGCTGACTTAGCTGTTGCATTAAACTGTGGACAAATCAAAACTGGTTCGGCTTCACGTTCTGATCGTATGGCTAAATACAACCAATTATTAAGAATTGAAGAAGAACTTGGAAGTACTGCTTATTTTCCAGGGTTAAATGCTTTCAAAATTAAATAATCACACTAGTTATATATTGATTTTAGACCATCCGCCTTTGCGGATGGTTTTTTTTTGGAGTTTTAACAAATTCATAGCAGGATTCTTTTTTTAGTTAGTCTTAAATTCCTTAGATTTGATAAATTATTATTTTATAGAATTATTTCCGATTATATTATGTCAAAAATAGCTACATTAGAAGTAGATGGTAAGAAAATTGAACTTCCGGTTATCACAGGAAGCGAAAATGAATCAGCTATCGATATTAACAAATTACGAGATTTAACAGGTATTATTACAATTGATCCAGGTTACAAAAACTCAGGATCTTGTACAAGTGAAATTACTTTCTTGGACGGTGAATTAGGAATTCTGCGTTACAGAGGATATTCGATCGAAGATTTAGCTGAAAAAGCTAGCTTTTTAGAAGTATCGTATCTTTTGATTTTTGGAGAATTACCAACAGCAGCTGAATTGGAGCAATTTGAAAATGGTATTAAAAAACATTCGTTAGTAAACGAAGAAATGAAAAATATCATTGACGGTTTCCCAAAAACAGCTCACCCAATGGGAGTGTTATCTGCTTTGACAAGCGCTTTAACTGCCTTTAACCCAAAAGCAGTTAATGTTGATAATGAAAAAGAAATGTATGAGGCAATTTGCAAAACAATGGCTAAATTTTTAGTTATTGCAACTTGGACATACAGAAAATCAATGGGGTATCCGTTGAATTATTATGACAATACAAAAGGATATGTGGAGAACTTTATGCAATTGATGTTCCAATTGCCTACAGGTCCATTTAGTGCAAATCCTGTTGTTGTAGCTGCGTTAGATAAATTGTTTATTCTTCACGCAGATCACGAGCAAAACTGTTCAACTTCTACAGTAAGAATGGTTGGTTCATCTCATGCTGGTTTATTTGCTTCTATTTCTTCTGGAGTTTCAGCACTTTGGGGACCTCTTCACGGTGGTGCAAACCAAGCCGTACTTGAAATGTTGGAAGAAATCAACAAAGATGGTGGAGATACTGATAAATTCTTGGCGAAAGCAAAAGATAAAAATGATCCATTCCGTTTAATGGGATTCGGACACAGAGTTTACAAAAACTTCGATCCAAGAGCAAAAATCATCAAAAAAGCAGCTACTGAAGTTTTAGAAACTTTAGGTGTTGAAGATCCGATTTTAGATATCGCTAGAAAATTAGAAAAAGCGGCTCTTGAAGATGAGTACTTCAAATCAAGAAACTTATATCCAAACGTAGATTTCTACTCTGGAATTATTTACAGAGCTTTAGGGATTCCAACAGATATGTTTACAGTAATGTTCGCTATCGGAAGATTGCCAGGTTGGATCGCACAATGGAAAGAAATGCGTGAAAACAAAGAGCCAATCGGACGACCAAGACAAATTTATACTGGACATCCTTTAAGAGAGTTCAAGTCTAATAAATAAAAAACGAAAGCTTCACTTAACTGTGAAGCTTTTTTTATATTTGCTCAAAATATAATAGAGTTATGTTGCAATTAAATGTAAAGAACGAAACATCGCGGCTTCGCGCCGTAGTTTTGGGTTCTGCTGTTCATAATGGGCCGACTCCAACGCTGGAGGAAGCTTATGATCCTAAGTCATTGGAACATATTAAGGCAGGAACTTATCCTGTAGAAAAAGATATGGTTGCTGAAATGGATGCTTTTAATGCTGTTTTTCAGAAATATGATGTAACTGTTTATCGTCCGGAAATGATCGAAAATTACAATCAAATATTTGCTAGAGATATTGGTTTTGTAATTGACAATGTTTTTGTAAAATCGAATATTCTTCCAGACAGAGAGAGAGAATTGGATGCAATTCAATATGTAATAGATCAAATTGATCCGTTAAAAGTAGTACGACCGCCAGAGGAAGTTCATATTGAAGGAGGAGATGTAATGCTTTGGAATGACCATATTTTTATTGGAACATATAAGGGAAGTGATTATAAAGATTACATCACTGCAAGAACAAATATGCATGGTGTAAATTATATCAAAGAATTATTTCCGAATAAAATTGTAAAAGAATTTGATTTGGTTAAATCTAAATTGGAAGCGAGAGATAATGCATTGCACTTGGATTGTTGTTTTCAGCCAGTAGGAGAAAACAAGGGAATCATCTATAAAAGAGGTTTTCGTGAAGAAGCGGATTATTTGTATCTAGTGAATCTTTTTGGAAAAGAAAATTTGTTTCATATCGAAAGAAATGAAATGTATAATATGTTTTCAAATGTGTTTTCAATTGATAAAAATGTTGTGGTTTCTGAGAAAAATTTCACTCGATTAAATAACTGGCTTCGTGCAAATGGCTTTACTGTTGAAGAAATCCCGTATGCCGAAATTGCGAAACAAGAAGGATTGTTGAGATGTTCAACTTTACCATTAATTAGAGACTAAAAAGTTTCAAGCTTCAGGTTTTCTGTTGTGAACTTGAAACCTGAAACTTGAAACAAAAAAAATATATAAAATGAAACAAACTACTAATGCTATCGTGATGATTCGTCCAGTTGCATTCAGAATGAATGAGCAGACGGCTGTAAATAATTATTACCAAAAAGTATTGGACGGACTTTTGCCGAGTACTGTAAATGCCAAAGCGCAACAAGAATTTGATGCTTTTGTTGAAAAGCTTCGTGCAGTAGGAGTTGATGTTACGGTTATTGAAGATACTTTAGAAACAGATACGCCAGACAGTATTTTTCCGAACAATTGGGTTTCATTTCATGAAAATGGCGATGTGGCTCTTTATCCAATGTTTGCTGAAAACAGACGTCAAGAAAGACGTGAAGATATTTTGGATACTCTAGAAGAGAAAGGTTTTGAGATTTCGAATATAATGGATTATACATCTGCTGAAGATGATGGTTATTTTTTAGAAGGAACAGGAAGTTTGCTTTTAGATCGTGCCAATTCAAAAGCATATTGCGCATTATCGCCACGTGCAGATGAAGAGTTGTTTATTGAATTCTGCGAAGATTTTGACTATGCTCCAGTAATTTTTGAAGCTTTTCAAACGGTAGACGGAGAACGCAAACTGATTTATCATACCAATGTGATGATGTGTTTGGGTGAAACTTTTGCAGTTATTTGTGCAGATTGCATTGATGATAAAAAAGAGCGCAAAATGGTTCTAGAAAACCTAAAAGATGATAATAAAGAAATTATCTTGATTACAGAAGATCAAGTGAATAATTTTGCAGGTAATATGTTGGAAGTTCGAGGAACAAATGATAAAAAATATATTGTTATGAGTGCTTCCGCACATCAGAGCCTTACTCCAAAACAAATTGCACAATTAGAAAAACACGCTGAAATTTTGAGTTCAAGCTTAGATACAATTGAAGCTTGTGGAGGCGGAAGTGCAAGATGCATGATGGCTGAAGTGTTTTTGCCAAGAAGCTAGAATTAGCATTTTGAATAAAATAAAAATGGGATAAAACATTTAGTTCTATCCCATTTTTTATTTTTATAAAAAAAACTGTTACATCAAATTGCCTTTTATAATGTTTACAATCGAACTTACAATATATTGAATTCCGATTGAAATTACTATAAAACCAACAATTCTTGAAATTGCCACAATTCCTGATGCACCAAGTATTCGAGCTAAATAATGTGCACTTTTTAGAATAGCAAAAATTGCAATTGCGATAGCCAAAATAGCCAAACAAGAAAAAATGATTTCTTCTATTTCATGATGTTCTTGATAAAAGGCAATTAATAAAGATATAGATCCTGGCCCAGCCAACATCGGAATAGCAAGTGGCGTTAGTGCAATATCGTTTCGTTGTTGTACTTCATTTTCAATTTTTTTATTGATTCCTCGTTTTTTATTGAATTTACCAGATAATAAAGAGAATCCTGAATTCACGATTACAATTCCGCCGGCAATTCGAAGCGCATCAATGCTGATTCCAAAAAAGGTTAAAACATATTGGCCAATAAAAAACGAAACCAATAAAATGATAAAAACATTAATAGCAGTCCAAAGAGAAATTCTGGATCGTTCTTTTTGAGAATCATGTTGAGTTAGTCCCACAAAAATTGGAACCGTACCTATTGGGTTTAAAACAGAAAAAAGAGCTGCAAATAGGTAAATGAATATGTCCATAAAGTTTTGATTAGTGAAGTAAATGTAGTTAAATTTTTATTTTGGCAGGAAAATTTATATTATGATATTATTTTTTTTGAGTCAATATTCTAAATTGATAAGGCAAGTCAAGCTCATCCTTTTTGACTACTTTTGTAGAATATCTAAAAATGATGAAAAACAAAAAAACTTTGTTGCTTGGAGCAACTACAAAACAAGACCGTTATGCATATAGAGCAATAAATATGCTTACTCAAAAAGGTCATACTGTTTTGGCAATTGGTCAAAATGCAGGAGAAGTTGCCGGAGTGAAAATTCATACTAAAGCAATTCCTGTAAAAAATATCGATACTGTAACCCTTTATTTGAATCCAACTCGTCAGCGTGATTATTATAATTATATTATCGAAGCGCAACCTAAAAGAGTAATTTTTAATCCAGGAACAGAGAATCCCGAATTATATCAATTGTTAGAATTAAATAATATTGAGGTTGAAGTTGCATGTACATTAGTTTTATTGGCCACGAACCAATATTAATTGAAAAAAAACGTTTTTAAAACTTTCCAATATCATTGGAAAGTTTTGTTTTTTATGAGCATATAGCAACAAGAATAATTTCTGTTTCTTTTCGTCTTGAATTTAATTGTTTGAAAGGCTCTGATACCGTTAAAAATGTTACTTTTGTCGTCATGGAATTTTCATCAAAATTAATAGAGAAGGCGGTTAATGAAATGTCGCAATTGCCTGGTATTGGCAAACGTACAGCGTTGCGACTAGTGCTTCATTTGCTTAAACAACCAAAAGAGCAAACTGGCTTTTTGTCTCAGGCACTTTTAAATATGCGTGAGAATATTAAATTTTGTGAAAACTGTTATAACATTTCAGATACAAAAGTTTGTGAAATTTGTGCGAATGCCTCTAGAAATCATCAAACTATTTGTGTTGTAGAGGATATTCGTGATGTTATGGCTATTGAAAACACAGGGCAGTATAAAGGAATTTATCACGTGCTGGGAGGGAAGATTTCTCCAATTGAAGGTGTCGGTCCAAGTCAGTTGAATATTTCAAGTTTGGTCGAAAAAGTAAAATCTGGAAAAGTCGTAGAAATTATTTTTGCGCTAAGTTCAACCATGGAAGGCGACACGACAAATTTTTATATCTATAAACAAATTGCAGAATCACAAATTGTAATTTCTACAATTGCAAGAGGGATATCTGTAGGCGATGAATTAGAATATGCTGATGAAGTTACGCTAGGAAGAAGTATCTTGCACCGCGTTCCATTTGAAAAAACATTCAAAAACAATTAAACAAAATCCCCCAAATAAAATATAGATTTTCTGAAGAATAAATGAAAAGCTATATTTGCGATAAAATTTTAACAATGACAAGAAAAAGCTTTTATATCCTGCTGTTGATCAGTACACTTTTTACTTCGTGTATTCCGATTAAAGATTTAGTGTATCTGCAGGATAAAAACACTTCAGAAGATTCAAATACTGTAGCAGCCGTACAAACTAAGCCTTATAGGATTCAGGTAAATGATGTTTTAAGTATCAATTTAAAAGCGATAGATCCTAAATTGGTTTCTATTTTTAATAAAACAGAAAGCGCAAATTTGACTTCAGGAAGATCAGAGGCTGCATTGTATTTTGATGGTTTTACGGTTGATGATCATGGAAATATTAGAATTCCAATTTTGGGAGAAATAAATGTTATAGGTTATACTTTAGAGGAAGTTCGAGTGATAATTGAGAAAAAATTACTTGAAGATTACTTTAAGACAGATGCAAACATATTTGTAACAGTAAAATTGGCTGGATTTAGATATACAATTAATGGTGAGGTAAGTAGCACAGGAACAAAAACACTATTTCAAGAGCATGTAAATATTATGGAAGCTGTTGCAAATGCAGGAGATATTAATACGGTCGGAAATAGAAAAGCGGTTACTATAATTCGCCAAACTCCTACAGGTGTGCAAATGCATGAGATTGATTTGACAGATGTTAATGTAATGAAGTCGCCATATTACTATTTACAACCCAACGATTATATTTATGTTAAGCCATTGCGCCAAAAAACTTGGGGAACTGGGCAAACAGGAATTCAATCAATTGGTACCATTATTACTTTGCTGTCATTGGCAACAACAGTTTATTTAATTATAAAATAATTATCAAAACTATAATTAGACTTAGAAAATGTTAGATATAAAAGATTTTTCGATTTTTGAAAATCAGTCAAGTTTTGATTTTAAAGGTTTGTTGCTGAAAATTCTCAGCTATTGGAAATGGTTTTTAGTTAGTTTAATCATTGCTTTTACAATCGCATATCAAGTAAACATACGAAAAGAAAAGATTTACGGAATGCAGACTTTAATATCAATTAAGGAAGAAAGCAATCCGTTTTTTACTTCAAATACTAGTTTAGTGTTTAACTGGGGAGGGATTTCAGATCAAGTTAATGGAATTACAACCATATTGCAATCAAGGTCTCATAATGAGTTAGTAGTTAGTAAATTACAATATTATATTGATTACTTAACTATGGGCAAGTACAACCTAATCGATTCCTATGGTGCAGTGCCTTTTTATGTTGATATCGATAAATCCAGAGGGCAATTAGCCAATACTCTGATTAAAATTAAGTTCATTAGTGAAAATGTGTATGAGATTCGAATACCATTTGAAAATAATTCCGTTTCGCTTATTAATTATGCTGAAGATTCATATTCTAACACAGCAGTTCAACCAATTGAATTTATAAAAAGATATAAGGTTGGAGAGCAAGTTTCTTTGCCTTTTTTGAATTGGAAACTTCAAATTAATGACAATCCGGGGCTGTATAAAGGCAATGAATATTATGTCAAGTTCAATGATTTTGATGGTACAGTTTCACGTTATAAAGGCATAAATGTAAGTTCTGATGACAAAGGAGGCTCAATATTGACATTGAGCATGCAGGGTACAAATAAAGCAAGACTTGTAGAATACCTCAATGCCACTGTGAGAATGCTGATGAAAATTCAGTTGGACGGTAAAAATCAATTTGCAACCAATACAATAAAATTCATAGACAGTACTCTTGTCGCAATGGAGTCACAATTGAAACAAACTGGAAATGAGTTGAAGTCATTTAGAAAGGACAAAAATATTTATGAATTGGAGGGCGGCGCTGATAAGTTTTCTTCTAGAATAATGGATTTTGACAATCAGAAAGATCAAATTACCAGAAAAATTACGTATTATAACTCTTTACGAGCGTACTTAAATAATAGTGTTGATTATTCAAGATTGCCTGCTCCATCTGTTGCAGGAATTGATGATCCTAATATCGTAGCAAATATTTCTAAATTGATAGGGCTTTCTACACAAAGATCAGAGATGGCTTATGCTGTAAAAAGCGATAAGATTTTTAAAGATTTTGATAATCAAATGGAGGCAGTAAAAAGTGTTTTGTTAGAGAATATCATCTCAGCAAAAGCTTCTTTGATTTATGATTTATCGTTAATAAATGCTAAAATTGGAGAAGCAGAAAATACAGCAAAAAGGTTGCCAGAGGACCAGCAGGAATTGCTGAAAATCAAAAGGAAGTATGATTTAAATGATAACATTTACACTACATTTTTACAAAAAAGAAATGAAGCTGAAATCGTAAGAGCATCCAATTTGTCTGATATTCATTTTATTGATCCAGCTAAAGGTATTAGCGGAGTTTTGGTGGGACCAAAAACTTCAGTAAATTATATATTGGCTTTGTTTTTAGGGATTTTGATTCCCCTTTCTGTCATACTAGTGATTTTTTTTATTAATAACTCTATTCAAAATACAGAAGATGTTACTAAGCTAAGCCAAATACCAATAATTGGTGTAGTTGGCGTTAATAAGGAAGGAGTAAATCTTGCCGTTTTTGATAAACCAAAATCAGCACTTTCTGAATCATTTAGAGCAATACGATCTTCATTACAGTTTTTGTATAAAAAGCAACAAGTTAGCGGGTCAAAAACTTTGATGATTACTTCTTCAATAAGTGGCGAAGGGAAAACATTTTGCTCTATAAACATAGCTACAGTTTTTGCTTTAAGCGAAAAGAAAACAGTCATTGTTGGATTAGATTTAAGAAAACCTAGATTGGCAGACGAGTTTAGTTTGATCAATAAAATTGGAGTCGTGAATTATTTGATTAAGCAAAATAGTCTCGATGAAATTACAAATCCAACTCAGATTCCAAATCTTGATGTTATACTTTCTGGGCCTATTCCGCCAAATCCTTCAGAACTGATTTTGAGCGATGCAATGCGAGAAATGATCGAAGAACTAAAAAAGAAATACGATTATATCATTTTAGATACACCGCCAGTTGGTTTAGTGTCAGATGCTTTGGAGCTATCTCAATATTCTGATGTTACATTGTATATTGTAAGACAGAATTACACTAAAAAAGATATGATTACGTTGTTGAACACAAGGGTTAAAAGAGGTGAATTAAATAACGCAAGTATTGTTTTGAATGGGTATGAAAATAAGGCGAAATATGGTTCTGCGTATGGATATGGCTATGGTTATGGAAATTATTCAAATGGATATCTTGATGATGAGAAAAAGTCAAATTCAGTAAAAACTTTATTTAATAAATTGACGAAGAAATAAATTTGATTTCAATGGAAATAGCAAATCAAAATACTATTTTAATTACGGGTGGAGCAGGATTTATTGGCTCAAATCTTTCCGAATATTTTTTGGCACGCGGCAATAAAGTGATATGTCTGGATAATTTTTCAACCGGTCATCGTCACAATTTGGATAGTTTTATAGGAAATCCAAATTTTAAATTGATAGAAGGCGACATTCGAAATCTATCTGATTGTGTTTTGGCAGTGCAAGGTGCTGATTATGTTTTGCATCAAGCTGCTTTAGGCTCTGTTCCAAGATCAATAAACGATCCGATTACAACAAATGATGTAAATGTTTCTGGGTTTTTGAACATGCTGGTTGCAGCTAGAGATGAAAAAGTAAAGAGATTTGTTTATGCGGCAAGTTCTTCAACGTATGGGGATTCTGTGGGATTGCCTAAAGTCGAAGATGTAATAGGCAAGCCGTTATCTCCATATGCGATTACTAAATATGTAAATGAATTGTATGCTGAGATTTTTAGCAAAACATATGGTTTAGAAACTATCGGCTTGCGGTATTTTAATGTTTTTGGACGCCGACAAGACCCACAAGGCGCTTATGCGGCAGTAATTCCGAAATTTGTTATGCAGATGATGAAGTATGAAAGCCCTGTAATTAATGGTGACGGAAATTATTCAAGAGATTTTACATATATAGAAAATGTAATTCAAATGAATGAATTGGCAATGAAAAGCGTAAATGCAAATGCTGTCAATACTGTTTATAATACAGCTTATGGTGAACGCAATACATTGAATGATTTAGTAGAATATTTGAGAAAATATCTATCAGAATTTGATCCAAAAATTGCTGATGTTCAAATTGTTTATGGTGAAAATAGAGCTGGCGATATTCCTCATTCTTTAGCAAGCATTGAGAAGGCAAAAAATATGCTAGGTTATAATCCAAAATATTCTTTGCAGGAAGGTTTGAAAGAAGCAGTAAGTTGGTACTGGAATAATTTAAAAGAAAAGTAGACTAAGATAATAGTAGAATAAATGAAAATTACAAAAATTTGTTGCATTGGTGCTGGTTATGTTGGTGGTCCAACGATGGCGGTTATTGCTCAAAAATGTCCACATATTCAAGTTACAGTTGTTGACTTGAACGAACAAAGAATTAAAGATTGGAATGATCCGAATACAGAAAATATTCCAATCTATGAACCAGGCTTGTCTAAAATCGTATCAGAAGCTAGAGGAAGAAATCTTTTCTTTTCGACAGATGTTGAAAAAGCAATTGATGAAGCTCAAGTAATTTTTATATCAGTTAACACACCGACCAAAACTTACGGTAAGGGAAAAGGTATGGCGGCTGATTTAAAATATATCGAATTGTGCGCGAGACAAATCGCAAAAGTTTCAAAAGAAAACAAGATAGTTGTAGAGAAATCTACCTTGCCTGTAAGGACAGCGGAAGCTATTAAGAGTATTTTGGACAATACTGGAAATGGTGTTCAATTTCAAATTTTATCAAATCCAGAATTCTTGGCAGAAGGAACAGCAGTGACTGACCTGTTGAATCCAGATCGTATTTTGATTGGAGGAGACACAACACCAGAAGGAGAGAGTGCTATTAAAGCTTTGGTTGATGTTTATGCAAATTGGGTTGATAAAGATAAAATTTTGACAACAAATGTATGGTCATCAGAATTGTCTAAACTTACAGCAAATGCATTTTTGGCGCAACGTATTTCATCAATCAATGCAATGTCTGAGTTGTGTGAAAAGACTGGAGCCAATGTGAATGAAGTAGCAAAAGCAATAGGAATGGACAGTCGAATAGGAGCAAAATTTTTAAAAGCTTCAGTAGGTTTCGGAGGTTCTTGTTTTCAAAAAGATATTTTGAATTTAGTATATATCGCGAAATCTTACGGATTGAATGAAGTAGCTGATTATTGGGAACAAGTAATCATAATGAATGATCATCAAAAAAGAAGATTCTCTAATAAAATTGTTCAAACTTTATACAATACTGTTGCAGATAAGAAAATCACATTTTTAGGATGGGCTTTCAAAAAAGATACAAATGATACAAGGGAGTCGGCAGCGATATATGTTGCAGATGATTTAATTAATGAACAAGCGAATGTTTCAGTATATGATCCTAAAGTTTCACAAAGCAAAATGTTAAGTGATTTGGACTATTTGCAAACGCGATCAAGTGAAGAAAATAGCAAAGCAATAACTGTATACAATGATCCTTATGAGGCTTGTAGAGGCTCACATGCAATTTCAATTCTAACAGAATGGGACGAATTTATTACATATGATTGGCAAAAAATATACGATTCAATGCATAAACCCGCGTTTTTATTTGATGGACGAAATATATTAAATGGAAAAGAACTTGAGTCTATTGGGTTCATTTATAAAGGAATTGGTTCTTAATCAATAATTTATATTGGAGTGAAATTTAATGCAAAGTTAATAATGGAGATAATGTTGGGGATTTTATTTCAATAAATTAGAGTTTATGAATTGGTACGTGCTTTATACGAAACCCAAATGGGAAAAAAAGGTTGCAGAAAGATTGACGCAAATTGGTATTGAATGCTATTGCCCATTAATTACTCAAGTTAAACAATGGTCAGATAGAAAAAAAAAGGTCGAATTGCCTCTTTTTAATTCTTATGTATTTGTGCAACTAGCAGAAATAGACAGAAATTCTGTTTTTAATATTCCCGGGGTCGTAAGATATTTATTTTGGCTCGGAAAACCTGCAATAGTTCGTGATGAAGAAATAAATATAATTAAATCAAGTTTACAAGCTTCGAATGTTAGTGACATTTCGGTATCTTCGATACAAGTAGGGGACAAGATAAAATTGGAGTCTGGAGTATTTAGTAATCAAGATGCAATTGTGCAAGAAGTTTCAAATACACATTATATTTTGGTCCTAGAATCTTTGGGATGTGTATTAAAGATAAAATACAAGTAATTTTGTTTACAGAGAATATAAACAGAAGATAAAAATGCTCAATTTTGAGGTTTTTGTTTTCTGTTTTTTTTATAATGATTTTTTTTACATGCTGATAAATAGTTAGTTGGGTTTTTAAAAATTTTCTTATTTTTTTGTTTTAATAGTATTACGGGAAACCGTATTGAATAAATTGAGTTATTATCTTATATTTGCCGTGAATACACTTTTTTTAGTAAACCGAGCAATTAAATGGGACTTGGAATGGCGAAGCCATGTGTTGTTATGATTAATGCTAATATTTTTTAAATGAACGAAAACATAAAAATAGCTGTTATAGGTTTGGGTTATGTTGGTCTTCCTTTAGCACGTTTATTTGCTACAAAATATCAAGTTATTGGATTTGATATTAACAAATCGAGAGTTGCGAGTTTAAAATCTGGAATAGATTCGACTCTGGAAGTTGATCAAGAAACTTTGCAAAAAGTATTAATTGATAATCCTGAAAAAGAATCAGGGTTGTACTGTACAAATTTTTCTGAGGATATTGCAGATTGTAATTATTTCATTATTACAGTCCCAACACCTGTTGATAAAAATAATCGTCCTGATTTGACACCGCTTTATAAATCTAGTGAAACTGTTGGTGCTGTTTTAAAAAAAGGAGATATAGTTATCTATGAATCAACAGTATATCCAGGTGTGACAGAAGAACAATGCGTACCGGTTTTAGAACGAATTTCAGGACTTGAATTTAATGTTGATTTTTACGCAGGATATTCTCCTGAGCGTATCAATCCTGGAGATAAAGAACATACTGTTGAGAAAATTTTAAAAGTAACTTCCGGTTCTACTCCAGAAATTGGTTTAAGAGTAGATGCTTTATACAAATCTGTAATTACTGCAGGAACACATTTGGCACCTACAATTAAAGTTGCTGAAGCTGCCAAAGTGATAGAAAATTCTCAGAGAGACATTAATATTGCTTTTGTAAATGAGCTAGCCAAGATATTCAATTTGATGAATATTGATACTCAAGAAGTATTAGCGGCAGCAGCCACAAAATGGAATTTTTTGCCATTCAAACCTGGATTGGTAGGTGGGCATTGTATTGGGGTTGACCCATATTATTTGGCACAACGAGCTCAAGAGTTCGGATATCATCCTGAAATAATTTTAGCAGGACGACGTTTGAATGATAGTATGGGCGAATATGTAGCTTCGCAGATCGTGAAGTTAATGATAAAAAAAGGTATTTCTGTTAATGGAGCTGAATTGTTAATGCTTGGAATTACTTTCAAGGAGAATTGCCCTGACGTCAGGAATACTAAAATTGTTGATGTTGTAAAAGCTTTAAAAGAATATGGCATCTTAGTTACAGTATTCGATCCGCTTGCAAATGCAGATGATGTAATAAAAGAATATAATTTAATAACATTAAACACTATTCCAAGCAATAAATTTGATGCAATAGTTCTAGGAGTTTCACATGTTGAGTTTTTAGAGTTAGATTTTTCAAGCTTGCAGAAAGAAAAAAGTTTAATTTATGATATAAAAGGAGTTTTGGGTGCTATAGCTGACAATAGATTATAGTTTCCAAAATTCTTTTTTTTATTTAGAAATATGGGTACAAAAAAATTAATTACGCATGTAATTTTGACTGGTGGAGTAGGAAGCAGATTGTGGCCTCTTTCTCGTAAAAGTCAGCCGAAACAATATTTAGAAATATTTGAAGGGAAATCTTTATTTGAAATGACAGTCAATCGTAATAGTCATTTGGCAAATAAAGTTATGGTGGTAGGAAATGTTGACAATCATCATTTAAGTGGAAAAGTGATGGAAAAGGCTTCAACATTATATACAAATATTGTTGAAGCAACTCCTAGAAATACAGCTGCCGCGATTGCTTTTGCGGCATTTGCTTCAGATCCTGAAGATATCTTGATTATAACGCCATCAGATCATATTATTGATTTAATGGATAACTACAATAGTGCCATTAATGAAGCTATTTCAAAAGCAAATGATGGCTATATAGTAACATTTGGAGTAATTCCAACGAAACCTGAAACAGGATACGGCTATATCGAATCAAAAGGAGATACTGTAATATCGTTCCGTGAAAAACCAAATGAAACGACTGCAAAAGAATTTATTGCGAGAGGTAATTTTTTATGGAATAGTGGGATGTTTTGTTTTAAAGCTGGTGTTCTTTTAGAGGAACTAAAGCAATTTCAGCCTGATGTTTATGAAAAATCAAAAGCTGTTTGGGAAGCAAATAAAGATGGTTTTCTGGATCTGGATTTATCATTAGAAATACCTTCAATCAGTATTGATTATGCAGTAATGGAGCGTAGTAAAAAAATTAAAGTCGTGCCTGCTTCATTTTCTTGGTCAGATTTAGGATCGTTTGAATCGGTTTATGATTATTTAATTTCAAAAGGACATCCAGTTGATAAAAATGGAAATATGGTAATTGGATGTGATTTGCATACTACTTTTTTAGGATTAAAAAATACAATTTTTGTTCACACAGCTTCTGCTAATTTAATTCTGCAAAAAGAAAATTCACAAGATGTAAAAGATATTTACAGCGAGTTAGAAAAACAGAACTCAGAATTATTAAACTAAATCTAAATTTAAAAATGAAAAAAATACTTATAACTGGCGGTGCTGGTTTTATTGGGTCACATGTTGTAAGACGTTTTGTTAATAAATATCCAGAATATCAAATTTTTAATTTGGATGCTTTAACTTATGCTGGAAATCTTGAAAATATTAAAGATATTGAAAATCAACCTAATTATACTTTTGTAAAAGGTGATATAGTTGATGCAAATTTTATCGATAAACTTTTTTCTGAACATAATTTTGATGGTGTTTTGCATTTAGCTGCAGAATCTCACGTTGATCGTTCAATTGAAGATCCGCTTGCATTTGTGAAAACAAATGTTATTGGAACAATGAATTTGTTAAATGCTGCAAAAAATCAATGGAAAGGAAATTTTGATGGTAAAAGATTTTACCACATTAGTACAGATGAAGTATATGGCTCTCTTGGTGCTGATGGTTTATTTACAGAAACAACTCCTTATGATCCTAATTCTCCTTATTCTGCATCTAAAGCGAGTTCAGATCACTTTGTAAGAGCATATGGAGAAACTTATGGTTTGCCTTATGTTTTGACAAACTGTTCAAATAATTATGGATCATACCATTTTCCTGAAAAATTAATTCCGCTTTTTATAAACAATATCATAAACAATAAACCTCTGCCAGTTTATGGTGATGGTAATTATACGCGCGATTGGCTTTTTGTTGAAGATCATGCGATAGCGATTGATTTGGTATTTCATGAAGGTAAAAATCATGAAACTTATAATATTGGAGGTTTCAATGAGTGGAAGAACATTGATTTGGTAAAATTACTTTGCCATATTATGGATAATAAATTAGGAAGGGAAACTGGAACATCTGAAAAATTAATTACCTACGTAAAAGATAGACCTGGGCATGATTTGCGTTATGCGATTGATGCGTCAAAAATCAATAAAGAATTAGGTTGGAAGCCATCTGTGACTTTTGAAGAAGGTTTGGAAAGAACAATTAATTGGTATTTGGATAACGAGGAGTGGCTGAAAAATGTTACTTCAGGGGCTTATAAAGAGTATTATCAGAAGCAATACTCATAAATTACTAAATAATTTAAGATTATATAATTTATTCTATATGAAGAAAATAACTTACGTTCTTACTCTATTATTTGTTTTTGCATTTTCATTTAGTGTTCATGCGCAAGACTTGTTAAAATCAAAAGACTTAAGCACAGTAAAAGTTGACTATTTGTCAGATGATGACTTGGCTAAAATTAGCGCCCAATTAAAAAGTAATAATGCAACTCTTGATCAAGTTGAGCCAATGGCTTTATCAAAAGGTATGAGTCAAACTGAGTTTAATAAATTAAGAATTAAACTTGCAGAATACGAAAAGAAAATCGCTAAAGATTCTGATAAGAATAAAGATTCAGAGAAAGAAAATAAGTTAAAGAAAACTGATAAAGATTCTGAGTTTGGTCGAAAACAGGAAAAAATCAAAAATGATAAGGTAAAAGATTCATTAAATGCTTTGATTTTTGGTTCGGAATTATTTGATAATCCAACATTAAATTTTGAGCCAGATTTAAAATTAGCAACACCAATGAATTATGTTTTAGGTCCTGGTGATGAATTACAAGTTAGTGTCTATGGAGTTCAGGAGTATAATGCTAGTATTCCAGTAAGTGTTGAAGGCAGAATAACAATTGATTATGTTGGTCAAATTGCGGTTTCTGGAATGACAATAGAAGCAGCTACTCAAAAGATCAAAGCAGCAATTGCAAGAGTATATAGCACAGTAAGATCTGGACAATCGCAAGTTAGTGTTAGTTTGAGCGGCATTAGAACTATTAAAGTTACTATTGTCGGCGGAAAACAACCTGGGAATTATTCAATTTCATCACTAGCGACTGTTTACAATGCATTGCATTTAGCTGGTGGTCCAGGAAAAAATGGAAGTTATCGAAATATTGAGTTGCTAAGAAATAATAAAGTTTATAGAAATATTGATATTTATAAATTTTTAGTAAAAGGAGATCAATCTGATAACGTAACATTAAAAGATAATGATGTCATTAGAATTCCTTCTTATACAGATAGAGTTGTAGTTGAAGGAGAAGTAAAGCGCCCTGGAATTTTCGAAATGAAAAAAGGCGAAAAATTCTCTGATTTATTAAATTTTGCTTCAGGATTTAATGAGTTCGCCTATACGGCTTCTGTAAATGTTTTGCAAAAAACAGGAAAAGAATTTAAAGTTCATGACATTAACGAAAGCGAATATGGCCAGTATATTCCACAATCAGGAGATGTCTTTAAGGTTACTAAGATTTTAAATCGTTTTGAAAATCGTATTAAAATTGAAGGAGCAGTTTTTAGACCAGATTATTACTCTTATAATGAAGGAATGAGAATTTCTGATCTGATTACCAGAGCAGAAGGACTTAAGGAAGATGCATACACAAAAAGAGCAAGAATTATTCGATTAAAAACAGATTTAACTACTGAAATTGTAAATGTAGATTTAGCAGGTGCATTATCAGGAGATCTAAATTCGGATATTGAATTAAAGAGAGAAGATATTGTAACGGTATATTCTATTCTAGAGTTCAGAGAAGAATATAAAGTAACAATTGACGGCGAAGTAAAAAATCCTGGTGAATATGAGTATTTTGAAAATTTGACTTTAAACGATTTAGTAGTTCAAGTAGGTGGTCTTACCGGTTCAGCATCAAAAAGGGTTGAAATTGCTAGAATGGTAAAGTCTGATGTTATTGATGATGCCGATCCAAAACGCGTTGAATTAGTTGAACTTGAAATTACAGCAGATAACAATGAACAAGTTAAAAACTTTCTTCTAAAACCTTTTGATGTAATTAACATTCGTAAAATGGCTGTATATGAAAAACCACAGATGGTTTTAGTTTCAGGAGCAGTTGGATATCCGGGTAAATATGTTTTGGCCAATAAAAAAGAAACGGTTTATAATGTTGTTATGAGGGCAGGAGGTTTGACATCGATAGCAAATTTGGATGGAATGAAAATTAAGAGACCCATCAAACAAGAACAGATTGAAAAAATTGAAAGTATAGATTTGAATTTATCTAAAAATGATACTTTAAAGGAAAAGTTGACCAAAAAATTAAAGGAAGATTTGAAATATGCAACAATTCCAGTGAACTGGGAAAAAATTGTAAAAGATAAAAATCATTATTCAAATGTCACGTTATTTCCAGGTGATGAAATTGAAGTTTCGATTTACAATGAAGGAGTTAAAGTCACAGGAAATGTATTGTTAACTTCTGAAATTCCTTATCGAAACGGTAAAGGGTTCAAATATTATATAGATGCAGTTGGCGGCGTGGATCATAAAGGATGGAAGAAAAAAGCATATATAATTTATCCTAACGGAAAAGCATCAGTTACAAAATCATTTTTATTTTTTAGGTCTTATCCTACTGTTCAGCCAGATTCTCAAATTGTTGTTCCTGAAAAACCAGAAACTAAAAAGATGAGTACGGGTGAATGGGTTAGTATCGGTAGCGTACTTACAAGCTTGGCGTTATTAATAGTAACTGCTTTTAAATAATTTTCTTTATGGAAAAAAGAATTACAGAAAATAATGAAATTTCGATAAAGGAATTGATTAACAAAGGAAAAGAATGGTATACTTATTTGCTTTCTAAATGGAAAATTATTGCATGTGCAGGAATTATAGGAGCAACATTAGGATTAACATATTCACTTTTTAAAAAACCAATTTATACTGCAACGCTTTCTTTTGCATTAGAAGATGATAAATCTGGCGGAGCTAATATAGGAGGAGCTTTAGGTTTAGCAAGTTCTTTTGGTTTAGATTTAGGAGGAAGTGGTGGTGGAATATTTACGGGTTCTAATTTAGCAGAATTGTTCAAATCGCGAACTATGGTAGAGAAAACATTATTGTCTCCTGTTAAGTTGAATGGGAAAGATATTTCTATCGCTGAATTATATATTCAAAATAATAATTGGCGTGAATCTTGGAATAACAACCCATCTTTAAATAAGATCCAGTTTTCACCATTTGCAGATCGAAAAAACTTTACAAGGGTTCAGGATAGTATTTTGGGAATAATGTATAATAATTTATCGAAATCAGGTTTGTCAGTCTATCAAAAAGATAAGAAAATTTCGATTATAACTATGGATGTTAGTTCTACTAATGAATTTTTTGCAAAAATATTTTGTGAAACATTGGCTAAGCAAGTAGGTAAATTTTATATAGAAACTAAAAGCAAAAAAGCTCGAATGAATATGGCTATTTTAGAGCATCAGGTTGATTCTATACGTAGTGAGCTTAATAGTGCCATTAGTGGGGTAGCTATCGCCAATGATAATACTTTTAATTTGAACCCTGCACTCAATATCCGTAGAGCCCCATCAGTTAAAAGACAAGTTGATGTTCAGGCAAATACTGCAATTTTGACGGAATTAGTCAAGCAAGCAGAATTAGCTAAAGTAACTTTGCGTAAAGAAACTCCTTTAATTCAAGTTATTGACAGGCCTATTTTACCGTTGTCAAAAGAGCGTGTAGGTATGGCAAAAGGTATGTTCTTTGGAGGTCTTGTTGCGGCAGTTCTAACTCTGTTGTATTTAGTGGTTAGAAGAATTTTAAAAAATATAGAATGTTGAGAATACTTATTACAGGAGGTGCTGGTTTTATAGGATCTAATTTATCAGAATACTTTTTAAACAAAGGATATAAAGTAACTTGTCTTGATAATTTTTCGACAGGACATAGGCATAACATTTTGTCTTTCTTAGAAAATCCTAATTACAATTTGATTGAGGGGGATATTCGTAATTTATCAGATTGTGAAAAGGCCGTTGAAGGAGTTGATTATGTATTGCATCAAGCAGCTTTAGGGTCTGTCCCACGTTCAATCAATGATCCAATTACAACCAACGATGTAAATGTTTCAGGTTTTTTAAATATGCTCACTTCTGCTCGTGATGCTAAAGTTAAACGTTTCATATATGCTGCTAGCTCCTCTACTTATGGAGATTCTAAAGAATTGCCAAAAATTGAAGATGTAATTGGGAAACCGCTTTCTCCATATGCAGTAACTAAATATGTTAACGAATTATATGCTAATATTTTTAGTAGCACTTATGGTTTGGAAGTTATCGGACTGCGTTACTTTAACGTATTTGGAAGGAAACAAGATCCTAAAGGTGCTTATGCCGCAGTTATACCGAAGTTTGTTATGCAATTTATGAATTACGAAAGTCCTGTTATTAATGGTGATGGAAATTATTCAAGAGATTTTACATATATTGATAATGTGATTCAAATGAATGAGCTAGCGATAGAAACGAAAAACCCTGAAGCTATTAATACAGTTTACAATACTGCTTTTGGCGACCGTACAACATTATTGGAGTTGGTTGGTTATATAAAAAAATATTTATCTGATTTTGATAGTAAAATTGATAATGTTGAAGTTTTACATGGACCGGACAGAATTGGAGATATTCCTCACTCATTAGCCAGCATTGAAAAGGCAAAAAAATTATTAGGATACGAACCAAAGTTTTCTATTCAAGAAGGATTGAAAGAGGCTGTAACTTGGTATTATAATAATTTAAAATAAAATAAAATTAATCTTTTTAGGGATTATTTAATACTTAAATTTTTAAAATGAAAAAAATTGCCATTATAGGGCTAGGTTACGTAGGACTTCCTTTAGCTAGATTATTTGCAACTAAATATCCTACTGTGGGATTTGATATAAATAAGACTAGAATCGGAGAATTAAATACTGGATACGATAGTACTTTTGAAGTTGATTCTAATGAGTTAAAAGAGGTTTTGATGACTGAATCTTCTAATGAAAAAGGACTTTTTTGCACAGACGATTTATCAATTTTAAAAGAATGCAACATATATATAGTTACTGTTCCTACTCCAGTAGATAAGAATAACAGACCAGATTTAACTCCATTATATAAAGCTAGCGAAACTGTTGGAGCTGTTTTGAAAAAAGGAGATATTGTAATATATGAATCTACTGTATATCCAGGTGTAACAGAAGAAGAATGTGTACCTGTCCTTGAAAAAGTATCTGGATTGAAATTTAATATTGATTTTTTTGCAGGATATTCTCCAGAAAGGATTAATCCTGGAGATAAAGAACATACTGTCGAAAAAATTTTAAAAGTTACTGCAGGTTCCAATCCTGAAATTGGAATTGTTGTAGACGAGTTGTATAAAAGTGTTATTACTGCGGGTACGCATTTAGCACCCAGTATTAAAGTAGCTGAAGCAGCTAAAGTTATCGAAAATTCCCAACGTGATATTAATATAGCATTTGTCAATGAGTTAGCCAAGATATTTAACTTAATGAATATTGATACGCATGCAGTTCTTGAGGCAGCGAAAACAAAATGGAATTTTTTACCTTTTCAACCTGGACTAGTTGGTGGACATTGCATTGGAGTTGATCCGTATTATTTAGCACAACGTGCTCAGGAGTTTGGATATCATCCAGAAATAATATTAGCAGGTCGAAGGCTAAATGATAGTATGGGAGAATATATTGCGTCAAGGGTTGTTAAGTTGATGATAAAGAAAGGTATAACAGTAAATGGTGCAAATCTTTTAATGCTTGGAATTACTTTTAAAGAAAATTGCCCTGATGTACGTAATACCAAAATTGTAGATATGGTTGGTGCTTTGGAAGATTATGGAATTGCTCTTACTATATATGACCCTTGGGCTAGCCCCGCTGAAGTAAAGCATGAATACAATATTGTAAGTACACAGTCATTGCCTGACCAACAATTTGATGCTGTCGTTTTGGGCGTTGCTCATAAAGAATTTCAAAATCTTAATATTAGTAAGCTTCAGAAAAAAACAGCTGTTGTTTATGATGTAAAAGGGATTTTAAAGGAACAAGTTGATGGACGGTTGTAAGTTTAATTAATATATTTAAAAGATATAGATGTTTAAAGATAAAGTTTTATTGATTACAGGAGGTACTGGTTCATTTGGTAGTGCTGTTTTAGATCGTTTTTTACATACTGATCATTTTAGAGAAATTCGCATATTTTCTCGCGACGAAAAAAAACAAGATGATATGCGTAATTTTTATAAAAATGATAAAATTAAATATTTTATAGGCGATGTTAGAGATTATGATAGTATAGAATATGCAATGAGGAATGTTGATTATGTTTTTCATGCAGCAGCCTTAAAACAAGTCCCGTCTTGTGAGTTTTTCCCTATGCAAGCAGTAAAGACCAATGTGGAAGGAACTCATAATGTAATTCGTGCAGCTTCTTCGAATAAAGTAAATAAAGTTATATGTTTATCAACTGATAAGGCTGCTTATCCTATTAATGCTATGGGGATCTCTAAAGCAATGATGGAAAAGGTAGCTATTGCAGAGGCGCGAAATTTGGTAGACACCACGGTTTGTTTAACCCGTTATGGAAATGTAATGGCATCAAGAGGCTCTGTAATTCCATTGTTTTTATCTCAAATCGAAAAGGGAGAAGTGTTAACCTTAACTGATCCAAATATGACACGTTTCTTGATGTCCTTGGAAGAAGCTGTTGAGTTAGTTTTATTTGCATTTGAACATGGTAACGCTGGTGATTTATTTGTTAATAAAGCTCCCGCCGCGACAATCGGAGATTTAGCAGAAGCGATTTGTCAATTGAAAAATGTAAAAAATCAGATTAAAATTATTGGTACAAGGCATGGCGAAAAGCTGTACGAAACCTTATGTACTCGTGAAGAAATGATGAAAGCAGAAGACATGGGAAATTTTTATCGTATACCTGCAGACAATAGAGATCTCAATTATGCTAAATATTTTTCTGAAGGAAAGGAAATTCAAGCTGAAATTGAAGATTATAACTCTCATAATACAAAACGGGAAAACGTTGAAGGAGTGAAAATTTTGTTGAATAAACTAGAAATATTTAAGAATAAAAATGTTTAGTAAAATAATTGGGGATTTTTATTCAGATGAAAGAGGAAAATTACTATTCAATAATGAACTCAATCTTTCCGAAGTAAAACGAATGTATGTTATCGAGAATAAAGATTTGGAGACAAAGAGAGCTTGGCAGGGGCATCAAATTGAAAAACGATGGTTTGTTGCAGTTAGTGGTAAATTCTTAATTAAATTAGTTAAAATTGATGATTTTGAAAATCCGCCTGTAAATGCAAAAATTATGTCCTTCGAAATTGATTCAATTAACTTAGAAGCATTAACTATTGATGCTGGACATGCAAGCTCTATTCAAGCTTTAGAGGAAAATTCTAAATTACTTGTTTTCTCAGATTATATGATAGGAGAATCAAATGATAATTATAAATTTAATTCAACAAAATGGGAATAAACAATAATCAAAAACTAAAAGTTGTTACAATTTTAGGAACTCGTCCCGAAATTATCCGTTTAGCTGAATGTATAAAAAAATGCGATACGTATTTTAATCATATTTTAATTCATACTGGTCAAAATTATGATTATGAATTAAATGAGATTTTTTTTGAAGATTTAGATTTACGAAAACCGGATTATTTTCTAAATGTAGTTGGAAATCATTTAGGAGAAACGATAGGGAATGTAATTTCAAAATCATATGAAATTTTGTCTGAAATATCTCCAGACGCTTTGCTAGTACTAGGTGATACAAATAGTGTTTTAAGCACTATTGCCGCAAAACGTCTTAAAATTCCAATTTTTCATATGGAAGCTGGTAACAGATGCTTTGATCAAAATGTTCCAGAAGAAATTAATCGTAAAATTTCGGACCATATTAGTGATATTAATCTGACTTATACTGAAAATAGCCGTCGATATTTGCTAAGTGAGGGTTTTAGAAAAGATCATGTCTTTGTGACAGGATCGCCTTTAAAGGAAGTATTGCTAAAGTACAATGATGAAATTGTTAATAGCGATGTTGTTTCTCGTTTAAATCTAGAAGATTACAAATATATTGTAGTAAGCGCTCATCGTGAAGAAAATATTGATTTGGCTAATCACTTTGAAATTTTGGTGGAATCTCTAAATCAAGTAGCTGAAAAATATAATATGCCAATAATTTTTTCGACTCATCCTAGGACTAAAAACCGCATTGAGAAAAATAATATAAAATTCCATCCATTAATTTTAAACGTTCCCCCATTGGGCTTTTTTGATTATGTCAATCTTCAAAAAAAAGCTTTTATTGTACTCTCAGATAGTGGTACAATTAGCGAAGAATCTGCCATGATGGGATTTCCAGCAGTAAGTATTAGAACAAGTACAGAAAGACCAGAAGCAATTGATGCAGGAACAATTGTTCTAGGAGGAATAAGGCCTCAACAAGTTTTAAATTCTATTGAAATAGCAAAAGGGCTATTTGATTTTGATATTGAATTACCAAAAGAGTATTTAGTTAGTAATACATCTGATCGTGTAGTCAAAGCAATTCAAAGTTATACTTCAATTATTAATAAAGTTATTTGGGATAAATAATTTATCATATGAAAAAAATATTAGTTATAGGTATTAAAGGGATGGCTGGTCACATGATTTATCATTTTTTTTCTGAAAACAAAGGATACGATGTTTATGGTTTGGCTAGAAATGTAGAATCTAAAGCAAAATTATTTGATATTGACGTTAGTGATACAATGACATTATCTTCTCTTTTAAAAGAGCATAATTTTGATTATGTTATCAATTGTATCGGAATATTAAATAAGGATGCCGAGGATAATCCTGCAAAAGCAGTTTGGTTCAATAGTTTTTTTCCTCATTATTTAGAAGAAATTACAAAAGAGTCTCAAACTAAAGTAATTCATATAAGTACTGATTGTGTCTTTTCTGGAAAAAAAGGAGCTTATACTGAAAATGATTTTAAAGATGGTAAAGGATTCTACGCACAGTCTAAATCTTTAGGAGAATTAGATAATCAAAAAGACGTAACTATTCGAACATCTATTATAGGGCCTGAAATAAATCAAAACGGTATTGGCTTGTTCCATTGGTTCATGAGTCAAAAAGATGATTTGATATTAAAGGGATTTACGAATGCTTTTTGGACAGGTCTAACAACTTTGGAATTATCAAAGGTGATTCATGAAATTATTGAACAAAAAATTACAGGTTTGATTCAAGTCGTTCCAACTTATAAAATTGACAAATACAGCCTAATATCGTTGTTTAATTCTATTTACAAAAACAATAGTATTACAATAGAACCCAATGGTGATTATTTTGTCGATAAAAGTTTATTGAGTTTAAGATCAGATTTTGACTATGATGTTCCAAATTATGATGTAATGTTAGAAAACCAGAAAAAATGGATTTTAAGTCATTCTAATCTATATTCTCAATATATAAGGTAATTTATGATTTCAATTGTAACAGCGTATTATAATCGAAGACCATTATTTATTCGAAGCTTAAATAGTATAAAAGAATATCAAAATAATATTGATTTTGAGGTTATCGTGGTTGACGATGGTAGCGATGAAGAAGAACGATTAGAAGATTTACAGGAAATTTTTTCCTTTTTAAAAGTTATTCGTTTAGAAAAAAAAGATAAATGGTATAGTAATCCATGTATCCCTTTTAATATTGGATTTGAAGCTGCAACTGGAGATAAAATAATTTTGCAGAATCCAGAATGTTATCATTTTGATAATATTATTAATCATGTGGATAAACATCTGAAGTCGAACGATTATTTAAGTTTTGGATGTTTTTCTTTAGATAAAAAAAATACAGATGATGACAGTCTTTTTTTCGACAGAAATAACATCTCTTCCTTAATGGAGGAGAATAAACATGGTGTAAAAACTGACGGTGGTTTAGGGTGGTATAATCATTCAAAATACCGTCCAGGAGCTTACCATTTTTGTACAGCTTTAATGACGAAAGATTTAGTAGATTTAGGAGGCTTTGATCCTCGTTATGCTCTGGGACATGGCTATGATGATGATGAATTTGTTTTTAGAGTTAAACAAAAAGGCATGAACATTAAATTTATAGATGATCTTAAGATAATTCACCAGAATCATTATATTGAACAAATTTCTGTTGACGAGCAAAAAGAGAAATATATTAATCAGCGCGCTTTACGAAACAAAAGTATATTTGACAGTATAACAAAAAATTCGTCTAATTATAGAGCTAATTTTATTACGATTGCAGGTCATAACCAAAATGATAGGCTTGATTTTTTACAAGGGATTAAAAATTTCTGGTTAAACTTTAAATATAAAATTATTAGAAAATTTTAAAATCATCTTTTTTATGTCGTCTAAAAATAGAACACTTCTAAAGAATATAGCCTCTTTAGGTGTTGTTCAAGTGGTGAATTACATTTTTCCCTTACTTACCATACCTTACCTTTCAAGAATAATCGGCCCTGATGGTTTTGGCATTATAAATTACATTACCGCTTTTGTTAGTTACTTTGTTTTAGTAATTAATTATGGTTTTGATTTCACTGCTACAAGAAAAATAGCTGTTGATCCAGACAGTTTTGAAGTCCGTTCTAAAGTTTTTTCTGAAGTGACTTGCGCAAGATTTTTGCTGCTATTGGTTTCTTTAATATCGTTTCTGGTTTTTATTAGTTTTATACCACTTCTTAATAAAAACATAGAGCTTTCTTTGATATTATTTTTAAATGTTTTTTCAGCACTTTTGACTCCTCAGTATGTCTTTCAAGGCTTGCAGAAATTACCTGTTTTAAGTATAACAAATCTACTAAAAGGCATAATAAATACAATACTAATATTTATGCTTATCTCAAAAAAAGGGGATTTAATATTATATGCTAGTATAGGTGTTTTTAGTAATTTTATAATTAGTTTAATTTCACTCTTATATGTAATTTTTGTTATAAAAATTAAATTTGCTTTTTATTCGATTAAGCATTCTCTTAAACTCCTGAATGAAGCAAAATCAGTTTTTTTTTCTTCGATAGTATTCTCGTTATATACAACTACTAATATTATTATTTTAGGTTTGTTTGAACAAACAAAGACCATAGGGTATTATACAACAGCCGTTAGTTTTATAATTATTATCCAAAGTGTAGTTAATATTCCTCTTTCATCATCGCTTTATCCATATATTGGAAGAGCATTTTCAGAAAGCCAAGAAGATGGTGTAAATAAGTTAAGAAGAATTGTTCCATTAATTTTTTATTTCACAGGCTTTATATGTTTTGGCATTTTAATATTAGCACCTTTTATTATAGTACTAATTTATGGTGATAAATTTGCTGGTTCAATCATTAGTGCACAGATTTTAAGTTTTCTGCCTTTAATTTCAGCAATGAGCAGTTTAATGGGAATTCAAACAATGCTCAACTTAAAAATGGATAATTTGTTTTTGAAAATTACTAGTGTTGGAGCTTGTTTCAGTGTAATTTGTAATTTAATTCTTGGCTACTTTTTTAGTTATGTAGGAACAAGTATTAGTTACCTTTTAACTGAACTCTTAATTTGTATTTCGTTTTATATTGTTTTGATTAATAGAGGATTAATTTTATTTGAAAAAGACAATTTTAAATTCAAAAATGTACTGCGTCAAATTAGAAATCTTAAAAATGTATAGATTGAATGTCTGTATTTTTTGAGATTGTCAAAATAAATTTGAAAATTTATTTTGATCTAGTAAAGAGTCGGTAACTATTTTTTAAAATCTTAATTAATTCATTAATGAATAAAACATACTATATAGGGCATTTTTTGAAAGATTTTAATGATGGGGGACAATCTCGAAATAAGGCATTTAGAGATTATTTTGTAAAGCAGAATGCAATTATTCCACTTATTTATAGCAAAAATCCAATAATTCGCTTAGGTTATTTATTAAATTTTTTGAAAGTGATTTTATTTTCAAAAAACAATAAGTTTTTTATTCATCAAGGAACATTATTAGTTTTATTTCCTATCCCTGTTTTAAAAATTAATTTCATTAGAGAATTTATATTTCGACGTTTACAATATTTGTCAAATCATAATGAAGTTACTATTGAAGTTAATGATTTGCCTTATGAGCAGTCAAAAGATTTGGAATTGCCTGTTGATGAGATCTATAAAGTTTTTCAAGATAAGCTATATACTTTACGAAATACAAAGTATGTATTTGCTTCTCATGAAATGGGGAAATACGTGAATAGTAATTTTAATTTAAGTTATGATGTTATCATTAATGGTTCAAACATTGTAGAAGATTTTTCAAAGGAATTCTCTTTAAATGAATGTTTTTTATCTAATCAAACAAAATATATATATGCAGGCGGTTTAAATAAAGGACGCCAAATAGAATCTCTAATATCGACATTCTACAATAGAGAAGAAATTTTAATATTAATTGGCGAATGGGGCGATTGGCTAAAAGATTATAATTTGTCTAAAAACATATTTTATCTTGGAAAATTCGAAGAAAAATATGCACAATATTTATCTTCTAAATGTGATATCGGGATTATCCCTTATAATGATAACAGGTTTTACTATAATATCTGTTATCCAACAAAAGCTTCATTTTACATAACGGCGGGTATACCTTTTTTGTCTACTCCTTTGCTCGAATTGAAAAATGTTTTTGATCCATTAGAAATGGTATTTTTTGTTGCTTACAATGACTGGAAAGTGTTTATGGATAATTTTGATAAGACTAGTTTGAGTGCTGTTAAAGAAAAAATTCAAGCGGAGAATTATAAGTTTTGCTGGGATGAATTGTTAGAGAATTATTTTAAAAATAATAATTAAAAATGTATTTCTTTATTAGTTTTATACTTTTAATTCTTTCATATTTAGAATTTTATCTCAGTAAGAGTCGTGTATTAAAAATACTAATGGTGACCTTTGCAGGATTATTCTTTTTTATACTGTTAGGATTTAATTCATTTTCTCCAGATCTGGATAATTACAAGATTCATTTTCAGGATCTTGATCAGGATTATATAAAACTTGCAGTAGAACCTTTTATATTTTTTATAATGGAAACTTGTAAAAATATGGGGTTGAGTTTTGAAGGTTATCAAATAATGTTTTCGTTATTAACTTTTTCGCTATTTATATTTTCAATATATAAGTATAGTCCCCTTCCTGTTTTTGTTTTATTGAATTTTTATTTCATACCATTTTTTCCAGATATAACTCAGATTAGGTTTTTTCTTGGATTTACCTTCTTTTTATTTTCGCTTCAATTTTTTAATAAAAGGAAATGGGTTTTTTACAGCCTAATTATAATTGCCATTTTATGTCATCTTTCAATGGTAATGATGATTTTATTTTTGTTGTTAAGAAAATTCCAATTTTTTAAGAATCAATTCAAATGCAATGTTATTATTACGGTAGGTACATTTTTACTATTATTTATACCTAAAAGCATCGTAAATCCACTGTTGAATTTTATTGATCCAAAATTACTTATTTATGCGGAGTTAGATATTGTAGGTACTTTTGCTGGTACAATTGTATTATTTTTTCCTTTTTTTATTATTAATAATGGGATTATATATTTTCACAAAAAGTATTCGGCAGTATATTTTTCAAATTTAGAGGAGAAATATGCCAAGAATATTGATCTATTTATTGACCTTATTCAGTTTTCGAACTTTTTAATATTGTTTCAGTATTTTATACGTGATTTTTCAAGAATTAATCAAAATATACATATTATTGCAATTATCTATATGTCAATAATTGCTTATGTTTTTATTAAAAGAAAATTTTTTTTTACCGCAGAATTAATTATTGGGTCTGTAGTTTTTTGTAATCTAATTCTTTATTACATACAGTTTTTAATGGTTAATAATTTTGAATATTTTGATGTAATAAATAAAACTTTCACTAGTAATCATTTGTTTGATTCCCTTATTAATATTTTCAAATTTAATAAATTATGAAAGTTTTATTTTTGACAAAATATGGTGATGCAGGACCGTCGTCAAGATATAGGTTTTACAATTATCAACCGTATTTTGAGGAAGCCGGAATTAGCTGTTGTTTTAAACCATTACTTTCGAATGATTATGTTTATAGTCTGTATAAAAAGCAAAAAGTAAAAGCATTAGTTAAAAGTCTATTTTCAGTTTTTAAAAGAATATTTTTTTTATTGTTTAATTTAAAAGAATATGATTTAATTATAATTGAAAAAGAATTGTTTCCTAATGTGCCATATTTTGTAGAGGCTTATCTGCTTAAATCTAAATTGTATGCATTAGATTTTGATGATTATGTCGCAACTTCATATAAAGAAAATAAAATCAAAAGCTTTTTCTTCGAGAATAAAATACAAAATCTAGTTGCAAAAGCAAAGTTAGTTACCGTTGGAAACCACTGGTATTTTGAAGAGCTTAAAGGTGATAATTTAAGATATCTACCAACAGTTGTAGATTTGGAAAAATATGCAAAACCAAAGCAATATAATGAAGTTGATATTTTAACAATCGTTTGGATTGGTTCTCCTAGTACCGCAAAATATCTTCAATTAGTTGCATCTGCATTGGAAAAGCTAGCAGAAAAATATACAATAAAATTGAAGATAATAGGCGCGAACATCAATATTGAAAAAGTTGAGCTTGAACTTGTATCTTGGGACTCTACTACAGAGGCTGAAGAGTTATTGAGTGCTGATATTGGAATAATGCCATTGACAAGGACAATGTGGGAAAATGGAAAATGCGGTTTCAAGCTTATACAGTACATGGCATCTGGTCTTCCTGTAGTTGCAACTTCAGTGCCTGCTAATGAAGAAATTGTAGAAGATGATATTAATGGATTTATCGTTAATAATGATGAAGATTGGTATAATAAATTAGAAACACTTATTGTTAATAGAAATTTAAGAGAACAATTTGGAAAATCAGGAAGAGACAGAATCGAAAATTATTATTCATATCAAGTATGGGGTAATAGATATGTAAATATTATTAAAAATGGATAAAGTTGACATATTGTTGCCAATATATAATGGAGAAAAGTTTTTAGAAGAACAGATAAAATCTTTACTAAGGCAAACACATAAAAATATTAGCATCCTCGTAAGAGATGATGGCAGTACAGACCAATCAAAAGATATAATTGACAGTTTAGCTAAAGCTGATAGTAGGATAATTGTCGTTAATGATGAAAATGGAAATTTAGGGCTCGTTGCGAACATTAATTTTTTGCTTGGAATTAGTGATGCTGATTACATAATGTATTGTGATCAGGATGATGTTTGGTTTGATGACAAGATCGAAATTCTAATGAGAGAAATGCAGAAGAGAGAATTAGATTTAGGTAAACAAATGCCAATTTTAGTTCACTCTGATTGTTATATAACTAATGAAAATTTAGAGATTAGAGGTCGCTTTAAAGGAACTAAAGCTTTAAAGTATGGTTTAGAAAAGTCTTTGTTTAAATTTTATGTTCAAGGTGCTTCTGCTCTTTTAAACAAGGCTTTAATGAGAGAAATTTACCCATTTATCAACAATGTATATTTGCATGATAGATACACACATCTTTGTGCAGAGATAGCTGGAAGAAGATTTTATTTAAACTCCCCACTAATGTATTACCGTCAACATTCTTCAAATTTAGTAGGAAGCTCAAATTTAATGACGAAACTTAAAAATATTTTTTCACCTAGTAGATTTGTTTTTTTTCAAATTCAAGACAGAAAACTTATAGAATCGTTATCGAATGAAAAATATGTAAATAATGATCTACTTAAAGCATATCTTGAAATTACTTCTGATAAAACTTCTTTGTTTGAAAAACTTAAGATATTGAGGTTTTATAATATTAGTATGAGATTGAAAGAATTCTTTATTATGAGTGTAAAATTTTAGTTTTTGTATGTGTGGGATTAATGGAATTATAAGTTCGAGTCAAAATAATGACTTAGCAAATGTGTTGTCAAATATGAATGATTTAATTATTCATAGAGGACCTGATGAAGACGGATTTTTTAATTATGAAAATCGCATTTTCATGGCAATGCGCAGATTGTCGATTATCGATCTTGGCACTGGTAAGCAGCCAATATCAAATCATGATGAAAGTATAACTATTGTATTTAATGGAGAAATATATAATTATATTGAACTGCGAAATAAATTGATTTGTAATGGAGCTGTTTTTAAAACAAATTCAGATACTGAAGTCGTTTTAAAAATGTATGAATTTTATGGGAAGGATTCCTTTGGTGAGTTGGATGGAATGTTCGCATTCAGTATTTATGATAAAACATTAAACAGCGTTTTAATTGCGAGAGATTTTTTTGGAGAAAAGCCATTGTATTATACTCAAAACAAGGATAATTTTATCTGGGGATCAGAATTAAAGTCAATTATTAAAGCATTACCAGCAAAACCAGCTATTAATAAATTAAGTTTAAATTTATTTTTTACATTAACATATATTCCTGCTCCATATACTATTTATGAAAATATTCACAAATTAGAAGCAAACCATTATATAGAATTTAATTGTAATGATTTTGTTTTTCAAATTCATGAAATAGCACAAAAATTTAGAACATATCCAAAAATTTCAAAATCGGAGGCAAAAAAAATGACTCACGATATGGTTCAGGAAAGCGTATCATCTAGATCAATTGCAGATGTGTCATTAGGTACATTTTTATCAGGAGGTGTAGATTCCTCAATAATTTCTTTGTGTTTAGCACAGCAATCAAGTACCAAAATAGAAACTTTTTCAATTGGGTTTGATGAAAAATCTTTTGATGAAAGCGAAAAATCAAGAACAGTTGCAAATCTTATAAATAGTAATCATCATGAATTTATTATTTCTGAGAAAGATTTAACTAATAATATTGATCAAATTATTTTAAATTTTGATGAACCCTTTGCAGATTCTTCAGCCCTTGCAAGCTATTTAGTATCTGAAAAAACTAAAAAACATGTTACAGTTGCATTAACTGGAGATGGTGGCGACGAAATTTTTGGCGGTTATAATAAATATCATATTGGGGAATTAAACGAAAAATATACTAGTATAATTCCCAAATCTTTACATTCAAATTTTTCTAAAATATTAGAAAATTTATTACAAATAAAAAGTGATAAAAGAGGTAAAAGATTTCAAATAAATAAATTACTAAAATCGATAAATTATGAAGGCGACTTTTATTATAATATTATTTCATTGGGATTCCACGAAAATGAAATAAAGGAAATTCTAAATTTAAATGCTTATACCGAAAACCCTTTATTGTATTATAAAAATATAATTAAAGGAAATAATAAGACATTAAATGATTTTCGCAATATTGATAAAATTATAAGTCTGGAAGGTGATATGTTAGTAAAGGTTGATAGAACTAGCATGCTAACTTCTTTAGAATGCCGAGCCCCATTCCTGAATAAGGAATTATGGAATTTTGCAAATCATTTGCCACAAGAATTTCTGATAAATAGATGGGATAAAAAGCATATTTTGAAAGAATCATTTAAGGAGTATTTTCCAAAAGATTTTCTTAATAAATCAAAGAAAGGGTTTGGTGTTCCTGTTGGTAATTGGTTGAGATCAAATTTAAAAAAAGAATTATGTTCTTATATCGATAAGGGATTTATAGAAAAACAAAATATTTTCTGCTATGAAACAATTTCTAATTTGGTAAATAATCATTTAGAGGGCAAAAACGATAATACTTTTAGAGTATGGACATTCTATTGTTTTCAGAAATGGTATAAATATACTTATGAATAGTAAAGCTAAACTGGTTCGTATAACTACAGTTCCTATTTCCTTAAAGGTTTTATTAAAAGGTCAGCATCATTTTATGTCAGACTATTTTGAAGTAATAGGAATTTCTGCAGAAGGTAAAGAACTTCATGAAGTTCGAGATAATGAAGGCATTAGAGTTTTGCCTGTTCACATGACTAGAGCAATTTCTCCTTTTGCAGATCTTAAATCATTATGGGAGTTATATAAAATTTTAAAAAAAGAAAAACCCCTAATAGTTCACTCACATACCCCAAAAGCAGGTATTGTTGGGATGCTTGCTGCAAAGCTTGCAAGGGTTCCACACCGAATACATACAGTGGCAGGTTTACCACTTATGGAAACACAAGGTAACAAAAGAAAACTGTTACAAGCTGTAGAAAAACTAACATATAGTTGTGCCACAAAAGTATACCCAAATTCAAAAGGCTTATATGATTTTATTTTAGCAAATAATTTCACAAAGCAAGATAAATTATCTGTTGTAGGAAATGGAAGTTCTAATGGAATAAATACAAATTACTTTGATCCTGCTTTGTTTTTAAATGAGGAGAAAGAAAAAATTCGAAAAAACTTAAATGTTAATAGCGAAGACTTTGTTTTTATTTTTGTGGGACGATTAGTTGGTGACAAAGGGATTAATGAGTTAATCAAAAGCTTTGATAAACTTAGCGAAGAAAATAAAAATGTTAAATTGTTACTGGTAGGATCGTTGGAGTCTGATTTGGATCCGTTATTTTCTGAAACTTTAGAGAAAATAAATTCTAACGATAATATACTTTCTGTAGGTTTTCAAAACGATGTGCGTTCTTTTTTTGCAATTGCAGATGTTTTAATTTTTCCTAGTTATCGAGAAGGTTTTCCAAATGTAGTGATGCAAGCAGGAGCAATGGGACTTCCTTCAATTGTTAGTAACATTAACGGCTGTAATGAAATTATAGAGAATGAGACTAATGGATTAATTATACCAGTTAAAGATAGTGAGCATATTTATTTAGCCATGCAAAAAATGATTAAAGATGATTTTTTAAGAGAAAAAATGAAAAAAAATGCTAGGCAAATGATTGTTGCGAGATATGAACAAAAAAAAGTTTGGAGTTTGATTTTAGAAGAATATAATAAACTTGTACAAGATGTATAGTCTTTATTTTAAAAGATTAATTGATTTTATTTTTTCATTCTTTGGATTGTTATTATTAAGTCCATTAATAATTATTGTTATAATTTGGTTGTTTTTTGCTAATGATGGTAAACCTTTTTTTTGCCAATTACGTCCAGGTAAAAATGAAAAAATTTTCAAGATTATTAAATTTAAGACAATGAATGATAAAAAGGATTTGTCGGGAGAATTATTATCGGATGAAAAAAGATTGACTAAAATTGGAAAATTTGTCAGAAGTACTTCACTTGATGAAATACCGCAATTGATTAATGTTTTAAAAGGAGACATGAGTTTGATAGGTCCCAGACCTTTATTGCCAGAGTATTTACCTTTATATAATAATGAGCAAAAAAAAAGACATTTAGTTCGACCAGGAATAACAGGTTGGGCACAAATAAATGGTAGAAATGCGATTTCTTGGGGACAAAAGTTTGAATTTGATACGTGGTATGTTGATAATATGTCATTTATTTTAGACCTTAAAGTAATTTTTAAAACTTTTATAAAAGTGATTAAAAGTGAAGGAATTAATTCGGCTAATGCCGTAACGACAGAAAAATTTAATGGAAAAAACTAAATTTTTATATGGAGCAAGCGGTCATTGTAAGGTCGTTTTAGATATATTAAAAAATAATAACATTAGCGTATTAGGGATTCTCGATGATAATCCTAAATTTGACTTTATTGCTGATGTGCCAGTATTTGAAACTCGTGAAAAGATAATTTCTCCTTCGGACGAGATTTTAATTTCAATAGGTGATAATAAAATTAGAAAGGAAATATCAACTAAAATTAATGCTAGTTTTTTTAAAGCAATACATAATAGAGCAATAATTTCTGAGACCAGCGAAGTAAATGTTGGTTCAGTAGTTATGGCTGGCGCAATAATAAATGCTAGCGTAAAAATAGGGAAGCATTGTATCATTAATACAGGAGCAATAATAGAACATGATTGTGAAATAAGTAACTATTGTCATATTTCTCCAAATTCATCTTTGGCTGGGAATGTCATGATTGGAGAAGGAACACATGTAGGAATCGGAGCTTGTTTAATACAAGGTGTGAAAATTGGTAAATGGGTTACTATAGGTGCTGGATCTGTTGTGATAAATGATATTCCTGATTTTGCAGTTGTTGTAGGAAATCCTGGAAGAGTAATAAAATATAAACATAATGAATAATTCAAAAATATGGCTGTCTTCTCCTCACATGGGAGGGAATGAAGAAAAATATGTTAAAGAAGCTTTTGATACAAATTGGGTAGCACCTTTAGGTCCAAATGTTAATGGTTTTGAAGATGATTTAGAAAAATACTTAAATGAAAATGTTCATGTCGGAGCATTAAGCTCTGGAACGGCCGCTATTCATTTGGGGCTAATTTTATTAGGTGTAAAGGAAGGCGATGAAGTTATTTGTCAAAGTATGACGTTTTCGGCGTCAGCAAATCCAATTATGTATTTAGGAGCTACTCCTATATTTATTGATAGCGAGCTTGATACTTGGAATCTTTGCTCAAAGGCATTAGAAAATGCTATTATTGAAAGAATTTCTATTGGAAAAAAACCTAAAGCAATAATTGGCGTTCATCTTTACGGTATGCCTTACAATATTGAAGAAGTTGCTAAAGTGGCAGAAAAATATGATATTCCAATTCTTGAAGATAGTGCTGAAGCATTAGGTAGTTATTATAAAAATCAAAAGTGTGGAACATTTGGAGAAATTGGAGTGCTTTCTTTTAATGGAAATAAAATCATAACAACTTCAGGAGGTGGTGCCATTGTAACAAAAAATAAAGAAACAAAAGATAAAGCTGTATTTCTTTCAACACAAGCTCGAGATAATGCGCCACATTATCAGCATAGTCATGTAGGATATAATTATCGAATGAGTAATATTTGCGCAGGTATTGGAAGAGGACAAATGGAAGTTTTAGATGCTCATATCCAGTTGAGAAGAAATATGCATGAATTCTATTCAAATTATTTTAAAGATATTGATGGAGTAAATATTTTGATAGAACCAAATGAAAATTATTTTTCAAATCATTGGTTGTCGGCAATAGTAATTGACCCTGAAAAAACAAATGGTAGAACAAGAGAAGACTTACGTTTAGCATTTGAAGCAGAAAATATTGAAAGTAGACCTCTTTGGAAACCAATGCATTTACAGCCTGTTTTTGAAAAATTTCCTTACTATGGACAAAATGTTGCTGAAAAATTATTTCAAAACGGATTATGTCTGCCTTCCGGATCTAACACAACAGCAGAGGAGTTAAATAGAATTAAAAACGTTCTGGATATTTTCTTCCAAAATTAAAAATACCTTATATGAAAATCGAAAACACATTTATAAAAGATTTAGTAATTGTAGAACCAACAGTTTTTGGAGACGAAAGAGGTTATTTTTTTGAATCTTATAGCAAGACCAAATTTGAGGATTTGGGAATTAATATTGATTTTGTTCAAGACAATCAATCCTTTTCGAAAAAAGGAACTTTAAGAGGTTTACACTATCAAAACCCACCTTTTGCTCAAACAAAACTAGTTCGTGTTTTAGAAGGAGAAATTATTGATGTCGCTGTAGATTTAAGAAAAGATTCTCCGACTTATGGCAAAGCATTTAGTGTTTTATTATCAGCAGAAAATAAAAAACAGCTATTAGTTCCTCAAGGATTTGCTCATGGTTTTTCAGTTATTAGCGAGACAGCATCTGTTATGTACAAGTGTGATCAATTTTATAACAAAGCTTCTGAAGGCGGAATTAAATATGATGATCCGTCTCTAAATATTGATTGGGGAATGGATTTAAAGGATGCAATTGTTTCAGAAAAAGACCAGATCCTTCCATTTATTGAAAATTGTAATAGTTTGTTTTAATGAGGAAAATTTTAGTAACAGGAGCTACAGGACAACTAGGTTCAGAATTAAAAGTTTTATCCGAAAACCATAAACAATTCGAATGGGAGTTTGCTGATCGTACCAAAATATCGTTGGATAACATAGAGTTGCTTAAAAAGCAATTAAATGAGATTAATCCTGATATAATCTTTAATTGTGGAGCTTATACAGCAGTTGACAAAGCTGAGAGTGATAAAGAAACTGCATTCACAGTTAATCATTTGGCAGTTGAAGAAATTGCGAAATATACCTTTGAAAATAAAGCTAAACTAATACATGTTTCTACGGATTATGTATTTGATGGAACTTCTTCTACGGCGTTAAATGAAGAAGCTATTACACAGCCGATAAATGTATATGGAGAAAGCAAATTAGCAGGTGAAATTTCATGTATAAAAGAAAACCCGGATTCTATTATTATTAGAACATCATGGGTATATAGCAAATTTGGAAACAATTTTGTCAAAACCATGCAACGATTAATGCAGGAAAGAGATTCAATTAATGTGGTCAATGACCAGATTGGTTCGCCAACTTATGCCGCTGACTTGGCGCAAGCAATGATTTCTATTATAGAATCTTCAAATTGGGTTCCGGGTATCTATAATTATTCAAATGAAGGTGAAATAAGTTGGTATGATTTTGCGTTGAGCATAAAAGAATTTGGACAATATGAATGTAATGTTGGCGGAATTCCATCAGCATCATATCCTACTCCAGCTAAACGCCCAGAGTTTTCATTATTAGATAAAAAGAAAATAAAAGAAACTTATAATTTGCATATTCCTAATTATAGAGAAAGTTTACAAGTAATGTTTAAATAAAGAGAGGGTCTAAAAAAAATAAGAAGTATGAAAGGAATTATATTAGCGGGAGGATCTGGGACAAGATTGCATCCATTAACTTTGGCGGTTAGTAAACAATTAATGCCCGTATATGATAAGCCAATGATTTATTATCCATTGTCAACTTTGATGATGGCGGGAATAAATGAGATATTGATTATTTCAACTCCTCATGATTTACCTCACTTTAAGAAACTTCTCGGAGACGGAAGCTCAATTGGTTGTAAATTTAGTTATGCTGAACAACCAAATCCTAATGGTTTGGCGCAAGCTTTTGTTATTGGTGAAGAATTTATTGGCAATGATAAAGTAGCTTTAGTTCTTGGGGATAATATTTTCTTCGGAACAAATATGCAACAATTATTAAAAGATAATGCAGATCCAGATGGAGGTGTTGTTTTTGCTTACCATGTTTCTGATCCTGAAAGATATGGTGTAGTTGAGTTTGATGAAAACAAAAATGCTATTTCTATTGAAGAAAAACCTTTGGAACCAAAATCTAATTATGCTGTTCCGGGGCTTTATTTTTATGACAATTCAGTGGTAGAAATCGCAAAAAATATTAAACCAAGTGCACGTGGTGAATATGAAATTACAGATGTTAACAAGGTTTATCTTGAAGAAGGGAAACTGAAGGTAGGTATTTTAAGTAGAGGAACCGCATGGTTGGATACTGGAACTTTCAATAGTTTAATGCAAGCAGGACAATTTGTTCAAGTACTTGAAGAAAGACAAGGGTTAAAAGTTGGTTGTATTGAAGAAATTGCTTGGAGACAAGGATTTATCAATGATGAACAATTAGAAGAACTGGCAACTCCTTTAGTTAAATCTGGTTATGGAGCTTATTTAATGGAATTTTTAAAACAAAAGAAAAAAGGGCATAAATTTTAATTTATCCTACAGAAGTAACTTTTTAAACCGTTTAATTTGTATTTTTGTAAGACCTACAAATTTGCAGAATCAAAATCATTGAAATTGAATACCGAAAAACAGACCAAAGTAGCCGATTTTTTGCATAATTCATTATCTCCTAGAAATCTAAGGGCACATATCAATAACCTTAGTTATTTGCCTAGGTGGATTATTGTTGCAATAGATGTAATGGTCTTGATTTTTTCGTTTACATTTACTTACATGTTGTTTGAAGGTACAGCTTTAGGGTACATTATTACTTCACATGATTTTTATTTTGTTTCGAGTCTTATAACTATAAATATATTTTTCTTTTGGTTATTTAGAACCTATTCTGGAATTATTAGGCATTCATCTTATATTGACGCCATAAAACTGTTGTTTTCTCAAATGTCAGTTTTAGTGTTCTTTTTGTTCTTTAATTTAGTTTTTGAATTATATACCGGACATAAAGCATTTTTGAATACCGCTCTTTTCATCAATTTGGTTTTGTCATTTTGTGGTTTGTTTTTATATCGTGTGATTGTAAAACAAACCTTTGAATTGTATTTTTCAGAAAAAGCAAACACAAAATTGATCAGAACGGTAATTTATGGTACAGATGCAAACGCAATTTCTGTTGCGAATGCATTAAAATTTGAAACGCCTTCTCGATTTAAAATTGTCGGGTTTGTTGACAAAAACAATCAGAATGCATCTAAAAGAATGCTCGATTTGCCAATCTTGATTCTTCGTAAAAAATTGCCAGCATTAATGCGATCTGTAGCGGCAGAAGGAGTTATTATTGCTGATAAAAGTTTGTCAAAGGATGAGCAATTAATTATTGTTGATCAATGTTTGGAATTCAATTATAGAGTTTACACAGTTCCGCTTATCTCAGATTGGGAAAATCAAAAGGAAATTTCTCAAAAAGTTAAAAACATTCAGATTGAGGATTTATTAGAAAGAAAACCTATCGTTTTAGATAGTAAATCTATTTCGAAACAGTTAAAAGACAAAACAATTCTTATTACGGGTGCAGCGGGATCTATCGGTAGTGAAATCGTTAGACAAGTTCTTGGCTTTAATCCTAAAGTTGTAATTATTTTGGATCATGCAGAAACTCCTCTACATAATTTATGTTTAGAGACTTATGCAATGAATTCTGAAACTAAAATAGTAGCCGTAATTGCTGACGTAAAAAGCAAAAAAGCATTAGATAAGGTTTTCAAAAATTATAGCCCACACGTTGTTTTTCATGCGGCAGCATATAAGCACGTGCCTTTGATGGAAGAAAATCCGTCACAAGCAATTTTGACAAACATTAAAGGAACAAAGAATCTGGCAGACTTATCTTGTAAATATCGTGTCAAAAAATTTGTTATGGTCTCTACAGACAAAGCTGTGAATCCTAGTAATGTTATGGGAGCAAGCAAACGCATTGCAGAAAAATATGTACAATCATTGTTTTTGAAAAATCAAAGAGAAAATAATGAAGTAAATACAAAATTTATTACAACGCGTTTTGGAAATGTATTAGGGTCAAATGGTTCAGTAGTTCCTTTGTTTACAAAGCAAATTGCTGAAGGTGGGCCTGTAACCATAACACATCAGGATATCATTCGTTATTTTATGACTATTCCTGAGGCTTGTCAATTAGTGTTAGAAGCTGGGGCAATGGGTAACGGAGGTGAGATTTATATTTTTGATATGGGCAAACCCGTTAGAATTATAGATTTGGCAAAAAAAATGATCAAACTTGCCGGCTTTATTCCAGATAAAGAGATCAAAATAAAAATTGTTGGTTTACGACCTGGAGAAAAACTTTATGAAGAATTATTAAACGATACTTCCAAAACGTTGCCAACTTATCATAACAAAATTATGATTGCTCAAGAGATTCAAGATGAATATGAAAATTTACATAACGATATTGACGAACTTATCGGTATAGCGGATTTCTATGACAACGATGATATTGTAGCAAAAATGAAAAAAATTGTTCCAGAGTTTAAAAGTATGAATTCTGCTTTTGAGGTTTTAGATAAATAATTTTCTCACAATAGATTAAGTTTAAATTCAAAATAATAACAAAAAGGTGTTTCTTAAAAAAACACCTTTTTGCATTTTAAGGAATTTATTAGCGACTAAAAATCTTGTTAAATTAACAAAGAGTCTTTTGAGTTTAAATTATGGTAAAAAAAGATTTAACTGTATTTCAAAATGAAAACATTTTGTCTATTATTGAACAAAATATAAAATACTATTTTAATCAGTATAAATGGAATTAAAAACTACTGTTTACCAAAAAACAAACAAAAAAAAAATAGGTAAACTTTTACGAGAAAGTCTTACAGATATGTATAGTTCTCGTTTCTTAGCAAAACAATTAGCGATACGTGATATCAAAGCCCAATATCGTCAATCTTTTTTAGGTATTTTTTGGGCGTTTATTACACCATTATCGACAGCCTTAATTTGGATTATTTTAAGCAAATCCGGAACAGTGAAATTATCTGATACAGGCGTTCCTTACCCTGTTTTTGTTTTTGCAGGAACACTTCTTTGGTCAATTCTTGTAGAATCGATTAATGCACCAATGGCAAATACAAATGGAGCAAGATCAATGCTCTCAAAAATTAATTTTCCTAAAGAAGCTTTAATTTTATCTGGCGTTTACAAACTCATTTCAAATAGTCTTATAAAAATAGTTTTATTATTAGTTTTTATAATCGTGTATGGTGTAGGTTTTCATACTTCTATTTTATTATTTCCTTTCGCTTTTTTAGGAATAATTTTTTTTGGAACAACTATTGGGTTGTTTATAACCCCAATTGGAATGCTTTATAATGATATTGCAAAAATAATTACTGTGGGACTTAGTTTTTTGATGTATGCGACTCCTGTTGTTTATGTCGTTCCCAAAACGGGATTATTAAAAGCTTTAATGGAAGCAAATCCATTAACACCTTTGTTGTTAACTACCAGAAATTTATTGTTTGGGCAGCATATAGAATACTTGGTTTATTATTTTGGAGTATTTGCTGTCTGTATTCCTTTATTTTTTTTAGGATTAGTCTTTTACAGAATTTCTATTCCAATAATTGTTGAACGTATGAGTGCATAATTATGAATGAGAATGAAGTTTTAGTAAAAGTCGAAAATCTTTCGAAAAAGTTTTGTAAAGATTTAAAAACGAGTCTTTGGTATGGCGTCAAGGATTTGGCAACCAATGTTTTTGGTAATAAAAATGAAAATTCAGAAGTATTACGACCAAAGGAATTCTGGGCCGTTAGGGATATTAATTTCGAATTAAAACGAGGTGAATGTCTTGGTTTAATCGGACACAACGGTGCAGGAAAATCGACATTGTTAAAAATATTAAATGGATTAATCAATCCTGATGAAGGGAAAGTGACCATGAAAGGGAGGGTTTGCGCCTTGATTGAACTTGGTGCTGGTTTTAATCCTATTTTGACGGGGCGAGAAAATATTTATAATAACGGTGCAGTTTTAGGTTTTTCAAAAGCAGAAATTGATTCTAAAGTTGAGGAAATCATTGATTTTGCAGAAATCCGGGAATTTATTGACATGCCTGTCCAAAATTACAGTAGCGGAATGAAAGTGCGCTTGGGATTTGCTGTCGCAGCTCAAATGGAACCAGATGTATTAATTATTGATGAAGTACTTTCGGTAGGTGATTTGGGTTTTAGAGTGAAATGCATGAATAAGATTACAGATTTGTTGGCAGATTCTGCTGTTATATTTGTGTCGCATTCAATGGCACAAGTGACGACAATTTGTAATGAAGCCATGCTTTTAGAACGAGGGGAATTAGATTTTTATAGTAAAAATGTGGGCGAAGTTGTTGAAAAGTATTTTTTCAAATTCCAAACTAGCGATGAGCAATTAATTGGAGATGGAAGCATAAAATTAACTGAATTTAGCTTTATTGAAAATTCAAAAAAAGTTGCTGAAACCGCAATAAAAAGTGGAGAAGATTTAAAAATTGAATTTGAAATAGAAGCGATAGAAAATATAAAAAAATTAAACTTTAGGTTAGGCTTTTTTAATATAGAATACAAACTTTTGGCAGAGGTAGATTCAGATTCAGTGAATTTTGTTGGAGAAGTGGTTGACGGAAAAATTAAGGTGACTACTATTGTTAAAGGGCTAAATTTAAAGTATGGAAAATATAGCATTCATTTACATGTGACAGATTTAGACACAAATAAAAAAATATTGAGACAAAGTAATATTGGTCATTTTATTGTAAAACCTACAATTACTATCGGAGCAGATTTTTTACTGCCTAGTGAATGGAGTTAATATTTTAATTTTCTAGAATGACACATATATTTCTACAAGCAAGAACTAGTTCGACAAGACTTCCTAACAAGGTTTTATTGCCTTTTTATAATGATAAGAATATTCTAGATATTATTGTAGAAAAGCTTCAAAAGCATTTTCCTTTAATTCCAATAATAGTTTGTACTACGAATAATAAAAGAGATAGTGAAATAATAAAATTTTGTGAAAAAAGAAATCTAAATTATTTTAGAGGCGATGAAAAAAACGTTTTAAAAAGATTTATAGATGCGGGTCATTATTATAAATGTCAAAACATAATTAGGATTTGTTCTGATAATCCTTTTCTTGATATAAACTTTTTAAATGAATTGATTGCATTTCACAATGAAAATCCTGAGGCTGATTATTGGAGTTTCAAAAATGGTAAAAATATTCCCGTAATTAAAACACACTTTGGCTTTTTTTGCGAGATAGTAACTTTAAAAGCTTTAGAAGATGTAGCTTCAATTACTTCAGAATCTATATATTTAGAGCATGTTACAAACTTTATTTATGAAGATAAGAGGTTTAAATGTGAGTTTAAAACATTACCAAACTTTTTAAAAGATAGAAATGATTTGCGTTTTACTATTGATGATATTTTTGATTTTGAGATGCTTCAAAAAATATACACATATTATAAAGAATTTAATGAAGATATCATGAAAACGATTTTTTTCGTAGAAAAAAATCCATCATTATTAAAGCATATGATTACAAATATTAACAAATATTCGAAATGACTTATATAATAGGCGAAATAGGACAGAACCATAATGGCTCTGTTGAATTGGCAAAAGTAATAATTGATTTAGCATCAAGAGAGATTAAAGATGAGGTCTTTGGAAATGTGCTGAAAGGAATGGATGCTGTAAAATTGACTAAACGTGATTTGAAGCAAGAATTATCACAATCTCAGATGGCAAGAATTTATGATTCGCCACATTCTTTTGGGAAAACTTATGGAGAACATCGAGAAAAGCTTGAACTTTCTGACGAAGAACATTTTGAAGTATATAAGTATGCAAAATCGAAAGGCTTAGATTTTGTTGATACAATTTGTGCAGTTGGATGTTTGTCAATTTTGAAATTATTTATCCCTGATAAATTAAAAGTTGCAAGTAGAGATTTAACTAATTTGCCCTTACTGGAAGCTTTAGCGGAAACTAAAATTCCAATTATTATCTCTACAGGGATGGCAGGAAAAAAAGAATTAGATGATGCTATTGATGTCATAACAAAATATCATAATGATTTATCAATACTACATTGTGTTTCTCAATATCCTACTGAACCCAAAAATGTTAACCTGAATACCATTAAGTATCTACTGGATAATTATAAAGATTTTGTGATTGGTTATTCTGATCATACAATAGGAATTTCTACTCCAGTAGCAGCAGTTGCGATGGGAGCGAAGATTATAGAAAAACACATTACACTTGATCGAAGAATGAAAGGAACTGATCAAGCAGGTTCTTTGGGGCCTGATGGTGTTTATAGAATGGTTAGAGATATTAGAATCTTAGATCAATCAATGGGAATTGAAGATATTTTTATTGTTCCTGAAACCGCAGTTGCTAAAGAAAAATTGGAACGTTCAATTGCAACAAATAAACGTTTAAAATCAGGAACAATAATTACTGAAGCTGATATTCATATGCTTTCTCCAGGAGATGGTTTTAAGTGGACTGAAAAAGACTTTATTTTAGGTAAAAAAGTTAAAAATGATATCGCTGAAAATGAGGTAATTTATAAAGATAATCTTCTATAATAATTGAAAAATATAGAAGGTTTTAAAGTAATATCTTATTCTTGAAAATTTAAAAAGATACAAAATGAATTTGCCAAAATTAATCTTAACAGACATTGATGGTGTTTGGACTGATGGTGGAATGTATTATGACCAAACAGGAAACGAATGGAAAAAGTTCAATACATCAGATAGTGCAGGGGTTCTATTTTGTAAAAAAATAAATATTCCTGTTGGAATTATAACAGGAGAAGATACCGAAATTGTAAAACGACGAGCAGAAAAATTGAAAATAGATTTTTTGTATCAAGGAGTGTCAAATAAAGTAGCCATTGCTAGTGAAATTTGTGAAAAATTAAAGATTTCGCTAGCTGAAGTAGCCTACATTGGAGATGATTTAGGGGATATAGAATTGTTGACTAAAGTTGGAATTAGCGCCGCACCAAAAAATGCGCCCGAATATGTTAAAGTCAAGGTGAATTTTGTAACTACAAAAGAAGGAGGAGAGGGAGCATTTCGTGAATTTGTAGAAACTATTTTCGGAGAAGAACTTATTTTGTCATTACTATGTTAGACCATGAAATTTTTATAAAGGCTTATGAAAATCACGAATTTAATTTTTGTGGTATAAATTGGTGGCCACTTATAAAAATTCAAGTTTCGTATCAAATTCATTTGAAAAATGCTAATCTGTTTAAAATAAGTGATGTAAGCAAGCCTTTTAATGAAATCGACACACACACAACTTTAAAAGATAACTTACGATTTTACATTCAAAATTTCAAAAAGCCAAAATCAGTTAAGACCTTAATTGTTACAGATAGTTCTAATGCACATAGCAGTGCGACAGAAAAAAGTATTTGTAGCCACCCTTATACAGATCCGTTTATTTACTACTTTCAAAAATTAAAAATTGAACACATTGTTTTTGATTATAAAAAAGAGCAATGCTTATTGAATTATGATTTAAAAGTTTTAAAGAAAATATATCTCAAACAAGTTAAGAATAATTTTAGCAAGGATGATACAATTAAATTACAGTTAGTTGAACTCTGTGATTTTTTATTGCAAAATTATGGTGATGATTTTAAATTATATAATTATCTCGTACAGAATATAATAAATAATCAAACAGAGTTTCTGATGTTCTATTTCGTTTTGAAAAGGGTAGATGTGAAAAATATTCTTCTGTATTGTTATTATAATAATACGATGATGAGTATTATAAGAGCAGCAAACTTATTGAAAATTCAAACAATAGAATATCAACACAGTCAAGTAACATCAAATCATTTTGCTTATAGTAGCTGGAAGGCTCTTAAAGAAAAAAGTAAAATTTTTTTTCCGTCAAAAGTTTGGGTATGGAGACAAAATGATGCTGAATATCTAGAAAAGAACTTTGTAAGTGCGAAAAAAAATAATTATGTAGTAGGAGGTAATCTTTTCTTGAGCTTGTTAAAAATTAAAAAGAGTAAAAAAGAAGACGGAAAGACCAGAATATTAGTTACTTTGCAAGGGCAAGGCTTGCCAGATTACATAATCGAGTATTTAGATAATAACCCTAATTTGATACTTTATTTAAGGATACATCCACGCTATTTTCAAGACAAAGAAATTTGTGAAAAGCTTAAGTCAAAGTATACAGCACAAATTGAAATTGAAGATGCAAATTCATTAACATTACATGAACTTTTTAATTTTGTTGATTATCATTTGACTAATTTTTCAGGAGCAGCTATCGAAGCAGAATACTATGATTTAACAAATATTATTTATGGCGATAAAGGTTATATATCTTATGAAAATGAAATTAAGAGTGGTAAATATTTGTTTATAGAATGTCAAGATGATTTAGATAAAATAGTAAAGCAAGGATTAAAACATAAATCAGACTCAAAAGAAGAGAAAAAAGATATTCATAAATTGATTCTTGAAAATTTTAATTAAATGATAGTACTTAAAAGACTATATAAAAAATTAAAAAAAGTTATAATTAGTAAGCCTTCTAAAAAGGATACTAACAAAATAATTTCGTCGAAAATTCAATGTATAGAATTAATCGATGAAAGCGCGCAAATACAATTTTCGGAATTAAGAGGAAATGTGAAAATTGGTGCAAGGAGCTTAATTAATAAAGTGCTATTTGATGGTAAAATCATCATTGGGTCTAATACTACAATTAATGGCCCTAATACAGAGTTTTATGCTTTAGATTATCCAATAAAAATTGGAAATTTTTGTTCAATAGCGCGAGGGACTAATATCCAGGAGCATAATCATGATATAAATTGCACAACAACTTACTTTATTAAATATAGAGTTTTCAATGATAAATATGGTTCGGATGCTGTTTCTAAGGGAGCTATTGAAATTGGAAATGATGTTTGGATTGGGACAGGTTCTACCATACTAACTGGAGTTAAAATTGGAGACGGGGCCGTAATCGCTGCAAATGCAGTGGTAACAAACGATGTACCACCCTATGCGATAGTGGGAGGAACGCCAGCAAAAGTTTTGAAGTATAGATTCTCTGAAGAAATTATAAATGAATTGCTGAAAATTGAATGGTGGAATTGGGAAATAGATAAAATTAAAACCAATAAAGAATTGTTTTATGGCGATTTAACAATGGAAAAATTGCAAAAATTGAAATGATTAAAAAACAGAGAATATTAGTATTAGCCCATGAACAATATTTAAATGGAGCATCACATTCTCTAATTGCTATTTTAGACGGACTAAAATCAAAATATGATTTTTTGGTAATTGTGCCAGCTAATGGCTTAATGGTGGACGAGCTTAACAGGATAGGGATAAATTATAGATTATTAAATCTGCCAAGATGCGGTTATTTTAATTATACTTCGTTTCAAAATCACTTAAAACGGACAGTAAACTATTATAGAAGCAAAAGAGTATTAACAAAAAGATTATTTCTAATCGCAAAAGATTTTGATCCCGATTTAGTCTATACAAATACTTCTGTTTTATCTGTCGGTTATGACTTGTCGAAAAAAATAAAAAAGCCTCACGTGTGGCATATTAGGGAATATGGAGATAAAGACTTCAATATTTCATACATTCCTTCTAGGAACACAATTATAAATAAAATTAAAAACAGTACTGTTTCAATTTTTACAACACATTTGCTTAGAGAACATTGGTTTGGCTCAAGAAAAATTAACTCCGAAGTTATTTATAATGGTGTTTTAGAGCACAATATTGATTATGTCAAAGAAAAAAATAAAGATATAATTACAATTGGAATTGTAGGTGTAATTATGACTGCAAAGAATCAAGATTTTGCATTACATGTATTTAAAGAATGTTTTAAAAAAAATAAAAACGTAAGATTAAATATTTATGGAGCAATTTCAAATCATGATTATTATCTAAAAATGAAGGAAATTATTGAGGCTAATAAATTGACTGATTGTGTTAATTTTTTAGGATATGTACCTAATATAGAAATTTATAAAGAAATAGATGTGTTAATGAGTTGCGCTCAAGATGAAGCATTTGGCAGAACATTAATAGAAGCAATGAGTTATAAAATACCAGTATTGGCTAAAAATAGTGGGGGGCCATCTGAAATTCTAAATGATAATTACGAATTATCTCTATACAATACTCTTGATGAAGCAATAATTAAAATGAATAATTTGTTGAATGATTCAAGTTTGTACAAAAAATCCTCAGAAGAAGGATACAAATTAGCGATAGATTATTTTTCTAAAAGTGCTTATATAAATAATGTTGCTTCTGTTTTTAATAAAGTATTATAATGAATAAAGTTAAACCGATAGCTATTCATCTTCCACAATTTCATCCAATAGCTGAAAATGATTTATGGTGGGGAAAAGGCTTCACAGAATGGACCAATGTAACTAAGGCACAGCCAAGATTTAAAGGGCATTATCAGCCTCATTTGCCAGCAGATTTAGGCTTTTATGATTTGCGATTAGAAGAAGCACGTCTAGCTCAGGAAACATTAGCCAAGCAATATGGTGTTTATGGATTTTGTTATTACCATTATTGGTTTAACGGCAAACGTATTATGAACGAACCAATTGACAGAAAAATGAAAAATCCCAAAGAAGATTTTCCTTTTATGTTTTGTTGGGCAAATGAAAATTGGACCAGAGCTTGGGATGGTAGTATAGATGATGTTTTGTTACAACAAAATTATTCGACAGAAGATGACCGAGAGCATATAAAGTTTTTATTGTCTTTTTTTAAGGATGAAAGATATATACGTGTAAACAACAAACCATTTTTTATTTTCTACAAACCTGATTTGTTCCCAGATATGGCAAACACTATTGCTGTTTTTAGAGAAGAAGCAAGAAAAGAAAATATCGAACTTTATTTGGGATGCTTTGAACGTTGGATTGGATGGGATAAAGAAAGATTGTCGACATTTGATTTTGATGCTATAATTGAATTTCAGCCCTTGTCAAGATCGATGAAGAATTTTAGAACCCAAATTGAAAATAGAAAACAAAGTCTCGTAAAACGAATTGAGAATAAGCTGCGTAAAAAATTCAAATTGAAAAGTAAAGTTGCTAGCAAAGATTTCAGAGTTGATTATAAGAGCTTTATAGAATATGATCTTCAAAATGTGACTAAGGGAGTATATCCGGGAGTCACACCAATGTGGGATAATTCATCTCGACGCAATGGGCAAAATGCAATTATGCTTGATGATAGCACTCCAGAATTGTTCAAATATTGGTACAAAAATAAAACTACAGCTAAAAATTTTGAAGGCTTGGATGATTCCTTTGTCTTTATTAATGCATGGAATGAATGGGCAGAGGGAAATCATTTAGAACCATGCCAAAAATGGGGAAAATCTTACCTTGAGGCATTAGTATGAAAACAGCAGTTGTCATAGTTACATATAATCCTTTAAAATGGATTGAAAAATGTTTAGATAGTTTGATTCAGAGTACAATTCCAGTTGAGATTCTGATTGTAGATAACAATTCTACTGATGGTTTTCAAGAAATTTTAAAATCGAAATATCAACAAATAACACTTCTACAAAGTTCATCTAATTTGGGCTTTGGGGCAGCCAATAATTTAGGAATCCGAAAAGCGTATGATAATAATGCAGATTTTGTGTTTTTATTGAATCAAGATGCTTGGGTGGAATTTGATACAATTGAAAAATTGATTTCTGCACAAAAAAATGAGCCAGAATACGGAATTGTCAGCCCAATACATCTGAATGGCAAAGGGGATCGCTTGGATTATAATTTTTCTAATTATATTATTCCTTCTCAATGTAAAGGATTGTATTCAGATATTTATTTAAACAAAATAAAACCAAGTGTTTATCAAGTAAATTTCGTAAATGCTGCAGGATGGCTATTATCGCGCAAGTGTATCGAAACTGTTGGGGGATTTAATCCTTCCTTTTTTCATTATAGTGAAGATGATAATTATGTGCAACGAGTTCATTTTCATAAACTTAAAATAGGGATTCTAGCTACGGTAAAGTTGTTTCACGATAGAGAAGACCGTAGTGAAAATATTTATTATGCAGACTCACAACAGGTTTATAAACGAAGAATTATATTAAAAGCTTCAGACCCATATGAGCATTTTTCATTTCAATCGGAAAACAAAAAGCTATTAGGATTTGCTCTAAAAGCTATATTGTCATTTAGATTTAAACTTTTTTCAAAAATTATTTTGCAAATGAAAACGCTAAATAACTTGGATAAAAAAAATGTAATCAGTAGAAGAAATGAAAGTAAAACGTCTAATCCTACATTCTTAAACTAATGTTGTCGGATATGAATAAACCTCTTTTCTCAATTTTAATTGCTAATTATAATAACGGGCATTTTTTTAAGGACTGTTATGCTAGTATAATTAATCAAAGTTATACTAATTGGGAAGCAATTATTGTTGATGATGCTTCTACAGACAATTCAATAGAAATAATAAAGCAACTAATTGGAGAAGATAAACGTTTTAAGTTATTTATAAATGAAGAAAATAAAGGCTGTGGCTACACAAAAAACAAATGTGCACAGTTAGCAAACGGAAAAATTTCTGGTTTTCTAGATCCTGACGACGCTTTAACAACAGACGCGATAGCGATTATGTCAGAAGCACATTGTTTAAATAATGAAGTTGCCATAATTACCTCAAAATATGAGTTTGTAGATTTAGAAATGAATTTTAAAGAAGCAAGTAGTCAAGGTTCTTCTTTGCCTTCTGGAAAATCATATCTCACTTATGGACGTGGTGCATTCACTCACTTTGCGACTTTTAAAAATAGTTTTTATTTGAAGTCTATTGGAATTGATCCTAAAATGAAAAGAGCTGTAGATCAAGATTTATATTTTAAGCTTGAAGAACAGGGTGAACATTTGTTTATAAACCAAGTGTTGTATCGATATAGAATTCATCAGGATAGTATTTCATGCAATGAAAATTCGTATAAAGCAAAGTACTGGCATTTTTATGCAATAAATGAAGCATATCACAGAAGAAGAAAACAAAAATTAGGAGTTAATAACTTTACACATAAACAAATAAAAGTTATTCGTTCTGATTATTATTTTTCAAGGTTTGTTCTTTTAAAATGTTCAAAGAAAAATACGCTTAAATTTTATTTTTTAGGTAAAGCTTTTTTTGCTTGTCCTTTACACAATTTAAAATTAAAATTTAAAAGTTTGATATTAGTATTAATGGGTCGGATATAGATGTTGTAAAAACTAATTTTATTAAATGAGTAATAATTTAATTTCAATAATAGTCCCATGCTATAATCAGGGCCAATTTTTAGACGAAACTCTACTTTCGGTCTTTAATCAAACTTATGCCAATTGGGAATGCATTATTGTAAATGATGGAAGCAAAGACAATACAAAAGAAATTGCTGAAAATTGGATTAAAAAAGACAGTCGATATAAGTATTTTGATAAAGAAAATGGAGGATTGAGCAGTGCAAGGAATCTTGGTTTGGAAAATGCCAAAGGTGATTTTATTCAGTTTTTAGATTCTGATGATTGCATTGAGAAAACAAAATTTGAAAAATCCTTAAATGAATTAAAATCGTCTAAAAATACGGATGTAAAAGTTGTCGTTTCAAACTTTAGAATGTTTACTGATAATATCAATAATACATCGGAGCCCTATTGTAATTTGAAGGCAGAAGTACTAAGTTTTGAAAATTTGCTATACAATTGGGATGAATCTTTCACCATTCCAATTCACTGTGCCTTATTTGATTCTTCATTATTTAATAAATTTAGGTTTCCTGAACATTTGAAATCCAAAGAAGATTGGGTAATGTGGGTAAGTTTATTTCATAATAATTGCAAAGGAATTTTTATAAACGAGACCTTGGCTTTTTATAGAATAAATTCAGCGAGCATGACAAAGACAAAAGATATGCTTCCGGATTTTATAAAAGCGTATGAGCATTTTAAATTTTTTTTGACGGAGGAAGAATATTTTAATTTTTCTGTTTTGCTCATCTCTAGATTTTATCGCGCAAATACTTCTTTAAAATATAGATTGCGAATTACTAAAGAGTCAAATACTTATCAAACAGGTCTACTAATTAAAAAAGTCTTGAAAAAAATGAGAGTTTTGAAGTTAGCTAAACATTTTTTTCCTACCATTTTAAAATTAAAATCTAAATAGTCAAGTTTGATTCTATGTTAGCTATAGTTATTCCATACTATAAGATTGATTTCTTCGAAGAAACTTTAAAATCGTTAGCAAACCAAACGAATAAACAATTTAAAGTATATATTGGTGACGATGCAAGTCCGAATTATCCAAATTTGTTATTAGAAAAATATATAAACAGATTTGATTTTATTTATCATAGATTTGAGCAAAATTTAGGAAGAAAATCGTTAGTCAGACAATGGAACAGATGTATCGATTTTTGTGCAGATGAGGAATGGATCATGATTTTAGGAGATGATGATGTTTTAGCAAATAACTGTATAGAAGTTTTTTATAATAATTTAAAAGAAATAGAAAGTCTGGATGTTTCTGTAGTGCGTTTTGCTACACAAATTATTGACGAAAATGATACTGCAATTTCAAACATTTATGAGCATCCAAAAATAGAAAAAGCAACAGATTTTTTAATACGTAAATTCAAAGGTGGTACTAGAAGTTCATTAAGTGAATATGTTTTTAAAAAAAAGATAGTAGACACTATAAAATTTAAAGATTTTCCATTAGCTTGGTCTACTGATACTCTCGGAGTCGTAGAGTTTTCAAAAGGGAGAAATATCTTTACCATAAATAATGCTTTAGTATATTTTAGATTGAGTGGTAAAAATATTACGAGCCAGGAAGATTCAATTGAAAAAAACATGGCTTGGTTTCAATTTTATTATCATTTGATTTCAAACTATGGAAAGCAATATCCGAAAGAGTTGACCGATACACTTTTTGATAGAATTGAAAAAGTACAATTAAATAATAAAAAAACGCCTATAAGATGGATCAAGCTAATTTGGTTATATCTTGTTTTTCATCAGTTTTCAAGATTTTTGCCTTTGTTTAAGAAAATAAAAAACAGTATTCAATGAAATTTTTAGTGATAGTTCAAGACTTAAGAGTGTCTGGGACAAGTGAAGGAATAGTTTCGAGATCCTTTATTGCAAGATTGCGAAAGTTGTATCCAGAAGCTACAATTGACCTTCATTATTTTATGGGTTATCATCACGACTATCAGAAAGAATTACTCAAAGCAAACTCTATATCAGAATATTTGATAAAACGAAAACCTCCTTTGTATATCAAATTATCAAATGCAATTTATCGAAGACTGTTCACTAAATCAATTTATAAGACACATTACTTAAATCAATTTAAGAAAAGAATTGCGGCTATATCGTACAAAGATTATGATAAGATTTTTATAAGAAGTTCAGGTTTAGAATATGAAACCATTTTAGCCTCAAAAGATTTGCCTATATTAAAAGAAGCGATTATTAATTTTCATGATCCTTATCCATTTTTCTTTGATACAAGTTCCAATAAAAATCTAACGAAACGTGAACTTTTGGATTTTCAGGAAATGTATAAAATAGTGCAGGCATCTAGAATTTGTATGGCACCATCATCATTATTAGCCAAGGATTTACAAATTATTTACGGCAATCATAAAAGGTTTTATAATTTACCACATCAATATGACTCCAGTGCTTTTGAATTGTTAGATAATTCGGTAGTGCGAAAAAAACAAAAGGCTATTTCAATATCATACCATGGAGGACTGCAATTTGGACGAAATGTCGATATTTTATTGGATGTTTTTGCACAATTATGTTCTGAAAATGATTTTTTTAAAGAAAATGCAGAAATCGTTTTTAGATTAAAAAGTTCTGAAACCAATCGATTAAAAAATAAATATAAAGAATGTAGTAATATACATATTTTAGAAGGCTTAGATTTTTCTAATTCAGCAAATGAACAACAAAATGAAGCAGACATAATATTACTTCTTGAAAGTTATTTAAACTACAGCAATATATTGCTAGGAAAGGCTCCATTTGTGGCATCACTAAATAAGCCAGTTTTTGCGCTATTGCCTATTGAGTGTGAATTGCGTAAAATAATTAAGAACGATAAATATATTGCGACTTCAAATAATTCAATTGAAATAAAAGAAAAGCTACAAAATATAATACTTGATTTTTCAAATTCAAAACATGAAAATCCTTTTGGAGATTATTTTTCAATTGAGGAGTTTCAAAATAATCTGATGCAATTTTTTTGATATTGTTTTGACTTATTAATAGAAATTTAAAATATAAAAATGAGAATAGGAATGAATCCTCAAAAAGAGGAAAAAAAAGTAATATTAAATACTCACCATAGAATAATTATAGTTGTATATATTCCTAATGAAGAAGGATTTTACAAGGATTCTTTTGATGTATTTAAAACTTGCTTGGATTCATTGATTTCAACAACAAATTCAAATATTGCAATAACTGTTGTCAATAACGGATCTTATAGTAAGGTTGGGGAGCTATTGGAATTGTATTATCGTGATAAAAAGATAGATACAGTTATTTCTCATAATGTAAATATTGGTAAGATAGATGCACAAATTGGGGCAGCTCGAGGAGCAAGAGAAAAATATATCACACTTACCGACGCCGATATATTATTTGTAGATGGCTGGCAAGAAAAAGTTGAGGAAATTTTTTCTTCTTTTAAAAATGTAGGTTCAGTTTCTCCAATTCCAATTCGTACAGGTTTATATGCAGGTACAAGTTCTACATTGAAGCAAATTTTACTTAGAAGGGTTAAATTTAGCTTTGTTTCGTTGCCTGAAAACCTTGAAAATTATAATAAATTTTTGTCAAGTATAAATTGGGAACTAGAAACAGATAAGAATAAAAAATGGCCAGTTTTAGAAAGCAATGGAGTGAAGGCAATTATTGGCAGTGCCCATCAAGTATTAACAATTGACAGAGATATTCTATTTACAGTATCTCCATCAAATCCTTCTTTGACTCTTGTGGGCGGGAATTCAGAGCATAATTATGTAGACGTTCCGGTAGATAAAGCGGGTAAGCTTAGATTGGCAACTTTAAATAACTATGCATTCCATATTGGAAATAAGTTAGAAGATTGGATGATTAAAGTGCAGGAAACCAATGTTAATACTAACAAAAACAGTGAAGTTCTGAAAAATGAATCAGATTTTTCAATATCGCGTGATTTGTTTAATTCTAAAATAAGCTACAAATTGTACCATGCGAGAAAGCGATTTATTAAAAAAGTATTTTCTCTAATGTATGGAAAAGAATAAGCCGATTTTTTCAATTCTTATCACGACTAAAAATCGACTTTCAGATCTAAAGTTTACTTTAGTTAAAATTCACCATTTATTGCTTCGAAGTGATGTAGAATGTATCATTTTCGATGATGGGTCTAATGATGAAACTAGTTCATTTATCCAAGAGCATTATCCCGATATAATTTTATTTAGAAATCACATTTCTAAAGGATTGATATATTGCCGCAATAAAATGTTGAATTATACGGCGGCAAAATATGCAATTTCGCTCGATGATGACGCTCATTTTGAATCTGAAAATGTACTTGAAAATATAGAGCAACATTTTATTTCTAATCCAAAATGTGGAGTCATTGCTTGCAGTATATTTTGGGGGCAAGAATTTCCTAAAACAACATTTACACACGAAACTGTGGAGAGAACAAAAGGATTTGTTGGATGTGGCCATATTTGGAATATGAAAGCATGGCAGGATATTCCGGATTATCCCGACTGGTTTGTTTTTTATGGTGAAGAAGATTTTGCTGCATTTCAATTATTTAAAAAGGACTGGGAAATTCAATATCTGCCAACGATTTTAGTTCATCATCGCGTGGATGTAAAATCACGCAGGAAACAAAATGATTATCAAATTCGTTTAAGGCGTTCCTTAAGAGCTGGTTGGTATTTGTATTTTTTGTTTTATCCAATAAATCAAATTCCTAGAAAGCTTGTTTATACCCTATGGGTGCAAATTAAAAAGAAGGTTTTAAAAGGAGATGTTAAAGCTGCCTTTGCTATTTTGCAGGCACTAGGCGACGTTATGTTTAATTTTCCAAAATTATGGAAACAATCAAATCGTTTAAAAATGTCTGAGTTTAAAAAATTTAACAATTTGACTGAAACAAAAATATATTGGCAACCTAAATAAAACCGTGAGATTGAAAAATATTGCCCTATACAGACGCGTCCGATATCTGTTTTATCGACTAGAAATTAGAGTTCGAGTGTTTTTAATTACTTATTTATATGCAAAATTTAGTAAGACCGTCAAAAAACAGTTAATAGATTTCAAAACAATACCAATCATAATTGTCAATTATAATCAATTAGAAACTTTAAAATTATTATTAGATTACCTACTTGAAAACGATTACAAAAATCTTCATGTTATTGACAATAATTCAAACTATCCGCCACTTTTGAGTTATTACAAAATCATTAGCAATGATGTTAATGTAATGTTTAATGATAATAATGATGGACACATGGTTTTTTGGGAAAAAGATATTTTCTTTAAAAAATTTTCAAAGGGATACTATGTAATAACAGACCCAGATGTACTTCCAATAATAGATTGTCCAAATGACTTTTTAAAAGTTTTTTTAGATTTGCTAATAAAATCAAATACAAGATATAAAGTTGGTTTCAGTTTAAAAATAGATGATATTCCAGATTATAATCCAGCGAAACAAAAGATTTTGAATTGGGAAAGTCGATTTTGGAAGATGAAAACGAGTGAAGGACATTTCTTTGCAGATATCGATACAACTTTTGCTTTATATAGGCCAAAATTAAGAAGCAGGAAGTTTTTTTATACAGGATTAAGAACTAAGTATCCTTATATGGCAAAACATTTTGGATGGTATATTGATCCAGCTAACTTAACAAATGAACAAGAATTTTATAAAAAAAGCGCTAGTGATTCAAGTTCATGGAAAGTAGATGAAAATGGCAATTTGTCAAGTGCATTTTATAAATAAATAACGTTAGTAAAAATGTTGAAGACTATAGTGATAATTCCAGCTCGCGGAGGATCGAAACGTTTGCCTCAAAAAAATATTCTTTCATTAGGCGGAATCCCGCTTATTGCACATAGTATTTTATACGCAAAAGCCAATAATGCAATTATTGATGATATTTATGTTTCGACTGATGACGCTGAAATCAAAAAGGTGGCACTGGAATTTGGAGCAAAAGTAATTGACCGACCATTAGATATTTCAGGTGATTTAGAGCCAACGGTTTCGGCGTTGAAAAATGTTTTGGAACAAATTGAAGACAAAGTTGAAAATATAGTTTTACTACAGGCTACAAATCCTTTGAGGCCGCAAAATTTATTAAAAGAGGCTTTTGATTTATTTATTGATCAAAATTGCGATAGTTTATTTGCAGTTTCTCAGAATCACCAAAAATTTGGCAAAATTGAAAATAATAAATTTATTCCTTTCAATTACAAGATTGGTCAAAGAAGCCAAGATTTAGAGCCCTTGTTTTATGAAAATGGACTACTGTACATTACAAAAGCCAATTTAATACTTGATGATATAATTATTTCAGAAAATGCTTTTCCATTCAAGATTAATCATATTTTTGCCGATGTAGATATCGACACAAAAGATGATTTTGAGTATGCCGAATATTTATACCAAAAACATATAAACCCCTAATTCATAACCTACTTTATGAACCCATATATTGAAATTGCAGGAAGAAAAATTGGACCAGATTTTCCACCCTTGATTATTGCCGAAATCGGAATTAATCACGAAGGCTCTTTGCAAGTAGCCAAAGAAATGGTTGATGCAGCAAAACGAGCAGGAGTTGAGGTTGTTAAACATCAAACACATATTGTTGAAGATGAAATGTCTGGCGCTGCCAAAAAAGTAGTTCCAGGAAATGCAGATGTTTCTATTTACGAAATCATGGAACGTTGTTCTTTAAATGAAGCCGAAGAATTAGAACTCAAAAATTATGTAGAAAGTCAAGGCATGATTTTTATTTCAACACCATTCTCGCGTGCCGCCGCCGAAAGATTAAAAAAGTTTGATATTCCAGCATATAAAATTGGTTCAGGAGAATGTAATAATTATCCGTTATTAGAACATATTGCTTCTTTTGGCAAACCAGTGATTCTTAGCACAGGAATGAATACTATTGAAAGTGTAGGCAAAGCTCTTGCTATCTTTGACAAACACAATATTCCAGTAGCAATTTTGCACACTACAAATTTATATCCTACCCCAATACATTTAGTACGTTATGGTGCAATGGTAGAATTGCATGAAGCGTTTCCAGATAAGGTGTTTGGTTTAAGTGACCATACCTTAAATAATAATGCATGTTTAGGGGCTGTTGCTCTTGGTGCAAGTATTCTTGAGAGACATTTTACAGATCACATGCAGAGAACTGGTCCAGATATTGTTTGCAGTATGGATGAGACAGCATGCCAGGAATTAATTATTTCAAGTGCCGAAATTGCATTAATGAGAGGAGGAACTAAAAAGCCTGCATTAGAAGAGCAAGTAACAATTGACTTTGCATTTGCAACTGTTTGCGCTATTTCCCCAATTAAAAAAGGAGAAGTTTTTACTAAAGAAAATATTTGGGTAAAACGTCCTGGAACTGGCAAAATTTTAGCAGAGAAATTTGATGAGGTTTTAGGCAAAAAAGCGACAAGAAATATTGAAAATGATGAGCAATTAGATTTTTCTGATTTTGAGTAATCTAACAAAAAAAATTCTTTTCCTTACTGGGACACGTGCTGATTTCGGCAAAATAAAATCATTGATCTCAATTCTGGAAAATCAACCAGAATTTGAAGTCTTTGTATTTGTGACCGGAATGCATTTGCAGGAAATCTATGGTTATACTTTAATTGAAATCGAGCGTTGTAATTTTAAGAATGTATTCACTTTCGAGAATCACACGCATGAAACGACAATGGATTTAACCTTAGCGAAAACAATTGAAGGATTGTCAAACTATTGTAAAGAAATAAATCCCGATATGATTGTCGTACACGGTGATCGTGTCGAAACACTGGCAGGAGCAATTGTAGGATCGCTCAACAATATTTTGGTGTCCCATATTGAAGGTGGAGAAGTATCTGGAACTGTAGATGAATTAATTCGTCATAGCGTTAGTAAACTAAGTCATGTTCATTTTGTCTCAAATAAGCAAGCAGCAAAAAGACTCATCCAAATGGGGGAAATAAAAGAGTCTGTTTTTGAGATAGGTTCGCCAGATATTGATATTATGTTTTCTGATCAATTACCAGAGTTGGCTGTAGCAAAATCATATTATAAAATTGATTTTGAGAAATATGCTATCGTAATGTTCCACCCTGTCACCACCGAAATTAAGGAAATGCAACAGTACGCAGATGCGTTTGTTAACTCGCTATTACATGACAATCATAATTATATAGTGATTTTCCCAAATAATGATTTAGGAAGCCAATACATAATAGAAGCTTACGAGAAGTTAAGAGAAAATCCAAGATTTAGAATTTTTCCATCATTACGCTTCGAATACTTTCTGACTTTATTAAAAAATAGCCAGTTTATTATAGGAAACAGTAGTGCTGGAATCAGAGAGGCTCCGTATTACGGAATTCCAATTATCAATATTGGAACTCGTCAGCAAAATAGAGCGCTTCATGCTAATATTATAAATTCAGATTACGCTGAAGATAGTATTAATAAATCTCTTTCTTTAATAGATTCTCATAAAGTACAAGTTGTTCAAGATGATTTCGGGCAAGGAAATAGTAATGACTTATTTTTGAAATGTCTTCAAAAAGATAGCATTTGGCAATTAAACCATCAAAAGCAATTTAGAGATTTTTGATTAAATAAATTTAAATGATTACATTTTCTAAACTTGGAAAAAAAGGAAATTTAGGAAATCAGCTTTTTCAAATTGCCTCGACCATTGGAATTGCTGATAAGTATGGTCATGAATATTTTTTTCCAAATTGGGAGTATGCCAACTATTTTGAGAATCAATTTCAGGTTTCTACTCCAGATGAAAGCTTTCAAGTAATAAATGAAAAATCATTTAACTATTACGATTGGGATTTAGGTTCGGGAAATTACGATTTAAGCGGTTGGCTTCAATCTGAAAAATATTTTAATCGTGAGAAGACTAAGAAGGTTTTTCAATTTGCCAATTTCAGTCAAGATTTATATTTAAAATATAATATTCTTTTTGATAAAAAGAATATCCTTATATCAGTTAGAAGAGGAGATTTTGTTAATCATCCCTTTTATTTTCAATTGTCATACTCCTTTTATTTTAAAGCGCTGATCGAAAATTTTCCAGATTGGAAAGATCGAAATTTAATTTTTACAAGTGATGATTTAGAATATTGCAAGTATCATTTTTCATTTCTAGAAAACAGTTTTTTTTTAGATGATTTAACGGCAATTGAACAGCTTGCTCTCGGATCAAAATGCAATGATTTCATAATTAGTAACTCAACTTTTTCATGGTGGATTGCATGGCTGGGAGAAAAGAATGAATCAAAAATCATTAGGCCCATCAAAAATTTTAGAGGTGAATTTGCAAAGCAAAATAATGAATGTGATTATTTCCCAGAAAGATGGATTGGTTTTGACGATGATAAGTTTGGTTTTGATAAAAAATATTGGGCTTTAATTATAAAAGGAAGCATTTATGAGTTTTTTGTTAATGTGAAATTTTGGCATTACCAAAAGAAAAAACAAATTAAAAAAAGAATAAAAAGCATTTTTAGATTTTAAATGAAAAAGTTAGGAATAGTAATAACAGATGGGGTTGGATTCAGAAATTTTGTAATGAGTAATTTCATTTCAGAGGCAATGTCGCAATTTGATAAAATTGTCATTTATTCAGGTTTGCCAGAAAGTTGCTATAAGGATCTAGGGCGATTTAATTTAGAAATAAAAGAATTGCCAGTCTTTACTGAAAAGAAAAAAACATGGATATTCAGAAAATGGAAGGAATTAGGGCATTTACAGAAATATAAAAAGTTTCATGGAATGAACGATAATTTAGTTTCGGGTTATCCTAAAAAAAATACTGCTCGTTCATTAATTATCAAAGGAATTTATTTTTTCACAAAATATGTAAACTCAAATTCAAGTATTTTGTTTGCAGAACAACTTCAGTTTTTATCGTTTTCTAAAAATAAAATCACTAAAGAATACATTGAAATGTTGAAGGAGGATAGACCTTCTCACGTTTTTTTTACGCATCAGCGCCCTCCTTATTTGGCACCATTTTTATATGCGGCTATTAAACTAAAAATCCCTACAAGTACTTTTATTTTTAGTTGGGATAATTTGGCTTCAAAAGGAAGGATGTTGGGAACGTTTGACAAATTTTTAGTTTGGAGTAAATTAATGAAGGAAGAGTTGCTTTATTTTTATCCAAATGTTCAAGAAAAAGATGTTCAGATTGTAGGTGCACCGCAATTTGAACCTTATGTGTTGGATAAGTATAAATCTTCAAAAGAGCAATTTTTCGCAAAATTTAAACTTGATGGCAGTAAAAAGATAATCTGTTTCAGTTGTGCAGATGTTTCAATAGGTCCTAACGATCCTTTAGTTATAAAAACAATTATTGAGGCTATCCGAAATAAAGAAATAAATTGTGATGCACAACTTTTAGTTAGAACAAGCCCAGCAGAAGATGACAGCAGATTTAAAGATATTCGAGATGAATTTCCAGAGATTATTTGGAATGTACCAAAATGGGTCTTAACAAGAGAAAATCATCAAGAAAGCTGGTCACAACGAATTCCAAGCGAGGAAGACATTATAGATTTAAGAGCGTTGTTAGAAAATGCAGATCTAAGTATCAATATGTGTTCAACAATGAGTTTGGATTTTATGCTTTTTAATAAGCCCGTAATTAATACTGTTTTTGGAAATCTAGAAAATGGTTTATATAACGATCAAAGGTTTTTAAATTATGATCACTATAAAAAAGTTATTGACGGGAAAGCAGTAACAATTTCTAAAGATAAAAAAGAACTTATTGCACAAATCAATCAGGCATTGAACAATCCTAATGAAAGAGAACAGGAAAGGAAAAAAATGATTGAACTTCAGATTGGACAGTCTTTAGAAGGAACCAGCAAAAGAATTGCTTCAACATTAGCATTTTTCAATGATTAATAAAATAGCTATAATTTGTAATTATGAATTGCTTCCACAACGAGTAGGAGGTATGGATTATTTTTTCTGGGATTTTGATAAAAAATGCAAAGAAAATAATATTGAAATTGATTGGTTTTTTCCAAATATTTCGGACCATGGAAATTATTCTGAATTAACAATTCATAAAGCTGGAGAATTAAGTTTAGAAAACAGTTTTTTGAAATTCCTTGAAAAGGATAAATCCAATTATTCTCACATAATTACTCATTTTGTTGAACTTTGTACACCATTCTTTTCTAAAATTAAAAAAATATCTAAGGCAAAAATTATTGCTGTCGATCATAATCCAAGACCTTTAAACGGCTATTCGTTTAAAAAGAGAATGAATAAAAAAGTAAAGGGACTTTTTTATTCAAAAAATATTGATCTCTTCATCGGAGTTTCAGATTATACAGTAAATGAGATCTTAAAAGATTTTGGGAGTCATTTAAAATCTAAAACCAAAACAATTTATAATGGAGTTGTTATTGATAAAATTTTAGTGCGAGAAAATAGGAATACTCTAAAACCAACTTTTTTAGTCGCATCGCATTTAAGAGAATCAAAAGGAATTCAGGATTTAATTGATGCGGTAGCATTTCTTTCAGAAGAAATAAAAAAAGACATAAAGATTGATGTCTATGGTGACGGGCCTTATAAAAATCAATTACAGGAAAGAGTTGAACGAAATTCCCTTAAAAATTGCTTTTCTTTTAAAGGAAGTAAAGGCAATTTGAATGAAATATTTTTTCTCTACGATTACATGTTACAGCCCACGCACATGGAATGTTTTAGTTTATCCATTTTAGAAAGTCTGGCTGCAAATGTTCCTGTTATTACGACAAATGTTGGCGGTAATGCCGAAGTTATAACAAATGAAAAAAATGGATACATTATTGAAGCTAAAGACATAAAAGCTTTAACTCAAATCTTGGAAGATGTGTATTTAGGCAACAAAAAGATATCTATAAATACACGGGAATTAATTGCCAATTCCTTTTCTTTGCCAAAAATGATAGAAGATCATTTCCAATTGCTAAAAAGCAACAAATTTTAAAATTTAGAAATACCTTAAATGTTTTTTAATTCATTAGCATTCGCTATTTTTTTACCGATTGTTTTTTTCTTGTATTGGTTTGTTTTCAATAAAACCAAGAGCACGCAAAATGCTTTATTAATTGTTGCCAGTTACTATTTTTATTCTTGTTGGGATTGGAGATTTTTGTTTTTACTGGTTTTCTCAACATTTTTGGATTATTATACTGGGATTCAAATTGAAAAAGGAAAATCTGAAAACAACCGAAGATTCTGGTTTTGGTTAAGCATTGTGGTCAATCTGGGATTTTTAGGGATTTTTAAATACTATAACTTTTTTGCTGTTTCATTTGCTGATTTATTAAATACACTAGGATTTAAGGCAAGTCCTATTTTATTGAAAGTGATATTGCCCGTTGGGATTTCATTTTATACTTTTCATGGACTTTCGTATGTAATTGATATCTATTACAAAAGAATCAAGGCCGAATATAATTTTATTGACTATTCGCTTTTCGTTAGCTATTTTCCACTTTTGGTTGCAGGGCCAATTGAAAGAGCAACTCATTTATTGCCAGAAGTGAAAGTCAAAAGAGAGTTTGATTTGGAAAAAGCAAAAGATGGTGTTTATCAAATCATTTGGGGTTTAGTCAAAAAAGTAGTCATTGCGGATACCTGTGCTACTTATGCTAATGCCATTTTTGATAATTATACATCAATGAATTCATTTTCATTGATTTTGGGCGCCGTTTATTTTGCATTTCAAATTTATGGCGACTTCTCGGGATATTCAGATATTGCGTTAGGAGTTTCAAAATTATTCGGGTTGGATTTATTGCGAAATTTCAATTATCCTTATTTTTCAAGAGATATTGCAGAGTTTTGGCGTCGTTGGCATATTTCGCTTTCTTCTTGGTTTCGAGATTATCTTTATATTCCGTTGGGTGGAAGCAAAGGCGGGCTTTGGATGAAAATCAGAAATACATTTATCATTTTCCTTGTCAGTGGTTTTTGGCATGGTGCCAATTGGACGTATGTCGTTTGGGGACTAATAAATGCTATTTACTTTTTGCCTTTGTTGTTGTCAAAAAGCAATCGAAATAATATGGATGTTGTTCAGCTTCAATTTAATTTTGATTCGCTTAAAGTCGTACTAAGTATTTTGTACACATTTGCATTGACCTGTATTGCTTGGGTGTTTTTTAGAGCAAAAACAATAACAGATGCAGTTTTATATTTGAAACGAATTATTACGAATCGAGACTTTAAATTTCAATATCTGGATAATGAAAGATATAGTTACGAATTGCTCTTATTGATAGGATTATTTGTATTAGTAGAATGGTACAGTCGTGATAAAGTGGAGCCAATTTCAGGCAAGAAAAGCCTCCTGAAAATTGCACTAGCAATTACCGCTATTATTGCCTTTGGAACCTATTCTGATTATAAAGAATTTATATATTTTCAGTTTTAATGAAGAAGTTTTTAATTTATACAGCAAAAATTCTTCTGATCGTAATTTTAATTGCGATTGCTTTAGATGGACTTTACACTTATGTTTTTTTGAAATCTAAGAACAGAGGTAAAATAGAAACTGTTTTTAATTTAAGTGCTCAAAATTATGATGTGGTAATTTTAGGTTCTTCTAGAGCAAACAATCATTTTGTATCGCAAATGTTTGAAGACAAAGGATTAAAAGCATTTAATTACGGCATGAGTGGCGGACATTTGTTTGAAGCATCTTTAATGCTGAAATTAATGATTGAAAGAAAATATGTAATTAAAAATGTAATTCTGGAAGCCGACTTAAATCTTTCTAATGATAAAGAATCGGAAGGAGTGTCTGCAAAATTTTTGCCTTATATACATAATTCAGAGGTTATAAAAAAACATTTTGAAATACAGGAAAATTTTAATGAACTGTATTATATTCCATTTTATAGATATATAAAGTATGACTCAAAAATTGGTTTTAGAGAAGTGTATAAAATCGCAACAAATGAAACTACTAATACTTTAGATAATTTAGGATATTATCCTTTGCAGAAGCATAAAAATGGCAATATGAAAAATAATATTGTCAATTTAAATCCGCTTCCTCACAATAAATATTATGAAGAAATAAAAAGCATCTGTAAAGCGAATAACATAAATTTTACTGCAGTAATGACGCCAATGTGCGAAAACGTAGTTGGAATGAATTATTTTGAAAAGGTGAAAAAAGCATATCCTGAAATTCATAATTACGAAAATGTCGTTATTGAGAATAAGTACTTTTCATCATGTGGACATATGACAGATGAAGGAGCGAAGCTTTTTACTGCAAGAATTTTAAAAGATTTTTTCAAAAAATAAGACTATGAAAGTTGCTTTTTTAACACCAGAATATCCACATGCAAAAACAGGTATTTCAGGAGGTTTAGGAACCAGTATCAAAAACTTGGCAATAGGACTTTTAGCACAAGGCGTTTCTGTGCGAGTACTTGTTTACGGACAAAAGGAAGATAATTTTTTTGATGATAATGGTGTTTTAATTCAGCAAATCAAGAATGTTAAAGTTAAAGGATTGTCATGGTGGTTTACCAGAAAAAAACTGGAGCGAATTATTAATGACTTATATTCTAAAAAAGAAATAGATATTGTTGAGGCAACAGACTGGACAGGAATTACCTCTTTTATTAAGCCAAAAAAATGTCCGCTAATAATTAGATTAAATGGTTCGGATACTTATTTCTGTCATTTAGATAATCGCCCTGTCAAATGGAAGAATAAGTTTCATGAAAAAAGAGCATTACAAAATGCCGATGCACTATTATCGGTAAGCCAGTTTACAGCAGATAAAACGAATTCTGTTTTTGGTTTAAATAAGAAATTCGGAATTATCCCAAACCCTATCGATTCGAAACTTTTTCACACGAATATGCAAAATGACAAGACAAGTCTAAACATTTTGTATTTTGGAAGCCTTATTCGTAAAAAAGGACTTTTAGAATTGCCATTGATTTTTAATAAGGTTGTAGAGCGTAATGCTGCAGCAAAATTAATTTTAGTTGGAAAAGATGTTCCAGATATTATTTCTGGTAATTCGTCAACTTGGGCAATGATGCAAGATCTCTTTTCTGAAAAAGCATTAAAAAATGTGGAATATCTTGGAGGAGTTCCTTATAACGAAATAAAAGAAAAAATCCAACAGTCAAGAATATGTGTGTTCCCTTCTTTTGCTGAAGCTTTTCCAGTTTCGTGGCTTGAAGCAATGGCATTAGAAAAACCAATTGTTGCTTCAGACGTTGGTTGGGCAAGTGAAATGATTGATAATGGAACAAATGGTTTTTTGGTGGATCCTAAAGATCATGGATTGTATGCAGAACGAATAAGTGAGTTTTTAGAAGATGAGACTTTATGTCTGAAAGCAGGAAAAGAAGCTAGAAAAAAAGTCGAAGAATTTTTTGATATTGAAGTTCTGGCCAAAAAAAATATTGAGTTTTATAATAAGATAATAGTTACGCTGTGATAGTAATCTACCATGATCATCATAAGGTCGTTAAAATTGATGCGCTGACAAATGAAATTTTGTCTTTTAATAAAAAAGGCACTATATCATCAGTTCTAATAGAAACGGCTATAAAATATCCAGAATCAAAAATAGTTTGGTGTGATCAAAAATTTGAAAAACTACTAGATCTTGATAGTTTAAATAATGCTTTTCATCATGACAAAATGATGCTAAGTTATGATCCAAATACCTTTGGTTTTTTTGGCAACGAAATTGGATATGTCGATGAATCTGTATTTATCAAAGTGAATAAGGAAGTAACATATCCAACTTGGCAAATGAGTAGTACAGTTGGAACTATTCATGCTAAATCTTTATTGATGATTAAAGATAAAATCAAACAAGATCACAATTTTGATTATTATTTGAGTTCGATTGCTAAACTATGTATGCCATTAGGGCTTTTATGCTATTCTGAGCCTTCATTGCTGAAAAAACACTCTACAATTGAAAAAACTGGTGCCAATAGATTTGTTCTATTTCGTTTTGTAAAACAACATTATAGAACACGTTGGGTATTCTTATTGTTTTTGAATTTATTTCTTTATGAAAAACGTTTAGCTCTATTGCCGCTTATATTTTGTTTCTTATATAACAGAAGGAAAATAAAAAAAGATGTGTTGGAAAATATTGCAGTACAGTCAAATAAGAAAGTACTTGATACAGGAACAATTGACGTAATTATTCCAACCATCGGAAGAAAAGAATATTTGTTTAATGTTTTAAAAGATTTATCCGTTCAGACTCAATTGCCAAAAAAAGTAATCATTGTAGAGCAAAATCCAAATCCTGAAAGTACTTCCGAACTGGATTATTTAACTAATAACGAATGGCCTTTTGTAATCAAACATATTTTTACACATCAGGCGGGCGCATGCAATGCACGAAATTTGGCCTTAGCAGAAGTTGAAAGCGAATGGGTATTTTTAAATGATGATGATAATGAATTTAATGCTGATTTAATTAAAGAAACGCTTTCAAATTGTGTAAAATACGGGACAGCTGTTGCAAGTAACTCTTATTTGACATCAAATGATATAAAAACAATGAATCACATACATCAGGCTTCTTTTTTTGGTTCTGGAAATAGTTTTGTTTTGAGTAAATTACTTGAAAAAGTTTCCTTTCGAATGGGATTCGAATTTGGTTATGGAGAGGACAGTGATTTTGGAATGCAATTGCGTAATGCTGGTTTTGATGTGCTTTATTTTCCACATCCTGAGATTTTACATCTAAAAGCGCCAATAGGTGGTTTTAGGACTAAACCTGAACTGCTTTGGAATCAAGATTTAGTGAAACCAAAGCCATCACCAACAATATCGTTGTTTAAATTGTTGCATGAAACTAAAGAGCAGCATCTTGGCTACAAAACAATTTTGTTTATTAAAGCTTACAGAAGGCAACCAGTAAAAAATCCGTTTAAATATTTTTTTAAGTTTCAAAGAGAATGGAAAAAAAGTATATACTGGGCAAATCAGTTAATCGATAGATCATGAAGTTTTCTTTAATTATTTGCACCTATATGCGACCAGAGCCTTTGCTGAAATTATTGCAGTCGGTTCAAAAGCAAAGTATTTATCCAGATGAAATTTTAATTATTGATGGATCTTTGAATAAAGATACTCAAGTTGTCCTAGAACAGAATCAATTCAAAAATTTAAAGTATTTTTTAATTGATGATGAAAATCGCGGACTTACAAGACAAAGAAATTTCGGGATTAAGAATGTAAATAACGATAACGAAATTGTTTGTTTTTTAGATGATGATACAGTTCTGGAGACAGAATATTTTCAGAAAATATTAGAAACCTATCAGATATTTCCTGATGCGCTTGGAGTTGGAGGTTATATCAGCAATGAAATAAAGTGGGAAAAGACACCAGAGAATTATATTCCGAAAAAGAATGAATTTTATTTCGATGGCTGGAAACGAACTGATGGAAGCCGTTTTGTCCTGAGAAAAAAATTGAAGCTAGACAGCGATTGCCCACCCGGTTTTTCACCTAATTTTTCACATGGAAGAAGTGTTGGATTTTTGCCACCAACCAATAAAATATATTTAGTAGAACAATTAATGGGAGGGGTGTCGTCCTTTAGAAAATCGGTCTTTGATAAGTTTTCTTTTTCAACTTATTTTGAGGGTTACGGTCTTTATGAAGATGCCGATTTTACAATCAGAGTTTCAAAAAATGGAAACCTATATTTAAATACAGCGGCAAAATTAGATCATTTTCATGCCGCTTCGGGGCGTCCAAATCAGTATAAATATGGAAAAATGGTCGTTCGGAATGGATGGTATGTTTGGAGAGTAAAGAATCCAAATCCAAATTTTAATGATCGTTTTAAATGGAACGCGATAACTATTTTGTTGACAATAATCAGATTTACTAATACATTTACAACCAATAATAAAAAAGAAGCTTTTACAGAAGCAATAGGGAGAACAATCGGATGGTGGAGTTTGTTATTTGTAAAACCAAAAATTGAAAAATGAAAACAAAAGAAACAATTTTAGAAACTAATATTAAGCAAAAGGAATTTTATAATCATAAAAAGAAAAATTTTGCTACGAGTGTTTGGTCGAAGATCAGAAATGGACTTTTAAACCGAATTAAAAAAAATATCGGGGTTCAAGATCAGGCATATGTTTTGCATAAAGAATGGTTTGGTGATTTGTCTTCAAAAAAAGTTTTAGATTTAGGCTGTTTTTCAGGTAATTATTGGTCAATGCATTTAGCAGAAAATGCAAAAGAGTATTTGGGTATTGATTTAAGCGATGTGGCAATTTCTAAATTAAATGAAAGAATCAAACATTTGCCAAATGCAGAGGCAAAAGCAATTGATTTTCTTTCGGATGAATTTACGGCCAAAGATTTTGATTTGATTTACGCTTATGGGGTACTACATCATTTTGAAAACACTTCAATTTTAATTGATAAATTAAACGAAAAACTAGCAACAGAAGGAGAAATTATAAGTTATGATCCACTTGAAACAAGTTTTCCAGTTAAAGTTTTAAGAACTTTATACAGACCTTTTCAGTCAGATGCAGCTTGGGAATGGCCATTCACAAGAAAAACATTTTATTTGTTTCAGCATTCTTTTGATATAATTGAACGTAGAGGGCTATTGGGAAAATCTAAATGGATTGCCCTTGTAAACATACTGCCGATTTCAAACGAAAAGAAAAATAAAATTGGAATAAAATGGCATAAGGAGGATTGGAATAATTCTAATTCCTCAGATTCGGCTTTATTTAGCTGTATGCACCTAACAATGCTGATGAAGAAAAAATAATATAAATGAATTTATTTCAGTTAATAATTTCGGACTATAAGAAATATCAGAAATATGGTGGGCATTTTTTTAGCATCGTTTTTCTGACACAAGGTTTTTGGGCTATTTTTCAACATAGAATTGCACATTTTATTCACATAAAGATTACATGGAAAATTTTTAGATTTCCTTTTATAGCTATTCTTATATTTTGGCAAAAAAGCATTGAAATTTTTACTGGAATTTCAATTCCTTACTCGACAAAAATTGGGCATTCTTTTTATATAGGCCATTTTGGAGGAATTATTATAAATTCAAAAACTGTAATAGGAAATAATTGTAATATTTCGCAAGGGGTAACAATTGGAGTTTCTGGTCTAGATAATAATAGAGGGACACCAATTTTAGGAGATGAGGTTTATATAGGTGCAAATTCAGTAATTGCAGGCAAAATTAATTTGGGAAATAATGTTGTTGTTGGTGCATGTTCAATGGTGAAAGATTCTTTTCCTGACGATTCAGTTGTATTAGGAGTTCCAGCAGTCTTGATTTCTCAAAAAGGTTCAAAAGGTTATATTTAATGAAATTATTAGTTGTTTCGAACGCTCCTATTATTTATAAGGAAGACAAAGCATTTGCATATAGTCCGTATGTAAAAGAATTAGAAGTTTGGTCAAAATACGCAGATATTGTTTTTTGTTGTCCGGTTTGGAAAAATGATAATGGTCTTCTTATTTCTGAAATATCTTTTGGATTTAATAAAAATTATGAATTATTCGATACTAATCTTAAATCAGTTAAAGAGATTGTAATTACATTTTTTTTAAGTTTTTATAATTTTTTTATAATATTTAAGGCAATGAATAATTGTGATCATATTCATTTGAGGTGTCCTGGAAACATTGGTTTGCTTGGGTGTATAGTGCAGATTTTTTTTCCAAGAAAAAAGAAAACAGCTAAATATGCGGGCAATTGGGATCCTAAAAGCAAACAGCCTTTGTCATATAAGTTGCAAAAAAGGATTTTAAACAATTCATTCCTAACTCGAAATATGCAGGTTTTAGTGTATGGAAATTGGGAAAATCAATCCAAAAATATCAAGCCTTTTTTTACCGCAACATATTCTGAAAAAGAAAAAGAAGTTGTTCAAGAAAACAGATCAAATGAAGTAGTAGAATTTATTTTTGTTGGCAGTTTGGTGACTGGTAAAGATCCTCTATATGCGATTAAATTAGTACAAAAATTAGTGGAAAGCGGTAGAAAAGCAAATTTGAATTTATATGGAAATGGAGTTGAAAAAGACAATCTAGAACTTTATATTAAAGCAAATAAATTAGATGATTACATTTTCTTGAAAGGAAACCAAGATAAAAATGTGGTTTTAAAAGCATACCAAAAAAGCCATTTTGTAATATTGCCATCTAAAAGTGAAGGCTGGCCAAAAGCTATTGCAGAAGGAATGTTTTGGGGATGCGTGCCTGTTGCTACAAAGGTTTCATGTGTTCCGTTTATGCTTGATTATGGTAAGCGAGGCATTTTACTTGAAATGAACCTTGAAAAGGATTTTGCTCAGATTATTGAAATACTTGACAAAAAAGATGTTTTTACAGCAAAAAGCAAAGCTTCACAGTATTGGTCGCAAATATATACCACAGATTTCTTTGAGAAAGAAATTAAAAATTTACTGTAAACAATGAGAATTGTACAAATTATAGATTCCTTAGATGCTGGTGGCGCTGAACGCATGGCAGTAAATTATGCAAATGCGCTGGCAAATAAAATTGAGTTTTCTGGTCTTGTGACGACTAGAAAAGAAGGAGCTTTGAAACAACACTTAGGTGTAGGGGTTAAATATCTTTTTTTACAGAAAAAAAGACAGATTGATATAGCGGCAATTTTTCGGTTAAGAAAATATATTGCTAAAAATAAAATAGAGATTATACATGCACATAGTTCTTCATTTTTTATAGCAGTTCTGGTAAAACTAACTTTGCCCAAAATAAGAATCATTTGGCATGACCATTATGGGAATAGAACCAATCAATCTTATAAAGAAAATCGAGTTTTGATATTTTTATCTGTATTTTTTTCTTCCATTTTAGTAGTTAATCTGCAATTAGAAGAATGGAGTAAGAAATATATGAAATGTTCACAAATATTTTTCATTCCTAATTTTGCGTCCATAAATAATATTTCTAATCCTATTACGGCATTAAATGGTGTTGAAGGCAAAAGAATTGTTTTTTTGGCTAACCTTAAAAGGCCTAAAAACCATATTTTGATTCTGAAAGCGTTTTTAAGTTTAAATTTGAATGAATTAGGTTGGAGTTTGCATTTGATCGGTAAGGATTATTATGATAATTATTCGAATGTTTTAAAGGATTTTATAGAATCGAATTCTCTAAAAGATCATATATTTTTGTACGGTGAAAAAAATGATATATCGCACATTTTATCGCAAGCAAATATCGGAGTATTAGCATCAACTGATGAAGGATTTCCTGTAACATTATTAGAGTATGCGCTTCATTCATTGCCAGTGGTCTCGACAAATGTGGGGTATTGCTCATCAGTTATAAAAAATGAGGTAACAGGATTGTTATTTAACCCTTCTTCAGTAAATGAGGCTGCTGAAAAGTTAAATAAAATGATTGAAAATGTCAGATTCAGACAGCAAATGAGTGAAAGTTTGGAAAGATTTGTAATAGAAAATTATTCAGAGGATGTTGTTATTAATAAATTAGTTTCTATTTACCAATTTAGTTATTAAATGAAAAACTTTAAACTTTCATATCCACTTATACTATTGATTCATGCATTTATTGCATTTGCAATTTTTATTTTACCAGTACTTTCTAAAGTTTATGCTTTTGCAATTCCCGTATTTGGTTTTTATTTGATGGTAAAAACTAGAAATCGAAATAATGAGGTTCTTTTGGTTTGTGCATATCTGGTAGGAGCAGAGGTTTTTTTGCGAATGACAGGGGGGAATTTTAATAATGAGTATGTAAAATTTAATCTGATTTTTTTCATGCTTTTAGGTATGATTTATAGCAGTTTTTCATCATTATCATTTATCTATTGGTTTTTTTTGATTCTCCTTATTCCTTGTATTCTAGTGACATCAACAGTTGATGATGTTAATATCGATGTGAAAAAATTATTGTTTTTTAATCTTTCTGGTCCAGTTTGTTTAGGGATTTGCTCAATATATACTTTTAGTAGACGGATTCCATTTTCTTCTGTTCAGAAGATTCTTTCTGTAATGGGACTGCCAATTTTAACTACAACAGTTTATCTTTTTCTTTATAATCCAAGTGTAAGAGATGTAGTGACAGGAACAGATTCTAACTTTGAAACTTCAGGTGGATTTGGCCCAAATCAAGTTTCAACAATTTTAGGTTTAGGAATTTTTGTTTTTTTTACTCAACTTACATTGTTTTCAAAATCGATTAGAGACATTGTTTTAAATACATGTCTTTTATTGTTTGTAAGTTATCGAGGAGTTGTAACTTTTTCTAGAGGTGGAGTTATAACGGGAATTGTGATGATTGTTTGTCTTTTGTTTTTGTTGTATTTATTTTCAAATACAAAAGGAAAAGGGAAATTTGGATTAGTCTTTATTTTAACAGGTTTAATGGGAATGGGGATTTGGACATATAGCTCGATTCAGACTAGTGGACTTATTGGAAAACGTTATGCAAACAAAGATGCTTTAGGAAGGGATAAAAAAAGTAATTTGAGTGGGCGTGAGGAGATCATGGACTCAGAAATAAAGCTGTTTTTAGATAATCCTATTTTGGGCGTCGGTGCAGGAATGGGGAAAGAAATGAGAAAAGAATCTGGAACAGAAATCGCCTCTCACAATGAAATAACAAGAATGCTTGCTGAGCATGGTATGTTTGGTGTTTTTGGACTTCTGATATTATTTATAACACCACTAATTCTTTTTATAAATAATAGACAACATCTTTATTGTATATCTTTTTATTTGTTCTGGCTCTTAACTATTAACCATGCTGCGATGCGAATTGCCGCGCCAGCATTTGTATATGCTTTATCATTACTTTCCGTACGAATTACATTCCCAGAAAAAGCTGAAAAATCAGAAGGTTAAATATAATTTTTATAATACATTTGCGTTGAAGAAAAAGTCCCCAACTTTAAAACTTACAACTTATTATGGCACAAAAAAAAATGCATTTCGAGATTTCGGAAAGGAAAATATTATTGCGCTTTTTTGATGCTGCTTTTATTTTAACAGGTTTATATGCATTGCATTTTTTGTTTGATAATCGCTACTACATTTTAGACTGGAATTATTTTTATAGACCAATTTTATTAGTTGCCTATGTTTTTATTTTCGGAGTAATTTTCGAAATGTATAATCTCCAAGTTTCCAGCAACCAATTTCAGATACTTCGAAGTGTTATTCTAACAGTTACCGCTTCAGTAATAGTATATTTGTTTACTCCTATTTTATCGCCAGAACTTCCAAAAAAACGTTTGGTTATTCTGGTTTTTTATTTTGTGGTTCTTGGCTCTTTGCTGATTTGGCGTTTTTTTTATGCCATTTTCCTAGCTTCACATCGTTTTTCACAAAATGTTGTCTTAATATGTGACAAAGACGAAGTCGAAGGATTGGTCTTAGGACTGGAAAATGTTGACCCACATTATAATATAATTGGTTTTGTAAATTCTGATTCAGTTGTTGGTGAGGTTAGTGATTTTCAGTATGTGAAAGAGATAAAAAAACAAGATTTAGAGGGTTTTGTTCATCACAATAATGTTTCTGAAATAGTTATTGCAGCTCAGAAGACAGATGGAATCACTCCAGATCTTTATCAACAATTGCTTCATTTATTAGAATCTGGAAATATTATAAAAGAATATACGCACGTTTATGAAAGCAAAACGCAACGTATTCCGGTACATTATATCGAACGCGACTTTTATAGATTTTTCCCATTCAGCCGAAGCAATAGTAATAAATTATATTTGGTTTTAATCCGTTTAATAGAGTTTGTTCTTTCTTCGATAGGTTTGGTCTTTTGCGTTTTTTTTATTCCGATTATTTTTATCGGAAATCTTATTGCGAACAAAGGAAGCTTATTTTACACGCAAGAACGCGTGGGAAAAAATGGTGTCGTCTTTAAGATTTACAAATTTAGAACCATGATCGAAAATACAGATGTGAATGGTCCTTTTGCTCAAGTAAATGATCGAAGGATTACGCCATTTGGGAAATTTATGCGAAAATCCAGATTAGACGAACTTCCTCAGTTTTTCAACATTTTGATTGGCGATATGGGCGTAATCGGACCTCGTCCTGAACGTCCTTATTTTGTTAATGAAATTGCTAAAGTAATGCCCTTTTACGAAACGCGTCATGTTATAAAACCAGGTTTGACCGGTTGGGCTCAAGTTAATTACTCGTATGGAGAATCTATAGATGAGAGTTTAATAAAACTTCAATATGATTTGTATTATATCAAACATCGAAGCGTTTTTCTTGACTTAAGTATCACTTTCAAAACCATTACAACCGTTTTATTTTATCGTGGACAATAATTTTAGATAATAATCGGAATACGTTTTTTGTTTCTGATTGCTACTCTAACTAAAACAAATCCGCTGGTTATAATCATTGGCAAAACAATAAAAAAGTGCGCTTTGTTAATTAGGAATAAAGTGTAGACAAGTAAAAAAAGTACGTGTAAAACGGCAAATCGATACGTCCATCTTTTGTTTTTCAACAGTGAAAAAACAAGCAAAATCAACAATAGCGGACTAAACAAAAGTACATTGTAGTTCATTGCCAATTCGTGGTGAAAAGAATAAAACCCAACAGCAACAAAAAAGACGCCCATCAACGATAAAATCAAAAGAAAGATTTTGTCCACTATTTTGTTTTTCGCCAAAATTACAAAACCCAATATAATGATATAAGTGTAAACATTATTCCACCATGAAGATGGCGTTTCTTTTTCAAAACTTAATAATGTTTGGCTTTTTCCGGCTAAAGGATGTCCTTGAAATGTTGTTTTATCCAAACTGTTTTTCAATTCAAAAGGTAAAAATATTTTGGTTCCCAATTGATCTACTTTGGTTCCAAAAATAATGCTGGTTCCAAGTTTATCGTAAAAATGTCCATCAAAATAAGGGAATAATATAGAACGATAGGTTTTGTCCGTATCTCCTTTTTTAGTGATAACGGTTCCGTTTAGCGTTTTATTGATAATGTCCACAACCATAGAAGTACAGTTTTTATCAATAAATTTATAGGTATAATAACGATCTTCAGAAAGTAAAGTGGCATTCAAATTATCAAATAGCTTTTGTTTTGAATCTTGCGGAATTAATAATTCTTGTTCAAAAACGCTTCGTTTCTCATAATTGTATTCATTCATAAAATCAATAAACGGGTGGACAATTACAAAATATTGAAGATCTCCTTTTGCAAACTTGGCAACAAAATTTGGCGTTCTGAAATCAAAAGCCCCATAATTATAAACGTAGTCGATATTGTTGACAGGATCAGCAACACGAATGGCTGTATGGCCAAAATAAGAATACGTTTCATTTCCAAGCCCGCAGGTTAGAACGCTTATTTTAGCATCTTTTGATAAAGGAACATTTTGGCTGAAGCCAATGAAACTCCATAAGAATAGTAAACAAAAAAGTGTTTTTTTGAAAAGGACATTTTTCATAATTTAAAATTTTTAAGAAGTTTTATTGAGTTGCAAAAATTATCTAAAGATACCTAAATCTACTTTTAAAGAAAAAATATTCGAATACAATGCTGCGCTTTGATTTCCTAAGTCAGTCAAAGCATAATCAACCTGAATTCCTTTGTATTTAAATCCAAGGCCGATATTGGGCTGGAAATTTACTTTTTCAGTATTGTCCAATTGCATTACATTCTGAAAATTTCCTGCGCCGGCTCTTAAAAAAACAAGATCAGTATAACCAAATTCAAAACCAATTGCAGGATCAATACTTACTGCTTTTGTAGAAATAATATCATTTGTTTGCTCAAATCGCATATTCAAATTTACAGCTGTCATAAGGCTGTAATCATTATGGAAATCAAATCTTCGTGAAACTCCTAATTGTGCTTTTGGCAAAGTAATTTCGGTACTTTCAGGCAATTCATTGTTTTCTCCCGGAATGGCATTGGCGATTTTTGCGTATTCTTCTTCGTCAATATTCCAGATGTTATAAGTGGTCGTAATATCACGAAGCATCAATCCGAATTTCCAGTCGTTATGTTCAAATTGCAAACCGATGTCAAAACCAAAACCCCAAGAATTGGCAAATTTTCCAATAATTCTTCGAATCACTTTTGCGTTTACACCATACTGAAAACCTTCAACAGGTAGTTTTCTCGCATACGAAAAGGTGAAACCATAATCGGCAGTTGAGAATAAACTAATTCGGTTGTAATCGATATTTCCTTGGCTGTCGATCAATTGCGTAGTATCCATAATATCATCGACGCCAAAACGAATCATCGAAATTCCCCATGCACTTCTGTCGTCAATCGGGCTTGCGTAGCCAATGTAATCGTATTGTGCGATATTAGCGAAATAATTCGCGTGCATTAATGAAATTTGATGGTCTTCAAGATTAGTCAAGCCCGCCGGATTCCAATAAACGGCGTTTACATCGTTTGTTGACGCAGTTACAGCGCTCGACATTCCTAATGCAGCGGCATCAACACCAATATTCATAAACTCATTCGAATATTTCCGAACGGTTTGTGCATACTGTGCAGTAAAACTCCAAAATAATAAAAGCGCAAAAAGTTTTTTCAACTGATGTTTATTTGCAGATTTAGGCCTGTTTTTAATTTTCTTCAAAAATATAATTTTTTGGCCATGTAATTTTCGTCCTTCTGATAAATATCAAGAAAGTTGTAATTTCAAACTTCTTTTTTAACGAACTCGTTTTCTATTGAGTATAAAAAATCAAGTAGATTGTTTAAATAATTTATGGCAAATGTAAAAATGGCATGTTATTTTATACGAAATTTGTTCTCACCATTATCAAAATTTAAAAAGATGAATATCAAAAAACACATTCCTAATTTAATTACCTTAATAAATCTTTTCTGTGGCTGTGTAGCTATTGTTTTTATTTCGCAAGCCAATTTTGAGATGGCTTTTTACATGGTTTGTCTAGGAATCTTCTTTGACTTTTTTGATGGTTTTTTCGCGAGATTATTCAAAGTTTCAAGTCCGTTAGGTTTGCAATTAGATTCTCTGGCGGATATGGTAACCAGTGGTGTTGCGCCAGGATATGTAATGTACAGCCTTTTTTCTAACAGTGCACATGAATTGGGAACAAATCCAGCGATCCCTTTTCTTGGATTTATTGTGACTTTGGGATCTTGCTACCGATTGGCAAATTTTAATATTGATACACGTCAAACAGATTCATTTATTGGATTGCCAACTCCGGCAAATTCCTTGTTTATTTTGAGCTTGCCTTTGGTTCTGAAATTTTCAGATTCTTTGATGTTGCTTGAAATTTTAACGAATCAATATGTACTATTGGCAATTACTTTATGCAGTGCTTATATTTTAAATGCTGAAATTCCTTTGTTTGCTTTAAAAATTAAGAAATTCACTTTTAAAGATAATGCATTGCAAATTGTATTTTTAGCAATTTCTCTTGCATTGCTTTTATTACTTCACTTTGGAGCAATTCCGGTGATCATCATTTTTTATGTATTGTTATCAATCGTAAATAATATGTTTTTGAAAAAGTAGTTGTACCCGAATGGCTAGAAAAACGACAAGACGAACTAATTATTCGCGAAAAGCACAACCATCGCTTTTTAGCAGGCTGATTCGGTTTTTGGTATACTCTTTTTTGACAGTACTTTTTATTGGAACAATTTATCATTATAGCGCGGGATTAGCATATTATCTCGGATTTAAATCAGATAAAACTTTAGATGAAAATGAAGTTGACAAACATCTTTCAGATGTTCGAAATATTCGCGTTCTTGAAAATCACAAAGGAAAAGTTGTAGGTTTTGATGTATCTGAATTTCAAGGAAAAGTTGATTGGGAAGAAGTTGAAATTTTAGACGAAAAATATCCTGTGCAATTTGTTTTTATAAGAGCAACCGCCGGAAATGATTATGTTGACAGGCAATTCAAACGCAATTGGGAAGGAGCGAAGGAAAACAAAATCATGCGTGGCGCCTATCATTATTACCGTCCAAACGAAAATTCAATCGAGCAAGCCAATCTTTTTATTAAAACGGTAAAATTGCAAAAAGGCGATCTTCCACCGGTTTTGGATATCGAAAAATTACCAAAAAATCAACCTTTAGACAGTTTGAAAAAAGGTTTAAAACGTTGGCTGACTAAAGTTGAAAAACATTATCAGGTTCGCCCAATCATTTACTCGGGAGAAAGATATTATACTGATTTTTTGAAAGAAGAATTTGGTGAATATTTATTCTGGATTGCCAATTATAATTTCTACAGAGAAAAAATTGAAGATGATTGGCTGTTTTGGCAGTTTACAGAAAAAGCTTCATTGCCAGGAATTGATCATCGCGTTGATGTTAATATTTATAATGGCGATTTAGAGCAATTGCAGTTTATTACTGTCGAATAAAAAAGTCGAAAGTTAAAAGTCAAAAAAAAATGGTAAAAAGTTAATTTGTTTCACTTTTTACCATTTTTATATTTTTTTAGAATTCCAATTTCTTTTTACGAAGTTCGAAGTTTTGTCCAAGATATACACGGCGAACCATTTCATCTTCAACCAGTTCTTCTGGAACTCCAGCTTTCAGGATTCCTCCCTCAAACATTAAGTATGTTTTATCGGTAATCGCTAGCGTTTCTTGAACGTTGTGATCCGTAATCAAAATCCCGATGTTTTTGTTTTTTAATTGCGCGACAATTCGCTGAATATCTTCAACCGCAACCGGGTCAACTCCCGCGAAAGGCTCATCCAATAAAATAAATTTTGGATCGGTTGCCAATGCACGTGCAATCTCAGTACGACGACGCTCACCTCCAGAAAGTAAATCGCCTCGGTTGGTACGAATGTGCTCTAAACTGAATTCTTCAATCAAGCTTTCCATTTTAGCAATTTGTGCTTCTTTAGAAAGTTTTGTCAATTGCAAAACACTCAGAATGTTATCTTCAATACTTAATTTTCTAAAAACCGAAGCTTCTTGTGCCAAATATCCAATTCCTTGCTGTGCGCGCTTGTACATTGGATAATCGGTAATATTTAAATCATCAAGATAAATATTCCCCATATTTGGTTTTACCAATCCTACAATCATATAGAAAGAAGTGGTTTTTCCAGCACCATTCGGACCCAAAAGGCCCACAATTTCTCCTTGATTTACTTCAACAGAAATTCCTTTTACAACACTTCGGCCTTTGTAGGTTTTGATTAAATTATCGGCTCTTAGCTTCATTTAGTTCAATTAGATAATTAGATAATTAGATAATTTGAAAATGAGATAATTGAAAAACTAACTCAATTTTTAATTTTAAAATTTATTCGAAGAGGCAAATTAAAAGTAAAATAATCAATCAGATAAATGAATTAACAAATTATTGCATTTTAAAATCAGATATTTACGTTTTTAAGGCAATTATCTAATTATCTAATTGACACATTTTCTAATTATTTCCCCGCTTCTTCAAGAGCTTCCCAGAATTCGTAAGCTCTTCTTAAATGAGGAATAACAATTGTTCCGCCAACAAGAGTTGCGATTCCCATTGCTTCCATCATTTCTTCTTTAGAAACACCTTCTTTATAGCTTGTTTCTAAATGGTATTTTACGCAGTCATCGCATCTTAAAACTGTTGATGCAACTAGACCTAAAAGTTCTTTTGTTTTAACATCAAGAGCACCTTCTGCGTAAGCGTTAGTGTCAAGATTGAAAATTCGCTTTACAATTTTGTTATTGTCAGCTAATAATTTTTCGTTCATTTTAGAACGATAGTCGTTAAATTCTTGTACGATATCAGACATTTTCTTTCATTTTATTTCGATAAACAATCTTTGAAATAAGGATACTCACTTCGTAGATAATCAACATCGGGATAGCAACAATAGTTTGGCTTACTACATCCGGTGGTGTTACAATTGCGGCGATAATTAAAATAATTACAACAGCATATTTCCAATATTTTCTTAAAAAAGCAGGTGTTACTAAACCTAATTTGGTTAAGAAATAAATAGCGATTGGCAACTCAAAAAAGATGGCACTTCCGAGGATACTCGTTTTTACCATTCCCATATACGATTCAAGCGTAAATTGGTTTTTTACAATATCACTTACCGAGAAAGTAGCAACGAAGTTTACCGACATCGGAATTACAACATAATACCCAAACAATACGCCTAAAAAGAAAAGCAATGAGGAAACGAATATAAATACTTTAGCATTTTTTCTTTCTTTTTCATACAAAGCCGGGCTGATGAATTTCCAGATTTCCCATAAAATATAAGGGAAACTCAAAATGAATCCTGCTAATAAACACATCCAAACGAATATATTTACCTGACCTTCCATTTCAGTATTTTGAATAATGAAATTCAGTTCTGTAATACAAATGCTATCCGCAAATCCTAATGAATGTGATAAGTCGCAAAACCAAACATACGTAAAGAATGTTGGTCGGATTGGACCTAAAATAATTTGATCAAATAAATAATCACTCACAAAATAAGTCACAAATGCCATAATACATATCGCAATTGTGCTTCTAACTAATAACCATCTAAGTTCTTCAAGATGGTCCAAAAATGACATCTCGCCAAGGTTTTTCTTTGCCATTATACGATTCCTTCTTTTAAAATGTCATGTAAATGTAATACTCCTTTATATTCGCCATTATCGGCAACGATTAGCTGTGTGATAGAGAAATCTTCTAAGATATTCAACGCATCAACAGCCATTGTTTCTGATGAAACTAATTTTGGGTTTTTCGACATGATATCTCTCGCCGTCAAATCAGCAATAGAATCTCTGTCGTTCAGCATTCTTCGGATGTCTCCATCCGTAATAATTCCGACGATTTTATTGTCTTCAATAACGGCAGTTACGCCCAGTCTTTTTTCAGAAATTTCAAAAATTGCTTTTTTGATTGAAGTTTCTGGAGTAACCATTGGTTTTAAAGAATGCTCAATCATGTCTTTTACTTTAAGCAATAATTTTTTGCCTAAAGCGCCTCCCGGATGATAAATTGCAAAATCTTCGGGTTTAAAATCGCGCATTTCCATCAAGCAAACCGCAAGTGCGTCACCCATGACAAGTTGTGCCGTAGTACTGTTTGTTGGAGCAAGATTTATTGGGCAAGCTTCGATTTCGACAGTCGTGTTCAAAACATAGTCCGAACCTTTTGCCAAAAATGAAGTAATATTTCCTGTCATTCCAATTAATGTATTTCCGAAACGTTTTAATAACGGAACCAAAACTTTAATTTCAGGACTGTTCCCGCTTTTTGAAATACAGATTATGATATCTTCATTTTGAATCATTCCCAAGTCGCCGTGAATGGCTTCTGAGGCATGCAAAAACATCGATGGAGTTCCGGTTGAATTAAAAGTAGCAACCATTTTTTGTGCAATAATGGCGCTTTTTCCGATTCCTGTAACGATCAAACGGCCTTTACATTCATAAATACGCTGAACCGCTTCGTAGAAATTTTCGTCAAGAAAATCAATTAATTTTGTAATTGCCTCACTTTCAGATAGTATTGTTTTTTTGGCAATCGCCAATATATTTTCTTTTGAGATCAAAACAGAATATTTAAAATTTGTATGTATAAAAGAAAGTTGTATCTTTATGTGTTGCAAATTTATACAAAAATATCCATTAAAATAAAGAATGAATTCAAACGAAATTGAAATACACAAGGAATTAAAGAAGTATTTCGGCTTTAGCCAATTTAAGGGCTTGCAGGAGCAAGTCGTTACGAGTATTTTAGGTAAGAAGAATACTTTTGTAATTATGCCTACGGGCGGTGGAAAGTCTCTTTGTTATCAATTACCCGCTTTAATTCAGGATGGAACGGCAATTGTCGTTTCTCCCTTAATTGCTTTGATGAAAAATCAGGTCGATGCGATTCGAAGCCTTTCTTCAGAAAATGGAATTGCGCATGTGCTCAATTCTTCTCTTACAAAAACAGAAATTGCCCAAGTTAAAAAGGATATTAGTTCAGGCCTGACAAAGCTTTTGTATGTTGCGCCCGAATCTTTAACTAAGGAAGAATATGTGGCTTTTTTGCAAAGTGTGCCCATTTCTTTCGTCGCAATTGACGAAGCACACTGTATTTCAGAGTGGGGACATGATTTTAGGCCGGAATACAGAAATCTTAGAAATATAATTAAACAATTAGGTAAAGTGCCAATTATTGGACTTACCGCAACTGCAACCCCAAAAGTTCAGGAAGATATTCTGAAAAACCTTGATATGGCTGATGCAAATACTTTCAAAGCATCATTCAACAGACCGAACTTATTTTATGAAGTTCGCACAAAAACGAAAAATATTGAATCGGATATTATTCGATTTATCAAACAACATAAAGGCAAATCGGGAATTATTTATTGCTTAAGCCGAAAAAAAGTAGAATCGATTGCCGAAGTTTTACAAGTCAACGGAATTAGCGCTGTTCCTTATCACGCAGGTTTAGATGCAAAAACACGTGCCAAACATCAAGATATGTTTTTGATGGAAGATGTTGATGTTGTGGTGGCAACAATCGCCTTCGGAATGGGAATTGACAAACCAGATGTTCGTTTTGTAATTCACCACGATATTCCAAAATCGCTTGAAAGTTATTACCAAGAAACGGGTCGTGCTGGTCGAGATGGAGGAGAAGGACATTGTTTAGCGTATTACTCTTATAAAGATGTAGAAAAGCTGGAGAAATTTATGTCTGGAAAACCAGTTGCTGAACAGGAAATTGGTTTTGCGCTTTTGCAGGAAGTTGTGGCTTACGCCGAAACCTCAATGTCGCGCAGAAAGTTTCTTCTTCATTATTTTGGCGAAGAATTTGACAGCGAAACTGGCGAAGGCGCAGATATGGATGACAATGTTCGTAATCCAAAACATAAAGTGGAAGCCAAAGATCAAGTGGTCAAATTGCTTGAAATTGTTCGTGATACGAAACATATTTATAAATCAAAAGAAATTGTGTTCACTTTAATTGGTCGTATTAACGCAGTAATTAAAGCACACAAAACAGATACGCAATCTTTCTTCGGAACGGGTTCAGACCATGATGAAAAATATTGGATGGCATTATTGAGACAAGTTTTGGTTTCTGGTTATTTGTCAAAAGATATTGAAACGTATGGCGTTATCAAAATAACGAAAGCAGGTTTGGATTTTATTAAAAAACCGGTTTCATTTATGATGTCTGAAGATCATGAATATACTGAAGCTGATGATGAAACTATTGTTTCAGGTTCTAAAGCTTCGGGTACCGCTGATGAAGTTTTGACTGGAATGTTGCGTGAACTTCGTAAAAAAGTTGCCAAAAAACTGGGAGTTCCTCCATTTGTAGTTTTCCAGGATCCTTCGCTTGAAGATATGGCGTTGAAATATCCAATCTCATTAACTGAATTATACAATATTCATGGAGTTGGAGAAGGAAAAGCCAAAAAATATGGTGGAGAATTCGTAGCCTTAATCAGCCGATATGTTGAGGATAATGATATTATTCGTCCAGATGATTTGGTTGTGAAATCTACAGGAGTAAATTCTGCCAACAAATTATACATTATTCAAAACATTGACAGAAAACTGCCTTTAAGCGATATTGCTTCTGCAAAAGGGCTTTCGATGGATGCTTTGATCAAAGAAATGGAACAGATTGTTTATTCAGGAACAAAACTGAATATCAAATATTGGCTAGACGATATGTTGGATGATGATCAACAAGAAGAAATTCACGATTACTTCATGGAATCAGAATCGGATAAAATCGAAGATGCCTTAAAAGAGTTTGATGGCGACTATGATATTGATGAATTACGTTTGATGCGTATTAAATTTATCAGCGAAGTTGCAAACTAAAGTTAAATTCCAAAAACAAAAAGTTTAAAATATAAATTCCAAATTCCAATTGCTTCATCGCTTGGAATTTGGAATTTTTTTATTGAGTTTTCCAAAGGTTGGAATTTTGAATTTAAAATATTGGAATTTTACTCGGTATAAATTTCCCCTCGGTGCGGTTTCAAAGCATCTCTTACTTGAATCATATTTTCGTCGGTAACCACCATAAATGCTGTGGCGTGCATGTCGTTTATGATTTTAAATCCGGTAATATTTAAAGGTAGTTTTTCAATTGCGATATATTCTTTTAAATGAATTTCGTGATGTTCGGCTGTTTTTGCAGAAGCCGGGCCACGAAAATCCCAAATCAATTTTATTTTTCTAGACATTTTTTTTAAGGTTCAAAGTGACAGAGAAACAAAGATACAAAGTCTTTTTTAAAGGGGCTAAGGTTCTGAGATGCTAAGGTTCTGAGTTTTTTTGCAGAGTCGCACTGCAGTGCGTCTAACGTGTTGTGGAAATTCTTTGCGTAGACACACATCAATGCATCTCTACGATATTCTTTGTGCTAAAAAAAATCTCCAAAATCTGCGATATCTGCGAGAGAAAAAACAAATACGATTTCAATATTTTGCTATCGTTCCAATATTTGGTAGAGACGCACTGCAGTGCGTCTTTACGATATACTTTGTGTCAATTTGTGTCCAAATTTTATAGGAAATATAAAATCTCATTTCAAAGTGCTATTTTTGCAGAATATTTTTCGGTTTCTCAAATCATAAAAAAAATAATTATAAATGAAGGATAATTTGGTTTCAGATGAGTTGTTGCTAAGTGAAGGAGCAAAAGCACACTTACAGACAGCAGGAAAATGGGTTTATGCAATGTCTAGTATTGGATTGTTAATTGCCGCTTTTTTTATTCTTCGTTTATTTTATGATTATATATCGCTATCTACTTGGAATGATGTTCCAACGGGAGGAGGGGTTGGTTATGCGATGATTATGTGGTTATTGCCTATTTATATCTTAATCTTTTTGATAATTTTTTTTCCACTTTATTTTTTATATAAATTTTCTTTAAATGTCAATATAGCATTTAGAGATGATGATTCAGAAGCATTAGAAATTTCGTTTAGATATTTAAAAATGCATTATATGGCTTTAGGAATTGGAATATTGGCATATGTTGTCTTGTATTTTTTAATGTCTAAATTCTTTTAATAATATTAATTACCATTTTATAAAATGCCTAAAGAACTTTTACTTCAAGTTACACCAGAAATTGCTGCAAACGAATCATTGCTAAAAGACCATTTGTCTAAGCAGATCAAAGTTTCGGTTCAAGAAATTCAGCATGTTTCGATTTTAAAACGCTCGATTGACGCTCGTCAGAAAGCGATTAAAATCAATTTGAAAGTTCTTATTTATTTAAAAGGCGAAGCTTTTCAGGAAACTAAATTGGAGCTTCCTATATATAAGGATGTTTCAAACGCGCAGGAAGTTATTGTAGTTGGAGCAGGTCCGGCTGGGCTTTTTGCTGCTTTGCAATTAATCGAATTAGGTTTAAAACCAATTGTTCTAGAGCGTGGAAAAGACGTTCGTGGGCGTCGTCGTGACTTAAAAGCAATCAACCGCGAACATATTGTAAATGAAGATTCAAATTATTGTTTTGGCGAAGGTGGTGCAGGAACGTATTCTGACGGTAAATTATATACGCGTTCTAAGAAACGTGGTGATGTAACTCGGATTTTAGAGCTTTTGGTCGCTTTTGGTGCTTCTGAAGATATTTTGGTGGAAGCGCATCCGCACATTGGAACCAATAAATTGCCAAAAATTATTGAAGATATCCGTAATAAAATCAGGGAATTTGGCGGTCAGGTTTTATTTGAAACTCGTGTAAGCGATATTCTCGTAAAGAATAATGAAGTTGAAGGAATTGTAACGCAGAACGGAGATAAAATTCATGCCAATAAATTGATCCTGGCAACCGGACATTCAGCGCGTGATATTTTTGAATTATTAGATAAAAAGAAAATTTTTATAGAAGCAAAACCTTTTGCTTTAGGAGTTCGAGCAGAACATGCTCAAGAATTGATTGACAGTATTCAATACAGCTGTGATTTCCGTGGAGAACATTTGCCTCCAGCACCATATTCAATTGTAAAACAAGTTAATGGTCGTGGCATGTATTCGTTCTGTATGTGTCCAGGTGGAGTAATTGCTCCTTGTGCGACAAGCCCGGGCGAAGTGGTTACAAACGGATGGTCACCATCTAAACGTGATCAATCAACCGCAAATTCTGGAATTGTAGTAGAATTGAAATTGGAAGATTTCAAACCTTTCGCAAAATTTGGAGCTTTGGCCGGAATGGAATTTCAAAAAAGCATCGAACAAAAAGCATGGCATTTGGCTGGGGAAACTCAAAAAGCTCCAGCACAACGAATGATTGATTTTACGCAAAGCAAATTATCAGCTGATATTCCAAAAACATCCTATGTTCCAGGAACAACTTCGGTGGAATTGGGACAAGTTTTTCCGGGATTTTTAACGCAAATTATGCGTCAAGGTTTTCAGGAATTCGGAAAATCAATGCGTGGTTATTTAACTAACGAAGCTATTTTGCACGCGCCAGAAAGTAGAACTTCATCACCTGTTAGAATTCCGAGAGATCCTATGACTTTAGAGCATTTGCAAATAAAAGGATTGTATCCTTGCGGAGAAGGTGCAGGTTATGCGGGCGGCATTATTTCTGCAGCAATTGATGGTGAGAAATGTGCTTTGATGATTGCGGAAACTTTGAGAAAATAATATAATTCTGAATTCGTAAATAATGTTTTGATAACGAGATCGCGTGAGGGATAGGAGCAAGCTACCGAAGTAGCGCGGATAGCCCGACAGCAATAAAAAAGGGGCCGACTAAGCGCATTGCTAAGTTGGGCCCTTTTTTTATTGATGGCACGCCCTGATTATTTACGGAATCAAAATGATTTTCCCTGTACTTTTTCTGCTTTCAAGATAATCGTGCGCCAATTTTCCTTCTGATAATTTGAAAGATGTTGGTCCTGAAATCTTGATTTTTCCGTCGACAATCCAATTGAATAATTGTGTTGCTCTTTTAATTCTTTCTTCTTTAGAATTTAAATAACTCCATAAATCGCCACCTGTTAGGGTTTTTGAAGTATCCATTAGCATTCTTGGATCGACAGGTGCTGGATCGCCGCCCGCCATTCCAAAGAAAACGACTTGACCACATTCTTTTGTGGCTTCAAAACTTTGATTTAATGTACTTCCTATGCTGTCGTAAGTTACGTCGACCCCTTTTGGGACGATTTTGAAAATTTGCGACTTCCAGTTGTCAATATAAAGAAAAACCTGATCAGCGCCTTGTTCTAGCGCAATTTTGGCTTTGTCTGCAGATGAAGTCAAGCCAATAACGTTCGCGCCTAAAAGTTTGCTGATTTGAGTTAAAATTTGTCCAACTCCTCCAGCAACAGCGTGAATTAATACGGTTTCGCCTTTTTGGGTTTTATGGCTATCGGTAGCTAAATAATGTGCCGTCAAACCTTGAAGCAAAACAGAAGCTGCAGTTTCGAAAGAAATGGCTTCGGGCAAAGGCAAAACGTGATTGATATTGACGGCAACCAGTTCAGCATTTGCGAAAGGAACATCGGCGAAAGCCACACGATCACCAATTTTATATTCGGGATGATTATTGGCATCGACCACAATTCCAGCGCCTTCATAACCAGCAATAAAAGGCGGATTTCCTTTTAAATGATAATTTCCTTTTCGTCTGTAGACATCGGCAAAATTTAAGCCGATGGCTTTCATTTCGACTAAGATTTCATCGCTTTTTAATTGTGGATTAGGGATTTCTATATATTCTAAAACATCTGAATCTCCAAAAGAAGAAAATGTAAGTGCTTTCATTTTTAATAAATTTAGAATACAAAGTACGGGAAAATTACGTGGCTTTGATACTCTAAATTTATTGTTTTAACACATAGAGACATAGTTTTTGTAAATCTCGAAAGGCGTTTCACTTGCTTCAATTAACATAGCTATGTGTGGAAGCTAGCTTCTTCTTTTGTCTACTTTTTGTAGAAGTAAATAATCTATGTTTCTATGTGTTAAAATAATCCTTTGATGTTATATTTTAGGAAATTTCATTTCGTTAAAAGTGCTTTTTTGTTTGGCCATAGCTTCAACATCCTGCCATTTTCTTGGAGATTCTGCTGAAAGATTTTCGGATGAGCCTTTTGTGATTAAAATATCGTCTTCGATTCGGACACCAATATTCCACCATTTTTTATCGCATTTGCTGTTTGCTGGAATGTAAATTCCGGGCTCAACGGTAAAAATCATGTTTTCTTTTAGTTTGCCCATGTAATCGCCTTTGTCATGAACATCCAAGCCAAGAAAATGTGAACAACTATGCGGATAGTATATTCTAGCATCTTTGGGATCTGTTATGATTCCGAGTTTGACAAGTCCAGCAGCAATAACTTCTCTTGCTTTTGTATTTAAATCCTGAAATGGAGTTCCTTCTTTACAAATTTTAAAAACCTCTTCTTGTGCCTCATAAACCAATTGATAAATGGCTTTTTGTTCTTCTGTGAATTTTCCGTTTGCAGGAACTGTTCGAGTAACATCAGCAGAATAACCGTGATATTCTGAACCAACATCCATTAATAATAATTGGTTGTCCATTTTTTGCGCATTATTTTCGCCATAATGTAAAATACAGCCGTTTGCACCAACACCAACAATTGGCGGATAACCTTCGTCTTCAGCACCGTAATGTCTGTGAACGTAGGCATGAATTCCGTCAGCCTCATTTTCGCTCATGTCTGGTCCAACAGCCTTCATTACTTCATTGTGTGCAATGCAAGAAAGTTTAACCGTTTTTCGCATCAAATCAAGTTCTTCCGGGGTTTTGATTTCTCTTAATGAATTGGTGATTGTGCTAAAAACATTCTGAGCATCTTTATTTTCTGTTGTGATAGAAGCTTTAGACTTGAAAGTTTCAATTAAACCCGCTAAATCAAAACCGCTTTTATCATTGCTAATATCTGTTGGGATTTTATCATAAATTATTTTGCCGAATTTTTTAAAGTCGATATTGAAATCTTTAAATTCTTTTCCGTTAAAAACATTTGCAAAACCCAATTTCGATTTCGCGCCTTCAACTCCTAAACGCCTTCCTGTCCACATTTCTCGACTAGCATTTCGTTCTCTCACAAAAAGAACTTCATTGTATTTTTCGCTTCCTTGAGATTCTTTAAAAAGCAATAAAACGGCGTCTGGCTCTTTGTAACCTGTTAAATAATACAGGTCAGGATTTTGATGGTAATTGTAATTGATGTCTCTTGAAAATACTCTTTCTGGATACGAAAAAATTACAGCAACAGAATTGTCCGGCATCAAAGCTCTGAAAGCTTCGCGACGCCCTTTGTGGAATTCTTTTGAAAGGTAATCTGTAGGAAGGTTTTCCTGTGCTTGTATTTGGTGGATTGTAATTAAGAATGCAAAGAATGCTAATAATTGCTTCATTTTTTTGGTTTTTTGATGAGGTTTCTTGGTTTTTATCCTTGCAAATTACAAAAAAAATAGAATTGCGAATTGTAATTTAAACATTTGATTAAGATTGTTTTGAATAAAATGACGTAACTTAGAGATCAAGAAATTTCAATTTGAAATGAAATTTAAGTTTAAATAGGCATGAATGTTGAGAATGGAATGTTTATAACAGAATTTTAATCTTCAAAAAAACAAATTTTATTAATTTTTAAAAATGCATTTTATGAAAAAATATACACTTGCTATCGTTTCAGTTTTGACTTTATTGCTAAACTCTTGTGGGGCATCAAAAGATAAAAGCACTGCTAGTATTTATGATACAACTTGGGAATTAGAATATATTTCTGGGCCAAGAATTGCTTTTGAAGGATTATATCCAAATAAAAAACCGCAAATTACTTTTGATCAAAAAGAAACAAAAGTTTTTGGGAATAATGGATGCAACGGATACAGCGCACCTTATACATTAAGCGGAAATTCTTTGACTTTTGGGGAGCCAGGCCCGTCAACATTAATGTTTTGTGATGGAGGAGGAGAGCAACAATTTTTGCAGCAAATGAAAAAAATCACAAGCTATTCTATTGATAAAGATGGAAAACTGATTTTGAATGAAGGCGATGTAGCAACGATGCGATTCAAAAAAGTAGCAAAACAATAATTTAAGATTATTCAACTTTGTCAAAGTTTCAAACTTTGACAAAGTTCAAGCCATAAAAAAAGGGAAATGATATCGATTCATTTCCCTTTTTTTTATGATTTCTTTTTCAGTTTGTCTTTAAAGACTTTCTCAAATTTCTCTATTTTCGGCTGAATGACCATTTTGCAATACGGCTGATTTTTATTATTCGCATAATAATTTTGATGATAATCCTCCGCTTTGTAAAAAACTTTGAAAGGCTCAACTTTAGTCACAATTGGATTATTGTAAACCTTTGCTTTATTCAATTCGGCTATAATGCTTTGTGCCGCTTTTTTCTGCTCTTCGTTTTTGTAAAAAATCACAGAACGGTATTGTGTTCCAACATCTGCGCCTTGACGATTTAAGGTTGTTGGATCGTGAACGGTAAAAAAGACTTTGAAGATTTCGTTAATATCGGTTACGTTTTTGTCATACGTAATTTGTACAACCTCGGCGTGACCTGTTTCGCCAGTGCATACTTCTTCATAGCTAGGATTTGGAACGGTGCCTCCAGAAAATCCAGAAACCACAGATTTTACTCCGTCCAAGTTTTCATAAACTGCTTCAACGCACCAGTAGCATCCGCCTCCGAGCGTAATAGTTTCAAGATTTGAAGCTTTTTTATTTTGCGAAAATCCATTTAATGATAAGGCAAACAGACAAGTTAAAAGTATATTTTTCATTGGAATTAATTATTTAGAATCAGGGATAAAATCTAAGGCAATGGAATTCATGCAATAACGCTTTCCAGTTGGTTCTGGTCCGTCATCAAACAAATGGCCTAAATGTCCGCCGCATCTTCCGCAAAGTGCTTCTATTCGTTCCATTCCGTATGAATTATCATTTTTGAAAATTATGCTCGTTTTGTTTTCTTGTTCAAAGAAACTTGGCCAACCGCAACTGCTCGAAAATTTAGCAGTCGATCTAAAAAGCTTATTGCCACAAGAAGCGCAATAATATGTTCCTTTTTCGTCTGTATTCCAATATTTTCCTGTGAAAGGTCTTTCGGTATCTGCCTCACGCATTACGGCGTAAACATCTTCAGGCAACACTTTTTTCCATTCGGCGTTGCTTACATTTAACTTGGTCGTATCGGTATTTGAATAATAAGGATTTCCGGGTTTTTTAATTACATTTTCCATGGAAGTTGTTTTTGCAGGTTCTTTTTTGGTGTTTTGACCGCATGCTTGTAGAATAAAAAGCGGTAGTAAAAAACAAAGACTTAAAATTAGATTTTTAGATTTCATGAGTTCTTGGGTGCTTTAATCTGTATTTCAAAGATACGTCGAGAATTAGCTTCAAATTACAGTTGGAGTTATTATTGAGATTTTTTTAAGTGTGTTTTAACTTTTTATTAGTTACGTAAAATAAGGCAATGTAGTTTTTATGTCTTAATTTTAACAGCTTTTAATTTTTGACATAAATTATAATGTTGTAAATCAGGAAAATAGAAATTCAATGCTAGGCTTAGATTTTATCAAGCTTAATTAGCATTTTTAAGCCATTTCTTTTTTCGTATTTTTGTTTGCTTAAGAAGCCTTATGACAGAAGAAAACGTAATATTAGTTAATCAAAACGATGAACAAATTGGCTTGATGCCAAAATTAGAAGCACATGAAAAAGCGCTTTTGCACCGTGCCTTTTCGGTTTTTATTTTAAATAGTAAAAACGAAATTATGCTGCAACAGCGTGCGCATCATAAATATCATTCGCCATTGCTTTGGACAAATACTTGTTGCAGTCATCAAAGAGAAGGGGAAAGTAATATTGAAGCTGGAAGCCGAAGATTATTTGAAGAAATGGGATTTAAATCTGAATTGAAAGAGCTTTTCCATTTTATTTATAAAGCGCCTTTTGATAATGGTTTAACCGAGCATGAACTCGACCACGTTATGATTGGTTATTATGATGATGAGCCAAACATAAATTTAGATGAAGTTGAGGCTTGGAAATGGATGAGCATTGAAGATGTTAAAGCTGATATTGAGAAACAGCCCGAAATTTATACCGTTTGGTTTAAGATAATTTTCGATGAATTTGATCATTATCTTGAAGACCACAAATTATAACCAAAGCAACCAAAAACCTAAATGAGAGTAACCATATCAAGAAAAGCACATTTTAATGCTGCGCATCGATTACATAGGAAAGATTGGACATCAGAAAAAAACAATGCTGTTTTTGGAAAATGTAACAATCCCAATTTTCATGGTCACAATTATGGTTTGACAGTTAGTGTTACAGGAAAAATTGACCCGGAAACTGGTTTTGTTTTAGATGTGAAAGTATTAGCGGATATCATACTTGAAGAAGTTGAGATTCCGTTTGATCACAAAAACCTAAATCTGGATGTTCCAGAATTTCAGGATTTGAATCCAACTGCAGAAAATATTGCTGTTGTGATATGGAATAAAATTAGAAAAAGAATTCAGCCCGATTTTGATCTAGAAGTTGTGCTTTATGAAACCGACCGCAATTTTGTAACTTATAAAGGAGAATAATAAATGTCATTAAAAATAGGAGATATAGTTCCGAATTTTACTGCAAAAGATAGTCATGGGGAACTTTTTGAAAGCCAAAGCGTTTTAGGTAGAAAACCGCTCGTTATTTATTTTTACCCAAAAGATAATACGCCGGGCTGCACGACCGAAGCTTGTAGTTTTCGCGATCAATATGAAGATTTCAAAGATCTAGGCGCTGAAGTTATTGGTATCAGCAGTGATAGTGTCAAATCACATCACAAATTTGCCAATAAGCATAAGTTGCCTTTTATTTTGCTGTCAGATCAAGATAAAAGATTGAGGCAATTGTTTGGCGTACGAAATAACCTTTTTGGGCTTTTGCCAGGAAGAGTAACTTATATCGTTGATCGCAATGGTGTCGTAATCTATATTTTTGATAGTATGAATGCGGCAAAACACATTCCGAAAGCATTAGAAACGATTAAAGAATTAGTATTATAAATTAAGAAAATAGTATTATTTCAATATTTAAATAATAAAGATATTAGCAAAAAAAACAACAACAACTATGCAATTTTATCCATTACAATTTGAACCTATTTTAAAAGAAAGAATCTGGGGAGGCGAAAAATTAAAAACTTTATTAAATAAGCCAATTACTTCTAAAATTACTGGCGAAAGCTGGGAACTGTCAACAGTTGAAGGCGATGTTAGTGTAGTTTCAAATGGTGCTTTGAAAGGAAAATCATTAATGCAACTGATTGATGAAACTCCGAATGAAATTCTTGGAACTAGAGTTTATGAACGTTTTGGAAAACAATTTCCGTTGCTTTTTAAATATCTTGATGCGCGCGAAGATCTTTCGATTCAGGTGCATCCAAATGATAAATTGGCAAAAGAGCGTCATAATTCATTCGGTAAAACGGAAATGTGGTATGTAATGCAAGCCGACGCCGATGCAAGAATTATTGTTGGATTTAAAGAAAACTCAAGCAAAGAGGAATATTTGAAACATTTGCATGATAATACGCTGGTTTCGATTTTAGATGATGTAAAAGCAAAATCTGGAGATGTTTTCTTTTTAGAAACGGGAACGGTTCACGCAATTGGAGCAGGTTTGGTTGTTGCCGAAATTCAGCAGACTTCAGATATTACATATCGTTTGTACGATTTTGATAGAGTAGATGCTCAAGGAAATAAAAGAGAATTGCACGTAGATCTTGCTTTAGATGCAATTAACTATAATAGAGTAGAAACTCAGAAAAAATATGAGACAAAAGTCAATACTTCCAATACAGTTGTAGATTGTCCTTATTTTACAACCAATTTGATTCCGCTAGAAAATAAAGTTGAAGTTTCTAAATCTGGCGAGACGTTTACGGTTTATATGTGTGTTGAGGGAAGTTTCGAAATTGAATATGACGGATTTAAGCATACATATATAAAAGGAGATACAGTGTTGGTTCCAGCTGCGATAAATTCATTTAATCTGAGTGGAAAAGCTTCAATTTTAGAAATTTACATTTCTTAACACTTAATATAAAGAATATGTGTATTTTTGCAGACGCAAATTAAAATTATAATAAAATGGCAAACGTTAAAAATTTAAAGAAAGACATCAATTTCGTATTAGGAGATATTATTGAGGCAGTTTACTTGTTTGAGATGTCTACAACAGGAAATCCTACTCCAGAAACGAATGCTTTAATCGATGAAGCTATCGCTGCATTCGATACTTTGATTACAAAAGTGAACGCTAAGAACGTTGAAAATAAAAAAGCACACTTCAAACAAATCAATGTTGAATTAGAACAAACTGCTAATCAATTGATTGAAAAAATCAACGCACTTTAATCAAAAAAAAGTGTAAAAAAGTGCAAATTTATTTTGGGAAAACGAAAAACCGCTTTATATTTGCACCCGTAATGACGCCGATGTAGCTCAGCTGGCTAGAGCAGCTGATTTGTAATCAGCAGGTCGTGGGTTCGAGTCCCTCTATCGGCTCAAAAAACGGAAACCATCACAGTAAATGTGGTGGTTTTTTTAATTATAGAGAGTGGTGTGAAATTTTTTTTTGGAATATTAAAAAACATTTCTATCTTTGCACTCGCAAAATAGGCCGATGTAGCTCAGCTGGCTAGAGCAGCTGATTTGTAATCAGCAGGTCGTGGGTTCGAGTCCCTCTATCGGCTCAAAAACCATCACAGAAATGTGGTGGTTTTTTTTTGTTCAAAACTTAAGGTTGCAAGTTTAAGGTTTCGGGTTTCAAGCTCTAGTTGGAATTTTAATTTTGAAATTTAATCATTAGCTTTTTTTAAACAATAAATTTCTTATGTTTGTTTTTTAACCAAAAACATATTTAATAATGGAAGAAACTTCAGTGTTTGAAAAATTCGAGTTGCAGCTCGATCAATCTGCAAAAGATTTTTTAAAAGAAACCGCAAAATGGGCATATTTCTTGTCAATTTTGGGATTTGTAGGAATTGGATTTTTTGTTCTTTTTGCAATTTTCGCAGGAGCAATTTTTGCGTCTTTAGGTAGTGCGGCAGGCGTGGGAATGTTTGCTGGTTCTTTAGGGGCATTTATGAGCTTTATTTACTTAGCAATTGCAGCTGTTTATTTTTTCCCTGTTTATTATTTGTTTAGATTTGGTTCTAATGCAAAAAGAGCCTTTAAAGAAAATGATTCTGAAGCATTAACATCTTCTTTGGGTTATTTGAAATCACACTATAAATTTATTGGTATTTTTATGGTTTCAATACTTTCTTTATATGCGATTATTTTTGTGTTTGCAATCCTTGGAGGTTTACTCGGAAGATAATTTCTTGAAATAAGATTTATAGATTTAAATAAGCATAAAAAAAACGTCCTTCGGGACGTTTTTTTATTTTGGGTTATTGTTTCTGTTCTTGTTTTTTGATGTCAGCAACATATTTGGTCAATTTTTTTCCGTATAGTGATTGTGCCACTTTTGGAGTCATCGACTTTTGAATTGTATCTAAGAATTTAACATTGATATCGTAGATCTCTGCTAAAGCAATATAAGGCGCAATTTCGTGATCTTTGTTGTTAAGGGCGAAGTTTGTAGCAAACAAATATTTTCTTTTCGTATTTGAGTCGTCTTTTGCGTTAATGCTGTCTAAAGCTTTTTGATCATTTCTTTTCATTGCTTTAAATCTTGGCTCAACCAATGCTAAACTTTCGTCATTAAAACGACTGTTTATTTTTTTATACTCTTCGTATAATTCTTGATTTTTTGATCCTGTGATTTTCGCACTGTAAATGAAATTATCAAGATTAGTGTCAATATTAATATTTCCAGGTTCTGCAAAAAATAAAATATTGTTGTCTTTTGAATTCGTAACACCTCGGTCTAAAAACAAATAAAGCATTTCTGGAGATTCTAATTTGATATCGCTTTCAAAAGCTGAATTTCCATCAATTTTGATACTGTCGATTGCAACAAGTGATGTGTCAACAATTCTTTGAATATATAAAGTTCCGTTTTTTAATCCTTTAATATTTCCTGTAATGTGCAAGCTGTCAGTAGGTGTTTCTTTTTTGCTGCAAGATGCAAGTAGGGCAATTGCGGCAAAGGCAATAATAGATTTTTTCATTGGTTTTTAGATTTTGGTGCAAAATAAAGAAAATAGTTTGAATGTAGTGGATGTGATTAAAATTTTAATAAAAAATAAATCCCAATCTATTTCTAAATTGGGATTGTTGTATTTTTATAAAAATGAGACTTTTACATTTGCAAATTGTAACTCACGCCGCTTTCATGTGTGTAAGTGAATTTGCTGTCGCAGTCATCGTTTCCGTAGTCAATCACGCCTTTTAAGAATCCGCCTTCGATTTTTAATTTTCCTTTTGAAATATATAAGCAAGAGTATTTTTTTACTAAAGCTTCTTGTACTGTCAATGTCAAAGTTGCTCCTTTTTCTGTAGTTACAGTATGAGTTCCTTCAGTCATTTGATATACGTTATCTTCAAAAACATACGGAGTGTCAACACCAGCAGTTTGTTTTATAGTGTATGATCCAGAATTAGTGTAAACTCTTCCTTGTAAATCGGTGAATTTTCCATTTGTTATTTTTCTAGTCCATTGCGGAATAGTTGCTGTGGTTGTCGTGTTTGTGTACTCGATAGTTCCTTCTAGTTTTATTCCGTTAATAGAATAGTCGATTCTTTCGATTGTCAATTTGCTCCCAGTAGTTGTTATTGGTCCAGAAAGCGTAAGTTTTAATTTTCCTTTTCTTGTAAGTTGGTTGTCTGCACATCCAGCAGTTCCATAATCTACCGTAAATACTTTTGGGTAAGTAGTTCCAGAAACCGTTACTGTTGCACAAACTGCTCCTGTGCTTTTTGCAGTTGCTGAGCTGTTTGTTACAGCTAATCCTGTATTGACGTCCATTTCGTTAGCGGCATCAATAGAAATTGAAGCGCCAACAGCTGTAGTGTCTGTTACGTTAGCGACGTCGTCACCGCCTGAACATGAAATGTAGGTAAATGCTGTTACACAAACCGTTGTGATTAAAATGGCAATTTTTTTCATAGTAGTTTTTTGTTTAAGATTAGATTTTAAAGGTTCTCAAATGTAACAAAAAAAATGAATTGCAATAAAAAAATCCTGTAAGCAGAACTTACAGGATTTTGAGGTTGTTTTTAAGATGAAAATCTTATTTGATCATCTCGAAACTTCTTTTTACAAAAGCAGTCAAAGCTTCGCCTTTTAAAAGATTTTGCGATAATTTAGCCAAATCCAAAGCTTGTTTTACCAAATGCTCTTGATGTGTTTTGTCTTCAGTGTTCAAAATGCTAGAAGCCAAATCTGAATTTGTGTTTACAACCAAATTGTACATTTCTGGCATATTGCCCATTCCGAACATTCCGCCGCCGCCAGTTTGACTCATTTCTTTCATTCTTCGCATAAATTCTGGTTGCGTAATAATGAATGGAGCCGCTTGCGAATCCATAGCTTCTAATTGAACGCTATATGCTTTTGGAATATAAGCTTCCAAAGAAGTTTTTAAAGCCGCTTTTTCGTCATCAGATAATTTTGAAATTGCATTTTCTTCTTTTTTAATCAAATTGTCAATGTGATCTGAGTCTACACGAACAAAAGTCAAATCGCTATTATCGTTTTCAATTTTCTGAATCAAATGTGAAATAATAGGAGAATCTAAAAGCAATACTTCGTAACCTTTATCTTTTGCTGCTTCAATGTATGAGTGTTGCGCATCTTTGTTTCCTGCATAAAGAACTACTAATTTACCATCTTTATCCGTTTGGTTTTCTTTTAGTTTTTCTTTTAATTCTTCTAAGGTAAAATAAGTATCATCTACAGTTGGATATAAAACAAATGCTCCAGCTTTTTCGTAGAACTTATCTTCAGAAAGCATTCCGTATTCCAAAACGATTTTAATGTCGTTCCATTTTGCTTCAAAATCAGCACGGTTTTCGTTGAATAATGATTTTAATTTATCAGCAACTTTACGAGTGATGTAGTTTGAGATTTTCTTAACCGCTCCGTCGGCTTGTAATCCAGAACGAGAAACGTTTAATGGGATGTCTGGTGAATCGATTACACCTTTTAACATTGTCAAGAATTCAGGAACAATTCCTTCTACGTTATCAGTAACGTAAACTTGGTTTTGGTACAACTGAATTTTGTCTTTTTGGATTTGCATGTCTGTACCCAATTTTGGGAAATACAAAATACCAGTCAAGTTGAAAGGATAATCTACATTTAAATGAATGTTGAATAAAGGCTCCTCGAACTGCATTGGATACAATTCTCTGTAGAAGTTTTTGTAATCTTCATCAGATAATTCAGAAGGCTGTTTTGTCCAAGCTGGATTTGGGTTGTTGATGATGTTGTCGATTTCAACAGTTTCATTAACGTAGTCTTCTGGAGCATCTTCTGGTTTTGGAAGCGTTTCAGTTCTTGTTCCAAATTTAATTGGAATAGGCATGAACTTGTTGTACTTGCTCAACAAACCACTGATTTTAGAATCTTCTAAAAATTCTAAAGAATCTTCGGCGATATGAAGAATGATTTCTGTTCCGCGTGAAGTTTTGTCAGCAGGTTCTAAAGTAAATTCAGGGCTTCCGTCACACGTCCAGTGTGCTGCAGGCTCGTCTTTGTATGATTTTGTAATGATTTCAACTTTTTCTGCAACCATAAAAGCAGAGTAGAAACCAAGACCAAAGTGACCAATAATTCCAGAGTCTTTAGCAGAATCTTTGTATTTGTCCAAGAATTCCTCAGCTCCAGAAAAAGCAACTTGATTAATGTATTTCTCTACTTCATCAGCAGTCATTCCTAAACCTTGGTCGATAATATGAATTTTTTTTCCTTCTTTATCAACTTTGATTTCGATGATTGGATTTCCGTATTCAACTTTAGCTTCGCCAATGCTGATAAGGTGTTTTAACTTTAAAGTAGCATCAGTTCCGTTTGAAACCAGCTCACGTAAAAAGATTTCGTGGTCGCTGTACAAGAACTTTTTGATTAAGGGAAAGATGTTTTCTACCGAAACATTAATTTTACCTGTTGTCATATTTTTTTAATTTTTGAGTTTAATGTGATGATTTTCATTTATTCAAATAGAATACCAATTGTTTTTTGGGTGACAAAATGTCGGAAGTGTTAATTTTGAAAGAAAATAAATAGATTTTGGAAGAGAATTTATCTTAACGAATCGTATATTTGTGGTATAATAATTGTTAAACGTGTAAGTATTAACTTAAAAAATGTACAAAATGAAGAAAATAATTTTCATTTGCATGATCGCCACGATGTTTTTTGCGTGTAAATCAGCTTCGTCTACAACTGCTTCAACTGAAGCGCAATCACCGACACTTTCAACTAAACTTGACAAATCAACTCAAGTAGCGCTTAAAGGAAATTGGGTACTAACTAATGTATCTTATCCAGGTTCTGACTATATTAAAGTTAACTCATTTGATCTTGCCGACTCAAAATGTTTTGTGGGCAGTACTTGGAGCTTTGTTTCTAACAACAATAAAGGAAAGATGGCTTTGACTTCTCCAAGTTGCACAGCATTTAATTCGCCAATTGTTTGGAGTATCAACAACCAAGGAATGTTTATTCTTAAAATTCTTGATGCTGGTGAAAAGGCTAAGAAAGTAAGAGATGGTTATTTACTTAAAGTTGCTGGAGTGACTGAAAGTTCTTTTCAGTTAATCGATAACATTAATGTTGGTGGTCAGACTAAAGATGTGGTATACCAATTTCAAAGAGCTAATTAATATTTAAAGATATAGAAAATGAAAAAGATAACTGTTTTAAGTTTAAGCTGTTTAATGGTTGTGGCTAGTTTTTTTACTAGCTGTGAATCTGTACAAAATGCAAATAATACACAAAAAGGAGCCGGAATTGGAGCAGTTGCGGGTGGTGTAATTGGTGGTATTTTAGGAAACAATTTAGGTCACGGTGGTAACGCTGCCTTGGGAGCTGCAATTGGAGCTGCCGTAGGTGGAGGAACTGGAGCTCTTATTGGAAACAAAATGGATAAACAAGCACGTGAAATCGATCAGGCACTTCCTGGTGCAGATGTTGAAAGAGTTGGTGAAGGGATTCACTTGACTTTGAACGAAAATGCTGTTCGTTTTGATACTAATAAATCAACTTTGACTACTCAAGCAAAAGCAAATCTGGATAAATTAATTCCTGTATTTACTGAATACGGAGATACTAATATTGAAATTTTTGGTTATACTGATAACACAGGAAAACCAGACTATAACTTGACATTATCAGGGCAAAGAGCAGCTTCTGTTCAAGCTTATTTAGTTTCAAAAGGATTAAAAGCTAGCCGTTTCAAAACTTCAGGTTTAGGAATTGCTGATCCAATTGCAACAAATGATACGCCAGAAGGAAGAAGCCAAAACCGTCGTGTGGAGTTTGCTATTACTGCAAATGACAAAATGGTAAATGATGCAAAAGCCGAAGCTGGAAAATAATTTCAGATAAAATAAAATGTAAAAAAAGCTGTTTCATAATTGAAGCAGCTTTTTTTTGACTTTAGAAATTAAACATCGTAAATTTGACCTCTCAAATTCAACTCATGCTCGATATTCAAAATATTTCTTTTTCGTATACTGATAAACCCGTTATAAACAACGTTTCTTTTACTGTAAATAAAGGTGAAAATATCGCTATTATAGGTGAAAGCGGTTGCGGGAAAAGTACCTTGCTTAAACTTATCTATGGTTTGTATGATTTAGATGAAGGCAAGATTTTTTATGATGAAAAACCAGTTTTGGGACCAAAGTTCAATTTGATTCCCGGAATGCCGTATATGAAATATTTGGCTCAGGATTTTGATTTGTCTCCTTATGAAACGGTTGCAGAAAATGTTGGGAAATTCTTGTCGAATGGTTTTGCAAATATGAAAAAACTACGCGTTCAAGAACTGTTGGAAATGGTTGAGATGGAGCAGTTTGCTAATGTGAAAACGAAATTTTTGAGTGGTGGTCAGCAGCAGAGAGTAGCATTGGTAAGAGTTTTGGCTTTAGAACCAGAAGTAATCTTGTTAGATGAACCTTTCAGCCAAATCGATGCTTTTAGAAAAAATGCTTTGCGTCGAAATTTGTTTCGATATTTGAAGCAAAAAGGCATTACCTGTATCATTGCTACACACGATAGCACAGACGCACTTTCATTTGCAGATGAAGCAATTGTAATGCGAAATGGTGAAATAATTACAAAAGGTGATCCAGCAAAAATTTACGAAGACCCTCAAACTAAATATGTAGCCTCTTTATTTGGGGAAGTGAATGAAGTCGCAACACATTTATTATTGGATTATGAAGATGAAAATCATAAAACCTTAGTATATCCACACCAATTTAAAATGGTTTCTGAATCAAAACTTCCGGTGAAAATCAGAAGGACATATTTTAGAGGAAATCATTACTTGATTGAAACGGTTTTTAAAAGACAATTAATCTTTTTCGAAAGTGAAATTGATTTGCCGCTTGAACAGGAAATTTTCTTAGGATTGAATTATTTGTAATTAGATAATTAGATAATCTTTCGTCTTAAAAAAAACAAACCCGACAGGTTTAAAAAACCTGTCGGGTTTGTTTTATATAGTAATTAAGATTGTGATTAGTTTTTCAAATATTTTTCTAAAAACTGATCTTGTTCCCAAAGCAAGTGCAAAATGTTTTCTTTGGCAACATAACTGTGTGCTTCTTTAGGCAGAATTACCATTCTCGCATTGGCGCCTAAACCTTTCAAAGCTTGGAAATAACGTTCTGTCTGCAAAGTGAAAGTTCCAGGATTATTATCGGCTTCGCCATGAACTAATAAAATTGGTGTTTTCATTTTGTCAGCATTCATAAATGGCGACATTTTGTTGTAAACATCTGGAACTTCCCAATAATTACGTTGCTCTGTTTGGAATCCAAATGGAGTCAAAGTTCTGTTATAAGCACCGCTTCTTGCAATTCCACACGCAAAAAGATTAGAATGTGTCAACAAGTTTGCGGTCATAAATGCTCCATATGAATGTCCTCCAACAGCTACTTTTTTACGATTGATGTATCCTAAAGCATCTACAGCATTAATTGCAGCTTCTGCATTGTCGACTAGTTGCGAAATGAAATTGTCATTTGGTTCTGTCGTGCCTTCTCCAATAATTGGAAACGAAGCATCGTCCAGAACAACATAACCTTTAGTTACCCAATACACAAACGATCCATAGTAAGGAGTAGTAAATTCATTTGAATTTTGAGTTGATTGTCCTGCACTGTTTTTGTCTTTGTATTCTGCAGGATAAGCCCAAATTAATAAAGGCAGTTTTTCTTTTTTAACCTTGTCGTAACCAACAGGCAAATATAAAGTTCCAGAAAGTTCAACCCCATCTTTACGTTTGTATTTGATTACTTCTTTACTCACATTTTTAATGCTTTCAAAAGGGTTTTTAAAAGCTGTGATAGGAGTCAGGCTGTTCTGTTTTTTTATGTTTCTGAAATAATAGTTCGGATATTCGCTTTTCGACTGAATCTGAACTAGAATTTTACCTGATTTAAAATCTTCGATTTCTAATAAATCTTCTTTTTTGTCTTTATATGTAGAAGTATAAAGACGTTTTGATTTTAATGTTTTTAGATTGAATTCATCAATAAAAGGAAACTGTCCATCTTTAGTAAATCCTTGTCCTATTAGGAAAGCATTGTCTTTTTCAATAGCTAAAACATATTTGTTGTATTCGTTTTTCTTAGTCTCAAAAGCTCCCGGATCAGAATAAACATCTTGCGAATTTCTGTCTGTGATTAATTTTGGCTGCTCACTTGGATTTGACGGATTGATTAAATACGTTTTTGTATTTCTTGTATCATACCATTCATCAGAGATCACAGCAACGTTGTCGTTCCCCCAAATAATATCACTCAAACGTTGTGGCGTTTTTGCTAATGAAGTCGGATTGTTTGTAAATGGTGCTTCCCAAAGGAAGATTTCATCTCTAAATTCTACTTTATTTGCAGGATCTCCTTCATCTAATGCTGTTACATAAGATAATGTTGCAGGTTTGTCATTTCTCCATGCCATTTCACGTTTTCCTTTTCGAACAGCCATAAAACCTTTAGGCATTATTTCGCTTAACGGCACTTCGTTTACTGTTTTGATTTCTTTTCCTCTTGCATCATAAACAATTGTTCTTGAAGGGAATCTGTATAAAGGAACTACATATGAAAAAGGTTTTTGAATTGTAGTCAACATGATGTAGTTTCCATCTGGCGAAATTCTTTCTCCAAAATACATCGCGGCATCTTTAAATAAAACAGCATCGCCATTAAGTTTTACTTTGTATAATTCAGAAGTTACAATGTTCTCAAAATTAATTTCGTCATTTTTGTTTTTCAGCATATCAGGATACGTTCTGTTTTGAGATTTTTCTCCAGAAGTATTTGAGATAATTGGTCCAGTTGGCAAATCTTTTTTAGCATCCAATAACGGTTGTCTGTTTTTTGGAAGCATTTTCACTAAAATAGTCTCATTGTCTAAAAACCAGCTAAACGGATTTCCAAGATTTGCATTTACAGTAGCTTCAGTAAGTTTTGTAGCGCTGGCAGTTGCAACATCTAAAACCCACAGTTCAACTCCAGTTGCAGTAGTGTGCGAAAACAATATTTTTTTGTCATTTGGAGACCAAAGAATATTGCTGATTTTTGGATTTGTAGGCAAACCTGTTACTTGTACTTCGGCAGTACTATTTATTTTGCGAATTTTTAAGTTGTTTAAATACGTTACCGTACTTGATATATTTGTAATTGGATTGATTCTTAATCCGCCCAAACGAAGTTCTTCTTGATTTAAGTCATCTAATGTTTTATAGGTGTTTCTATACATTAATAGCATGTATTCTTTTTTGGTATCCATTGATACGGTAGGAGCACGCTCATAATCAGCCAAATCTAAAATAGATTTTGATGGTTTTTGATACGTTAAGTTTTCTTGGGCAAAAGCAATAAAACCAATGTTTAGAAATAAGAGTAGTGTAACCTTTAATTTCATAATTTGAATTTTAGGGGTTTAAAAAATGGTATTCATAAAGTTTGACTAAAGTACTTTAATCTTGTTACATTTTAAAGCATAATTTAGATACTTTTCATCATTTTTAGCAAAAAGCTGATTTTTTTCAAAAGAAATAGTTTCAACTAACTTTAGAATTAAAATATATTAAATTGCTAATAACGAAAAAAATAGTAATTTGGATGCTTATGTTTTAAACTATACGTAAATTTGCAATCCAATTTTTAACAAACAATAAAAGAATATGTATCATTCAAAAATAGCGGGCTTAGGATATTATGTTCCTTCCAATGTTGTGACCAACGATGATTTGTCTAAAATTATGGATACGAATGACGAATGGATTCAGGAAAGAACCGGAATTCAGGAGCGCAGACATATCATTCGTGGAGAAGACACCACAACTTCAATGGGAGTAAAAGCAGCTAAAATTGCAATAGAACGTTCTGGCGTAGCCAAAGAAGATATTGATTTTGTAGTTTTTGCTACGTTAAGTCCAGATTACTATTTTCCAGGACCAGGAGTTTTGGTTCAGAGAGATTTGGGATTGAGAACTGTTGGAGCTTTAGATGTTAGAAACCAATGTTCAGGTTTTGTGTATGCAATTTCTGTAGCGGATCAATATATTAAAACCGGAATGTATAAAAATATTTTGGTTATCGGTTCTGAAGTTCACTCTACAGGATTAGATATGACAACACGTGGACGTGGTGTTTCGGTAATTTTTGGAGATGGAGCGGGAGCAGCTGTTTTAAGCCGTGAAGAAGATTTGACAAAAGGAATTTTATCAACGCACTTACATTCAGAAGGACAACATGCTGAGGAATTGGCTTTGCAAGCACCTGGAATGGGCGCACGCTGGGTAACGGATATTATTGCGGATAACGATCCAAACGACGAAAGTTATTACCCTTATATGAATGGGCAATTTGTGTTTAAAAATGCAGTTGTTCGTTTTGCCGAAGTAATCAATGAAGGTTTAGAAGCAAACGGTTTGCAAGTTTCAGATATTGATATGTTGATTCCGCATCAAGCGAATTTGAGAATTTCACAGTTCATTCAGAATAAATTCAAATTATCTGATGATCAAGTGCATAACAATATTCAGAAATATGGTAATACAACAGCTGCATCTATTCCAATCGCTTTGACAGAAGCTTGGGAACAAGGAAAAATCAAATCTGGAGATACAGTGGTTTTAGCTGCTTTCGGAAGTGGATTCACTTGGGCAAGTGCTATTATTAAATGGTAAAATAATCATCTTACATTATATTTTTTGAAACCTGCTTCATTTTTGGAGCAGGTTTTTTTATTTTTGATATCCCAAATCATGTGATTTCATTAGGAATGACAAAAAAATAATAAAATGAAAAAAAATCAGCTCGAAATAGCGTGTTTCAATTATGAATCGGCATTGATTGCTCAAGAAAGCGGTGCGGACAGAATTGAATTATGCGAAAACATGAAACTTGGTGGCACAACGCCAAATTCAATTTTAGTAGTGAAAGTCCGCGAAAGCGTAAAAATAAAAATGCATGTCATTATAAGGCCTCGCGGCGGTAATTTTGTTTACACCGATGAAGAATTGACCGAAATGAAACAAGATATCAAACAGTATAAAAAACTGGGAGTTGATGGTTTTGTTTTCGGAATTTTAAAAGAAAATGGAAAAGTAAATAAAAAGCAAAACAAAGAATTGGTTCATTTAGCACATCCACTTTCTTGTACTTTTCATCGCGCTTTTGATATTGTAGATTCAATCGAAAAAGGTCTTGAAGATGTAATCGAATGTGGTTTCAAAACCATTCTAACATCCGGACGTGGTATCAACGTTGAAGAAGGAATTTTTGATTTGGAGCATATTCAGAAATTAGCCAAAGACCGAATAGAAATCATGCCGGGCGGCGGTTTACGATCTTCTAATATTAAGTTACTGCAAGATAAACTAACTCCAACTTTTTATCATTCCTCTGCAATAACTAATAATTCTGAAATTGCAAATCCGGAAGAAATTAAGGAATTGAGAAATTTTTTATAATCGTCTAAAATAAAAAAGCCTGGAGTTGGCATACTCCAGGCTTTTCTTTTCTACAAGAACTATTAAAATCTACTAATCAAAGTGGGATTAAAACATTCCGCCACCACCTTTATTAGTGTTATCTTCTCTTTGTTTACGCTGTAAATTTTTGATTTTTCCTCCTCCAAAGTTGTAAGTCAAACCTAAATAAACGGTTCTGCTTTCCCAAGAAAACTGACCTGTTTGTGGATAAGGATAAATTCCGTCGAAAGCATATTTCATTGTTTTGAAAACGTCGTTGAAACGTACGCTAATATTCATTTTGTTGTCTAACAATGTATAGCGTGTACCAATATCCATTTTGTACATTTCATGTCTGTTTTGCTGAACATCTTCAACTGGACCTCTGTAAAAACCGAATAATAAGAAACTTAAACGTTTTGTTGGTTTGAAGTTTGAGTTCATACGAGCATTAAATGCCGTAGTCGTAACTGCGCGCTCGTGAGGTACACTTGTACTTGTTGTAGGATCAAATTCAAATACAACACCTTGTTGTTTAATGCTTGAGAAATCAATAGATGGTTGGATATCCCACCATTTTGTAAGTTTGTAATTCAACGAAACATCAAAACCATATGCGCTATTGTGATCGTAGTTTGTGTAGCTCAAAATTTGTTTGTATCCAGACGGATCATTTGGATCTGGGCTTAACGTTCTGCTGATTTGATCGTTGATGCTTCTAACAAAGACACCAGCTGTTACGCTTCCTTTATCAAGAGTTTTAGTGTAATTTACTTCAACAGAATTTGTAAACTGAGGTCTCAATTCAGGATTTCCGTATGAAGTTACTAAAGGAGTTGAGAACTCACGAATTGGCTTAGTTTGTTCTATACTTGGACGGTCAACACGACGGCTGTAGCTCAATTGAAGAACATTTTTTTCATTTAAATTATAGGTCAAATAAGCAGATGGATATAAAGTAATATAATCATCATTAAATTTATCTTGGCCGTGATTTAAATTCGCTTGAACTTTATAGCTCTCGAAACGAGTTCCTAATTGGTAACTGAATTTTTTGAATTTCTGACCAAATGTTACGTAAGCTGAGTAGATATCAGTATCATAAGTATAATTTGAAACTCTTTCATCAACAGGAACAAGAGGATTACCTGTACTGTAATCGTTGTTTGTTCTTGTAATTCTAGCTTCAGCACCAGCTTCAAGTGTAGTTTTGTCGTTTAACGGATTTACATAATCAACGTTTATTGTGCTCAATTTTCTTTGATCGCCAATTTGATCGCTGTAAACTACGCTATTTGAAGTGTTGTCAGGTCTAGTTGTTTTAGTATCAAAGCTTGCATTTTGTTCTGCTTTAGTATCGCTGTAGTTACCTTCAAAATCTAAAGTATGTCCTTCTTTATTGAAAATGTGTTTGTAAGCTAAATTGTAAGTTCCAGTTTTTGTTGGCCCTTTGTAAAGTGAATTTTGGTAGATGTTTAAAATACTTGGATCACCATTGTTGTAATCAATGTCAGTAATTACATTTCCATTTCCAGTTGATTTGTTTTGATTTGTATAGAATGACAAAGTATTTTTGTCATTGATCAAATAATCCATTCCTAACTTATATAAGTAGTTGTCATTTTCGTTAGAAATTTTCAAATTTTGCTCAACATCTTGATCCAATCTTTGGATTCTTCCTTTGTTGTAATACGTACCAAAGTTTTGTCCTCCGTTTCCAAAGAAATTTACTTTTCCTGTTTTGTAGTTTAAGTCAAGTGATTGGTTGTATTTTGCAGTTTCTCCAAAAGTAATACCGCCACTGTAGCTTCCGTTGAAACCAGTGTTAGCACTTTTATGCAATATAATATTGATAATTCCAGACATTCCTTCTGGATTGTATTTTGCACTTGGATTTGTGATCAACTCCACTTTTTTGATAGAAGTTGATGGAATTTGTTTCAATAATTGAGCAGGGTCAATGTTAGATGGGCGTCCGTCAATTAATACACGTACATTGTCATTTCCGCGAAGCGAAAGTTTTCCGTCTTGATCCACGTTTACAGATGGAATATTGCTCATAATGTCAGATGCAGATGCTCCAGCTGTTGTTAAATCTTTCCCTACAGTGATTACTTTACGGTCAATTTTTTGTTCAATTGTCGAACGTTCAGCAACAATATTTACACCTTTTAATTGCGTTGCTTCTTCTTCAAGAGAAACATTTACTGTAGCTGTTTTTCGGTTTTCACCTAAAACTACAGAACCAACATATTTTTTGAAACCAATATATTGAATTTCGATAGTGTAGCTTTTTAATGCTAAATTTTTGATTGTAAAATCTCCATTGTCATCTGTGTTAACACCAGAAACTACTTTTCCGTTTTCTTTAATAGAAACCGTTGCGTACGAAATAGGTGCGCTATTCGATTTCTCGATAATTTTTCCGGTGACCGTCCCGGAATTTTGGGCCTGAGCTGTTGCGACTAAACTGAATAATGCGAACAGAAAAATTTTTAATTTCATAATAAATAATTGATTATTTGATTTGATTGATGATGATTGTTTTTTTTGTTTTTGTTAGATTTTTTTTGGCTTTAAATAATTTCAAAGTCACTATTAAGACTCTTTTATGTTAGATATGTTACAAAAAAAAGTGAATTATTTTTTAATTTAAATCGTGACCTGTTGTTTTGTAGGAGATTAGCGTTTTAATTTTTTGATAATTTTAACATTCCAGAACATGTGATTTTTAAGAAATTCTAAACGTTTTGTTCGATTTTATATGTTTTTCATTTTCTGTAATTGATGAATAAGCAGTATCTTTGCTCACTTTAAAATAAGTTTACATGTCATTATCACAAATTCTTACACCTTCTATACAAAAAGCAATACAAGCATTATTTGATGTTTCAGTAGATAAAATCGAGTTTCAGACTACCAGAAAGGAGTTTGAGGGCGATATTACTATGGTGATTTTTCCACTTCTGAAAGTCATCAAAAGTAATCCTGCCGAATTAGGAAACAAAATTGGAAACTACTTGGTTGAAAATGTTTCTGAAGTGGCGCGCTTTAATGTCGTGTCAGGTTTTTTGAATATTGTAATTTCGGATAGTTACTATGTAGATTTCTTTAACGGAATAAAAGATCAAAAACAATTTGGATTTATTGCTCCAAACCCAGCTGAAAAAGCGGTTATGGTGGAATATTCTTCTCCAAATACAAATAAGCCTTTGCACTTAGGACACGTTCGTAACAATTTGTTAGGATATTCTGTTGCCGAAATTTTAAAAGCTTCGGGTAAGAAAGTGTACAAAACCCAAATAATTAACGATCGTGGAATCCATATCTGTAAGTCAATGTTGGCTTGGGAAAAATTCGGAAACGGAGAAACTCCTGAAACTTCGGGTTTAAAAGGTGATAAATTAGTTGGGAAATATTATGTTGAGTTTGATAAAGCTTACAAAACAGAAATCAACCAAATAATAGAAACTGGAAAAACGGAAGAAGAAGCTAAAAAGCTGGCTCCAATTATCATTGAAGCACAAGATATGCTTAAAAAATGGGAAGCTGGTGACGAAAAAGTAATTGCGCTTTGGAAAAAAATGAATGAATGGGTTTATGAAGGTTTTGCAACAACTTACACAAACCTTGGAGTTAATTTTGACAAATATTACTACGAAAGCAATACTTATTTATTAGGTAAAGATGTTGTACAAGTAGGTCTAGATAAAGGTGTTTTCGAAAAAGATCCAGATGGTTCTGTTTGGATTGATTTGACGGATGAAGGTCTTGACCGTAAAATTGTTTTGCGTTCTGACGGAACTGCGGTTTACATGACGCAGGATATTGGAACTGCAATTCAGCGTGTAAAAGATATGCCGGATGTTGGAGGAATGGTTTATACAGTTGGAAATGAGCAAGATTATCACTTTAAAGTGTTGTTCTTAATCTTAAAAAAATTAGGTTTTGACTGGGCTTCAAGTCTATATCACTTGTCATACGGAATGGTTGATTTGCCTTCAGGAAAAATGAAAAGCCGTGAAGGAACAGTTGTAGATGCAGATGATTTGATGCAAGATATGACCGATACAGCTAAACAAATTTCTGAAGATTTAGGAAAATTAGACAGTTATTCTGCTGACGAAAAAGCTAAATTGTACAAAACAATTGGTCTTGGCGCTTTGAAATATTACATTTTAAAAGTAGATCCTAAAAAACGTATTTTGTTCAATCCAGAAGAATCTGTTGATTTCGCTGGAAATACAGGTCCGTTTATTCAATATACGTACGCGAGAATTCAATCAATAATCCGTAAAGCCGATTTTGATTTTGCGGCTAAAATTGAAATCGAAGAATTGCATGAAAAAGAAAAAGAATTGGTAAAACAAATCGAACTTTTTCCAGAAGTAATTCAAAATGCGGCGCAAAATCATAGTCCAGCTTTGATTGCAAATTATACGTATGATTTAGTAAAAGAATATAATTCGTTCTACCAATCTGTTCACATTTTAGGTGAAGTTGATTTGACAAAAAAGATTTTCAGAGTACAGCTTTCTCAAAAAGTGGCTGAAGTTATAAAATCTGCATTCCAATTATTAGGAATTGAAGTTCCAGAGCGAATGTAAAAACTGAAATTTATATAAATTTTAGCCGGAAGTTTTGTGACTACCGGCTTTTTTTATTGTTTTAAAAATAGGTTTTCCGCTAAAAGTTCAAATAGTGTTACAATAGGACTTATTTTGAGTTAAACAGGTATTTTAAATAGGTTGTTTGAATTTAATGTAATAATTTTCCGACTTGTTAAAAAGATTAGTTATTCGAATATATTTCATAATAGTCACTTTTAAATAGCTGAATTAGTAACCCTTTTTAATAAAAAGTATTTATAAAAAAAGCCGGAAGTCTTAATACTTCCGGCTTTTTTCCTACTAACTAAACAATTTTTATTTTTTAACGAACTTGTCGATAATAGCATCTGATTCTGCTTTTGTAGCATCTGGTTTTAAATCAAATAAAAGAGAATACAACGCTTTGCGGTCAACTTTAGCTTCTAAATTTAAATCTACATGTCTATCAAAAAGAGTTTGCCATTTGTCACGAACATTTTTCCAAAGAATCTTGTTTGTTGCCCACCATTTTTGAGCAGCAGCACATTTAGAATCTGGAACTTTAGTATAAACATCAAATCCTTTTTCTTGAGCTAAAAGAACATCTTTTCCAGCGTCGTCACGAACTAATTTGTCGTTATCTTGCTCATGATTCCATCCTGTAGAAGTGATTTCGTGGATATTTCTTCTTTTTAAAACATTATAATCGTTACGTTTTGTTTGCTCTCTTCTAGGAAGTGGTGCGTCAGCAACGTTTGCCCAATAATCCTGTCCGTCAACATGTACCCAAGTTGATGAACCTTCATATCTTGGACTATCATCTACTTGATATACTTTTTGAGTCCATTGTCCCTTAACGGCTTTTTTATCTAGTTTTTTATATTTCCAAGAAGTCCCTTTGTCAAATGAATATAAGTCTGTGTTTTCAAAAAGCCAGTCTTGTCTCCAGTGTTTGATGATCATGTCATCGCTCACAATCAATAAATGCTGCATTACAATTTTGTTTGGAGTATCTTCTAACAATTCAACCCATTCTAAAGCAGATTCGTGTTTTGTTTCAGAAGGCTTATAAGTAAGAGAGTCTTTTGGGTACGAAAAAGTTTCTGTGAAATTGAATTTTACTTCATAACAACCACACATCGATTTAATTGATTTAATGTCTTGTTGTTTTTTGTCCTGAGCGAAACCAAGACCACAATTCAAAGCCATTACGGCCGATAAATAGAGGCTTTTTGTAATCATAACTTATTGTTTTGTTTTAAAATTTTTTGCAAATATATATAATTTATTTAGAACAAATAAAAATAGTTTATATATTTGCGCCATTATTAAGACTGAATAAAAATAATGAAAATTAAAATTACCCTTTTTGCTGGATTTCTTTTTTGTACATATTCTTTTGCTCAGCAGAAAGATAGTATTGCCTCTCAGGAAAAACTTTCTGAGGTTGTTGTAACGGGACAATTTGAACCACAGTCAATTAAAAAATCGGTTTTTAATGTTCGTGTGATTTCAAATAAGGACATTCAAAATTTGGCGGCGAATAATTTGGCTGACATTTTAAATCAATACTTAAATATTACAGTAACTCCAAGCGGGACAAGCGGACGCTCAACGGTTTCATTATTTGGTCTTGATGCGCAATATTTTAAGATTTTAGTGGATAATGTACCTCTAGTAAATGAAGCTGGTTTAGGAAATAATATCGACTTATCGCAAATCAATCTTAATGATGTTGATCATGTTGAAATTGTTGAAGGTTCGATGGGCGTTAGTTATGGAGCCAATGCCGTAAGTGGTGTTTTGAACATCATCACAAAAAAATCTTCAAAATATAAATGGGGAATTAATGCTTCAGTTCAAGAAGAAACGGTTAATAATGAATATTCGCTTTTTGATGAAGGACGTCATATTCAGTCTTTAAGGGTTTCTCATACTTTTAATAAACATTGGTTTGTTTCGGCTGGAATAAATCGTAATGATTTTCAAGGATATTTAGATGATAAAAGAGGAGTTAACTATGCCGAAAATGATGGAACTCGAGGCTATAGATGGCTTCCAAAAGATCAGTTAAATGGAACAGCGACTATTGCATATCAAAAGGACAGTTTTCGCTTTTACTATAAATTCGAATTTTTAGACGAAAATGTTGATTACTATAATAGTACAGTGCAATCTGGATATAACAGCACTTTAGGCTCATATCGTTATGCAGATGACAAAAGATATTTTACAGATCGATTTTTTCATAATCTGAATGCAACAGGAAGATTGTTTTCTCAATTAAATTATAATGTTTCGCTTTCTCATCAAAAACAAGAACGTGATGTTGAAAGTTTTAGATACTATTTAGGAAGCAAAACAGAAGCAAATAATACGACTGTAAAAGATCAGTCGATGGAAGTGCTTTATTCGACGGGAACTTTAAACAACTTTTTTTCTGATAAAACAATTGATCTCCAATTAGGTTATGAGTTTGTGAACAATAAGGGTTATGCATTAGTTCAGGAGGCAAACAATATTTTTAGTCCGGTTCGAAAAACACTTGAAAACTACGATTTTTTTGCTTCTTCGGAGATTATGGCAACGCACAAATTTTCGATCCGTCCCGGAATCCGATTTTCCGCGCAATCTCAATTTAAAAATCAATATGCTTCTTCACTTGGTTTAAGATACTTGTTTGAAAAAGGAATCGAACTTCGTGGTTCTTATGGTAATTCATTTAGAACACCAACTTTTGACGAATTATACTCAAAACAAATTTTTGATGGACACTTTTTTACAGGAAATGAAAATTTGATTCCTGAAACGAGTACTTCATATGAAACAAGTCTTAAGAAAATGACAATGTTTTCATCAGGATTACAACTTTCAAACACTTTCGCTGGAAGTTATTTGGACGTAAATGACAGAATCGGAATGGCTTTGGTACGATTTAATCCAGATACTGGAAATCCAGAATATCAATACATCAATATCAGTAAATACAGAATGTGGAATTTCTCAACCATGAACCAATTGAGAAAAGACAATTTTACCTTCAATTTTGGAGCAGCATTAATTGGCGTTTCACAAGAAATAAACAATCAAGTATTTACTTCTGATGATCGATTTCTTTACTCTTTCAATTTAAATACGAGTTTCTCTTATACAGTTCCAAAATGGAAAACAATTATTTCCGGATACTATAAATATAATGGAAGAACACAGCAATTTGTAGAAGGAACCTCTTCTTATATTTTATCTGAAATAGCTCCAAGTAATTGGCTAGACGTTACGGTTCGACAAAATTTCTTCAAAGATCACTTTGAAGTGACAGTGGGAGCAAGAAATGTTCTTGATGTGACCAATGTAACACAAACGGGAACGGGTAGCGCTGCCGGACATGCGGGGCCAGGCGAAGTAATGCTTGCTTACGGGCGTTCTTATTTTATAAAATTAGCATATAACCTTAATCTTTAATATATAAACAGAAATACTATGAAAAAGTTATTATTTTTATCAATCGCACTTTTATCACTTGCTGCTTGTTCAAGTGACGACGATACTCCAGTTGAGATCCCAACAGTTGGAGCAACTTTAAAGCCTGCTATTGGCGGAGCTAATCAGCCAAATCAAGTTTATCTTGACTTAAGTGCTGCAGATTCTAAATCAGTAAGTAGAACGGCTTGGGATTTTGGATTCTCTTCTGGTTCAGATTTTAGAGTAATTATTAATGGTTCTGTTAAAATGGCTGTTAAAAAATTAGCTACTTCTGATATTACTTTAACGCAGGTAATCGATGCAAATGTTGCAGTTGGAGGTGGAACAACACTTTCTAATAATGGATTTGTTGACAATCCTACTGGTGTTTTAGCTGGTGCTGGTGCTGGAATTGGAACTGCAATTGCTGAAATCTCAGCTACAGATGCTGACAATAAAGTGTACTTGGTAAATTTAGGATTAGCTGTTTCTACGACACAACCTGCTGTTGGTTCAGTTAGTGTTGATGGAGAAGCTAGAGGATGGAAAAAAGTTAGAATTTTAAGAAGTGGAAACGGATACAAAATTCAATATGCTGATTTAGCTTCTGCAACTTTTACAGAAAAAACGATTTCTAAAGATGCTGCTTATAATTTTTCATTTTTCAGTTTAACTACAGGAAGCACTGTATCAGTAGAACCAGAAAAAACAAAATGGGATTTAAATTTCACAACATTTACAAATTATATTCCATCTGAAGATGCTAATAAAAACCCAATCGAAGTAACTTATGGTTATTCAGATTTTATTACTACAAATTCAAAAGGTGGAACTCAAGCTTACCAAGTTTTAGTTTCTGCTGGAAAAAGTTATGCAGACTTTACTAAGGCAGACGTAGTTGAAACTAATTTCGCAGTTTCAACAACAGATCAAAGAGTTATTGGTTCAAACTGGAGAAGCGGTGGTGGACCAACTAGTTTGCCAAGTATCAGAACAGATCGTTTTTATGTGGTAAAAGATGCTGCTGGAAATTATTATAAAATTAAATTTCTTTCATTGACAAATGATGCAGGAGTTAGAGGAAATTCTGTTTTTGAATACGCTATTCTAAAATAATCCCAAAAACACTAAAAATCTAAAGAACATCAAGATTGTTTTCATTCTCAGATATAATGTAACGACATTAATTGTTAGTTAATCATTAGCTTTGTTTTTTTTATTTTTTTTTTGATAAAGAGGCCAGATTCATCTGGTCTCTTTTTTGTTTTTTTACTTTGTTGACAAAAACAATTATTAATTAAGGTTTAATCTTATCTTTGCACAGATTTTTTTTAAAAGAATTAGCAGAAATTTCGCATAATTAATTTTTGTAATTCCTCTCTCAAAACTTAAAATTACAAGTGAATACAAAATCATATTTTTTTCAGTCTTTTGCCATCGTTGCATTAGCATTAGTTGCTTTTATTGGGTTCAAGCAAATTTTGCCAGATAAGATTTTTTCTGAAAGCAAAATGAATTCAAAAAATGTATTGATCGACAGCTTGCTTTTAGAGGCTGTTGCCAAAGATTCATTGGGGACAAATGACAGTCTCGATGCAATTGAAGATGAAGAAGGAAAAGAAGAAATCGTTTATGAAAATGTTGAAGGAATTGAATTTCCATCTGAAACTTTTGATAATTATAAAGGATATCAATATCTGATTTCGTTTTATGAAAAATTATACCAATTAGAAAAACATCCAGAATCGAATGTGAGAATCGCGTATTACGGAGATTCAATGACTGATGGTGATTTGATTGTTCAAGACGTAAGGATGAATTATCAGGAACGTTTTGGTGGAAACGGAGTTGGTTTTGTTCCGATTACTTCAGAATCGGCGGCGTCGCGCGGCTCTGTGAAATCTACTTACTCTAAAAATTGGAAAACACAATCGTATTTGAATGTCAAAAAACCTTTAAGCCCTTTTGGCGTTAACGGACATGTGTTTTTTGCCAATGATATAGCAAATCCAACTTGGGTTCAGTATGAAGCTGGAACCAATAAATTTTCGACTACTTTAGATAATCCGACTTTATTTTATGGAAGAGCATCTAGAAGTGGAAAAGTGAATTTCATTATCGGAAAGGATACATTGAAGAAAAATCTTGCTCCAAATAATTTGGTTAATACTTTAAAAGTAAGTTCGGGACATGTAAAAGCTTTCAAAGCAAATTTTGTAAATGCAGATTCTATTCCGATTTACGGATTCAATTTTGATAACGGAAGCGGTGTTCACGTTGATAATTTCTCTCAAAGAGGAAATTCAGGATTGCCAATTTCGATGTTTAATGCCAGTGTGATGCAGGGGTTTAATAATCGTTTGAAATACGATTTGATTATTTTGCATTACGGAACAAACGTTTTGAATTATGGAACTAAAAATTATTCTTGGTACGAAAGAGGAATGACGAAAACCGTGAATAAAATTAAAGAATCATTTCCTGGAGTTTCAATTTTAATCGTTTCTACGGCAGATAAATCGACCAAATATGATTTGGAAATGAAAACCGATTCAGCTGTCGTGCCTTTAATGAAATCGCAAAAAAGATATGCTTTGGATACAGAATCTGGTTTTGTGAACTTGTATACCTTAATGGGCGGTGACGGATCGATGGTAAAATGGGTTGATGAAACGCCGGCAAGAGCCAATAAAGATTACACGCATTTTAATCAGCGTGGTGCAAAAGCAATCGGGAATTTATTGTATACCCAATTAAATAAAGGTTACGAAGAATATAAAATATTGCGTGAAAAACGTGAAGCTGTTTCTAGCCAACAACGGGCAGCTCGAAAAACCAGAACAGATTCCACTTCTGTTATAAAGGATAGCGTAAATGAATAAACTGATTATTTTTTTCTGTTGTCTTTTTTTCTCAACGAACGAAAAGACGCCAAAAACAGATTCACAAACAATACCCAAAAATATGATTCATAAAGTCGATTCAGTAGTGATTGAACCTATTTCTGATGGCCAAATTTATAATGCACAAGTATTAGAAAGTGTTTTCAAAAAATTGAAAGAAAACGAAAACAATGGAAATCAAAAAATCAATATTGTTCATATTGGAGATTCTCATATTCAAGGCGATTTGATGACAAATGAAGTACGAAAAAAATTGCAACAACAATTTGGAAACGGAGGTCGCGGTTTGGTTTTTCCGTATCAATTGGCAAAAACAAACGGATCGTATAACGAACGTTTTTATTCGAATCGTGCGTGGGAAAGCTATCGAAATATTTATCCGGTAAAAAATAATCCTATTGGAATTTGCGGTATTGGACTTTGGAGAGAAACAGGCGGTTTTGCAGTTCAATTGCAAGTAAAAGATTTGGCTTATAAGTTTAATACCATTCGTATTATTACGCCAAATAATCAGAATATGTTTGATTTGGCCACTTCATCTCAAACCAATATTATTCAGTCTACAGAGCGAAAAGTAATCACGCATAAGATTAAAAAAGGAGAAGCAATTTCGACTATTGCCGATAAATACAATGTTTCGGTGACTGAGATTAAGAAAGCAAATGGTTTGAAATCAAATAATATTCGAGCCGGAAGAACTTTGAAAATTCCGACTAACGAAACGAAACCAAAAACAATTAAAAGTTCGGCATTTGTTCCGTTGGATATTCAAGCAGATGCATTTTCACACCATTATTATTCTGAAAAACCTTTAGACCGAATTTATTTGCTTCCGAATAACGAGGCTTCAAAATTTGAATTAAACGGAATTGTTTTAGAAAAAGATGCGCCAGGTTTGATCTACAGCAGTATTGGTGTAAATGGAGCAAAGTATTCAGATTATAATAAATATCCTTTGTTTTTTGAACAGCTAAATGCATTGCATCCAGATTTGTTGGTTTTTTCACTTGGAACAAATGAAAGTTACGAAAAACTGGAATCGAGAGATTACATCAAACATTTAAGAGAATTTATCAGCAACATAAAAGCGCAAAATATCAATGTTCCGATAATTGTGATGACGCCACCACCATCATTGCTTAGAAAAAGACCAAATACGTATATAAAGGATTACACCAAAGAAATCATTGAAATTGCACAAACGGATGGTTTTGCAGTTTGGGATTTGTACGACGAATTTGGAGGAATGGACGGAATCAGAAAGTTAAAAACGCAAGGATTAATAGGTCCGGATTGGGTTCATTATTCTAAAAAAGGATATGAAAAACAAGGAAACTTGTTTGCGCAGGCAGTTTTGAAAGCATACGATAATTTTAAATCAAAGAATTAAGTTGACAACAATAGATAGCATTAATAATTGGTTCATCCAGAATTTTGGTGCAATTACAACAGAACAGGTTAAAAGCTGGTTTATTTACAATCCAGACGAAAAACTTTTATTTAATACCGGTTTATTCTTAGGATTATTTCTGGTTTTTTATTTTGTATATGCCTTTTTGCGCAAAACATTTTATTTGAGATTAACCTATGTGATTCTCTTCTCGCTTTTCTTTTATTATAAGTCAAGTGGTATTTACTTTTTGCTTTTATTGCTTTCTTCTGTGGTCGATTATGGGCTGAGCCAGATTATTTTCAGAGCATCAAAAGACAGTGTCAAGAAAGTGTATTTGGTAATTAGTGTAATCCTGAATCTGGGATTATTGGGTTATTTTAAATATATGAACTTCATGATTGTGACTTACAATGATATGTTTCATGGTAATTTCCAGCTTCATGATGTTTTTCTTCCTGTCGGAATTTCGTTTTATACATTCCAGTCGATGAGTTATATCATCGAGATTTACAGAGAAGAAATCAAACCAACAAAAAATTACATCGAATATTTATTTTTCGTTTCGTTTTTCCCGCAGTTGGTTGCTGGACCAATCGTGCGTGCAAAAGATTTCTTGCCTCAGATTTATCAAAAATTAAATTTGACGCAACAAGACGTAAACAACGCTTTGTTTTTGATTATTGGTGGATTGATTAAGAAAACGGTAATCTCAAATTATATTTCAGTAAACTTTGTTGACCGTGTTTTTGATACGCCACTGAGTTATACTTCGTTTGAAAACTTGATGGCTTCTTACGGATATGCAATTCAGATTTACTGTGATTTCTCAGGATATTCAGATATGGCAATTGGTATCGCATTATTGCTTGGATTTAAATTGCCAGTCAACTTTAGAACGCCTTATAAATCAACTTCGATTACTGATTTCTGGAGAAGATGGCATATTTCGCTTTCAACTTGGCTGAAAGATTTCTTGTATATTTCGATGGGAGGAAATCGAGAAGGATCATTCGCAGGATATTTATTCCCGAGTTTGTTCTTCTTCGGGTTATTGCTTTGGGGAATCACAAGTTACAATACGAGTGTAATTCCGTTGATTGTTGCTTCGGTTTCGATATTGCTTTTTTGTTTGTCATTTTTGCTTTCCAGCAAAAGAAAACAAACTTTAGTAACCAATCTGAATTTGTTTACTACAATGCTTCTAGGCGGATTATGGCATGGAGCAGGAGCGCAGTTTATCGTTTGGGGTGCACTTCATGGATTAGCTTTAGCAGTTCACAAAATTTTCATGGAATTATTTCCTTCGAAAAAAGATAAAAAGCCAAATTTCTTTTGGAGATTCTTTTCAATTATAATCACATTTCATTTCGTGGTTTTCTGTTGGATTTTCTTCCGAGCAAGAGATTTCGAAACAGCTTTGCAAGTAATTAATAATATCGGCCAATTAACATTCGAGCCAGAACTTTGGAAAACAATTGTAATTGGATATAAAAATGTTTTCGGATTAATGTTGTTCGGTTACGTTTGGCATTTCTTGCCAGAAACATTCACAAACGGAATGAAATCTGTTTTCGACAAAACTCCTTTATTGCTAAAAGCAGTAATCTTAGGATTTGTTTATTGGATTGTTTACGCAACCGCAATTGCAGGTTCGCAACCGTTCATTTACTTTCAGTTTTAAAATAAAGAGACAAAGAGACAAAGTTACAAAGGCGCAGAGGTTTTTCTTCTTGCGCCTTTTTTGTTTGCCACTAAGGCGCAAAGGCGCGAAGTTTTTTCTCTCGCAGATTGCGCAGATATTTTATGATTGAGAATAAAAATTCCTTAAATCTGTTTAAATCCTTTTATCCCGATAACTATCGGGAGCGTGAAACAAAAATTTCAAGTTTTTGTGATTTTGCGAATAATCCGCAAAATCTGCGAGAGAAAAATAGCCGTTAAGCAATTCAAGAAATTAGTGTAATTCGTGTCAAAAAACCTTAGTCCCTTAGCAACTTTGTCCCTTTGAACCTTAAAAAATAAAAATTGCCTGAAATGTCTAATTAGATTATCTTTGCACTTCAAATAAAGAAAAAGATATGTTTGATAATTTAAGCGATAAGTTAGATAAAGCGTTCCATATATTAAAAGGACACGGCAAAATTACAGAAGTAAACGTTGCCGATACTTTAAAAGAAGTTCGTCGTGCGTTACTTGATGCCGATGTTAACTTTAAAATTGCTAAAGATTTTACTGCTAGAGTAAAAGACAAAGCAATTGGTCAGGATGTATTAACAACACTTCAACCAGGACAATTATTGGTGAAGTTGGTTAAAGACGAACTTACCGAATTAATGGGTGGAGATGTTGCTGGTGTGAATCTTTCAGGAAATCCAACAGTGATTTTGATGTCAGGTTTGCAAGGTTCTGGTAAAACGACTTTCTGTGGAAAATTAGCAAACTTCTTAAAAACAAAGAAAAACAAGAAACCATTACTTGTAGCGTGTGATATCTACCGTCCGGCGGCGATCAATCAGTTGCATGTTGTGGGAGATCAAATAGGTGTTGAGGTTTACTCAGAACCAGAAAATAAAAATCCTGTAGAGATTGCTCAAAATGCAATCAAACATGCCAAAGCAAACGGATTCAATGTTGTGATCGTCGATACAGCAGGACGTTTGGCAGTAGATCAGGAAATGATGGACGAAATTGCGCGTGTACACAAAGCAATTCAGCCACAAGAAACATTGTTCGTTGTCGACTCTATGACAGGACAAGATGCTGTAAACACAGCAAAAGCTTTCAACGATATCTTGAATTTTGACGGAGTTATCTTGACGAAATTAGATGGTGATACTCGTGGTGGAGCTGCGCTTTCTATCAAATCTGTGGTTAACAAACCAATCAAATTTGTAGGTACTGGAGAGAAAATGGAAGCAATTGACATTTTCTACCCAGATCGTATGGCTGAGCGTATCTTAGGAATGGGAGACGTAGTGTCTCTTGTTGAAAGAGCTCAAGAACAATTTGACGAAGAAGAAGCAAGAAAACTTCAAAAGAAAATCGCTAAAAACGAATTTGGTTTTGACGACTTCTTAACGCAGATTCAACAAGTGAAGAAAATGGGTAACATGAAAGACTTGGTTGGAATGATACCAGGTGCTTCAAAAGCCATGAAAGATGTTGAAATTGAAGACGACGCTTTCAAGCATATCGAAGCGATTATTTATTCGATGACGCCAGGAGAAAGAAGCAAACCAGCCATTATCGATGTGAAAAGAAAAGCCAGAATCGCAAAAGGTTCAGGAACAAAAATCGAGCAAGTAAATCAGTTGATGAAGCAGTTTGACCAAATGAGCAAAATGATGAAGATGATGCAAGGTCCAGGCGGAAAAAATCTGATGAAAATGATGGGAGGCATGAAAGGAATGCCAGGAGGAATGCCGAGATAATAAAATTAAAAGTTTCAAGTTTCAGGTTTCAAATTATGAAATCAAAACTTGAAACTTTTTTAATTAAATATATAAGAGTTTCGTTTTTCAACTTGACCCGAGGCAAAAAGCCGAATTGGCGAAGCAAACTTGAAATCTGAAACTTTGGACAAAAATTAAAACCTGAAACAAAACAACAACAATGCAACTACTAGACGGTAAAAAAACATCTAACGACATTAAAAACGAAATTGCAGCCGAAGTTCAATCTATTAAAGCAGCGGGAGGAAAAGTACCTCATTTAGCGGCGGTTTTAGTGGGTAACAACGGAGCAAGTTTAACTTACGTAGGAAGTAAAGTAAAATCTTGCCAAGAAATTGGTTTTGATTCAACTTTAGTTTCTTTACCAGAAACAATTACAGAAGACGAGCTTTTAGCAAAAATTAAAGAATTGAACGAAGATGATAATCTTGACGGATACATCGTTCAATTGCCTTTGCCAAAACACATCGATGAGCAAAAAATCTTATTAGCAATAGATCCTGACAAAGACGTAGACGGATTCCACCCAACTAACTTTGGAAGAATGGCTCTTGAAATGGAAAGTTTTATTCCAGCGACACCATTCGGAATTATGGAATTATTGGAGCGTTACAAAGTGGAAACTGCAGGAAAACATACAGTAGTTATTGGAAGAAGCCATATCGTTGGGCGTCCAATGAGTATTTTGATGAGCCGTAAAGGAAATCCGGGAGATTCTACAGTTACTTTAACGCACAGCCGAACTAAAGATTTAGCAGAATTCACTAAAAATGCCGATATCATCATTACAGCTTTAGGAGTTCCGGAATTCTTAAAAGCAGATATGGTAAAAGAAGGCGTAACTGTTATCGACGTTGGAATTACACGTGTAGAAGATGCTTCAAACGCAAAAGGATACGTTATCAAAGGTGACGTTGATTTTGATGGAGTAAGCAAAAAAGCATCATTTATTACGCCAGTTCCGGGCGGGGTAGGACCAATGACAATTGCAATGTTGCTTAAAAATACACTTTTAGCTCGCAAAATGAGAAGCGCAAGAAATAAATAATAATTGCCTAAAATATTACTATAAAGCCTGTTCGTTAAGAATAGGCTTTTTCGTTTTATAATCTGGGCGTGACCGTGTTTTGCAAATGGCGCACCAATCTTTACGCTTATGCGCGCCATTCGCAAAACACGGTCGGGCTATACATGCTACTTCGGTAGCTTATTCCTATCCCTCACGCAATCGTATACATAAGAGGATTTCTTTTTGTAAAAGTATTTTAAGACAACCCCAGAAGGACGGCTCTAATTTTTTTTCATTTTTTTATTTGTCAATTCAAAATAAATAATAACTTTGTAACGCAAAGTACTTTTATTATGAATCAGAAACACCAAGAAGATTTAGCACATATTCGTTCCATGATGGAGCGTTCTTCACGATTTATATCATTAAGCGGACTTTCGGGAGTCTTTGCGGGGCTTTCGGCTTTGATTGGCGGATTGTATGTGTACCAATTATTTAAAATAAATGGAATCGACTATTTAACTGATGAGCATATTTTGTTGACAGGTAATTTGGTTTCCCATTTGTTTTTCACTGGAATTGTAATTTTAGTATGCGCTATTGTATTTGGAGCCTTTTTCACGATCAGAAAAAGCAAAAAATACGATTTGCCGATTTGGACATCGGCAACAAAAAATATGTTGTTTAATTTGGCTATACCTCTTGTTTCAGGAGGGATATTTTGTTTGGCATTAATCTATCATGGAAACTTTGGTTTAGTAGCGCCATCAACATTGATTTTTTACGGACTTGCAGTTGTAAATGCAGAAAAATATACTTTTTCAGATATTAAATATTTAGGCTATTTAGAGCTTATTTTAGGAGGTATTTCGCTTTTTTATATAGGATATGGTTTGATATTTTGGATCATCGGATTCGGAATTCTGCATATTATATACGGATTAGTGGCGTTCAAAAAATACAAATAACCCAATGGGAATTATTGATAAACTAAATAAAGATTTTGAAAGCCGTGTCAGACTGGGTATTATGTCCGTTCTGATGGTGAACGACTGGGTAGATTTTACCGAGATGAAAACCCTTTTGAATATCACCGATGGTAATTTAGCAAGTCATGCATCAGCGCTTGAAAAATCAGAATATATTGAAGTTAAAAAAGAATTTGTTGGCAAAAAACCGAAAACATCCTATCAAGTAACAGCTTTAGGGCGAGCGGCTTTTAAAGAACATCTTTCTTACCTCGAAAAATTAATGAAATCTTAATAACTATATTTTTTTGTCTAATAACTTTGAAATACAAAGTACTTTTAAATTAAATAACCATGAAAAAACACCACATTATTTTTGTTTGCAGTTTTATTTTCCTACTGCTTTTTTATAGAGAAGATCCAGGACTTAACTGGTCTATTTTTGGACTTGTGTTAACGGGTTTTATTTGTTATTTCTTTCAAGATAAATTCACTGAAAGGACACATTTGTTGTTAGTTATAACTTCGGTTTTGTCCTGTTTGGCGTTTGGATGGTATGGCGATGCGGCTTCATTTTTTGCAATGGCAATTTCGATTTTGTTTTTGCAGTTCAAAACGCAGGATAACAAACTAAAAATGATTCAGATTTTTCCGTTGGTAATCTTAAACGGAATAACTTCTTTAGGACGCATTTGGATTTTTAAACAGTGGCTTCCAGAAAAGCAAATCCATAATAATTTTGCTAAAAAGTTGGTTGCTTTTGTTTTAATTCCGGCTATTTTTCTAGGATTGTTTTTTGTTGTGTATTCTTTCGGGAGCGAGCATTTTTCTTCTCTTTTTACCGATTATCAATTAGATATTGATGTGCCGCAATTTTTACTGTTGAGTATCGCTGGATTTTATATTTCTTTCAGTTTCTGGAATTATTGGGTTCCTGAAGTTTGTTACGAAAAAAATGAACTTCTTGACAATGAATTTAAAAATATTGCAGAAGTAAAAAATCAAAATACATTTTCATTTTTGGATTTGGATTTCGAGAGAAAAAGTGGCGTAATTACTTTGTTGTTGTTGAATTTGATGCTTTTGGTTTTTATTGTAACGTATAATTACGAGCAGTTTTTTGAAGTAGTGACAGCGCAAGCTTCTAAATTGAGTGCAGATACACATGAAAGAGTAAATTCTGTTATTCTTTCCATTCTAATGGCAGTTGGTGTAATTATGTTTTATTTTAAAGGCGGATTCAATTTTGATAAAAAAGCAACACTTCTTAAAACATTGGCTAAAATCTGGATTTTTCTAAACGGAATTTTGATTGTAAGTACGATTATTAAAAATTCAGAATACGTTTCATTTTTTGGTTTAACATATAAACGTCTTGGAGTTTACGCTTTTCTTATTTTGGCAATTATTGGTTTGGTTTATACCTTTTTGAAAATTTCAAAACAGAAAACAAACGCTTATTTGGTCAATCAAATGGTTTGGTATTTTTACGGAACCGTACTTTTATGCAGTTATATAAACTGGGGAAATTTAATAACCAATTATAATATCTCAGTAAATAAAGGAGTGACACCTACTTTTTTAAGTAGTTTGAATTTTAATGATGATGCGCGTCGAGCATATTTTCAAACGAATCATTTAGATGGAGGCAAAACTGAAATGCAACGAGAAGAATTGATTGATTTTTACCAAAATTCTACATTTTTGTCAAAAGCTTTATATTACGAGTTTTTGAATAAAAAAAAGTAATTATATAAATTGTAAATATTTTTTAAAAGCCTCATTATCTATGATAATGAGGCTTTTTGTTTTTGTGAATTTGCAATCTGTGAAAACAAATTCTTAAGAAAATCTTTACTATATTTGATTTGTAATAGTTTTCTATATTTTTTTTGATTACGCAGTTTTATTGAAGTGATTTTTTTGTCAACCAAAAGCAAACTAGATAAGTATAATTAATTAATAGTATTATGGAAAAAAACAACGACCAATTGAACCGAAAGACAGTTAAGCCTCCCGGAGAAAGAATTACCGAGGTGATAAAAAAATCGAGAGGATCAATTAATTTTCCCGAAAGCAAATCAAAATCTCTTTTATCCCCTCTTGTAGAAGCTTTATACAATAATGGTACAATGACAATAACAGCCGTTATTTTTGTAGCACCTCTAGAGAATGAAGCGATAGACCTTAAAATTTACCAAAACTGGTATACAAATATTGAAGGATTTCCACAGCTCCAATTTTTTGTATCGTATGACATGTCTGAAAAAGTTTCTAAAGATTTTTTAGTGTATGAAGTTACCTTTGATGCAAAATCGTTTCCTTTTCAGGATCAAATGTCTCAGATAAAAACAATTCAAACCTTTTTATGGGATGTAGATCCCGTTACCTCTAGAGGTACTGTAACAACCGTACAATCAGGAGGATAATTTGGTTCTGTAATTTTGATCGCTACAATCACAAACAATCAAAATAATATAATTGTTTGTGATTAGTGTTTTTTTGATCACCTAAAAAAAGGCAATGCTAAAAAGTCTACTATTTATTTTTTTCCTACTATCTTCTTCCATATTTAATCTTTATTCTCAAGAAAAATTCATTCAGAATGATTTCTTGTACCAAGAAATAAAATTAAAAGCACAAGAATATAAGGACGATATCAATTTTTATAAGGCGCAATATTATTTTACAAAAAAGAACTGGGATTCAACGTTAGTTTATTCTGGGAGACAACTTGAAAGTAATAGGAATTTGGCACTAAAAGATTACTGTTATTATTTTAGGGGATTCGGTTTTAGAGAAAAAAAACTTTTTCCTGAGGCCGTAAAAGATTTTAAGAAAGTCTCTAGAAAGTTTACATTCTATTGCAAGATTCAAATCAATCTAGGTGAAATTGCTTTGGAACAAAATAAATTTAAAGATGCTTTATATTATTTTCATTCTGCTGAAAAATCCGAAAATGATAATTGCAATTTTAAAAAAAGCACTGCTATTCATAATATAGGATTGTGTTATTTGCATATTGACCAATTTGACAAAGCTGAAGCTTATTTGTTTAAAGCCTCAGAATTGCAGGAGCTTGAAAAAGATACTCTTTTGCTTATTGGATCTTATATGGATATTGCTAATTTATATTATAATCAATTTAAAGACAGCCAAGCAATTCCTTACTTCGAAAAAGCCTATAAACTCGCAACAAAAGTCAAATCGTTTGAATTGAAACAGAATGCCACTCTTAATATGGCAATTGTCGAAGAAAACAGAAAAGAATTTCAAAAAGCTTTATTGTATCGCAAAGAATATGAATCATGGAGAGATTCGCTTCGGAATCAAAATAAAGTTTGGGCGGTAGCAGATTTAGAAAAGAAGTTTACTGTAAAGCAAAAACAAAAAGAGATTGATGTTCTTGAAGCCGAAAATAGACTTAAAAATTCAGAGAGAAATTTGTTTCTTACTGTCTCCGTATTCCTGCTGTTTTTGTTTGGCGCAGGTATTTATTTTTATAGAGAAAAAAGTCGAAGCAATAAAATCATTCTAATTCAGAAAAATGAATTAAAAGAGTTAAACAATACAAAAGACAAGCTTTTTTCTATCGTAAGCCATGATTTGCGCTCTTCTGTTAATGCTTTGAAAAGAAGTAATTCTAAATTATCAGAAAACCTTGAAAACAGAAATTTTTCAGAGTTAGACGTTTTGCTCACAAAAAACACTGCAATAACTAATGATGCCTATAATTTATTAGATAATTTACTCAATTGGGCAATACTGCAAACGGCACAAACTTATTTTTATATTGAATCTCTGCATCTTCATTCGATTGTCGAACAAGTTCAATACAACTTTAAAGCGTTATTGCTAGATAAAGAAATAAGTTTTGAAAATAACGTTGATGAAGAAGTTTATATCCTTGCTGACCTAGATTCGTTGAAAATAATTATTAGGAATCTATTAGATAATGCAATCAAATTTACACCTCCAAAGGGAAAAATTTCTTTTTGTGCAAATACTGAAATTGAAGAAGATTTTTGCTACATAATAATTGAAGATTCTGGAATAGGAATAAGTCCTTCTCTTCAAAAAGAAATATTAGAAGAATCATTTCTGCTTTCAAAAAAACGCACCGATGATACTAAAGGTACTGGGTTGGGAATGCAACTCTGTAAAAACTTAATTAGCAAAAATGAAGGAAGGTTAAAGATTGAGAGTGCAGAAAATCAAGGGACAAAATTCATTATAATATTGCCTAAGAGTAAAAAAGATGGATAATATAAATGTACTGGTAATTGAAGACAATAATGAAGAGAGCGGTTTACTTGCTTCATATCTCATTGCAAATGGTTACAATGTTGCCGGTGTTGCTACGACATTTAAACAGGCTTTAGATCTTTTTTATAATAATGTTGTGGACATCATTATTATAGATATATATTTAGATGGCAAACCAGATGGCATTACTTTTGCCGAAACGATTAGTATTGTTCCTAATGCTTTAAAGCCATTTGTGTTTTTGACAAGCTCTAAAGACCGTGAAATTTTTGATCGCGCAAAACTGACTCGTCCTTTTAGTTTTTTATTAAAACCCTTTAACGAATTAGAACTGTTGTATTCACTTGAAATGGCAGTCGAAAAATTTTATCATCAGCCAAGTATTTTAACAGGTAAAAATCAGAATGCAATCATTAGTGATAAATATCTTTTTATAAAAAAAAACAAAGCACTCAAAAAAGTGCGTACAGATGATATTTCTTACATAGAAGTTGAAGATCGATATTGCAATATTATTACCGAGAAAGAAAAGTTTCTAATTCTAATGTCGCTCATTAAGATTTTAGAAATTCTAGATCCGGTAAAATTTATTAGAACACATCGAAATTATATTGTAAACTCAGATAAAATTGTTGAAATTATTCTGAGCGATAATGTGGTGATTTTAAAAGGAAACCATACTGTAATACTTAGTGAAAAGTATAAAGACTTTGTAAGTAAGTTTACGATATTAAAATAATACAGCGTTTATAGTTGGTAAAAAAAATCCTTCTTCTTGAAGAATTTTTTTTTTTGATACAATCTTATGTCTCATTTATTAAATCTTGTACCAATAAATACGGGTCTTGTACCATCTTTTTATTTAGAATACTAATTATAATCTAGTTTTACTATTGAAAATCAGGGAATTGCTAGCGTTTTTTGATTTTTGATGAGTAGTGGAGTTCAGAATCCACTTAAAAAAACGAGGTGTACCCGAAAAACCAAACGAGTAGGTAATTAAATAATTTTTATCATGCCAATCGATACTACTCCGTCCACAGTGGCGACAAATGCCTTACAGGCATTACCGTTTTCATCCCTTATTGGTGGCCCTCTTGATGCTGCAATCAAGGCTCAAGCTATGGCTGCTAAAACAAGTTGGGAATTTATTCAACAAGTAGGTCTTAATGAAGACAAAGCGACAGGAAAAAAAGAAGCAGTCAACGTGACGTTTTACTACAACAAAAACGGACAAATGACAAAGCTTATCGTCCCGCTCTTAACGATTGTACCAATACCATATATTGCTATAGATGAGGTACAAATTAATTTCAAGGCTAATATTTCTGCATCTTCATCTTCAGTTTCTGAAACATCTTCATCTGAAAGTACAGAAGCAGGAGGTAGCGCAAAAGCAAGTTTTGGTTATGGACCTTTTAGTGTTTCTGCTGAGTTTAAAGCTAACTATTCAAGTAAAAAAGATTCAAAAGCTTCTGAGGAATCTAAATACTCTGTAGAATATACAATGGATGTACAAGTGCATGCAGGACAATCAGATATGCCAGCAGGACTTGCAACGGTTTTGAATATTTTGCAGTCAAGTATTACAGATGCAAATTCAAAAGGAACGTTTACTTTCTCTCCTGCAAACCCTCAGGTTGATGCAGCGACTTTAGCTAAAGACGGAAAATTTGCTGTAAATATAACTGCAAATATTAAAGACTCTAACGGTCTTGTTCTAGCTGGTGAAAAAGTTACGTTTACTCCTGAAACAGGTAAAAACATCACTTTTGATCCTGTAACAGAGCAAACAACAGACGACAATGGTAACGTGACATTTAGTGTAAAAGGTGTATTAACTTCGGCAGATGCTTATGACGAAGCAGTGGGCTTTACACTTGCAGATGCTAAACAAGGATTAAGTGCGTCTGGCGTACTATCTTTCATCGGTCAATTGCCAACGACTTAATTGATTTTTTAACCTTAAATACGTACAGCCATGACAGTGGAAAATTTATTTACAGATGTTCTTAATAACCTCGTAGAGGCACAGTATCATTCTTACGTATTTTCTCAGAAATTAGGTGAGCGGGATAACAACCTGCTCCCTATTCCTACTGCTGAAATAAAACAGATTACATTAGATATAAACTATGCTTACGAGAAAAGAGATGAAATAGGATATCAAGAATGTTTTGATATAGTTTTGATATTCAATAAGATGAAAAAATTGATAAAAAAATCTTTGCTAAGGTATCAAAACAAGATTATTGATGAAGTCGATCATTCTTCGGAATCCTTGGATGCCAAATGGTTGGAGATCAAAAAAAATCTTTTATCCGGAAAACTAATCGATTTTATGCTTGCTGATATAAAAACGGCTTTTGTTAATGATCTCGATACGCTTCTTAATAAATCAAATGAAAAGGAGTCAGAGCATCATCAGATTGTGACAAGTACATTAATTCCTCTTGCACAAGATGCGGTAGAACGAAATATTTTGAATCACCAGCATATGGCGCCCTTTGTTAAGCATATTAGTCTAAATGATGTTTCAGAGAAAGTCAAAAACAATCTCGAAAAACATACTCAGGAAATTGATGATTCTGTTAAGTCTTCTGTAAAATATATTCCAAAAAGCATAAATATAATTGTAGATGCGCAGGTTTTAAAAGAGCTTCCGCCTCATGCAATACAAAATGCTAAAGTAGTCATGAAAATGCGAAATCTAATGGTAGAAAGAGTACCACCAAACACATCAGAAAAATGAGAAGAGGATTATTTAGTACAGGGGCAACAAGACTAACAGATATTTTTCTGGCCCCTCTCGAAGCAGTTATTCAGGCTGATATAGATTTATCTGAAAGAATAACCAAATTTATAATGGACTATGGATTTGACGATTGGGATAAAAAGGGAAAATTGCCAAAACTCAAAATGGTCAGCTTTTCGTATAGAAACGAACAGGGCAAAGTGGAAGTTTTTAGTTTGCCTGTACTTTCCTTAATCCAGCTTCCGCTACTACGGATCAAAGACGCCAATTTTGATATGAAAGTTAAAATGATAACCGTAGACGTAGACGAAGCAGATCAGCCTCCTTCATTGCTAGATGATGATGACACAGCTGTAAGATTACCTCAAAGACAATCCGCGATAAAAGCCTTTCTGACTCCAAGTACGGCTAGTAATATGGAGACTATGAAATCTAACATGAAGGTTAGGCTCAATATGATTGATGGAGACATGCCGGGTGGTATTATTCAGCTTTTAGCAATGATGGGTGAAATTAATAACATAAAAGAAATAGAGTTATGAAAAATTCAAAACCAAAAGAGGAGCCTAACGGACTAGAATGTCCTGCCTGCAGATTCAAGATTAAGTTTACGATGATGGATCTTGTGATGAAGAAAAACATTATTTGTCCTTCATGTCATTTAACGATGGATATGGATGTTCCAGTAGAAATGAAGAAGCATTTGCAAGAAATCTCATTAGCAGAACAAATGGTGAAGGAGTCGAGTACTTTTTCTAGATAACTAAAAAAAAATAAGTTAATTAACTTTTAAAAATTAAAACTATGAATGCACATAATTTAAATGAAGAAAATGTTTATGCACCAATTCCTGGAAATATTCCAGATCCTGTTGCAGATACAAAAGTAGCACCCTACAAATTTATCGGGTTATTGAAAATGACATTTCCGAACGGTAAAAAATATTTTGGAACAGGTACAGTAATTGCAAAAAGTAATGAGAACGATAGCCATTATGTATTAACTTGTGCCCATAATCTCTACGATTCTGAAGATGGAGGTAAAGCAACAAAAATAGAATTCGTTAGAGCTTACAATGATCCTGATAAGCCATTTCCGTCAATAGAAGCAGTAAGTTGGAAGTATCCAGACGGATATCCTGCTGTTTCAGTATCCAAACATCATGAAAAAATATTATTGTTAGAAAATAAAATTGACCTTTTACAGAAAGATATTAATCTTGATTATGGAATTGTCAAGCTTGCATCTAAAGTGAATTCAGTTGACGGTTTCCCTGGATTAATTGTTAAAACAACCGAAGAACTAAAAGATCTGGCAGTTCAGATTAATGGGTATGGATGGCTAGATGAAAAAATGTCAAGCGCTAAAGGACCTATTAAAGAAGTAGGAGATAAATATCTTAGATATCCAATTTCGACAAGAGTAGGAGCCAGTGGTTCTGCCATTACTAAAGGGAATAGCAAAGAAATTGTTGGGATTCATACTCGTGGATACGATGACAAATTAAACCAAGGTGTACGCATCACGCAAACGGTTAAAGATGAGTTTCTTGGCTGGATGAATGAATGATGTAGATATTGATATACATGTAGACATCCGTTAAATAATTCTATAAATAAAATGGCCACTATATATTTATAATGGCCATTTTTTGATTTATATTTATTTATCTCCTCTTTTTCTAAATCTAGGATCGTGTTTTGAAATAAAAGTCTTTCTTCGCGTTGGAGCTGGTGCTTCAACTTTTGGAAGACTTGCTTCTTCTGTTTTGCTCGAAGGCTCAATCAACTGATTTAATTCTTTTATTTCGTCATCAGTCAAATCGCGGTAACGACCAATAGGGACATCCAAAGAAATATTAATAATTCGGATACGTTTAAGCGCAGTAACTTCGTAACCCAAATATTCAGACATTCTCCTAATTTGACGGTTTAAACCTTGCGTCAAAATGATTTTAAAAGTGTATTTGCTGATTTGTTCTACTTTACACTTTTTGGTAACAGTATCCAAAATCGGAACTCCATTTCCCATTCTTTGAATAAATCGCTCTGTAATAGGTTTGTTTACCGTAACCGTATATTCTTTTTCGTGATTGTTTCTTGCACGAAGAATCTTGTTTACAATATCACCATCATTGGTCATAAAAATCAAGCCTTCACTGGCTTTGTCCAATCTTCCAATAGGGAAAATACGTTTTGGATAATTGATATAATCGACAATGTTGTTTCGAACTTCTAGATTAGTTGTACATTCAATTCCGACAGGTTTGTTGAATGCCAAATAAATCATTTTTTCGTGTTTTTCCACGATTAACTTTCCGTCTATACGTATTTCATCCTCTGACGAAACTTTGGTCCCCATTTCTGCGACAGCGCCATTTAATGTTACGCGTCCTTCTTCGATCAGCTTATCTGCTTCACGACGAGAACAATAACCAGTTTCTCCAATAAATTTATTCAGACGTTTTAAATTCTCTTCCATACTGCAAAAGTAGGCAAAATTTAAATTTTAGACTTCAGATTTTAGATTTTAGATTTTTTGAAAAACTTTGTCCCTTTGTTTCTTTGTGCCTTTGTAACTTTATTGGCGGTGAAACTCCTTGCTATCTTCTGGAGTCTCTTTTCTTTCAAACATTCCATAATCACGAACTACAGTAGCAATTCGCAAATGATAATCTTTAAATATTTCATTTCTGCCTTTTTCCTGTGCGTGACGATGCATTTCAAGATTTCGCCATTGCTGAATACTGTCTTCATCTCTCCAAAAAGACAAAGACAAAATTTTCCCTGAATCGCTTAAACTCTGAAATCTTTCAATAGAAATAAATCCGTCGATATGACTTAATTCAGGTTTCAGACTCGCTGCGATATCTAAATATTCTTCCTTTTTTCCTTCATTCGGAATTACTTCAAAAATTACGGCTATCATTTTCTGTGTTTTTTAATTATAAAGTGAAATCCAAACTGCTTTTGGCAATCTGGCATTAATAAGCGGTTCATATTCTATTTCTTGTTCTAAAATAGCTATATTTTCAAAACTGTGGAACAAATAATACAATGCTTCTGTTGCAAGATTTATAGAAAAATATTTGGCAAGACACATATGTCCGCCAGTTCCAAAAGTTAAGTGTTCGTGATTGTTTTTTCTTTCGGTATCAAAAAGCATTGGTTTCTCAAATTGCTTGGAATCTCGGTTTGCCGAAGCTAAAACAAGTAAAATAGATTCGTTTTTTCGGATCGTAATTCCATTCAATTGAATGTCGTTTATAGCAATTCGTCGCGTGTTATGAATTGGCGGATCAAATCGTAATGTTTCTATAACCAGTTTCTGAATCTGAGTTTTGTCGGTTTTGTCGAATTTTATTTCTTCAGAAAAATAGTTTAACAATGTATTACTCAACAATCCTCTTCCGGCATCATAGCTTTGAATAAATAGGCCAATTAAATTGCTGATAAGCATTGATTTTACTTCTTCTTCAGAAATGCCATGTTTCGTTGAAATCGTCGTTATTAAATTTTCATAAAATGAAAGTGTACGAATGTGATTTTCGACAACCAAGAAAACTTCTTTCGAAACAATATTAATAAATTCGATGTCTTCAGACTTTTTAATGGGTTGCATTATTTTTATAAGCTGAAAAATGTTTTCTGAAATAAAAAGAGAATCATTGTCATTAAAATCAAAGCTTTTTAAAACAGCCAAAACAGGAAGTTTTTTGCAGATCAATTCGACCCAATCTATTTCAGTACTGGTATTTTCAAGGAATAACTCAGAAAGTATTGAATTCACTCCGACAGATTTCATATAAGAAAAAAGAACCATTGCAGTTTCTTTTGAGATTTCATGATGCACTCCATTTGAAAGTCGGGCCAGATTTCTGCTGATTTTTAAAGCATATTCATTCAGATTGTTTTCCGAAACTGCTGGAATGTGCGCGTTTCTATGATTTAATATTTCGAGACAATATTCATAAGAATAAACAGCCCATATTTTATTTAGTTCATCCCAATAAACAGGATTTTCTGCTATATTTTTTTGATAGAACAAATAAGGGTTTTTAGTTTCCGATTGTAGAAATAAAGTTGACATGGTGTATGTTTTTTAGCAAAGTTATTTACCTTTATTCTTCAATACTTCAGTTTACCCTTAACTATGATTGTTTTGAAATGGAAAATCAGTTTGTAAAGATAGCGGCATTACTTGGTGACCCAACGCGCGCGATTGTGATGTGGACATTGCTTGATGGAAAGGCTTTTACTGCAACCGAATTGGCAATAACTGCTAATACTTCGCCTCAAAATATGAGTATGCATTTGGCCAAACTTCTTGATGCAGGATTATTGTTTGTTGAAAAACAAGGGCGTCATAAATATTACAGATTTGCTAATAAAGAAACGGCTTATGCCATTGAAGCCATGGCAAGTTTGATTCCGCCTTCAATTCCTGAAAAAAAGAAGGCAGACAACAATTCACCCATAAAACATTGCAGAACTTGCTACGATCATTTAGCAGGAAAAATTGGTGTGGCTGTTGCCGAAAGTTTGCTGGAACAAGAAATTATTTTGAAGACTGATAGCGAATTTGAAATCAGTTCAAAAGGAGAAAAATGGTTTTCTGATTTTGGAATCAATGTTGAAGAACTCAAAAAGCAAAGACGCATTTTCTTGAAACCATGTCTAGATTGGAGTGAAAGAAAAAATCATATTGCAGGATCAATAGGTTCTTCTTTATTGGATAAAATGATTGCGGATGATTGGTTGCGAAAAACGAAAAATTCAAGAGCAATCCAAATTACCGGCAAAGGCGAAAAAGAATTGTTCCGAATTTTTAAAATAGTAATTTAAAGATAAGCCAAAGTTGAGAGCCTTTGCAACTTTGTCCCTTTGTTACTTTATTACTTTGTTTCTAAAGAGCTTTGCTCGTTAAAGAGAAATTCAATCACTTTATCATACAAATCGTCATCATGCATTCCGTGACCTAAGCCTGTTGTTTCAATAAATTGGCTGTTTTTCCAATTGCTGGCTATTTTTTTTCCTTCTTCAAAAGCAACAATTTTATCCGAAACATCGTGGGCAATTAATCCAGGAATATTAAATTCTGATGCAAATTTCTGTCCCGAAAAATCTTCCAATTTAAAATTAAATCGATCCAGGAATTTGCTTTCTAAAAGTGAAAACATTTTGGTGTTCAAACTCAACATTGAAACATAATTGTCGATCAAAGTTTTTAGCTCAGATGGTGCTCCTAAAATCACCATTTTATTGATGCTCGTATTCGGAAATAAATATTGATGATACACAGATGCTGCGCCACCAATTGAATGTCCAATAATGATTTCTGGCTGATATTTTTCTACCGCCTTATTGATGAATTCAGCATAAAGAGGAACATTGAACTCTTTTCCGCTGCTTTGTCCGTGCGCCGGTGCGTCAAGGGCAATAATGGTACTTCCTGATTTTTGAAGATGAGGTAATGTTTTTTTCCAACGCGAAGCATTGCTTTCCCAGCCGTGGACTAATAAAATTTTGGTTTCATTTCCTTTCCAGATATAAGTTTGAAAATGATGTTCATTGTGATGAAACGTTTCGGTTTCTGTATTTTTTAAAACTTTTGGTAGTGATTCTTTCTCAAGTCGTCCAATTCTTGGCTGGCTAAATAAGGCATAAGAAAGTTCAACAGCCTTTTGCGGGCGCACATAACTTAAAAAGTTAATATAAGATCCAACCGATTTTAATGTAATAAAACGAATTCCTTTTTTAATTCCCAAAACTTAAATTTTTTCTAAAGGTAAAAAAAGGTCTGCCACGAATTACACGAATTAACATGAATTTTTTATTCTCATTAGTTTACACAAAAGAACAATTAGTGAAAATTTGTGTAATTAGTGGCAAAAAAAAAGTCCCGATTTAATCGGGACTTGATATTTAGAATTTTGCGAACAATTGTTCCATTTTTTCTTTTTCTTCTTCAGCTAACTGCGTATCAACTAAAATTCTTCCAGAGTGCTCATCAGTGATGATTTTCTTTCTTGAAGCAATTTCAACCTGAGTTTGTGGTGGAATTGTGAAGAAAGATCCAGCAGAAGCTCCTCTTTCGATAGAAACTACAGCTAATCCGTTACGAACACTGCTTCTGATTCTGTTGTAAGCTGCTAATAATCTGTCTTCGATTTGTGCAGCATATTCAGCAGATTTCTCAGTTAAGAAAGCTTCTTCTTTCTGAGTTTCAGCCATGATAGCGTCTAATTCAGATTTTTTATGTTTTAAATGAGAGCTTTTAGCATCAAGTTTTTCTTTTAAGTTAGAAATAACTTCTTTTTTGTGCTCGATAGAAGCTTTCATTTCTTTGATTTGCTTTTCAGCTAATTGAATTTCTAATTCTTGAAATTCAACTTCTTTTGTCAAAGAATTAAATTCTCTGTTGTTACGTACTGATTCTTGTTGTTTTGTGTACTTTTTAATAACCTCTTTATGCTCCTCAATAGCAATTTTCTTTGCTTTGATTTGCTCCTCAATCACTTCAAGTTCACCTTTCAGTTTCTCTGAACGAGTGCTCAAACCTGCAACTTCATCTTCTAAATCTTCAACCTCTAAAGGAAGTTCTCCTCTAACGTTTCTGATTTCGTCAATTCTAGAGTCAATAAGCTGTAAATCGTATATTGCTCTTAACTTGTCCTCAACACTTAATTCTTTCGTATTCGTCATATTTTATAAGTACTTAACTGGATTTGTATTTTCTTCCGATAAAATGATGGCAAAATTAAGAATTTTTTTTCGAAGAAAATCAACAATATAGTTTTTTGTATAGCGTTCGCTCTCAAAATGACCAATATCGGCTAAAAGTAACTTGTTTTCGGCTTCATAAAATTGATGATATTTCAAATCGGCGGTCAAAAAAGCATCTGCTCCAGCCTGAATAGCATTTCTTATCGCAAAACTGCCAGAACCTCCAAGTACTACTACTTTCTTGATTTTCTTGCCTAAAAAAGCAGAATGACGAATTCCGTCAGCAATCATTTTGTCTTTTACAAATTGCAGAAACTCTTTTTCATCCATTTCGTTTTCAAATTCACCAATCATTCCCAGACCAATATTTTGATGCGAATTTTCAAGATTGTAAATCTCATAAGCGACTTCTTCGTAAATATGATTTGCAAAAAGGGCTTTCAAGATTCTAGATTGAAGATGTTTTTCAAACGTAACCTCAATTTTAATTTCGTCTGTTTCTGTCAATTCAAAACGCTCACCAATTACTGGATTACTTTCAGAATTTCCTTTGTATGTACCAATTCCATTGGAGTTAAAACTACAATTTTCATAATTTCCAATTGTTCCGGCGCCTGCTTCAAACAAAGCTTGACGCACTTTTTGAGCATTTTCAGGAACAGTATACGTCACTAATTTTTGAATGAAATTTTGTTTCGGAATCAAAACTTTGGTATTTGTCAAACCCAAAGCATCGCAGAAAATTTTGTTTACGCCTTGCGAATGATTATCAAGCGCGGTATGAACGGCAAAAATAGCAATGTCATTTTTGATTGCTTTTAAAATAGCGCGCTCCACATAATTTTTTCCTGTGATTTTTTTGATTCCAGAAAATAATATCGGGTGAAAACAAACGACCAAATTGCAATTTTTACTGATTGCTTCCTCAATTACATTTTCTAAAGCGTCATGGCAAACTAAAACTCCAGTACTTTCGGTTTCAGAATTTCCAACTAAAAGTCCAACATTGTCAAAATCTTCGGCGTATGCCAAAGGAGACATTTCCTCCAGAACGGATATGATATTTTTGATTTTCATTTTGAATTTTGTTTCACGTTTTAGGTTTTAGGTTTCAAGTTCTATGACTTCCACCAAAACTTAAAACAAAATAACGAAAAAAATTATACTTTCGTAAAATGAACTTACTTCGAAAATTACTTTTCCCATTCGCTATTTTATACGGATTCATAACTTCGATCCGTAATTTTCTTTTTGATAAAGGGTTTTTAAAATCAACTTCATTTGATCTCCCAGTAATTGCAGTTGGAAATCTAAGCGTTGGCGGAACAGGAAAAACGCCTCAAATTGAATATTTGATTCGATTATTATCTGATAAGTATAAAGTAGCAACTTTAAGCCGTGGTTACAAAAGAAAATCGGAAGGTTTTGTTTTGGCTGATGAAAATTCGAATGCTGAAATTTTGGGAGATGAGCCTTTTCAATTTTATCAAAAATTTCCAAATGTGATGGTTGCTGTTGATGCCAATCGTACAAACGGAATTCAGCAATTGCTTTCGCAGATCGAAAAACCAGAAATTATTTTACTAGATGATGCTTATCAGCACAGAAAAGTAAAAGCAGGTTTTTACATTTTATTGACTTCTTACGGAGATTTGTATGCAGATGATTTTATGCTCCCAACTGGAAATTTAAGAGAAAGCAGGAGTGGAGCAGAAAGAGCAAGTATTGTTGTGGTTACAAAATGTCCTAAAATTTTGACTGAAGAAGAACAAGCCGAAATTCGCTTAAAGCTAAAGTTAAGCTGTTCGCAACAGATCTTTTTTACCTTTATAGATTATGATGAAATAATTTATGGAGAAAATGAAAAACTTGAAGTAGTTAAAATTAAATCAGAATCAAAACTGCTTTTGGCGGGAATTGCAAAACCAAAACCATTTTTTGATTATTTAAAAAATGAAAAGGACGAATATTTGACTTTTCCAGATCATCATCATTTCTCTGATGCAGATTTAGACGCTATTCGAAATAAAGCAAACGGAAGAAAAATAATTACAACCGAAAAAGATTATGTGAGATTAAAAGATTCAAAATTGGTTTCGCAATTGTATTATTTGCCAATAAAAAGCTCCTTTATCAACCACCAACAAAATTTTGATGCGACAATTTTAGAGTACGTAAAGAAAAACTTAGAATCTTAGCAACTTAGTATCTTAGCGCCTAAAAAAATTAATCAAAAAACTTAGCAATTGTGCTATAAAATTCGTCTGGAACAAATGGTTTGGTAATAACGTCATTCATTCCGAAAGATAAAAGCATATCCCTATTTTCGTCAAGAGAAATCGCAGTTAAGGCGATAATCGGCGTTGTTTTGTCAAACTCGCGAATCATTTTTGTCGCAGTTGTTCCGTTGATGCCAGGCAGATGGACATCCATTAAAACCATGTCAAAACGTTTCACTTTCAAAAGTTCGACAGCTTCTTCACCGTTGTCGATTATTTCGCAACAAATAGCTTTGTTTTCAAGCATTTTGCGCGTAATCATCTGGTTGATTTTATTGTCTTCAATCAATAAAATCGATTTGTGCTCAAGTTGTTTGTCATTGTAAAGTTTAGATGTTTCTTCTACTACTTCCAATGGTTCCGTATTGATATTGAAATTCAGCTTGAATGTAAAAGTTGATCCTTTGCCTACTTCACTTTTAAGTTTTATTTCTCCGCCTAAAAGCTCAATGAGTTTTTTCACAATAGTCAATCCCAAACCTGTACCGCCATATTTGCGGTTTACTTCGATAGAGCCTTGAGAAAAACTTTCAAATACGGTTTGCAATTTGTCCTCCGGAATTCCAATTCCCGTATCGACGATTTCAAAGTACACAGTTGCATTTTCTTCTTCAATTGCATACAATTTCGCGATCACATTTACATGTCCGTTTTGTGTAAATTTTAAAGCATTGTTGATTAAGTTGAGTATAATCTGAGATAATTTTGTTGGGTCCCCAATTAAATTATCTGGAATAGCTTCATCAATTTCAAGATTGAAATAGTTTTTATTGGCTGCAGCCAATTCTTTTAAAGAGCTTTGAATGTTAAATAAAAGCTCTTTTAAATTGAAACTAATATATTCAACTTCAGCTTTTGTAGAGTCGATTTTGTTGATTTCCAGAATCTCATTGATAAATGTAGTCAAGTAATTACCTGAAAATTTCAAAGATTCCAAGTATTTTAACTGATTCTTTTTTGGATTGTCTTCTAAAAGCAAATGCGTAATTCCGTTGATTGCATTCAAAGGAGTCCGGAGTTCGTGACTTACGGTCGACAAAAATTCAGATCTGGCTTTTGACGCTTTTTCGGCTTTGTTTTTGGCAAGAATCAATTCTTTGTTTTTTTCTCTTAAAAGCAAATTATTCTGATTTCGAATAATGTTGTTTTTGTATAGAGCCAAACTCAAAAGCGACAAAATAGAAATCAAGGCTATTGCCAAAATACTTACTAATTTGGAATAACGATAGGTTTTCAGTTGGATTTTTTGATCACTTTCGCGTTTTAGCGTATTGTTTATGGATTGCGTTTTTTTGAATTTTTCAAAATCGTTGAAATCCAGTTTCGCATTTTTCAGTTTTAAAATATAGTTTTCGATTTGATAATGCTCATCGAGATAAGAATAGGCAAGATCAAAGTTTCGATTCTTTTTATAGTACTGGCTAATTGCAAGTATGATTTTTGATTTTTGAGTCAGATTATTGTTTTTGGCACTGTAATCTAATGCATTGTCAAAATGAACTAAAGCCGAATCATTTCTTTTAAGTGTTGTCTCGATCAATCCAAGCTGATAATACGAATCGGCTTTGGTTTTGATTATTTTTGGGTTGTCTGGTTTCTTTACTATTTTTTGGAAAGTCTTTGCTGAAAGTGGTAGATTTTTTCCAATTTTTAAAGCCATTGCCTTTTGATAATCCAAAATTTCGGCATGGTCAACAAGTTTTAGTTGTCGCAATAAACTATCGGCTTTTTTGTAATAGATGTTTCCGATTTCAAAATTTCCCTGCGCAGTGTTTGAGGCTCCAATATAATGCAGTGCCAAAATTTTAGTGCAAGTTGGTTTTACTTTGTCAAATAAGGAAACGCTTTTATGAAAGTTTTTTAGTGCCTCATCATATTTTTGCTGGTTATAATAAATTTTCCCCAGTTTAAAAGTCTGATTGGCTAAATTTTCGGTTTTATTGTTTGTTTGGCAAAAGTCAATAGATTTTTTAGTGTAAAAAACGGCTTGTTTGTACTTTTGCTTATCAAGATTTGAATTGGCTAATTTATTGTAATAGGAAACGCTATCTGTATTCTTTTTGGTTTGAGAATACAAAAATGAATTAAAAAAACAAATAAGAATAAGAATGTGGTATTTCATGTATGGCAACGCTTTTACAATGAATCTATGTTTTTCTTATCAGTAAAATCAAATCTATTAATCTTGATGAATAGCCAATTTCATTATCATACCAACCCACAACTTTTACCATTTTATCAATAACCGAAGTAAGTTGAGCATCAAATAAACACGAATGCGTATTGCCAATAATATCAACAGAAACGATTGGATCTTCTGTGTAATCTAATATTCCTTTTAAATTTGTTTTTGAGGCTTTTTCAAAAGCTTTATTAATTTCTTCAATAGTAACAGCACGCTTTACATTGAATGTGATATCTGTTAATGAACCATCGGGAACTGGAACTCGAATACCACATCCTCCGATTTTTTGATGCAATTTAGGAAAAATTTTTGTTAATGCCTTAGCTGCACCTGTAGTTGTTGGAACAATTGATTGACTTGCGCCTCTCGCTCTGCGTAAATCCTTATGTGGCTGGTCATGAAGACTTTGGTCAGTGGTATATGAATGGATAGTTGTAATGTAAGCTTGCTCGATGCCACATAGCTCGTCAATGATTTTTATCATTGGAGCCGCATTGTTTGTGGTACAGCTTGCATTTGAAACTATGGTTTCATTTCCGTCCAAAATATTTTCATTCACACCTAAAACAACAGTCTTTATTGTGTCAACTTCAGAAGGAGCCGAAAGAATCACTTTTTTTGCTCCAGCTTCCAAATGCGCATTTAATTCTTCGTGTGTTTTATATTTTCCAGTTGATTCTATTACAAAATCAATATTATGGCTTTTCCAGTCTAAATTTGAAATGCTTTTTTCGTGAAAGAATAAAAATTGTTTGTTGTCGACAATAATTGATTCTTCATTATGGCTCACGGCATAAGGTAAAACACCATGAATGCTGTCGTATTTTATCAAATGTGCCATCGTTTTGTTGTCAGCAATATCGTTGATGGCAACAACTTCAATTTCAGGATGGTTTAAAAGCAAACGAAATAAATTTCTTCCAATTCTTCCAAAACCATTAATAGCAATTCTTGTTTTCAATTATCTAGTTGATTGGTTTAATCGTTTAGTCGTCAAATTATTTATTCGATTAAACGATTTGACGATTAAACAGTTAAACTATTTTATAAAATATGTTTTTGTGCTTTGTATGAAGAACGAACCAAAGGACCGCTTTCAACATGGCGGAAACCTAGCTCAAGTCCGAATTTTTCGTATTTCTCGAATTGTTCAGGAGTAATAAATTCTTTTACTGGCAAATGTTTTTTACTAGGTTGAAGATATTGGCCAAGTGTAACCACATCTACATTTGCGTTGCGTAAATCAGTCATTGTTTGAAAAACTTCTTCTTCAGTTTCGCCAAGACCTAACATGATGCCAGATTTTGTTCTGTTGATTCCTTTTTCTTTTAAGTAACGCAAAACTTCAAGACTGCGATCGTATTTTGCTTGAATACGAACTTCACGTGTCAATCGACGAACCGTTTCAACGTTGTGTGAAACCACTTCAGGATTTGCTTCAACGATTCGGTCTAAATTTCTTTCGATTCCTTGAAAATCTGGAATCAAAGTTTCAAGAGTAGTATTTGGGTTCATTCTTCGGATTGCTTTTACCGTTTCAATCCAGATAATAGATCCTCCATCTTTCAAATCATCTCTGTCAACACTTGTAATTACAGCGTGTTTGATATTCATGATTTTAATAGAGCGGGCAACTTTTTCTGGTTCATCCCAGTCTACAGTTTCTGGACGACCGGTTTTTACACCGCAAAAACCGCAAGAACGTGTACAAACGTTTCCAAGAATCATAAAAGTTGCTGTTCCTTCACCCCAGCATTCGCCCATATTAGGACAACTTCCCGAAGTACAAATGGTATTTAAGCTGTATTTGTCGACTAAACCACGAAGTTCAGTATATTTTTGTCCAATTGGAAGTTTAACCTTTAACCATTTAGGTTTTCCAGTTGGTATATTTTCAATGACTGTTTTCATATATCAAAATTCAAAACACAAAGATACGGAATGTAGTTCATTTTGAGACGTTAATTTGCTTTTCGTTTAGTTTGCTCTTTTGCACTTATTTGTGATTATGAAGTTCAAATGTTAATACTTTATTTTTAAAAGTGTTTTAGGGGTGTCTTTTTATTTCTTGACTAAGATTTTTGTCTTAAAACTTTACTTTTTTTAAATTTTAAATTTGGTCTTAATCTGTTACAAATTTGGCTCAATTGACTATCTTAAAATTTAATCCGTAGTAATTTTGCTGTTAATTTAATGGATTTAAAAATGAAAAAAAGATTATTAGCATTAGGGGTTTTATTAACGACTTTTGGTTTTGGACAAATGAATGCGCAGATTCTTTCAGATAAAGCGATGGGTGCATTAGGTAAAGGTGTTTCGGGATTTACTTTTAGTGATGCTGATGCGGTGGCTTTGGCAAAACAATCAATTGTAGAATTGGATGCCAATAATCCTGTTGCAGGGCCAACGGATGGTTATACAATTCGTTTAAATCGTGTGTTTGGTAAATATGCTTCTACAGATGGCGTTACACTGAGTTATAAAGTTTATTTAGTAAAAGATATTAATGCTTTTGCTTGTGCCGACGGGAGCGTTCGAGTTTTTGCAGGTCTAATGGATATTATGGATGACAATCAATTGCTTGCTGTTATTGGTCATGAAATTGGGCACGTTGTAAATCATGATACAAGAGATGCAATAAAAGCAGCTTATAAAAAAGAAGCTTTATTAGATGCTGCGTCTTCGCAATCTGGAAAATTGGAAACACTTACAAGTTCTCAATTGGGCCAACTAGGAAGCGCTATGATTGACAGCAAACACAGCAGAAAACAGGAATCTGAGGCTGATTTGTTCTCGTATAATTTCATGAAAAAAAATGGTTACGATGTGAATGCTGTAGAATCGGCTTTTAGGATTCTTCAAAATTTAAGCGAAGGAGCAGATTCATCTTTTATGACTAGAATGATGAGTTCACATCCTGATTCTGGAAAAAGAGCCGATGATGCTAAAAAGAGAGCAACAAAAGATGGCTTGTACAATCCTTATGTGCAACAGAAAATTGATAATTCAGCACCTGTGAAAGCAAAAGCGACTACAAAAACAACTGCTAAAAAGACCACAGCAAAAAAGAAATAATTTTTACACAAATAGTAAAACCGGCAAGTTCTTGAGAGTTTGCCGGTTTTTTGTTTGGTTTCGAATGAATAATAGTCTCAGGCCGTTATATTAGTCATTTAAAATTTATATCTTTATTTGTTGAAAAAACAAGCTTTGTGTGAAATGATAAAGCATTTTGTTGTGTTAAATTTGTTGTCAAATTGTAATAAATAAAAACATGAAAAAGAAATTACTAGTTTTTGGAGTTTTATTTGCCACATTGGGTTTTACTAAAATGAATGCGCAAATTAATTTAGGAGATAAAGCTATAGGAGCTCTTCAAAAAGGTGTTACGGGGTTTACACTAAGTAATGCTGATGCTGCGGCGTTGTCAAAAGAAGCAGTTCGTAAATTAGATTCAACAAATGAAGTGGCAGGCCCAAATGATGGCTACACTTTAAGATTAAACAGAGTTTTTGGAAAACATAGTACAGGGGAAGGATTTACGCTGAACTTTAAGGTTTATAAATTGAAAGAAGTAAATGCATTTGCAACTGCAGATGGTAGCGTACGTGTCTATTCTGGTTTGATGGACATTATGGATGATAATGAATTATTAGCGGTTATTGGCCACGAAATTGGTCACGTAGCAAACAACGATTCAAGAGATGCAATGCGTGCAGCTTATCAAAAAGAGGCATTGATTGATGGGGCTTCTTCTCAATCTGCAAAGATTACGGCAGTTACGGATAGCCAATTAGGGAAAATTGGAAGCGCTATTATTGACAGTAAATACAGTCGTAAACAAGAAACTGAAGCTGATTTGTTTTCATATAATTTCTTAAAAAAGAATGGTTACAATGTAAATGCTGAAGAATCTGCTTTTAGAATTTTGGCTAAAATGAGTGAAGGAACTGAGGCTTCTTTTATTGATCAAATGATGAGTTCGCATCCAGATTCGAAAAAAAGAGCTGACGATGCTAAAGCAAGAGCTGAAAAAGACGGATTGTACAAGCCATATGTGCAACAAAAAATTGTAAATACAGCTCCAGTTGTAAAAGCAACAACAACTAAGAAAACAACGACTACTAAGAAAACTACAACAACTAAAAAGAAATAGTTATTCTTTAAAAATAAAAAAGGCGGTCAATTTTAAATTGGCCGCCTTTTTGTTTATTTAAATGATTATCCTAAAACGTGATGCGCTAAAACTTTTTGAACATCATACACATTTACAGATTTGTTGAATTGTTTTACAATGCTTGGATTTAATTCGCTTGAAACCCAGATTTTCAATTCGGCATCCAAATCAAAAGTTCCAGCAGTTTCGACGCTGAAACGAGTTATGCTTTTGTAAGCAATCGATTTGTATTCTGTTTTGCTTCCTGTGATCCCTTGAACATCAACCAGAATTAATCTTTTATTAGTGAAAATAAAAGTATCGCGAATCAATTTGAAACCCATTTCAATTTCCTCGCTATCGGTTAAAAGTTGTCCGTATTTTTTAAGCAAATCGTCTTGGTTTACAGTGCCTGCGTTGCCCATCAGAGCAGAAAATATTCCCATTTTTTAGTTTTTAATTTTGGTTTAAAATGTTTGCCTTCTTTAGGAAGGACAAAAGTAGTATGATTTTGTTAATTTTTCTAATTGACTTTTGATTTAATTATTAGTGGTGTTAAGGTCAATGAGGCTAAAACTGCAGAGATTATGGAAACAATTATATTTCCAAATGCTTTTATTTCAAAAGAAAATGAAAATCTAAAAATTAAAATGGCTACTACTGAAATAGAAAGTATGATCCAATACTTTTTGTTGATAGAATTTGTGTGAACAGAGTTTTTAGGAAGTTTAAGTAAAGCTAAAAGAATAAAAAATCCTCCAATAAAAGTGCTCAAGTGTTGTAATGTTTTCCAAACGAAGATTTTCTTTTCGGAGATAGTGATAGATCGGCTTAAATCTGGAATATGATTTACAAAATAGCCATGTTCGTGAGTGAAGGAATCCCAAAAGACATGAGAAAATATTCCAATCAATATTGAAATTAATATTGTGAACCAGTTTTTTTAAAATAAAAATTCCAGTTAAACCCTGTAAACGAATAAAATCTTTTTCGGATTGCTTTAGGTAAATTAAGAAATAAACTGTTGCATACAATACTGTGAAAAATGAAAGTTAATGCAATTGCAAGAGGCAAATCAAACCAAAAGACGCCTAGAAGAGTGTGGCTATAAATGCTCTGAACTTTCATGCGCATAAAATATTCGAAATCTGGGGTTAAACTTCCTATTACAAGGCCAGTCATTGAAAACCAACTTTTTGGAAAATATTTAAACGGAAGAATAATGGCAGGATGCGAAAAAGTAAATGGCATTCTTGATTGAGATAAGGATTTTGTTTTTAAAAATAACAAAAAAGCAGAACCTAAGTTCTGCTTTTTCAGTTTTTCGATTATTATTTTATTCGGGTTGCGTTTTAATTGTGATAGGAAGATTATATGCTGTTCTCACAGGTTTTCCGTTTATTATGCCTGGAGTCCATTTTGTTTTTAATGATTTTAATACTCTGATAGCTTCTTTGCCCATTCCATAACCTGGGTCTTTTTGTACCATGATGTCAGTTATTGAGCCATCTTTTTCAATTACAAAAGAAACATATACTTTAAGAGTCATTTCAGCGTCTAGTTCTGGTCTTTTGAAATTATTTCCAACATAGCTGTAAAACTTGTCCATTCCTCCAGGGAATCCTGGCATTTTGTCTAAAGTAGCCGGATTTACTGGAGTATTGTCTATCACAGCAGGAGCAGGAGTGTCTCCGTTTCCACCCGATGATGGTATTGCATTTACAATTGTCCCATCTCCCGCTACAGGATTATCCACAACCGGAGCATTGTCAATATTTGTTGCAATGTCTGGCGTAGCTTGATCCACAGTTGTAACGACTGGATTTGCCAATTGTGTATTGATCGATGGTGCAGCTGGAGCACTTTGTGACGGAGGTGCAACTGGTGCTGGAGGTATAGGCGTCACCACGTCAGGCGAAAGATCAACCGGTGTTACAGGTTTGTCAAATGGCGCTGGTTCGACATTTTCATGTCCTTTTAACTTATTAATCAGCATCGACGCGCTTCCTAAAGTCGCTATCAATAGCAACCCCATAAACAATGCGGTAACTGTTGTTTTAGAATTTTCTTGGCGTAATTGATACGCGCCATACTCTTTGTTTTTGTTTTCGAAAACAAGGTCTATCCACTTGCTTTCATAGATGCTTGATTTTGACATGATTTTTGGATTTTAAGGTTAAGTAACTTTAAATCATACGCGAATAGGGTTTGGGTTTTAGCAAACAACGTAGAAGTTGTTGTTTTAGTATGTTAGATAATAATTTTTTTAAGAAAAAGTATGATAATACTTTAATCTTTTCTTAAAGATACTAAATTATCTGTTACGTTCAATGATTTCTGCCAATAATTTTTTAGCACGCAAAAGTTTTACTTTTACATTGCTTAAGGGCTCGTCAATTTTAGTTGCAATTTCCTGATAAGACATTTCTTGGAAATAACGCAACTGAATAACTTCTTGGTAATGGGGTTTGAGTTCTTTGATACATAAAAGCAAACGGGAAAGATTTTGCTCTTTAATTAATGCATCTTCAGCAGATGGGGTAGGGTCGGCAATATTGTATGCCTGTTGATCTTCGCTGTCCGTTATTTCAATAAAAAGACTGGATTTCTTTTTTCGCAGTAAATCTATGTAAACATTTTTTGCAATGCTGATTAGCCAAGTGTTGAATTTGAATTCGGCGTTGTAAGTGGCAATTTTGTCGAAAGCTTTTGAGAAAGTTTCGATTGTTACATCTTCGGCAATTGTTTCGTTTTCGGTGCGTTTCAGCATAAAGCCGTAAACTTCATTCCAATAAAAATCTAATAAAAAAGTAAAGGCGATCTGATCGCCTTTTTTTGCTTTTTCTATTTTAGAATTTATTTCCAATGTACTGGTTTTGAAAAGATATTAGATATAAAGATATTAATTTGTGTGAATATCAGCACTATCTCTACAATAGGAAACCAAATTTTTAAGTCTTTTTCTTTAAGTTTTCCAGCAGAAAATCCCATTACAGTCCATGCAACAGTATAACGTGTTGCGAATATTGCTAATACTGCGATCCATTGAAATTGGAAAGCTAGTAGTATTATAACTAAAATAAAGAAGAATAATTGCGAGGTGTAAAAAATGCCTAATTGCATTTTGTCAAAAAACTTATAATACTCCGCTGTTGAAACATGTCTTCTTTTTTGGCTAAACCATTCTTTGTAAGATTCTTTTGGTTTCGAATACGTAAAACTTTCCGGATTATATGAAATTGTTGTGTTTTCTTTAGTCGCAGCTTGGTTTACAAATAAGTCGTCATCGCCAGAACGCACTTGAATGTGATCGATAAAACCATTTACGTTAAAGAATTCTTCTTTTTTATAAGCTAAATTTCGTCCAACTCCCATATAAGGCAAACCCATTTTTGCCCAAGATAGATATTGCGTCGCTGTTAAAACAGTTTCAAAACGAATGATTTTGTTCAGTATCGAACGATCTATTTTTTCATAACCACCATATCCCAGAACAATGGTTTTGTTCATGGTGAAATTTGAAGTCATTGATGTAATCCAGTTTTTTGAAGTTGGATAACAATCAGCATCTGTAAATAATAGGTATTCTTTTTTAGAAGCTTTGATTCCTAAAGTCAGCGCATATTTTTTATTTCCCCAGAACGCTTCGTTGTTCTCAACTTTTACCAAACGAATATTTGGATATTGTTGTTCAAATTCTTCAAAAACTTCTAAAGTTTCATCTCTTGAAGCATCATCAATCAAAACAATTTCAAAATCTGGATAGTCTTGTTCAGCTAATAGCGGTATAAATTTCTTTACGTTTTCTTCTTCGTTTTTAGCGCAGACAATTACTGAAACTGGAAGTCTTTTTGGTGTAACTTCTTGTTGTTTAGCGAAAGCAAACTTTCCAAATACACCTAAGTAATAAAAAAGTTGTACGACAACGATAGCAATAAAAAAGTAAAATAAAATTGTAAGCATCTGATTTTAATATCTTTTAATTTCTGAATCTTGCGAGTGCAAATGTACTTATGAATTCCTAATTTTCAATGTCCAAAACCAATTTACTTTCGGCATTTTGACATTTCTTTTGCAACAGCAATAGCCTGAGGGTTTTCGGTTTTTTCTAACTCCGAAATTATGTTTTTATAATTGTGATCGTCGCGGTTTTGTGAGAGTTTTTTAGTGGCTTGTATTTCTTCGATTTCAATCTCAAAACCATAGATTCCTCGGGCTTCGCGCATGGTTTTGGCTGATAAATCTTCTACGCGGATTGGCTTTTCTGAATTTGCTTCGTATTTGTCGACTAATTTCTTTAATTGCTCTACCGAAGTTTCATAATCAACAATCTTGATTTTTTCATAAACATGTACGGCTATATAATTCCAAGTTGGCACATTTTCATGATCGTACCAAGACGAAGAAATATAACTGTGCGGACCTGTGAAAACGGCTAAAACCTGATCGTTTTCTTTGAAACCTTCAGCTTGCGGATTTAGTTTTGAAATATGTCCTTGCAGAATTTCTTTTCCATCAGAATTCAATTCCAGCTCTATTGGAATATGCGTTGCACACAATTTTCCGTTAGTTTGATTGATCAGAATTCCGAAGCTGTTTTCTTTTAGGAAAGCTCTGATTTCTTCCTGATTTTCGTTTTTGTATAAATCTGGTGTGTACATTTTTTCATTTTTAGGTTCAAAGACTCACAGAAACAAAGGAGCAAAGGTTTGAAAACGTTGATTCTAAATCACATTCACTTCAGCTTCGATTTGAATGCCAAAAGTTTCAAAAACGGTTTTTTGAACTTCTTTTGAAACGGCTAAGATTTCCTGTCCAGTTGCGTTTCCATAATTCACTAAAACTAAAGCTTGATTTTTATGAACTCCTGCATCTCCAAAACGTTTCCCTTTAAAACCTGCTTGCTCAATTAACCAACCTGCAGGAACTTTTACTTCAGTTTCTGAAACTTCGTAAAATTTCATTTCTGGGAACTTTTGGTGAATTTTCTCAAAATCAGATTTAGATATAATCGGATTTTTGAAGAAGCTTCCGCTGTTTCCTAATTCTTTCGGATCAGGTAATTTGCTTTGTCTAATGGCAATTACAGCGTTGCTCACATCTTTTAATGTTGGTTCTGAAATATTGTTTTTAGCCAATTCAGCCAAAATATCTCCGTAAGAAGTATTGATTTTATGATTGCGCTTGGTCAATTTAAATGTAACTGAAGTAATAATATATTGGTCTTTAACTTCATGTTTGAAAATACTTTCGCGATAGCCAAAATTACATTCGGCATTATCGAAAGTTTTCATTTCTTGAGTAGCAATATTCATCGCTTCGCAAGAAACGAAAGTGTCTTTTATTTCGGTTCCGTAAGCTCCGATATTCTGAACGGGAGTTGTACCGACATTTCCTGGAATAAGCGACATATTTTCTAAACCTCCAAAATTGTTGTCGATGGTCCAAAGAACGAAATCATGCCAAGTTTCGCCAGCCTGACTTTCAACCCAAACAAAATCCTCATCTTCTTTAGTGATTTTTTTTCCTTTTAAATCAATATGAATAACCAAAGCATCAATGTCTTTCGTTAACAACATATTGCTTCCGCCTCCTAAAATGAATTTTTTCTCGTTTTTGTTTTCTTGTAAAACCGTTTTCAATTCAGCGATAGAATGAACTGCAACAAATTGTTTAGCACTTGCTTCAATGCCGAAAGTATTATATTTTTTTAAAGAAAAATTGGATTGGATTTCCATAAATAAAAGGCTTTTTAATATGAGTCAAAAGTAAGGATTATAATTTATTCGGATTAGGTCAGGTTCGAAAGAATTATTAGATTTCGTTCTAAAAAATATCGCGTTGTTTGGAAATGAAATACATTAAAGGAATATGTTGTAATTTATAAAAACATATCGAACATATTTGTATTAACTCCTACGTAAATTTTTTCGTTATATAATTCCTTTTCTTCCTGGGATAGATTTGTCTTTTCTAAAAACAATTTTTTTATAGCACGTTGTGTTCTTGCTGTTTTTTGAGCAAAACGTTGTTTTATTTCTTCTCCCTTGCTGAAAATTATTATTCGCGTGCCCTTTCTTAGTTGTTCTCCAATTAATTGCCACCAATAATTATCAGTGTCGCCAAGAGAAGAACCGAAAATGCATATCAAATTTGCACTATTTATATTTTGTTCGCAAATTTTATCTACATTATGCCTTTGGACACGATTACATTTTGTTTTAATTAAGGCTTCGAGAATTTCTTGATTTTCGTGGAAATCTACTTTCTCTATTTGAGATATGTCATTTACGCCCAGAATGGTTCTTTTGTCTGTATATCCATGAATATGTTGGATTTCTTTTAAAATGATTTTACTAGTATGATGGATTCCAATTTGTAATGATGAAATACTTTCGCCAATAATTTTTTCGATAGAAGTTGTGTAATTTAGTGTTATAATATTTGTTATCCAATGATGATTTTTCCAAGGTTCTCTATAAAGGCGCAGTTCGCGGATATCCTCTTCTGATAATGAATTTTCTGGTTTAGAAAGATTTTCGAAAAATTTAAGAGAACTAATTGTATTGAAATCAAACTGTGCTTGTATGAGATTTAAATAATCTGCTAAATGATTTACAATGTCTTCGTATACTTCGTCAAATTCCTCGATATTGTTAAGATTTGAAGTGTATTTGCCAAAAGCAAGTTCTAAATCAGACCAATTTATAATTCCTTCGGAAATTTCTTTCTTGAGTTGATTTATAAGTTCTGTTTTAGATTCTGTTGATTTGTAATATTCATAAAAATCACTGTACCTAGTTCTCATTCCAAGGTTTATGTCGAAGCCATTTCCTATAAAATATAATATGTTCATCTCTTAATCGTTCAATATTGTTGTTTAATTTTTTTTAATAAAAAAGTAATGATTTTAAGAATTCAATAACTCATGATATTTCTCCGAAATAACCTTCATATTAATATCATAATTCGCATTTTCTTCCACAAATTTTCTATTTCGAATAATCGCCTCGTTTCTCAATTCGGGATTCTCAAAAGACCAAATCAATTCTTCTGCGAGCATTTCAATATCATCAATTGTAATTAATTGACCATTTTCGCGATGTGTGATCCAACTTTGATTTCCAGGAATATCAGAAACAATAGGAAAACAATTGGAAGCCATTGCTTCAAACAAAGAGGCCGAAACGCCTTCAGTAATGGGCATGCTGATATAAATATTAGATTGCTGTAATAATTTAGGAAGTTCTGTATTCGGAATTCTTCCTGTGAAAATTACTTTGTTTTCGATTTGAAGTGCTGTAGCTAAATCTTTTAAAAACTGCAATCTCGTTCCGTCGCCAACAATGGTCAATGAAAAATCAATTCCTTTTTGATTTAAAATTCCGAAAGCTTTTAAAATTGAATCATGACGATATTCTGGTTGAAGCGAGCGTGTTACAATAGCTTCAATTTTGTTCGAATGATTTGTTGCGGGCGTAAAAAGCGATAAGTCAATTCCTTTTGGAAGAATCAAAACTTTATTCATGTCAACACCACTTGCTTTCATATGAATTGCCATTACTGGGCCCCAAGCGTGAATTAAATGCGCTTTTTTGAAAGCATATTTCTGAATGAATTTTTTATAAGGATATAAAGCAGAATCCTCAGGCCATAAATCAGTTCGTCCTTGCTGTGCAATTGCGATGGTTTTAGATCCTGATAATGCAGCAAGAAAACCATAACTGGTTGTTCTTTCGGCAATCACCATGTCTGGTTTTTCTTTTTTAATGATTCTTCGGATGGAAATAGGAGAGAAGAAATACTCTAAAATACGTTTGAATCTCTGATTGTTTGATGTTTGAAGTTCCCAAGTGATAATTTCAAAATCACCAAATTCTTTCAGGCCTTTCATCCATGTAATGGCGTCGGCGCGATACGATTCTCCAAGAAAAAGTATTTTCCTTTTCATTCAATTATTGTTTTTTGCCACAGATTAAAAAGATTAAAAGGATTTTGCAATTGCGAAAAATTAATCTGTGAGAATCTGTGAAATCTGTGGCAAATAAAACTAAAATTCTTCAGTATCCAAAGCGCGGTTGATGAATTCGTTTAACGGTTTTAAAGCAATCAATTTTTGGCTCATTTTCTTTACGAAATCTTTCTCTAGCACTTCAGAAACATTGTAAACCTGAGTTGCTGTGAAACTTTTCAGTTTTAAAAACTCAATTGCCGGATGATCTTTTTCATAACCGCGTGGCATGCTTTTAAGTGAATTGTTTTCGTTTACGTCTAAGCTTCCAAACTCTTTTTTGAAGTTTTTATCGTTTAGGATTTCTTGTAAATCATCGTAGAAAAAAGCAATTTCTTTACGGACTTTCTTTAAATCTTCCGCTTCAGGCGAATAAAATCCGCCAGCAATAAAACTGGCGCCTTTTTCGATATGGACATAATATCCAGCGCGATTTAAGCCTTTCATTCCGCAGGACATCCAAACTCCTAAATGCGCTTTATATGGCGATTTGTCTTTAGAAAAACGAATATCTCGGTTAATTCTGAAAGTACAGTTTTTGACTTCCAATAATTCTAATGAAGGATCAAGCGGTTTCATTGCATCAAGAAAATCGCTTACTAATTGATGGTAGTCCTTCTTGAAAACTTCGTAACGCTTTTTATTTTCCTGAAACCATTCGCGGTTATTGTTCTTTTTTAAATCGTCTAAAAATTGCAATGATTCTTTCGCTAACATATTCCTTTAAATATTAATTGCAGTTATTTTTTAAATTTTGCTCAGGCTAATTTAATAATTTCCACTCTGGGATTGATACTGAAAACTGATACAAATTGTACCAAATTTCATGAATTATAAATTGAATATCTTGTAGGTCTGATGCGTAGATTTTACAATCGCTTCAGTTCTTTCGGGATGCGTGTCAGAGATAAAAAGCTGTCCGAATGTTTCGCTGTTTACCATTTCTACAATTTTGGCCACACGCGTTTCGTCTAGTTTGTCAAAAATATCATCAAACAAAAGAATTGGTTTTACGCCACTTTGTTTTTTCAAAAATTCGAATTGTGCCAATTTCAGCGCAATCAAAAATGATTTTTGCTGTCCTTGCGATCCGAATTTTTTTATCGGATGTGAATCAATTTCAAAAGATAAATCATCTTTATGAATTCCGACAGTAGTGTACTGCAACGCTCTATCTTTATTGATGTTTTCTTGTAAAAGCGTTACTAAGTCTTTTTCAAACAAATTACTTTCATAAACCAATTGTACACTTTCTTCAGATCCTGTTATGGCTTGATGATGTCTATTAAATATAGGTATAAACTGTTCAAGGAAATCTTTTCGTTTTTCAAAAATCGACTTTCCGTATTCGTTCAGTTGCTCATTATATATAGATAAGGTATCATTGTCGAAAGTATGATTGAGTGCAAAATATTTTAAAAGTGCATTTCGCTGCGTAATCACTTTTTGATAATTGATCAATTCATGTAGATAAGCAGAATCTAGTTGCGAAATCACACTGTCCATAAATTTACGACGGGTTTCGCTTCCTTCTACAATTAAATCACGGTCTGCTGGCGAAATAATCACCAGTGGAATAAACCCGATATGATCGGAGAATTTATCATACGGTTTCCCGTTTCGTTTTAAAACCTTTTTTTGTCCTTTTTTTAAACTGCAAACAATTTGCTCGGTTCTCTCGTTTTTATCTAATTCGGCATCAATCACAAAAAACTCTTCTCCGTGTTTTATATTTTGAACCGCAAGCGGATTAAAATAACTTTTCCCGTAAGCCAAATGATAAATTGCATCGAGAACATTGGTTTTTCCAATGCCATTTTTTCCCACAAAACAGTTGATTTTGACGTCGAAATCAAAATTTGCTTCTGAAAAGTTCTTGTAATTGAATAAAGAGATTTTGTTTAAATGCATTTTTTAGGGACTCCAAATATAAAATTTGCTGTTTTTGAACAGTGAAAATTTGAGGGTGCAAATTACCGAAAATTATTGATATAATTGGCTTTGGCGCAACCTCTGGCTGATTTATTTTGACGCTTCCGCGAAAGGACAAGCGACGCTGAAAAATATTTTTTTTAAAATAGTGATAAAATTGATTTTTTTTGCCTCAGTTTCAAGAAAAATTTTATTTTTGCCGTTCACTAAATTATTTTTAAATGGCAACTTACAATAAAAGAGGATATAAGACACCAAAAGAGAAGGAAGTTAAAGAAGTTACTGAAGAACAACAAGTAATTATTGACGAAAAAGACAGCACAACAGCTGGCGTTTTCTCAAAATTAGATGAAACTGCTTCAAGAACTGAGGATTGGGTGGCTAAAAATCAAAAAATCATTATTGGTTTAGTTGCTGGTATTGCGGTAGCTACAATTGGATATTTGGCTTACCAAAAATTTATTGAAAACCCAAAACAAGACGAAGCTGCAAACGAAATGTTTGTTGCGCAACAAAACTTTCAAAAAGCGGTTGATGGTGTTGCAAGTGATTCATTATACAAATTAGCATTAAACGGTTCTGAAGGTAAATTCGGATTCATTAAAATCGCTGATGAATATTCTGGAACTGATGCTGGAAATTTAGCAAACTACTATGCTGGTATGGCATATTTGAATACAGGAAAATTTGATGATGCTATCAAATATCTTGGAGAATTTAAATCTCAAGATGCAATTTTAGGTGCTTTGGCAACTGGTGCAATTGGAGATGCTTACTCTCAAAAAAATAATGCAAAAGAAGCTTTAAGCTACTATGTAAAAGCGGCTGAAACTAATAAAAATGATTTCACTACGCCTCGTTTCTTGTTAAAAGCAGCTAAAACAGCAATTGCTTTAGGTCAAAAAGAAGATGCTTTGAAATATTTAAACGATATTAAAGATAATTTTGATGCAACTCCAGAAGCAGCTTCTGTTGATGTATTAATTGGATTAGCACAATAATTTAATTTTTAGAGTTCAGATTTAGTTTTTAGATTTGTATTTTTACAATCTGAAATCAAATTCCGAAGCATCGGAATTAAATCTTAAATAATAAAAATGGCTACTGAAAATAAAAATTTATCAGAATACGATAAAAACACAATCCCAAATGCGAAAGACTTTCGATTTGGGATTGTTGTTTCTGAGTGGAACGACACTATAACAGAAGGACTGTATAATGGTGCTTTTGATGCATTAGTTGATTGTGATGTTCCTGCACAGCAAATTATTAGATGGAATGTTCCTGGAAGTTTTGAGCTTATTTATGGCGCAAAAAAAATGTTGCAAACGCAAAATGTTGATGCAGTAATTGTAATTGGATGTGTAATTCAAGGTGAAACAAAGCATTTTGATTTTGTGTGTGAAGGTGTAACGCAAGGAATTAAAGATTTGAATGTTCAAACTGATATTCCGGTTATTTTCTGTGTTTTGACAGATAATAATATGCAACAGTCAATCGACAGAAGTGGTGGCGCTCACGGAAACAAAGGAACTGAAGCTGCAATTGCGGCAATCAAAATGGCATACATTCGTCAGCAAGCTTCAATAGCTCATGCTTTCAACCAGCCTTTATTGACTTCTGGAGCGCTTCAAATCGAAGATTCGCCAAGAAAAATTGAGAACGAATAAAACACAATTGTTTTAAAAATACTAAAACCTATACTGTGTAAAATAGTATAGGTTTTTTGTTTTTTTTATGACTGCCGCTATTCCAAATCACAACCAAAATTCATTAAATTTGTACACCTTGGTTTTTTAAAATCCAAAGTGAACTAACATTTTCAATCTAAGATTTTTAACCATAAAATCAAGGAAAAACCTTTAACCCAAATTTTTTAATGTCGAGTATAATTCAATTACTTCCTGATCACGTTGCTAATCAAATTGCTGCTGGAGAAGTGGTTCAAAGACCAGCTTCAGTTGTAAAAGAGCTTTTAGAAAATGCTGTTGATGCAAAAGCAACTGACATTAAATTGATCATAAAAGATGCCGGCAAATCATTAGTTCAGGTTATTGATAATGGCGTAGGAATGACGGTTACAGATGCGCGTTTGTGTTTTGCGCGTCATGCTACTTCAAAAATTCGTCAGGCAGAAGATTTGTTTTCGCTTGGCACAAAAGGTTTTCGCGGAGAAGCTTTGGCGTCTATTGCCGCGATTGCGCACATGGAAATGAAGACGAAACAAGATCAAGATGAGCTTGGAACACATATTATAATTGAAGGAAGTAAATTTGTTTCGCAGGAAGTGGCTGTTTTGCCAAAAGGAACTTCATTTGCGGTTAAAAATTTATTTTTTAATATTCCAGCGCGTCGAAATTTCTTGAAATCAGATACGGTTGAGTTTCGTCATGTTATGGATGAATTTCAGCGTGTGGCTTTGGCACATCCAAATATTCATTTTAGTTTTTATCATAACGGAAGCGAATTGTATAATCTTCCGTCAGCAGGATATCGTCAAAGGATTGTCGGAATTATGTCGGGTAAAACCAATGAAAAACTGGTTCCCGTAAACGAAGATACCGAGATTATCAATATTCAAGGGTTTGTATGCAAGCCTGAATTTGCAAAAAAGAGTAGAGGAGAGCAGTTTTTCTTTGTAAACGATCGTTTTATAAAAAGCGGTTATTTGCACCATGCAGTTATGGCGGCTTACGATGGTCTTTTAAAAGACGGAATGCAACCAAGTTATTTTTTATACTTGCAAGTTCCACCAAATACAATCGATATTAATATTCATCCGACAAAAACGGAGATTAAGTTTGATGACGAACAAGCTTTGTATGCTATTTTGAGAGCGTCAATCAAACACAGTTTAGGTCAGTTTAATGTGGCTCCGGTTTTGGATTTCGATAGAGATTCAAATTTAGATACGCCATATCATTATAAAGATTTAGAAGCTGAAACGCCAACAATTCAGGTTGATGGAAATTTCAATCCGTTTACAGACGATAAAACGAATCAGCATTATACAAAAGGAAGTTCAGGATCTGGCTATAGCTCAGGTTCTTCGTCTTCTTCAGGTTCTTCATATTCAGGAGGAGGATCATCCTATTCTGGTTATTCAAAAAGAGTTGAGCCGACAGTAAGTTGGGAAAGTTTGTATGTTGGTTTAGATACAGAAAATCCAGAAGCGATTGAAAGTTCGCCTTTTACATTCGAAAATGAAGAAGTGACTTCATCACTATTTAATGACGATGAAGTAGAACAAGCAAGCCAGAAAACCTATCAAATTCATAAAAAATATATTGTTTCGCCAATTAAATCAGGAATGATTATTGTTGATCAGCAACGAGCGCATCAACGTATTTTGTACGAACAATTTTTGCTGAATATGACCGTTAATCAAGCATCAAGTCAGCAATTGCTTTTTCCGTTGGATTTATTTTATTCGACTATCGAAATGAAATTGATCGAAGAATTAAAACCTTCGTTAGAAACAACAGGATTTATTTTTGAAGAAGCAAAAAAAGATCACATTGTGATTTCGGGAATTCCGGTAAATATTACTGAGAGTGAAGTTTCGATTGTGATTGATCAATTGTTGAGTGATTTGCAGGACGGAATTCCAGCAAGCAGTTACAGTCAAAACGATACAATTGCCAAATCAATGGCGAAAAGTTTAGCGGTTAAAACGGGATCATATTTAACCGAAAAAGAGCAGGATAATATCGTAAACGGATTGTTTGCCTGTAAAGATCCAAATATTTCACCTTTTCAAAAACCTACCTTTATCACGATGCGTGTTGAAGATATAGATAAAAAATTTGCGTTATGATGAACATGACTCCTGTTGTAAAACAATTATTGATTATTAATATTATATTTTTTATTGGTTCTCAAATCGTACCGGTTTCATATAATTATTTAATGCTCTTTTATCCAGAAAGCGATAATTTTGGATTGTGGCAAATCATTACGCATATGTTCATGCATGCGCCTTGGCCAAATTTTGCTCATATTTTATTCAATATGTTTGCATTATATAGTTTTGGATCTGCATTAGAGCATTTTTGGGGCGGGAAAAAATTCTTGTTTTTTTACATTTCATGTGGACTAGGAGCTGCATTATTGCATACTGGAGTAAATTATCTGCAGATACAATCGCTTTTGAATTCGGTTTCTGATTTAAATTTGTCAAAAGCTGATCTACATTTGATTTTAAATACAGATTACCAGTCTTTGTTTGATGCAAATGGAAAAATGGTTCACGGCGAAGTTTTGAATATTTTGAACAAGGCACATTGTAATCAAGAACAGTTCAATGCCTTGCAACAAGCAAGTTCAATTGTTCAATCCCCAGTTTTAGGTGCTTCGGGAGCAATTTATGGACTGCTTACGGCTTTTGCTTTTATGTTTCCAAATGCACAATTGGGCTTGTTGTTTATTCCAGTTCCGATAAAAGCGAAATATTTTGTGCCCGGGATTTTAGCAATAGATTTATTTTTGGGGTTCAAAGGAAGTTCTTTATTTGGAAGTGGTGGAACGGGAATTGCGCATTTTGCCCATGTTGGTGGAGCAATTGCTGGCTTTTTGATGATGATGTACTGGAAAAAAAATCAGTTTAATAACAATCGTTGGAATTAATTTTTAACTTTAATTTATTAACTTTAAAAAACGAAACGAAGACTTTATGAATATTCTTGACGATTTAAAACTGCAGTATAAATTGGGAGGTATCGCAATGCGTGTGATTTATTGGAATATTGCTTGTTTTCTAATTTCTTTAGTTTTCTTTTATCAATACACAGCGGGTGGAGGTTTTGCTTATCCGACATGGTTGGCATTGACTTCAGATCCACAGGTTTTTATGTTTAAACCATGGACATTTTTGACTTATGCTTTTTTTCATAGTTCATTTTTGCATCTGTTATTTAATATGCTGGTTTTGAATTTTGCGAGTAATTTATTTTTGACATTTTTTAATCAGAAGCAATATTTAGGGCTTTATATTTTAGGAGCTATATTTTCAGGAATCGTATTTGCATTGAGTTTTTATGTTTTAGGAACTTCTGCTTCAATAGTTGGAGCTTCGGCTGCAATTATGGCGATTTTAGTGGCTGCAACAACATATCAGCCCTTAATGAATGTTCGATTGCTTATCTTTGGTAATGTCAAGCTTTGGCATATTACAGGAGTTATTTTGCTTTTAGATTTAATGCAGCTTCGTTTAGAGAATACTGGCGGACATATTTCGCATCTTGCTGGAGCATTTTTCGGATTTGTTTATATCAAATTGCTTCAAAATGGTACTGATTTGAGTATCATTGTTTCTAAAATTTTAGACTTTTTTGCTAATCTTTTTAGAAAATCCCCAACGACCCCATTTACAAAAGTTCATAAGAATTACAAAAAACCTACGGAAAAAACTTCGTCAAGAATTGTTACGAAAGACAAAACGCAGCAACAAATTGATGAGATTTTAGATAAGATTAGCCAGTCTGGTTATGATTGTCTGACAAAAGAAGAAAAAGAGTTTCTATTTAGAGCTGGAAAATAAATCCTTTTAGCAAATAATATGAAAAACCTTTCGTGGTTTAATAAAATAATGTTCTTTTTGAATATAGTGCTTAGCGTGTTGACGTTTAGCATTTATATTTTGCCTTTTTTAGCACCTAAAAGTTTTACACTTTTATCGGTGCTTACGCTGTTTATGCCTGCTTTTTTTGTCGCAAACGGATTCTTCTTTTTGTACTGGGCGATTCAGTTTAAAAAACGCCTTATTTTGTCTGGTTTGGTTTTGTTGATGGGAATTACCTTTATCAGCAAGTTTTATAAATTTTCAGCAAAAGAATATGTAGAAGATGAGCGTGATTTCTCTGTAATGAGTTATAATGTGCGTCTTTTTAATGTTTTCAAGTGGCTGGATCGTGATGATATTCCGGAGAATATCAAAACTTTTATAGATGAAAAAGATCCGGATATTTTATGTATTCAGGAATATTCGAATTCAGCGCACTTGGATTTGAAAGTTTATCCGCATCGTTATATTTTTATTGATGGAAAAAAGATAAAAACAGGGCAGGCGATTTTTTCAAAATTCCCGATTTTATATGAAGGAAATATCATTTTCCCAAATTCGGATAACAATGTCATTTATGCCGATATTAAGCGCGGTAAAGATATTATTCGTGTTTATAATATGCACTTGCAATCGATCAAGATTTCGCCTGATGTTAATGAGATTTCAGATGATATTGACAATGTAAATCAGAAAAAGTCACAGCTTATTTATGCCCGAATCAGTAAAGGATTTAAACAACAGCAAGAGCAAGCGGAGATTTTCAAGGAAAATATAAAGCAATGCAAAACGCCAATGATTATTTGTGGGGACATGAACAATAGCCCTTTTTCTTATGTTTACAGAAATATCAAAGGGAAACTGAAAGATGCTTTTGAAGAAGCTGGCGGCGGTTTTGGCGCAACTTATAAATTCAAATATTATCCGGCAAGAATTGACTATATTTTTACAGATAGTAAAATGAAAGTAAAACAGTTTGAAAGTTTTCCTGATTTTGAAAATTCTGACCACTATCCAATTATGTCGAGACTTTCAATGGAATAAAAGTTAGAAGAAATTCGAAATCTTTCAAATCCCAAATTCCAAACTTTAAAAACGGAAATGATTTATAATATTGTCTGTGTTTTTAAATAATCCATTGCAAACTTGCCTTCGTTAAAAAGCAAATCCAAAACGCTTAAATTGTTGATGAAACCGTGTTTGTCATCAAAAACTTGAGTGTATTTTTCAAATGAATTTTGGTCTTTTTTGCCGTTTGCTAAATATCTGAAATCGACAAACTCCGGTGTTTCGTGAAAATATTCTACGGTTTTTCCGAATTCCAATTTCATTCGAAGGCATTTCGTAACGATGTCAAAAACTTCGAAATTAAGATCCATTAAATAAGTGTGTTTTTTCTCGAAAATCGGAGCGATATCATCTTCGAAGTACTCAAAGAAAGGCGAGCTTCTGTATGCTGCTTCAAGCGACTTAAAATGCTGTTTTTGCCAATCAAATTCATTTTCGATCAAAATGTCTTTCGTTTTTTGATGTGTTGCTTTTGAATGCTTCACAGGAATATTCAATAATTGAATTCCGTTTGGACTATAGATATACGTTCTATTTCTATTAGTCTGCTTCTGAAAATTATCCTCCATTTCAAAAGTAACAGTCTCAGATTGAGCTATAACTGCAAAATGGCTTATTGATGGAAAATAGGTAGGAAGTAGTAAGGAATTCATGATTGTATTTTGTTTAAAAGTTTCAGGTTTCAAGTTTCAAGTTTGTGTGAACTTGAAACTTGAAACCTGAAACAAAAATAGCTTATTTTTTATTATGCTTTATTTTCTTTTCTTTTTCTCCAGAAGAATTCTCCAACGAAATAAAGAGCAAGAAGGATTAGGAAATATTTGAAATACGATTGAGGTTGTCCTTCACCGTCAACGGTTGTGAAAACTCTGCTCCAACGAATTTTATTGATTCCTTTTCCGTTACTATCCCAGCTTAACCAGATGAAAACAGGTTTTCCAACAATATGATTTTCCGGAACGTAACCCCAATAACGGCTGTCTTCAGAGTTATGACGGTTGTCTCCCATCATCCAGTAATAATTTTGTTTGAAGGTGTAGCTGTTGGTTTCTTTGCCGTTTATGATGAATTTAGAACCTTTTAATTCTAAAGTGTTTCCTTCATAATTGGTAATGATTTCTTTGTAAAAAGGCAACGATGTATTGGTCAAAGCAACTGTTTTTCCAGCTTGCGGAATGTAAATCGGTCCAAAATTGTCTTGACTCCATTTCTCAACGTGTGGAAATATTCTGTTGTCGCTTGTGTTATCGATTATGCGTGTAACCGAAAGAACTCCAGGAGTGCTTCTGAAACGTTCTGCGCTTGCATCTGTTAAAGCTCCTAAAACGAGAGTGTCTCTTGTTTTTTCATTTTTGAAGTAACCTCCGTCAGTGATGTCTAATTCTTTCACTAAAGATTGTAGGTCAACTGGTGTTTTTCCGTCAAAAGCAATTGTATAAGAGTATTGTGGTTTTGCTCTTTCTGGCAAAATTAATTTTGTGCCATTAATGAATACAAAACCGTCTTTGATAGATAAGCTATCTCCAGGAATACCCACGCATCTTTTAACGTAATTTGATTTTTTATCAATTGGTTTGATAACGCCTGGTCTTCCTTCTGGTTCATGAAAATAACGTACGGTATCTACCGGCCAGTTAAAAACAACAATATCATTTCGTTTTATGCTTTCAAAAGCAGGAAGTCTGAAATAAGGCAATTGTGGCCATTTCAAGTAAGATTTGCTTTTTGTCAATGGAATAGAGTCGTGCACCATTGGTAAAGCAACAGTTGTCATTGGAACTCTTGGGCCATAGTTTAATTTGCTTACAAATAAAAAGTCTCCAACAAGCAAAGATTTTTCAAGAGATGATGTTGGAATGGTGTAGGGTTGTACAATGTAAGTGTGAACCAATGTCGCAACGATTATGGCAAAAAGTAAGGAGCTTACAGTATCTCCAGTTTTGCTTTTTGAAGTTAAATCTCTATTGGCATTATATTCTAATTTCTGAGTGTAATTCACATAATAGATGTAGAATCCTAAAGTGAAAATTCCTAGAATAGTATCTAAAGTTGATTTTTTTCCAAACGTTCTCAAAGTTTCAACCCAAACAACTGGAAACATAATCAAGTTGATAATTGGAATAAAAAGCAACAAAGTCCACCAAGTTGGACGGCTGATTATTTTCATTAAAACAATTGAGTTGTAAACAGGAATAGCAGCTTCCCAGCTTTTTCTTCCTGCTGCCTGATACAATTTCCATGTTCCAATAAAATGAATCACTTGAACTGCAAGGAAAAAGACAAACCAAAAATATAGTGTCATAATGTTTTTGTTTAAAGTTTGAAGCCTAAGACTGTTTGAAATTTAAAATCTTAAACTTTATTTCAATTTTATTATAGATTCAAAACGTCTTTCATCGTGTAAATTCCCGTTTTTCCTGCCAACCATTCAGCAGCAATAACGGCACCAAGAGCAAAACCTTCACGGTTATGAGCAGTGTGTTTGATTTCGATGCTGTCAATTGCAGAATCATAGTTTACAGTATGCGTACCAGGAACTTCTCCAATTCTTTTTGCTTCAATACGAATTTCATTTGATTTTGCTTCGTCTAAAGTCCATTTCTCGTAGTTGCTGTTTTGAATAACACCTTGTGCCAATGAAATAGCAGTTCCGCTTGGAGCGTCAAGTTTATGGATATGGTGAATTTCTTCCATTGTAACGTTGTACGAATCAAATTGATTCATGATTTTGGCTAAATATTCATTTAATCCAAAGAAAATATTCACACCTAAACTGAAATTTGAACTTGAGATAAAGCCACCTTTTTTCTCATTACAAAGCGCAATCATTTCGTCATAATGTTCTAGCCATCCCGTAGTTCCAGAAACTACAGGTACATTTGCATGAAAACAACTTGAAATGTTGTCAACGGCTGCAGTAGGGACACTGAAGTCAATTGCAACATCAGCATCTGAAAGCCCGTCGTAAGTATTGAATTCGTCTTTTCTTAAAATAATTTCATGACCTCTTTCTAAAGCAATTCTTTCGATTACTTTTCCCATTTTGCCATATCCTAAAAGCGCAATTTTCATTTTTTTGTGTGTTTTGAATTTTAGATAGCGTTTATTCTATTTAAAAGTGTAGTTAAAAGTTAGTCCAACATTTGGCCTGAAAGTGGCATCGTTGGGATAAATCTCTGGACGCATTGATAATCTTTCGTTTACGTTAAATTGAATCAAGGCGGCATCAACGTTAGCGTCTATAATATTAAGGACGTAAAAGCCAACAACAAACAGGGCAGATAAATCTCTGTTTCGTTGATAGAATTTTTGTCCTGCAATAAGTCGGCTATCATCTAAAAATTGATAGTTGTCGTCATTGTAGCCTTCAAGTCTTCGTTTGTAGGCGTCGCGATAATCGTGATATTTTTTGTTGTTATCAATGTAGAAATAAAGGCTGGTACCAATTGCTCCGTACACGAGTGGAATTTTCCAATATTTTTTATTGTATGCTTGGCCTAAACCAGGTAAAATCGCAGAGTAAAAAGCAGCTTTTGCTGGTGTTAGCGGGTCTATTTCTTCTAACTTGGTAGTGTCTTTAGCGACTAAAACCGCATCTGATTTTGCTTGGGCAAAAATAGAGGCGGTTCCTATGAGAAAGAACAATAAACTTATGGGGACAATCTTATTCACTATCCATTAATTAATTTTATAATCCTATTAAAGTCGGCTTCAGAATTAAAAGGAATTGTAATTTTTCCTTTTCCGTTGCCAGCGACTTTAATATCAACTTTCGAACCAAAATAGTCGTTGAAAGTATTTTTTTGTGTTTCTCTAACCACAAAAGAAGATTCAGCTTTTGGTTTTCCTTCCGCTTTTGGCTGTTGCCCTTCGTGGTAATTTTTAACTAAAGCTTCAGTTTCACGAACAGATAAATTCTGACTTACAATTTTTTGATAAATATCAGTCTGAACGTCTAAATCTTCAATGTTGATAATTGCTCTACCGTGCCCCATGCTGATAAAACCATCACGAATACCAGTTTGGATAATCGGATCTAATTTTAAAAGACGTAGATAGTTGGCAATTGTAGAACGTTTTTTTCCAACGCGCTCACTCATTTGCTCCTGTGTTAATTGAATTTCGTCCATCAAACGTTGGTAAGAAAGAGCGATCTCAATTGGATCTAAATCATGACGCTGGATATTCTCTACTAACGCCATTACTAATGATTCATTGTCATTAGCAATACGAATATATGCAGGAACATGTGTTAATCCAACTAAAGTTGAAGCACGCAAACGGCGCTCTCCAGAAATTAGCTGGTATTTGTTGAAGTCTAATTTTCGAACAGTAATAGGTTGAATTACGCCAAGTTCCTTAATAGAAGTGGCTAATTCACGTAATGATTCTTCATTAAAATTGCTTCTAGGCTGAAACGGATTTATTTCGATAGCACTTATTTCAAGCTCAATGATGTTTCCAACAACTTTGTCAGCATTTTTATCGTCAACTGATTTGATGTCGTTTTCCGGATCTTTTAATAATGCTGATAATCCTCTTCCTAAGGCTTGTTTTTTAATTGCTTTTGTCATAAAAACTATTTGCTGTTTTTCTTTATAATTTCTTGAGCTAAATGAATATAGTTTACCGCACCTTTGCTTGTTGCATCATAATTAATGATACTTTCACCAAAACTTGGTGCTTCACTCAATTTTACATTTCGCTGAATCACAGTTTCAAAAACCATGTCGTTAAAGTGTTTTTGAACTTCTTCAACAACTTGATTAGATAAACGTAATCTTGAATCATACATGGTTAATAACAAACCTTCGATGTCAAGATCTGGATTGTGTATTTTTTGAATACTTTTAATAGTGTTCAATAATTTTCCTAATCCTTCAAGAGCAAAATACTCACACTGAATAGGAATAACTACAGAATCAGCAGCTGTTAAAGCATTCAAGGTTAACAAACCTAAAGATGGCGCACAGTCAATAATGATGTAATCATATTCTTGTTTTGCCTCTTCTAATGCTTTTTTAAGCATATATTCACGGTTTTCTTTGTCAACCAATTCAATTTCGATCGCAACAAGGTCAATGTGAGCTGGAATCACGTCAACATTTGGCGATGTACATTTTAAAATGGCTTCTTTTGGTGTTACAGTATGTTCAAGAATTTGATAAGTTCCTGTTTCTACTGTTTCTACGTCAATTCCAAGGCCAGATGTTGCATTGGCCTGAGGATCAGCGTCGATCAACAATACTTTTTTCTCTAAAACACCTAATGAGGCAGCAAGATTTACTGATGTAGTAGTCTTTCCAACGCCTCCTTTTTGATTAGCAATAGCAATGATTTTGCCCATTTATTTTCTGAATTTTGAACCGTAAAAATACAATTATTTATGGTTTTTGAAAATCTATTTTGTTAACATTTAAGAAACTTTGTTTAATCGTTATACGGTGGGTGTTCGGCAGAAAATAATTTTAGTTAAGAATGAAATTATTGAAAGAATTTTGACCGGCTAAATTCATATTAACGTCAAAAAACATTCAGGTTTGGTTTTTATTGGGAAAAAGTTAGTTTTTAGAAATTCGAAATAAAAATATAAGTTCAATCTTTTTTTGTCCAGAAGTAACTTTTTGAGTGAGTTTAGTTTCTTCTTCAGTATGAAAAACCTTCGATACGTCCCGTAAATTGGGATTTTGTATAGTTTTTGATAAGAAAATGGAGTGCAAAAATGAACTTTTAGGTTAAAGATTATCGCTATTTTTCAAATCTCAAAAAACTATTATTACTATTAAAACCAAAAAAGAATTTTTATGATTAAGAAGGTAATCTCTTTGTGTTTCGTATTTGCATTTACATTGATTTTATGCAGTTTCGCGACACCTTATTCATCTAGTGAAAAACCAGAAAATAAGATTGAAGGCAAGATTGTTTACAACAAGAAAAAACACAACATCACATTGTCTTGGCCGGCATTTGGCTCGTCTGGAAATTATACAATAACAAGAGGAGGAAGTCATTCGGCATCTGATTTTGTTACGGTTGGCACTACGTCTAAGCTAACTTTTGTTGATAATAAGCCAAACACAAATAAATATGAGAACTATTATAAAGTAACTCGAAACGACATCACTGTAGTGATTTCGCTTGAAAACCAAATTTTCGGTGATAATATGTATTTCTATGACAGAAAATATGAAAAAGCAGAGACTGCAAAAAACGAAATTAATTCGCATTTTAGTAAAATTGGTCTAGGCGGATCAAATGGCGAATGGACTACAAAGCGTCAAGCGTATTATTTCAAGGCTAATGTTAACGGACAAACGTATGATGTTGGCGGATCGGGTTCTGCATCTTCGGCGGAAGCCAACTCAATCGAATTGGGATTTTATTCTCATATTGGAGGTTTAGGAAGAGTGCCTTCAGATGTTAAATTGGGTTCGATATTTACAAGGCCTCATCTTTCTGGTGGAGCAAATGCAACTTGTACTTTTTGGCGTTCAGTTGAAAACGTAGAAGTTATGCGTGATTTTTCTTGGACAGTTTCACAATCAACTAGTGCAAGAAGATTATTGATCGAAAGCACGTCAAAATATATTTCGGATATTGGAAATACAAATTTTTGGGGAAGTGGCGGTTTTATTGCTGATACCCATTATACAACTGACCGACCAAATTGGAAAGGACAACAACAATGGTATACGAGAAATACTGTTTTTCCTACGGGTTCTGGCGCTATGGGAGGGTCATATAATATGGTTTGGCAAGGTTGCTTAAATCCACCACAAGCTGATGATGTAAATTCACCAGTTCCTACGACGCCTATAATTAGAGAAAAGCCTTTTTTGTTTATTGATAAAGATGGTGAATATAAAGTATTTGTTCCTGCTTGGCAAAAGGACAGAGTAGGAGTGTCGTGGTCGGCGACAGATATGGGGAAAGGAAAAGTTCAGGATTTAATTGCTGACTGGTATGTTGCTAAAGAAGGTGATACTGATGTTGAAATTAATAATGCTTTAAAAGCGGGCAAGAATATATTTTTCACGCCAGGGCATTATGCATTAAATGCTCCTATTCAAGTAAACAGAAAAGATGCAATTCTTCTTGGTGCTGGAATAGCTTCGGTAACCCTCGAGCCAACAGAAAAAAATACTTGGGGATGCATTTATGCAGATGATAAAGACGGAATTATTATTGCCGGACTTTTAATGGATTCATTTAATAGCACAACTTATCAAGTAAGAATTGGTGCAGAAGGTGCAAATGCAGATCATGCTATTGACCCTATTTTGCTAACTGATATTACTTGCAGAGTAGGAGGAGTTCAGTCAAAAAATATTCAGATTCAAGCGGCGATGCAAATTAACAGCAATAATGTTGTGGGAGATCACTTTTGGTTGTGGCGTGCGGATCACGGTTCGCAAAAAGGCGGTGATTTGCGTTGGGTAAGAGATCGATGCAAAAACGGACTTATAGTTACGGGTGATGATGTTACGCTGTATGGTTTGTTTGTGGAACACTTTCAGGAATATGAAGTTTTATGGATGGGAGAGCGAGGAAGAGCTTATTTCTTTCAAAACGAACCGCCGTACGATGCACCAAATCAAGCAACTTGGAGCAGTCAAGGTGGAAAAGTTGATGGTTATGCCGCATTTAAAGTAGCAAATACAGTAAAAGAACATCAAAGCATCGGAATGGGTTCGTATGCTGTTTTTACGGGAACTGATGGAAATGTAAACAAGAAAAATGGCTTCGAAATTCCAAATAGTCCGAATGTGAAATTAGAGAAAATGTGTATTACTCGTTTTGCGGGCCCAGGAAATATTCAAAATGTTATTAATGGAACAGGCGGAAGCACAGCAACTGGTCCAAAACGTGTAGCGTTATATAATAATGGTACAGGAACACAGCCTTTTGATGAAGAATTTGTTTTGCCAAGTAAAGAGTCTTATCCAGAATATATTAGTATGTAGAAGTAAATCTTAAAGTAAAATCTTTTAAATAAAAACTCTGAAGACTAATGGTTTTCGGAGTTTTTTTATGGATTGTTTCGTATTACAATTGATATTCGAAATTTATGTCTTGAAGATATCTTTTTGCGCCACGTTTTTTTATTTTGGTTTCTAGAACAACAGCTTCAGATCTTGAATTGAGCTCAATCGTATAGATGACTTTCCAAGGCGCGCCATTTTTTGTGGATAATGATTGTCCGTTATTGTGTCTTTTAAGTCTGTCTTCGATGTCGTTTGTTTGACCGACATAAAACTTTTCTTTTGTGTAGCTGTATAGAATATAAACGAAAAACATATGGCGTGGAATTAAAAACAAAAAGCCGAACATTTCTGTTCGGCTTTTGTCGGGGTGGCAGGATTCGAACCTGCGGCCTCCTGCTCCCAAAGCAGGCGCGATAACCGGGCTACGCTACACCCCGTAGCTTTGCTTAGTAACGTTACTGTGGTCTTCCCGCCTTAGAGCGGGACACGATAACCGGGCTACACTACACCCCGATGATGTATTGTGATACTGCCCGAAAGCGGATGCAAAGATATAAATAAATTTCGTTTACAAAAGAAAAAAATGAAAATAAATAAAACTTATTTTGGGATAGTTATTTAGGATTTATTTTCGTCTGTATTTTTTATAATAAAGTTTACATTTGCAACTCAAAAATACTATTACTATGTCAAATACAATCGAAAAAATTAAATGCCTTATTATAGGTTCTGGTCCTGCGGGTTATACTGCAGCTATTTATGCGGCTAGAGCTAACATGAATCCAGTGTTATATCAAGGAATGCAACCTGGTGGTCAATTGACTACAACTAATGAGGTTGAAAACTTTCCAGGTTATGTTGATGGAGTTACTGGACCAGAAATGATGATTCAATTGCAGGAGCAAGCAAAACGTTTTGGTGCAGATATTCGCGATGGATGGGCAACAAAAGTTGATTTTTCTGGAGATATTCATAAAGTTTGGATTAACGATTCAATCGAATTGCACTGTGAAACTGTAATTATTTCTACAGGTGCTTCGGCTAAATATTTAGGATTGCCATCAGAACAACATTATTTAAATATGGGTGGTGGTGTTTCTGCTTGTGCAGTTTGTGATGGATTCTTCTACAGAAATCAAGAAGTTGTAATTGTTGGAGCTGGAGATTCTGCTTGTGAAGAAGCACATTACTTATCTAAACTTTGTAAAAAAGTAACGATGTTGGTAAGAAGCGAAAAATTCAGAGCTTCAAAAATCATGGAAGAACGCGTTCGTAAAACAGAAAATATCGAGATTTTAATGAACCACGATACCGTTGAAGTAGTTGGAGACAATCAAGTAGTTCACGCTATTAAAGCATTAAACAAAACAACTGGAGAAGTTATCGAAATTCCAGCAACTGGTTTCTTCGTAGCAATTGGACATAAACCAAACACTGACATCTTCAAAGATTATATTACACTTGACGAAACAGGTTACATTGTAAATACTCCTGGAACATCAAACACAAACGTTGCGGGTGTATTCGTAGCAGGAGATGCTGCAGATCACGTGTATCGCCAAGCAATTACTGCTGCAGGTACAGGATGTATGGCAGCTTTGGATGCTGAGAGATATTTAGCATCTAAGGAATAATTTGTTTCAAGTTTCAGGTTTCAAGTTGTTGAAGCTGAAAAAAAAATCAAATAAAAAAATCCCAGTTTCAATTGAAACTGGGATTTTTCGTTTTATATAATTTCGTTCAGTTAACCTGAAACCTGAAACCTGAAACAAAAAAAAACTTATTTCATTTTCTTAAACAATTTAGCCTCTTCAGAAAAACGTGTCAATTGAATCGTTGGGCTTCCAAATAATGAAAGTTCTGCTTTGTCTCCAACAGCGATTGAAATAGTTGTTTCGGCTAAGATGGTTCCGGTAGAATAACTTTCTGCCGTAACACTAGCATCTTTTAAAGTGAATTTTGTTCCTGTGAAAACAGAATTGTTGTCTAAACGAATTGTCGCTTTTTCAGCAATACCTTCAATAGTAGCAGTTCCTTTTTGGTACAAATCACATTTGAATTTGATTGCAGAAACTAATGATTTCAATACTGAATTTTTACTTAATTGAATATTGGCTTCATCTGCTTTTAGGTTTATTTCCGATTTTGATTTGTCATCGGAAATTAAACTGAATTTTTTTGCATTTACATTTAAGTATAGTTTTGAGTAATCAACACTATTAAAAGTAATATCGTCTAGTTTAAGTTCTTGGATAGCATAAATAACGGCCTCGTTTTTTGCGATTACTTTATTTAATGTTCCAGTATAAGTAACGCGTACTGCAAGTTTTTTGAAAATGGTGCTTTCTTTTGAAGTATACAAACGAAGGACTTTGTCTCTTAAATCCATTGCAACAATTTCATGTAGATTGTCGTCGGCTTCAATTTTGATTTCGTTTTTTTCTCCCCTTTCCAGGTAAACTTCTAAATTGTCATCTACTTCGAGTCCGTCAAAGCTTCCAACTTCTTTTACTGATGTGGTAACTATTTTTGTTCCTTTTACTTTTTCTCTTCGTTGTGCAAAAGTTAATGTTGTAACTAATAGTAATAAAATCAGGGCAATATTTTTTTTCATTATTCTAGATTTGATTTTGACAAATATAAAAAAATCATCCACTTTTGATGAATGATTTCTTTTATATTTAACAGATAAATTCGTTTATCCTTGGCTGATACTTCCTCCAGAATGTGAAGTTTTTTCAACAGTTTTAGGATTTGAATCGTAGTTGATGCTTCCGCCGCTTGATGCTTCTGCTTTCAGACTTACAATCGGGTGTACATTTACGCTACCTCCGCTTGACGCTTCGGCTTGAACTTCATTTGCCAACATTTTTTTAGCATTGATGTTTGATCCGCTTGATGCCGAAGTTTTGATTTTTAGTGCTTTTCCTTCAAGAGAAATTGTGCTTCCGCTTCCAGAATCAGCAGAAATGTTGTCAGATTCTACATTAACATTTATTGATGCTGCACTTGAAGTTTCTAAATCAATATTTTCTGCCTGAATTACATTTTTGCTTTGAACAGATGATGCGCTAGAAGCTTCTAGCTTGTCAATAACAGGCATTTTTACCGTTACCTTTTTAGCAGTGATATTTCTGAAAGAACTGAATTTGCATTTGATGATTAAAGTTCCGTTTTCCACTTTTGTAATGATGTCTTTTTGCAAATTATCATCAGCTTCCACTAAAATTTCAGTTGAATCAGACTGAACAATTACTAAATCAATCGCATTGCTTACAGATACTTTTTTGAAATCTCCTTGAACAATTCTTTTCTCAGTTGTTACATTTCCACTTCCTTCAACTGTATTCAAATTAAAGTTGCAAGAGGCAAACAATAGTGCGGTAACAGCTGCAATAATAAATTTTGTAATATGAATGATTATTTTGATCATGGCCTTAGTTATTAGTTGATTTTAATTATAACTCCGTTTTTATCAGTGGTTAACTTTCCTTTGGTTTTTTTTCCGTTTAAAATTTCTTTTCCGTTAACTTTAATCGAAACTTCCTTTACAGTGTCATTTTCAATAGTGTTGTCGTCACTATCATAATCTCCATCATTATACTCGTTTTCTTCTGCAGGGCAGTTTAAGCATTTTATTTTTGAACCTTCAACTTTGTAATTGTAATCACCGCTGAAGTGTAAGTTGAAAAAATCATTTTCAGAACGATCGTAATCTTGTACGGAAGAGTCTGGTTTAAACAACTGCCCTTCTGGCAAGTACAAATATACATCAACTTCTTGTCCTCTGAACTTATTTTTTGCATCTGTCAGAAAATAATTATCCAAAATTAAATGATTTCCTTTAATCTCAAGATTGTAAGTGATTTTTTCTGCTCTTTGTTTTGCTGTTGAAAACGAATTTCCTCTTGCACTTTTTTCGATCTGCAAATATGCCGTTGCGTTGTCAGTGTGAAGAACGTGCAAACGAACATCATTTGAATAAATCAAGTTATTGTTTGCAGAATCTTGTACAAATGTAAATTCATGATGATGACCTAAATCTTTTGCGTAATAATCGTTGTATCTGAATTTTACAAAAAGTGTATCTTTTGGTAAGATGTTAAGTGTTTTTTTCTCAACAGATTTATTGTCATAAGATATTTCAGTCGCTTGTTTGATTCCGATACTGATTGCAATAGCAACTGCAATAATCCAAATAGCAAGCAAGGTATATTTTGTAATGTTTCCGATTGATTTCAAATTTGGAGACAACAATTTAAATCCTAATAAAGTAAGGAAGAAAAACGGAATCCCAACCGCAAAAAGCATCAATAAACCGAAAGACCAAATTGGATATTCTGTAAAATTTCCAGCTTCAATAAAATTCTGCCAAGGGAAATCAATAAAAACATTTGTGCCTAAAGTGAATACACCAATTAACAATAATATTAAAGTGGTGATTCCTGCCATTATCAAGATTACGCCTAAAAACTTAGCGAAGATTTTAAAAACCGTCATGATAAAGTCTCCAAATGAACTACTTATTCTCTCAGCTCCCGACTTTACCTGGTTTCCCATTTTGTCATAATCTGCATTTTTGAATTTTTCAGATAATGAGTCAATTTCTTCACGAACTTTTTTTTCGATGTTCGAAATTGTAACTGGCTCTCCAGTCATTTCAAGTTTCTCTGACGTAGTTATCGCTTCAGGAGTAACAATCCAAAGTACAAAGTAAGCCAAGATTCCAGTTCCAAAACCTGCAAAAACAAAGATTAAGAAGATGATTTTGATCCAAACTGCATCAACTCCAAAATAATGTCCTAAGCCTGTCGCAACTCCACCAATCATACCTTTTTCTTTATCACGGTATAATTTTTTGTGCTGTCTAGCACCGTAATTGTTGAACGATTGGTTTGAGTTTTCTTCGTCTTCAATTCGGTAATCTTCTGGTTGTCCCATCACCGCAATCACTTCGTCAACGTCTTTTAAACCAACAACATGTTTTTCGCTTTTTTGTTTTTCTGTTAATAATTCAGAAACACGCATTTCGATATCTTTAATAATTTCATCTTGACCAGATGAGTTGTTAAGTGATCGTTTTATAGCGTCAAAATAGCGTGTCAATTTTAAATATGCATCTTCATCGATGTGAAAAAACATACCGCCTAAGTTAATATTTACTGTTTTGTTCATGACTTATTGATTTTGATTGGTGATTAGTTTTACGGCGTCAGATAATTCTGTCCAAGTGCCGCTAAGTTCGTTTAAAAAAGTTTGTCCTATCTCGGTTAATCCATAATATTTTCGCGGCGGCCCTGAGGTCGATTCTTCCCAGCGATAATTTAGTAAACCGTCATTTTTCAATCTAGTTAACAACGGGTAAACGGTTCCTTCTACAACTAGTAATTTTGCGTTTTTTAAAGTGTCTAATATTTCAGATGTATATGCGTCTTTTTCTTTTAATACTGATAAGATGCAAAACTCAAGAACACCTTTGCGCATCTGTGCTTTTGTGTTTTCAATGTTCATAATTTCATTTTGTTTTTTTTTGATTGAACAATTCGTTTTTTGATTGATGATGATGATTGATGATTGATTGTGTCTATAACCTTTAACCTTTTTATGTTAGACTGAGCAAAGCCGAAGTCTTACTTTAAAAAAGGAATCGTTAGCGGATAATTGTATAATTCTCCATTTGAAGCCTTTATTGAAGCGTAGATCACTAAAAAGAATTCAACAAATTTTAATAACCCAAAAAGTACTACCGCTGTGGCTCCAATGCTTAACAGCGCAATATTTCCTTGAAAATTGAAATTTCTGATTACGAAATCTTCGTCATTAAAAACAGCTTCCATTGGAATGTTCTGTAATACTACTGATACGAAAATCGGAATTGCGATTAAAGCTAAAATCAAAGTGTAAAGCAATAAACTCAATTGAAAATTCAATGTCTGTTTTCCGTGGTGATTTACAAATTCTGATTTGTCTTTGTAGCTCGACCAAAAAATGATTGGGAAAATATAATTCCCAAACGGAATAATGTACTGGCTTAATGTGCTTAAATGCGTAAATGCCGCAGTGTTTCTTTCTGATGTTGTTTCCATGATGAGTGGTGTTGTTGTTTCCATGATTAAAAGTATATAGTAATTTCTTATGCAAATATATGGCTAAAAAACAGTATCTTGTTTTGCATAGTACCAAATATTAACAAAATTTTAACAATTTTTAAATTTGTAGGAGCATGATAATTTGTTGAAAATCATTCGGAATACCTGATTTTATTGGCGTTTTTTAAAAGTGTTCAGAATTTATTGTGCGCGCATAGTTTTTTTGTATTTTTACATAAAAAAGAAAGAATATGGCAGTTTCAGTTTCCAAACTCAACAAATTTGTATTGTTCAAATTACCATCGGCATACTTTTGCGGTGTACGTGTAAAAGCTATCGATAAGGACAGCTGTATTGTTAGTGTTAAGCATCGCTGGATCAATCAGAATCCGTTTAACTCTATGTATTTTGCAGTTCAGGCTATGGCGGCAGAGTTAACGACGGGAGCTTTGGTGATTTCTCAAATTCAAGAAAGCGGCAAAAAAATCTCAATGTTAGTGGCCAATAACAAAGGAAACTTCACTAAAAAAGCTACTGGCAGAATCACATTTGTTTGCAACGACGGACATTTAATTGCTGAAGCAATTCAAAAAACAATTGAAACCGGAGAAGGGCAGACGTTCTGGATGAAATCTATCGGAACAAATGAAGAAGGTGTTCAGGTTTCTGAAATGGATTTTGAATGGAGTGTACGATTGAAATAGTCTCACAAAGTTTAGAAACAATATATAATAAAAGAGGCCTCAAATTTTTTTTGAGGCCTCTTTTACTGAAATAATATTTCATTTATTTTTTCATACAACAAGATTTTTTATCTTTTTTGTCTGTTGTCTTTTTGCAACATGATTCTTTTTTTGCTTTTTCTTTTGTTACAGGTTTTGTCTCTTGAGCTGTTACGCCAATTGAAAATAAAGCGGCAGTCACTACGGTGATTACTTTTGTCATTTTGGTATAATTTATTCTGTTAGAAGTATATAATTGGTGAATCAAATATAGTGACTATTGTTTGAGTTGATTCTTACAAAAAGTTAATGTTTTTATAAAAGAAAGTGGTTAAAATCCGTACGCAATTTTTCTTTCTTTATATCTTCCCTTTTCTATAATCCATACGATTTCGTAGCCACCCGCACCATCGCTATTGCTGGAAGTAATATAAATCGTATCTGATTTTTTATCATAATTTATTTTTGTATTGAAAAGCGTAGGTTCAAACAAATCTTCTAAATCGCGTGAAGGAATTTCAATAGTATTTTTGCCAATAATAATCGTTATTGATTTATAAGTTGTCTTGGGAATATCTCCATCAGTCCCCCAAAATTGTCTTCCGTTGATTCTTTGTAGAAACGATTTGTCTTTTGAAAATGTAAGTTTTGCAGTTTTTGAATCAAATTTTTTGCTTTCAATTAAGAAATTTAAGCTGTCTTTTTGAAAAATTACTTTGTCGGGAGTCTCTTTAATTAATGGAATTTTTTCAAACTCAGATAAATATTTTATCCTGTCTTTGTACAAATAACCATTTTTGTATTTGTCGTTTTTTGAATAGTCAATGTTGATCCAGTTGCTTTCTGGACTAAAGCAATACACTACGAAACCATTGTTTAGTTTGTCTGAAATGTTGCTTCCTTTTGAAGCTGTAGTTCTAATGTTTACATATCCGTCATTATCTTTGATAACAGCAAATTGAGCAAATGATTTGCAACTGATTAACAACATGAAATAAAAGGAAATTGACTTCATTTCTCTAAATATTACTGTTGCACGATTTTCTTATTGAAAACTGAATAAGCATTGCAATAATCAAAAGGGCCGTAAAAAACAGCTCCATTATGATAAGTCCAACGAATGGCATTCCGCAGTGAAATTGACCATCTGATTCTGATCGTATTTTATAATCGAGAAGGTTAAGGGCAAAAAAAGAAAATAAGATTTGCGAAAAAAAGCTAATCAGGCTCACTTTTGATAAATTTAGTTTTATGCTTTCTAAGATGGCTTTTCTTCCATAGATGACTTGAAATAATAACGGTAAAATCAGCAATAACAATAATAGAATTCCGTACATAAATTTTAGTTTAGGTTAGTTGTTTACTTACCTTTCAAAATCAATGCCATTATTTAATTCAAACTTTTTCTATTTTGTTAATTACCCATTTCGTTTTTATTTTTCTATGAACCAGCACAATAAAATGAACTTAAATCACTTATATGGTTCAAAAAAAATCAATAATTCAAATTAACCCCAAAACCAATTCCCATATCGCTGTCATAATGCGTTGTGATTCCGAAGTTTCTGGCAACAATATATTTTAAACCAGCCATATATTCTTTATCGGTATTCCACATTAAATTCATTCGTAAACGTTTCGCAAGCGGAATATCTTTTCGCTCAAATTGAACTCGCACATTTCCATCAGTATAAACTTCAACTTGCGCTTTTATGAGCATTGGCAAAGTATATTCTAAACCGGCACTGAAAACCGAACGATTGTCTTTGGTGTTTTTCTGTCCGAAAAGATTTTGTTCCTGCTCGTCCATTCCCATTCTTCGGTATCTCCAATCAAAACCAATAAAAGGCATCAACCACTGATTTTTTCCGATGTATCTTCCAATATGAGTTTCTGTTTCGTAACCGTGTTCGTTATTATAACCCAATCTCCATTCCGTTCCAATGCTCCATCTGGTGTTGCTGAACATTGCCTCTCCGTCGTTTCCGTTGGATGCAAAATCATTTTCCGCCATAAAATGAAACATTCGGTCATCCATTTTTAGCATTTTAAAAGCCATTTCCGGATGATGTATCAACGGATTTGGCGCTGAATTTTCATAAGTAAAAATACGTCCCATTCCCGCCATCATGTGATATAAAATATGGCAGTGAAAAAACCAGTCGCCATCTGCATTTGCCTGAAATTCGATTGTATCGGTTTCCATTGGCATAATGTCAATCACATTTTTTAATGGAGCATAATCGCCATGTTCGTTCAAAATTCTAAAATCATGGCCATGTAAATGCATTGGATGGCGCATCATCGAACCGTTGTACAATACAATTCGAACGTTTTCTCCTTTTTTAATTAGAATCTTATCCGTTTCAGAAACCACTTTGTTGTCTAAACTCCAAACATAACGATTCATATTTCCAGAAAGAGTAAAACGTAATTCTTTTACTGGCGCCTCTTTTGGAAGATTGGTTTTAAATGGAGATTTCAGCATTCCGTAATTTAAAGTCACAATTTCAGAAGTTTCGGTGCTGTCACTTTCCATTTTCATGTCTTCCATATTATGATTCGAATGATCCATTGCAGGTTTTGCATTTTCATCTTCGCCCGAAATTTCAGGATACATTACGGCGTTCATGTCCATTTTATTCAAAGACATATTCATACCCATATCGTTCATTTCGCCGTTCATTTTCATCATATCGTTCATCATTTTCATGCCTTCAAAATATTTTAATTTTGAAAGATGATGAACGGGTTGTTTTTCGCCATTTCCTAAAAACAAAGACGCAGATCCTGTTCTATCTTCGGCTGTAGCCAAAAAAGCAAAAGATTTATTGTCTTCAGGAATCGTAACGACAACATCATAAGTTTCAGAAACCGCAATAATCAAACGATCGACTTCTACGGGTTCGACATCATTTCCGTCGCTGGCTACAACAGTGATTTTTCCTCCGCCATACGTCAGCCAAAAATAACTTGAAGCACCTCCATTTGCAATTCGTAAACGGACTTTTGAGCCAGGTTTAAAATCAGAAAGTTGTTGTTCGTTTTTTCCGTTAAGAAGAAACTTTTCATAATAAACATCACTGACGTCCATGGCATTCATTCGTTTCCATTCGTTGGTTACTTTCGTAGAAAAATGACCTTGTTTGATGGCTTCGGCATAACTTTGTGTTGTTCCTTTTTTAATGGCAAACCAATCGTTGGCATTGTGCAACATTCGCTGAATATTCTCAGGTTTCAAATCCGACCATTCGCTTAAAATAACCGGAATTGTCGGCAAATCATCAATTCCTTTTCTAATGGTTGGATCGTCTTTTTTCTTATTGATGATAAAAAGTCCATACAAACCAATTTGTTCCTGTAAACCAGAATGGCTATGATACCAATACGTTCCGTTTTGAATAATTGGAAAAGTATATTTATGAGTCGTTCCCGGTTCAATTGGCATTTGCGTCAAGTACGGAACTCCGTCTTCTTTATTTGGAAGAAACAATCCGTGCCAGTGCATCGAAGTCGTTTCTTTTTTTAATTCGTTATGCACATAAATTTCTGCAATATCGCCTTCGGTAAAAGTCAAAGTCGGCATCGGAATTTGTCCATTTACTGCAATCGCACGTTTTTCTTTTCCAGAAAAATTGACAATTGTATCGCGAACGTACAAATCGTATCGGACCACTTTTTGGGCTTTTAGCTGAAAAGCGATTAAGAAAAATATAAAGAGATATTTGATTTTCATGATAGATTATAATTTTTAAATCGTTGGTCTAAATTGAGCGCAATTTATTTTTAACACATAGAAACATTCCCGATAGCTATCGGGATTATGTCTAAAAAGAGAATAAAAGAAACTAGTTTCCACACATAGCGCTATGTGTATTGCAATAAGTGAAACGCCTTTACACGCAATACAGAACTATGTTTCTATGTGTTTAAATAATTTCGTCCAGCCTACAATTTTAGATTTCTCAATCGCAAAGCATTTACGATTACCGAAACAGAACTCAAACTCATAGCAACAGCTGCTAACATTGGCGAAAGCAAGATTCCTAAAAACGGAAATAAAATTCCTGCTGCAATTGGCACTCCTAAAGTATTATAAATAAAGGCAAAAAACAGATTTTGTTTGATGTTTGACATTACGGCGTGGCTTAAGTTTTTCGCTTTTACAATTCCGTTTAAATCGCCTTTTACTAAAGTGATTTTAGCACTTTCAATCGCAACATCAGTTCCAGTTCCCATCGCAATTCCGATATTCGATTGCGCCAAAGCAGGCGCGTCGTTGATTCCGTCTCCAGCCATTGCGACTACTTTGCCTTGCGCTTGAAGACGTTCGATTTCTTTCAATTTATCTTCCGGAAGACAATCGGCTTTAAAAGAACTCAAATGCAAATGATCGGCAACGGCTTTTGCTGTGTTGTGATTATCTCCAGTTAACATAATGACTTCAACGCCTTGATCGATTAATTCTTTAATTGCTTTTGCGCTGTTTTCTTTAATTGCATCGGTAATCGCCACAAAACCTAGAACTTCATTTTCTATAGAAATATACGAAATAGTTTTTCCAAGATTTTGCTCGGCAGTTACTTTGCTTTCTAAATCTGAAGAGATAGAAATACCAATTTCATCCATTAATTTTTTATTTCCTAAAGCTATTTTTTTGCCTTCGATAGTTCCGAAAACTCCTTTTCCGGCAATAGTTTCAAAACCTTCAACATCTTTTAAGGAAGTATTTTTTGCTTTTGCGAAAGAAACTACGGCTTTTGCCAAAGGATGTTCACTATGCTGATTCAAAGAAGCAATGTTTTGAAGCAGAAAATCTTCGTCATTATTTACGGCATATATTTTTTCAACTGATGGTTTTCCTTCCGTAATTGTTCCTGTTTTATCGGTAATTAAAACATCAATTTTGTTCATGTTTTCTAGGGCTTCGGCATTTTTGATTAAAATTCCGTTTTGAGCGCCTTTTCCAACGCCAACCATTACTGACATTGGAGTTGCCAATCCAAGTGCGCAAGGACAAGCAATAATTAATACCGCAATAGCATTAATCAATCCGTAAACATAAGCGGGTTCTGGACCGAATTTTGCCCAGGCAAAAAAGGTTAAAACTGAAATAATCACAACAGTCGGAACGAAATATTTAGAAACGCGATCGGCTAATTTCTGAATTGGAGCGCGAGATCGGCTGGCATTATTTACCATTTCAATAATTTGAGAAAGCATGGTTTCTGAACCTACCTTTTCAGCAATCATTACAAACGATTTTGTTCCGTTTATTGTTCCAGAAATTACAGCATCGCCCGTTTTTTTATCAACAGGAATTGGTTCTCCCGTAATCATAGATTCGTCGATACTGCTTTCACCAGTCGTTATTTTTCCGTCGACAGGAATTTTTTCTCCCGGTTTTACACGAAGCAAATCGCCTTTTTTAATATTGTGGATTGAAATTACTTTGTCAATTCCGTTTTCTACTAAAGTAGCTTCTGTCGGCGCTAGTTTTAATAATTCTTTAATTGCACCATTGGTTTGTCCGTGTGCTTTGGCTTCTAATAATTGTCCTAGTAAAACCAAAGTGATAATGACAGTCGCAGCTTCAAAATACAAATGAATGGTTCCGTGATGCGATTTGAATTCCGATGGGAAAATATCAGGAAAAAACATTCCGACAATACTAAATAGGAAAGCAACGCTGGTTCCAATTCCGATTAGCGTGAACATATTTAAATTCCAAGTAACAATTGATTTATAAGCACGAACGAAAAACATCCAACCTGCATAAAATAAAACTGGAAGAGAAAATAGAAACTGAACCCAATTCCATTTTTCAATTGGCATTATATTGTAAAGCGGATTATTCGGAATCATTTCTGACATAGAAATAATGAAAATTGGAAGCGTAAACAAGATCGCAATTTTCATTTTTTTTACTAAATCAGTATAAGTTTTGTTTTCTTCGCTTTCAGAAGCTTGCATCGGAACCAAATCCATTCCGCAAATCGGGCAATCGCCGGGTTCGTTTGAAACGATTTCTGGATGCATCGGACAAGTAAATTGTGTCGCTGTTATCGCAACTTGCGGTACTAAATCCATTCCGCAAACTGGGCAGTCTCCGGGTTTGTTGTATGTTTTATCGCCTTCGCAATGCATCGGACAATAATAAACGCCATTTGCACTGTGTTGTATTTTTTTAGGTTCTGATTTATGATGCTCATGATTCTCTTTTTTATGGCCCGAACAGCAAGATTTTGGTGCTTCGCCATGATTTTTAGGAGAATCCATTTCAATAGTATAATTTCCCGCAGCAGATAAAACTTCTTGAAATTTTTCTGTCGGAACATGTTTCTCCATTATAATCGTAGCAGTTGGCGGATTCAAAGTTACTTCTGCCTGAACGCCTTCAACTTCGTTCAAAGTTTTTTCGACTTTGGTTCGGCATCCGTTGCACGACATTCCTGAAATTATATATTGATGAGTCATTGTATTGGTTTTTAAGTATTACAATGCAAATTTCTGAACTATCGACGAGTTCGGTTTGTAGAATTTTGGGAATGATTTGTAAGATTTACAAAGTTTTATTTAACCGCAAAGAACGCAAGGTTTTTTTGATTTGCGAGACTTTGTAAAAACGCAAAGTTCGCAAAGCTTTATCTTAAAAATATCTTTGCGAACATTGCGTAAACCTTTGCGTGCTTTGCGGTTAGATTAACTACAAATTCTCAATCTGAATACGTTTTTTATCTTTTGATTGTTTGAAAGAAGTAGGAGTGAAGCCTGTGATTTTTTTGAATTGATTACTTAAATGCGCCACATTGCTGTAATTTAGAATATCGGCAATTTCACTTAACGAAAGTTCATTGTAAATCAGTAATTCTTTTACTTTTTCAATTTTCTGACTGATGAAATACTTTTCAATCGTGGTGTTTTCAATTTCCGAAAACAAATTGCTCAGCGAATTATAATCTTGATTCAGGTTTTCAGCCAAATAATCAGACAAGTTGATTTTGAGATCATTGTTTTTATGATGAACCAAATCGACGATGAGGTTTTTTATTCTTTCAACCGTTTTTGTTTTTTTATCATCAATTAAATCAAAACCTAAAGTTTGCAGGTTTTTCAATAAAACTTCTTTCTGCTCATCGCTGATTTCTTGTTCCAATTCAACTTCACCCAATTCCACAGCAATAGTTTGAAGTCCGAGTTTTTCAAACTCAGACTCCACAACCATTTTGCATCTCGCGCACACCATGTTTTTGATGTAGAGCTTCATATTTATTTGATCGTTTCTACCACATTTCCGCAAGTCAACATCGAAGAACCGTAATACGGATTCTTAACTGCTTTTTCTTTGCTTAACCAATCAGCGTCTGCCATTGGGCAATATTGTTTGTAGATTGGCTGATCTGGACTTGAAACTTTTATTAAATCGTAAGTGCTTTTAGATAAAGATTTAAAAGTCTCACGTTGTTTTTTAAGATCTGTTGTTGATGAAATACTTTTGGCATCAGCAGTTAATTTTTTAACCACTTTCATCCAAACCGTATGTTCGTTGCCTTTTAGTTTGTCCATTTTTACGGCAGAAATCGCTGTCAGTAAAGTTGCAGCTTTCGCCGAAGTCAATTTACTGTCACTTTTAATAAGTGCATCTTTCACATTAAAATAAGCATCATAAACTGATTGAAGCTGGCTCGCATCAACAATTTCGGTTGTTCCTGATTTTGATTTTACTGTATTTGCCTGAATGTTATGTGTACTAAATAAAACTGTTAGTACTGTTGCTAAAGCTATGATTGATTTTTTCATTGTATATAATATTTGGTAAAGGATTTAATTTCCTTTAAAATTAATTAAAAAAGTTGATTTCGAAAAGACCCAATATGGGCTGTCACAAATACAATAATTATATTTTCGGCTTTAGCCAAATAGAAGTAAATCCAGAAGAAATAGTAGAATTAGTGTAGGATGAAATGGTGCTTTTTAAAGAAAAATTAAAAACATCATTTTGTAAATCAAATTCATTTGAATTCAAAATAACGAATTGCAAGGCCGAAGTTGTACATCCCGAATGACGGCATTTACCATCGCATGAATGTTTTTCCTCTTTACTAGTTTTCTTTTCACAGCATTTTTTAGAACAGCTGTTTTCTTCTTTAGAAGCAATTTCTTTATGATTTCCCATATTGCATGCGTAAGTATAACTCGGATTCAAAAAGAAACTAAGCGTTACAAAAAGCAGTATGATGTGGATTTTCTTTTTCAAAGAAATTGTTTTTTAGATGCACAAATTTAGCTAAAAATATTCGAGGAAATTACTTTTTAAGATTTCGATAACTACAGTTTCTTAAAATCAGTTGGTTTCATGTTTTTACGTTTCTTGAAATAATTCGTCAAATGACTTTCGTCGGTAAAACCAAATTCGTAAGCAATCTGTTTAATCGGCAATTGATTGTTGTGAAATCTTTTTTCGATTAAAGTCATTCTCAAATTATGAATGTATTCTCGATAACTGATGCTGAAAGTCCTTTTGAAATAAGCACTAAAATAGGTTTGTGCTATATTAAAATGTTCAGCAATCACTTTTACTTGAACCAATTTTGGCTGATAAATATTCTGATGAATGTAATTGGCGATTTGTTCATTGTCCAAATGTGTCGATTGCATCTGCAGATTCATGCATCGAATTGTTTCTTTGATCAAACCAAAAATGGAAAGAATCTGATAGAAAACAATAGGTGATGAGGTAACATCTATGTAATGTCCGTACGTTATAATGTTTTCGACTGTATTTTTTAAAATCGTTTTACAGGGCTCGTCAAATTTTAAAACCGTTTCTTTTAAGATTTTGTCTCGCATGAAGCTTTCCGGAGTATTCACAAGAAAATCATCGCAAGTTAAATTCTGCTTCGAGTTGAAATAATTATCAGTGAATTTGATAAAAATGAATCGGGTGCTTTTCTTAATATCAAAATAGTGTTCGTCGTCTGGTGAAATCACAAACAAATCACCAGCTTTATATGGAAGTAAATTATTGTTCAAATGATGAACACCGCTTCCTTTTTTAATATAGATGATTTCATAATACGTATGCGTATGCGGAGGAAGATGAAATTTCTCTTCTTCAAATTCATCTAGAACAAGCGTTTTAAACTGATTTAATTTAGGCATAACTTAAATTTACAATTTTATATCGTAAATGTACAACTTTTTTAAAGGTTAACGGTGTTAAATTTGCATCGTAGAAATATAATATTCCTTTCTGCTAAAATCAAAATGAAAAAAAGTCTTATTGCCTTGTCTTTAGGAGGTTTAACCATAGGAATAACTGAATTTGTAATGATGGGTTTACTTCCTGATATTGCTTCAGATATGAAAGTCTCCATTCCGGTTGCCGGATATTTAATATCATCTTATGCACTTGGTGTTGTTATTGGCGCACCTTTATTAGTAATCGCGGGACGAAATTATCCGCCTAAAAAAATGCTTTTAATATTAGCATTGATGCTTACTGTTTTTAATGCACTTTCAATTGTTGCTCCTAATTATAATTTCTTGTTTGCTTCAAGATTTCTTTCTGGATTACCACACGGCGCTTTTTTTGGAGTTGGAGCGGTAGTCGCAAGTCGTTTGGCTGATAAAGGAAAAGAAGCGCAAGCAATCTCTATTATGTTTGCTGGTTTGACGATTGCGAATTTAATTGGTGTTCCAATTGGTACATATATAGGTCATCACTTTATTTGGCGTTACACCTTTATATTAATTGCTTTTGTTGGTTTGTTGACTTTCTTGTTTATTTCGCTTTGGATGCCAAAACTGGAGAAAGCTGGAAATGTAAACATGAAAACACAATTGCAATTTTTCAAAAAAACTGAAGCTTGGCTGATCATCGGGATTACTGCGATCGGCTTTGGCGGACTGTTTGCCTGGATCAGTTATATTGCTCCTTTATTAATAAATATTTCTAAATTTTCGCCAGAAGACGTTTCTTCAATCTTAATTTTAGCAGGATTGGGAATGGTCGTTGGGAATTTTGTGGGAGGCAAATTGGCGGATAAATATTCGCCAGCACCAACGGTACTTGCGTTATTGTTCGTGATGGTGCTTGATTTGCTTATGGTTTACTTTTTCTCTTTCAATCAATATATTTCATTATTTCTGACCTTTTTGACAGGAGCAATTTCTTTCTCAGTTATCGCACCAATTCAAATGCTTATGATTAAAACAGCCAAAGATGCTGAAATGATTGCCTCAGCAGCACTTCAAGGAAGTTTTAATATCGGTAATGCTTTAGGGGCTTTCTTGGGAGGATTACCTTTAGCAGCGGGTTACAATTTTGCTTCACCAAATCTTATAGGTATTGCTATGGCCGTAACTGGAATGATAATTACATTTACTTTAATGCAAAAGCACAAAGCAAATTTACAATTGCAGCGCGCTTAAAAAACGTATAGATTTTTCAAATGCCCTTAAACTTAATTGTTTAAGGGCATTTTTTTTGAATTCATTTTTAAAATTGGTCCATAGTTCTAAGTGTTATTGTAAGAATTAATTGGGTTTTTATGGTTTCTTTAAGTTTTTTGTTCTTCCTCTTCTTCAAAATTGATTCAATATTTTTTTTTCATGTAATCGATTGTTTTTTTGATAAAAACGAAAGAAATTAATATTTGACAATAATATAATTACTATTTATTCATAATATAAATTGCATTTGTGGTATAAAAAAGTGCTTTTATTTTTGATATGTAATTTTTTTTAGCAAATTTTTATGAAAATTAATTTTTTATATAAAAAAAATATCTATGTTTGTGTAATCGATTACATGACTTGATTTTTATTGATTGTAACTTATTTTTTACAAGCGAAATCGATTGAAAGACCTTGCAGTTACTGAGTTTGGTTTAAATTCAAGACGGCAAAAACATCAAAAATTAGAATTTCAAAACCACATAAATTACCATTAACCAATTAATAACTTAAACAATAAACCATGAACTTTAAAGAATTATTAAACAAAGGAGCAAATTATTGCTCTGTACTTGTTTTCTTATTGTGCTTGCTTATGAGTAGTCAGGTAAATGCACAGACTACTACAATAGAGGGAACCGTTAAGGACGCTGCCGGGCTTACTTTGCCGGGAGTAAATGTGCTTGAAAAAGGAACAAAAAACGGTGTTTCTACTGATTTTGATGGACGCTACAAGATCAAATTAACAAATCCTAAAGCTGTTTTGACTTTTTCATTTATCGGATTTGGAACTAAAGAAGTTGCTGTTGCAGGAAAAACAAAGGCAGATGTAGTTCTTACTGAAGATTCTAATAACTTGAATGAGGTTGTTGTAATTGGATATGGAACATCTAAAAAATCTGATTTAACTGGTGCTGTTGCAACATTTTCTGGAAATGAAGCGCGTAAAATTCCGGTTCCTAACGTTGCAGAGGCTTTGACAGGACGTATTGCTGGGGTTTCGGTTAGTACTTCTGAAGGTTCGCCAGACTCGAATGTTCAAGTTAGAATTCGTGGAAACGGTTCTTTAAGTCAGGATGCATCTCCATTATATATTGTTGATGGATTTCCAGTAAATAGTTTGAATGATATTTCTTCTTCAGATATTGAGACTATGACAGTACTTAAAGATGCATCGTCTACAGCTATCTACGGTTCTAGAGGAGCTTATGGAGTTATTATTGTTACTACGAAAAAAGGTAAAGATGGTAAAATTGCAGTAAACTTCAATATGTTCTATGGAATGAAACAGATGGCAAATACGATCCCTGTTACATCTCCTGAGGATTATGTGAAATGGCAATATGAGTATGCATTGCTTGATCAAACTGATAAAACTATTTTGAGTAATCCGAGTTCTTACACAAAATATTTTGGGAATTGGCAAGATTATGACCAATACAAAGGCATGAAAGGAAACGATTGGCAAAAACAAGTTTTTGGACGTACAGGTGAAGTTCAAAGCCGTGACTTGTCTATTCGTGGTGGATCTGATAAAATCAACTACAATTTCAACTATGCTCATTACGATGAAAAAGCAATTATGTTGGGATCAGATTTCAACAGAAATAACTTGTCTCTTGCTTTAAACAGCAAAGCTTCTGATAAGATTGATTTAGCTTTTACAGTTCGTTATTCAGATACAGAAATTAATGGTGCTGGTATGAATGAGCAAAATGAGGTTTCATCTGCAGATTCTCGTTTGAAAAATATTGTTGGATATGCTCCAATCCCAGTTCCGGGTTTAACTACTGATGATACAGACGAAGCAGTAGCGCAAAACTTGACTCATCCATTTGTGGCTATTACTGATAATAATCGTCAGCAGTTCAGAAAAAACTTCAATACTTTAGGAAGTTTTTCTTGGAAATTGACTCAAGATTTAGTTTTCAAATCTGAATTAGGTTTAGACAACTATAACTACCAAGACTATCGTTTCTACGGACGTACAACTTATTATGTGAAAAACAATCCAGCGGCAGAAAGACAAAATATGCCTGCCATGATCATGATGGACAGAAAAGATACTCGTTTTAGAAATGCAAATACACTTAATTATGATTTGAAAAAATTAGTTGGTGAAAATCATAATTTAAAATTCCTTTTTGGAGAAGAAACTATCAACTACCAAAGAAATGATCTTACAAGTACAATTCAGGGTTATCCATTATCTTTTGAGTTAGATGAAGCGAAAAAATTAACTACTCAAGGTACGCCAATTTCAGTTGATAATTTTTATTACCCAGATGACAAATTACTTTCTTTCTTCGGGCGTGCAAATTATGACTACAAAGATCGTTACCTTCTTACTGCAACTTACCGTGCCGATGGATCAAGTAAATTCTTAGGTAGCAATAAATGGGGATTCTTCCCAGCAGCAGCGGCGGCTTGGAAAATTTCAGGAGAAGAATTTATGAAAGATGCTTCATGGATTAATTTGCTTAAATTGAGAGTGAGTTATGGTGAGGCTGGAAACAATAATATTCCTCCTGGACAAATGGTTCAAAGTTTCATTTCGTCTACATCTACTTGGATTAATGGTGTTGATAATTTCTGGGCAGCTTCAAAAACAATGGCTAATCCAGATTTAAAATGGGAAACTACTGTTACACAAAATATTGGTTTAGATTTTGACTTATTCAAAAATAAAGTAACAGGTTCTGTTGAGGTTTATAAAAATAAGACGAAAGATTTATTAATGCTTTTCCCAATTTCTGGAGGTTATGATAATCAATACAGAAACATGGGTGAAATTCAAAACAGTGGGGTTGAGGCAACTTTAAACCTTAATCTTATCGAAAGAGAAAAGTACGGAGTAAGTTTGTCTTTCAACGCTGCATTTAATACAAACAAAATCAATTCTCTTGGTGTAATGAGCAACTTTACTGCAGCATCTGGATGGGCTTCTTCATCAATTACAGGAGATTATTTAGTAAACGTAGGACAGCCATTAGGTATCATGTACGGATATAAGAGCGATGGACGTTATGAAGTAAGTGATTTTGATTACGCTGCAGGAGCTTATACTTTAAAAAGCGGAGTGCCAGATGGTTCTACGGTAGTTGGTAAAATGCAACCAGGTGCTATGAAATTAAAAGATATTGATGGTGATGGAAAAGTAAATGCAAATGACTTAACTGTTATTGGAAATGCAAATCCAAAAAGCACTGGTGGTATGGTGTTGAATGCAAATGCTTATGGATTTGATCTTTCTGCTGCTTTTAACTGGAGTATTGGAAATGATGTTTACAATGCAAACAAAATTGAATTTGCTTCTTCAATTCCGAATGGTCAATACAGAAATTTAAGCACTGAAATGGCAGATGGAAAAAGATGGACAAACCTTGATCCTGCTACAGGACAATTGGTGACAGATCCTGCTGCATTGACTGCTTTAAATGCAAATACAACAATGTGGTCACCTTATATGCCACGTTATGTGTTCAGTGATTGGGCAGTTGAAGACGGATCTTTCTTAAGACTTAATACTTTGAGTTTGGGTTATACAACTCCAAATGCTTTGACTTCTGCTTTAGGAGTTTCTAAGTTGAGATTTTATTTTACAGCTAGTAATGTTTTTGTTTGGACAAACTATTCAGGTCCAGATCCAGAATCTTCAACTAGAAGAAGCACGCCTTATACACCGGGAGTTGATTATTCAGCTTATCCGAGAAGCAAACAGTTGATATTTGGTCTAAACCTTAATTTTTAATTCAGTAAAACTTTCACAAGATGAAACATAAGATATTAATAGCAGGAATATTTGTTGCAAGCCTTTTTGCTTCTTGCTCAGACGATTATTTAGATGCTCCGGCAAAATCAACCTTAGATGAATCAGTTATTTTCTCTAGTCCAGGTTTGGCCGAAGCCGCAATTGACGGAATTAAAATCCCATTTGCTGAAACCAACTCTTACAGAGGGCGTTTCCTTCCTTTTTACGGATTAAATACAGATACAGAGTGGTACAACTCGTCACAAACTGTAAGTGATGCATCAGATTTATGTACATACGATGCAAAACCGAATAACTCACAAATGAATACGGCGAATAATTCTTGGGCAATGAGCTATTCAGGTATTGAGCGTGCTAATATTTGTATTCGTGGTCTGCGTGCATATGGTAACCCAACTCCAGGATCTCAATTAGGATACTTATTAGGTGAGGCTTTGACTTTAAGAGCAATTTATTACGCTGATTTGGTAAAAGCTTGGGGAGATATTCCAGCAAGGTTTGAACCGTTAAATAATGCGACAATTTATATTGCAAAATCAAGCCGCGATGTGATTTACAAACAACTTTTGGCTGATTTAGCTGAAGCAGCAACATTAGTTCCTTGGCCAGGTGAAATTAAAGAGACAACTAGTGTTGAGAGAATTAATAAAGCCTTCGTAAAAGGTTTCCGCGCTCGTTTAGCAATGGCGGCAAGTGGTTATCAGCAATATCCTGACGGAATCAGAAGAAGTACAGATCCAGAATTATCAGTTGCAAATATGTATGCATTGGCATTAGCTGAATCACGTTCGGTTATTGCAAGTGGATCAGCTCATTTGGAGTCTTCATTTGAAACATTTTGGAAAAAATACAATCAAGAATATTTAGTAGCTGGAGGAGAATCATTATGGGAACTTCCTTTCTCAGATGGTAGAGGACGTATGTTGTTTACTTTTGCAGTTCGCCATACAACAAACGATCAGTTCCATGCAAATGGAGCAAACCGTGGAGGAACAGCAGGACCACTTCCAACAGTTTTCTATGATTATGATCAGAAAGATACAAGAAGAGATGTTACTTGTGTTCCTTATAAATACGGAACTGCTGTAAACAATATTGCAAAACAAGAATTGGGAGCATTAAATACATGGTATTTTGGGAAATATCGTTATGAGTGGATGACACGTTTTGTTACTTCAACAAATGATGATGGTGTGAATAAAATCTATATGCGTTATGCTGAAGTTCTTTTAATTGCTGCAGAAGCGGCAAATGAAATAGAAGGACCAGCAGCTGCGGCGCCATATTTGAAAGCAGTAAGATCAAGAGCATTTGCTGCAGCTGACCAAGCTGTTAAAGTTGATGGTTATGTAAATGGTTTAACAACAAAAGATGCAATGTTTAAAGCACTTGTTGACGAAAACAAATATGAATTTACAGGTGAAATGGAGCGTAAACAAAATCTTATTCGTTGGAATTTGCTTAAAGCAAAAATGGATGAGGCTAAAGCGGCTATGAAAGATTTGTCTGCTCGTACAGGACAGTATTCTGATGTTCCAGCAACATTGTATTACAAATATAAAGCAGATAATGTGAGTCTTGATATCTACGGTTTGAATCGTGGAGAAACTACTAATCCTGGAACTGGTTGGAGCAGTTTTGTTTGGACATGGACTGGTACAACAGCAGATACTAAGATCAATACTTTGTACAAACCAGGAGTTAATCCTGATAATAGACAATTCTGGCCAATATGGCAAGTATTCCTAGACGGAAGCAACGGAAAATTGACTAATGATTATGGGTATTAACGTTCTGTAAATTAATAAAGTAAGAGTATGAAAACAAAATATATTTTAAAAGGAGCAATTGCGGCATTAGTTCTCGCATTGACTTTTTCTTCTTGTGAGACTTTTCACGATGAAGTAATTGATACTTTGGATGTAAACAGAGCGTTTTCTCCAATAGACCTTAAAGCAACAGTGAGAAATGAAACTTCTGTAGAGCTGAATTGGACAGCCAAACCAGATGCAGATCATTATGTAGTTCAATTTAGTGCTGATGATCCTGAGTTCAAAACTATTTTCAAAACAATAAATGTTGCACCATCTGAATTGCCAGTGAAAGTGCAGCTTGAAGGAGAAACGGTATATTCAATCCGAGTAAAAGCGATAAGTTCAACTGGTTTAGAAGATTCTAAATGGTCGATTACAACTGCTACTACTTTGTCTGAACAGCTTTTTGTTTCGCCAGTACCGGCATCAGATATTGAAGCGACACAAGTTACTTTAAGATGGCCTGCAAACACTAGTGCAACTACTATTACAGTTGAGCCAGGTACTGTGACCCATACTCTTACGGCAGCTGAAAAAGCAGCAGGAGTTGCTGTTGTAACGGGGCTTAAAGGAGAGACGGCTTATAATGCCTATTTATGGAATGGAACAAAGAAAAGAGGTGCGGTAACTTTTACAACTGGAATTGATATTGGAACTGGTATTTTAATTAAGGCAGAAGATAATAATTTAATTCAAAAAATTACTGATTCTCCAAGTGGTTCTGTTCTAGTATTAATGCCAGGAGATTATACAGCTCAAACTGGATTAGTAGCTATTACTAAAACAGTAACGATTAGAGGTCTTAGAACAGAAAATAAGCCAAAGTTAAAACTTAATTTTACTCTTGCTAATAATCCTGCAAATGCAAGTGAAGTGGTAAATTTCTCTTTGATTGATTTAGATATGAGCGGAAGCGGATTAACTGGCGCTGCGATAGCGATAAGCAGCGCTGCTCCAACACAATTAGGAGATGTTTTAATAAGTAATTCTTATGTTCATGATTTTCCTTCTCAGTTAATGTATGGAAATGCGACAGCTAAATTAAAATCATTTACCGTTGATGGAAGTACTATTAAAAATGTAAATACTGCAGGTTCGGCTGACTTTGTTGACTTTAGAGCTACTTTTGTTGCAAATGTTTCTTTAACAAAAAGCACATTCGATACTTGTTCATCGCGCGATTTTGTTAGGCTAGATGCTGTTCTTCCTGCTAATGGAGGTTTTTCAGGAACAGGTTTAACAAGTAATGTGTTAATTGATCAATGTACAATATATACTCCTACATTGCCTGCAGCAAGTAGAATCTTGTATTTACGTTTTGTTTCGAATTTAGCAACTGTGCGTAATACGTTGCTTGCCGTTGGATCTGCAGTTTATACAAACTCAACAGCAACTGCTGCGCCAACGTTCTTGAATAATAATAATTTCAATTCACCTAATTTGCAGCTTGTAGGAAGCAACAATAGACCTGATGCGTCTGCAACTGTGCTAGACCCACAATTTACAAATGCAGCTGGAGGTAATTTTACAATTGGAAACCAAGCTTTAAAAGATAGAAAAGTTGGGGATCCACAGTGGATTAAATAGATATTAATTAAATATTTTTATAGTTAGTTTGAGAGGGATGCAATATTAAATTGCATCCCTTTTTTATTTTGGAGGATGAATTACTCTAATTCAACACAATCGAAAAGTCCGTTGTTTAAAACCAAATCGGTTATTTCGTGTTCGCTGTCAATTCGCAGAATATTATCACAATCTTCGAGGTCAAAATTCCATGAAGTTGTAGGCAGTAATTCGTCAAGAAGGGCAGAAGCTTGCGCTAATTTTGTTTGACTATCAACAGTAGTTTTGAAAACATAAATCATAATTTGCAGTTTTTGATGGGCAAATTTCTGAAAATGTATTTCGATTAAATAGGATTCTATAATCTAAAATTAGGATTTATCAATCATTTTTCGGTATTGAATAGGAGAAACTCCTTCGTGTTTTTTGAAAAAACGACTGAAATAAGATTGGTCTTCATGACCCACTCTTGCTGCAATTTCGTTAATAGAAAGTGTAGTTTGAAATAGTAAATATTTGGCTTCCAGTAAAATGTTTTCATCAATCCATTTTACGGCTGATTTTCCAGTTACGGTTTTTACACATTTGTTTAAATGATTGGGCGTAACACTTAACAATGAAGCATAATGATTGACTTGATGATGGGTTTTAATATGAAGATGAATTAATTCTTTGAATTTACTTGTGATAATTTCTGAAGCCGAAATATTTTTAGAGGACTTAACGGCATTTTTATTCATCTCAAAAAATAAAGCAATCAAATAGCTTTGCACAATATTTAAATTGGCAACAGTAGTTTCGGTATATTCTTCTTGTAAACGTTTAAAAATGGCAGTAACTATTGGAATATCTTCTGCAACTAATTTTGTTTTTGGATTTCCTGAAATTTTTAAGAAATCAAATTCATTAAGTAGTTCTCGACTGCCATACTTTCCGATTAAAATATCAGGGTGAAATTGGCAAATGTAGCCGTTGTATGTATTGTAAATGTTTTTTATCGAAAAGACTTGGCCAGCTGGAACCATAATAATTTCATTCGGGATCGTCTCATATTCTTCAAAACCCAAATTCATTTTATGACTTCCAGATTCGACAAAAATCAAAGTATGGCACAGGTGTTTTGAGGGCGGAACCGGAAATTGCAAATGCATCATTTCCTCTGTTTTTAAACAAAAGAAATGATCCGAATTCGATTTGAAAAGCAAATGCATCGGATTGTCTTCTCCAAGAAATTTTTCTCGGAATCCTTTTGCTTCGTACGTTTTTATTTTCTCTGCTGTATTTGATTTCATCCTTAGTAATATAATCTGAAATCAAGAAGTTTGCAAAGAGCATAATGTTTTTGGTACAATTCCTCAACCACTTCAGTAAGGTCATCGTTTTCTTGATACAAACTAAAGAAGGCTTTGTCAATTGTACTGCAACTCGCTATTTTGTTGTACGTAGATCCATAGCCAGAAATGGCGCGTGCACCTGTTATGTCTAAGAAATATTGCGCCTCTTCATCGTTGAGGTCCAGTCTTTTTTTGTTGGCAAAATGAATAATTTTCCCTTTCATTTTTCCTTCAAAAAGTTCTGCTATTTCCTCAATGCTGTAATAATAATCATGAAGACAAATATTGTTTTCCTGTCCAGGCATTACCAAATAAATGATTTCATAATCTTTAAAATTATGATCGTCATATAATAAGGTGTTTAAGCTTTCCTCAAGACCTTCAATAGTGTCGCAGGTTTTATGAATGCTGGAAATACCTTGGTCAATTGCAATTTCTTCAAGATTTTTAACCACATCAGTTGTAGTAAAATCATCTACATCAGGAACGCCTTCAAGGCAGAAAATAAATTTTTCATTATCCATACCATGTCTTTTGGATTTCGCTTTGAAAGCGGAAATGTGGTTTTAGACAAAAGTATTTTTTTATGCGGAAAAACAGCTATTTAACACTGATTTTAACGTGGATTTTTGATTTGATTAAGGTTTAGAAATGAAGCTGGGTGGATTGTTTGATATAATTCATGACAAATGAACTCTGAACTTTGCTGATGTTTGGAATATCTGAAAGCTTTCTTATGAAATCATTAAAAGCTTCAGGATCCTTAACAACGACTTTTAAAACATAATCGAAAATGCCACCCGTAACATATCCTTCAACTACTTCATCAAGTGCGGCAACTTGTCTGGAAAATTCTTCAACGATATCTAATTGTTGACTGTTAAGAGAAATATTAATGATTACTGTAAAATTTAGCCCTACTTTTTTTTGATCAATAATGGCGACATAATCTTTGATGTATCCTTCATTTTCTAATTTTTTTATTCGGTCGTAGACAGATGTTCTCGACATATTTAATTTTTCTGTCAGATCAGTAATGTCGAATCTAGCATTTTTCTGAAGAATTCGAAGTAGCTCTATTTCTTGTTTGCTTAAATCTTGCATCGGATTTTTTCCGGTTAAAGTATAAAAAAATATTTTTATTTTGTACAAAAATCTGTTTAACATACTTTTTTTGGAATAAATACGTATTATTTTAATATATAATGTTTGTTGTTCTTTGATTTATATATTTGAGTGTACAAAACATATTTTATTGTAGAAAATGAACAAATATATTATCATCGTTGCGCTTGGTGCATTAAGTTTTGGAATGTTATCTTCCTTTGCAAAAATCGCATATACGCAAGGTTATACTCCTGCTGAAATTACTTTGACTCAAGCATTTGTTGGCACAGTAATTTTATGGTCGATTGCTATTTTTAGAACATTGAAAAAAGGACAGAAACTTACTTTGAATTTACAATTGTTATTGGCGGGAACTTCAATGGGAGCTTCGGCATATACTTATTATCTTTCAGTCGCTTTTATTCCTGCTTCTTTAGCGATTGTTTTACTGATGCAAATCACTTGGTTGAGTATTGTTATAGAATGGATATTCTTTAAAAAAAGGCCTAGTAATATTGAAATTGGCTCGGCAGTTTTTATCATTTTTGGAACTGTTTTGGCTGGAAATCTATCAGATTTGAATAATGCTTCTATTTCAATAAAAGGAGTTTTGCTGAGCTTGTTGTCGGCATTGCTTTATACACTTTATATTGTTTTTACTAGTAAAGTTGGAAAGAAGACTCCAATGTTCGAAAAGAGTGCATTAATGACAAGTGGTTCTGCGATGATTATCTTTTTAATTAATTTTGAAGCAATCACGACAAGCAACCATCTTGATTTTGGGTTGTTGCAATGGGGAACTTTTTTGGCAATTTTCGGAACTGTGATCCCGCCAATTTGTTTTACAGTTGGAATGCCAAAAATAGGAGCAGGATTAAGTTCGGTTTTGTTGACTTTGGAGTTGCCTGCCGCTGTTTTTTGCGCACATATTATTTTAGGAGAAAAAGTTACATTTTTACAGATAATAGGAATTGTAATTATGCTTGGCGCAATTATATATCTTAATATTGCCAAAACGAAAAAACAAAAGAAAATTCAGGAAGCGATATGTTAATTAATATAAACGGAAACAATCTTTATATCGAATATCAGAAGAATTTCGAAAACAAGCCAACAATTGTCTTCCTGCATGATTCTTTAGGATGTATAGAACTTTGGAGAGATTTTCCAAAGAGAATTTCAGATGCTTGCCAATGTAATTTGTTGATTTATGATCGATTAGGATATGGAAAGTCAGATCCAATGCTGAGCTTTGTTCGAAAACCAAATTATTTAGAATCAGAAGCTGAAATTTTAAATCAATTGCTGGGGGCTTTAAATGTTGAGAATGCCATCTTATTTGGCCATAGTGATGGTGGTTCGATAGCATTGATTGCAGCGAGTAAATTTCCCGAGCGAATAAAAATGGTTATTTGCGAAGCCGCGCACATTTTTGTTGAAGAAATTACGCTTAACGGTATCAAAGAAGCGGTCGAAGCTTACAACACGACCAATCTTTCTTTGAAACTTCAGAAATATCACGGAAATAAAACTGAAACTGTTTTTAAAGCTTGGACTGAAACTTGGCTTCGAGATGACTTCAGAAATTGGAATATCGAACATCTTCTTCCTAAAATTCATTCCCCTTTACTATTTATTCAAGGAGAAAATGATGAATATGGGACTTTGGACCAAGTAGAGAAAACTCTAGCTTTAGTAACTGGAGAATCAGAAAAATATATTGTTCCAAATGCAGGTCATACACCACATAAAGAGGTTTCAGATTTTGTAGTTTCTAAAACAACTGAATTTATAAAGAATCATTTATCAACTATTTCTCAAAGCAATTAACAATTCGGTTAGATTGACCGTTGCATAAGTCGAGGAATAATCGGAAACGGCATAAGGCAAAATCAAGCTGTTGTTGTGAATAATTGCACCGCAAGAATAAACCACATTTGGTACATAACCTTCACGTTCATCTTCCAGAGGCGCAAGTAACGGTTCTGGAAGTCTTCCAATTTCTTTTGAAGGATCATCAAGATCAAAAAGTGATGCGCCTATGCAATAGCGTCGCATTGTGCCAACGCCATGAGTAATAACTAGCCAGCCTTCTTCGGTCCATAAGGGCGAACCGCAATTTCCTATTTGGGTAAATTCCCAAGTATAGCGCGGTTTTTGCAAAAGAATAGGATTGTTCCATTGTGTTGCTCGCTCAGAATACATAATGTAATTGTTGACACCATCAATTCGGGCAAGCATGGCATATTTTCCATTGATTTTTTTTGGAAACAATGCTAGATTTTTATTTTGTGCACCATCGCCGTGTAGTGGCAATACTCTAAAACTATAAAAGTCTTCTGTTATAATCAATTTTGGTAAAATTGCGTGTCCGTTATATGCGGTATAGGTTGCCATAACACGCGAAGAGCCATCATCATCTGTAAAACGTACAAATCGGGCATCTTCAATTCCGCGACTTTCCGATTCGGAAATTGGAAAAATAACACGTTCTGTAATATCAGAATCATGACTGAACTGAACATCGTAAAAGGAATTGGCAAGCCAGATTATTTCTTCAAGTGCCGTTCTTCTTTCCTGACGAATTGAAGGGTCATTCAAAGCGGTATTGACTAGATTTTTTAATACTACAAATTCAAATGCATCCGGCAAATCCTGCATGATTTGATCTATATATTTGTTCGTGGTATGCATTTCAGACAATTTCGTTAGAAATCGTTCTTTGTTTAATAAAGTTTTATGCTCAATTTCGGCTTTATCAATTTGATTGCCAATTTTCATGATTTGTAAATTATTGTCTTTATCGAGAATTCCTCTTCTAAAAACAATAGAAGAAATATGTCCTTCTCCCGTTGCTCTAAACGAAATGATGACACGTTTTTCGCCAATTTCAAGACCCGATTGATCAAAATCTTCAATAATTGAAGGATTGAAAATCGCAGCTGATTCGATCGCATATTCCATCGTACAATAGGAACCTATAAGCATTTTTCGATTCAATGAAAGTGCTTCGTAGTCAATTTGCATGGCTACAATGAGCGGTTTTATTTTTTCGCAGTGTCTAAAAAATATAGCCGAGATATTTCGGTGCCTTCTGGCAAATTCACGCAGTGTTTGTTCCAAGGTTTCATAAACCTGTTTTTCGTCGAGTGTCATAATCCGTATTACCATCTGCTGGGTTCGTTCGTCGCCATTCATAAAATATCGGGCAACAACTCTTCTGGAATCTGGGGTAAATTTTATGTTTTTTCGGATAACTGATACTCGCATAGTTTTATTTTTTTTAATTGTAATAAAATAAGTGCCTTTAGTAAAATTTATTTCGGGGAATTAAAATTTGCTTTAAAAAATATAGAATTAAAGCGTTTAAATAAGAAAATTATTGTGCATATTCTTAAGCATAAACAAGTTAGTGATTTTGTTAACGAAAAAAAACATTATTATTAAAAATTTTGCATTTGTGTTTTAAAATTAAGACTGAATTTTAACAAAAGACGTAGTTTGGAAATAGAAAAAGTGAAATTTCGTCCTTGTTGAGAAAAGTAGACTTTTTAAGATTGTCCATTTTTTATAAAAATGAATAATTTCTAGCTCAAAACGTATTAAAAGATGGATTTTGGGCTATAATTGATAAGTATTTGATGGGGTGTTTTGAAGATAATCTGAACTTTTGTAACCCCAATTCTGCTGATAAAAATTTAACTTTAGCGATTAAGAATTTCGAAAAAGAAAAAAATAAATGTTTTTAGTTATGAGAAAAATTATAATGCTGTGCTGTGCTTTTTTGTTTATTGGAAAAACTATAGCGCAGGAAGTACCACTATTGTCCAATATTTCGGCAAGAAACAATATTAACTTAAACGGACAATGGCGTTACATTGTAGATCCGCTCGAAAACGGATATTACGATTATCGTTTAATGCCATTAAAAGACAATGGATTTTTCGAAAACAAAAAGTTTAATACGAAGGAACTTTCAGAATACAATTTTGCGACGGCAGCGGTAATGCAGATTCCGTCAGATTGGAATTCAAAAGACGAAAGACTGTTTTTTTATGAAGGAACGGTTTGGTTTGAAAAAGACTTTAATTATAAAAAAGATGCCAAAACAAAAGGTATTCTTCATTTTGGCGCTGTAAATTATGATGCGAAAGTTTATGTAAACGGAAAATTGGCTGGAACTCATATTGGAGGTTATACGCCTTTTAATTTTGATGTAACCAATTTGCTAGTGGATGGAAATAATTTCGTGGTAGTAAAAGCAGATAACAAACGCCACAAAGACAATGTTCCGACTGTAAATATGGATTGGTGGAATTATGGTGGCATTACAAGAGATGTAAATTTAGCTCAAGTCCCGAATACGTATATTGAAGATTATTTGGTTCAATTGAACAAAAACGAGAAAGGAAAAATTTCTGGTTGGATCAAATTAAACAATGAAACAGCAAACGAATCGGTTTCGGTTTCAATACCAGAGTTAAAAATCAATAAAGAAGTAAAGACCGATGCAAAAGGAATGGCTTATTTTGAAATCAAAGCGAATCCAGTTTTATGGACGCCTGAAAAGCCAAAATTATACGAAGTAAAAATAAGCAAAGCTGATGAAAATTTGGTAGATCAAATTGGTTTCAGAACTATTGAAACTAAAGGAAAAGAAATTCTGCTAAACGGAAAAAAAGTCTTTTTGCGAGGCATCAGTATTCACGAAGAAGCACCTTTTAGATCAGGGAGAGCGTGGTCAACAGAAGATGCTCACACGTTGCTGACTTGGGCAAAAGAATTAGGGTGCAATTATGTTCGTCTGGCGCATTATCCTCACAATGAAAATATGGTAAAAGAAGCGGAGAAAATGGGATTAATGATTTGGTCTGAAGTTCCTGTTTATTGGACGATTTCATGGACAAATCCAGATACGTATGCCAATGCAGAACATCAATTGCATGATATGATTTACAGAGATAAAAACCGTTGTGGTATTGTGATTTGGTCAATTGCAAACGAAACCCCACATGGTGATGATCGCGATGTCTTTTTAAGTAAATTAGCAAAGTATGCTCGTACTCAAGATAATTCTCGTTTAATAAGTATGGCGATGGAAGTGACCAAAAGCCCAAACAATGTAAATACATTGCAGGACAATATGAATGAATATGTTGATATTGTGAGTTTCAATCAATATTTAGGTTGGTACCGAGGAACAAACGAATCTTGCAAAGATATGACATGGGTCATTCCGTACAATAAACCAGTTATAATTAGTGAATTTGGGGGCGAGGCTTTGCAAGGCTTACATGGAGATAAAAAAGATCGTTGGAACGAAGAATATCAAGAAGAATTATATATTCAGAATACACAGATGTTCAATCGAATTGAAGGTTTGGCAGGAGTATCACCTTGGATTTTAGTTGATTTTAAATCACCAAGAAGACAATTGCCAGATATTCAGGATTTCTTTAACAGAAAAGGCTTGATTTCAAGTTCAGGAATTAAGAAAAAAGCTTTTTATGTGATGAAAGATTGGTACGCACAAAAAGAGAAAGAATACAAAGACAATTAAGAGTAATTGTTTGCTACGATCCGAAACCTCCAAAGTCATTTTGATTTTGGAGGTTTTTTTATGTTTTTTATGTAATTTTAACTTGAAAAAACAGGAGATATAAATGGAATTAGAAATTGTAGTCAGATTGCTTTTAGCTGCCTTTTGGGGAGCTTTAATTGGTGCCGAAAGAGAATATCGGGGAAAAGCTGCTGGTCTTCGAACCACAATAATGATTTCTGTGGGAGCTTGTTTTTTTACCTTTATGTCGATTTGGATCGGAGGATCAGGAAATCCAGACCGAATTGCTTCGAATATTGTAACAGGTTTAGGTTTTCTTTGCGCTGGTGTTATTTTCAGATCAGATAGTCATGTCAGCGGCATTACAACTGCAGCAACAATTTGGTCGGTAGCGGCAGTGAGTATGGGAGTAGGAGCTGGGTATTATTTTGCTTCAGCTTGTGCCGCATTAATGATTCTTTTGATTTTGACCATGCTGACCGTTTTGCAAGACAAAATTGATATCAGCAATGAACATAAAATACTTCGTATTACATTTAAGCGTACCGAAGATGGCCATCAAAAATGCAAAGAACTTTTCTCGGAATATGACATAAAATCAAAACTGATTATTCAGCGCTGTAATCAAGATCATGTTACTTTAGAATGGCAAGTACATGCTTCCAAAAAATCAATGGAGTTGCTGACAACAGCACTTTTACAGAATCCAATTTTCGAGGAATTGATTTTGTGATTGAATTTAACCGTATTTTTGCCAACGGAAAATTAAAATCAATCATGATAAAAATTAATCAAACGGAATCTTTTGCCGTTGAAGATATATTATTCTGTTTTGCTTTGGAGTCTGAAGCAGCAGAAGTTTTTAAAGAAAATAACATTTTATTTACTGGAATTGGAAAAGTAAATGCAGCTTACGAATTGGCGAAAGCAATTCAAAACAAAAAGCCTTCCATAATTATAAATCTTGGATCTGCGGGAAGCAGCACTTTTCAAAAAGGCGAAGTTATTTGCTGTACTAAATTTGTACAACGTGACATGGATGTTCGTGGTTTAGGTTTTGCCTTATTTGAAACGCCATTATCTGGTTTGCCTCCGGTTTTAGAATATGGTTTGAAAATGGATGATATGAAAGAAGGAATCTGTGGAACTGGCGATAACTTCGAAATGCAACATTCTTCGCACATATATAATATCGTTGATATGGAGGCGTATGCTTTGGCGATGATTGCGATGAAGGAAAATATTCCCTTTTTATGCCTAAAATATATTTCTGACGGAGCTGACGATAATGCTGCAGAAGATTGGACGATTCAAGTTCATAAAGCGGCAATTGCTTACGGTAAAATTTTAGGATTGATCTAAAAACAGAAAAGCCTTAACATAATCGTTAAGGCTTTTCTGTTTTTGTAAAAATCTATTTTACTAAGTAAGAAACCTGATCAGCTTCGCATAATCTAAAGTAACCCAATGCATAATTATTTACATTGTTTGGGTTTACAATATTCCCTCTGATATTTCCCGGTGGAACCTGAAACGGATTTGAGTTTGAAGCTTCCAAAATCAATTTCATATAATTAAAAAAGTTTTTAGAAATACCACGATGCAAAATATTCAATGTATTTCCAGGCTTCATATCTTCATGCGAATATCTCGTGTTTATTTGGTTTCCGTTATAGAAATCGTCATTTGTTATTTCGTATGCTGGAAAAATTAAAAATTCGCTTTGATAATCGGTTAAGTAGAAATTGACTTGGTCAGCAGGATCGGTGTAATAAAAAGTGACTTCGATTACATCTTTTCCGCCAAAATCAGGAACTATTTTCTGTTCTACTTTATCGATTGGTGTTACCGATGTCAGCTTTTCAACAGCCGTATAACTTTGCCCTTCGGCTTGAACAAACAATTTATAATCCATGTCAATTACAGGAACAAAATTGGTGCATTTATAAACTCCTGCTTCGGCTTCGGTAAAAGTAAAAACGTCGCCATTACTGTTTTCCACACGTACTTGTGCGCCAGAAACTTTTGGCGTTGTGCCATTGTAATAAGGCGCCGTTTTGCTGATTTTTATGGTTTGTTCATTTCCTGCAGTTCCTTTTTTCCAAACGATTTCGGCATCAATTACCAGTTTGGTTTCGCCAGTTTCCAAATCCAGATTTACGACATCTTCACAAGAGCTGAAAAACAAAACAGAAAAAAGACTCAATAAAACCAATGCTTTATTCATGATGCTGTATTTTTTTAATTTTTTCATAGCATTAAAATTTAAAATTATAAGAAACTCCAGGCACAATTCCGAAGATTGAAAGCCTTCTTGTTTCATTCATTCCTGTATCTTCATTGGTTGTAAAATTCATTGAAGCGGCATTTTTTCTATTGTAAATATTATAAATGCTGAATACCCAATAGCTTTGCCATCCTTTCTTTTTCTCTGGTCTTGGCGTATAAGTTGCAGCAACATCTAAATGATGGAAAAGTGGTAATCTGTTTTCATTTCTCAAAGAATAATTTGGAACGTGGATGCCACCAAATTCATAATAACCATTTGCATACGTCACTGGCTGACCAGATTGCAAAGTGAAATTTCCATTAAAAGACCATTTCGGACTAAATTCATAACTCCCAACAACACTTAAATTATGCAATTTATCATAACCAGATAAATACCAATCGCCGTTTGCAATTCCTGGTTCTTCAGGCGTTCTTCCCGGTGTTTTTTGTTCTGCTCGAGATAAAGTATATGAAATCCATCCAGTGAAGTTTCCGGTGTTTTTTCTCAGCAATAACTCCATTCCGTAGGATCTTGCTTTTCCGTTCAAGATAACTTGTTCAATATTATTGTTGGCCAAAACATCAGCTCCGTCGATATAATCAATTCGGTTTTGGACATTCTTATAAAATAATTCTCCCTCAAAAGAATAATCGCCGTCTTTGAAGTTTTTAAAATATCCTGCTGCATACTGATCTAGCATTTGCGGTTTGGTGAAAGGTCCGCTTGGGGTCCATATGCTCATTGGCAAGGGAGATTGCGTATTCGATAAAATATGAATGTATTGCGCCATTCTGTTGTAACTTGCTTTTATAGAAGTGTTGTCATTAAAAGCATAAGACAATGCCGCTCGAGGCTCAAAATTATCAAAACTGCTTATCGTTTTTCCTTTTCCATAATATACGCTTCCAGTTGGCGTTCCTTCCTGATAAATATTATATAACGGATTAAAAATTACCGATTGACCATTTTCATAAGTACTAATTTCTTCTGAACCTAAACGATAAAACATGCTGTAACGAAGTCCGTAACGGAAATTCAATTTTTCTGTAATCTGATTTTCAAAATCGATAAATGCTGAAGTTTCTAAAGCATATTTTTTATCCAATTGCTGATAATTAAACTGGGAATCAGAACTTGTTGGCTGTACAACTCCCGGATTGAAATTATAATACAAACCGTCGATTCCGTAGTTTATTTTGAATTTTTCTGATTTCTGGTAAAACCAATTGTACTTCAATCCGTAACTTTTTATGTTGCTGTCCCATTCAAAATTTTCTGAAGAAAGTCCTAAATTGAATTTGTAATCACTGTAAAAAGCCGAAAGATTAGTATTTAAACGCTCTGAAAATTTATGTTTCCAGCTCAAGATTCCCATCGTGCTTCCGTAAGTGCTTGAAAAACGCTCATTGATATCAAATAAATCATTTCCTAAATAACCAGAAAATGAGATCGTATTATTAGCATTGAAACGATAATTAAATTTAGCATTCAAATCATAAAACATGGCAGAGTTTTTATTGTCTGCCAGTTTCATGAACAAATGCGCATACGAAGCACGTCCGGAAAGGATGAACGAACTTTTCTCTTTCTGTATTGGTCCTTGAACCAAAAGGCGGCTCGAAATAATTCCGATTCCACCGTTTACTTTATATTCTTGAAAATCTCCGGTTTGTTGTGCTACATCCAAAACAGAAGAAACACGTCCACCAAATCGAGACGGAATACCGCCTTTATATAAATCTAAACCATTGACAATATCAGCATTAAAAATCGAGAAAAAACCAAACATATGTGAATCTGCGTAAACAGGAGCACCGTCTAAAAGAATCAAATTTTGGTCGGCAGCGCCACCACGAACGTTAAAACCTGATGAAGCTTCTCCGGCATTGGTAACTCCAGGCAAAGTCAAAATTGATTTTAAAGGATCTGGTTCGCCCATTGCAACAGGAATTCTCTTGATTTCTTGCATCGAAAGCTTGTTGACACTCATTTGAGTGTTTTTAATATCTGTCGCTTTGTTAGTGGTCACGATAACTTCGCCCAATTGCTGACTGTCTGATTCGATATTGAAATTGATAGTCGCATCATCAGAAATCGTGATTTCTTTTTCCTGATTTTTAAACCCAACATAACTAATTACAAAAGTGTAAGTGCCATCTGGAACCTCAAGATTGAATTTTCCATTATAATCTGTTATGGTGCCAGTTTCCAATTCTTTAATGAAAATATTGGCACCAATAACGGGCTGTTTTTCGTCATCAATAATTTGGCCTTTCAGCTTGTTTTTTTTTTTAGCCGTTTTGTGAGATTGCGATTTCTGTTTTACAAAAATATTGTTGCCAACAACAGAAAATTGTATCGTTGCCGTTTTGTTTAATTCAGAAATAAGCTTGTCGATTTCGATTTGTTTATAGGTATTTTTCTTTGTGAAATATTTTTTGTCAGTATCGATTTGATCTGTAAAGGCAAACTTAAAGTCACTTTGATTTTCAATCTGTTTGAAAAATTCTTTTAAGGTCATATTCTGATCTACAGTAACATTTACCTTTTGTGCAGACATGCTTAAGCTGAGTAAAAAAAAGCATGCTGAAATTATATGCTTCATGAATTTTTGTATTTTTGAATATTATTGAATGGAATAACTTCGTGTTATTCTGACTATATAAGGAGGATGTGTAGTTTCGCGGCTTGCATCCTTTTTTTCTTTTCTATTGAAAAGTAATCTGTTTTAAATCTTCATTTATTTCAAAATTTAGGTTATACATTTCGGATATTAATTGTACAATTGTTTTTAAATCTTCTTTTTTATTGATTCGGATTGTGATTTTCTGCTCTAGATTTTCTGATGGAAGAATTACTTTATAGCCATAATTTTTCTCAATGTATTGACTTAGAACCGAAAGCTTTTCGTTGTCAAAATCTATAAAACGGCTGAATTCTTCAACCGAAGCAGTTTGGTTTCCGTAAGTGAATTTTTCTCCCGGCTTCAAAATCCATTTTTGATTTTGCCCTTTTACATTCATCTGAACGCTTCCTTCATAAAGTTCAACAGTTACTTTTTCGTCTTCCGTTTCATTAACAATAAATGAAGTTCCTAAAACCGTAGTTGTCGTTTCATTACAAAAAACCTGAAAAGGATGTTGTTTGTCTTTTTTGACTTTGAAATAAACTTCACCATCAATTTCGACTTTTCGGTTTAAAGCAAAATTTGCTCCGTATGAAATTTTGGAATTCGGACTTAATTCTATTTTTGAACTATCCGGCAAAACGACATATTTTATTTTTGAAGTTGTATTCTCAATTATATTTTCGGCAAGTACAATTGTTTCTTGTTGTGGTTTAGTATTGAAATAAATTCCAGTTCCAATAAGCACAAAAAGCAAAACCGCCGCCGCTGAATAATAGCGCCAAGGTCTAAGTTTTCGTTTTTCTGTGGCGAAAGTTTTTGAATGAAATTGTTTCCACGAAGCTTCTTTCTCATCATTTGAATGCGAAAGTGGGGATTCATTCCATAGTTTTTTGAACTCTTCGTCAAATTTTTCTTTATCCATTTTTTGATATTAAATGATTTGACACTGAAAACCTTGTTTGGTAAAAACACCGTACACCATTTCTTTGATGTCACGATTGGTTTCGATTTTGAGGATGTTTTCTTGACCTTTTCGGTCAAAATTTATGATACAGTCAGAAATGACGAATTGCAAAAGTGCTACAAGTAAGGTAGCTTCTTTCTTGGTTCTGACATTAGTTTTGTACGCTTCGATGTGCATTTTTTTGTTCTTGTTTTTAGATATAACAAACGAGAACAAAAAAGTTCCTAATGGTTTTCGATTTTTTTTCGAATAAATTTACTGGCGAGATAAATATGATTGGCAATTGTTTTCTCAGAAAGTTCTGTGATTTCTGCAATCTCCTTATAGCTAGGGTTTTCCAGTTTGTGTAAAGTGAATATTTTTTGTTGCTGTTCCGGAAGCTGATTGATGAAATTGTGCAATTTTTCGCTTCTTTCATCAAAAACGGCAGTATCAGTTTCTTCTTGTGCAACCTCAACTTGAAAGTTATCAAGCTGAATTATTTTGTTTTCTCTATTGATATGATTGATGATGATGTTCTTGCAAATGACAAATAATTGCTTATCCAGCAAAACATCTTCGTTGAGCAGTTCTTTTTTATTGTATAATCTGATGAAAGTCTCCTGAACAAAGTCTTCTGGAGTTAATACTTGAGAATTAAATCGCTTGGCAATATTTTTCAGTTTGTCGTAGTATTTGAAGTAAACTTCCTTAAAAGCTTCTTCATTACCTTTTTTTAAACTTAAAATTAACTTTTTATTGTCCATAACGAAAAATATCGCGACTAGCTTTTAACTAGTGAAAACTCATTGGAGTCAATATTATTGTATTCAGAATTGAACACTTTCAATTCAGAATGTAATAAGTTGCAAAGAACCGTAATTTAATTGAAGATTTGTCGTCGTTATTGGAAAAATGTTACAAAACGGAATTGTTTTTTTAAGAAGAAATTTTTGTTCGCTGATGATTTTGCGAAGCGAGCAATAAAAAACCGCTAAATTATTTTAGCGGTTTTTTTATAAAATTGAATAAAGTAAGTTTTTGAATTAAAAATGAAAATTAATGATGTCCATTTCCTCCTCCGTGCCCATTTCCATTGTTCCCGTGTCCATGGTTTCCATTATCTTTTCCTTGTTTGTTATTTCCTTTTCCAGGTTTTGGGCCTATAGTTTGTTGCGGTTTCCCTTTATAACCTTTTCCGTATTTAACTTTATGCGTTTTGAAATTATCATAAGGTGAGTTTCCTCTGTAATCTGTCAATACAACTTTGTATTCGTTGTAAAGATCATAGTTTCTATAAACAGTTGGTAATGATTTGGCTCTAATCCATTTTCCATTATTGATATAAATGTAATTAGCAGTATTGATATCATAATAGGTTTCAAGATCTGGCAAATAGTAATAACGTACATCAGTATATCCAACTGGGCCCCAAGCTGGTGGCGTGCCAATATTTACATTCACATTTACTTGTGCATTCGAAAAATAAACGGTGAGAAACAAAATTCCTGTTGCTAAAAATTTAAATGATTTCATAATATGTAATTTTTAAATTATTATTACTTGAATACATCCAAAAAGCGTACCTAAAATTTGTCTAATGCTAAAATCAGCTATTTTCCTCCTCTAAATTAGCAGCAGAAATTTGATCTAAGATATTGGTTTGGTTGGGCGAAATGTAGTTTTTTATTTCAGGAGCATTTTCTTTCTTGAAAAGAAGATCTAATGCATTGTACAATTTTAATAAAACATCTCGGTCAGCCTTTTCAATCTCTAATGCAGTGTTAAAATTAAAAACGTAATTATTGGAATTACGTACCTCAACTTTTATCGTTTTTGATGTGATTTTAAATTTAACTATATCCATTTTTCTGTGTAAATTAATTTGTTGCAAAAATGAGATTTTAACGTCAATTAGCGTTGCAAATTTGTATGTTTTTTTATGTTTTCAATTTTATAATACTAAAAATACGAATTTATTTAAATTAAATCCTAATTCATGATGAATTGATGTTAGGATATTATGCAATAATTCAAGCGGATTTAATTGTTTAAAATCGTTATTGAGAATATTGTGTCTTTTAACTAAGTTATAAATGTAAAATTCTTATAATTGCGAATAATTTCATTTAATATTAATGATAAAAAAATGATTTGTTTAAATATAATTTTTACAAAAACGTTTTAGTTATTATTTTTGTTTATATTTGTGATTACGATTATAGATAACCCAATAAATTAACGCATTACATGAAAAAGATTACAATAAAGGATATTGCTACAGAAGCTCAGGTTTCGGTATCTACAGTATCTTTTGTTATAAATGGTAAAGGCGAAAAAATGGGAATTAGTGCGGCTGTTATCAAGAAAGTACAAGATGTAGCAGAAAAGCTTAATTACAGACCGAGTATGATTGCGACCAGTTTACGAACTGGAAAAACAAGATCAATCGGGCTTATTGTTGAAGATATTTCGAATCAATTCTTTTCTGATCTTGCTCGAGTAATTGAAGACGAAGCCAAAAATATTGATTACAGGGTTTTTTACTGTAGTACTGGAGATGATGATGAGCGTTCAGAAGAATTGATACACAGTCTTTTGCAGGCTAATGTTGACGGATTTATTATCACGCCGACTAAAAATCTTGAAGAGAAAATTGATCTGCTTTTGAAGCTAAAAAAGCCAATGGTATTGATCGACAGATATTTTCCGGGACAAAATGTAAGCCATGTCGTAATGGATAACTACGAAGCAGCAAACTCGGCAACTAAATTTTTGATTAAAAAAAATCGTAAAAATATCGCTGTCGTTAATAATACTTCTGAAATGATTCAGATGAAGTTGAGAGAAGATGGCTATAAAGATGCTTTGAAAGAAGAAGGAATGTACAACGAAGAGCTTGTATTGCACTTAGATTATCACAGCAATGAAGAAACGAGAATTGATGGTCTTGTGAAATTTTTTAAGAAAAACACAAAAATTGATGCCGTTTTGTTTTTGACGAATTATATGGGACTTTCTGGGCTTCAAGCTTTGCGAGGCATGGGAATCAGTATTCCTGAAGATATTTCGATTATTAGTTTTGATGATCACGACAGTTTTAAATTACATACTCCAACCATCACTGTTATAGCACAGCCTATTGTCGATATTGGAGTGAAAGCAATTGAATTGCTAATGAGTCAGATGACGAATATGGAAACATTTGAGGTTGAAAAAAGTCTAAAGAAAGGTGATTTGATTATTAGAGAGTCAGTCTGATTTTCTAAATTTTAAAGAATAAAAAGAAAAAACGATTCGTTTTTTTTTGAGATTTTACTAAATCGTTTTAGGTTGTTTTGACGGTTTTACAAGCGTAAAAGCCACCGAACAAAGAAAATATTTAAAATATAAAATAGATCAAAAAGTTAATTCAGAGCAGGACTTTAATTGTTTTTAAATGGTTGAATTTTGGTTAGTTTAGTTGAATTAAGCCGGGCGAAATTCCTGCAACTCCCGGCTTATTTTGAATTTAAGATGGTGTACTGATTTTGGTAGTAAAAAAATCAGAAAAATAGAAATAGGAATAATTGCTTTTGCAATAAATAAAAGAATAAGTTAAGCTTGGCAGCCGTAAAAAAGGAAAATGATTTCAGTGATATTTTGTTAGTTACCTTTTATTCTGATACAAACCTAAGAGAAGGAAATAATTGTAAATTCAATTGTCCTTCTCCAACTGCCGGCGATCCTTTGCGATGCAAATTAACTTAGCAATTGATTGAAATGAATTATAGAAAAAGAGTTTATTGTTTTTTGGGCATTTGTGCAGCAAATTTTTCATTTGTTGCCAATGCTCAAAATGTTAATATAAAAGAAGGCTGGAAATTTCGTGAAATAAAAACCGAAAAATGGTCTCCTGCAACAGTTCCAGGTGAGGTGCATACAGATTTGTTGAACAACAAAGCAATTCCGGATCCATTTTACAGAGATAATGAAAAGAAACTGCAATGGATTGAAAAGAAAGATTGGGAATACAAAACTACTTTTCAAGTAACGACAGCTTTACTAAAAAAGAAAAACGCCGAATTGGTTTTTGACGGATTAGATACGTATGCAACCGTTTATTTGAATAATAAAGAGGTTTTAAAAGCAGATAATATGTTTCGTCAATGGCGAGTGGAAGTGAAAAATTTGCTGAAATCTGGAAATAATGATTTGGTTATTGTGTTTAAATCGGCGCAAAATGTAGCGGATTCATTGGCCAAAAAAGATTTGCCTTTTGTAATTCCTGATAATCCGCGTGCCTATGTTCGAAAAGCGCAATATCATTTTGGATGGGATTGGGGGCCAAAATTCACGACTTGCGGTATTTGGAAAACACCGCGTTTAGAATTTTATGATAAAAAAACACCTGAGAAACCTTATGTGTTGAACCGTAAAATAGAATTGGTTCAGGAGCCAGACAGTGTTGGTAAATCATTTTATTTCAAAATTGATGAAAAGCCAGTTTACATGAAAGGCGCCAATTATATTCCGTCAGATGCTTTTCTTTCGAGAATGACAAAAAAAGAATATGAGAAAGTAATTTCAATGGCAAAAGGTGCCAATATGAATATGCTTCGCGTTTGGGGTGGCGGTATTTATGAGGATGATTATTTTTATGATTTATGTGATAAAAACGGCATTTATGTATGGCAGGATTTTATGTTTGCCGGAACAATGGTTCCTGGCGACAAAGCCTTTTTTGACAATGTAAAAGCCGAAGTTCAGTATCAAGTAAAACGCCTTCGCCATCATCCTAGTATTGTTTTATGGTGTGGTAACAATGAAATCGACGAAGCCTTTAAAAATTGGGGTTGGCAAAAAAGCATGAACATGTCGAAACAAGATTCAACGCGTTTGTGGCATGATTATGTTCGGTTGTTTCAGGATAGTATTCCAAAATGGGTAAAGGAAGTTGACAATAAACGACCTTATGTAAGTTCTTCGCCTTTATTTGGCTGGGGAAAGAAAGAAAGTCTTACGCAAGGTGACAGTCATTATTGGGGTGTCTGGTGGGGACTTGATGATATAGAAATAATGAACTCTAAAACAGGCCGTTTTGTAAGTGAATATGGAATGTTGGCAATGCCAAATTATGCTTCCATCGAAGCGTTTACTTTGCCAGAAGATCGCTATTTGTATTCAGATATTTTAGAAGCGCATCTAAAAGCTGGAAAAGGTTTCATGAAATTAGATTCTTATTTGAATCGATATTTCATAAATGAGGAAAAAATCAAGAAAATGAGTGTTGAAGATTATACGTATCTCACGCAATGTCTTCAATATTATTCTTTAAAAAACATTATCGGAATTCATCGTTCAAAAGCGCCGTATAATATGGGAACCTTGGTTTGGCAACTTAACGATTGCTGGCCTGTAGCAAGCTGGAGCGTAACCGATTATTATGACCGTCAGCCAAAAGCGGCGTGGTACGCAATGAAAGAAGCTTATAGAGATGATAAAAAGCCCGAAATTGATTTGATGCGTCCGATTAATTTAAAACTAGAAGATCCAAAAATCACTTATAAAATCTCAGGAAATAAAGTGACTTTGAAAGCTTCAAAAGCAGCAAAATATGTATATGTTTCCATAAAAGGATATACCGGAAAATGGAATGATAATTATTTCGATCTGAAAGAAGGAGAAGAGAAAACAATTACGTTTGAAGGTAAAATAGCAAAACTAGACGTGAAGATTGTTTCTTTATATGAGGTTTTAGCAAGGTACAAAGAAACAAAGTAACAAAGGGACAAAGTAACAAAGGGACAAAGTAACAAAGAGACAAAGGTTCAAAGGTTTTTCGTAGAGACGCACTGTAGTGCGTCTAACGCAAAGAATGTAAATTTTAAATTAAAAATATCCGTGTAAATCAGTTTAACCCGTGTCATTCGTGGGTCAAAAGTTACGCAAGCCAAAATAAAAAAGAATATATGTTTACAAAATGCACCAAAATAGCTGTCAGCGGTATTTTCGCTTTAAACTTGTTTTTTTCAACTTCCGCGGAAGCGCAGAAAAAAAGTGCGAATCAAAATAACATAGATTATACCAAATATGTAAATCCGCTAATAGGATCAGCGGGGCATGGTCACGTATTTGTGGGTGCGAATGTTCCGTTTGGTGCCGTTCAATTAGGGCCTGTAAACATTTTTGAAGGTTGGGATTGGTGTAGTGGTTATAATTATGCGAGTAATACTATTTTAGGTTTTACTCACACACATTTAAGTGGTACTGGAATTGGAGATTTAAATGATATCTTATTGCTTCCGGTTACAGGAAAAGTGCCTCTTTTTAAAGGCACAAAAGAAGACATGGCAAATGGGTATGGTTCTTACTTTTCGCATGCAAATGAAGTAAGCAAACCAGGCTATTACAGTGTCATTTTGGATAAATATAAGATTAAAGCCGAATTGACAGCAAGCGAAAGAGTTGGTTTTCATAAATACACTTTTAACTCGCCGTCTGATGCTCATGTTTTATTAGATCTTGCAGATGGAGTTGGCTGGGACAAACCCGTAAAAACATTCATCAAAAAAATAAACGCAACGACATTGGCTGGTTATCGTTTTTCAGCAGGATGGGCGGCAGATCAGCGTGTTTATTTTACAATGGAATTTTCGGAACCTATTTCAAATTTGGCTTTATACGATGATAAAGCACCAGTTTCAGGAACTGAAGGTGAAGGTTTAAAAATGAAAGCAGTTGTTGATTTTGCTACTTTAAAAAACAAACAAGTTTTGGTTAAAGTTGGAATCTCGCCAGTGAGTTCTGAAAACGCTTCGGCAAATATAAAAGCTGAAATTCCGAATTGGGATTTTGATCAAACGGTAAAAACGGCTTCTTCAAAATGGAATGCAGAATTAAATAAAATTCAGATTACAGGAAATGACAAAACAATGAAAGTTTTTTATACTTCATTGTACCATACCATGTTTGCGCCTTCAATTTTTAATGATGTAAACGGCGATTACAGAGGAACGGACAAAAAAGTGTATGAAAAAGCAAATTTCACTAATTACACTACTTTTTCACTTTGGGACACTTATCGCGGACTTCATCCATTGTACACCATCACGCAGCCAGATAAAATTAATGATATCGTAAAATCATTTTTGGCGATTTACGAACAACAAGGGCGATTGCCGGTTTGGCATTTAATGGGGAATGAAACCAATACCATGAATGGAAATCACTCAATTGCTGTAATTGCTGATGCCTACTTGAAAGGATATCGCGATTATGATGTGAATTTGGCTTATGAAGCTATGAAGAAAACAGCCATGCAAACGCGTGACGGAATGGATTATGTTCAAAAATTGCAATACATTCCGGCTGACAAAATGTTGGAAAGTGTTGGAAATGCTCTAGAATATGCAATTGATGATTATTGCATTGCACAAGTAGCAAAAGCTTTAAACAAAACCGAAGATTACGACTATTTCTCAAAGAGAGCGAATTTGTACAAACTTTATTTTGATAAAGAAACGACTTTCATGCGCGGAAAATTGACAGATGGAAATTGGAGAACACCATTTAATCCACTTTCATCAGCGCATCGAAAAGACGATTATGTTGAAGGAAATGCGTGGCAATATACTTGGTTAGTTCCTCAAGATCCGTATGGATTGATTGATTTGTTTGGAAGCGAAAGCAAATTTTTGGCCAAACTAGATTCTCTTTTTCAAATAACAGATAAAGTTGAAGGTGAAGAAGTTTCTCCTGATATCAGCGGTTTAATTGGGCAATATGCACAAGGAAATGAACCAAATCACCACATTCCGTATTTATACGCCTTCGCTGGACAACCTTGGAAAACAGCAAAATTAATTCGAGAAATTGATGAGAAATTCTATTCAACAAAACCAGATGGATTATGCGGAAATGAAGATTTAGGACAGATGTCGGCTTGGTATGTTTTATCCTCAATGGGATTTTATTCGGTTAATCCAGCAAACGGAGTTTACGTTTTAGGAAGTCCGTTAGTGAATTCTGCAACAATTCATTACAAAAAAGAAATTTCGTTTACCGTAAAAGCAGTCGACAACAGTGCTTCAAATATGTATATTCAAAAAGCAGAATACAACGGAAAACCTTATACAAAATCTTATATCACACAAGATATGATAGTTAAAGGAGGAGAACTGAAATTGTATATGGGGAGCAAGCCATCTGCAACATTTGGAGTAAAAAAAGAAGATAGACCTTTTTAGTTTTCGGTCGCAGTCTCAGTTTTCAGTGTTGGAAACGATAGAGTTAAAAGTTCAGTTTAGCCTATAGCTTATTGCTTAAAGCCTAATGCAAAAAATAAAAAAATATGAAATTAAAGAGCTTAGTTTTTTTAGGATTAATACAGTGCGGTATTGCTACGGCACAGGTAAAACCTATCGATCCAGCAGAATATGTAAACCCGTTAATGGGGACGCAATCTGTGCATAGTTTGTCCAATGGAAATACGTATCCGGCAATTTGCAGGCCATGGGGAATGAATTTCTGGACACCACAAACTGGGAAAATGGGTGACGGATGGGCATATACATACACAGCAGAAAAAATAAGAGGATTTAAGCAAACCCATCAGCCATCGCCTTGGATGAACGATTACGGTCAGTTTTCGATTATGCCGGTAACTGGGAAAATAGTAGTTGCCGAAGCAGATCGCGCAAGCTGGTTCAGTCATAAAGCTGAGGTTTCAAAACCGTATTACTACAGTGTTTATCTAGCAGATTATGATGTTACAACTGAAATCACGGCAACTGAAAGAGCAGCGCATTTTCAAATCACTTTTCCTGAAAATGAGCAATCTTCAATTGTAGTTGATGCATTTGACAAAGGTTCGTACATCAAAATTATTCCTTCAGAAAATAAAATAATTGGTTACACAACGCGCAACAGTGGAGGAGTTCTAACTAATTTCAAAAACTATTTTGTACTTGTTTTCGATAAGCCATTTGCAACAAGCAGCACATGGAATGAAAAAGGTGTAGAAAAAGATAAATTAGAATTGCAGGACAATCACGCAGGCGCGGTGGTAAGTTTCAAAACTAAAAAAGGTGAAATTGTAAACGTAAAAACGGCTTCGTCATTTATAAGTCCAGAACAAGCGGAATTAAATTTAAAAACCGAATTAGGAAATGCGACTTTCAATGAAACGGTTGCAACTTCTAAAAAAGAATGGAATAAAGTTTTAGGAAAAATTACGGCCGAAAGCAACGATGTTGATCAATTGAGAACATTTTATTCGTGTTTGTATCGAGCAACTTGTTTTCCTCAAAAACAATATGAAATAAATGCCAAAGGCGAAACGGTACATTACAGTCCGTATAACGGAAATGTTTTGCCGGGTTATATGTACGCAGGAACAGGATTTTGGGATACTTTTCGAGCGTTATATCCTTTGTTGAATTTGGTTTATCCTTCTGTAAACAAGGAAATGCAGGAAGGTTTGATTAATGATTATAAAGAAGGTGGCTTTTTGCCAGAATGGTCAAGTCCAGGTTTCAGAAATGTAATGGTTGGAAATAACTCTGCTTCTGTGGTTTCTGATGCTTATATGAAAGGGCTTCGCGGTTATGATATCAATATTTTGTATGAAGCATTGCTTCACGGAGCAAATAATGAAGGTCCGATGGATGCAGTGGGAAGAAAAGGAGTTTCGTATTACAACACTTTAGGATATGTTCCTTATGATGTGAAAATTAACGAAAACGCAGCGCGAACACTAGAATATGCTTACGATGATTTTGCGATTTGGAAATTGGCGAAAGCCTTAAATCGTCCTAAAAAAGAAATCAGTTTGTTGGAAAAACGAATGATGAATTACAAAAACTTGTTTAATCCTGAAATTGGATGGATGAGCGGCAGAAATAAAGATGGAAGTTTCCCGAAAAACTTCAATCCGTTAAAATGGGGAGATGCTTTTACAGAAGGAAACAGCATGCATTACAGCTGGAGTGTTTTTCATGATATTCAAGGATTGATTAATTTGATGGGCGGACAGAAAAAATTTGTCGAGAAATTAGATGCTGTTTTTACAACGCCACCCGTTTTTGACGACAGTTACTACGGTTCAGTTATTCATGAAATCCGCGAAATGCAGATCATGAATATGGGGCAATATGCCCACGGAAACCAGCCAATTCAGCACATGATTTATTTGTACAATTATGCAGGCGAACCTTGGAAAACGCAATATTGGTCAAGAGAAGTAATAAATCGTTTGTACAAGCCAACTCCAGATGGTTATTGTGGAGACGAAGATAACGGCCAAACTTCGGCTTGGTATATTTTCTCGGCAATGGGATTTTATCCTGTTTGTCCAGCAACAGATGAATATGTTTTGGGCGCGCCATTATTCAAAAAACTGACTTTGGAATTAGAGAACGGCAAAAAGCTGTTTATAAACGCTCCTAAAAATTCTGAAACCAACAAATATGTTCAAGAATTAAAATGGGATAATGCAGATTATACTAAAAATTTCATCAATCATTCAGATGTCTTAAAAGGCGGAGAATTGAATTTTGATATGTCTGCCGAACCAAATGTACAAAGAGGAACTGCGCCAAGTGCTTTTCCATATTCTTACTCAAATTCAAAATAATACTATGCAGTCACGTAGAAAATTTATAAAAAACGCAGGGATTTTTTCCGCTGGATTATTAGCCATTCAAACGGATGTTTTTGCTTCGCAGTCAAATGCATTTGATTTTGCTTTGAAAGATTTTATCAGCAAAAGACCGCCTTTGGCAGAACGAAAATTTACAAGTCCAGCGATTGAAGCTGCAATTGTTCGTATCAAAAAACAAATTGCCAATCCAGAATTAGCTTGGTTGTTTGAAAACTGTTTTCCAAATACTTTAGATACCACAGTTGATTTCGAAATTATCGATGGAAAACCTGATACGTATGTAATTACGGGAGATATTGATGCCATGTGGCTTCGTGATAGTACGGCTCAAATTTGGCCCTATATTCCGTTTGTGAAAGAGGATAAAAAACTGGCTGAATTGGTAAAAGGTGTAATCAATCGTCAGACAAAATGCATCTTGTTAGATCCTTATGCGAATGCTTTTTATAAAGATTTTTCTAAGATAAGCGAATGGAAAAATGACTTGACCAAAATGAAGCCAGGAATTCACGAACGCAAATGGGAAATCGACAGTTTGTGTTACCCGATTCGTTTGGCGCATGGATATTGGAAAGAAACTGGCGACTTAAGTCTGTTTGACAAACAATGGAAAGAAGCCATGCTTTTAGTTTTGCAGACTTTTAAAGAACAACAAAGATGGACTGATAAAGGTCCGTACACTTTCCAAAGAGAAACAGCTTGGGCAACTGATGGCGTGCCTTTGAGCGGTTACGGATATCCTGTAAAACCTTGCGGATTGATTGTTTCTACTTTTAGGCCAAGTGACGACAGTACTTTATTTGGCTATTTGATTCCGAGCAATATGTTTGCGATTGAAGTTTTAGGATATTTAATCGAAATTTTCTCTTTGCCAGCCATGTTGGATAAAGATTTGGTTGCCAAAGCAACAGAATTAAGAGGTCAGGTTCAGAAAGGTTTACAAGAAAACGGAATTATCGACCATCCAAAATTTGGAAAAATAATTGCTTTTGAAGTAAACGGTTACGGCAGTTTTCACATGATGGATGATGCCAATGTTCCTTCTTTACTTTCATTGCCATACTTAGGCGCAATTGAGCCAGACAGCCCATTATATTTGAATACCCGAAAAGTAGTTCTTTCAGAAAACAATCCGTTTTTCTACAAAGGAAAAGCAGGTGAGGGAATTGGTGGCCCACACACCGGAGCCGATACAATTTGGCCAATGAGTATTGTTTTGAGAGCTATTACGAGCGTCGATGAAAAAGAAATCAAAGCCTGCATCAGCAATTTGATTAAGACAAATGCCGATACTGGCTTTATGCACGAATCGTTTCATAAAGATGATGTGGCAAAGTTTACCCGAAAATGGTTTGCTTGGGCGAATACACTTTTTGGAGAAATGATTGTACACACGAGTATCAAATACCCACAAATTTTAAAAGATAAAAATTTATAAAACCTTCGAAAAATAATAACGAAATCAAGAGGTTGAATTAGTTATAGTTTCAAAATGCTATTGGAAAAGTTTATGAATGAAATGAATATTGTTGAGCTAAAGCCAGATTTTAAGAAAATAGATAAAAGTGAAAAAATGAATAAAGAATATGCCGTTGGAGTTGACATTGGAGGAACACATATTACCGCAGCAATTATAGATATTGCGAATATGAAAATGATTGACTTTTCGGTACATAAAGAATCTTTTGATTCTAATTTGCCAGTCGATCAGGTTATGAATATTTGGGAAAAAGTGATTCGCATTTCAATAGAAAACTCAAAAGTAGAAGAAGTAAAAGGACTTGCCGTGTGCATGCCTGGTCCGTTTGATTATGCTAATGGACTTTGCTGGATAAAAGATCAATCTAAATATGAACATTTTTATGGTTTGAATGTTCGTTATTTATTTCAAGGAACGCTTAATTTGTCTAGTGATTTTCCAATTCTTTTTGAAAATGATGCTGTTTGTTTTGGAAAAGGCGAAGTTTTTAAAGATGCTGCAAATCTTTCTAAAAAAGTGATGGCAGTAACGCTGGGCACTGGACTTGGCGCTTGTTTCATTGATAAAGGCGTTTCGGTTTCAACAGGTGAATTAGTTCCTACTGACGGAGAAATTTATAATTTACCTTTCAAAGACGGTATTGCAGAAGATTATGTTTCGGCGCGCGGGCTTTTAGGAGGCTATAAAACATTAACAGGAAAGACTCTTAAAAATGGTTTAGAACTTTATAATCTGGCACTTGCTGGAGATGAAATTGCCATAAAAGTTTTTGAACAAATGGGCGAGGACTTGGCTGAGGTTGCAATTCCTTGGATGACTAAATTTGGTGCAAATCATTTTATCATTGGAGGGAAAATTGCAAATGGAAGCGAATTTTTTCTTTCAGCCTTCGATAAAAAAATTAAAGAAAACGGTCTAGAAGTTAGTGTCGTTATTTCTACAGATAATGAAGGAGCAGCTTTATTAGGCGCCGCTAGCATGCTGTACAAATTGTAATCAAACTTAATTAAGATAAAAAAACACCATTCTGTATTTCTGATGCAGAATGGTGTTTTTTGTTTTTCCAAAACTAAAAGTCATTGAAAAGCATATTATTTAGTACCGCCATTTGACAATATATCATTGTTAGATAAAAATCTTTCTGTTTAAGTTTGAAATGATGCTTAGTAATGAAAAGTTCATGTGGAAATGCTTTAATTACATTGTGTTAGGAGCACAAAGTGTCGGTTTCGGTTAAACAATTAAAATAAACAAAAATGGCAATAATTATAGGCGTGGACATTGGAGGTAGCCACGTAAGCAGCGCAGCAGTTGATAGTGAAAGTTTTAAAATAATGCCTAAAACTTATTTTTGCTGTGCCGTCGATTGTATGGCAGCAAAAGAAACAATTCTTCAAAAATGGGCAGAAGCAATTAATCAGACTATTGAGGTTCTTGAGAAAAATCAATTGATTTTAGAAAATGAAACGATTGGAATTTCTTTCTCAATGCCCGGTCCTTTTCAGTACGAATCTGGAGTCGCAATGTTCAAAGGCAACAATAAATTTGAGTCTTTGTTTAATGTTTCGGTTTCTGATGAACTTTTGAAATACATCAAAAACAAAAATGTAAGTTTCAGATTTTTGAATGACGCAAGTTGCTTTGGCGTTGGCAGTACATTAAAGCAAATAACAGACTCAGAGCATGAAAAAGTAATTGCAATTACTTTGGGAACGGGTTTTGGAGCAACTTTTTTAAATGATAAATTGCCTTTAACTCAAGGCTTGAATGTGCCAAATAATGGCTGTCTGTGGGATAAACCATTTGAAGATGATATTGCAGATAATTACTTTTCTACGCGATGGTTTTTAAAAGAATATGAAAATGCTTCTGGCATAACTGCGAAAGATGGTGTAAAAGAAATTGCAGCTTTGGAAAACCATTCTACAGCTAAAATTTTCGACAGTTTTGCAGATAATCTAACGGAATTTTTATCGCCGTATATTATAAATTTCGATGCCGATTTATTGGTGATCGGCGGGAATATTGCAAAATCCTATAAACTGTTTTTATCCAAATTAGAGGAAAACTTCAAAAGCAGAGATATTGATCTTGCTATTTCTATTATTGATGAAACAGAAGAAACCAGTATTTTAGGATCGAGTTATTTGTATAACGATGTGTTTTGGGAACGCATTAAAGATGAATTGCCGAATTTTTAATATGCTCTTTTAGAAATGTATAGCGTCGATTTCTTTTAAGAGAAATATTCTATTCGTATCTTTATGAAACTAGGATCGTATTCTGAATTTTTCAGATTCGATCCTGTTTGTAAATTATGCCACTAGAAAATGAAAGATATAATTTTAAAAAGAGTTTACGACGCCAAGGAAAAAGACGAAACGTATCGGATATTAGTCGATCGATTGTGGCCGCGTGGTATGAAAAAAGAAGATTTGCATTTTGATGAATGGGATCAAGAAATAACGCCTTCACAAGAATTGCGCTTATGGTTTGCTCATAAAGAAGAGCGTTATGAGGAATTTTCGAAACGATATCTAGAAGAATTAAAAACGAAAACAGAAGAAGTAACGCGTTTGCGAAATATTGCAAAAGATAAACCTTTGACTTTGTTATATGCGGCAAAAGATCCGGTTATTAATCACGCGGTGATTTTGAAAAGCTTTTTGGAAAAAGGAAGTACCAAAACTTTGAAATAATTAAGAAGAAGAATTTAAAATTCTTTGCTTCACCTGTTCCATATATGATCTTCCAATTACATATCGAAGTCCTTCAATTTCGATGCTGTTTCCTTCAACGGCATCAATCTTGTCAATGGCAATTGTAAAAGAGCGATGAATTCGTAAAAAATTTCGCTCCGGCAATAAGTCGGTGAAATCAGACATCGTGCTGTGAATAATGTATTTATTCGTCAGCGTGCTGATTTTTAAATAATCTTTCAGACTTTCAATCACTAAAATTTCATTCAGGAAAATTTTCTTCATTCTTTTCTTGTCAATTTTAACAAAGATGAATGGATTGTCTGCGGTATTTTCGGGAGTAATGTTGTTTATAGTTTCAAGACGTTTGCTGACCTTGTTTAAGGCTTTCATGAGTCTTGGAAATTCAATTGGTTTTACTAAAAAATCCACTACATCAAGTTCGTAGGTCTCAATAGCAAATTGGCTGTAAGCGCTGGTAATAATGACTAACGGCGGATTTTCAAGACTTTTTATAAAATTTATGCCATCCAAAACCGGCATATTAATATCTAAAAAAATGACATCGACTTTATTGTTTTTTAAGAAATTGAGGCCTTCAATCGGGTTGCTAAAAGTATTTAGAACCTCAAAATCTTCAAGGGGTTCCAAATAATTTTTAATAACATTGATTGCCAAAGGCTCATCATCAATAATCAAACAATTTATTTTCATTTTTTTATTATTATTTTTTGCGGAAAATAATTTAGCAGGCACTGTTTTTACACAGCAAAAGTCGTGCTAAGTGACTTTAATTTTAAGCTTTACAACAAAAATATTCTTTTTCTTTTTAAAAGAAAGATTATACTCGTTTTTATTGTAACCCAATTCTAATCTTTTCTTTACATTTTCGATTCCGATGCCGCTCGCAATGTTGAAATTGTCTTCGTGAATCGTAAATTCTGGTTGCGGATTCGAAACGCTAAAATGCAGATAATCATCTTTTACTTTAAAATTGATATCAATCACTACTTTTCCTGTGTTCTTATTTACACCATGTTTAAAAGCATTTTCAATAAAAGTCAAAAGAATAATTGGCGCTATTTCCTTGTCGTGAATATCGCCCGAAATGGACATGTTGATTTCCAGTCGGTCGTCATTTCGAATGCGTTCCAAATCAAGATAATTTTGAATGCAAATGATTTCATTTTCTAAACTCTGTCTTCTGTTTTTTGTTTCATATAGCATGTAGCGCATTAACTCAGAAAGTTTTGTGACGATTCTTGGTGTTTTGTTTGATTTCTCAACAGCTAAAGAATAAATGTTGTTGAGCGTATTAAAAAGAAAATGAGGCGAAATTTGAGATTTTAGGAAAAGCAATTCGGTTTCTAATTGCGATTTTTCTAGATCGACAACTCTTCTTTGTTCTTTCATAAAATCCAATGTAATCTTAATCGCTGTCACAAACGTAATTACATAAAGTTCCCCAATCATCATATCGATAGTGTAGGTAAGCGTCAGTTTGTCAATTTTGGTTGGACCTTCTGGCCAGACATCATGATTGATAAGCAAATAAGTAAGATTGAACTTTAGAACAACCATCAAAAATATAGACGTCAAAACGGCAAGTATGTACAAAAGATATTTTTTACGGTAAACCAAATACGGCATAAAAAGCAAAATATTCAGATAACATAAAGTCATGTGAATAGGAAAACCTAGTAAATTACTTTTGAACGAATAGACGTAATCATTAAAGTAAATTCCCCAGCGAAAAGTGTTAAATAAAAAGTACGTCAACCAGAAAAACACGTGGTAGCGCAAGGGAATCGAATAAAATCTACTGGAACTGAAATTCATAATAATACTACGTTTTGTAACTTTTTTTGATGTTTGTCTTCGTTTAGATGTCGTTTGTCTAAATTACTTTAAGCAAAAATCAATTTTGTATAAATTTAAAGTTAAATTATTAGACAAAAATAATAGTCAACTAGTTTTTTTGTCAACGCTAATTTATTACAAACAATAATAAAGTCTTAAATAAAATATCATTATGCTTACCAAAAGTCAATACCGCATCATCAACAGGTTTTTCTTAAGAATTCTAAAATCAATGTAGAATTACTTTCTTCTAAACCTTTGTTTTTCTTGCCATTTATTTTAGCGGGAATAATAAAAATCGATCCACTTTAGAATGCCCCAACCAAAAAATAACTAACCAACTAATACCATAAAATTTAATGAATATCATTGACATAGCGATCATCATTGCCTACATCGTGCTTTCTGTAGGAATAGGAATTTGGATTTCACGAAAAGCATCAAAAGGCTTAGATGATTATTTTCTTGGCGGAAAAACAATCAAATGGTATTTTTTAGGATTAAGCAACGGATCTGGAATGTTTGACGTTTCAGGAACTTCATGGATGATTGGAGTTTTGTTTTTATACGGTGTCAAAAGCTTTATGTTTATGTGGCTTTGGCCCATTTGGAATCAGATTTTTGTGATGATGTTCCTTGCCGTTTGGATTCGAAAATCAAAAGTAATGACGGGTTCGGAGTGGATTTTGACTCGTTTTGGAAGCGACAAAGCCGGAAAAGCATCACATATTATTGTGGCAATTTTTGCTATTATTTCTACTATTGGTTTCATCGCTTACTTTTTTGAAGGAATCGGAAAATTTGTAACCATCATTCTTCCTTGGGATTTAACGCTTCATTATGGTGATTTGGTTTTACTAACATCAGAGCGTTCTTATGCCTTATTAATTATATTTTTAACTACAATTTACACTGTTAAAGGCGGAATGTTCTCTGTAGTTGCAACTGAGGTAGTTCAATATCTTATCATGATTACAGCAGGAACTTTAATTGCCGGTTATGCATTTGTAAATTATACCGATATTCAAATCAATTCGGTGATTACAGAAGAATGGAAAAATGTCTTTTTCGGATGGCAATTTGAAACGCAGTGGAGTGAAAAATTCCAAACCTTCAATAATTTAATTGATTCGGAAGGCTATAAAATGTTCGGTGCTTTTATCGGAATGACTTTATTCAAAGGATTTTTCGCGAGTGTCGCCGGGCCAACGCCGAGTTATGATTTGCAAAGAATTCTTTCAACAAAATCAGTTAAGGAAGCGGCTTATATGAGCGGTTTTACTAATTTGATTTTATTCATTCCAAGATATTTATTAATTACTGGAATCGTCGTAATTGCATTAGTAAATCTAGCGCCGGAATTAAATGCAAATGCAGGTTTGACTGGAGCTGATTTTGAATTGTTGATGCCAAAAGTGGTTAACTTATACATTCCCGTTGGAATCAAAGGATTGTTATTGGCTGGTTTATTGGCGGCTTTTATGTCTGGATTTTCAGCTTTTGTAAATGCTGGGCCGGCTTACATTGTAAATGACATTTATAAAAAATATTTCAAGCCCGTAGCATCTAATGCGCATTACATCAAAGTAAGCCAAATTTCCTCTTTTTTGGTAGTTGGTTTAGGCGTTTTTATGGGCTTTTTTGCCGAGTCAATCAACTCTTTGACTTTATGGATTACCAGCGCACTTTACGGAGGTTACGTGGCAGCCAATTTCTTAAAATGGATTTGGTGGCGTTTTAATGGCTGGGGTTATTTCTGGGGAATGTTCGCCGGATTAATCATCGCCTCATTGCAATTTATTTTAGGACAGAATCAAGCCAATTTAACGGAAGGTTCATTTTTATATAATTTATCACATGTACAAGCCATTTACCTCTTTCCGTTAATTTTTGGCTTTTCTATTTTGGGTTGCGTTTTAGGAACTTTCTTGAGCGAACCGACAGAGATGGAAGTATTAAAATCTTTTTATTCAAACGTAAGACCTTGGGGATTCTGGAATCCGGTTTATAAAGTTTTAAAAGCGGAAGATGCTACTTTCGAAAAAAATAAAGATTTTGGAAGAGACATGATCAATTGTGCAATCGGAATTGTATGGCAGTCGAGCATGATTTTGCTTCCGATATTTTTTATCATCAAAGATTATCCAAAAGCAATTGTAGCATTAATTGTCTTTTTGGCAACAACAACCATTTTGAAATTTACGTGGCTGGATAGAGTTCGAAAAATCGAAGAATAACTAAATTTTGATCCACATAGAAACATAGTATTTTATTTTTAGAAAAGAAAAATGACAAAAGAGAGATTCCACACATGCTAACTTTTGGACTAACCGAAACCTTTTTTTTATTTTAAAAACTATGTTTCTAAGTGTTTTAATTAAAAGAAAATAAGAAACAATTTCAATATCATTTTAAGAAATGAAAAACGCATTTTCAGATGTTGAAATAATTAAAAATAATAAGCAAAAAACTAGAAAAAATGAGCAGTATTCCTTGGCAAGACAGACCCGAAAACAGTAATGATGTAATGTGGAGATATTCTAACAATCCCATTATACAAAGATACGCCATTCCGTCATCAAATAGTATTTTTAACAGTGCTGTTGTTCCTTTTGGAGATGGTTTTGCGGGTGTTTTCAGATGTGATAACAAAGCAGTTCAAATGAATATTTTTGCTGGATTTAGTAAAAACGGAATTGATTGGGAAATCAACCACGAACCAATCGAAATGAAAGCTGGAAATACAGACATGATCGAGTCTGCTTACAAATACGATCCGCGTGTTGTTTTTATCGAAGACCGTTACTGGATTACTTGGTGCAATGGTTATAACGGACCAACAATCGGAATTGGTTATACTTTTGATTTTAAAGAATTCTTCCAATGTGAAAATGCTTTTTTACCATTTAACCGAAATGGAGTTTTGTTTCCGCAAAAAATCAATGGGAAATATGCGATGTTAAGTCGCCCAAGTGATAATGGACATACGCCTTTTGGAGATATTTGGATCAGCTATAGTCCGGATATGAAATATTGGGGAGAACACCGTTTGGTGATGAAACCAACTCCGTTTGAAGACAGTGCTTGGCAATGTACTAAAATTGGAGCAGGGCCAATCCCGATTCTGACTGACGAAGGTTGGTTGATGATTTATCATGGCGTTATTAATACGTGCAACGGATTCCGTTACGCAATGGGATCGGCGCTTTTAGAAGTTGATTCGCCAGACAAAGTAAAATACAGAACACAACCTTATTTGTTAGGCCCAGCAGAACTTTATGAAATGGTTGGCGATGTGCCAAATGTTGTTTTTCCATGCGCCGCTTTGCATGATACAGAAGAAGATAAATTAGCTGTTTATTATGGTGCAGCAGATACTGTAGTAGCGATTGCTTTTGGAAAATTAAGCGAAGTAGTTCAGTTTACAAAAGATAACAGTTTATAAAAAAGTGATGAATCTGAAATTTAAATGTTTAACAATCGCTTTAGGATTTTTTTCGATTATAGCACATTCGCAATCGAAAAAGACAATTGTGCCTAAAACGTATGTAGCATCCAAAACAATAACTTCAATAACAATTGACGGAGAGGATACTGACGCTGCTTGGAGTAAAGCAGAATGGACTGATCTTTTTGAAGATATAGAAAATGGCATCAAACCCAAATATGCAACGAAAGTCAAAATGCTTTGGGACGAAACCAATTTTTATATTTTGGCTAAAATGGAAGAACCTAATGTTTGGGCCAATCTAAAACAGCGCGACACAATTATTTTTTACAATAATGATTTTGAAGTTTTCATCGATCCGGATAATGATACATACAATTATTATGAATTAGAAATAAATGCTTTAAATACGGCGTGGGATTTATTTTTGACAAAACCGTACAGAGAATCTGATATTGTAGTGGCAAACGGTTGGGATATTCCCGGATTAAAATCGGCGGTGAAGATTAATGGAACAATCAATAATCCAAATGATACAGATCAAGGCTGGGTTTTAGAAATGGCAATTCCGTGGGCATCTTATAAAACTTCTTATTTTGATAAAGTGGTTCCAATTGATAAATTTTGGAGAGTTAATTTTTCAAGAGTGAATTGGCAACATTCCATCAAGAATGGAACTTATGAAAGAAAGAAAGATGCCGAAGGGAAGTTCCTTCCCGAATACAATTGGGTTTGGTCGCCAATGGGCGTCATCAACATGCACGAACCTGAAAAATGGGGCTATGTTTATTTTTCTTCAAAAGAAGGAAAAGATTCGTTTGTAATTCCGCAAGATGAAAAAGTAAAATGGGAACTTTATGCTTTATACCGAGCTCAAAAAGAATATAATGGGAAACACAAAACTTGGGCAAAATCGATAACAGAACTTACAAAAGAACCAATCGTAGTTGACAATAAAACGTTGAAACCTGTACTAGAAAACCATTCATCAGGATACAATATTTTAGTAAAAAGCCCTTTTTCAAACCAAACTTACATCCTAAGACAGGACGGCAAAATTATCTCAAAATAAAATGATTATTTTTCATATGCTTAAAAAGAGCATACAGAGAATAAAACCAAAGAATGAAAAAAGCAATATCCATATTATCCCTATTATTTGCCTCGGCGTTGCATGTTAATGCTCAGGAAAAAGTTCCATTTTGGCAGAATGAAAAAATAAATGAAGAGAATCGTGAACCTATGCACGCTTCATATTTCGTATTTGAAAACGAAGCTTTAGCAACTAAAAACAATTGGAGAGAATCTAAAAATTATTTAGACATTAACGGTCCTTGGAAATTTAAGTATGTAGAGAGCCCAAATGATCTTCCGAAGGATTTTGAAAAAACAGATTACAATGATGCTTCTTGGGACAATTTTAAAATTCCTGCAAGTTGGGATGTAAACGGATATGGATTTCCTATTTATGTAAATACGACCTACGATTTTGATTATTTAATGGCGCCAAATCCGCCGTTTGTTCCAACAAAATACAATCCGACAGGCGTTTACAGAAAAGAAATCACAATTGATAAATCTTGGGAAGGAAAAGATATTTTTCTTCATATCGGAACTGCAAAATCAAATCTTACAGTTTGGGTAAATGGCGTTTATGTGGGTTATGGTGAAGATGGAAAATTGCCTTCTGAATTTAAATTGAACAAATACGTAAAAACGGGTAAAAACTCGATCGTTCTAAAAGTAATGAAATGGAACGACGGTTCGTATCTAGAATGTCAAGATATGTGGCGTATGAGCGGTATCACAAGAGATTCTTATCTAGTTGCCCGAAATAAAGCGCACTTAAATGACTTCGAAATTATTCCAGATTTAGATGCAAATTACATAAACGGAACTTTAAAAATCACCACTGATTTTTCTGATTTAGATAAAAAAGAAACGTACAATTTTGAAGTTCAGTTGAAAGATAACGAAAAAGTTATTGATTCAAAAAAAGCAATTCTTTCTGGCGATTCTAAAAAATTAAATTTTGATTTCGCCGTAAATAATCCGAAAAAATGGAGTGCTGAAATTCCAAATTTATATCAAGTGAGTTTTCTTTTAAAAGATAAAAAAGGAAATACGATCGAAATAATCAATCACAATATCGGTTTTAGAAAAGTAGAAATTAAAAACGGACAACTTTTGGTAAACGGAAAAGCGATTTACATAAAAGGAGTAAACCGCCATGAAACCGATCCTGTTACAGGACAAACGATTTCAAGAGAACGCATGGAGCAGGATATTAAATTGATGAAAGAATTTAATCTCAATGCGGTGCGTATGTCGCATTATCCAAACGATGAATATTTTTATGAATTATGCGATAAATATGGAATTTATGTTGTCGATGAAGCAAATATCGAATCGCACGGAATGGGTTATGATATTACTAAAACGTTAGGGAATAAACCAGACTGGGAATTGGCTCATATTCAGCGTATGCAACGTATGATCGAGCGAGATAAAAATCATACTTCGATTATTATTTGGAGTATGGGGAATGAAGCCGGTAATGGGTACAATTTTTACCGTGGCTATTTATGGATTAAAAACCGAGACAAATCAAGACCAATTCAGTACGAAAGAGCTACTGCGGGCGCGTGGGACGGAAAAGGTTTGAAATTTGAATGGGATTCAGATATTATTGACCCAATGTACAGTGCTCCGGATAAAATGGAGGAATATATTTTAGCTAATCCAAATCCGTCACGACCATATATTCAGTGCGAATATGCACATGCAATGGGGAATTCAATGGGAAATTTCAAAGATTACTGGGATGTGATTCGAAAATATCCGAATTTGCAAGGTGGATTTATTTGGGATATGATCGATCAATCGGTTTATAAAAAATTGCCAAACGGAATTACAGTTTTAGCTTATGGTGGCGATTTTGGGCCGAAAGATGTCAAAAGCGACAACAACTTTGTCAACAACGGGGTTTTTACGGTAGACAGAAAACCAAATCCGCACGCATTTGAAATGCGTAATGTGTTGCAAAATATTTTGACTTCTTGGGAAAATAAAGAAACAACAACCATCAAAGTTTACAATGAATTTTCATTTAAAGATTTAAGCAATGTAAAACTGCAATGGAAATTGATTTTGGATGGAAAAACTGCAGAATCGGGAGTTGTTGAGAATTTAGACATTAATCCAAATCAATCTAAAACATTTGCTTTACCAATTAAATTGGAAGGGAAATCATTCCAAGAAGCCTTCGTAAATATTAGTTATACATTAAAAAATGCCGAACCACTTTTGCCAAAAGGTTTCGAAATTGCAACAGAGCAATTAACTTATAAAGGCGAATGGAAAAATGATATTAAAATTGCTGACAAAGGAAAAATAACGGTAGAGAAAAAAGCAAATAGTACAGTTTTTAAAAGTGAAAATGCCGAAATTGCATTCGATAAAAAAACAGGGTTCATAAACGGCTATTCTTTTCATAATTTGCCAATTATCAAAGAAGGGTATCAATTACGCCCAAATTTATGGAGAGCGCCAAATGACAATGATTTTGGAGCAAATTTCCAGAAAAATTTAGTGGCTTGGAAAGAAGCAACAGAAAATCCAACGTTAGTGAACTGGACTTTTTCGGCTACAAAAGACAATAAAGTTTTAGTAAAAGCGACCTATAGTTTGCCACAGGTTTCGTCTACTTTAGAACTAAATTACGAGCTTAACGCTAACGGAGAATTAAAAGTAAAAGAAGAATTAAATATTGACAAAACCAAAGAACAGCCTCTGTTGCCAAGATTTGGAATGGAAATTATTGTTCCGAAAGATTTCAGCAGTATGACCTATTACGGAAGAGGACCACATGAAAATTATATCGACAGAAATTACAGTTCGCAGGTTGGACTTTACAATCAAACGGTTTCGGAGCAATATTATCCGTATATCCGTCCACAGGAAACAGGAAATAAAACCGATATTCGATTTTTGGAATTATCAGGTGATAAACTGAAATTGACTGTGACTTCGGATGGTTTATTAGCGGTTACGGCATTGCATTATTTAAATAAAGATTTAGATGATGGTTTAGAAAAAGATCAAAGACACGCCGCCGAATTGAAAGAAAGAGATTTAACAAGTTTGAAAATCGATTATAAACAAATGGGAGTTGGCGGTATTGACAGCTGGCAAGCATGGCCAATGAAACAGTATCTTTTGCAAGACAAAAATTATCAGTATCAATTTAAAATAACACCATCTTTAAAATAATAATTATGAGAAAATTAAAATCAATATTCATCTTAATCTTCTTAATGGTTTTAAGTTCGGGTTATAGCCAACAAAAAATGGTGGAAAACGCTATACAAATTATTCCAAAACCAAATCAAATGGTTTTATATCCGGGATCTTTTGTGTTTTCTGATAAAACAACTTTTGTTGCTAATACAGATTTTCAAAAGGAAATTTCAAATGCATTAATCAACAAATTTGGGACTGCGGCAGGTTGGCGTCCTGTTATTGCCACAAAAGCACCAAAAAGCAATTATATTCGATTTGAAGTTGACCCTTCATTTCATAAAGAAGCCTATAAATTAGAAGTAAATCCAAATAGTATTGTTATTACCGCAAGCGCAAATGCCGGTTTTATTTATGGTTTAGAAACTATTCGACAACTGCTTCCTGCAGCTATTGAAAGTAAATATGTAATCACGTCTGCAAAATGGTATATTCCAATTGTAACGATTACAGATGAACCACGTTTTCAATATAGAGGTTTGATGTTGGATTTGTCGCGTCATTTCTTTGATAAAAATTATATTCTTTCGACTATTGATCGTTTGGCAATGCATAAAATGAACGTTTTGCATTTGCATTTAGTTGACGATCAAGGCTGGAGAATTGAAATTAAAAAATATCCAAAATTAACCGAAGTTGGTGCCTGGAGAGTGGATCAGGAAAATTTAGCATGGAATGCAAGATTGGTTACAAATCCAGACGAAAAAGGGACATACGGCGGTTTCTTGACTCAAGAAGAATTAAAAGAAATTGTAAAATATGCGGCTTCAAAAAATGTTGAAGTAATTCCAGAAATCGAAATGCCGGCACACGTGAGCAGTGCGATTGCGGCTTATCCTGAATTAGCTTGTTTCGATCAGCGAATTGGTGTTCCTTCAGGCGGTTTATGGCCTATTACAGATATTTATTGCGCAGGAAAAGAAACTACTTTTGAGTTTCTTGAAAATGTTATGGACGAGGTGATGGCTATTTTTCCTTCAAAATACATTCATATTGGTGGAGATGAAGCGACCAAAACCAATTGGGAAAAATGTCCACATTGCCAAAAAAGAATGAAAGATCTAGGATTGAAAAATGTTCATGAACTGCAAAGTTATTTTGTAAAAAGAATGGAAAAATACATCAATTCTAAAGGCAAAAAACTAATTGGTTGGGATGAGATTTTAGAAGGAGGTTTGGCTCCCGAAGCAACAGTAATGAGCTGGAGAGGAACTAAAGGCGGAACCGAAGCGGCAGCACAAGGACATGATGTAATCATGACGCCAGAATCACCGTGTTATTTCAACTTCTACCAAGGGCCTCAAAACGAAGAGCCTTTAGCTTTTGATGCTTATAATCCATTGAATAAAGTGTATGAATTTGATCCTGTTGTTTCGACCATGTCAGCATCTGAAGCAAAACACGTTTTAGGCGGACAGGCAAATTTATGGGCAGAATTTCTTCCAGGACCAAAGGATTCTGAATATATGATTTTTCCAAGATTGGCTGCATTATCTGAAGTTTTGTGGAGCACAAAAGAAAATCGTGACTGGAATGATTTCACTGAAAGACTTGCCAAGCAATTCAAACGTTACGATTATTTGGGAATCAATTATGCAAAAAGTGCTTTTTTAGTTACTGCTTCTTCAACTGCAGATTTAGTGAACAAACAAGTAAATGTGACACTGAAAAATGAGTTTTCAAATCCAGATATTCGTTATGTTTTAGGGAATAATACTATTGGTCAAAATGCTCAAAAATATACGAATCCTATTCAGTTTAAAGAAACGACAGTTTTAAAAGCTTCACTTTTTCAGGATGATAAACCAGTTGGGAAAACATTTACAGATACAATTGTATTTCATAAGGCAGTGGCGCACAAAGTAGATTATTTGACGCCTTACAATAAAAATTATACAGGAGTTGGAGCTTCTACAATGGTAAATACGATTCGTGGTTCTAAAAATTTCCATGACGGACAATGGCAGGCTTGGCTTGTAAACGATATGGAATTGGTAATCGATCTTGAAAAGCCAGAAAGTATTCAACAAGTTGTTGTTGGAACTTTAGAAAGCCAAGGTGCAGGTGTGTTTTTTCCAATACAGATAAAAATATTGATTTCTACTGATGGCATAAATTATAAAGAAGTTGGAAAAGTATCACGTCCTTATGCGGCGAATCCAGTTTCAGAATTGAAAGATTTTAAAATCAATTTCCAACAGCAAAATGCTCGTTACGTAAAAGTAATTGGAATGAATTTGAAAAAGAGCCCAAGAGGCGAAAGTTCATGGCTGTTCGTAGATGAAATTTTAGTGAATTAAAAATAACAAAACATAATATGAAAAAGGGAATATTCATTTTAGCATTATTATTTTCTGTACAATTGTTTTCGCAAGCAATTTATGAAGATGAACGTTATGTACCAGAAACTGATCCTGCGGTTTTGAAAAATTTGGAAGAATGGCAAGGGAAAAAGTTTGGTCTTTTAATGCACTGGGGAACTTACAGCCAATGGGGAATTGTGGAATCTTGGTCGATTTGTCCAGAAGATTACGGTTGGTGTGAACGAAAAAAAGGAAGCAACCCGAATAATTATACCGAATATGTGAAAGAATACGAAGGTTTGAAAAAAACGTTCAACCCAACAAAATTCGATCCGACGAAATGGGCAAAAGCAGCAAAAGCGGCCGGAATGAAATACATGGTTTTTACCACAAAACACCATGACGGATTCACGATGTTTGATTCAAAATATACTGATTATAAAGTAACTGACAAAGATTGTCCTTTTAGCACAAATCCAAAAGCAGATATTTTAAAAGAAGTTTTTAATGCTTTTAGAAGCGAAAATATTTCAACTGGAGCGTATTTTTCGAAGCCAGATTGGCACAATGAAAACTATTGGGATCCTTATTTCCCGCCCTTTGACAGAAATGTTAATTATGATCCGTCATTATATCCTGAAAAATGGCAGAAATATGTTAATTTTACACACAATCAAATTTTAGAGATTCTGACCAATTATGGTAAAGTAGATATTTTGTGGCTAGATGGTGGCTGGGTAAAAAAGAGAGATTTACAGAACATCAAAGAAAACTATGCTTCGAAATTTGAAGAAAACGAATCTAAAAACGGCTTTATTAAACATAGAGTTGTAGATCAGGATCCTAAAATGGATGAATTGGTTGCAAAAGCACGTCAGAAACAACCGGGATTAATTGTTGTTGATAGAGCCGTTCATGGCAAAAATCAAAATTATTTGACTCCTGAAAATCGAGTTCCTGAAAAAACGTTACCTTATCCATGGGAATCTTGTATTACCTCGGGCGGTGGCTGGTCGTATACTCCTGATGCGAAGTATATGACAGGAAGACAAGGAATTCATATGTTGATTGATGTGGTGGCAAAAGGCGGTAATTTACTGCTGAATATTGCGCCAAGTCCGGAAGGCGAATGGCAGCAAGGCGCTTATGATTTGTTGGCCGCTTACGCAGATTGGATGAAGGTAAACAGTACAGCAATTTATGATACAAAACCAATTGCTCCTTACAAGGAAGAGAATATTTGCATGACGCAAAATAAAGCAGGAAATGTATTTTTGTTTTATTTAGCAAAAGATGGAGAGGACAAAATTCCTTCAGTAGTGACTGTAAAATCTATTAGTCCTAAAGAAGGAACCAAAATAACGATGTTGGGTTCAAAGACTTTTTTAAAATGGACTAAAGAAGCTAAGGGCTTTAAAGTCGTGATTCCGGAAAGTCTGAGAAAGAACCTTCCTTCAAAAGAAGCATGGACTTTAAAAATTGAAGCGATTAACAAATAATATGATATTAAGAAAAAACCGAATTTTACGAGCAGTATGTTTTATCAACATGCTGCTTTTTGGTATTACAGTTTCTGCGCAACAACCGGCAGAGTATGTGAATCCATTAATTGGAACTTCAAATTATGGAGCCACTTTTCCAGGCCCAATTGCGCCACGCGGCATGGCAAGTATTAGTCCGTTTAATGTAGCGGGATCTAAAAATACACCGATGGAAAAAGACAGCCAATGGTTGTCAAATCCTTATGTAAATGAAAATAAGTTTTTGACAGGATTCAGTCAAGTCAATTTGAGTGGTGTTGGTTGTCCGGATTTAGGTGTCATTATGTTAATGCCAACTACAGGAAATGTAGAAACAAATCATTTAAAATACGGATCTACCTATTCGCATGAAGTTGCAAAAACAGCTTATTACAGCGTTGATGTTGACAAATATAAAGTCAAAAGCGAATTTACAGCATCAAAAAGGGTAGGTGTTAGCAGATTCACTTTCCCAAAAGGGCAGTCCAATATTTTGCTGAATCTAGGTTTAGGATTGACCAATGAAGAAGGCGCGATGGTAAAAGTAGTTTCGTCAACAGAAATTGAAGGAATGCGATCTGTAGGTTCATTTTGTTACAACAGTCCTGAAGACGCTTATCCGGTATATTTTGTGGCAAAATTTTCAAAACCAGCTTCCAATTATGGAGTTTGGAAAAAAACACCAAAATATGACGGTGTAGAAGCACAATGGATGGGCTACAACGGAAAAACCCGAATGATGAAAAATACGATCAAAACGGTTGTTGGTGATAGTATCGGAACGTATTTTTCATATCAGTTTGACAAAAAAGAAACGGTTGAGGTTAAAATTGGCGTTTCATATGTAAGTATAGAAAATGCTCGTGAAAACCTAGAAAAGGAAACGGGAGATAAACCATTCGATACCATTTACAAAGAAACGTATGACGAATGGAACAACGAACTTTCGAAGATCATGGTCGAAGGTGGTTCCTATCAGGATAGAGTTATTTTTTATACAGCATTGTACCATACTCTAATTCATCCGAATATTTTAAACGATGTCAATGGAGAATTTCCGGAAATAAAAAGAAGCAAGATTGGCAAAACCGAAGGAACGCGATATACAGTATTTTCTTTGTGGGATACATACCGAAACATGCATCCGTTAATGTCTTTAGTTTATCCGAAACAACAATCGGATATGATAAAAAGCATGCTGAAAATGTATGATGAAAACGGTTGGTTGCCAAAATGGGAATTAAATTCGACAGAAACATTTACAATGGTTGGCGATCCGGCAAGTATTGTTATTGTGGATGCCTGCTTAAAAGGAATTCAGGATTTTGATATTTACAAAGCCTATTACGCAATGTTAAAAGGTGCCGATCAAGTTGAAAATAATCCGTTGCGCCCAGGTCTAAAAGAATATTTGGAAAAAGGATATTTGTCAACGAATTATTCTGGTCCAGTTTCTACAACGCAAGAATATAATACTTCCGATTATGCGATTTCACTTTTGGCAAAAGCATTAGGAGAAAAAGAAGATGCGAAACGTTTTGCCGAACGATCAATATCATATAGAAAATTATACGATAAAGATTTAAAATTGCTCCGACCAAGGCTAGCTAACGGAAAATGGTACGAACCATTTGACCCTTCGTCAGGATCAAATTTTCAAGCAAATGTTGGTTTTGTGGAAGGAAATGCTTGGCAATATGCTTTTATGGTGACGCACGATATCAAAGGATTAATCAAATTGATGGGAGGCGATAAAGTTTTCTCTGAGCAATTGCAAAAAGTTTTTGACATCAAACAATTTGACATGGCAAACGAGCCTGATATTGCTTATCCTTATTTATTCAATTATGTAAAAGGTGAGGAGTGGAAGAGCCAAGAGTTGGTGAAGAAATTAGTAAGAGAGTATTTCAAAAATGAGCCAAAAGGATTGCCAGGAAATGATGATACAGGAACAATGTCAGCTTGGTTGGTATATTCGATGATGGGATTTTACCCAGTATCGCCGGGAGATCCAATGTACACAATGACAACACCAATGTTTGACAAAATAACAATTCAGTTGGATCCGAAATATTACAAAAGAGAAAATGTTGTGATAGAAAGAGAAATCAATTCAGATGGAAAAATCAAAGAAATTCAAGTAAATGGAAAAAGTATGAATAGTTTCTTTATTTCACATGACGATTTTGTAAACGGAACAACAATAAAAGTGATTCAGGAATAACATAAATAAGATTTCAATAAAAAAGGCTGTTCATTTGAATGGCTTTTTTATTGAATTGAGAACATAGCCCAAGGTTTCAACCTTGGGAGACGATAGAAAGGATTATTATTGTGTTCCAATGGTTGAAACCATTGGCAATGTTTCTGAAAAGTATGCCTAAGATGTTTTTATAAAAAAAGCCGTTCATTTGAACGGCCTTTTCTTTACAATAGTTTTGCTATATTTTTTATTTCTTCGTTTTTACGCCAATTTCAGCGATAGAAACATAATTTCCATCTACGCTAGTTTTGCCGACAAACTTAATATATCTGGCTTTCGCCGAAGCTTTTAAAGTAATAATTTGTTCGACAGGGTTGCTTTTAATGTTAGAAAATTCGCCTTCAGCAATAGTTTTCCACGTTGTGCCGTCTGTACTTGCTTCTAATTGGTAATTTTTTACAATTCCTCCTGTACCGTTTTGACGAGGCAAATACGATAAAGCTGAAATCTCCAATTCTTGTCCCATATCTATAATAATAATCTGTGGTAAATGTATTAATGAAGTATTTTCAGCAGTACTCCAGAAAGTTGTTTCATTATCATCAATAGCGTTTGAAGCTTTTTCTTTTTCGAGGTTTTCAAAAGTTGCAGTTACTACTTTCCAATCTTTTTTGCATACGTTAAAAGATTGAATTACAGTTTCGCTTGATTTCAAATCTGTTCCAAAAGATTTCGCTTTAACATCGCCCGACGATAAAAAAGAAAATGCAGTTTCATAAACTGGAGATTGAACTGTAGGTTCTGTTCCGTCAATGGTATAATGAATTTTATTTACAGGCGTTTCCGTAGTAATAGAAACATTTCCGTCTTTGTCTCTTTTGATCTTTGGAAGTGCCAATTGTTCTGGTTCTCTGAAAATACCAACGTCACTCAAAGCAATACAAACTGGAGATTCTTCAATGCGAATTCTTAATTTTGAAGTAGTGATGTAATTTGGTAAACGTACTAATCGGTTAGCTCCAATACTTGTAGTTTCGCCTACTTTTTTCCATTTTCCATTAGAAAAAGCATCAAATTCGACTTTTTCAATACGTTGACCAAGTTTGATATTTTCTCTTAAACGAATGATGTTAAAAGTTTGTTCTTTGTTCCATTCTAAAGTTAGTGCCGCTTTTTTTATCTCATCATTGGTTGCCCAATAAGAGTAACGATCGTTATCAGTAAGATTTTTTGTTCCAAAGAATATTTCATTTTCACCTCGAACTTCAGTTGCTTTAATCACAGCTGATTTGGCAAGATTATCTGCAAAAAGTTTTTTTAGAAAATCACCAAAATCCTTCAATGCCTTGACATCATTTGGATGCAATAGACCGTCTGTGTTTGGTGAAAGTCCTAAATCCAAACAAGCACCACGTCCAACAGAATTCATATAAATCTTAAACAATTCTGAAACTGATTTTACGTGATTGTCATCAGCAGTATGATAAAACCATCCATTTCTAAGCGGTACATCACATTCTGCAGGTTTCCAAAATTGACCGTTTCGAGTTCCTTCTGGAGATTTTTTAGAATCGGTTGCACCTGGAACGGCAATTGTATTTCCAGCGGTTGGCAACGGTGTAAAGGTTGCCCAAGAAGTTTCTGCAGCATAACCGTGTTCGTTTCCTACCCAACGCACGTCGCCCATATCGGCAAAAATAACGGCATCCGGTTGCAGTTTTCTTGAAATTTGCCAAGTGGTTTCCCAACCATAATATTTCGTGCGATCAATGCTTCTTTTTTCATTTTTGCCACCATAATAACCATCTCCTCCGTTAGCGCCATCAAACCAAGTGATAAATAATTTTCCGTAATTGGAATATAATTCAGTTAACTGCTCACGGAATTTAGTTACGTATTCTGGCGTTCCATAAAATTCGTTATTTCTGTCCCAAGGAGAACAATAAAGACCGAATTTCATTCCGGCCTTGCGTGTAGCAACTTCGAATTCTTTTACCATATCGCCTTTTCCGTCACGAAACGGACTTTTGCTGATATTGTAATCGGTCGTTTTTGTTGGCCATAAACAAAATCCGTCATGATGTTTTGCTACAAAAATTAAGCCTTTAAAACCGCCTGCTTTGGCCGCATTCACAATTTGGCTTGCATCAAATTTTGTAGGATTAAAAATTTTAGGATCGGCATCTCCGTATCCCCATTCTTTGTTTTGAAAAGTGGTTGGCGTAAAATGCACTAAAACGTATTGCTCTACTTCGTGCCATTGCAATTGCGCTTCCGTCGGTAACGCTCCATAAGGTGCTGGGGCGCTTACTTTTTGAGCCGTCATAGATGCAAAAATAAAACATCCAAAAAGCGTTAATAACTGTTTTTTCATTCTTAATTGTGGTTTATTAGTCAGTAATATTGTGCCGTTTTTTTAGAATTTCTTTAATTTACCTTAAAGACAACTGCTTCCGAATTTACTAAAGAAGTTCTAAGGTTTTGCGGAATACTAACAATAATCCCGCCACTTATTTTTTTGCTGCTCAGTTTTTGCTTGCTCGCTAATAAAATAACTTTTGGATTCTTTAAGTCCGTTTTGATTGTTATTTCTGCTGGCAATTCTTTTTCATCTTTTGCCGGCATGTAAATTCCGTAAACTGCATTTCCTTTTTGTGTATAACCTACTTTTCCATCTAAATAAGGAGCAACAGGTTTAGTGTCGTAAATCGATTCTCCATTTGCAGAAAGCCATTTTCCAACATTAGCTAAAGTAGTTTCGATTTTTGGATCAAATTCTCCTTTGGCATCTGGTCCAACGCCTAACAATAAATTACCGCCTTTTACCACGATATTAGTCATCAACTGAATTACTTCTTTTGATGATTTGTAATGATCATTTGGCACCCAACCCCAAGCACCGCCAAGTGTAATGCAACTTTCCCAAGGCACTGTCAATGGTTTTTCTGGAGTTTTTTGCTCTGGTGTTAAATAGTTTTCATATTCACTCGGAACCCAACGATCTACCACAAGCATTCCTGGTTGTTTTTTGCGGGCAGTTTCAGCAATATGCTTCATGTCGATATCCATATCATACGGATATTTGCAAAATTCTTCCACTTTTTTATTGATAGTAGAAAGTGGTCGAACCCAACATCCGTCCAGCCAAAGAATATCTACTTTTCCGTAATTTGTAGTTAATTCATTTAGCTGATTTTGAGTATAGTCAACATAGCTTTTCCAACGATCTGGAAATTTTTTAATATCATAAGTCGGATTTCTGTCTTTTGGCGGATAATATGACCACCAAAAATTTTGAGTTGTCCAGTCTGGTTTTGAGAAATAAACACCAACCGCCAATCCTTCTTTTCTTGAAGCATCTAAAACATCTTTTAATACATCAGCTTTTGGATTTTTCGCGTATGGTAATTCTGGATTTGTGATTTTAAAATCGGTAAATTTTGAATCGTACATACAAAATCCGTCATGATGTTTTGAAGTAAAAATCATGTATTTTGCTCCTGCATTTTTGAACATTTTCGCCCATTTTTCAGAATTTAAATTCGTAGGGTTTAATTTGAATTTTGTATTTCTGTAATCAGTAGCATATTTGTAATAATCATCGTAGCCATCTCGGGTCACCCAATCTTCTGGAGCTAATCCCCACGATTCTACTGTTCCTAATTGAGTGTAAAGTCCCATATGGATCAAAACACCAAATTTGTAACCCTGCCATTTGTCAAGATTGGCTTTTACCTGCGGATCTTTTGTCCAAATGTAACCTGCTTCTTCTGATTTATTTGCTTCCATGCTAAAGTCGCCTTGCGCGTGAAGAGAAAACGAACCCGCACAAACTACAGCAGTAAACAATAATTTGAATTTATTTTTCATTTTGTTTTTGGTTAAATCATTAATGGTTTTGACAGATGATTACTTGATATAATAATCAGGATCAATCAAACGATTTCCAGTTTCGTCATAAACAGCGTAGTTGAAACCACTCTGAACACAATATGAGCCATAATCGCCTTTTTTGTTCAAAGCAATAAAACCAACTTGAATATCTTTTAGGTTTTTGTTTCTGTTTTTCATCAGTTTTACTACACGCTGAACCGCTTCTTCACAAGCTTTTTGAGGTGATCTTCCTTGGCGCATTAATTCTACAACCAAATGGCATCCCGCAATTCTAATTACTTCTTCACCATGTCCAGTTGCAGTTGCAGCTCCAATTTCGTTATCAACATATAAACCTGCACCGATAATAGGAGAATCTCCAAGACGACCGTGCATTTTGAAAGCCATACCGCTCGTAGTACAAGCTCCCGAAAGATTTCCGGCGGCATCCAAAGCAATCATTCCAATCGTATCGTGATTTTCGATATTAGCAATGGGTTTATATTCAGATGTTTTTAGCCATTCTTTCCATTCTTTTTCAGAATCGGGAACTAGTAAATTTTCTTTTTGAAAACCTTGCGACAAAGCAAATTGAAGCGCTCCATCACCAACCAACATCACGTGAGGCGTTTTTTCCATCACGGCGCGAGCAACAGATATAGGATGTTTAATATGTTCAAGACAACCAACAGAACCAATATTCGACATCTCGTCCATGATACAAGCGTCTAAAGTCACGCGTCCGTCGCGATCTGGTCTTCCTCCGTAGCCAACACTTCTTTCTTTCGGATCAGCTTCTGGAACTTTCACTCCGGCTTCTACAGCATCAAGAGCTCTTCCTCCATTTTTTAATACTTCCCAAGCGGCTTCATTTGCTTGAAGGCCAAAACGCCAAGTTGAAAGTACGATTGGTTTTCTAACTTTTCCTTCTGGAAGTTCATTTTGTTCCTCTTTAAGTTCTTCCGCATTTCCGGTGAAAGAATTCAGTACAACAGCAGCCGATGCGATTGCAGTTGTTTTTAGAAAATTTCTACGATTTGTCATGTCTTTGTTTATTTTAATCCGACTTAATTCAATCAGAAAGTAGTTTGTTTTTTTGGTTGTAAATAGCGCAATTTCAGAAGATTGTTTTTTCTGTGAGAAATATCGCTACTAGTTTGATTCTCTGTCTTTTTTTGCTAAAAGTAGGTGTTTTTATTGAAATACTAAATCGTATTAGTAAAATTAACGCACCTGCTTTATTCTGAATTTATTTTTTTATTCTAATTGAAAAATTCCAACGTTTTAGCTGACCAGTCATTATCAAAGAAACCGCTTACTTTCATATCTGGCAAACCATTTAAAAGCAAATCGGTTTTGAAAATCATTACGTCAGGAAAGCCTGTAATTCCCGAAATGTAATTGTTTGCCCAAGTCGCTTTCATTCCTTTTTCAGAAGTTCCAGATACAACGCCAACCATTGCAGTTTTGCTGTCTGTTCTTGGTACTACAAAATAAGCAGCCAAATCGTCTCCTTTAATTATTTTGTTGTCAATTTTTACTTGCTGATTATCAATCTGGATTGGAGAATTTTTCAGCAATAATTTCCATGCGCTATTGTTTGAAGCATTTCCGTAAATAATAACATTTCTGTCTTTGTATTTTTCCAATGAAAATTCTTTGTCCGTAATGACATCAATACTTCCATTTCCTCTGTAATAAAAAGTTTCTGCATCAAAACGCGCTCTGTTTTGGTACCATTCTTTTTCTAAAGCAGAACCGCCCGTTGCGTAAACGAAAACAACATTGTTGTTAAAAGCAAATTTAAATCCGCCTTGACGTTCTGCGTATTTTTTAGCAGTATTTATTTCGTTGGCAAAATTCCATTTTCCGTCTTTTAAGGCTAAAATAGCTTTTTTATCAGAAGCTGTTTTCAGAATTTGATCGTCAATATTGATTGTGATTTCCTTGTTTATTTCCAATGAAGGCAAATCAAGTTCTAAAATTGAAGCATTTTTGGTTTTAACAGTAATTGTTTCTTTATCGATTTTGGCATTAATATTAGAAAAATCAAAAGGAAGAATTTGCTGTTGTAATTTGATCCAATAATCAGTTGAAGAAACTGCTGGGGTCGCCGTATAAAAATCAATTTCTTTCACATTTTTATTAGCCGGAATTGTTTGGCGTTTGAAGAATTCAAAAATAGGGAACCAGTCCACCGAATGATCTCCGTACCAATGTTCTCCTCCAGGATATTCATAGTAACAAAAGTTTGGATGAAAAGTGCCTAAAATCTGACGCATTTCGCGCACTTGCGAAATCGGAACCGTTGAATCGGCATCGCCATGCAGAATATAAACTCCGTCTTGTTTTAAGTTTTGCACAAGACTTTTCACACGCCCCGAATTTGCAGAACGTTTAATAGATTCATACGCTTTGAATTTGTCGTGCATTTCGTCTCCTTTGTCAAATCCATAAGTTGAAATGTCAGGATAAGAAGCGCAAGGCGCAATCGCGGCAAATTTTCCTGGATAAGTAGTTCCTAAAAACCAAGTTCCGTGACCGCCCATTGAATGGCCTGTTAAATAGGTTTGCTCTGGAATGGTTTTGAAAACTCTTTTTGCTTCTTCTAAAACTTCCAATGCATCAATTCTTCCCCAGTCTTCCCAATTAAATCCAAACGGACGACGGTTTGTTGCGGCTGCGATAGTAACCCAATCCTTTTGTTTGTAAGCGCGAGCCTGATTTCTGGCTTCAACTGAAGCGCCGTGAACGGATAAAACCAGTGCTTTTGGTCCAGTTCCTAAAGCGGGAGCGATACTGTAATATTGTACACTGTTGTCAACTTTACTTAAAAAAGTACGTTCGTGATGAACAGTTGCAGAACGTTGTTGGATTGGGAATTCTGTTTTGTCTAATACTTTTCCGCTTTTGTCAATTAAAGTAAGTTCTAATTTTAGTTCGCCAGTAAAGTCTTTTTTTGCCGCCGGAATTTTATATTTCACTTTTCGCACAAACATTGGCATAATATCGTCAGTATTATACGAAGCCGTTTCTCCACTGGATAATTTCGCTACGATTTTAAGATTTTTTAAATCCTTTTCGGTTGCATTGATAATACGAACAGAAGCCCATTTTTCATCTTTTTCGCCATTGATAACATCAGGAAGCGTCAAGTCGCGTTTAGTAAATTGAATGTTTTTTGAAAGCGCAATAATTTTTGATTTTACGCGACCAAAACGGCCTTTTGTGTAAACAAATTCGTTCGTCCCTTTTTGAAGTTTAAACGGAATCAAAGTGTAGCCAAAATCATAATGATCTCCTTCATGCGGCATTCCATTTATATAAGTGCGCGTTCCGCCTGTAGTTTCAAGAAGTACGATTTGCTCTTTTGGCGAATTATATTCGGTAAACAAAAAGGCTGATCTCAAATCTTTTCCGCTAAAAACGCCTACTGAATCTACTTTAATGTTCTTCCAATCTCCTTTTTGCTTGTTCGGATTAACAAATTTCCCCGTCGCATATTGCCAAGCAACTGGATCTTGTCCGTTGAAAAGTGTGCCGCTTTTTTTGTCGGCAGGTAGAAAATAACCTTCAGTAAATTGATGCAAAACACTTCCTTCGGCGGTTGTTTCTATTTTTTCTTTTCCAAAATATTCCACAACATTTCCTGTAGTTTTAGTTTGCGCAGTCAAATTTGAACCGAGAGCAAGAAGGAAAATTAAGAGTTCTTTTTTCATTTGTTTTTTAGTTTTTGTTTTTTTATTCCAACACTTTTCAATTAAGCTGTCGTTAAATAATTTTTAAGTTTAGAATAAAAAGGAGCGTTTGTAGATTTTTAAAAACGCTTTTAAATTTTGCTTAAAAACGTTTTGTAAAATTGGTTGTTAATCGAGATATATATTTTTATCGAGAAATCACTTATTAATTCAATTTTGTCATTTTGTCCTCAAAATGGACTTAATTTTTAGGCTTAGTTTTAGTTCTATTTCCAATGTTTTTAGGACTTTCGAAGCAAAAAGCAAGTCTGATTTTTAATTTAAAATAAGAGGTAAAAACAACTTTTTTTTGATTTTTTTATCTTATTAAAACGATTTAGTATTGTGGAATGCATTTTTATATTATTTTTGTTTTTAGGGTAAATTAAAATTATATCTAAATCAATTTAATAATTAATTCAATTTTATCATTATTTAATTATTAATTATCATTATTATTCGGAAAATGAAAATCGTTAAAACTACTATCGCTTCCTATACAAATACATCGTTATCTGTATTCTCTCGTGAAGAGTCGTTTTTTCAATCGCCTTTTCATTCCCATCCAGAATTTGAATTGGTTTACATATTAGAAAGTCATGGCAAAAGAATCATCGGAAATTCGGTAGAATCTTTTCAGCCTGGCGATATGGTTTTTCTTGGAGATGACATTCCACACGTTTGGCTGAACGATGAGATTTTTTATAAAGGAATAAATAGCCTTAAAGCAAAAGCCATTGTAATTTACTTTAGCCGAGATCTTTTTGGAAACTCTTTTTATGAATTGCCCGAAGCGCAAGAAGTTAAAAAGTTTTTCGCCCAAGCTATAAAGGGGGTTTCAATTACAGGAGAAACCAATACTTTGATCGCAAAAAAAATGAACAAACTGCTCAAAAAGAAAGGTTTTGAAGTAGTTATGGGACTTATGGAAATTTTATCGCTCTTGTCGCGAAGTAAAGATTTAAGATACATTAATGATAATTCATATGTTCCAGTTACTGAAGACAATAAAAGTGATCGTCTTGCCGAAGTTTTTAAATATGTAAAATCAAATTATAAGGAGGAGATTTCGCTGGATGAAATTTCGAAAATAGCAAACTTGACACCAACTTCTTTCTGCAGAATGTTCAAGGCCAAAACCAAAAAACCTTTTGTAGAATACTTAAATGAAATCAGAGTTTCAAATGCCTGCAAATATTTAATTGAAACCGATTTGGGTATTTCTGAAATTGCCTACGAATGCGGTTACAAAACGGCCTCAAACTTCAATAAACTTTTTAAAAAGTTAATAGGTACCACTCCAAAAGAGTACCGGAAAAATGCTTTGGTATAAGCCGTAGCTTTTCATTGTAATATTTTTAAAAAATCGGTATTAGATTTTGCTCAAAATTAAAATCTGCATTTTAAGGATTTTCTTTTATAATGTGCTATTTTTTTTTATCTCATAATTTATGTCAAAAAAATAGGTTAAAAATCTGTCTTTTGGCTGGATTTATTAAAAAGATAATAAATGCTTAATTAATGATAATTTTGAGCTAAAATAAAAGATTGTAATGCAATAATTTTATTTTTTTAAGATTACACTAAAACTCTGTTCTAAAATATAAAACGATTTAGTTAATAACTTTATACAGAATAAAGAAACGATAATCCGTAATTTTAGGTTTCAACCTTAAAAAAATAATAAAGTACTATGGTAACTCAGAAATATTGTCTTGCATTAGATTTAATTGAAGATCCGACTTTAATAGCGGAGTATAAAAAGTATCATGAAAAAATCTGGCCAGAAATAACAGAAAGTATTACCAATTCAGGAATTGAGAATCTTGATATTTATTGTGTTGGAAACAGAATGTTTATGATTATTGAAGCTAATGAGACTTTTACTTTTGAAAGAAAAGGAGAAATGGATGCCAATAATCCTGTTGTGCAAAAATGGGAAGAATTAATGTGGAAATACCAAAAAGCTTTGCCATGGGCGAAAGAAGGCGAAAAATGGATGATGATGGAAAAAATATTTGACCTGCATGAAAATCGATAGCCACCAACATTTTTGGAAATACGATCCTGTAAAGGATGCTTGGATTACAGACGAAATGAAAGTAATCAAGCGCGATTTTTTGCCTGCTGATTTGGAGCCCATTTTATTCGAAAATCAGTTTGGTGGTTGTGTTGCAGTTCAGGCTGACCAAAGTGAAGAAGAAACACTTTTTCTGTTGGATTTGGCAAAAGACAATCCTTTTATAAAAGGCGTTGTGGGCTGGATAGATTTATGTGCTAATAACATTGGAGAGCGTTTGGAATATTCCGCCAAATTTGAAAAATTAAAAGGTTTCAGGCATATTATTCAAGCGGAAGCAGATATTGATTTTATGTTGCAACCAAAATTTCAAAATGGAATTTCACAATTAGCAAAACATAATTTCACCTATGATATTTTGATTTTTCCAAAACATTTGGAAAACGCAGCAAAGCTTGTGGCGAATTTTCCAGAGCAAAAATTTGTTATTGATCATTTGGCAAAACCAGATTTTAAAAATAAAGAATTCACAGATTGGGAAAACGGAATTCGAGCAATCGCAAAATTTCCAAATGTGATGTGCAAAGTATCAGGCTTGGTGACCGAAGCCGATTGGAATAATTGGACAAAAGCTGATTTTACGCATTGTTTAGATGTCGTTACTGAGGTTTTTGGACTTGAGCGTTTGATGTTTGGCAGTGATTGGCCTGTGAGTTTGCTCGCAGCTTCTTATGCCGAATCATGTGAAATTGTAGAAGATTATTTTTCGAAATTTTCAAAAATAGATCAGGATAAATTTTGGAGCAAAAACGCGATCCATTTTTATCATTTATAAAAAAAACCGACCGTGATTGTGGGTTTAAATGTATTCGCAATCAAAAAACTATCTAACTAAAATAGCATACAAAATGAATCTTAACCTTACTGATAAAATAATTATTGTAACCGGCGGAGCCAAAGGAATTGGACTTGGAATCTGTAAAGTTTTGGCAGGTGAAGGTGCAATTCCGGTAATTATTGGAAGAGATAATAATGATAATCAAAAAGCAATTAAAGAAATAGAAGCTGATGGAGGAAAGGCTTTATCAGTTGTTGCTGAACTTACAAATCCTGAAGCTTGTAAAAAAGCAGTTGAAGAAGTTATTGCTTTATCGGGAAGAATTGACGGATTGGTTAATAATGCCGGAGTAAATGATGGCGTTGGTTTGGAAAGCGGTGATTACGAAAAATTCATGGCTTCGCTTCATAAAAATTTGGTGCACTATTATTTAATGGCACAACATGCTTTGCCTGAGCTGAAAAAAACAAAAGGAGCGATCGTTAATATCGGTTCAAAAACTGCTGATACTGGACAAGGAAATACATCAGCATACGCGGCTTCAAATGGTGGGCGCAATGCGTTAACCCGCGAATGGGCTGTTGAATTGCTAAAATATGGAATCCGTGTAAATGCCGTGATTGTGGCAGAATGTTATACGCCATTGTATGAAACATGGATCAATACACTTGAAAATCCAGAGCAGAAATTAAAAGAAATTACAGCTAAAATTCCTTTTGAAAATAGAATGACAACTGCTGAAGAAATTGCTAATATGACTGTTTTTCTTTTGTCTGATAGGTCAAGCCATACTACAGGGCAACTGATTCATGTTGATGGAGGATACACACATCTAGACCGTTCACTATAATTAATCAAAAAATAGGAGCAAAAGATGTTTTCAATACGTAATAATTTCGCTTTAATTCTCTGTTTAACAATTGGTTTTTATGGCTTTTCTCAGCAAAAAGCAATTAAAAGAATGGGCTCGGTTGATACCGAATCATTTGATGATAATTGGTCTTTTTCGAGATTCGGACTTCAGGCTGACGGATTAATTAAAGAAGAACCTAAGAATTTAGAAGCCGTTTCCACTAATGAAGCCAATTGGGAAAAATTGAATTTGCCTCATGATTGGGCTATAAAAGGACCTTTCAGAATTGAGCTTAGAGGAGAAACAGGAAAATTGCCTTGGAAAGGAATTGGCTGGTATCGCAAACATTTTACTGTTCCGGCTTCAGATGCTGGAAAACAGATTTTTGTTGATTTTGATGGCGCAATGGCAAATGCCAAAATTTACCTGAATGGGAATTATGTTGGGACTTGGCCGTATGGTTACAATTCGTTCCGCATGAATTTGACACCATTTTTGAAATTTGGAGAAGAAAATGTTTTAGCTGTTCGTCTGGACACTGAAAATTGGGATTCTCGCTGGTACCCGGGCGCCGGTATTTATCGTCATGTTTGGTTGGTAAAAACAAATCCGGTGCATGTTGGACATTGGGGAACTTATATTACAACACCCAATATTACTAAAGAAGAAGCGGCTGTAAAAGTCTTAGTGAAAGTTGATAATGCAACAAATAAAACAGTTAAAGCAGTTGTTACTACCGATTTGTATGAGCTGGGTATTAACAATGTGCCTACAGTAAAAGCAGGTTCGTTAATTGTTTCAACTTTAGAAATTAAACCAAATTCAACTGAAGAAGCAGAAACGCATTCGATTTTGATTAATCCAAAATTATGGGATTTGAAAACGCCAAATCGTTATGTTGCACAAACTAAAGTAAGCGTTGACGGAAAGGTTGTAGATACTTATAATACACCTTTTGGTATTCGTACGATCGAGTTCACACCACGAAACGGATTTCTTTTAAATGGAAAAAGAGTTGAAATTTTTGGTACTTGCAATCATCATGATTTGGGAGCTTTGGGTGCGGCAATTAATACTTCGGCATTAAAAAGACAATTGGTGATGCTAAAAGAAATGGGCTGTAATTCGTTACGTACTTCTCACAATCCTCCCGCTCCAGAATTATTGGAACTGGCAGATAAAATGGGATTCTTGGTTTGGGATGAAGCTTTTGATGCTTGGAAAATCGGAAAAAAGAAATTGGATTATAACACCATTTTTGATGAATGGCATGAAAAGGATTTAATGGCTTTGGTTCATAGAGACAGAAATAATCCTTCGGTATTTATTTGGTCAATCGGAAATGAAGTTCCAGATCAGCAAAATGTTGCATTGACCAAACATTTGGCCGATATTATGCGTAGAGAAGATCCAACGCGTCCGGTTTCAAACGGATACAACGATCCTGATGGCGGAAGAAGTTCTGGTGCTGTTGTAGCATTGGATATCATGGGAGTGAATTACTTTTTTGATCAGCAACCAAAATGGGATGTAGATCCGAGATATGAGAAAAAACCAACCATTGGAAGTGAAACCGCTTCGACGGTAAGTTCTCGTGGCGAATATTTCTTTGATGATAAATACAACAAAACCACTTGGCAGATTTCGTCTTATGATGATGCTTTTCCGGGCTGGGGTTGTTCGCCTGATACCCAATTTAGAACCAATGCAAAATATCCGCATTTATTAGGTGAATATGTTTGGACAGGTTTTGATTATTTGGGAGAGCCGACACCGTATAATTCAGATGAAACCAATTTGCTGAATTTTAGAACGGATCCGTCAAAACAAAAAGAACTAGAGGCGAAATTGGCTGAATTGCAAAAAAGCAATCCGCCATCAAGAAGCAGTTATTTCGGAATTATTGATTTGGCTGGTTTCCCAAAAGATAGATATTACAGTTACAAATCGCATTGGAGACCTGATGTTCCTACAGCGCATATTTTGCCACACTGGAATTGGAGTGAACGAGTTGGGAAAGTAGTGCCTGTTCACGTTTATACGTCGGGGGATGAAGGTGAATTATTCCTAAACGGAAAAAGCCTTGGAAGAAAGAAAATGACAAAAGGAAAAGATTTCCGTTTAACGTGGGACGATGTAATTTATACGCCTGGTGAATTGAAAGTAGTTTGCTATAAAAATGGCAAAACTTGGGCGACAGATATTGTAAAAACTACTGGAAGTGCAGCAAAACTAAAAATGACTGCTGATAGAAATACCGTAATTGCGGATGATGTTGATTTGGTTTTCGTAACAGTTGATGTTACAGATAGTAATGGTTTAGTTGTTCCTCGCAGCAATCCGTTAGTTAAGTTTTCAATAGAAGGAGCAGGTGAAATTGTAGCAACTGACAATGGAGATGCAACGAGTTTTGTACCTTTTCAAAGTACAGAAAGACCTGCTTATAATGGAAAAGTTCTTGTAATTGTCAAAGCCAAAAAAGGACAAAAAGGACAATTTACGGTAAAAGCAAAAAGTGAAGGTTTGCAAACTGCCGCAACAACAATCTTGATAAAATAATAACTACATAAAAACAAAAAAATGACCAAAAAGATAATCTTAGCGATTTTGGTAATTGGAACTACGATCGCAGGCTATTCGCAGAATAAAATTGCACCACAAGATATTGCTGAAAAAATGAAATGGTTTGAAGATGCTAAATTAGGAATCTTCATTCACGCCGGAATTTATTCAGTTGCCGATGTTTCAGAATCGTGGAGTTTTCACAATGGGAAAATTTCTGTTGAAGATTATATGAAACAGCAAAAAGGATATACATTAAGCAATTATGATCCTGCAGCTTGGGCAGAAATGATCAAAAATTCTGGAGCAAGATATGCTGTCATTACTACAAAACATCATGATGGTGTTGCAATGTATGATACGAAATTGGGGAAATTGAGTTCAGTAAAAACGTGTGCTGCCAAAAAAGATATGATTAAGCCATTTTTTGAAGAATTGCGCAAAAGAGATGTAAAATGCGGGGCGTATTTTTCATTAATCGATTGGACGCATAATGATTATCCGGGCTTTTTGAAAGACAAAGCACGTTACGATATTAAAAAAGAACCAGCGCGTTGGGAGCGTTTCCAAAAATTCTACCAAGGTCAAATCAAAGAAATTTCAGATTGGTACAATCCAGATTTATGGTGGTTTGACGGAGATTGGGAGCATAGTGCAGAAGAATGGCAAGCTGAAAAAACACGTAAAATGATGTTGGACAGAAATCCGAACACAATTATCAACGGACGTTTGCAAGGTTATGGCGATTATGACACGCCCGAACAAAATTTCCCAGTAGTTCGTCCGGCATTTAAATGGTGGGAATTATGTATGACGATGAATGAAAACTGGGGGTATCGTGTAAGTGATACGAATTGGAAAACGCCATACGAAATCGTAACGATTTTTGTAGATGCAGTTTCAAACGGTGGAAATTTGTTGCTTGACATTGGACCAAAACCTGATGGTACTTATCCTGAAACAGTGGTGACAACGCTAAAAGAATTAGGTGACTGGAACAGAAGAAACGGCGAAGGTATTTTTGGGACGGTTCCGGGAATTCCGCAAGGACATTTTTATGGACCAACGACACTTTCTAAAGATTCAAAAACGCTTTACTTATTTGTTCACGGAAAAACTTCAGGCCAATTGATGCTGAAAGGGCTTGATAATAAAATTCAGGATATTACGGTTTTAGGCTCAAATGTAAAACTAATGCATAAAGTAGTTGGAAAAATTTCATGGAGCGCCGTTCCGGGATTGGTTTACATTGATTTACCAGAAACTGCAATCGACAAATATGTGACTTGTATCAAAGTTACGTTAGATGCGCCAATAAAATTATATAGAGGTCACGGAGGATTCCTGACAAATTAATAAGTATGAAGTGTCATCTCCAAAAAGGAGATGGCATTTTTTTATCCAATCTCTGAATTGATTTCATATAAAAATCAATAAAACTAATGCCTGTTGAGGCATTTCAATAAATTAATAATGAACAAAAAAATATTTTTTCTAAGTCTATTTCTGGGATTCCAAGCCTTATTTTCTCAAAATACACCAAAATATAAAAATTCAAAATTGCCTGTTGAAGAACGCGTTCAGGATTTGTTGTCCAGAATGACAACGGAGGAAAAATTTTGGCAAATGTTCATGATTCCTGGTGATTTGTCTGATGGAGAAGCGAATTATAAAAATGGAATTTTTGGTTTCCAAGTCAGTGCAAAAGGAAGTTCAGATGCAAGTAATCAGATTTTAGATTATAGCGCGGCAAGTAATGCAAAAGAAACCGTCAAATTAATTAATAAAATACAGAAATATTTTGTTGAGAAAACACGCCTCGGCATTCCGATTATTGCTTTTGATGAAGCTTTGCACGGTTTGGTTAGAGATGGTGCTACAGCTTTTCCACAATCTATTTCATTGGCGGCAACTTTTGATCCAGGATTGGTAAAAAGAGTTTCAACAGCTATTGCATTGGAATCAAAAAGTCGTGGCATACGCCAGATTTTATCGCCAGTTGTTAACTTGGCTTCAGATGTTCGTTGGGGAAGAGTAGAAGAGACTTACGGAGAAGACCCTTTTCTTTCTTCAAAAATGGGTGTAGCTTATGTTTCGTCATTTGAAGAAAGAGGCGTTATCACAACTCCGAAACATTTTCTTGCCAATAGCGGCGACGGAGGTCGTGACAGTTACCCGATTGATTACAGCGAGCGTTATTTGGAAGAATATCAATTGCCACCTTTCCGTGCGTGTTTTACTGAAGGAGGAAGCCGAAGCGTAATGACTTCGTACAATACAATTAATGGAAGTCCGTGTACAGCTAATGATTGGTTATTGAATAAAAAATTAAAAGGAGAAATGAATTTTAAAGGATTCATTATTTCTGATGCAAATGCTGTTGGAGGCGGAAATGTATTGCATTATACGGCAAAAGATTATGCTGGATCTGGAGCAAATGCCATCAATAACGGATTGGATGTGATTTTTCAAACGGCTTACGATCATTACAAATTATTCCAGCCACCTTTCCTTGATGGAAGAATTGATATGAAAAATATTGACGAAGCTGTGGCTCGAGTTTTAAGATTAAAATTTGAATTGGGATTATTCGAAAATCCGTATGCTGATGAAAAAGAAACCAATAAATGGAATGGAAATCCAGCGCACAAATTGTTGTCAAGAGAAGCTGCTGAAAAAGGAATGGTTTTGTTGAAAAATGAAAACAATGTTTTGCCTCTTAAAAAGTCAATCAAATCAATTGCCTTAATTGGGAATGATATTACTGAAGCACGTTTGGGTGGTTACAGTGGGCCGGGCAATGGCAAAGTAAATATGCTTGACGGAATAAAGGCAAAACTTGGAGCATCTGCTCAGATAAATTTTGCAGAAGGAGTGGCGAGAAGAAGTAAAGAATATGTTTCGGTTCCGTCTATCCAATTGTCTAGTATTGAAAATGGCAAAATCAAAAATGGTTTGACGGGTGAATATTTCAATAATGTGCAATTAAACGGAAGTCCGGTTTTGACACGATTAGATCAAGCAATTAATTTTGATTGGACGCTTTATTCTCCAGATCAAGAAAAAATAAATTACGATTTCTATTCTGCTAAATGGATCGGGAAAATAAAATCTCCGATAACTGGAACATACAAAATTGGTTTTGAAGGGAATGATGGTTTTCGTTTATATCTAAACGGGAAACTAATTATCGACAATTGGAAAAGTCAGACCTATTCAACGAAACTAGTTGATTTCAATTTTGAAAAAGACAAAGAATACGACATTAAAATTGAATTTTTTGAATCACAAGGTTATGCGAAATTTAAATTAGTTTGGAATGTTGGCGTAAACAATGATTGGCAAAATAAAATAGATGAAGCCGTAGCTGCTGCCAAAAAATCAGATGTTGCTGTAATTGCAGCCGGAATCGAGGAAGGAGAATTTAATGACAGAGCGTATTTAGGATTGCTCGGACATCAAGAAGAATTGATAAATGCTGTGGCAGCGACTGGAAAACCGGTCGTAGTTGTTTTGGTTGGAGGAAGTGCGATAACAATGGACAAATGGATTAACAATGTGCCATCAATCCTAGATGTTTGGTATCCCGGTGAAGATGGTGGTCATGCTGTTGCCAATATTTTGTTTGGAGATCGAAATCCCGCAGGGCGCTTGCCAATTACGTTTCCTGTTTTTGAGGGACAATTGCCATTGGTTTACAATCACAAACCAACAGGCCGATCAGACGATTATACCAATTTAAACGGTGCGCCATTATTCCCTTTTGGTTTCGGATTAAGCTACTCAACATTTGAATACAGCAATCTTCGTTTTGACAAAAAACAAATTGGAAAATCAGAAACAACAAAAGTGTATTGCACGATAAAAAACACAAGCCAAGTTGACGGTGATGAGGTTGTTCAGTTATATGTGCATGATGTTTTAGCATCTTTGGCTCAGCCAATAAAACAGTTGAAAGGTTTTCAGAGAATTTCGCTTAAAGCAGGAGAATCAAAAGAAGTTTCATTTGAAATCAATAAAGAAGCATTGAAAATGTTGAATGGCGAAATGAATTGGGTTGTAGAACCAGGTGATTTTAGGATTATGATTGGAGCTTCTTCAAGAGATATTCGCTTGAGAGAAATAATTACGGTTATAGAGTAGTAAAATCAACTCAAAAAAGGACAAATTTCAGCTTTGAAGACAAAAGAAACCGAATGAATTTGTGAGTTTTAGCGCTCAACAAAAATCAAATGAAATAAAAAGCTTACAACTTTGAAAATCAAACAAAAAGAAAGCAAGATTGCTGAAAATGTGATTTTCTCTTTTTAATAAAAAAAGAAAAAACAAAAATGCAATTGTTTATAAAGTGAAAAACATAATGAATAAGTAAAGCAATTGTTATATGAATATTAGTTAACATATATTTATGTTAAAAATGTCGCATTTTTCGTGATTTTAAAGCATCGTTTTTTGCAATATTGATTTTTATTGAATTTTTGAACGATTTTCAGCTTTTGTGAGAAAAATAACACTGTGATTTGTGTTAGGTACTGTTTTATTATCAGTAGGTTAGCTGTAAAATTTGATTTTAGGTTTTTTAAATGTTAAAAAAAATAAATTAGCATAAAAAAAATACTAAAACGTTTTTGTAAATCGTTTTATTAAATATATATTTGTTTAAACATATTAACTAAAGTTTAAGATAAGCTTAACGTTTCATGAAAAAAAACATCACCATTAAAGATATCGCCAAAGCGGCAAATGTTTCAGTTACAACTGTTTCATTTGTTTTGAACAACAAAGGCGAAAAAATGGGGATAAGCAAAGAAGTGATTAAGAAGGTTCTTAAAATTAGTGAAGAAATGAAATTTAAACTCAATATGATCGCCAGCAGTTTGAGAACTGGCAAAACAAGATCGATTGGGCTTATTGTGGAAGATATATCAAATCACTTTTTTTCTGACTTGGCGAAAGTGATTGAAAGAGAAGCGATAGATTCGAATTACAGAGTGTTTTATTGCAGTACTGGAGGAAGTGATGAACGTGCAGTAGAGTTGGTAGATAGTTTGTTGCAGGCAAACGTAGATGGTTTTATCATAACGCCTACCGAAAAGATGAAAAGTACGATTGACAGATTATTAGAACTTCAATGTCCGGTTGTATTGGTCGATCGTTATTTTGAAGGACAAGAAGTAAGCCATGTAGTGCTTGATAATTTTGAAGGGGCGGAAAAAGCCACGCAATTTCTTTTAGGAAAAGGATTTAAAAAAATTGCCTTTGTTACCAATTACTCACAGCTGATTCAAATGGATCTGAGGAAACAAGGTTACGTTCATGCATTGAAAGAAGTCGGTTTGTACGATGAGTCAAGAATTCTCGATATGGATTATCAAATAACAGAAGATAAGCGAATAGAAAGAATCTCTGAATTTTTAAGTGCCAATACGGATATCGATGCAATATTATTTGGAGCAAATTATTTGCTGTTGGCCGGATTACAGTCTTTAAGGCGACTCGGATTAAAAATTCCGGTAGATAAGGCAGTGATTAGTTTTGATGATCATGACAGTTTCAGGCTTAATTCTCCATCAATTACGGTTCTAGCACAACCAATTGAAGAAATGGGAAAAAAAACAGTAAAACTTCTAATGCAACAAATGACAGATGGAAGTGATTACAAGATTATAAAAGAAAAGAAAAAAGGGAATTTAACTATAAGAGAATCGGTATAGCACAATGTTCCTTTTTTTAAAAACCAATTGCTAAAACGTTATAGTTGGCAAATAAAAATAATAACTCAGAAAACTCAAACAAATTATTAAACAAAAAACACGCGTATGATATAAAAAGAAAAAATAGAGATGTGACAAACAAGAAACTTAGCTATTGCCAGGTTGAGAAAATGGCAATATGAAAATTAAAGGTTTTAGTATCCAATGTTTTTTTAAATAATCAGAACCTTTTAATTTAAAAATAAATTTAAACCAAACCAAACTAATATTAATTATGAGAAAACTGTTATACAAATCATTGTTAGTTTTTCTAATGATGTTGTGTTACCAAGGAGTAAATGCACAAAACAAGACAATCTCCGGTGTAATTACAGATAATACAAATTTGCCTGTTCCTTATGCAAATGTGAAAGAGAAAGGGACAAAGCAAGAGACAATTACTGATGAAAATGGAGGATTTAAAATTTCAGTAAAAGAAGGAGCTACACTTGTTATAAGTGCTGTAGGATTTAAAACAGTAGAATTAAGAGCTACTGATGGAATGGATGTTAGATTATCTACTGCTACTAATGAGCTTGATGGTATTACGGTTACTGCTTTGGGGCAAACTAAAAAGAATAAAGCTATTGGATATGCTACAAGTATAATCAAAGCAGATGCGATTACAAAAACGGCATCACCAACAATTGCGAACTCTTTATATGGTAAAGCGCCAGGTGTACGTGTTACATCTGCTCCAGGTGGAAATGGTCCAATCAATATCCAGATTCGTGGATTAAATAGTGTTTCTGGTAAAAATCAACCGCTTATCGTTATGGATGGTATTCCAATTCGTGATGGTGATGTTAACAATGGTGATTATTGGAATCAACCACGTATGAAAAGCAATGGTTTAGCAGATATTAACCCTGAAGATATTGAGAACATTTCGATTCTTAAAGGAGCTTCTGCGGCTGCATTATACGGTTCTGAAGCTGTGAATGGAGTTGTTTTGATTACTACAAAATCTGGTAAAGGGAAAAAAGGTTTAGGTATTGATTTCAGTACAAGTTACTCAGGAAATCAAATTGCTTACTTGCCAAGATTCCAATATGAAAGAGGTCCAGGATGGACAAATGCGAACTATTCTTCAGGATTTAATGCACCAGATGGTTTCGCACATTATGATACTAATGGTGATGGTGTTGCTGATATGAGAGGAGTTTCAGCAAGTAGTAACAACTTCGGTCCTTGGTTTGATGGAAAACCAATTATGTCTTGGGATGGTGTGGTTCGTCCATACTCTGCACAAAAAGATGGCTACAAAAACATGTTCCAAAATGCGTGGGATGCTACAACAAACATCGCACTTACAAATACTACTGATAATAGTAATATTCGTTTTTCTTATACACATATTGAATCAGACGGTTTATCTATGGGTAACAGTAATAAGAAAAACAACTTAAGCTTAAATGCATCTTTTAAAACAGGTCAACATTTAAAAACAGATGTTATTGTAAACTATATGAACCAAAATGTTCATAATCGTAGTTATGCTATGGACCGTTTGATTAATAACTTTACAGGTATGCTTAGCCCATTCGACAATGGAGATTGGTACAGAGCTAAATATCAAACAAGTTTAGGTTATAAATATGTTCAAGGTTTATCTGGTCAGAGCTTAACTCCAAGCGAAAACATTATCTATAATGGTTTTAAAGCTGATATTGGAGATTATTTTTGGAATACAAATGCTAAGCAACAAGATGAGATTACAAACCGTTTGATTGCTAGTGTTACAGAAACGCTTACGTTTGGTGATTTTACATTACGTGGTCGTGTTTCATCAGATTTATCTTCTGTGAACATTGAATCTAAAGATCCTGTAGAAGTTCCTTTGATCTATCAATTCGGAGGTGACAGATCTGGTGCTTTCGGAATGGAATCTCAAGATTACAACATCCTTTACGGAGAGGTTTTGTTGACTTACAACAAAAAACTTAATGACGATTTTACTGTAGGAGCACAAGTTGGTTTCAACGGTTCTCAAGAAACAGGTAAATTCTTAACTCGTTCTACAAATGGTGGTTTGAGTGTTGAAGGATGGTACGATATGAACGCATCTATCAATATTGCAAACAGTACTTCTAGAAGATATGAAATTTTGAAAGATGCTGCATTTGGAACAATCAACGGTAGCTATAAAAATTACTTATTCTTAGAAGGTACAATCAGAAGAGACCGTACTTCTACAATGAATCCAAACAACAACTCATTTACATATCCTTCTGTTAACTCAAGTTTCGTATTGTCTGAAGCAGTTAAATTACCAGAAGTAATTAGTTATGCAAAATTACGTGCTTCTTGGGGTATTGTGGGTAGTTATCCAGAATCTTACTTAGCAAACGTTGCATTCAACCAAACTTCATTAGGAACTCAAGGAACTACAACTCCTGTGTTGATTACAACATCTAATGCATCATATGGTAATGAAGGAATTAAGCCTGAAATGAAAAACGAGTACGAACTTGGTTTTGAAACTAAATTCTTCGACAGAAGACTTGGTTTAGATTTCTCATACTATAATGCAAAAATTAAAGACCAAATTCTTCCTTTGACATTAGCGCCTACTACAGGAGCGAAATCTATCTTGGCTAACGTTGGAGAATTGGCTAACCACGGTATTGAAATTGGATTGACAGGTTCACCTTTTAGAACAGAAAGTTTTTCTTGGGATGTAACATTCAACTGGGCTAAAAACGTAAACAAATTAGTATCATTATCTGATGGTTCAAAAGAATTTTTACACCAAGATTATGATGGATCAGCTGCTCAATTAAAATCTGTTGTTGGTGAGCCAATGGGAGGTATTTATGCACACCCTATCAAAACAGATGCTAGCGGTAACAAAATGGTTGATTCTGATGGTTTCTACATGATCGATGGTGATAAATGGGAGAAATACGGAACAGCAATGCCAAAAGGTGTTGGAGGTTTGATCAACACATTTACTTACAAAAATTTCACATTAGATGTAAATATTGATTACTCTTATGGAGGATATTTAATGCCAACTGGTGTTAACTGGATGACTTCAAGAGGTTTGACAGAAGAGAGTTTGAACTTCAGCACGAATGAGCGTGGTGGTTTAACTTACTACATGGATAACGGTAAAGGAGTTCAGGTTCCTAACAGCGCAACTGCAGGACCAGCTGGTCAGCAATTGTTCCGTGATGGTATGTTGATGGACGGTATAGCACCTGATGGTACAAAAAATACAAATGTTATCTCTCAGGCAGGTTACTACAATATGACTTACAACTGGGGTGGACCACAATACAGCAGCTCTCGTTATGAATTGTATATTCAAAAGAATGACTATGTTAAATTGAGAGAATTATCATTAGCTTATAATGTTCCGTCTGCTTTCGCAGCAAAAATTGGAGCTACTAGATTAACGGCTTCTTTATTCGGACGTAACTTGTTTTTTATCTATAGAACAATTAAGGATATGGATCCTGAAGCAACTGTTGCAGGAACAAGATGGGCTCAAAACGTGAACAATGCAGGATTATCTCCAGCAACAAGAAGTTACGGAGTATCGTTAAGAGCATCATTCTAATTTGATAAATTCTAATTTAAAAAAATACAACATGAGAAAATTATTATATATATCATTAGCGTCAGCAGGACTTTTTCTAGGTTCTTGTTCGCAGGATGATTTCGCAGATGCATATAGAGATCCATCAAAGATTGAAGTAACAACTGTGCCTAAACAGTTTGCAGGATTCTTAAAAGTTAATTTTGAAGATGTAATTCCATCATACTGGAACTATTTTACAGTTCTTAGATCAACTTCTCTTTCGTACACTCAAGCACATGGTTTTAGTAACACAACAGGGCGTTATATTCCAGGAGCTGCTACTGTTTACAGATGGGATAGATATTACAATTTTATTACGCAATATAGAGAGTTAGAAAAAGCTTTTGCTGCTTTGCCAACGGCTGAGCAAACAGATAGTAGAATTTATACTATTGCTTCTACAATCTATTTGTACGATCATACACAAAAAATGATCGATAACTATGGTGATATTCCGTTCTCTGAAGCTGGTAAAATCAGTATGACAGGTGGAGACTATACTAAAGCTGCTGCGAAGTATGACAGCCAAACTGAGATCTACACAAAAATGTTAGATGATTTGAAAGGTTTTTCTACTGAATTGAGCACAATTACACTATCTACTAAAGTGGGTGTAGAGTTCAAAAATCAGGATTTGATCAACAAAGGCGACTTGGTAATGTGGAGAAACTATTGTAACTCATTACGTTTAAGAATACTAAACAGAGTTTCAGGAGTTTCATCTTTAGCTGCAAGAGCAAATACTGAAATCGCAGCTATTATTGCTGAGGCAAAAATTGTTGATGAAAATGCAGAAAATATTGCATTCAAAGTATATACTCAAGATACTGATTTAGATACTGCTGGTTTCATCGATGCTTTGGAATCATCAAATAACAATCTTGCTCCAAAAGCAATGATTGACCACATGAATGCTAATCTTGATCCTCGTGAGCCATGGTTATTTGAAAAAGGAGCAAATGCAACAACTTATGTAGGACTTGATCCATCATTGACTTCAGGAGCGCAAGATCAGTTAATTACTGACGGTAAAATCGGAATCTACAACAGATCTGTAATCAGTAGAAACAAATGGTTGCCTGGTACATTAATCAATGCTGCTGAAATTAACTTGCTTCTTGCAGAGTATTATTCAAGAAGTGGAAATGCTACTACAGCTAAAACTCATTTCGAAAAAGCAATCAGACAATCTATCGAGTACTATGTAAGATTAGGAGATAAAGCTGACGTTCTAACTTGGAAACCAACTTCAGAACCAACAGCTGCTGAAATTGATGCCTATATTCTTAAAATAAACTTCGCAGGAGCTACTACAGCGGCGGCACAGTTGCAGTTAATTGCTTTCCAAAAGTACATTCACTTCAACATCATGCAAGCTGACGAAGCTTGGGCTGAACAAAGAAGATTGAAACTTCCAGCATTAACTTTCATGGAAGACGAAACAAGTTCTGTTAGAAAAACACCTCCAACTCGTTGGACATATCCAACTTCTGAGAGTGTTTATAACACTGCAAATTACAATACCGTAAAAGCAAATGATAATTTAAGTACCAAAATTTTCTGGGACGTAAAATAATTTCATTTTTAATGTTTGGTTAGTATTTGTTAAACCCCAGATTCAGGAAACCCTGAGTCTGGGGTTTTTTGTTTGTGAAAACCCAATTCCAGTAATGTGACGGTTGCTGAAACTAAAACCAAACTAATATTAAACGAGTGAGAAAGGCTCGTTACATATAAAGACTTTGGTTTTTATCGAGTGTTACACTTTTGTAGAATTTATTAAAAGATTTTACGTGCTAATTGATTGATTTTTAGGGAAAATAAAAAGACAATTAAGCATAAAAAAGGCGAATCTATTTGGATTCGCCTTTTTTTAAACCTGTTTAATCTGTAAAATCTGTGTGCCAATTTTACATCTTAATTCGTTTAGTTTTGTTTAATAAAAGTCAATGGTTGCTCATAATTGGCAATTGCAGTCAAAGCATTATAAATGTATTTTGAAACCAAAATTGCACCTTCGCTATTAATTAAGGCTGTATCATCTTCTGGTGTATGATATTGTGGGTGCCCGCCTGTATGTAAGCCAATAACAGAAATATTGTTTTTGTAAAAAGTAACATGGTCGGAGCCCCCAACATCGCCCGCAAATACAATCGGATTTAATCCGCTGCCTTCTCCTAATTTTTTCATTAATTCAACTCCATCCGGAAAAGTGCCTGCGCCTCCCATATAAAGTTCTTTTTTGTCATTTAGTCTTCCAACCATATCCATGTTGATCATTACTTTTACTGCATTTTTATCTACAGGCAAATGATTGACAAAATATTTTGAACCCAATAAACCTTCTTCTTCAGCACTAAAAGAAATAAAAATAATGCTTCTTTTCGGAGCGGTTTTAGCATGATGCAGTTCTTCTAAAATAGACAAAAGAGCCGAAACGCCTGAAGCATTATCGTCAGCTCCATTATGAATTGCGATCGTATCTTTTTTCTTGCTTCCAGAACCCTTTCCGCCCCATCCCCAATGATCATAATGTGCGCCAATTACAATAAATTCGTTTTTTAGATTTGGATCAGAACCTTCCAGATAACCAACAACATTTTGAGTGGAAACACTGTCAGATTTCATTTTATTGATATCCGGTTTTATGAAAATTTTGAACGGCTGATAATAATTGTTGTTGAATTTTTTAAGTCCAAATTTTTTGAAATATTTTTTGATGTAAGCCGCCGCCTCATTGTTTCCTTTTGTTCCCGCCAATCGACCTTCTAATTTATCAGAGGCAAGATAGGTGTCGTGTTGCAGAAATTTTTCTGCTGAAAAAGTCGATTGAGCCGTTGTTTTTTCAATTGCCACGAACGCAACAAAAGAGAGAAAAATAGTCTTTTTTAACATTATGAATTATTTTTTTAGTCATAGGCAGTAAGCCAGAAGCTTCATGTAGCTAAGAAAGCGTATAGCCTAAAGCGTACAGCCTATAGCCTTTTAAAGTATTTGCATTTCTATGATAGTATCGACTGCATCAATTTTGATGCCGTTCAAATAAACAAAAGTTCCTTCCGGTTGTTGTTTGAATTTGAGTTCTTTTTTGCTGTCCATCAAATAACATTTTTTGATTTTTTGCTTCATTTCTGGAATAAAAATATAATCTGCTTGTTTTGGAGTATAGATGATATGCGCAAACAAAGTTTTGTCTTTTGCAGTAAATATGCCCCAATCCTGTGATTTTATTACATTGCCTCTTGTGCCGTAAATACTGTTTCCGTTTTTATTCATCCAAACTCCTATTTCTTTTAAAGTTTCAACGAATTCAGGTTGAATTGTTCCGTCTGCCATTGGACCAACATTCAGTAGGAAATTCGCGTTCAGACTTGCTGCATTTATCATATAATGCAATAAATCTTTTGTTGATTTGTATTTTCGGTCATTGATGTTGAATCCCCAAGAATTATTCATCGTTTCACAAGTCTCCAAAGGGAGCTGCGAAATAGATTGTCCTCCAAAACCTGTAGTATTGCCACCTGGTAAATCCTTTTCGAACGCCTGAAAATCTTCTCCCTGAATTGGCAATAAATGATGATTGTTTGAAATCAGACAGTCGGGTTGAAGGGAATGAATCAAAGAATAAATTTCGTCGTAATGCCAATTGACTTTTGAGGTTAATGTTTTGTCTGTATCGTTGTCCAATTGATCCCAGTGCCCATCAAACCAAATACCGCTGATTTTGCCGTAATTCGAAAGTATTTCAGTCAATTGTCCTTTCATAAAACGGATGTAGCTGTTCCAGTCGCTTTTTTGCGTTCTGCCAGTTCCTTTTCCGGTTTTTCCGGTTTCGTATTGGTAATCTGTTCTTGTCCAATCTAAAAGAGAATAATAACAAAATAATTTGATGCCTTCTTTGTGACATTCATCAGAAAGCTCTTTTAGCAAGTCTCTTTTGAAATGTGTATTGGTAATTTTCCAGTCCGATAATTTGGTGTCAAAATTACTGAAACCATCATGGTGACGCGTAGTAAAAGTGATGTATTTCATGCCTGCAGCTTTGGCAATTCCAACCCATTTTTTCGCATCAAAATCTTGCGGGTTAAATACATTAATCAATCTTCCGTACTCGGTTACTTTAATGTTTTGGTTGTTCATAACCCATTCGCCGTTGCCAAGAACACTATAAGGGCCAAAATGAATAAACATTCCAAATTTATCATCCTGAAATTCTTTACGGTTTTTTAAATTTCCTTCCGATGGAGTATAGGTTTGCGCCAAAACTGTCGTCCAGCTGATTGAGCAAAGCAGAAGCGTAATTATGATTTTTTTCATGATTTCTTTGTGGTTTAATTTTGACTTTTTAGAAAATTGTCAAAGTGATAGTTAGTTAATTTTAAAACTTTATTTTTCTCCAATTAAAAATCCAGAAACATTCCAAGCGCTACTGCTAGTTCCTTCAGGTTTTCCAAGCGGAATCATAACACGAATCGTATGTTTGCCAGGAGTTAAATTTCCTAATTCAATTAAGTTTGGATTGGTTGTTGTTCCCGGACACCAGTTTGAACGACTCAAATCTGAGGATGATAAACCATTGCCAAAGTTGCCTGAAGCTGGATTGCTTAATCGGTAAGAACCGCAATCGGTACGCCAAGGTGTGAATCCAAAAACTTCTTTTCCATCAATAAAAATGGTGTTTTTCTTCTGCAAAAATTCATCGCCGTTTTCCCAACCACCGTGGCCAGTTGTAGTATAGCTCAATTTGAAATTTTTATATCCTTGCGGCACTTCAAATGTCAGTTCAAGCCCTTTTTCATTATCAAACATAGTTCCGTATTCTTGTCCTGCCATTTCCATTACATTAAGCGTATTGAAAAGTGGCAAAATATAATCGGCTTTTGTGTTGTTGTCTTCGCCTTCGTGAATCGTAATATTTAAGCTTGCTTTATGTCCGCCCGCATCGTAATTCCCAATAAACATCCCAATATAAACTTCTTGATTGCTCAATTTTGGTTGCAACAACGAGATATCTTGACGATACGAAACACTGTCTTGCCAAACTTTATCTTTTAATTGCAGATAGTTGAAATGTTTTACGCCAAATGGAGTAAAAAAACGCATCAATTCCAATAAAGGAGTGTATTCATCTGTTGCCGTAACACCTTGGTATTTTTTTCCATTTCCATTTTCATATTGTGGTAATGATTTCACGCCATTTTTTAATCCGTCGAGAAAAGACGTTTTTTTGTCCATCGGAATCATAAAAACCGATCCCGTTCTGTCATAAGCGTCTCCATTCGATTGTTGGGTAACGTCAACAAAAATGGCACTTCCTTTTTTGATTTCTGGTAATTTTACTTTTCGAACAATGACAGTTCCGCTGGCAAATCTTAAAATGCTGTCATTCGATTTTGCATCAGATACAAAATGAATTTGTTCTTTGTTGAAAACAGGAATATTGATAAAACGGCTTTTCCACAATAAATCTTTATAAGTCAATTGATCAACAGCTTGTACATTCGGAATTTTTAAAAAAGACGGAACAGTTTTTAAGATTTCAATTTTTGATGCTGTAACAACACTATTACCATTACGAATCGTTTCCAAAACCAAACCTAAATCCTGTCCTAAAACTGATGGTCCACCTTTTAAGTCTAAATCGTTGGTGTACCAAATTTCGATTTTATTAGAGTTCACAGAAGTCGTCGCTTTTTTGCACGTGTAATTCAGGATTTTTTTGGTTTCATTGCTGAATTCAAATTTTTGTTTTCCCAACGCTTCGGTGTCATTATTGAGAATTGATTTGTTTTTAAGTTGCGCCCATTGCGAAATGGTTTTGGTATTAAAATCAATAAAAGTCTGCTCATACGGAAGTGCCGCTTTTTGCTCTAGAATTTTATTGGTCGTTGTCAAACTCAATTCTTTGGTAGCAAACAAAAATAATGGATCTTGATTTTCAGCAATTTTTCCGTTATAGCTTCTTTGATAAGTAACTTTGATCGCTTTCGGATTTTTTTGACCAAATGACAATGCAATAACAAAAATGGCAAGTAAAGTTAAGTGGAGTTTTTTCATGTATGGTTTGGTTTTACGATTGCTCATTGTAATACAAAAAGCAATTGATATGTGATTAGTTTATAAGAATATACAATTCAGGCTAATTTGCTAAATCGATTTAATAAAATAAGATTGAAAGGCGGTAAAACAATTAGAAAATGTCTTCATAGGCGTTTTGAAATTTTAAAAATGGGATTTATGCTCGAACCTCAGCACGAATTTCGTAATAGCTAAAATAGAAAATTTTCAGTTGCGAGAGGGACTCGATATTGCCTTTTTTTAGTGAAAAATTAGCTTTTTTATTTTCTAAACGTCATTTTGTAAAGGCAATTGCTACTTAAATTTAGATAATATCGAATTATTATTTAAAGAAAAGATATTATATCTTTAAATTTCCGAAATTACGCAGATTAATCAAAAGCATTTAATTATTAAATTTTTGAATAATAATGAGTTATGTTTTTGTACTTAGTATGGATTGCAGGAATTACGTTTTCTTTGCGATTTAGTTAGTAAAACGTTTTAGGAAAAACCAAATACGATTTTGAAATTTTAAAAATAGCAATAATGAATTGTTCCAAAACTTACCGATTTGTATTGTTTTTTTGTTTTTGCATTGGTATTGCAAATGCGCAACAAAAGACGCCAGCTTATAAAAATCAAGATTTGCCAATAGATAAAAGGGTAGATGATTTATTGAAACAATTGACGATTGAAGAAAAAATATCGTTGTTAGGTTTTGAAAGCAAAGCGGTAAAACGATTGGATATTCCGCAATACAATTGGTGGAACGAATCGCTTCATGGCGTGGCAAGAGCAGGAAAAGCAACAGTTTTTCCTCAAGCTTTAGGAATGGCGGCAACTTTTAATGATCCTTTGCTTAACGAAGTCGCAAACGCAATTTCGACAGAAGCGAGAGCAAAAAATAATATGGCTGTAGCCAAAGATCGTCGTCTGCAATATATGGGATTGAATTTTTGGTCTCCAAATATTAATATTTTCAGAGATCCACGCTGGGGAAGAGGTCAAGAAACGTATGGAGAAGATCCTTTTCTTACGGGAAAAATGGGGACAGCTTATGTTAAAGGATTGCAGGGAACGGATCCTAGATACATGAAAACGGCGGCTTGCGCCAAACATTTTGCAGTACATAGCGGACCAGAAAAAACAAGACATTCAATTGATGTTACTGTTGATGAAAAAGATTTAAGAGAAACCTATTTGTATGCTTTTAAAAAATTAGTTGATGCTAAAGTTGAAACGGTAATGTGTGCTTATAATAGAGTGAATTCTGAACCTTGTTGTACCGGAAAAAGCTTATTGCAGGATATTTTACGAAAAGAATGGAAATTCGGAGGACACGTCGTTACGGATTGTTGGGCATTGCAGGATATTTATGAAGGTCACAAAACGCTTCCAAATAGCGTAACTGTTGCGGCTGCGGCAATTAAAGCAGGAGTTAATATGGATTGCAGTGGATTGTTGCAAAAAGATGCGATAAATGCCTTAAATCAAAAATTGATTACTGTAAAAGATATTGATAATTCATTGGCACCGACTTTACGAACTCAATTCAAATTAGGGTTTTATGACAAAGCAGAAGATAATCCGTATAGAAAATATGGAATAGACAGTATTGCCAATACGTATCATAGAAATCTGAGTTTGAAAATGGCAGAACAAAGTATGGTTTTGCTTAAAAATGGCCAATTTGGAGATAGCAAAACAAAAGTGTTGCCGTTGAAAAAAGAAGATTACAAATCCATTATGATAGTGGGGCCAAATGCAGCTTCATTAGATGCTTTATTAGGAAACTACCACGGAATTAGCGATAAAGCAGTAAACTTTGTTGAAGGAATTGCCGGCGCAGTCGATCCTGACACACGCGTAGAATATGATATGGGTTGTGATTTTACGAATACCACTGATTTTGGTGGTGTTTGGGCGGCGTCAATGGCAAATGTTACAATTGCCGTAATTGGTTTTACACCGGTTTATGAAGGCGAAGAAGGTGATGCATTTTTAGCTGACGGAAAAGGAGACAGAAAAAATATGGATCTTCCTGCATCGCATATTGCGTACATCAAAGCGCTTCGAAAAGGTACAAAAACGCCTCTTGTGGCTGTCGTAACCGGAGGAAGCGCTGTCGATATTTCGGCTATTGAGCCTTATGTGGATGCTATTGTTTTTGCGTGGTATCCGGGCGAGCAAGGCGGAACAGCTTTAGCAAATCTTCTTTTTGGAAAAGTTTCTCCTTCAGGACATTTACCAGTTAGTTTTTACAAATCTTTCAGTGATTTGCCAGATTACAATAGTTATGCAATGAAGGGAAGAACGTATCGTTATTTTGATAAAGAAGTTCAATATCCTTTTGGTTTTGGATTGAGTTATTCTTCTTTCGGTTACAATTGGGTTCAAAAGCCAGAGAACGCCAAAACAACTTCTGATAAAATTTCGATGCAAATCAAAATTGACAATACAGGTCAATACAATGCTGATGAAGTTGCACAAGCGTATATTGAATATCCAAATGCGGAAAGAATGCCTTTAAAAGAATTGAAAGCGTTCAAACGTGTTGCTTTAGTTAAAGGAAATTCTCAAACTATTACTTTAGAAATTCCATTGGAAGAACTTAAAAAATGGGATGATTCTAAGAAAGAATTCAAAATTTACGAAGGAAAATACAATGTGAAAATTGGTTCTAATTCCCGAGATACTGCTTTGGAAGCTAGTTTTGAAATTGCAAAATAAAAACAGAAACAAAAAATATCGGTATGAATATTTCATGCCACAAAAAAATATCAAATAATGAATAAAAATATCAAAGCCACATTTTTTACACTTTTAGGATTTTGCTGTCTGCAAATGAACAGTCAGACCACAAAACAAAATTTGACGCAATATGTAGATCCTTACATCGGAACAGGATTTCACGGTCACGTTTTTATGGGAGCCAATGTTCCGTTTGGAGGCGTTCAGCTTGGACCTGTAAACATTTCTCAAGGTTGGGATTGGTGTTCGGGTTATCATTATTCTGATCCAACTATTATTGGGTTTTCTCATACGCACTTGAGCGGCACCGGAATTGGTGATCTTGGAGATTTCCTTTTTATGCCAGCAATAGGTAAAGTGAATTTGAAAAAAGGAACTGCAAAAGATATGGCAAACGGATATATTTCTGATTTTGATCATAAGGATGAAGTGGCAAAACCTGGCTACTACTCGGTTATTTTGAAGAAAAACAAAATCAAAGCTGAAATGACTGCGACAGAACGCGTAGGTTTTCAAAAATATACTTTTCCTGCTTCAGATCAATCGCATATTGTTTTGGATTTAGTAGAAGGAATTGGATGGGATAGAGCGGTTGATACTTACATAAAGGTAAAAAATGACACATTAATTGAAGGGTATCGTTTTTCAAAAGGATGGGCGAATGATCAACGTATTTATTTCGCAGCAATTTTATCCAAACCAGCAAAAAAAATCCAATTGTACGACAATACAAGAGAAATGATCAATAAAGTGGTTGTTGGAGATAGCTCAAAAGCGGTTATTCATTTCTCAACTTCAAAAGATGAAGTAATTAAAATAAAAGTTGGAATTTCACCAGTGAGTGCTGAAAATGCTTTGATGAACATTAAAAAAGAAATTTCAGGTTGGAACTTTGAAAAAGTAGTTGCTCAAGCAGATGAAAAATGGAATAAAGAGTTAGGTAAAATTGCAGTAAAATCAGCTGATCCTGCAAAAATGAAAATCTTCTATACTGCTTTATATCACACCATGATTGCACCTTCTATTTTTAATGATAACAATGGTGATTATTATGGTACAGACAAACAAGTTCATAGAGCGGCGGGATTTACCAATTTGACAACTTTCTCTTTATGGGATACCTATAGAGGAGCAAATCCTTTATTCACGTTGACACAACCAGAAAAAGTTTCAGACATGATCAATTCAATGTTGGCAATTTATAAAGAATCAGGACATCTTCCGGTTTGGCATTTAATGGGCAACGAAACGTATTGTATGCCAGGAAACAGTGCCATTCAAATTGTAGCTGATGCTTATTTAAAAGGAATAAAAGGAATTGATGGCGAACTAGCCTTTGAAGCAGTAAAAGCGACTGCGATGCAGGACGATCGTGGCGTGAACTTCGTAAAAAAGTTGGGCTATATTCCTGGAGATAGTTTGAGAGAATCAGTTTCTTACGGATTAGAATATGCAATTTCTGATGGTGCTATTGCTGCGATGGCTAAAAAAATGGGAAAGACAGAAGATTATAATTACTTCTTTGACCGTTCAAAAGCTTATAAAAAATATTACGATCCATCAGTTGGTTTTGTACGCGCTAAATTAAGCGATACAGCATGGAGAACTCCTTTTGATCCATTTAAATCAATACATGAAAAAGGAGATTTTTCAGAAGGAAATGCATGGCAATATACTTGGTTGGTGCCTCAAGATGTTGAAGGACTTATTGCTTTGTTGGGTGGCGAGAAACCATTTTCAAAAAAACTAGATACTTTGTTTACCATTTCGGGTGATATGGGTAAAGAAGCATCAAGCGATATTACCGGTTTGATTGGGCAATATGCACACGGAAATGAGCCAAGTCATCATATTACGTACTTATACAATTTTGTGGGACAACCTTGGAAAACTGCTGAAAAAGTGCGTTACATTGTTGACAATTTATACACCGATAAACCGGATGGATTATGCGGAAATGAAGATGTAGGACAAATGTCGGCTTGGTATGTTTGGAATGCGATGGGAATGTATTCTGCAAATCCGTACAACGGTGTTTATTGTATAGGAAGTCCTTCAATGGATGAAACCGTTTTGAATCTTGCTGATGGAAAAACATTCACAGTAAAAGCGTTGAATAATGATGCAAAAAACATCTATATCCAAAAAGCAACATTAAACGGAAAAGAATATACAAAGAGCTACATTTTGCATGATGACGTTATGAAAGGTGGCGAATTGATCTTTACAATGGGGGCAAAACCTTCTAAAACTTGGGGAGTTTCTGCTAAAGATAGACCGTATTCTACAAAATAAATTCTAAAAAATTCCAATAAAAAAATCCCAAATTCCAAATGTCTTCTAAACTTGGAATTTGGGATTTTTTTTATTGATCATATTCTTTTCAGAAAGCGATATTTTTTCATTCGTTTTTTTTCATAATTGACAATTAATGATTAAACAAGGGCAATATTGAATTAATAAATATACCGCAGGTATTGTATTTTTATATTTCTAAAAAAGTATAATTTTAATAAAAAACATATGGCATTAACAACTGAATTGGATGTGCGAAAAAATGTATCTTCTCGGGAAAATAAGAGATGGTTGTTTCCTTTTATATTGGTTACTAGTCTTTTCTTTTTCTGGGGTTTTGTGCACAACTTAGATCCAATACTTATTCCGCATTTAAGAAAAGCATTTAATCTTACCGATTTAGAATCTTCCTTAATAGACTCTTCTGTATTTGTGGCTTATTTTTTCATGGCTTTGCCTGCCGGATATATAATGAGGAAATACGGTTATAAATCTGGGATTATGATTGGACTGATTTTGTTTGGCATTGGTTCTATATTGTTTGTGCCTGCCGCCAATTCATTGCAATATATTTACTTTTTGGGCGCATTATTTGTAATCGCCTGCGGACTTACTTTTTTAGAAACAGCAGCAAATCCATATGTTACCATTTTAGGTCCATCAGAAACAGCAACCAAAAGATTGAATTTTTCGCAGTCGTTTAACGGACTTGCCGCTTTTATCGCGCCTGCCTATGTTGGTCCAATGATTTTATCGGGAAAGAATTTAACGCAAGCAGAAATGGATGCCATGGCTCCAGCAGATTTGCATGCTTATGTTTTAGAAGAAGCAGCAAGCGTAAAAATGCCTTACTTGATTTTAGGATTGATTATTCTTTCAGTAGCATTGGTTTTCTATTTTACCAATATGCCCGATGTAAAAGATGAAGATAAAGAAGGAGCTGAAGGCGGAAGTTTTTCAGGAGCTTTAAAATCGATACGCTTGCGTTGGGGGATTTTAGCGCAGTTTTTCTATGTAGGAGCGCAAGTTTGCGTGGGGAGTTTTTTTATAAAAATGGCTACTACTTCTGCCGGACTTGGCGAAGATGTTGCAGCAAAATATTTAGGTTTTTTCGGTCTGGCTTTTATGGTAGGTCGTTTTGCAGGAACATTTTTCATGCAATATATTCAGCCAAGAAAATTATTGATTATTTACGCGATCATAAATATTTGCTTATCTATTGTAGCAATTGTTGGCTCAGGAATGATTGTCGTTTACACTTTAATCGCAATAGCCTTTTTTATGAGTATCATGTTCCCAACAATCTTCTCAATGGGAATCGACGGGCTTGGGCATAATACTAAAATTGGATCTTCATTGATTGTAATGGCGATCGTTGGAGGAGCTTTGCTTCCTCCGGTTTTAGGGTTGATTTCAGATGTTACTGGAAGCATTCAATATGGTTATGTGGTACCGTTAACTTGTTTTTCGGTAATACTATTATTTGCATTTAACGGACATAAAACAAATAAAGCATAAATTCTATTTATATAAGATGTTAGAAAACGGAGTTAAAAGATTGGTCATAAAAATGCATCCAGCAGATAATGTTTTGGTTGCCTTAACTGATTTAGCACAAGGAGAAAAAATAACTTTTGAAGGACAAGATTATATTCTTACCGATACAATAAAAGCGAAACATAAATTTTATACAACCGATTTAAAACAAGGTTCTGAAATTACCATGTATGGAGTTTTGGTTGGAAAAGTTCAAAATGACGTTGCAAAAGGAAGTTTAATGACTACCGATAATCTTAAACATGCGGCAGAACCTTATCAATATCGTGATGTCGATTTTAAGTGGCAAGCGCCAGATGTTTCTAAATATCAAAACAGAACGTTTAATGGATATAAAAGAAGCGACGGTCGTGTTGGAACTGCAAATTATTGGTTGTTTATACCAACTGTATTTTGTGAGAACAGAAATCTTGATGTTATTCGCGAAGCGCTTCACAATGAATTAGGATATTCGGTAAGTGATAAATACACGCAATACACACATTATTTGCTTGAAGCGTATAAAAATGGAGAAGATTTAGATTCAGTTGATGTTCAAATGACTCCAACAGAAAATACAAATCGAATATTTAAAAATGTTGACGGAATCAAATTTTTGAATCATCAAGGTGGATGTGGCGGAACACGTCAAGATGCATCAACTTTGAGCGCTTTATTGGCTTCTTACGCCAATCATCCAAACGTTGCTGGAATTACATTATTAAGCTTGGGTTGTCAGCATTTGCAAATTCAGGATTTTGTAAATGATGTAAAAAAACAAAATCCAGCATTCGATAAACCATTGTTGATTTTTGAACAACAACAAGCAAAAAGCGAAGAACAATTAGTTGCCGATGCAATCAAAAAAACATTTGAAGGATTAGTTGAAATCAATAAATTCGAAAGAACGCCAGCGCCTTTAAGCGAATTATGTTTGGGCGTGAAATGTGGCGGAAGTGATGGTTTTAGTGGCGTTTCTGCAAATCCAGCGGTTGGTTATACTTCTGATTTGCTTGTGGCTTTAGGAGGAAAAGTGCTTTTGGCTGAATTCCCAGAATTATGTGGAGTAGAGCAAAATCTTATTGATCGTTGCATAAGCGAGGCGGTAGCGACAAAATTTATTGATTTAATGCAGTCTTATGATGCTTTGGCGCATAAAGTGGGCTCAGGTTTTCATATGAATCCGTCACCAGGAAACATCAAAGACGGATTAATTACAGATGCTATAAAAAGCGCAGGAGCGGCCAAAAAAGGAGGGACAGCACCAGTTGTTGATGTCTTGGATTACACAGAACCTGCAACAAAAGCAGGTTTGAGTTTGGTTTGTACGCCAGGTAATGATGTTGAAGCAACAACAGGCAAAGCAGCATCTGGAGCGACATTAATATTGTTTACGACAGGATTGGGAACGCCAACAGGAAATCCAATTTGTCCAGTTATAAAAGTGGCGACAAATTCTGTTTTGACAAAAAGAATGAGTGATATTATTGATATTGATTGCGGTCCGATAATTAGTGGAGAAAAATCTATTGAAGAAATGGGAGAAGATATTTTGGAATATTGCATCAAAGCGGCAAGTGGTGAAATTATCCCAAAAGCAGTTTCTTTAAATCAAGATGATTTTATTCCATGGAAACGTGGTGTATCTTTGTAAAAATGAATTTCTTATAAAGAAAAATTGAATGTCTAAAATGCAGATTTGAAAAAGAGTTAATTCTGATTTTCGAATCTTTAAAAATAAAAAATATGTTTTCATTACAAAATAAAAAAGCAGTAGTTACAGGTGGTGGAAGTGGAATTGGAAAAGCGATTTCTGCCTTATTTGCAAAACAAGGAGCTGAAGTTCATATTATTGAATTAACGGAAGAAAGCGCTAAAGATGCTGTTGCAGAAATTACAGCTGCTGGCGGAAAAGTATTTTCTCACGCTTGTAATGTGGCGAATCAAAAAGAAATAATAGCAACATTTGAAAAAATTGGAAATATTCAAATTTTGGTAAACAATGCTGGTATCGCTCACGTTGGAAAAGTAGATAACACAGCTGAAGAAGATTTTGACCGAATTATGAATGTCAATGTAAAAGGAGTGTACAATTGTTTACACGGCGCTATTCCGCATTTAAGAGCATCGGGTGGTGGCGTGATTTTAAATATGGCCTCGATTGCGGCTTGGGTTGGAATTCCAGATCGTTTTGCTTATTCGACAGCAAAAGGTGCTGTAATGGCAATGACTTTATCAGTTGCAAAAGATTATATGGCAGAAAATATTCGTTGTAATTCTATTTCTCCTGCACGTGTTCACACGCCTTTTGTAGATGGATTTATTTCTAAAAATTATCCAGGGAAAGAAGCTGAAATGTTCGAAAAATTGTCAAAAACACAACCAATCGGACGTATGGCAAAACCCGATGAGGTTGCGGCTTTAGCATTATTTTTATGCAGCGATGAATCTGGATTTGTAACAGGTTGTGATTATCCTCTTGATGGTGGTTTTATTAAATTGAATAATTAAGTCAAATGAAAATTGCCTTATTCATACCGTGCTACATTGACCAGTTTTATCCAAAAGTGGGCATTGCTACTTTGCAGTTGCTGGAAAAGTTAGGGTGTGATGTTGAATTTCCTTTAGAGCAAACTTGTTGCGGACAGCCAATGGCAAATAGTGGTTTCGCAAGTTTAAGCAAAGGTTGTGATGTAAATTTTGTTAAAAATTTTTCAGGATTTGATTATATCGTTGCGCCTTCGGGAAGTTGTGTTTTGCATGTAAAAGAGCATCTGAAAGATGATACAAATTCAAATGAAGCTGACCATATTCGTAATAATGTTTATGAATTAACAGAGTTTCTTACCGATGTTTTAAAAGTAAAAAGTCTGAAGGCAAAATTCCCTTATAAAGTCGGATTGCATAATAGTTGCCATGGACAACGAGGATTGCATCTTTCTTCAATGACGGAAAGAATGTTGCCTGAATTTTCAAAACCAGAACAATTGCTAAATATGGTCGAAGGAATTGAACTCAGAAAACCAAAACGAAATGACGAATGTTGTGGTTTTGGAGGAACTTTTTGTGTTTTTGAAGAAGCGGTAAGCGTTAAAATGGGAAAAGACCGAATCCAAGAACATGAAGTCAATGATGTTGATTTTATTACTGGAGGTGATACGAGTTGCCTGATGCATCTTGAAGGTTTATTGAAACGAAAAGGAAGTAAAGTTCAAACCATTCATATAGCTGAAATATTGAATAGTTTGATTTAAAATAAAAGTGATTAGTCTGATAAAGAGTAAACTCAAAATAAAATAGAATGACGGTAAAACACGCTGATTTAGCGGAAAAATTTATAGCTGACGAGCCAAGAACCGATTGGCACGATGAAACTTTATGGTTTGTTCGTGCAAAAAGGGACAAGGCCGCTCATGGTTTGCCGGAATGGGAACAATTAAGAGAATGGGGTTCGCAAATTAAGAATCGTACCCTTTCTAATCTTTCCAATTATTTAATAGAATTTGAAAAAAATGCGCTTGCAAATGGAATAAAAGTGCATTGGGCTTCAGATGCTAAAGAACACAATGAAATTGTGCATGAAATCATCAAAAAGCACAAAATTCAGAAGATTGTAAAAAGCAAAAGCATGCTGACGGAAGAGTGTCATCTTAATGAATATTTGCAACATCACGGAATTGAAGTTGTCGATACAGATTTAGGTGAACGAATTGTTCAGTTCAGAAAAGAGCCTCCAAGTCATATTGTTTTGCCAGCAATTCATTTGAAAAAAGAAGATGTAAGTGCTACTTTTCATGAGCATTTGCAAACAGAAAAAGGAAATAATGATCCGCAATATTTAACGGAAGCGGCAAGACAACATTTACGTAATAAATTTGTAGAATCAGATTTAGCGATTACAGGAGTTAATTTTGCAATTGCAGAAACTGGTGGTTTTGTAGTTTGCACCAATGAAGGAAATGCTGATATGGGCGCGCACACCGCCGCCGTTCATATTGCTTGTATGGGATTTGAAAAATTGATCCCGAAAGCAGAACATTTATCGGTGTTTTTGAGATTGTTGGCGAGAAGCGCTACAGGACAGCCTATCACAACGTATTCGAGTCATTTTCATAAACCGAGACCGAATCAGGAAATGCATATCGTGATCGTTGATAACGGGCGTAGCAAGCAATTAGGAAGGGAAGATTTTAGAAACTCGCTGAAATGCATTCGCTGCGCAGCTTGTTTTAATACGTGTCCGGTGTATCGCAGAAGTGGCGGACACAGTTATCACACTGCTGTCGCGGGGCCAATTGGTTCCATTTTAAATCCAAATTTGGATATGAAAGCCAATGCCGATTTGCCTTTTGCATCTACTTTGTGTGGCAGTTGCAGTAATGTTTGTCCAGTGAAAATTAATATTCATGAACAATTATGGAAATGGAGACAAGTAATTGTTTCGGAAGGTTATGTAGCGACAGGAAAAAAGGCCGGAATGAAGGGAGCAAGTTTTCTTTTCTCGAATCCTAAAATGTATCGCTTGATTGGAAAAGTTGGAAGATGGAGTATGCGCGCATTTCCATTGATGATAAACAATAAGGCAAATCCGTGGTTCAAACAAAGAGAAATGCCAGAAGCTCCAAAAGAATCATTTCGCGATTGGTATTTGAAAAACAAGAAAAATAAAAGTTGATGAGCGCGAGAGAAAATATATTGAATGCTATAGCGAGAAATCAACCTGAATTGATTGACGTTCCTGTTATTGATCAAAATGCGGTTATTCGCTATGAAGACAAATATGTGCAGTTTAAAACAGTGTTAGAAAGCATTGGCGGTAAAGCAGAATTAATTTCTGATTTAGCAGTACTTAAACAACAATTAATTGCAGACAAACAAAGTGGGAATTTTGTAGTTAATGCAATTGCAGAGCTTGGCGACATCGACAATCAAATTGCTAAATTGCCTGCTTTTGAACTTGAAAAAATTGAAAAAGCGTATATAAAAGGTACAGTTGGAGTTGCTGAAAACGGAGCAGTTTGGGTTTTTGAAAGCCAAATGATAAACCGATTGGTTCCTTTTATTTGCCAGCATCTGATTTTGGTCATTGAGAAAAAAGATATCGTAGATACAATGCATCAGGCATATGAAAAATTAGATGTATCAAAAGAAGGATTTGGAGTATTTATCGCTGGACCTTCAAAAACAGCTGATATTGAGCAGTCTCTTGTTATAGGGGCGCACGGCGCAAGAAGTGCCAAAATTTATGTAATTGAATAAGAAAAGTATAATATATTAAAAAGTAGTAAAATGAAACTAATACGATTTGGTGAAGCCGGAAAAGAGAAACCAGGTATTTTGGTAGATGAAAAAAGATTTGATGTATCATCGATAGTAACAGATTATAACGAAGCTTTTTTTGAGGAAAACGGATTGGAAAAACTTAAAAAAGCTTTAGAAAGTAATCCTGCATTGCCAGAAGTTGATGCTTCTGTTCGTTTGGGATCTCCGGTTGCAAGACCTTCAAAGTTGATCTGTATTGGATTAAATTATGTGGATCACTGCGTTGAAACGAATGCTCCAATTCCAACGGAACCAATTATTTTCTTTAAATCGACTACTGCTTTATGTGGACCAAACGACGATGTGATTATCCCAAAAAACAGTGAAAAAACAGATTGGGAAATCGAATTAGCTTTCGTAGTTGGAAAAAAAGCAAGTTATGTTGAAGAATCTGAAGCTTTAGATTATGTAGCAGGATATTGTCTTCATAATGACTATAGTGAGCGTGCTTATCAATTAGAGCGTGGCGGACAATGGGCAAAAGGAAAAGGATGCGATACATTTGCTCCACTTGGACCATTTTTGGCAACTCAAGATGAAATTGAAGATGTAAATAATTTGTCAATGTGGTTGACTGTAAATGGCAAAACGTTCCAAAACAGTAATACATCAAATTTGGTGTTTAAAATTCCATTTTTAGTGCATTATTTAAGCCAATTTATGACATTGCTTCCAGGTGATATTATTAGTACGGGAACTCCTCCAGGTGTTGGTTTGGGAATTAAGCCAGATCCAATTTACCTTAAAGCTGGAGATGTTGTTGAGCTTGGAATGCAAGGTTTAGGAAGCAGCAAACAACTTGCTGTAGCTTACACAAAATAGATTAACGCAACCTTTTAGTTGTAATTAATAAAAGGCACACAGAAATATAAACTTCAATGTTTCTGTGTGTTTATAAAATAGTACTGTTTTTAGGGTAAAATGTTATCGTACACACAATAGTTTTTTCGGTTTTTTAATAATAATAAATAAAATATAAATATGGTAAAGTCATTTTTCTTTTCACTTCTTTTATGCAGTGCAATGTCGTTTGCTCAGGAAGTAAACATCATTCCGCAACCGGTAAAAGTGGTTAAAAATGTGGGTAATTTTGTGATTAGTTCACAAACCACTCTAGTTGTTGCAAATACAGAAGACAAGGCTACAGCAACTTTTCTTAATAAATATTTGTCTGATTATTATGGTTTTGTTTTGCCAATCTCTAAAAAGGTAGACAAAAATGCGATTAAACTAATTAGCAAAAAAAATATCAGCGGACTTAAGGCAGAAGGCTATGCTTTAAAGTCAGATAAAAATGGTGTTGAGATAACAGGAAATTCGCCTATCGGTACTTTTTATGGAATGCAGACACTTATACAATTGCTTCCGGTAGAAAAAAGCAACAGTTTGGCAATCGCAGCAGTTGAGGTAAACGACGAACCTCGTTTCGTTTATAGAGGTGCAATGTTGGATGTTGGGCGTCATTTCTTCCCAGTTTCATTCGTTAAAAAATACATTGATTATTTGGCTTTACATAAACTGAATTATTTTCATTGGCATTTAACCGAAGATCAAGGTTGGAGAATCGAAATCAAAAAATATCCAAAACTTACTGAAATTGGTTCAAAAAGAAATGGAAGCATCATTGGAAGATATCCAGGAAAAGGAAGCGATAATACTGTAGAGCAAGGTTTTTACACTCAAGAAGAAGTAAAAGAAATTGTGAAATATGCGGCAGACCGATTTATTACGGTAATTCCAGAAATCGAAATGCCGGGACATGGAAGTGCAGCTATTGCAGCTTATCCTGAATTGAGCTGTTTTCCAAACGAAAAAACAAATCTTCCTGATAATATGATTTCTGACCAAAGCAAAAAAGAAATGGCAAACGGCAGAAATAAAATTGTTCAAGAAACGTGGGGCGTTCATGCTGATATTTTTGTTCCGACTGAAAATACGTTTAAATTTTTAGAAAATGTTATTGATGAGGTTGTGGCTTTATTTCCATCAAAATATATTCATATTGGAGGAGATGAAGCGCCTAAAGATGCTTGGAAAAAAAGCGAATTTTGCCAGCAGTTAATAAAAGAGAAAAATTTAAAAGACGAACATGGCTTACAAAGTTATTTCATTCAGCGAATGGAGAAATACATCAATAAAAAAGGAAAAACGTTAATTGGTTGGGATGAAATCTTAGAAGGTGGTTTGGCGCCAAATGCTGTCGTAATGAGCTGGAGAGGTGAAGAAGGAGGTATCGCTGCAGCAAAAGAAAATCACCAAGTTATCATGACGCCAGGAAGCCACGTTTACCTAGATCATTCTCAAACTAAAAACGATAAAGAAGTAACTATTGGCGGATTTTTACCATTAGAAAAAGTGTACAGCTATGAGCCAATTCCGAAAGAATTGAACGAACAGCAAGCGAAATACGTTTTAGGTGCTCAAGGAAACGTTTGGACAGAATATATGGCAAATCCAGCCAAAGTTGAATATATGATATTTCCAAGATTAAGTGCGTTGAGCGAAGTTTTATGGTCACCAAAAGAAAATAAAGATTGGACTCAGTTTCAAACAAAAATTGAAACGATGAAAAAACGTTATGCAATTTGGGGGGCGAATTACTTTAAGGAGTGATAAAAGAAAGATATTAAGATAAGGCAATTCGGTTTTGAATTGTCTTATTTTTTTACAAAAGACATTAAATCAGCTGTTTTTTAAAATAGCTTTTATGTCAATCTGAAATGTAAATTATTTCGTTATCAGTGTGTTATAAACAAAAAAAAACACCACTAAAAGTGGTGTTTTACCTGTAGCGAGGACGGGAGTTGAACCCGTGACCTCAGGGTTATGAATCCTGCGCTCTAACCAACTGAGCTACCTCGCCTGGACTGCTATTAGGAGTAATTCCTGATTGCGGGTGCAAAGATAGAAATAATATTAAAGCACACAAGCATAAAATGAAGAAAAAAAAATATTTTTAAAAACGCATTGTTTTTGGACATATATTCTTATATTTCGAAAAAATTAAACGCAGCACATGGATTCAAAAATACGTTACGAAATCGAGTTCCCGATCAATTCTTCGCCGCAATTATTGTATCAATATATATCAACGCCGTCAGGTTTGTCAGAGTGGTTTGCAGACAATGTAAATTCACGAGGCGAATTTTTTACTTTCATTTGGAACGACTCGCAGGAAAAAGCGCGTTTAGCATCTAAAAAAACTGGAGAAAAAGTTAAGTTCAAATGGGTTGACGAAAGCAGTAAAGACACTGAATACTTTTTCGAACTGCATATTTTAGTTGATGAATTGACTAAAGATGTATCATTGATGGTGGTTGACTTTGCTGAAAAAGAAGAAGTAGGCGAAGCTAAACAACTGTGGGAGAATCAAATCTCGGACTTAAAACATCTTATAGGATCAGTTTAGTATAAAACTATTTTATCCCTTATATTTGCCCTGAACAAAATTCAGGGTTTTTTTATGATCAATTTTAACGGAAACATCGCGCAGGAAGAAAATATACTAACTCAAAATCGTGCTTTTTTATATGGAGATGGCGTTTTTGAAACAGTAAAGATTTTAAACAATAAAATTTTATTTCTGGAAGATCATTATTTTCGTCTAATGGCCTCGATGCGTGTGGTTAGAATGGAGATTCCCATGGATTTTACAATGGAATATTTTGAAGAACAAGTTTTGAAATTGGTTCAGCAAAAAAATATTGCAGCTTCAGCAAGAGCGCGAATCACCGTTTTTAGAAATGATGGCGGTTTGTATTTGCCTCAAACTAATAATGTTTCGTATTTAATTAACGCAACGCCTCTTGAAAACACTGCCTACGTTTTAAATACGAACGAATACGAGGTTGATTTGTATAAAGACTTCTACGTGGCCAAACAATTATTATCGTCGATTAAAACGACTAATAAGATGATAAATGTCACTGGAAGTATTTTTGCGCACGAAAACGGTCTTGCAAACTGTTTGCTAATCAATGACACTAAAAACGTAATTGAGGGCTTACAGGGCAATTTATTCATGCTTACGGGCAAGAAATTAGTAACGCCTCCAGTTTCTGAAGGTTGTTTAAATGGTATTATGCGCAAACAGATTTTAGCTTTGGCTAAAAAAGTTGAAGGCATAGAAGTTTCTGAAGAAATAATTTCACCGTTTGATCTTCAAAAAGCAGATGAATTATTCTTGACAAATGTAATCACAGGCGTACAGCCGATTACTAAGTATCGAAAAAAAGAGTTTACAAGCAATCTGGCTCATTTATTAGTGCAGAAGCTAAATGAATCCATATCTGAAAATTAATTCAGATACGGATTTTCAGGTGCATTTGACCAAATAAGATAATCACCGCCCAGCTCAATTATTTGTTCTTTCCAAAAATGAGTGGTTGATTTTCCGATAATTTTGTTTTTGTAATTATTATCGGCGATGATCCAGGAGTTTCCCTGCATTTCATTTTCAAGCTGATTTTCATCCCAGCCGGTATAGCCTAAGAAAAAACGAATGTTATTTTTGCTAATAGATCCGTCGTTTATTAAGTCCTTCGTGGATTCAAAATCACCTCCCCAATAAATTCCATTAGAAATCTCGACACTATTCGGGATCAGCTCAGGAATATTGTGAATGAAATATAGATTGTCCTGCTCTACAGGGCCTCCGTTGTATATTTTAAAGTTGGCATCAATTTCCGGTATCAGATCATTAATAGTGTATTTTAAAGGTTTATTAATGATGAATCCTATTGATCCTTCTTTGTTATGGTCTGCTAATAAAATTACCGATCTGTTAAAAGATAAATCTCCAATTATTGAAGGCTCGGCAATAAGCAGGTGTCCTTTTTTTAATTTTTCTGAAATCATACGGCTACAATTTTTATTAAATTTAGTCATAAAAAAATTAAAATCCCAAATAAAATCGTTAAACCGCACAAAAAAACCCTCCATGAGGAGGGTTTTGATTATATTATAAGTTTAGAGAACTTTCTTACTTAGTTCACTGCACCTTCTAATTCAGCACCTGCTTTGAATTTTACTACATTTTTAGCAGCAATTTTGATAGTTTTTCCTGTTTGAGGATTTCTACCATCTCTTGCAGCTCTAGATGATACTGACCAAGATCCAAAACCTACTAAAGAAATTCTTCCACCTTTTTTCAAAGTAGCACCTACATTTCCTAAAAATGACTCTAAAGCTAATTTTGCCGCAGCTTTTGTGATTCCTGCATCAGCAGCGATAGCATCGATTAATTCTGATTTGTTCATAATAATTAGTTATTAATTGTTGGTTAAAAAAAATTGTTAATACACAAATTTAGTAGGAAATCCGTTGCGTGCAAGTGTTTTCTTTAATTTTAGCAATAATTGTTAATAACTTGCTTTTTTTGTTCATAAAGCATGTTGTTCATCGATGAAAATCAGGTAGAAACCCCTGTTTTACTGAGCTTAATACATCTTTGCATCATCAGAAAAAGTGATGCCGTTCAGCAATTCCGCCGCCTGCATTCTCTTTTTTCCTGGAAATTGCAAGCTTAAAAGTTGGATAAAGCCATCTTTCACTGCAATTTTTATTTCTTTTTTAGTGCTAATCAGTTTTCCAGATTCATATGAATGCGCTTCTGACGTAAGTTTTGCATCATATATTTTAATGTTCAGTTCTTCATTTTTGTCTTTCAAAAAACACCAAGCTGCAGGATACGGACTCAAACCACGAATCAGATCATTGATTTCTTTACCCGATTTTGTCCAATCGATTTTGCAGTTTTCTTTATTTAGTTTGTAAGCAGTTTTGATGTCGTCATTGTCTTCTTGAATTGTAGTAGTTACATTTCCGGCTTCAATAACTTTTAAAGTGTCAATAACAGTTGTGCTTCCAAGGTGCATTAATCGGTCGTGAAGTTGTCCGGCATTTTCGGTCGGTTCAATCGCAATTTCCGAATTTAGAATCATCGCGCCCGTATCGATTTTATCATCAATAAAGAAAGTGGTAACACCTGTTTTCGTTTCTCCATTAATAATTGCCCAGTTAATTGGCGCTGCACCGCGATAATTTGGCAGTAAAGAAGCATGAAGATTAAAAGTTCCGAGACTTGGCATTTCCCAAACTACTTTTGGCAACATTCTAAATGCAACAACAATCTGAAGATTTGCATTCAAAGCTTTTAATTCAGCCAAGAAAGTTTCATCTTTTAAATTGGTTGGTTGCAATAAAGGAAGATTATTTTCAAGTGCATATTCTTTAACAGCTGAATATTTTATTTTTTGTCCACGTCCTGCAGGTTTGTCAGCCGCAGTAATAACGCCAACAACTTCATAATCGTTTTTGATAATGGTATCCAAAATGCCAACAGCAAATTCTGGAGTTCCCATAAATATGATTCGTAATTTTTCCATTATGTTTTTAAAGTGTATTTGTTGTTTGCCAGTATCACAATATGATTGTTTTCTAGAAGTTCTTGAATGACTTCTATAACATCATTTGCGTCTAGCTTTATTTGGTTTTGAATTTCGCGCGAAGTTAAGGCAGTTGCTTTTAATAAGTGCAGAATTTTATCAGCAATCGAATCGGCTTCCGTGATTTTTCCTTTTTGAGTAATACAATAAGAACAAACGCCGCAATTTTCATTTGTTTCTTCTCCAAAATAATCCAAAACCAACCTGTTCTTGCAAGTTTTGTCTTCCTTAATATAATAAAGTACAGACGAAAGCTGATCGCGTTTCAGTTTGTTTTGCTTTTCCAAATATTTCGAAACCCTATTTATCGTCAAATCATCTTCTCGAACTTCATTAAATAAAATGGTAGCATCGTTATTTTTGGATTTATATTCGATGATTTCCTTTTCTTTTAATTTTTCCAAAAGTGTAGTAACCTGTTCTTCGGTGTGATTTGATTTTTTTGCAATCAACGAAAGATTCAGCGGTGTTTTCATTTCATGAATTCCCGGATAAGTTCTTAAAATCGCCAAAAGAATTTCTTCATCATTTGGATTCAAACTCATGTACCGAATCACTTCTTTTGATTCAATCAGAAACTGCATCGTCACTTTTTCTGAAAATTCCTGAGACATCGTAATAATTCCCTGCTGATTCAAAAACTGCAAAGCGTTATACGTTTTTAAAGTTGGGAAATCGTATTTGTTGCAGAAATGATTCATTTTAAAAGAATATGAATCGTCCAAACCTTCTCCGTATGCAATCTGAAAATAATTGCACAACTTGATGTACATGGTTTTCAAGAATTTTTTATCGGGCAAGATGTTGATAAACTGCTGTTCGGTTTGTGTTGCATCCGAATTATTATAAAGTAAGACCGAAAATGCTTTTTCTCCATTTCGTCCCGCTCTTCCAGATTCCTGATAATAATTTTCTAAGTTTTCAGGCAACTGTGTATGAATAACCGTTTTTACATTGTCTTTGTCGATTCCCATCCCAAACGCATTTGTGGCTACAATAACCTGCGCTTGTTCAGACATCCACAATTGCATGTTTTTGTCTTTTTCTTGAGATGAAAGTCCGCCGTGATAATAGGTTGCTCGAAAACCTAAAGATTGTAATTGGGTCGACATATTCAAGCACGATTTTCTATTTCGCACATATATGATAGAAGGTTGCGGATTTTTCTTCAAAATCTGCTCCACGCGATACAATTTGTCTTCAACTTCAAAAACCATGTATGCGATATTTTTTCGTTCAAAAGATTTTTGAAAGAGTTGCGTGTCTTTTAATCCTAATTCGGTTTTGATGTCTTCAACAACTCTTGGAGTTGCAGTTGCCGTTAAAGCCAAAAACGGAATTTTAGGAAAGAATTTTTTTAGTTCGGAAATTTTTAAATACGCTGGTCTGAAATCATGTCCCCATTGTGAAACGCAATGCGCCTCATCAATAGCAATCAAATTGATAGGAAGATTTTTGATGCGTTCCAAAATCCAGTCCGATTGCAATCGTTCTGGCGAAAGATATAAGAATTTATAATTCCCGAATTGGCAATTATCTAAAAGATCAATAATTTCTTCGGTGTGAATTCCTCCGGTAAGTGCAATGGCTTTAATGTCTCTTTTTTGCAAGTTTGCCACTTGATCTTTCATCAAAGCAATCAAAGGCGAAATTACCAAGCAAATTCCCTCGCGCATCATGGCGGGAACCTGAAAACAAATCGATTTTCCGCCACCAGTCGGCAAAAGCGCAAAAGTATCTTGACCCTCTAAAACCGAATCAATAATTTCTTTCTGCAAAGGTCGGAAACTTTCATGTTTCCAGTATTTTAAAAGAATCTCTTGTGCTTCCTGCATGGCCAATGTGTTAAAGTTAAAAATTTAGAAATCAGTTTCTAGTTTTGCAACTTTAAACCCGCCACTAAATTTTATCTAAGATATAAAGAATTCTGTTTTCAACCGTATCTTTTGGAACTTCAATCAAATTGTAACCGTATTTCTTATAGGTTTCAACAAGATGATTTTGAATTTCCACTGCTTGTTCAAAATTTTCATAACGCTCTGTATCGCTCTGATAAATTTCTTCCCAAGGCGGTAAAATAAAAGTTTTAGAATATTTGTAATCCTCGCAAGCTTTCGTGAAATGCTCTGGATATTCATCGCCAATATAATCCATATAAGCCACAACATCAGGAATTCCGCGATCAATAAAAACTACATTATCAGGTTCTTCTTTGGCATTTTTAAACTGTTGAATACGGCCTTCAAGCAACATTTCGCTGAACAATAAAGGTTGTTCAAGGAACAATTGCTCGACGCCTCTTTTTTGGGCTTCGAGAGTAACTTCTCTAGAAATTTCAGGGTAACAGCAGTAGCCACGAGCTACTAATTCGTTTATCAGCGTAGATTTTCCTGTACCAGGACCGCCAAGGAGAACTATGATTTCTTTTTGCACTATTCTAAAAATAAAGGGCAAATTTACCTAAACTTATTCATAATTAAAAAGAATATTTGTCAGAAGCGAAAAATTTGGCATTTTACATAATTAAATCACTGCAGCTTTTAATTTTCATAAATTGAATTAGCCATAAATATTTTGCTCCGCTCAAGCAATTTTAGAGATAAAAAAAATGCTAAGCTTCTCCGGCTATGTATAACTTAGAATAATTATGTTTGGTTAAATTGATTCTTACGCTAACATTGCAGTTTCCACCATCGCTCATATCAATTAATGAATATTTATATTCTGTTTCAATATAAGAATCTTTGCAATAACAGTTAATCAGAACTTCTATTTCTTGCTTGTCGTTTATGATTACAATACATTGTTTTACATATTGATTTATTTTTTTTAGTAATAAAGCATTCTTAGAAAAACATTTTTTTAAAATTTGATCTGTCTCAATTAGTTCTTCTTGATTCAAATCGTATGGTTTTATGGTATTAGGCTTGTAATCAAAATAGATTTCATAAAATTTTGGATCAAAAGTAAAAAACGTATAGTCGTTGTATTTTTTAAGATCTAATTTGCTTTTTGTTTGAAATAGATTTTTAGTAATTTCAATTTTTAGGGGAGATTTGCCGTCTATAAATTCGATAAAATTATTCTTAATTACTGCTTTTTTGCTTTCATTAAAACTAAAGTTTGTTGGCTTAAAGTAAAGAGTGTCATTTTTAAAGAAACAAGAGCCTTCAAATTTTTCTTTTTTGTTGTTAATAGGATGATTTTTAATGTGAATGAATGTATAAGTGCTGTCAGAATAGAATTCGAAATTCATGCTTCCCCCAAAATGATACTTATTTGAAGCAATAATTTGTGCTGTTTTTTCTGTCTTGATTTTTTTGATATTTTCCGTATTGTATTGAAAAAAGTTAAAAAACAATAAGAAAGTTATGAGTTGTAGTTTCATTTTTTTAAGCCTTTATTTTTTTTCAAATATCATCTTCATCTTTATCTAAAATTACTCACAAAACAAATACTTCCCAGAATCCTTCCCCTTTTTATCAGAAGGAATAATCAAATGCGATTGAAATCTTTTTCCTTTTAAAACATCATTTACAAAATCCAAAACATATTGTTGTCCTTGGTGAAAAAGATAGCCCGAAAATTCATGCCCACCTCCGCAGAAAGTAATCAGTTCAACATCTTTGTGCAAATCATTCATTTGGTTGTAAACCGCATAAGATCCGAAAAGAATCAACCAACCCGAAGCATTTGTTGGGCAAGAACGATGCGAACCTGCGGCATAAGGAACCGTTTCGTCACTATTTCCATGTGCCAATAACATCGGAATTGCTTTTTCTTTCGTGATCAAATTAATGTCTTGTATCGCGCCAGAACCTCCAATCAAACCTTTGTATTTAAAGTTTGCAGGAAGGTTGCTTTTGTAAAGATTCATCAATTTATAATCCCAAAAAGTAGCATGGTAGCTGATTTCTGCTCCAGCACTAATTCCCGAAATAAAGATTTTTGAAGTGTCAAGATTGTATTTATCGGCATTTTCGATTAAATAGCCTGTTGCTTGCCACATATCGCTAACGCCAATCTGAATTGCTTTAATTTTTTCAGTCAAAGTTCCTTTGCAACCAAAATCTTTTCCTTTCATATACAGGCTATAAGAAATGCTTGCAACGGCATATCCGTTTTGTGCCATAAACATTGCAAATTCTTTTTCGCTCGTGCGTTCTCCGCCAGAAAATCCTCCGCCAAAAGCAAACATGATCAACGGAATTTTTTCATTTGATTTTTTCTTTGGCAGATATAAATCTAAATCCAGTTTTAAAGTGTCGTTTTGGAAATAAGTCATGGTTTTGACTTCTTGAGCATTGCTGTTATAAAAAGTGAAGAATGTAAAAAGTAAGAAGATGATTTTTTTCATTGTGATTGTGTTTTTAATCTCGCAAAGTTGCAGAGTCGCAAAGTTTTTTGCCACGGATTCCACGAATTTCGCTAATTTTTATTTTTTTTGATTTGCCAAGTTAATTAAAATTTGGGAAATTGAATTTTAGGGTTGAGTAATTTGTGTTAATTAGTGTAATTCGTGGCAAAAAAATACCTTGATTTTTAGAGTCAAAAAATCTAAAATCTAAAATCATAAATCTGAAATCAAAAACGTATATTTGCGTTTATTTTTAATTACGAATGGAGAACGATAACGAAAAAAATACGGCCGAGTTTTACGAAAGATTAAAATTGGAGCTTGATAATGCAAACACCTGGCCAGCAGAATATTTATACAAATTTATTGTGCCGTCTGTTGCAGATAATGTAGAGCGAGTTGAAAAAGCTTTTGACAGAATGGGGGCAGTTATTAAAACAACAAAATCAAAAACAGGTAAGTTTACCAGCGTTTCTGTAGATGTTACCATGCACAGCTCTGATGATGTTATCAGTAAATACAAAGAAGTTTCTACTATTGAAGGTATAGTTTCATTATAAACTTATGATCGAAAAATATAAAAGAGAAGCCGCGAGCGACGTTGTTTACAATTTGGAATACAATTCTGAAAGGCAACGATTAATTATTCCTGAGTATGGTCGTCATTTGCAAAAATTGATTGATCAGGCAACTGCTATTGAAGATGATGAAACGCGCAATAAAGCTGCGAAATACATCATTCAGGTAATGGGAAGCTTGAATCCGCATTTGCGTGATGTGCCCGATTTTCAACATAAATTATGGGATCAGCTTTTTATCATGTCTGATTTTAAATTGAATGTCGAATCGCCATATCCAATTCCGTCGCGAGATGTTTTGCAGTTAAAACCAGAGACTTTGCAATATCCGCAGAACTTTCCAAAATACAGATTTTATGGAAACAACATTAAATATATGATTGATGTTGCCAATAAATGGGAAGAAGGCGAAATGAAAAACGCTCTTGTGATGGTGATTGCAAATCACATGAAAAAATCATTCTTGAGCTGGAATAAAGACACGGTAAAAGACGATGTGATTTTTGAACATTTGTACGAACTATCGGGAGGGAAAATCAATTTGTTGCACAGTACAGAAGAGCTTTTGAACACAACAGATTTGATGCGCACCAACAAACGTGTCTCAAACAAAACAGCTTCTGGCGGACAAGCAAAAACACAAAACAATAAAAATAATAAAGGAGGTCAAAAAAAGACTTTTCAAAAAAACAATAATCAGAAATAAAAAAGGAACTAAGATGCTAAGGGACTAAGATGCTAAGATTTTAGCTCAGAACCTTAGAACCTTAGAACCTTAGAACCTAAAAAAAATCTATGGGAATTTTTAAAATCGAAGGAGGAACTCCTTTAAAAGGAGAAATCACTCCGCAAGGAGCAAAAAATGAGGCATTACAAATTTTATGTGCCGTGCTTCTAACAGGAGAGAAAGTGAAAATTAATAACATTCCTGATATTATAGACATCAATAAATTAATCACTTTGTTGGGTAATTTAGGTGTGAAAATTCAACGCAATGAGCCAGGTTCAATCACTTTTCAGGCTGATGAGGTTAATGTTGGATATTTAGAAACAGAAGCTTTCAAGAAAGAAGGAGGAGCGCTTCGTGGTTCTATTATGATTGTTGGACCGCTTTTAGCTCGTTTCGGGAAAGGATATATTCCAAAACCAGGAGGAGATAAAATTGGTCGTCGTAGATTAGATACACACTTTGAAGGTTTCATCAACCTTGGTGCAAAATTCAGATACAACAGAGAAGATCACTTTTATGGGGTTGAATCTCCAGCAGAAGGATTGACTGGAACAGATATGCTTTTAGACGAGGCTTCTGTAACAGGAACTGCAAACATTGTAATGGCTGCGGTTTTAGCAAAAGGAACAACAACTGTTTACAACGCTGCTTGTGAGCCTTACTTGCAACAGTTATGTAAAATGTTGAACTCTATGGGAGCAAAAATCACTGGAGTTGGTTCTAACTTATTGACTATCGAAGGAGTTGAAAGCCTTGGTGGATGTGAGCACAGAATTTTGCCAGATATGATCGAAATTGGTTCTTGGATTGGTCTTGCGGCTATGACAAAAAGCGAAATTACAATCAAAAATGTAAGCTGGGAAAATTTAGGTTTGATTCCGAATACTTTCAGAAAATTAGGTATTACAATCGAAAAACGTAACGACGATATTTATATTCCTGCTCACAAAGACGGATATGAAGTAAAAACAGATATCGATGGTTCGATCTTAACTATTGCCGATGCACCTTGGCCAGGATTTACGCCTGACTTATTGAGTATTGTTTTGGTTGTAGCAACACAAGCAAAAGGCGATGTTTTAATTCACCAAAAAATGTTTGAAAGCCGTTTGTTCTTCGTGGATAAACTAATTGATATGGGAGCTAAAATTATGTTATGTGATCCGCACAGAGCTGTGGTTATGGGACATAATTTCGAATCTCAATTGAAAGCAACTACAATGTCTTCTCCAGATATTCGTGCGGGAATCTCATTATTGATTGCGGCGCTTTCTGCAAAAGGAACTAGCACAATTCAAAATATCGAGCAAATCGACCGTGGATACGAGCGTATCGACGAGCGTTTAAGAGCGATTGGTGCTAAAATCGTTAGAGCATAAAAAAGTTAGCCACGAATTTCACTAATTTTTAAAACACAAAGCTAATCTTCGTGTAATTTGTGATCCCGATAGCTATCGGGAGTGGCGAAAAAAATAGTCTAAATGACAAACGAACAAAAAGCTATAAAAGCTACTATATTTAGTATAGCCGGAAATACCTGCTTAGCCTTGATAAAAGGTTTAGCAGGTTTTTTTGGCAATTCTTACGCCTTGATTGCTGATGCAATCGAATCTACAACAGACATATTTGCCTCTTTTTTGGTTTTATTCGGAATCAAATATTCGAATAAACCAGCAGATGAAAATCACCCCTATGGGCATGGACGTGCAGAACCTCTAATTACTTTTTTAGTTGTTGGATTTTTAATTACTTCGGCAACTATTATTGGTTATGAAAGTATCTCGAATATCGGAACTTCACACGATTTGCCTAAATCTTGGACTTTGTATGTGCTTGGAGCTATTATTGTCTGGAAAGAATATTCATTTCGTTTGGTAATGAAGCGAAGCAAGCAGACGAATAGTACATCTCTCGCTGCTGATGCTTGGCACCACCGTAGTGACGCGATAACTTCTGTTGCCGCTTTCATCGGAATTTCGATTGCGCTTGTAATGGGAAAAGGTTACGAATCAGCAGATGATTGGGCGGCACTTTTTGCTGCGTTTTTCATCTTATATAATAGCTATAAAATTTTCAGACCCGCGCTTGGCGAAATTATGGATGAAAACCTTAATGAAGATTTAGTTGAAGAAATTCGCGTAAAAGCTTTATTGGTTCCAGGAATTCTTGGGACGGAAAAATGCTTTATACGTAAAGCAGGAATGAAATACCATGTGGATCTGCATGCGATTGTTTCTGCAAAAATTTCGGTGAAAGAAGGGCACGATTTAGCACATTTATTAAAAGATACTTTAAGAAAAGAAATCCCAGAACTTGGACATGTTTTGATACATGTTGAGCCAGATGACTATAGTTGAAGGTACTAAGGTTCTAAGATACTAAGATCCTAAGTTTTTCCGTTAGAATCAATATTTTTTGTCAGGCCGAGCGAAGTCAAAGCCCACGCAAAGAAAATCAAAATAAAAAATCCGCTTAAATCTGTAAAATCTGCGTGAAACCGGACATAAAGATTTAAGCGGATTTTTTAATTGTAGATAGGGTCTTGGTTTTGATCAAAGAAATAAAAGAAAAAAACTTAGGGCCTTAGAATCTTAGCATCTTAGAGCCTTTTTTAATCCAACACATTCAAAATCTTCAACCCAAATACAACACCGTTTTGCTGTGCGCCACCTTGGTAAGAATGCACATAATCAATTCGGAATAATTTAAATTTTCCAAAACCTAAATTGTCTAAACCAACTGTGAATTCTGAATAAGGTTTTCTATCTGGAATTGCCAATGCATGAAACCCAATATTCATAGTTGATTTTAAAAGATTGATCAATGGGATTTTATTGGTTACAAATCCCATGTCATTGTGCTCCAAATGCATTTCAAAATAACTGTCGTTTGTAGAATTTGTGTAATATGGCATTAAGTTGAAAACATTCAAATAACGGTCTGTTGTGCCAATATGGGTTTGGTTTCCGTTAAAATGTCTATAATCCATAAAAGCAATATTTTCGGCATTATAGAATTTTCCAGCTCTGAAATTTGTTCCAAGAATTCCTTTGTTTCCTAAAGATAAATCATATTGAACGGAAGCTCCAAGTCGCTCAAATTCGTATTTTTTCTCGCTTGCAGCAAAAGCTTTTTCAAAAATTAAATAGACCGTTGGATATTTTTCATTTTTGACATTGAATCTTTCGTTTGGTCTCGAAATGTATTTATTTCCAAAATTAATTCTTGCGCTTAAAGCAGTCTTAAATAAATGATGTTGATCGAATGCCGGCGTGGTGAAATCATTTGGTGCTAATGGATTATTAGATGAATAAACATCGTCTTGTTTAAAGAACGAATAATCTGTTGTATTAAAAAGCGGTTTTCGCTGTTCGTAGGCAATTTTTGCATTCAAATTTATCCCGTTTGCAACATCTTGACCGTAGTTGATTTGTGCAAATTCCAAATTGTACAGCTTCATATAATTGTCTTTGAAAAATAAAGAACTTATCGAATTGACAAAATTTGTAATCGGTTGTGCGTTGTTGAATTGCATTGTTTTTGTTCCTCCCGAAATATAAACCGAAGCATAATTTATGGTATTGAAGCGATGACTGAATTCGCCTATAACACGCAAACGATCATCTGAAAAGCCGTAATTGAAAGTTGTGCTTATAAAAGTGCTTTTTCCTTTTTCCTCATTCCATTTTCTGAAAGAGAAACCAGAATCCAAATTGAAGCCTTGAACCGTATTAAAACTTAAAGAACTCAAGTTTAATAAACCTTTATAATTGAAAGAATAGCTTTTGAAAGTATTTTTGTAATCATACCCCATTAGGATATCCCAAACTTTGAATTTATTGTTTTTTGCATCGATGGAATCAGTATATTTTCTTGATTTTCTAATGGTCAGCAAGCTATCTTTTTTAGTATAATCAGTACTTTCTTCAATGGTTAAAGGAATTGGACGAATTTGGCTCCAGAAAGCCTCATCTTTTTTATTTGCATTCGGTTCAAATGCCACGATTTCATTGCCAAAAGTCTTCTTGTCGAATGACACTGGAAATTCATAATTGGAATAGACATAATTAAATGTTCCAGAGAATTTAATTCCGAAAACGCCCGCGTTAAAGGAAAGCGATTGTGCATTTTTTGACCATATTTTATTCGCCGAATTATAGCTGAAACTTTGTTTTAAGTTCATTGTTTCGGTAAATTCATTTTTCATTCGGTAGCCTTTGATGTCTAAGTCAATCGCATAAATGGCAAAACTATCGTCAATAATATAAATGTAACCTTCAAAAACGGGTTCTTTGTCTCGTTTTGGCGTAACTTTAATTTTATTGATCTGATGATTGTTGTCATCAAAAAAAGTCCCTTCAAGTTTGTATTTATAATAACTGAAAGCATTGTCTGCAATCGGAGAAATGAGTTTAATGTCGAAATCTAAAGTATTATCATAAAAGTCATAAGTTGATAATGCGGCAGTGTTGTAACTGTATCCACGGTTATTTCCAGAGATTTTAGAAGCGATTATTTTCTCCTTTAATTTATCAGGTTTTTCAAATGAAATTTTTGATACGGTTTCCGATAAATACAAAATTCCTGTTCCGGTTGAATCTAAATTAGAAGCCATATCGTCGCCGAGTTCTACTTTTTGGCCTAAGATTTTTTTGGGTAAATCTTTTACTTTGAACATTCCTTTCGAATAAAAATCGGCTGTGTAGCGACCTGTTTTATCTGAATTGTCTTTTTTATTTGCAATCGCACTTTTTATGATGGCGTCAGCGGGATTGTTTTTAGGATCAATGACAACTTCATTCAAAGCAAAACTTTCCTCAAGCATTTTGACATCAAGAATGATCGTTTTTGAATCTGAAGATACCGCAAGCTTTTGCGTTTTAAAACCTAGATATTGAAAAATGATTTTGTTTTTACCGGGCTCTTTTACATTTAGTTGATATTTTCCTTGTTCGTTTGAAGTGGTTCCAACATAAGTGTTTTCTTCAAAAACAGAAACAAAAGGCAACGGATTTCCTTTTTCATCGGTGATAGTTCCTTTGATTTGGGCAAAGGCAGAAAATGAAAAAAATAAAAGGGCAGATAAAATAAAGTTTCTCATGTAAGTGGTTTATCTTACAAAAATAGAATAACTTGAATCTGAGGGTATTAATAATTTGTTAAAAAAGTGAAGTCGAAAGTCAAAAGACAAAAGTCGAAAGTCAAAAATAAAATGTAAAACGTAAAAATGCCAAATGTCAGGCTAAGCGAAGTCGAAGCCTTTTAAACAAGCTTTGACTTCGCTTAGTTATTTTTATAAAAAAGATTGAATAGCCAATTCATAACTTTTAAGGCCGAAACCTAAAATCACTCCTTTGGCATTTCCAGACAAATACGATTGATGTCTAAAACTTTCTCTAGCGTACGTATTAGAAATATGAACTTCAATTACTGGAGTTGTAACGGCTTTCATAGCATCGCCCAAGCCTATAGAAGTATGTGTGTAAGCGCCTGCGTTTAAGATAATTCCGTCGAATGTAAAACCACATTCTTGGATTTTTCCAATTAACTCGCCTTCAATATTGCTTTGGTAATAAGAAAGTTCAATATTTGGAAATTTTGATTTCAACGTTTCAAAATAATCTTCAAAAGTTTGGCTTCCGTAAACTTCTGGTTCTCTTTTTCCTAAAAGATTCAAATTGGGTCCGTTGATAATGCAGATTTTCATATTTAATGTTATTGTTTTAGATTTCAAATTTTGATATTGCAATTGATTTTTGCAATTGTCATTGTACTTTGTAAAAATAAAAAAACCGTTCTAAATAAATAGAACGGTTTTTATAAAAGTATGTGATATTCTTTTTAGAACATGAATCCTGCTGAAAGCTGGAATACTGAGTTTTTAAGATCTGCATGAGTTGAAACTTCTGTTAGTCCTAAACCATAGCGCGCTTGAACAAAAAGACCTTCAGTAATTTTTAAACCAAGTCCGGCGTTAACTGCAAAGTCAAAAGTTTTTGGATCCTGAACGTCAAATTCTTTTTTGTTGCTTAATAAAAATGAAGCTTGCGGACCAACTTCTAAACTTAAAGACTTAGTCATGTAAAATTTAGCCATTACCGGTATAGATAAATAACCAAGTTCATTTTTAAATTCATCAACAGCATTTTTATAAGTTGCTCCTTGAGTTGAATATAATAGCTCTGGCTGAATTGAGAATTTTTCTAACAATTTAACTTCTGCTACTAAACCCGCATGATAGCTTGTCAAGCCTTCTTTGTCAACAGAAATTCCATCAAAACTAGCATCACCATGCTGATTTGCAAAGTTAACCCCAGCTTTTACCCCGATTTTTAATAATTGTGCGTGTATTGCAGTTGATGCCATCATGAACATAACAGCTGCTAAAAATAATTTCTTCATAAAAAATGTTTTTAAAAATTGGTATTTATATGTTATTTATCCAATCAAAACTACATTATTTAGATTTTATTGTTTTATATCAAACTAAAAAAAAATATTAAAATTCTCACTTTATATACCTCTGAAGACGTTATGTTTCCTCAATTGCTTGAATACTAGTAATTTTTGGTAAAGCTTTGAATTTGCCTTATTCTGATATTTTCTTACCGTATAGTGCAATTTTTTTTGTAGCCATATTTTTACTTTTGAATATTGTAATTAAATAAAATTCATTATGAAAAAGATTATTTTGGCTGCTATTGCAGTTATGGCATTCGGATTTGCAAATGCACAAGAGCAAACAGCAAAAGGGAAATGGTTGATTGAAGCTAATACTGGTTTTGGTGCTGTTAACGTAGGAAACACAAGTTTTCAATTATCATCTTCTGATGGAGAAACACAGTGGGGTTTAGGAGGAGAAGCTGGTTATTTTATTGCAGATAATTTAGCTGTTAAAGCTGGGCTTGGTTATGCTGACATGGGGCATAGTATAAATGCATTCTCTTATAAAGTTGGAGCGAAATATTATTTATTAAATAAATTTCCTCTTGAAGCTTCTTATACGGGAGCAAGCATAAAAGACGCAGATGAAAATCCATCTTTTATTGGTATACAAGGTGGTTATGCTTGGTTTGTTGGGAAAAATATTTCTATTGAGCCAGGACTTCGTTACAACATTTCTATGAACGACGATTATGGAAAAGATGTATTCCAATTAAATATCGGATTTGCATTGCACTTCTAAAATTAAATATTTAGTTAATTTGTTTTTGTTAACCTTCCTCATAATTGAGGAAGGTTTTTTTTGCTATACAAACGGTACTATTTTTTTTATTAAAAATCTATTTTATTTTTAATAGGTATATATTTATATTTGACCTAATTAATTATAACCCAAAACAAATTAGAATGAAAAAAATTATTTTATCTGCCATTGCAGTAATGGCTTTTGCATTTAGTAATGCTCAGGAAACTAGATTTGGAATTAAAGGAGGTTTAAATATTACAAGTTTTGCTGGTGGAGACTATTGGGATGCTAAGTCTCTTGTTGGCTACCAAATTGGAGGTTTTGCCGAAATTAAAATTATCGACAGATTATCAATTCAGCCAGAGGTATTATTTTCTGCTCAAGGAGCAAGAATTGACGTTGGAAACAGTGATTCAGACATTAAATTGAATTATATCAATGTTCCGGTTTTGGCTAAGTTTTATATTACAAAACAATTTACTGCAGAAGCAGGTCCGCAACTTGGTTTTTTAGTGTCTGCTAAAAATGAAGGCGATGATGTAAAAGATAATTTCAAATCTGTTGATACAGGTTTTAATTTTGGAGTTGGATATAATTTTACAGATAATTTCTCAGTTGGAGCTCGTTATACAGTTGGTTTGGCTAACATTTTAGACAATAATGTTGATACTATTGATGAATATTATGATAGTCCAAAAAACAGCGTTTTTGCTTTAACTTTGGCATATAAATTCAATAAATAATATATAAAAAAATATCTTTTTAAAGCCTCCTTTTGTAGGGAGGCTTTTTTTATTTCGTGTTGTATTATTTTTTTGTTAAATAATTTGATCAAAAAAAATCTAAAGAATAAAAAAGCATGTTCATAAGCTTTTGCTGGATTTGTTAGTGCTCGAGAAGTTAAATTTAAAGTAAAAGGAATGTTAATTTCAATCAAATTTTTAAAAAAAATCATGAAGTAATTATGCTTTTACGTTTTTCCGTAATGTTTTTCGTTATGTTGCGTCTATATTTGACTCATAAATTTTAACCAAAAAAATTGTAATGAAAAAAATTATTTTATCTGCAGTTGCAGTTATGGCATTTGGATTTGCGAATGCTCAAGACGTAAAATTTGGAGTAAAAGGAGGTTTGAACTTTGCTAATTTAGGCGGTGACGCAGATGGCGATGGTGTAACAAGCTTTCATGTTGGTGCTTTAGCAGAAATCAAACTAACTGATAAATTCGCAGTACAACCTGAGCTATTGTATTCTGGTCAAGGATCTGATTTTGGAGAAGGTGGTTTTGACTCAACATTGAAACTTTCTTATTTAAACCTTCCAATTATGGCGAAGTACTACGTAATCGATAAGTTAAGTCTTGAGGCAGGTCCGCAAATTGGATTTTTATTATCTGCTAAAAATGAAGATGAAGACGTAAAAGATTCTTTCAAAAGTGTAGATTTCGGTCTTAATTTTGGAGCTGGTTACGATTTCACAGAGCATTTTTTCGCTGGAGTTCGTTATAATGTAGGTTTGTCAAACATTGCTGATGTTCCAGACGAAGCTGACTTTAAAACTACTAATGGTGTTTTCTCAGTATCTGTAGGATATAAATTCTAATAAAACATAATAAATATAGCACGGCCTTTCGTTAACAACGAAAGGCTTTTGCACGAAATTTAAACTACCAAAACAATAAAAAATCTAAAAAATGAAGAAAATTATTTTATCTGCAGTTGCAGTTATGGCATTTGGATTTGCGAATGCTCAAGAAGTGAAGTACGGTGTAAAAGGAGGCTTGAACCTTTCAAATTTTTCAGGAGATACTGAAGGCGTAAATTTGAAATCTAAAGCAGGTTTTAATGTTGGAGGATTCGTAGAAATTAAATTATCTGATAAATTCGCAATCCAACCAGAGCTTTTATATTCAACTCAAGGTGCAAAAGCAGACAATCAACAAGAAGAAATTGGTGACGTAATCTACACAGCAGATGTATGTTTTAACTTGTCATACATAAATGTTCCAGTAATGTTTAAATATTATGTTGCTGATAAATTTAATGTTGAAGCAGGTCCACAGATTGGATTTTTAACTTCTGCAAAAACTAAAACTACAGTTGAAGGATTTAGCGGTTCAAATGAAATGGATGTTAAAGATGCTTTTGAATCAATTGATTTTGGCTTAAACTTTGGTGCTGGATATGATTTTACAGATCATTTTAATGCAGGATTAAGATATAATTTAGGATTAGCAAATATTGCAAAAACAGATGCTGGGGATGACACTAAACTTCACAACGGTGTTTTCTCATTATCTGTAGGATATAAATTCTAATCAAAAAACATCCTATTTTTTTAAACCTTCCTAATTCTCAGGAAGGTTTTTGCATTTATAGTACTACTTTATTTATTAATTTAAAAATGAATCTTTAGTAGGTATATTTTTATATTTGGATAATTAATTTAACCAAACAAAAAAATCAAATTAGAATGAAGAAAATTATTTTATCTGCTCTTGCAATTATAGTCTTTGGTTTTGCAAATGCTCAAGGAACTGGGAGTAGATTAGGAATTAAAGCAGGTGTTAATTTTCCAAATAACGCTGATTTTAATGAAAATAAAAATTTAATTGGGTATCAGATTGGTGTTTTTTCGGAAATTAAAATGGAGGAGAATTTTGGGATCCAACCTGAACTTTTTTACTCAACTCACGGAGTGAGAAATAAATTTATAATGGATGATATAGCATACGATAATGAAATTAAATTAAGCTATTTGAATTTGCCAATTTTGGCTAAATATTTTGTTACACAAGGATTAAGCGTTCAAGCTGGTCCGCAAATTGGTTTTTTAATGCAGGCTAAAGAAAATGGTATAAACATTACAGATCATGTCAAAACTGTTGATTTTGGTTTGAATTTTGGTATTGGCTATAATTTTCTGGAGTACTGCTCTGTAGATCTTCGCTATAACTTAGGTTTGTCAAATGCATTGGATTATAATATTGGTGATAATAATTATAAAATTAAAAGCAACGTATTTTCTTTGGCTGTAGGGTATAAATTAAATTGAATATTTGATAATTGTAAAAACCTTCCGAATTCTGAGGAAGGTTTTTTTATATCTAAAAAGTATTTACTTTGTATTTATGAATTGGAACCGATATATAAAAGATTATCAATCGTATTTGCGAATTGAGAGAGGATTATCTAAAAATACAATCGAAAACTATGGTTTTGATATTGAGCGATTATGTCTTTTTTTGGAACAAAATAAAATAGATGTTTCGCCGGTGAAAATTTCAGATGAAACTTTGCAACAGTTTATTTATTCGGTAGCGAAAGAAGTAAATCCGCGCTCGCAAGCCAGAATTATTTCTGGATTGAAAAGCTTTTTTAATTATTTGATTTTTGAAGATTATCGAAATGATAATCCTCTTGAGTTAATTGAAAGCCCAAAAACGGGGCGAAAATTGCCAGACACGTTATTAGTTGAAGAAATTGATGCTTTGATTGCGGCAATTGATTTAAGTTCCAATGAAGGAGAACGTAATAGAGCAATTTTGGAAACTTTGTATGGATGCGGTCTTCGGGTATCAGAATTAACGACACTTAAAATATCCGATTTGTATTTCGATGAAGGTTTTATAAAGATTACTGGAAAAGGAAATAAAGAACGTTTTGTTCCCATTGGAAAATTGACAAAAAAATATATTGAAATTTATAAAGATGAAGTTCGTCCTGATCTTAATATTAAAAAAGGTCATGAAGATACTCTATTTTTAAACCGAAGAGGAAATCAACTTACGCGTGCAATGATTTTTACCATTATAAAAGATCTAGCAGTAAAAGTAGGTTTGCATAAAAATATCAGTCCACACACATTGCGTCATTCTTTTGCAACTCATCTTTTAGAAAATGGAGCCGATTTAAGATCGATCCAATTAATGTTGGGTCATGAATCGATTACAACAACCGAAATTTATGTGCATTTAGATCGAAGTTTCTTAAAAGAAGTGATGCATACTTTCCATCCACGAAAGTAATTTTTTCAATCTAAAGTTAATTTTTATTTCAAAAATTAATATATTGTATGATAATTTCTATTAAAAGCAAATAAAATCGACGAACTGCATGTTTTTCGTTTTTTAGGGTAAAATAGACCTAATTTGCATAAATGTTATTGTATGGTTTTTGATTTATATGGAAATGAAGACTGTCTTGAGGTAAATAATTTTTATAAAAAATTATTGGCTGAAATGCCTGATTTACTTTTTCAATTTGTAATCGATAACAATAATAATTATTCCTTTCCTCTTGTCAGCAAATCAGCTGATGATATTTTTGAGATTTCAGCAAAAGAATTTACCAATGACATTAAGTTAATCGTCTACGAAAGAATTTTTCCGCAGGATAGAGATTTGTTTTTTCAATCATTAGTTAAAGCGCGAAAAGAAATCAAGCCATGGGAAATTGAGTTTAGAGCTGTTTTGCCTAAAAAAGGACTTCGCTGGTTTAAAGTATCTTCAAAAACTGAATTATCGCCAGATGGTAGCGTGAGTTTTTTTGGACATGTTTCAGATATCACCGATTTAAAAGATAAAGAAGAAAGGTTGCGTATTTCTGAAGAACGATTTCAGTTTGCTTTAGATGCTTCGACAGTTGGAATTTGGGATTGGGATATGGTGACCAACCAAGTTTTTTATTCTTCTCTTTCCCTGAAAATATTGGAATTAGAATCAACAGATATTTTTGACGATCCAGAACGTTGGGACAAAATTGTTCATCCAGATGATCTTCCAAAATATTATTCGGATATTCATGAGCATTTCGACAACAAGATTCCGTATTACGAGAATTACCATCGTGTAATGACGTCAAGCGGTAATTATAAATGGATTCTAGATCGTGGAAAGGTTATCAAACGTGATGAAAACGGCAAGCCTTTGCGTGTAATTGGAACTCATACTGATGTTTCGCAGCAAAAAGAAAAAGAGCTTGAGTTGCTAAAAACAATGAAATTATATAGCGATCAAAATAGCCGATTGCTGAATTTTTCGCACATCGTTTCGCATAATTTGAATACACAGGCAGGCAATATAAAATCAATATTGGATTTTATTGATGCCGATGTTGACAAACAAACCGTGAGTGAAATGCTGATTCATTTGAGGACTGTTTCGAATGATTTGAATGATACGATTTCGAATTTGACTCAAATTGTAAAAACACAAAGCAATATCAATATTGCTGTCGTTCCTTTGAAATTATGCGAATATATAGAAAAGACTATTTCGGCAATTAAAGGCTATGATAAACGCAAGAATGTGACAATTGTAAATAATGTCCCGAACTATTTGACCATTAATTTTAATCCAGCTTATTTGGAAAGTGTTTTGCTCAATTTTACCACAAATGCTATAAAATATGGGCATCCTGATCGTGATCCTTTGATTGTTTTTGATTTTGCGATTGAGCCCGAAGGTCATAAGTCATTAAAAATTACAGATAATGGTCTGGGGATTGATTTAGCGGTTCACGGCGATCTTTTGTTCGGAATGTATAAAACGTTTCATAAGCATGAAGATGCGCGCGGAATTGGCCTTTATATTACGCGAAATCAAATCGAAGCGATGAAAGGGACAATTTGTGTTGAAAGTGAAGTAGGAGTTGGGACAAGTTTTAAAATTATATTTGGTGATTTATAAATTTCGGTTTATCTAAAAATAAAAAAAGGCTATCATTTTCAGATAGCCTTTTTTGTTTATTTAAACAGAGAATTATTTCGCAATGTTTACTGCTCTTGTTTCTCTAATTACAGTTACTTTTACTTGACCTGGATAAGTCATTTCTGTTTGGATTTTTTGAGAAATTTCAAATGATAGGTTTGCGGCATTATCATCAGAAACTTTTTCGCTTTCTACAATTACACGAAGCTCTCTACCGGCTTGAATTGCGTAAGCATTTTTCACACCGCTGAATCCGTAAGCAACATCTTCAAGGTCTTTCAAACGCTGAATGTATGAATCAAGAACTTGGCGTCTTGCTCCAGGACGAGCTCCAGAAATAGCATCACAAACTTGAATAATTGGAGATAATAATGATTTCATTTCAATCTCATCGTGGTGTGCTCCAATCGCATTACATACTTCTTCTTTCTCACCATATTTTTCTGCCCACTGCATCCCTAAAAGTGCGTGTGGCAAATCACTTTCTGTATCTGGCACCTTACCAATATCGTGTAATAAACCAGCTCTTTTTGCAAGTTTAACGTTTAAGCCTAACTCCGCTGCCATGATACCGCAAAGTTTAGAAACCTCTCTTGAGTGCTGTAACAAGTTTTGTCCGTAAGATGAACGGTATTTCATTCTTCCAACCACTTTAATCAATTCAGGGTGTAATCCGTGGATTCCTAAGTCGATTACAGTACGTTTTCCAACTTCGATAATTTCATCATCGATTTGTTTTGCTGTTTTAGCAACAACTTCTTCAATTCTCGCTGGGTGAATACGTCCGTCAGTTACTAATTTATGCAATGACAAACGAGCGATTTCTCTTCTAACAGGATCAAAACAAGAAAGAATAATAGCTTCCGGAGTATCATCAACAATAATTTCTACACCAGTAGCTGATTCTAAAGCTCTAATGTTACGTCCCTCACGTCCAATAATTCTACCTTTTACATCATCAGATTCAATGTTGAATACAGAAACGCAATTTTCAACTGCTTCTTCAGTTCCAACTCGTTGAATTGTATTGATGATGATTTTTTTAGCTTCTTGTTGCGCAGTAAGTTTAGCCTCTTCAATAGTGTCTTGAATATGAGACATAGCTTTGCTTTTAGCTTCAGCTTTTAAACCTTCAACTAATTGTTCTTTTGCTTCTTCAGCAGAAAGTCCTGAGATTACCTCAAGTTGTTGCAATTGGCTTTTGTGAAGTTTGTCAACTTCAGCTTGTTTTTTGTCTAAAAGCTCAATTTTGTTGTTGTACTCTTGAGTTTTAGACTCAAAATCATCATTCACTTTTTTAGCTTTCGAAAGTTCATTCGAAACCTGAGATTCTTTATCGCGCACGCGTTTTTCTACTTCAGCAACTTTTTTGTCACGCGCTAAAATAACTTGTTCGTGTTCTGATTTTAATTCGATAAAACGTTCTTTTGCTTGAAGAATTTTATCTTTTTTAATATTTTCAGCTTCTAAATTAGCATCTTTCAAAATTGAAGCAGCTTCTTTTTTAGCGTTTTTGATTAGATTAGAAATATTGCTTTTCTCGATGATTTTAGCAATTGCAAAACCTGCTGCAATTCCTACAATACCAATAATGATCGTTATGATGTTCATGTTTGTTAGGGTTTATATATAAAAAAAGCCTACATTAATTGCTTGTATAAACTCGTAAAGACAAGTTTTGAGCTAACTCACTGTTCAAGTTTCCCAGCCAAAAGGAGGGCATACTATAGTAGCGACGATTTGCTCATTCTAAATTGTTAGTGTTGAGTTTACCAATTGTGAACTAATGTAGGCAGTATCTTAGTTTCTGTAAAGAACGTTTATTTTTCGAGATATTGATCTAATAGCGAATTTAATTTTTTAATTCGTTCAATGGTTTCTTCTCCATCGATTGCGTTATCAATTTGTTTTTGTTCCACTTGTGATGCAAATTGCAATGCACACATAGCTAATACATCTTGTTTGTCACGAACTGCGTAATTTTCTTCGAATTGCTTGATCATCGTATCAATTTTTTTAGAAGCACTCCTAAGTCCTTCTTCTTGAGCAGGTTCAACCGTTAAAGGGTAAACGCGGTCTGCAATTGATATTTTGATTCTAAGCTTTCCGTCCATGTTTTTACTAATCTGATAGTTGCGCTATACAGTAATCAATTTCGCGAATTAATGAATTTATTTTAAGCTTTGTCTCTCTCTTGTTATTGTCGCTGCCGAGCAACGAATTGGCTATTTTAAGTGTATCATATTGCTTTTTCAAAGCTTCAATTTCTTCAGATTGTTTCTGGATAATTTGCACAGCTTTGGCTAGTTCTAATTGTAAATCCTGATTGTTCTTCTCCAAACCTTTTGACTTTTCAAAAAGCTTCTCGACTTTATATTCAAGAGTATCAATTATTTCGGCAATTACACTCATTATAAATCCTATTCATTACTTAATCATACAAAGTTAGTATTCCTTTTTATTAATGCAATTTTTTATCGATTTTTTTGTAGTTAAAATAGGCAATTAAATGAAATTCAGTTAATTGTATTTTTGTAGCTAAATACTCGGTTTTGGCTTCATATTTTTTTATCTTAGCAAAAATGTTGTTTATGAGATTTACGCTATTCACCTTATTATTTAGTCATTTTATTTTTGCTCAAAGCCCGTATCCTAAAGATTATTTTCGCGCCCCACTTGACATTCCGATGCAACTTTCTGGGAATTTTGGAGAGTTAAGGCCAAATCATTTTCATGCTGGTTTTGACTTAAAAACGAATCAAAGAGAAGGGTTGAATGTATATGCTGTGGGTGATGGATATATTTCAAGAATCAAGATTTCGACTTTTGGCAATGGAAAATGCATTTATATAACACACCCAAATGGGTATACCTCTGTTTATGGGCATTTGCAAACTGCAGTTGGCCCTGTTCAGGATTATATTCAAAAAACACACTATAAAGAAAAGGCTTTTGAAATTGAAATGTTTCCAAAACCTGATGAATTGCCAGTAACCAAAGGACAATTGATTGCGCTTTCTGGAAATACAGGATCTTCTGAAGGCCCTCACTTGCATTTTGAAATTCGTGATACGAAATCGGAATTTATAATTAACCCAATGTTTTTTGGCTTTGACCAAAATATAAAAGATACCAAAAAGCCTACTTTATCCAGTTTGTATGTTTATCCTCTGTACAACTCTGTAGTCAATCAATCAAAACAGCCGTTAATGCTTAATCTGTCTTTGCAGAAAGATGGAACTTATTTGGCAGGAAAAGTCAAAACAAATGGAAAAATTGGTTTCGGAATTAATGCTGTTGATACCGATGATGTTTCTAATAATAAAAATGGCGTTTTTAATGTCTCGACTTTTTTAAACGGAAATCAGAATTATAATTATCAGTTTAATACGTATTCATTTGATGAAATGCGATTTGTAAATGCCTTTATTGATTATCCAAGATATAAAAAGTCAAGCCAGCGTGTTCAAAAACTTTTTATGAAAACGCCATATGCTTTGAGTATTATTAAAACCGATTCTGTTAGAGGGATAATTTCGGCGCAGCCTAATTTAGCTTCAGCATACAGAATTGAGGTTTCAGATTATAACGGGAATATGAATTCGATTACGGTTCCAATTGAATATGATGCCGAAACACCACTTATTCCGGCAGAACCAATTACGTCAAAATATTTTGTGAGATATAATAAAGACACCAATTTTGAAAAAGATAACATGTCTGTGTTTTTTCCGGCAGGTACTTTTTATGAAGATTTTAATTTGAATTTTGATGTAAAAAACAACAAAATATACATTCATGATGATGTTGTTCCAGTGCATTCAAATTTCACGATTACGATTAAAGATGATACTTATCCGGAGGCTTTGCGAGATAAGCTTTACATCGGAAGAGGTAATGGCTATAATGCAACTTCCCGAAAAGAAGATGTTTTTACAGCAAAATCAAAAACTTTAGGACAATTTGGTTTAGTCTTGGATACGATTGCGCCAAAAATTTCGATTGCTAAACCAATTCAAGACAAATGGATTAGCGATGTGAAGAAAATACAATTTACAATAAGCGATTCTTTGTCGGGCATTAAGTCGTATAATGGCTATTTAAATGGAAATTGGATTTTGTTTGAATATGATAATAAAACTAGAAAAATTACGCATACTTTTGAAGACGCTTTACTGCTTGAGGGTGAAAATAATTTAAAAATCGAAGTGACTGATAATGTTGGAAATGTCGGTTTTTTTGAAACTAATTTTTTTAGGAGTCAACAAAAATAAAATCAAAACATTTGAATAATTATAAGCTAATATTTGTTTTCTTTTTTTTATGCATCGGATCTATTGCATTTGCTCAAAACGCTCATGTGAAAGGTGTTATTTTAGATACGGAAAATCATCCTGTTGCCGATGTTAATATTTCATATCTAGGAAATGTGGTTCAGTCAAATCAAAATGGTGTTTTTGATATTGAAGTGCCGGCAAATAAAAAAGTTTCTTTGATTTTTACCTACGTTTCTTTGAAAATGATGAGCCTTACGGTAAGTTTAAAACCGAATGAAGTTTTTCTTTTTAATCCAGTGATGAGCAGTTCTGCTGAGCAAATGGGCGAAGTTTTTGTTTCTTCTAAAAATAAAAAACGAGTCCAAGGCATTGTCACTGTTGAGCCAGAAACTATTAAGAAAATTCCGGGAGCAAACGCCGGAATAGAAAACATTTTAAAGACATTGCCGGGTGTAAATTCCAATAATGAATTGAGTACACAATATGCGGTTCGTGGCGGAAATTATGATGAAAATTTAGTTTATGTAAATGAAGTCGAGGTTTATCGTCCGTTTTTGATTCGTTCTGGCCAGCAAGAAGGTTTGAGTTTTACCAACACCGATTTGGTTCAAAATGTCGATTTTTCAGCTGGAGGATTTCAAGCTAAATTTGGAGATAAACTATCTTCTGTTTTGGATATTACATATCGCAAGCCAACTCAATTTGGAGCTGCTTTTGAAGCTAGTTTTTTGGGTGCAAGTGCCGCTGTTGATTTGGTTTCTAAAAATAAAAAATGGTCGGCCGTTACTGGAATTCGTTACCGAAACAATAGCCTTTTGGTGAACAGTCAAGATGCGGAAACAAATTATACTCCAGTTTTTGCAGATATTCAAACGAATGTCAATTATGATATTTCCGAAAAATGGCAAATGAGCTTTTTAGGAAATATTTCTCAGAACAAATATTCGTATCAGCCGTTAGTGCGCCAAACGAATTTTGGTACAATTGATCAGCCAATGGCTTTGACGGTTTATTATGACGGTCAAGAAAAAGATAAATATGAAACGTATTTCGGGGCTTTAAAAACAACTTATAAAGCTTCGCCAAGTTTGACTTTCAAATTGATCGGTTCGCTTTTCCATACCACAGAACAGGAACATTTCGATATTTTAGCACAATATCGTTTAGGAAATGTTGATGAGGATGGAAATGTTGAAAACATCGATTTTACAAAAGGAATCGGTTCGCAGCTTAATCACGCTCGAAATGACCTCGATGCTTTAATCGCTAATGCCGAAATAAAAGGGTTTAAAGAGTGGCTTAACGATAGTGAACTGGAATTTAGTTTGAAATATACTCGAGAATCCATTCGTGATCGTGTAGTCGAGTGGGAGGTGATTGATTCAGCTGGATTTTCAATTAATCCTCCATTGGTTATTTTGCCTAAAAATAATCAGCCTTATCAACCGTATACAGGACCTTTGTTGCCTTATCAAGATGTTCGCGCTACAAATTTTAATACCATAAACAGACTTTCGGGTTATATGCAGTTTAATAAAAAAACGGCAATTGGTTCTAGTCAGGTTTGGTATCATGCAGGTGCTCGTTTTCAGAGCTGGAATGTTTTGGGCGCTTTAGAAGAAGGCAAAACGCAGTTTGTTTTGAGTCCGCGTGCGCAATTTGCAATCAAGCCAGATTGGGATATGGACATGGTTTTTCGAGTTTCGGGCGGATTGTATCATCAGCCGCCATTTTACAGGGAACTTCGTGATTTAGACGGAATTGTTCATCCAAACGTAAAAGCGCAAGAGTCAGTTCATATTGTTTTAGGAAATGACTACAATTTTAAAATGTGGAATCGTCCTTTTAAATGGGTGACCGAAGTATATTATAAGTCACTTTCAGATGTAAATGTTTATTCCATAGACAATGTCCGAATTCGATATGTTGCCAATAATAATGCAAAAGCCTACGCACAAGGTTTTGATTTTAGGCTAAATGGAGAATTTGTTCCAGGTACAGAATCATGGGTAAGTTTTGGATATTTGAAGACGGAAGAAAATTATGAAAACAAAGGATATATAGCAAGACCAACCGATCAGCGTTTGAAATTTGCAATGTTGTTTCAAGATTATATGCCAAACATTCCGAGCGTGAAATTGTATCTTAATTTAGTTTATAATACAGGATTGCCAGGTGGAGCGCCGGCGTATTCTGATCCGTATTTATACCAAAACCGATTAAATGATTATAGAAGAGCAGATGTTGGTTTTGCAAAAGTTTTTGTGGATAGTAGTACGAAAGTTGCCAAAGCAAAATGGCTGAAAGACTTTAAGGAATTATCAGTGGGGTTGGAGATTTTTAATCTTTTTAATAATCAAAATGCTATTACTAATACTTGGGTTCGTGATGTGTATTCTAAAAATGAATATGCGATTCCAAATTATATGACTTCGCGAGTTTTTAACGTTAAGTTAAATGCGAGATTGTAAGCTTTAGTAAAATTCAATAAAACAAAAATTTACAATCAAAAATAGTATATTTGATATTCTAATATAATTGCCAAACATGAAAAACTATATAAAATATATCGCCTTAGTAATTATCGGAACTACAGTGAGTTGTAAGGATGAAGTGCAGAAGCCGAAAGTGATTTATGATGCTTCGAACAAAGCTAGTGTTGTGGCTAAAACGGATTCAACGCAAATTGAAGTGTCAGATTTGCCAGTTCAAATGGAAGGAACGAATTATTTGATTCATCCTGTTGGCGATTTGAGAGTGTATGAAAGAGGTACAAAAGGACGTTACGGTTCATCGAGTGTAAATGATGTGAGCTTTACGATTTCTAATTTAGGAGAATATGAGATTACCGGCTATCTGCAAAATTTGAAATTTCAGAAAGTCGATTCAGATTCGATTAGGCCTCTATCAGATAAGCCAGTTTTGATCATGACGGCGACGTATTTAAAAACCGTTGCGGATAAAACTCATAATAATGTTATGGTATACACACTGACGGATTCAGATACCAATAAAGACGGGAAAATAGATACAGGAGATATTAAAACCTTGTATTTAAGTGATATCAGTGGGGAGAATTTCACCAAAGTTTCACCGGATCTTCAAGAATTGGTCGATTGGAGCTTAATAGAATCTAAAAACCGTTTGTATTTCAGAACTATTGAAGATACTAATCAAAACGGACAATTTGATAAAAATGATGTTTTGCACTATAATTACATAGATCTTGCTTCTAAAAAATGGGAGGTTAAGTCTTATAAACCTATATAGTTTCAAGAATTGTATTCCGAAAAAGAATTAAACGATCAAGATAAAGAGATTGGCAAAGTGCGATATGTTTTTTTGCCAATTTTGTTTTTTATAATAGTAATGTGTTGCTTCGCAGATAAATCGAAAGCAGAACGCAATTATAGAGAAGCAAATGAAGAAGCATTTTCCGGAATTGTAAAAGATAAAGAGGGAGATGAAAAATGTATTCGATGTCCTCATTTTATATATTTAAGGCTAGTAGAATCACATCAAGTAAGTGCTTTTATATATTCCAGAATTGAAATTGGAGACTCTGTTGTGAAGAAAGCAAAATCGGATTCTGTTTATTATTTTAAGAAAAATGGGGAAATTATCATAGATGATCAAAATCGGTATTTAAGAGAATACTACTTTGCTGAAATGGATAAAAATAATTCCACATCAAATTAAAATATCACTTTCCAAATCTGATTTTTCGATTTCGAAACCAAAATCCAAGCGTTCTACTAATTCAATAACTAGTTTTTTATACCAGTTTTCAGATTTTGGATGAATGTAAATCTTTTCAATCAATTGATTGATGTCAACATTGATTTTTAATCCATCGTTTAGTTTTAAGGTGCTGTGGGAAGTGTCGGTAATGATCCGGACTTCGCGTTCGTATTGAAAGCTTTTTCGTTTAAATAAAAACGGAAAAAACAAATCATCAAACGGAATATATTCTTTTTTGTAGTCGATGTAGTTTACTTCGCCAATATATTGGTCAAAATTATTTTCGGGTTTTAAGGCTTTTTGCAATCTTCCGATTGTAGACTGAATCGCCAGCCCTTCGCTGTTTTGCGTAAAAATCTGCCACATAGCAAACGATTCATATTCGTTGATATGCCAACTGCTTATAGCGACTTTTTCCCTGTGTGTTTTGTAATAAGTTATAAAATCAGGATTATCAACCGCCAGTTTTTTTATTTCTTCATAAGTCGGCTCGCTGAAAGTGCCTTCGTATTGATCTTCAAATTTGTCGGAACGCGACATGAATAATTTTTTCGAAAGCAATAAATCAAGAAATTTAGATAAGTCAAGATACTTCCAAACGACAGTATCCGGATCTTCGGGCAATTTTATATTCGGATTATTGATGTACATTTTTAAAGAGTTATCAATAGCTACCTAAAGTTATAAAAATAAAAACAGATTAAAGAATATTAAATGCTGTTTTAATATTTCCTTAATCTGTTAAAATGATTTATTTCTTTTTTATGAATCTTAAGATTCGAAAGACTGCATCGTAACTAGTTTGTTATAAGTTCCGTTTAGCGCAATTAATTCTTCATGCGTTCCTTGCTCAACAATTCTTCCTTTTTGCATTACCACAATTACATCAGCTTTTTGAATAGTAGAAAGTCTGTGCGCAATTACAATTGAAGTTCTGTTTTGCATCATATTTTCAAGCGCCACCTGAACAATTTTTTCGCTTTCAGTATCCAATGCTGATGTTGCTTCATCCAAAATCATAATCGGAGGATTTTTCAATACAGCTCTTGCAATCGATAAACGTTGCTTTTGTCCACCCGAAATTTTGCTTCCGCTATCTCCAATATTAGTATAAATTCCATTTGGAAGATCTTTTACAAACTCGTAAGCATTGGCAATTTTTAAAGCTTCAATAATTTCGTCGTCAGTTGCGTCAAGTTTTCCTAATGCGACGTTTGCTTTAATGGTATCATTAAATAAAATAATGTCTTGTGTAACCAACGCCATCAAACTGCGAAGAGAGTGCAGACTCATATCTTTTATGTTGATTCCGTCAATAGAAATTGTGCCTTCGTTTACATCATAAAAACGCGTTAATAAATTCGCAATCGTACTTTTTCCGCTTCCAGATTGCCCAACAAGCGCAACAGTTTGTCCTTTTTTAATTTGAAGAGAAAAATCTTTTAAGATGCTTGTTTCTTCATATTTAAAGTTGATGTTTTCAATGCTTATTTGATCATCAAAAGTGTCCTTTTCAACGGCTTTTTCTTTAGAGACTATAGTGTTTTCTTGTTCTAAAATTTCAAGAACACGTTCTGCTGCAGCATTTCCTCTTTTTACTCCGTAAGAAGCTTTAGAAATTGCTTTTGCAGGAGTTAAGATATTATATGCTAATCCCATATAGGCAATAAAAGAGGCTCCATCTAGAGTTTTGTCGATCAAAACCATTTGACCACCGTACCAAAGCAAAATGGCAATTACAGTGATCCCCATGAATTCACTCGCAGGAGACGCTAAATTTTGGCGATTACCGATGCTGTTTGATAGTTTGAAAAAACGCTCAGTAGAATTTTGAAAAACAGTGTTGAAATAATTTTCAGAATTATAGCCTTTAACAACTTTTAGTCCTCCAATAGTTTCTTCAATAGTTGATAAAAAATGTCCTTGTTCTTGTTGTGCTTTTGTAGATTGTTTTTTAAGCTGTTTTCCAATTAAAGAAATAATATAACCTGAAACCGGAATAAAAATAAATACAAATAAAGTCAGTTTTGGACTAATGAAAAGCATAGCTGCGATAGTGAATACAATCGTTAAAGGCTCTTTTACGATAAGTTCCAGAATGGCAAGAAAAGAAGTCTGCAATTCATTTACATCTGCAGAAATTCTCGAGATTACGTCACCTTTTCTTTTTTCAGAATAAAAAGATAGGGGCAGTTCTAATGTTTTTTTATACATCGCATTACGCATATCTCTCAAAACACCATTTCGTAAGAAATTAATGAAGAACATAGCCAGGTAATCAACAAGGTTTTTCAATAAAAAGATAGTAATAATTCCTGCTACCATTATCGATAAAGTGCGTCCTACGCCATACTGATCTGTGGTTTGCGTTACAAAATAGCTTAAATAATTTTCACCGTACTTTTTGATGTGTAATATCCCTTCGTACACCGGCTTAACGGTATTTCTTTTGGTTTGGTCAAATAAAACCTGAATCATAGGGATTAATGACATAAACGAAAGTGTGCTGAAAAGTGCATACAAGACATTGAAAAAGATGTTCAGATACGCATATCTTTTATATGGATATATAAAAGGAACTATTTTTTTGAAATTACTCATTTATTTTTTTTGATGTTGTTTTCTTTGTTTAGGGTGGCTTTACCAATATTTAACGATTTGATAAAGCAATTTTCACTGCACAAAATTAATCCAATTGAGGTGTTTTCAATTTCTTTTTGCTTTTTTTTATAAAAAAAACTCTGACTTCCATTTCAAGAATGTAAATCAGAGTTTGTTAGAATCAATTTTTTCAATCGTGCACAAACTTTGTGCGTAATTGGAAATGTATTGAGATTTATTTCAATTGCATGTCTGCAATGATGTTTTGTATTTTTTGGTCTAAGAATTTCTCTGCTTCATCAAATTCTAAAACCGATTCGATTGCAGCATTTACGCTGATGTAGAATTTAATTTTAGGCTCAGTTCCGCTTGGTCTTGCACAAATTTTAGAACCATCTTCAGTATAATAGATCAATACGTTTGATTTTGGAATATCCATTGTTGATTCTTCGCCAGTCAATAAATTCAAAGCAATTGATGATTGGTAATCTTCAACCATAATTACGCGTTGAGCATTGATTTCTTTTAAAGGATTTTGGCGTAAGTTGATCATCATTTGATTGATTTCTTCTAAACCTTCCATTCCTTTTTTAGTTAAAGAAACCAAGTGTTCTTTGTAGAAGCCATTTTCAACGTAAAGTTGAAGAAGCTCTTTGTAAACAGAACTTCCTGCAGCTTTTGCTTGTGCAGCAACTTCACAGATTAATAAAGTAGCGGCAACGGCATCTTTATCTCTTACAGCATCACCAACCATAAAGCCAAAGCTTTCTTCACCGCCTCCAATAAATTGAAGTTCTGGGAAATCTTTGATCATTTTTGCGATCCATTTGAATCCAGTCAATCCAACTTTGCATTCCACTCCGTAGCTTGATGCTAGTTCCATCATCATTGGAGTTGAAACGATTGTTGATCCTACAAATTGTTTCCCGTTTAGTTTTCCAGCTTTCTGCCATTGTTTCAACAAGAAAGAAGTCATCAAGATCATAGTTTGATTTCCGTTCAATAGAATCATTTTGCCGTCGTTGTTACGAACAGCAACACCTAAACGGTCACAATCAGGATCTGTACCGACAACAATATCAGAGTTTGTTTTGTCTGCCAAAGCCAATGCCATAGTCAAAGCTTCTGGCTCTTCTGGATTTGGAGATTTTACAGTTGGGAAATCTCCATCAGGAATAGCTTGCTCAGGAACAATATGAACATTTTTGTATCCAGCTTGTGATAAAGTATCTGGAATAGATTTTATAGAAGTTCCGTGCAATGAAGTGAAAACAACATGTAAGTTGTCTTTAGCTTCAGCCGGAGTATTGAAACTTGCATTTTCAATAGACGATTTCACAAAAGCCTTATCAATATCAGTGTCGATATATTTGATTAAACTCTCATTCGCGTCAAATTTAATTTTGTCGTAGCCTAAATTTTCAATTACGTTGATAATGGCTTTGTCTTGTGGAGGAACAATTTGTCCACCATCTTGCCAATATACTTTATATCCATTGTATTCTGGCGGATTGTGAGAAGCAGTCAAAACGATTCCGCATTGGCATCCTAAATATTTAAGAGCAAAAGACAATTCTGGAGTTGGTCTTAAGTCTGAAAACAAATAAACCTGAATTCCGTTTGCAGAGAAAACATCTGCAACCACTTTTGCCAAAGTATTACTATTATGACGGCAGTCGTAAGCAATAACCACTTTTAAAGGCTCATTTGGAAAAACTTCATATAGGTAATCAGATAATCCTTGGGTGTTTTTTCCAAGTGTATATTTATTGATTCTGTTGTCTCCAACGCCCATTACGCCACGCATTCCGCCAGTTCCAAATTCAAGGTTTTTATAAAAACTTTCCTCAAGTTCTTTTGGAGAAGTTGTCATTAATTCCTTAACTGCGGCTTGCGTTTCTTTGTCAAATGTTGGTGTCAACCATTCATTTACGGCGCTTAATATATTAGGTGCTATATTCATGTAATTTTTTTTATTATTTAATTAAATGTGTAGGGCGGGTCAGTGCTCTACATTAAAAATTAACCTCTCGGGAAACTTTGTATCTTGCTTCATTGCTTTTGGTTCTTAAAATGATTTCGCCTAAAAATCCAGCAAGAAACAGCTGAGTGCCTAAAATCATTGTAGTCAAAGCAATATAAAACCACGGATTGTTTGTAACAAGCGTATATTTCATTCCTTCATACATGTGGTACAATTTAGAAATACCAATATAACCTGCAGATAAAAATCCGATAATAAACATTAACGAACCAATTGCGCCAAATAAGTGCATCGGTCTTTTTCCGAATCGAGATAGAAACCAAATCGTAATTAAATCCAGAAAGCCGTTTATAAAACGTTCCATTCCAAATTTTGTTTCACCGTATTTTCTAGCTTGGTGGATAACCACTTTTTCGCCAATTTTTCCAAATCCAGCATTTTTCGCCAAAACAGGAATATAACGGTGCATCTCGCCAGAAACTTCAATGTTTTTTACGACAACATTTTTGTAGGCTTTCAATCCGCAATTAAAATCGTTTAATTCAACACCAGAAGTTTTTCTAGCCGCCCAGTTAAATAATTTTGAAGGCAAATTTTTTGCTACAACTGAGTCATAGCGTTTCTTTTTCCAGCCCGAAACCAAATCGTATTTCTGCTTTGTAATCATTTCATACAATTCAGGAATTTCGTCAGGACTGTCTTGCAAGTCGGCATCCATAGTAATGATAACATCACCTTTTGCTTTTGCAAAACCAGCATGCAAAGCCTGAGATTTTCCAAAGTTTTTCATGAAACGAATACCTTTTACATTTGGGTTCTCATTAGAAAAACTTTCGATAATATTCCAAGAATCATCTGTACTACCATCATCTACAAAAATGATTTCATAAGAGTAATTGTTAGATTGCATCACTTTAATGATCCATGTGTAGAGTTCTTTAAGTGATTCCTCTTCGTTTAGAAGCGGTATAAGTATAGATAAATTCATTTATAATTTTTATTCTTGAGTAGTTTTGCTTTTGAAAAATGCGGCCAAAATTAATCCTAAAATAGAATAAAGGGCAAGGCTGAAAGCTAATCCTTTAAGTTGTTCTAGAGTTGAAAACGGGCTAGTTTTTCTCATTTTATCCAATGCTTCATTTATTGCAGAAGCAGGTGTTCCGAATTTTTGCAACGTTTCGGCCATATATTTTATAAGATATTCTCCTATTGTTTCTTTTGCAGCGGGGTCAATAACGTTAAATAATAAAATACTGAAAAATGTTGAAATTAATAAAGCAATAAGTGTGGTAATAAAATAGGTTGTAAATGCATCTTTAAAAGAGAACGAACCATTGATTTCTTTTTTTGTCTTTGTCAGTAATAGGATTCCAATTACCAGATAAATGACAAAGCTCAATGCGCCAATCCATCCAGAAACAAACAATTTAAGATCTATTGAATAGATGCTCGCTGTAATTAATGCTAGAATAACTCCTAAGACAATTCCGTAAGTAATACCATTCTTTTTTATAACTTCATTGATCATATTTCTATATGTTTTAAAATTAATCCACAAATATAGTAATTCCCGCTATAATCGTAGATAAAAAAAGCTTTTCGAAATAAAGTAAAAAAAAGTAAGCTAACTGTTTGTTTATTAAAAAAGAATTGTAAATTTGCACACTCAAAAATAATTAAATTTTTAAACAAAAAGAGTGTTATTTGTTTATACCTTTTTCTAATCACGAAAAAGCTTCAAAATAAAAATGCTCCAAACAATAAATAAAAAGAAAAGATGAAAAAAGGAATTCACCCAGAAAATTACAGATTAGTTGCATTTAAAGACATGTCTAACGATGAGGTTTTTATCACTAAATCTACTGCAGATACAAAAGAAACAATTGAAGTTGACGGAGTTGAGTATCCAGTTGTAAAAATGGAGATTTCTAGAACATCTCACCCTTTTTATACTGGTAAATCTAAACTTATCGATACTGCAGGACGTATTGATAAATTCAAAACTAAATACGCGAAACACGCTAAAAAATAATAGCTGTTTTAAATTATACAAAAGCCTTCCAATTTGGAAGGCTTTTTTTATGCCATAATTTTTGTTGCTCAAACTTTGGTTGGATTGTGGTTGTTTTGTGCAGGAGTATTTTGGATTCAATTCATTATGAACTACTAAAACAAGTTTAGTAAAAACATAAATATTTGTAACTTTGGCCTCGATAACCAAATCAAGATTTTAACAAGTACCAAATTTTTTATTTATGAATTACATTCTTTTTGACGGTCCCGTTCGGAATGCTTTATTACCTTTTACTTTTACGAGGCCCGTGGCCGATATCTTAATCGGAATTATGACAATTCGTCAAAAATGGGAAATGCGCCTTGGCTCAACAATAACAACAATTACTGAAGAATATTTGTCTGAAAAATTTCCAATGGTGGAAATGGAAGAAAACGTAATGATCAATGCCGCTTATTTGCCAAATGATAAGCTTGTTGAGATGATTTCTGATTTAACGGCAAATCAGGCAATCTTTAAAGGCGAGGATGTAATCGCTTTTTTTGCGTCAGAAAATCAAGAAGAAGTTGATTTTGACTCTTATGAAATCATTCAGTATAACGATGATTGTTTGACTGTTGAGCATACTTGGGATATTTTTTCTAAAAACGATGCGGCAATTCGTGCTGATTTTGCTTTTTTGACTGAAGACAGAAAATCACAGCCAATTCCGAAAAGCGTAAATGTCATAGCGCCTGAAAATATTTTTATTGAAGAAGGAGCTAAATTAGAGTTTGTAACCCTAAATGCTTCAACTGGTCCTATATATATAGGTAAGAATACTGAAATTATGGAAGGAACCGTAATTCGAGGGCCATTTGCTTTATGCGAAAATGCAATGGTGAAAATGTCGGCTAAGGTTTATGGCGCAACTACAGTAGGTCCTGGATCTAGAATAGGTGGTGAGGTTAAAAACTCGGTTCTTTTTGCTAATTCAAATAAAGGGCATGAAGGATTTTTAGGTGATTCTGTTTTGGGTGAATGGTGTAATATTGGTGCCGATTCTAATAACTCAAACTTGAAAAACAATTACGAAGAAGTGAAATTATGGAGCTACGAAACAGAAGGTTTTGCTAAAACCGGACTTCAGTTTTGTGGTTTGATGATGGGAGATCACAGTAAATGTGGCATCAACACGATGTTTAATACCGGAACTGTTGTTGGTGTAAGCGCTAATATTTTTGGATCTGGTTTTCCTCGCAATTTTGTTCCGAGTTTTTCTTGGGGCGGCGCTGCAGGATTTACAACTTATGTAACTAAAAAAGCGTTTGAAACAGCGCGTTTGGTTTTGTCAAGAAGAAATATTGATTTTGATGCAACTGAACAAGCGATTTTAGAACATGTTTTTGAAGAAACCAAAAGATGGAGAAAAGATTAATTAGATAATTAGTCAATTTGAAAATTAGATAATTTTTTCAAACCCGACAGTTTTCAAAACCTGTCGGGTTTGTTGTTTATAGTTTTGGTAATTTTCTAATTTTCAAATTGCCACATTTTTCTAATTTCCATTATTTATCGATTTTAACAAAATCTTCTTTTAAGTTGAATTTCAATTCTAAACCGTTGCTCAATTTTGTTTCATAACCAGAACTTTCGATTTCAATTTTGGTTACATCTTCTTTTGGAAAATTTGTTTTTATGTAAGAAGCAATTTTTTTAGGAACGATCGATTTTGGAATTTTGGAGTTTTTGCCATCAACTTCTTTCCAGTTTCCTTTTTTGTCAAATTCGATTTCAGTTTCATTATCAAATTTCACTTTATATTCTGTAGAAAGGATTTCTTTCTCTTCTAAAATATAGCTTGGTTTTTTCGATCCGAAATGCGTCTTCAAAAAAGTTTGAGCATTTGCAGGTAAAGCTTCTTTTTTAATTACAGTTTTTTGTGCATTTGCAGAAAAACCAAATAATAATCCTGCAATTAAATAAATGGTCAATTTTAATTTCGTTTTCATAATTCGCTGATTTTTAAAATCATATCACAAGTTAAGATTAAAATTTCGAAATAATACTAAACCATTTAGGTTTCGTTCGCTATGATTATGATGTTATTTAATTGGCAAATTGCTTAATTGACAGATTTTCAAAATTATCTAATTTTCAAATTGCCAAATTATCTAATTAATCTATCTTTGCGGCACGAAAAAAATGGGTAGTCAAAAAGAAACGATTAACCGATTAAACAAATTAACAAGAACAAATGATTACAGTTAACGATATTTCGGTTCAGTTTGGCGGAACTACACTTTTTAGCGATGTTTCTTTTGCTATAAATGAAAATGATAAAATTGCCCTTATGGGTAAAAATGGTGCGGGAAAATCGACACTTTTAAAAATAATAGCAGGAGTTAATAAGCCTTCTACAGGAAATATTTCGGCTCCAAAAGAAGCTGTGATCGCATATCTTCCTCAGCATTTATTGACTGAAGATGGTGCGACAGTTATGGAAGAAGCATCAAAAGCATTCAGTGAAATTTTTACAATGAAAGCTGAAATCGACGATATCAATGAGCAATTGACAGTTCGTACCGATTATGAAAGTGACGAATACATGAAATTGATTGAAAGAGTTTCTGACTTAAGCGAGAAATTTTATGCAATCGAAGAAGTTAACTACGAAGCTGAAGTTGAAAAAATATTAGTTGGTTTAGGATTTGAACGTGAAGATTTTAACCGTCAAACTTCTGAATTTTCTGGGGGATGGAGAATGCGTATCGAATTGGCTAAAATTCTATTAAGAAAACCAGATTTGATTTTGCTGGATGAGCCTACCAACCACATGGATATCGAAAGTATTCAATGGTTAGAAGAGTTTTTGCTGAATCAAGCAAAAGCTGTTGTAGTAATCTCGCACGATAGAGCGTTTGTAGATAATATTACAAACAGAACTATCGAAGTTACAATGGGAAGAATTTATGATTACAAAGCAAAATATACGCATTATTTAGAATTAAGAAAAGACCGTAGAATTCATCAGCAAAAAGCATACGATGAACAGCAAAAAATGATTGCTGAAAACCGTGCGTTTATTGAGCGTTTCAAAGGAACATTCTCTAAAACCGATGCGGTTCAGTCTCGTGTAAAAATGCTTGAAAAATTAGAAATTGTTCAAGTTGATGAAGTTGATACTTCTGCACTGCGATTAAAATTCCCGCCTGCAGCGCGTTCTGGGCAATATCCTGTTATTGTAAAAGAAATGTCTAAAGCTTACGGAGATCACGTAGTTTTTAAAGATGCAAACATTGTAATCGAACGTGGTCAAAAAGTAGCTTTTGTTGGAAAAAATGGTGAAGGTAAATCGACAATGATCAAAGCGATTATGAAAGAAATCGGTGTTGATTCTGGAAGTGTTGAAATTGGCCATAATGCTCAAATTGGGTATTTCGCTCAAAATCAAGCGGCATTATTAGATGAAAATGCTACAATTTTTGAAACGATCGACAGTATTGCGGTTGGAGATATCAGAACACAAATCAAAAATATTTTGGGGGCTTTCATGTTCCAAGGCGATGATATTACTAAGAAAGTAAAAGTGCTTTCTGGAGGAGAAAAAACGCGTTTGGCAATGATCAAATTATTGTTGGAGCCAGTGAATTTGTTGATTCTGGATGAGCCTTCAAATCACTTGGATATGAAAACAAAAGATATTATTAAAGATGCGTTGAGAGATTTCGACGGAACTTTGATCTTAGTTTCTCACGACCGTGATTTCCTTGACGGATTAGCAACTAAAGTTTTTGAATTCGGAAACAAAAGAGTAAAAGAACATTTTGAAGATGTGGCTGGTTTCTTGGCACATAAGAAAATGGATTCTATGAGAGAAATCGAAAAATAGAAATACTTTAAAAATAGTAAAAGGCGCAAGAATCAACTTGCGCCTTTTTTTGTTTTGTTAAAAATGATAATCGTATTTTAATGCAACTATTTTTACAAGTTGTCTTTTTTTTATTATTTTTATGATGCCCTTTGTGTTGATTAGTAAGTCTTTGTGTCTTTTATTGTTTTGTTAAGAAGACTAATTCGAATTTTTGATGAAGTTGGATTTATAAGCCTATTAATAAAAATTACTAGCCATAAATGTTTTCATCTTTTTTATTGTGTCATTATTTTATAATGCACATACTGCTGAAACCCAATCTGCAGTTGATTCAGAAAACAATTTGAAATATCCAATGTTTCAATTTAAGAGACTTATTCAGGCATGATATCTAGAAGGTTTTGGAGATAATGAAGGTGTTCTAGGAGTAAATCATTCGAATTCCAGATTCGACAACATATTATTATGATTTGTTTTTAATGCATAGCTCAGACTTTAATTAATTTAAATCTTGTTTTTATGAAAGAAGTGCAAATTCCCCAAACCTTGATTACGCTTGCCGTTGGAATCGCAATTTGGTTGATTCCTGCCCCAGAAGGTGTTGTTGTTGAAGCATGGCATTTGTTTGCCATTTTTGTCGCGACCATTTTAGGAATTATTCTAAAAGCTGCGCCAATGGGAACCATGTGTATGATTGCCATTGCAATTACGGCTTTTTCGCAAGTTTTGGCTCCTGGAGATGCAGGAAAGTCAATAACTTTAGCTTTAAGAGGATTTGGCGATAAGGTAATTTGGCTTATTGGAATTTCGTTTTTTATTGCGAGAGGATTTATTAAAACGGGTCTAGGAAACAGAATCGCTTTTTTGTTTGTTCGGATTTTTGGGAAAAGCTCGCTTGGATTGGCGTATGGTTTAGGTTTAGCCGATTTGGTTTTGGCGCCAGCTGTTCCAAGTAATACGGCAAGAGGAGGCGGAATTGTATATCCAATTATGAAATCAATGTCAATGAGTTTTGGCTCAATGCCAGATAAGCCAGAAACACATCGAAAATTAGGAGCTTATCTTACTTTGAATAGTTATAATGCAAATTTAATCGCGTCATCAATGTTTTTGACAGGAACGGCAAGTAACCCAATGTGTCAAAAATTTGCGCTTAATCTCGGGATTAAAATCAGCTGGATGTCTTGGGCAATTGCAGGGATTGTTCCTGGGCTTGTTGCTTTTTTTGTGATTCCGTTCGTGCTTTATAAAATATATCCGCCAGAATTGAAAAAAACCGGCGATGCTCCACAATTTGCAGCTCAAAAATTAAAAGAAATGGGCGCTATAACACGTAATGAATGGCTGATGCTTTTAACTTTCTTTATTTTGCTGTTTTTATGGATGACAGGAGATTTGTTTTCTATAGATGCAACAACAACGGCATTTATAGGTTTAGTTATTTTACTTTTGACTTCAGTTTTAACTTGGGATGATGTAAAAGCAGAAACAGGTGCTTGGGACACTATTGTATGGTTTTCGGTTTTGGTGATGATGGCCAGCTCGCTCAATGAATTAGGATTTATAGGCTGGTTCAGTGATTTAGTAAAAGTGCAAATAGGTGGCTTAAGCTGGCAAATGGCTTTTCCTATTATTATATTAGTCTACTTTTTTAGCCATTATTTATTCGCAAGCGCAACTGCCCACGTAGCGGCAATGTATGCGGCTTTGTTAGGTGTTGGAGTTTCGCTTGGAATTCCAGGTTTGCTTTTGGCTTTTATGCTTGGTTTTGTAGGATCGCTATACGGAACTTTAACACATTACGGACATGGACCAGCACCAGTTTTCTTCGGAAGTGGTTATGTCGACCTAAAAAGCTGGTGGGTCAAAGGGTTAATAACCGGATTGGTTATGCTCTTTATCTATATGGTAATAGGAGGTTTGTGGCTCCGTGTAATAGGATACTTTTAAATCCTGATTCCTGGAGGAAGCAATTCCTTGTATTTTGGATTTTTTTTGAAAAAAGTTACAATTTTCGGGTGAATCGGAACAACTCTGAATTTCTTTTCGGTATTCAGTTCCATAATGCTTTTTAGCATGTTGTCAATTGCGGCTTGATTGTCAAAACCTTCTGGTGTATTGATTTTAGTTAGAAAAATTTTCTTTTCCTGAAATGAATATTCTACAGAAAGCATTCCTTCTGGCGCAATAGTTTCAAATTGTCTTGCAAAAGCATTGTCTTTGATCGGAGCAGTGATTTCAGTTGATTCCATAATTTGTCATTTTTTTAATAGGTTTAAAATATAAAATAGATTTAGGGCGTTGTCCTGTTTAAAAAGCTTATGTAGGAATCTTAAACGGGACAGATTTGGACTGCAAAGTTAATCATTTGATTTTCAATATAAAATTATTTTTTTTGGAGATCGATTTTTGCATATTTTGTAATTTAATTTGTTTTAATATATAATTATGGTGTAAGATTTGCTGTGCATATTGTTTAAAAAAGTAAATTTATCTAGAAATTAAGATTTGTAATTAAAATCCCTTTTTTGACAAATGAGTAAAATTCCTGTTTATTTTATGCCTGGCCTTGCAGCTAGTCCAGCTATTTTTGAAAGAATTAAATTAGATGAATCTGTTTTTGAAACTCATTTGCTTGAATGGGAAATTCCAAAACAAAAAGAATCTTTGTCTGATTATGCGCTTCGTATTGCTCAGAAAATTAAGCATGAAAATCCGATTTTGATTGGAGTTTCATTTGGAGGGATTTTAGTTCAGGAAATTTCGAAACATATAAAAGCTCAAAAAGTAATTATTATTTCGAGCGTAAGAAGCAATGCTGAGTTTCCGAGAAGAATGAAAATCGGGAAATCAACAAAAGCCTACAAGCTAATTCCGATGAAACTGATTTTGAATATTGAAAATTTGGCGAAATATTCTTTCGGGGAAAAAGTAAAGAAAAGAATCAAATTATACGAGAAATTCTTAGCAGTTCGTGATCTTAATTACCTACAATGGGCTGTAGAGTCAGTTATTTTATGGGATCGAAATACAGTTGACGATAATGTAATTCATATTCATGGCGATCAAGATGATGTTTTTCCAATAAAATACATCAATAAATGCATTGTTGTGAAAGGAGGGACTCATATTATGATCCTTAATAAGTATAAATGGCTGAATGAGAATTTGCCTTCTATAATATTGGAAGATTAAAAAAATAAATTCCAATTTTTTTAAATTCCAAATTCCAAATTTCAATTTTCAAGTTTCGATCTTTGTCAAAGTTTCAAACTTTGACAAAGGTTTGCGCAAAGTAACCATTTAGTTTGTCATCCCGAGGAACGAGGAATCTCCGCAAGTAGCTCCACAAAGTAATTTAAGAAAAAGTATGAGAATCTGTATAATTGTTTTGGTTCTGGTTCTAGTGGGATGTGAGTCTCCAAAGAAAAAATATGATTTTACTTTTTATAAATGGAATATCCATGAATCGTATTATTTGAAATTTAATTCTTCGGATACGCTTTATTATGTGGATGCTTACGGTTTTAAAAAAGAAGAAACTTTTTTTACAATTTTGAATAAAGAGGAAAAGGAAAGAATTCAAAATATATTGGATACGATTACTTTTCCGAAAGAAGAAAGTTTTGAAAATAGTACGGTGATGATGGAGAAACTAATGCATTTGTATTAAAGAGCGAACAAAAGTCTAAAAAACTTAAAATTCACGAATCTGGTCCTGAACAATTTTGGCTTTTTGGGAAAGTATTAGAGAGAATTAAGCTTGGCCATGAATTTGCTAAAACAAATAAAAAAGTAGATTTAAAGGAAATTAATGATATGGTCTTAATGAAGGTGCCATCTTCTTTTGTTGTTGAAACTAAATTTAATAATCATTATGATATTTATCCACCAGATTGTTATTTAATTTTTCAAAATAAAAAACACTTAATAAAAGAAATTTATAAGTACAAGCGTGGGATTTTAAATGAATACTGGTTCTTAGGGAGTGAAGGTTTTGCTGTTGAAAAGTTGGGTATGAATGGGAATAAATATAGCAAAGAACAAGAATGTTTTAAGTTTTTAAATTTAGAAAAAGCAAAAGATTATTTGGCTTTTAATTCTGTAAAATATAAAATTGATTACATTAAAGGGGATACAAGTATATCTAAAATTGATACAAATGACATTGTTATTTTTATTGATGAGAAATGATTGTATAAAGTATTTACATGCAAATATCTTTCGTGGATTAGCTTATAAAACCTATCACCATAGCCTTTATAAAAGTGAAAATCTTTTTGAGATGCTTCTTTAGCGAAACAAAAGATTATAAAGGATAGCAGAAAATGCTTAAAAAAAATCCCAAACACCAGAAAATTGGAATTTGGGATTTAAATATTGTAATTTAAAGAAATCTAGATTTTCTTCATTTGTTCTTTCATCATCGAGATTTGCTCTTTCAGCATTCCTTGTTTGTCTAATTTCTTAGCTTCGTTTAATAAATTAGTCGCTTCAAGTTTTCTTCTGCGTGACATGGCAACTCCCGCAAGGTTTAATTTGGCTACGGCCAAATCCATATCCATTGACAATCCAAACTCGATTGCTTTTTTGAAATGTTTCTCCGCCTGATTGATATTTGTTTGAGACAACATGATTCCGTGAAGGTAGTTGAAGTATCCTTGTTGTTTTCTTACCAAAGCTGTTTCAGGATTTTTGATGTATGCAAGCCATTTTTGAGCTCCAGGAAAGTCTTGTTTTCTTAATTTAAGGAAAGCTAAAAGGATGAATTCGTTTTTGAAATAAAGAAAAATCGGAATTGCAGTCAATAAAATCAAGAATATACCATTCCCAATATTACTTTCTGTAAATTGCCAAATGCCCGCCACTACTAGAAGTCCGGCCAAAATAAGTTTAATATTTTTGTTAAACATAATAGATGTATATTTGTGATTGCAAATATAGTAAAAGGAATTAAAAATATTTTTATAAAAGTGCTTGCCAGTGAAAAAAGTCTTTGTATATTTGCACTCGGTTTTTGAACAACGATATCCAAAACCAAAATAAAGAGTTAATAGATACCATTTTTAAAGATACAAAGCAATGAGCAAAAGAACATTTCAACCATCGAAAAGAAAAAGAAGAAATAAGCACGGATTTATGGACAGAATGGCTTCTGCGAATGGAAGAAAAGTTCTAGCGCGTAGAAGAGCAAAAGGAAGACATAAATTAACTGTTTCTAGCGAGCCTAGACACAAAAAATAATGTTTGTATAAACATACATAAGGCGATTACTTTTTTAGTATCGCCTTTTTTTATACCTTGTCGGTAAAATTTTCTCAACTTTCTAGTTTATAGTGTACTAGAAATGTTTTTTCAAATCGTAAATAACTACACAATACATACAAAATGCCTAAAGACACATCAATAAAATCAGTTTTAATAATAGGTTCAGGACCTATTGTTATTGGTCAAGCTTGCGAATTCGATTATGCGGGATCTCAATCTGCACGTTCGATTCGTGAAGAAGGAATTGAGGTTATCTTGATTAACTCGAACCCAGCAACGATTATGACCGACCCATCTATGGCCGATCATATTTATTTGAAACCTTTAACTACAAAATCGATTATTGAAATTCTGAAGGAACATCCACAAATTGACGCTGTTTTACCAACAATGGGAGGACAAACAGCTTTGAACTTGTGTTTGGAAGCTGAAGAAAAAGGAATCTGGCAGGATTTCGGAGTAAGATTAATCGGTGTTGATGTTAACGCAATTAATATTACTGAAGACAGAGAGCAATTTAAACAGCTTTTAGAGAAAATTAATGTACCAACTGCACCTGCAAAAACAGCTACTTCTTACTTAGAAGGAAAAGAAATTGCTCAAGAGTTTGGTTTCCCGCTTGTAATTCGTCCTTCGTTTACACTTGGAGGAACTGGAGCTGCTGTGGTATACAAAAAAGAAGATTTTGATGAGCTTTTAACACGCGGACTTGAAGCTTCTCCAATTCACGAAGTTTTGATCGACAAAGCTTTGATGGGATGGAAAGAATACGAGTTAGAGCTTTTAAGAGATAAAAATGATAACGTTGTAATTATCTGTTCAATCGAAAACATGGACCCGATGGGAATCCATACTGGAGATTCGATTACAGTGGCACCAGCGATGACATTATCGGATACAACTTTCCAAAAATTACGTGACTACGCAATCTTAATGATGAGAAGTATCGGAAACTTTGCGGGAGGATGTAACGTACAATTCGCAGTTTCGCCAGACGAAAAAGAAGATATCGTAGCAATCGAAATCAACCCTCGTGTGTCTCGTTCTTCTGCTTTAGCATCAAAAGCGACTGGATATCCAATTGCGAAAATTGCTTCTAAACTTGCTTTAGGATACAACTTAGATGAATTGCAAAACCAAATTACAAAATCTACTTCAGCTCTTTTCGAACCAACGTTAGATTATGTAATCGTAAAAATACCACGTTGGAACTTCGATAAATTTGAAGGTTCAGACAGAACTTTAGGACTTCAGATGAAATCTGTAGGTGAGGTTATGGGAATTGGACGTTCTTTCCAAGAAGCACTTCACAAAGCAACTCAATCTTTAGAGATTAAGAGAAATGGCTTAGGTGCTGACGGAAAAGGATACAAAGATTATGAAATGATTATCGATAAACTGACTCACGCAAGCTGGGATCGTGTTTTCGTAATTTATGACGCAATTGCGATGGGAATTCCATTGAGCACAATTCACGAAATTACAAGAATCGATATGTGGTTCTTGAAACAATACGAAGAACTTTATATTTTAGAAAAAGAAATCTCAAAATACAAAGTTTCTGATCTTCCTAAAGAATTGTTGCTTGAAGCGAAGCAAAAAGGTTTTGCTGACAGACAATTGGCTCACATGATGAGTTGTCTAGAGAGTGAAGTTCACACTTTGCGTACGGACATGAATATCAACCGTGTGTTCAAATTAGTTGATACGTGTGCGGCTGAGTTTAAAGCAAAAACACCTTATTACTACTCAACTTTTGAGGCAGAAATCGAAAAAGCTAACGGAGAACGTTATGTAGAGAACGAAAGTGTTCATACAGATAGAAAGAAAGTAATCGTTTTGGGTTCTGGTCCAAACAGAATTGGACAAGGAATCGAGTTTGATTACTCTTGTGTGCACGGGGTTTTAGCAGCTAAAGAATGTGGTTACGAAACGATCATGATTAACTGTAATCCTGAAACAGTTTCTACGGATTTCGATACAGCTGATAAATTATACTTTGAGCCAGTTTTCTGGGAGCATATTTATGACATCATCCAACACGAAAAACCAGAAGGTGTAATCGTTCAATTAGGAGGACAAACTGCTCTTAAATTAGCAGATAAACTTTCTAAATATGGAGTGAAAATCATCGGAACTAGTTTTGATGCTCTTGACTTAGCAGAAGATAGAGGGCGTTTCTCTGACTTATTAACTGAGTTAAACATTCCTTTCCCAAGATTCGGAATCGCTGAAACGGCAGATGAAGCTTCTAAATTAGCGGATACTTTAGATTTCCCACTTTTAATTCGTCCTTCTTATGTATTGGGAGGTCAGGGAATGAAAATTGTAATCAACAAAAAAGAGCTTGAAGAACATGTTATCGATTTGTTGAAAGCAATTCCAGGAAACAAATTATTGCTAGATCACTACTTAGCTGGGGCAATCGAAGCTGAAGCTGATGCAATTTGTGATGCTGATGGAAATGTGTACATCATCGGAATTATGGAGCATATCGAGCCTTGCGGAGTTCACTCTGGAGATAGTAACGCAACATTGCCTCCTTTCAACTTAGGAGAATTTGTAATGCAGCAAATTAAAGATCATACGCATAAAATTGCTAGAGCTTTAAAAACAGTTGGATTAATCAACATCCAATTCGCAATTAAAGATGATACGGTTTACATTATCGAGGCAAATCCTAGAGCTTCTAGAACGGTTCCGTTCATTGCAAAAGCTTATGGCGAGCCTTACGTAAACTATGCTACAAAAGTAATGTTAGGACACAATAAAGTAACAGATTTTGATTTCAATCCGCAATTAAACGGATTTGCAATCAAACAACCAGTTTTCTCTTTCAGCAAATTCCCGAATGTAAACAAAGCATTAGGGCCAGAAATGAAGTCAACAGGGGAAAGCATCTTGTTTATTGATGACTTGAAAGATGATCAATTCTACGAATTGTACTCTAGAAGAAAAATGTATTTGAGTAAATAATCTCAGACTCTAACATAAAAAAAGCTCCAATGAAGATTGGAGCTTTTTTATTTTCTGAAACGGATAGTGAAAAGTACACCAATTATGATTGTGGGCAACCATAATATAAATGAAAATTCTCCTAATGTTTTTTTAAACTGACCAACTGATTCTCGGCTAGTGAATTGGCTTATACCAAAAAAAAACATTGCAATGCCTAAAATAACTATCCAGCACCCGAGTTTTGATTTTTTATTCATTTGAATTAATTTAAGAAGGCTTAAATATAAAAAAAGCCCCAATGTTATTTGGAGCCTTTTGTAAAGTAAAATTCTAATTATTTAACCAGCTGTTGCAAAGGCTTTAATTGTTCCATATTGATGTTTGATTTCTGTATAACTGACATCAATGTCATAATGTTATTTGGGTTCATGTTTTTTCCTAAAACACGTACTACTGCAAAACCATTTTCCTTTCTGTTGGCAAAAATGACAAACTCTTCGATGTTTTCATCAGTTCCAACATAACTTACTGAAGCGCCGTCTTTGCCAGAACCCACTTTCATCAATTGCTGATATTTTGGATCTTTTAAAATGGCATTTACTTTTGTGCGTTCTGTTTCAAATTCGGCTTGATTTTTATCTGTTGCTTTAAAAGCTAAAATGTTCATCTTGTCAAACGATTTTATAGCTTCGTTTTGCTCGGCAGTCAAATTTGTTTTATCTAAATTCAAAATATTAGACGAAACATCAATTGCGATAAAATCCTTCTTTTCGTTATGTTCAACAAAATATTTTTGTAACGATGGTTCAGAATTGCAGCTTATCAAAGTCAGCAATAGTATAAGGGCTGAGGTAAAAACACGAACTTTCATCTTATTTTTTGCCTTTAGAGGCTTTTTTTAAGTCGCTTCCGCCAGGAAGTTGCATTTTGTCTGTCAATACTGAAATCTCGTTTAAGTCAAAATTACCAGTCAAGGATAGCAACACTGTTTCATCGGTTTTTGCTCCATCAACAAACATCAGCAATTCTCTTATTTGAGAGTCAGTTGCGCCTGATTTTACCATTATTCTAACATTTTTACCGCTGTCGTTTACTCGCATTAATTCTTCTAAACCAGCAGTTTTGATGTATTTGTCCGCAGAAGCTTTCATATCAGCTTCAATTTTTGGATTTTTAGTGGTGAACACTTTTAAATAATCTAATTTTTTGATCAGATTAATGTATTGTTGCGTTTCTTTATCCGAAGCATCAACTTTTACTTTGCTCATTAAATCGAACATTTTTTTGTTTACAATTACTGAAGTTACATCGTCTTGACCGTCAAATTTGTCAAAAGCGCCTTGTGCGTAAAAAGTTGTGGTAACAAAGGCGAATACTAAGGTTATAATGAAATTTTTCATGATTATTTTTTTGTGTTTAATTACTGTTTAAAGATTTTGTTTTTTGATTGTTCATATTCGTTAATGTATTGCACACTTTCAATGCCTACATTAACATGTGTTGATAATAATGCCAAAGCTTTTTGCGTAGCTTTCAACGCTTCTTCAGGATCGTCATAGGTTCCTAATTCTGATTGTGCTACTGCAGAAGCTGCAGTTTTTTCGCCTGCAAAATAGTAAGCACCAATCCCTAGTAAAACAACTGCCGAAGCTGCAATTGATAACCACGCCACATTTCGTTTTTTAGTTTGTAGCGGAATCTCTTGTGTTGATCTTTGTTGTTTTACTTGAGAGAAATAACCAAACATTGGCTGATATTGCTCTAAATGCTGCGCAACATTTGGAGACGAAAAGTACTCTTTAAGTTCTTTTTCTTCAGCAATAGTGGTTTCTCCCTGAAAGTATTTTTCTAATATATTTTCTATTCTATCTAATTCCATAACTGTGTGTGTTAACCATTGATTCTCGTATTTTTTTTCTCGCTCTTGAAAGTGCTACTCTGATAGCAGTTTCATTCATGTTGACAATTTTCGCAATTTCATCAAATTCATATTGTTCAACATCGCGAAGCTGAATTAATATTTGGAGCTGCTCTGGCAGCTGACTTATGATTTTTTCTACCCATTCTAAGCTGTCAGAATCTTCTAGTTTTCGATCTAACTGAGGTTCTCGATCTGTAAAATTGTTGTGCACAATTTTGAGATTTCCTGCTCTTTTAGATTTCAATTGATCCAAACAATAATTTTTTGTCATGGTCATGGCAACTGCTTCGATATTATTATAGGAATCCAAATTGTCTTTTTTGTTCCATAATTTTGCCATCACTTCCTGAGTAGCATCTTCGGCCTCTTCGGTGCTGGTGAGCAATCTTTTTGCCAGACGAAAAACTTTGTCTTTGAAAGGATTAATTAATTCTATAAACACATTCTGATTCATAAAATTGGTTGGTTATTCGTTAGCTTATATAGTCAAGACGAGGCACTATTATTTTTGTTACAGCCACTTTCAAAAAAAATTACAGAAAAAATGAAATAAACTTGCGTCTGTTAAAACTAAAGATAGTATTTTTACGTTAATAGATTACCAAAAGCATTATTATGAAAACAATTTTAAGGAGTTTATTGCTGATTTTTCTGCTGGCATTTGCTTTGCAGTCCTGTGAAGACCAGGATGATGTAGAGTCTCCGGCAACTTTGCAAGTAAATGATTTTATCTGGCACGGATTAAATGAAGTTTATTTGTGGCAGGCTGATGTGCCAAATTTAGCAGATGATCGATTCAGTACGAAGGCTGAATTAAACTCTTACTTGTCTGGATATTCAGATCCCGAAGAATTATTTCAAGATTTACTAAATAAACCAATAAGCAAGTATCCTGCAACGGCAATTGACCGTTTTAGCTGGATTGTTGACGATTATACTGTTTTGGAACAAGAGCTTAACGGAATTACCAAAAATAATGGCGTTGATTTTAAATTGAGCAGAGTTTCTGATGGATCAAATGATGTGGTAGGTTATGTACGTTACATTATTCCAAATTCTGATGCTTCAACTAAAGCTATAAAAAGAGGTGATTTTTTTACGGCTGTAAATGGTACAAAACTTACGGTTTCTAATTATCAGTCATTATTGTTGACTCCTGACAGTTACACTTTAAATCTTGCGGATTATAATGGTTCTTCATTTACATTGAATGGGAAATCTGTTGCTTTGACTAAAACAGTTTTAGAAGAAAACCCGATTTTGATCAATAAAGTAATCACTACTGGGGGGCATAAAATTGGTTATTTAATGTATAATGGATTTTATTCTGAATATGATACTAAACTAAATCAGGCTTTTGGGGAATTAAAAGCGCAAGGAGCGACAGATTTAGTTTTAGATTTAAGATACAATGGAGGAGGTTCTGTGCGTTCTTCAACTCGTTTGGCAAGTATGATTACAGGCCAATTTGATGGAAAAGTGTTTTCAAAACAGCAATATAACTTAAAATTAATGGCTACGATGACTACAGAAGATTTAGAGTCATTGAATCAGCGATTTGTTAATAATATTGATGGTACAGCGCTAAATAGCTTGAATTTGCCAAAAATATATGTTATAACAACGGGTAATACTGCATCTGCAAGTGAATTGGTTATTAACGGATTGAAACCATATATTAGTGTTATTCAGATTGGAGAAACAACGATTGGGAAAAACGTAGGGTCATTTACGGTTTACGATTCTCCAACTTTTACAAAAACTAATGTAAATCCAAATCATAAATACGCAATGCAACCATTGGTTTTTAAAATTACCAATTCGCTAGATTTTGGAGATTATACTTCTGGATTAGTTCCTACTTATGTTCAGCCAGAATATGTTAGCAGTTACGGTGTTTTAGGGGATCCTTCTGAGCCGTTATTGAATTTGGCAATTTCTAAAATTACTGGAGCTACAGCTAAAAAAGTTCAAACCGACAGATCTCCTGATTTACCTTACATAAGCGATTCGAAAAAAATCAACGGAATACGAAATGAAATGTACTTGGAAAATGCTCCAAAAGAGTTTACAAGATCTTTAAAATAAAAAAAAGGCTTTCAGAAATGAAAGCCTTTTTTTCAAAAAAAATCCAAAAACTAATTTAAAAATAGGTATTTATTAATTGTTGAAGTAAAAACCATTTGGCCCAATACCAACAGTTAATTCTTTTTGCGATACACCACTTAAGTTGTAGATGTAAGCTTTGCTGTTTGAAGCGTAATCTCCTGCATCAGCAATAAAAATTTTATCATTGTTTACTGCGAAACCATATATTGAACCTCCAGTTGAAAGCGTTGCTGTAAAGATTGGAGTAGTTGCGGCATCAGTTGCTGTTGCGTTAATAGCGTAAACTGCTTTGCCTACGGTGTAATAAATCTTGTCATTGTAAATGTCTAGATAACCAGCACGTCCTTGAGCTTGTGGAATTGTAATTTTTGAAGCTGTCTTGTCAGCAAGTTTTACTTTTACAATTTCGCTGCTTGCACCTGAAAGACCTCTCAAGATGTATAATATGCCGTCTTTTACTTCCATAGAATCAGCATTGTAGCCAACAGTTACAGGTGTTTCCAATGCTTTTGTAGCAGGATTTACAACTAATAATTTATCGCTTGAATAAGGCTCTGTGATGTATAATTTGCCATTTTCTAACAAAATTCTGTTTGCTGTAGCATTCAAGTCGATTTTAGACTCATATTTGTTAGTTGCTAAGTCAATAATTGCAACATAATCATCTGTATCACCAGTAGCTGGATTGATGTATGAATATGTATTTGCATTTGTTACATATGCTTTTCCGTCTTTTACAACACCATATCTTGGGTTTGCAAGACCAGAATCAATTTTTGCAACTAATTTAAAAGTGTAACGGTTTACAACATTAATTACGTTTGATCCACCAGCGATGATATATGCATTATCGCCATTGAAAAAGATGTTTTGAAGATATACTCCTGCAAAATCACCAGCATTTGCAGTTTTATAAACGTCGGCAGTAAAGTTTGATAAATCGTCACTTGCAAAAGAAACTGATCCACCTCCAGTACTTCCTTCATTCAAGATGAAAAATCCATTATCATAAGCTCCTTTTGGAGTATCATTATCATCATCATTAGAACAAGAAACAAAGAGCGAAACGCTGATTGCTAATAAAAATAATCTAGTTAATTTCATTATATTTAGAATTTAAGGTTTAAGTACATATTAAAATTTCTTCCCGGCATCGGCCTGTTTTCAAGACTTTCATAATTTTCGTTCCAAAGATTCAAAACCTGAAAACCAAGCTTGAAAGAACTCAAAAGTTTAAAATCATAATCAATTCCTATGTTTGAAACCGTGTAAGCATCAACAATTTGATTTGGATCATTGTCAGCTTGCGTATAAACAAAACCGTTGTAAAGGAATTGATAGTAAGCTGAAATTCGACTTCTTGAATATGAAACCCCAGCAGTCACTTTATTGAAGGGAACAAAAAAGAGTTGTTTTTCAGTTTCTACATTTTTTGAAACGGTGTAGGCATAAGTTGCATTGGCTCCAAAATAATTCTTCCCGTATTGTTTTTTCCAGCTCAACAAAGTTTCAGCGCCATAGCTGTTGACTTTGTCTGTGTTTTGTGGTGTCCAAATTCCATTTGCTCCAGGAACCCAACGTAGCAAATCAGTGATTTTGATGTAATAGATGGTTTGTGTAAGCGAAATGTTTTTGAAAGTAAAAACGTTTCCAATTTCCGCTTGATAGGAGCTTTCGGGTTTTAAATTTGGATTTCCGCCTTCTTCCCAGTACAAATCATTAAAAGTCGGAATTCTGAAATTTCGAGATAAATTCAGTTTCAAATTATACAGTTTTCCAAATTGATAAGAGGAACCTAAATTGAACAAAACTGGCGATTTGTAATTGTCTGTAAACTCTTTTCTAATACCAAACTCATTTTTCCAATCCTTCGAAAAATCTTGTTTAACTAATAAAGCGGCAGAACTAATTTCTCGCGTATTATCGCCAAAACCACTTCCGTAGCCTTTGGTGCGATTGTAATCTAAAATTCCGTTTACTTGTGTTGATTTGAAAAGCGTGTATCCTAAATCTGCTTTCGTAATAAAGCTTTCTGTTTTCCCGTAAGTATATTGATTGAAAGCGTTGTTTGCGTAATATTGATAATTTTCAAAAATATACGCTGTTTTGAAATTGGCTGTAAACTTGCCGTAATTTCCGTCGTATTCCAATAGATTTCTGTTGAAGCCGTTTACGTATTTGCTTTTGGTTTCAGATTCTGTTACTAATGATGTATTTCTGTCCGTATTCGATGTTTGAGTGTATAATTTTAAGCTGTTTTTAGCATTAAGTTTATAACCCAAATTCGCGCTCATCGTGATAATGTCGTATTGGCCGTTTTGATTCCAGCGTTGTTCGCCTTGCCAAGTATATCGATTCAAATATTTATAATCGTTGGTTGAGCTGTTTTTTGAAAAACCAATTTGTGCGCTCCATTTTTGATTGGAAATATTTGTTTTATAATTGATTCCGATTGTGTTAAAACTCCCATAATCAAGTTTTAAATTATTCTCAAAACGATTATAAAATGCCAAATCGTTATTTAAATGGACTGTTCCGCCAACCGCTCCACTTCCGTAAATGACACTTCCGCCACCAGCTTTTACACTAATCGAATTATAATCGGCACCAGAAATTGTGTTGAAATCGGTACTTCCATTCATTTGAGAATTGATGTTGATTCCGTTCCAAATCACTGCGGTCTGCGAAGCTGTCGTTCCTCTAAAGGCAACTGTCGAAAGCATGCCTCGACCATATTCTTTGAAATAAATGGTAGAGTTGAAATTCAATAAATCGGTCAATAAAGCCTCATTTTTATTGATGACAGAATCATTGAGTTTTAAAACTGATTGTGAAGTAGAATATTTTTTAAGATTAGAATCAGAAACTAAAACTTCTTTTAAACTGGTAATAGAATCTTTCTGCGCCGAAATTAATTGGCACAATAATAATAAACTAAAAGCGAAATATTTTTTTAAAGTCATAATTTCTACACTCTTTTTCCCGAGAGTTCGATCTTTGTTTCAAAGGCAGGTCTCCTGGCTTGCGTCTTGTTGTTTGCCTTCCCATCACGCAAGGCGTGACAGTGGATTTGTAGTTACAACAAGCATTCTTTTTAGAACTAAGCTTACAGTTGCGGGTACAGCTCAAGATTTTACTTGATTCCCTTTTAATGTGTTTTCTTAAATTAAAACACAACCTTAATTTTGCGCAAAGATAAAGTTAAAATTATGGAATTTTCAAATTTGTTTTGCATTTTCGATCAAATTCTGAACAAAAGCTTTGTCAAAGCTCAATTTTAATGACTTGTCCAAAATCAACTTTATTTTGAAAAGCTTCTTTTAAAGGCAATGAAGTATGATGACATAAGATGCTTCTGATGATTCCGGCATGTGCCACAACAACAATTGGATGTTGTATGTTTTTTGAAATATGATTCAACAAAAAATCACCGACACGATAGTGTAAGTCGACAAAGGATTCTCCGTTTGAAACTTTAATATTCACAAAATCTTCCATCCACGGATTGAGTTGTTCGGGCGGAATTTCGTTCCAATTTTTAAGTTCCCAATCGCCAAAATTCATTTCTTTCAAACGGTCATCTTCGTGATACGAAATGGTTTTGATGTTGTTTTGGATGTGTTTTGACAAAGTCACACAACGCTTCAATGGACTTGAATAAATAATTGCTTCTGGAGGCAATTGCGAAACAATTTCATCAAAAATTTGATCAAAAGGAACAGCAATATCTACATCCGATTGTCCATAGCAAATTCCTTTTTCGCAAACAGTTTCGGTATGGCGAACTAGATAAATTTCCATATAAAAAGAAGGCTTAAGTAAAAAATAACTTCACAGACTTGTTGCGTTGCGCCAAGACAATCGCCAGTATAACCGTCAATCCATTTTTGGAAATAGCGAGCCAAAAAATATCGAGTCAAAAAAACAGGAATAACAATTAAAAGTGTTTTTATTTCAAAAGAAAAATAAGCGAGTGCCAACAACGGAAGTAATCCGAAGAAAAAAGATCCGAAAATTTCTTTCCAAGTATGCTGTTTTGCAATGGGCTTGCTTTTGCTAGTTGCATCATCTCTAGAATATTCATGCGTAAAAATAATACTAATGGCACTCAATCGGCTTAAAGAATGAACTGAAATAAAAAATAAGTATAATAAAAAATAGTTGTGATTATTTTTAAAAATAAGAATCGATTCTGAAAGCAATTTGAATTTAGCTAAAAACAACAAAACCAATCCAATCGCCCCGTAAGCTCCAATGGCACTGTCTTTCATAATTAAGAGGATTTTTTCTTTGGTCCAACCTCCACCAAATCCGTCGCAGACATCCGCAAAACCATCTTCGTGAAATGCACCTGTCGCTAAAATCGAAGCGATAATCGCAAAAATCACAGCACTTTCAATTGAAAGAAATAAAGAAAAAATATAGAAAGCCGAAAATGAAATACTCCCAACAATCCAGCCAATTAAAGGGAAATATCGGGTTGCTTTGTTTAAATAATCAGGATGATGCGTAATGTTTTTTGGACAAGGAATTCGGGTGTAAAACATTAAACAGGTGAAGAAAATGTGGAGTTCTTTTTTCATTATATATTGATTTTCCATTTAGTATGTCATTTCGACGAAGGAGAAATCTCCGTTAGAAGCTCGACATAGTTTGGCAATTATCTGAGTGGAGTTCCATGCGAAGATTTCTCCTTCGTCGAAATGACAAAAATGAGAATAAATCATAACGAAACATAATTATTTTAAAAAATAGAGGATTATTTCCTGCTAACTCCCGCAGTTTCAAAACTAGCCATTTCATTCAAAAATGCCTCAGCCGATTTCAAAATTGGAAAAGCAATTGCACAGCCAGTTCCTTCTCCCAGGCGCAAGTCTAAATTTAAAATGGGTTTTGCATTTAAGTACTGAAGCAGTTTTTGATGTGCATTTTCAGCAGAGCAATGGCAAAAAACAACATTTTTTATAATTGCAGGATTAAGTTTTGAAGCAATTAAAAATGCCGTGCTGCAAATAAATCCATCGACTAAAATCAGCATTTTGTGCTCAAAGGCTGTTAGCATGCCACTCGCCATTTGAATAATTTCAAAACCTCCGAAGAAAGCTAATTGTTCTTTTAATTCGGCTTGACCGGAATAATTTTCGATTGCTTTTTTGAGTAAATTATGTTTCTGAATTAATTTTTCATCAGCAACTCCTGTACCTTTTCCTATACATTCTTCAATCGGAAAACCAGTTAAAATGCTTATCAAAACCGAAGCGGTTGAAGTGTTTCCAATTCCCATTTCACCAAAACCAATGCAATTTGAACCTGTTTTGGCAATACTTTCAACTATTGATTTTCCTTTTTCAAAACATAATTTTAATTCGGATTCGCTCATGGCAGGCACATGTAGAAAAGACTGTGTGCCTTTGGCAATTTTAGCATCAATCAATTTTGCATTTGTAGGGAAGTCATAATTGACACCAGCATCAACAATTGATAATTGAATATCATTTTGTTTGCAAAAAACATTAATTGCAGCGCCTCCATCCAGAAAATTAGTAACCATTTGTCGCGTCACATCTTGCGGATAAGCGCTTACGCCATGATTTGCAATTCCGTGATCGGCTGCAAAAACAACCATATTTGGATTTATGATTTTTGGATTTAAGGTTTCGAAAACGGTCGCTATTTGAAAAGCAATTGTTTCTAAAGTGCCAAGTGCGCCAACTGGTTTTGTCTTTGAATCTATTTTTTCCTGCAGTAGTTTGTCAAAATTGGCCGCAGTTTTGTGTTGTGACGAAAAATTGGTGTTGATTTCTGAAATAGCGTTTTCGTTGATATTTTGAATTTCAGTACAAATTGGTGCTTCTGATTTCTGCCTCCAATGCAATTGCTGCAACATTGGTTGATTGTTATAATTTGTTGCAGGTTTCCCGATGCAGAAATAACCAAGAGGTTCAATGTTTTCAGGTAAATCAAGGATTTTCTTAAATTGATAATAATTTAAGATAGAAACCCAGCCCATGCCGTAACCTTGCTCTGTTAGCGAAAGCCAAATATTCTGTGCCGCGCAAACCGAGCTGAATTTTACTGCTTCATTGCTGCCAACAGTTCCAATTGTAAATTGATTCAAAACTGAACGGTCGTAGGCAATTATTAGTCCGATTGGTGCTTCTTCAATGGCCTCCAATTTCAAAGATTTGTAAAGTGCTTTTTGTTTGGGATTGTCGGTAAGTGATTCTGCTTTTTTATTATAATCTAAAAATAGGTTTTTAATGGCTGTTTTAACTTCAGAGGATTTTATGAGATAATATCGTGTAGCGTCAGTCAGTCCAACAGAAGGCGCCCAATGTCCAGCCTGTAAAGCTTTTTGGATCACTTCATCAGGAACTTCATCGGTGGTAAAATGTCGGGTGTCGCGACGTGATCTTAATATATCGTCTAAATGGCTCATTCTTTTTTAAATTCCAATTTTTAAATTCCAAATTCCAAACGCGAAAATGAAAAAATGATAGTAAAGGTAAACTATAGCTTTGGAATTTGGAATTTATATTTTGGAATTTTCGCCTTTTATTTTAACCGGAATTCCCGAAACCATTAAAACAACTTCATCAGCATTTGAAGCTAAAAATTGATTCATCCAGCCTTGCAATTCAGTAAATTTTCTGCCAATATGAGTGTCAGCGTGAACGCCCATTCCGATTTCGTTGGTAACAATAATGAGTGTAGCATTTTCCTGATTGGCAATCGAAAGAAATTCTTTTTTTGCTTCCTCTAATGCTAGTAAAACGTCATTTTTAGTGTCTACAAAAAAGTTGGTTAGCCAAAGTGTAACGCAATCGATAAGAGCGACTTTTCCCGAAAAATCAATTTCGCTTAAATGTTTTTCTTTTTCAATATTAGTCCAACGCTCGTCGCGTTCTTGTTGATGACGATCGATTCTATTTTGGAAATCTGAATCCCATTTTCTGGCTGTTGCTACATAAAGTGGCGAATCAGAAAGTTGTAAAGCTAAATTTTGAGCATAACTGCTTTTTCCGGATCTTTCACCGCCAGTAATTAAATAAATCATTTTATAGTGAGTTATAAATTATAAATTATGAGTTATGAATTGTCTTTGAGTTACAAGTTATACTTATGATCTAAAACTCATAATTTATAACTTATAATTCATAATTCTTAATAAGGACAATGACGACAACCGTTTCCGCAACAGCTTCCTCTTTTGAGATGGTACCAGGTTTTAAAAACCATATTGCCATTTTCCATATAATAGTCAATTCCTTCGATAAGTTTTTCTGTTTTGGGCAACAAGGCAGCTTTGTTTTTTAAAGCTTTTTCGGGAGTTATGGTTTCTATATAAGCATCAATTTTATCTTCGCAGGCCTCTTTGAAACAAGTAGGGCATAGGCAGTCGCCTCCTTCCGAAAGATTAAAAATATGTGGGTAATCATTGCACCAACATTTGTTTTCAACTGAAATATCTCCACAGCTGAAAGAAGTCTCACAGCTTGAGCAAATTTTTGTTTTTATGATATTCATAATGTAAAGATACAATTTGTTGAATTTTGTAAGAATAAAAGTAAACAAAAAAATCAGAAAATGATTTACCTTTGTCCCTATCCAAAACGTTAAACATGAAATTTTATTTACCTAAGTTAGTATTTTTTCTTTCTTTTTTTATTCTTACAGGATGTAAAAAAAGTGAGAATATTGAAACCGTAAAGTCAGAAACTGCAAAAAATAGCATCGAATTTGCATCAGGGCTTTCGATTGTAAAACAAGAAGGATATTCTGTAGTTACAATCTCAAATCCTTGGCCTAATGCAAATAAGGATTTTAAATATGTCCTAAAAGAAAAAGATGCTAAAGTTCCCGACAGTCTTCAAAACTATACTACAATAAAGGTGCCACTAGAATCGGTAGTGGTGACTTCGACAACAAATATTCCGTTTTTAGAAATGTTGGAAGTGGAAGATAAACTAGTTGGTTTTCCGCACACGGATTATATTTCTTCTGAAAAAACTAGGGCGCTTATTGATAAAGGTTCAGTAAAAAATGTTGGACAAAATGAGAAATTAAATATGGAGCAGTTGATCGAATTGTCTCCAGATTTGATCGTAACATTTGGAGTAGACAACAACAATCCGATGTTGGATAATTTGAAGAAAAGTGGATTAAACGTTTTAATTCAAGGCGATTGGATGGAACAATCTCCACTTGGAAAAGCCGAATGGATTAAGCTTTACGGCGCTTTATTTGGTAAAGAAGATCAAGCCAAAGAGTTATTTGATAAAATTGTTCAGAGTTATAATCAAGCTAAAAAATTAGTGGCAGATAAACCAGCAACAACAAAAGTTTTATACGGCTCAATGTATGAAGATGTTTGGTATGTAGCCAAAGGGAATAGCTGGGTTGCGCAATTTATGAAAGATGCAAAAGCGGATTATTTATGGAGCAATCTAAAAGGAACAGGAAGCGAAGGTTTGTCTTTCGAAAAAGTGCTGGATAAAGCAAAAGAAGCAAATGTTTGGGTAGTTTCGGGCTCTTTTAAAACTTTGGAAGAATTACAAAAAGCGAATCCGCATTATGCTGAATTTGATGCTTTTAAAAATAAAACGGTTTATTCTATGGAAAGTAAATTTGGAGCCACTGGCGGGACTATTTTTTATGAATTATCGCCAAGCCGTCCGGATTTGGTTTTGAAGGATTATATCAAAATTTTTCATCCCGATTTATTAGAAGGTTACGAATTTACTTTTGCATCAAAATTGAACTAAATTGGCAAATAAAAAACGAAATACCATTTTATTTGTCGTTTTATCTCTCGGGCTTTTGCTGATGTTTTTTGCAAGCATCAGTTTTGGATCTGTGATGATTCCGTTAAAAGAAGTTTTTACAAGCTTAACAGGCGGGCAGGCGACAAAATCAACTTGGGAATATATCATCATTAATTACCGTCTGCCAAAAGCCATAACGGCAGTTTTAGTCGGAACTGGACTTTCCATCAGCGGACTTTTAATGCAGACTTTATTCCGAAATCCGTTGGCTGGGCCTTATGTTTTAGGACTGAGCTCAGGAGCGAGTTTGGGTGTTGCTTTTGTCATTCTGGGTGCCGGATTTTTGCCTTCTTTTTTGCAGGCAATTGCGTTGTCATCGTACGGAATTGTGATTGCTTCAACTTTTGGAAGCACGTTAGTTTTGCTCTTGGTTTTAGTGGTTTCGCAACGATTGCGTGATACTATGGCAATTTTGATTGTTGGATTAATGTTTGGAAGTTTTACGACGGCGATTGTAAGCGTTCTAACTTATTTCAGTACAGCAGAACAACTTCAGAAATTCACTTTTTGGTCAATGGGAAGCCTTGGGAATCTTTCTTGGGGAACGATCATAATTTTGACAGTTTGTGTTGCAATCGGTTTGCTTTTAAGTGCAAGTAGTATAAAACCTTTAAATGCGTTGCTTTTGGGTGAAAACTACGCAAAAAGCATGGGACTAAATTTTAATAGAGCCAGGCTGATCATCATATTTGCAACGAGTATTTTATCCGGAAGTATTACGGCTTTTGCGGGACCAATTGCTTTTATTGGTTTGGCTGTTCCGCATATTGCTAAACTGACATTTCAAACGAGTAATCATACGATTTTGTTTTGGAGTACTTTGTTTTTCGGATCCATCATAATGCTGTTTTGTGATATCGTTTCACAAATGCCAGGATTCGATGTGACGCTTCCAATCAATGCAATTACGTCGATAATCGGTGCGCCGGTTGTGATTTGGCTTTTGGTTAGAAAAAGAAATATTTAAATGAATTTATTGGCCACAGATTAAAACGGATTAAAACGGATTTTCACGGAGAATAAAGACTTAGAAATTTAGCATCTTAGTAACTCAGAATCTTTAAAAATGAAAAATATTTTAACTACTTCAAATTTAACTATTGGATATAAATCCAAGAAGGGAGTTACGACTATTGCTGAGAATCTAAATCTAAGTTTAGCCTCTGGAAAACTCATTACTTTGATTGGTGCAAACGGAATTGGAAAATCAACTTTACTTCGAACCATTACTGGAATTCAGAAACCTTTAGTGGGAAATGTTTATCTGAATGAAAAAAGCATTTCGGCTTACAAACCTTTAGAATTAGCACAAAATCTAAGTTTAGTTTTAACCGAGAAATTACCTCCAAGTAATCTCTCTGTTTTTGAATTGGTCGCACTTGGTCGCCAGCCTTACACCAATTGGGTTGGAACTTTAACTCCAGAAGATATTGTAAAAGTAAACGAAGCTTTAGCCTTAACCCAAATTTCGCATTTAGCAAAAAAGAAACATTTCGAAATCAGCGACGGACAATTGCAGAAAGTCTTAATTGCAAGAGCTTTGGCACAAGATACGCCATTAATTATTTTGGATGAACCTACAACGCATCTTGATTTGCTTCATAAAGTTTCATTATTCAAATTATTGAAAAAACTGACACAGGAAACCGAAAAATGCATTTTATTTTCAACGCACGATATTGACCTCGCCATTCAATTAAGTGACGAAATGATTATGATGACGCCTGAAAATATAGTGCAAGACGAGCCATGTAATTTGATTTCAAACGGAAGCTTTAGCAATTTGTTCAAAGACGAACATATTGTTTTTGATGCTGAAAAAGGGAAGTTTATTGTGAGTTAAGAGCTTCATAACGCACGCGATAAACATGAAGCAAATTTTCTAATTTTTTAGTTTTTATATCTAATTCTCCAATGTTAATTTTTTCATCATTAAAAGCTAGATAAGTTGTAGAATTTTTTCCTCTCGTTTCGACAAAAACTCTATCATTTTTAATGTTTTTCCATTTGACAAGTTTTTCATCTTTAACTTTTATACCTTCTGCATTGATTATAATCTGAGGCCCTTTATCAAGTAATTTTTTAATTTGAGTATAAGCTGAATAAACACTAAGTCCTATGAAGAAAAATCCGAAATAATGTTCTTCATGTAACAAGTAAATACCCATAACAAGCATTCCTAGGCCAAGTAAAAGTGAAAAAAGAATGATGATTTTGGAGTTGTAAATAATAGTTTCTTTTGGTACAGAAATATCATCTTTATAAACATCTTTTTCGAGAAATTTTTTCTCTAGATATTTTAATTTTTGTTTCTGTTCATAATCTTTAAATTCTGTTTTTTCAAACCAGCTTCCACTTTTCCAAATTAATTTTTCTTCAACGGCTTTTCGTTGTAATTCGTGGACATTTCTAACATTTTCGTATGCCCAAATTTTCCATCGATTAACATAATAACTCCATACTAACCATCCCGAAACAAATCCTGAAATAAATCCCAAGGCAATAATCCAACCTTCAAAAATTTGTGCATAGGAAAGGTAGAATCCAATGCCAATTATTGCAAAAGTTACAATCATTGGCAAATGTTTTAATTGCCATCTTCCTTTGCTTAAAGCTTGTTCTACGGTTATAGTGTTGGTCATGTTAGTTTGGGGTGAAATTTATGTTAGTTAATATTGTTTTTTCTGAAGATTCTTTTTTTTGATTCTTAAAGTTTATTTTGAGTCGTTTTTTGCCGTTTTCCATTCGTTAATTTTTCGATGAACAATTTTGAAAATCAAGATTGAAAGCAGAAAAATAGAAATTTTAATTAATAACTCAAGAAATAAATTTGAGGAATATGAACTTGAAGTCATTGTCCAGGAACTTGGCAAGTAATCTCTATGGAAAGAAGTGATAATAATTACTATTCTTTCGATAGAAACTATAAAGAAAAAACTGAAAATTAGTTTTAAAAGAATATTCTTTTGGATTGATTTGATTCTCAGAAGTTGACTCATAGAAAACCAAAGCAAAGGCTGAAGCCAAAATCCAAACCAATATTCACTAAACATTCTGTTGAGCAAATAATTTTTGCTTTCCTGATCGGAAATATTTAATTCGACGATTGTTGCGAAAAAGAAGATGATCAAATAAAGAATTCCAATAAATGAAATGAAGCGGTCTGATTGACTTTGGATTTTTTGGAGAATCGGATTTTTTAGAAATATTGAAAGAAATAAGCAAATAATAGTAATTATTCCATACGTAGAAAAAAAGTCTACCAAAATAAATTCTAAGAAAAACAATAATCTTTCAACCATATATAAATTTGTTCTTTCTGATTAAACAGTAAAACAAATAAACGATTAAATTTTCTTTATTCCAATTTGCCTTTTCGCTTCACCAACCACAAAAGCAACAGAATTTGCAATATTAAAACTGCGAATAAGCGGTGACATCGGAATAGTTAAATGATTTTCGAATCTTGCCATAAATTCCTTGCTCAAACCAACACTTTCTTTCCCGAAAACCAACCAATCGCCATCTTGGAATTCATTTTCTAAATATGATTTTTCAGAATGGGAACTCATTAAAAACACACGAGATTGATCTGGAATCTGAGCAATCCATTCCTCAACATTTTGATATTCGGTTACGTCAAGATGAACCCAATAATCCAAACCAGAACGTTTCAAGTTTTTGTCATTAATGACAAACCCAAAAGGGTGAATCAAGTGCAATCGGCTTTCGGTGCCTACGCACAATCTTCCAATATTTCCAGTATTATTTGGTATTTCTGGTTCAACAAGAACAACGTTTAGCATCTTTTTTGAATTATGAATTATAAGTTATGAATTATGAGTTTTTAGAATTATCTAATTGGCAAATTGCCACATTATCTAATTGAATTGATCCACTTCGAGAACTTCTCCCGCTTTTAGGTTTTGCAAATATACGTTTCCAATTCGAACACGGACTAATCGTAAAGTAGGAAAGCCAACTGCAGAAGTCATTTTTCGAACTTGGCGAAATTTACCTTCATTGATAGTGATTGAGGCCCAAGAAGTAGGCCCGTGGCGCTCATCTCTGATTTTTTTGGCTCTTGGCCCAAAATCAGGGATTTCAGTGACAATAAAAGCTTTACAAGGTCTTGTTTTGTATTTTCCGCCATCAAAACCAATTTCGACACCTTTTTGTAGTTGTTCGATCGCTTCTTGCGTAATAATTCCGTCAACTTGAACATAATATTCTTTGTCGACTTTTTTGCTTCTTACCAGTTCGCTTACCATTCCATCAGTAGTCAGCAAAAGCAAACCTTCAGAATCTTCGTCAAGTCTTCCAATCGCCATTGTTCCTTCGGGGAAATCATACAATTCGCCCAAAAGCTTTTTCTTTCTTTTTAATTCATAAATAAATTGGCTCAAATAGCCGTATGGTTTAAAAAGAATGAAGTGTCTATGCATTTTTTAATTTTTTGCAAAGATAGTTTCTTTGAGAAAATTAACAGAGAAAGTTTGTTTTATGCCTTCAATTTTTTTAACCATTGATACACAAACCAAATTACGGTTATGCCAAAAACAGCAAGTAGAAGAGTATAATAGTTTTGAAAAAAATCATGAAAATAACTTCCAATGAAAATATAAATCGAAGCCATGCATAATTTTATCAGAATGAATTCGGCGTTTGACCAACAAGTTTTTATTTTAAAGAAATTCATAATAATGAGCATTAAGTTGTTATAATTAAAGGTAATGAATTTCCAAAAAAAAGATGGCAATTATAAAACAAAAGCAGTGTGAAGCCATAAAATTTCCTATCTACAAATTCGTAATATTATAATACGAATTCAAAATTATAATATTATGGAAACGAATAATTTAGGGACAAAAAAAATGAACGGAGTCCAGAAAAATATTGATGAAGTAAAAGGGAAAAACATATCACATGACTCGAAATATGATCAGGCAAATTTGGAACAAGAAGTGGTAACGGATGAAAAAGGGGCAAAGGAAATTGTGGATCGTGCAAGAAATGTAAATGAAGAAATCGAGAAAGTTGCTGATAGCGTAAATCCAAACAATCCAAATGCAAATCGCGGTGTGGCAACAGATGAAGAAGCTCAAAAAACAGTTGAAAATAAAGATCGAAATTCTGATATCACTCCAAATCGGTATCCAAATTCAAATCCAGAAAGTCATGAAGATCGAGGAAATATGAAATTGGACGAAGAACATTAAATACGAATTTTTCCGCAGCTATTCGTCAATTTATCATCAAATAACATTTGATTGGCATATCAGGTTAATGTTATGCTAAACTGAGATTTTACGGCTTCTAACCATTAATATCTTCGTAAATTGTAGAAGCAATTTAAATTTTTAGAATATGGCACTTTTAGAAAACAAAGTAGCTTTTGTATCTGGTGGAGGTTCCGGAATTGGACGCGCTGTTGCAGAAGCCTATGCTCGAGAAGGGGCAAAAGTTGTTCTTTCAGATATTAATGTTGAACATGGCGAAGAAACCGTACAAATGATTAAAGATAGTGGAGGGGAAGCCTTTTTTGTGAAAGGTGACTCATCGAGTGCAAGTGACAACAAACATATGGTTGAAGTTGTGGTTTCAAAATATGGACGCCTAGATATTGCCTGCAATAATGCGGGAATGGGTGGGCCTGCAAAACCAACCGGTGAATATGAACCAGAAGCCTGGGATCGCGTTATTGCACTTAATTTAAGCGGTGTTTTTTATGCTTGCCGATATCAATTAGAGCAAATGGAAAAAAATGGTGGTGGAAGCATTGTGAATATCGCTTCAATTCATGGTCAGGTTGCTGCGCCAAATAGCCCTGCTTATACAGCCTCAAAACATGGGGTGGTAGGTTTGACTAAAAATATCGCTGCTGAATATGCGTTGAAAAACATTCGTTGTAATGCAGTTGGCCCAGGTTATATTGAAACTGCTTTGTTGAAAGATAATCTGACTCAAAATTTAATGGATGCCGTTGCGGCAAAAGCACCAATGAATCGATTAGGAACTGCTCAAGAAGTTGCAGATTTGGTTGTATTTCTAAGCTCTGAAAAATCGTCGTTCACGACAGGAAGTTATATTATTGCAGATGGAGGTTATACTGCAGTTTAAATTTTAGCATAAAAATGAAAAAGGCTGTCTAGAAAAATAGACAGCCTTTTTTTGTATTAATAGGCAATCAATTTTTTAAAAACATCAAAATCAGGATCTGGAACTATTGGATAAAAATATTCCAATTGCCATTGTTGTGATTTTTTTGCTTGTTTGCTCTCAGTTTCATCCCAAGGCGGATAAACTCTGATAGCTCTTTTTCCTTCGTGAGTCTTGGAAGAAAAAATGAATTTTTCCAGTAAAACATTTTTTGGAAAGATAAATTGTCCCAAAAGATCATCTTTGCGGACACTTATGATCACAAAATCAATAGCATCAGAATGATCAAAAGGTTCAATCACTCCAAGTCGGCTTCGTTTCCACAAAGTGACAAACTGCCCAGTTTTTGCTGGAGTAATTTTAGCCTCACGATAACAAATGTGTTTTTCATTCATCAGGAAACGATACGCACTATAATCTAGGCTCTCGCTTTCCTGCTGTGGCTGGGTGCAATCAAAATCAAAGCAATCATAAACCAATTCTTTGGCTAAAATTAAATCCTGGGGGAAAGATTTGTGGTTGGACCAATGGTTTTTTACGATCATTTTGAGAAGACTGGCTTTTAGGCTTGTTTTCAAAATTATGTAGGTTTAGGGGGTTACTTAGATTTGGGTTTTAAATGGTTAATAATTTATTTAAAATGAAACATTCAATCCAAAGTTCAATCCCAATTGGAATTGATTGAAAGACTGAGTGCTCAAAGGGTTAATGTAATAATTCATAGCTGGTTCTACAAAAACATTTGTTTTTTTATAAACGCGATATTGTATGGTACTGCTTAAAGTTGAACCGTATACAAAATCATTTGCATTTTCGTTTTGACCAATCGAATTTCCGTCAAGAGCAATATTGTTTGAAATTAACTTTCCAACAAAACCTCCAGTATTTAAACTGATGCTCGCTTTGTTTTTAGAAAAAACAGCATACGAAACTTCTAACGGCATTTCGATATATTTTAAGCTTTGATCTATATTACCAGTCTGAATGTTGTTGCTTGCTAGCGCATTCCTTGTGGTATTAGAAACCAGTACGTAACCTTCGTTTGTTGCAATTTGTGGAACAGTTGCGTTTTGAACTAAATAATCGCTCGTTCCTAAAAATGCATTATTTTTCGTGCTAATATAGGAAACATTTGCTACACTTTGACCTAATTCATTTATTTTAAATCCAGAACCCACTGCCCATTTCTTGTTGAGCTTGTATTTTGTTTTTACCCCGAAACTATTGCTTTGTTTTGAATCGTTGACATTCCCTAGTGTTTTGTCGTTTTTATAGTTTTCTGAATTGGCAACTCCAGCAAAAACTTCAAGTGCCCATTTTTCAGCATTTGTTGTTTTTGGATCTTTCTTTTTTTCTTTTTTTGCCTCAGGAGTTATAATTCCTTTTTCCAGATTTTGAAGTTCTGCCAATTGTACAGAATCTTTTTTGCTTAAAACATCATTGAATTTTGAATTGCTTTTTTGTGTATTGTCAGCAATCGCTTTTTCTGATTTTTGATCCTTGATTATCGTTTCATTTTTGTTTTCAGAAACAGCATTTTGTTTGTTGCTTTCCGTTTTTGTCGAATTAAAAGCAACATTGTTTTTGTTTGAATTCACATTGCTTTCAAAAATAGAATTTGGAAGCTGATTTTTTGAAGCATTGTTAAATGAATTCGTGCTTTTACCTGTAAAGGTTTTTTCTGCTACAACCTTGTCAAGATTTCTTTTTTCATTTTCAGAAAACTGATTTTTGTTTGCAGAATTAAATGCATTCTGTTTTTGTGGCGAATAATTTTTTAAGGCTAAAGCTTCGTTTGAATTTTTCTTTCCAGCATTTAGATTTTGATTTCCAGAAGTCGCAAATTGATTTTTATTTGATGAATTAAATGCATTCTGTTTTCCTGAATCGTAATTTTTAGAAGCAATAGTCTGATTCGGTTTTTGATTTCCAGAAGTATTGAACTGATTTTTGTCAGATGAATTAAATGCGTTCTGTTTTCCTGAATCGTAATTTTTAGAAGCAACTGCTTGATTTGATTTTTGATTTTCAGAAGTATTAAACTGATTTTTATCAGATGAATTAAATGAATTCTGTTTTCCTGAATCATAATTTTTAACTGCAACAGCTTGAGTTGTTTTTTGATTTCCAGAAGCAGAGAACTGATTTTTATTTCCATTAACTGTAGTTCCTTCAGCAACAGCTTGATTCGAATTATTTGCTGAATTTGATTTTGAAACTACTGTTTTTGAACTATTAGAAGTTTTGGAATCAATATTTGCAACCGCAGTTTCTTCAACTGAATTTTTATCTGAATGATGAACAGGATTTGAAATGTTTTCAGAATCAGGATTTACAATTCCGTTTTTAGTTGTTTCAGAATCTTGATTTCCTTTTGAAGTTGCGTTTTTATGAGTTTCGTTATTTTTATTTTCGTCAAGAACTACCTTGTTTTTTTCTACGGCATTTCCGGTGCCAATTTTATTGCCAGAATCAGACAAAGCCATAGGAAGTGATAAGCATAATAACAAACATGCTGCCGCCGACCACCAAAGAATAGCTCGCTTTTTCTTTTTAGGTTTATCTAGTTTTTCCTCAATACCAGCCCAAAGTTCTGGTGGCGGAACACTCGAAAAGTCTTCCATTGATGAAAAAATATCTTCTATTTTTTGCTTTTTCATGCTGTTTTAAAATTTTTTATGCTCAAAATCCTTTTCTGCAAAATGCCCTTTGCTCTATTTAAATTTGATTTTGATGTTCCTTCTGAAATCTTCAATAATTCGGCTATTTCCTTATGCTTCATGTGTTCAAAAACATATAAGTTGAAAACCGTCCGGTATTGATCGGGCAAATCCCGTATGTATTCTAATAATTTTTCTTTCTCAATCGGAATTGTTTCTAATTCTTCTTCTTCGATAAAATCAGTATCAGGATCAAAAACATCTAAAAAGAAACTTTCTTTTTTCTTCTTGTTTAAAGTTTCAATAAGCTTGTTGATGAAAATTCGCTTCATCCAGCCTTCAAAACTTCCTTCAAATTTATATTGGCTTATTTTCTGAAAAACGATCACAAATGCTTCCTGGAAAACATCTTTTGCGTCATCTTCATTTTTCATATACTTTAAGCAAATACCATATAGAACCGGAGAAAACAGCTGATAGATTTTCAGCTGTCCTTCTCGGTTATTCTGCATGCATTGCTTGATGTATTTTTCTAAATCGTCTTTCAAAAAGTGGTATTGTTTGGTTTTGCAAAAATAGTTTTTAAAACTTAAAAAACTATCTTTTAAAGATGCTTCGTGCCGCATCTTGATTATTGCTTACAATGGTTAGGTTTTGATTGTCAAGGTTTTCTATGACGTATGTTTTCCCCTCGAAGGTAATTAAGTCATGTTCTAACTGATCAGAAAAACCAATTCCTTTTCCTACTTCATAACTGCTGTTTCTAATTTCTACATCATTTTTATAAGTAATAACTCTTCCGTTTGAGGTGAAGATTACTTTTTTAGTAAAACCAGCTGTTTTTGGTGTTGCCGTGTATGGATTGCTCGCGCCTCCAACAGATTTTTCCCAAATCCATGTATTTACAATCGATACTGAATTTATTTTTGAAGCATCAATTGAATAAGCATTAGAAAAAAGTCCAAAGACAATAAGAAATAAAAAATGTTTCTTCATGATCAGATTATTTTAAACTTGTGATTTTATCTTTAATCGCTTTTTTGAAAGTCTTGATATCCTCGCTTTGATCTGCTGTATCGTTGTTGTCAATGAATATTTTAGTTACAGAAGCGCCTTGTTTTAATTGGAAGAAAATACCACCTTGATCTGCTGAGTCAGGAGATCCAAATGTTTTAGTTTGCCCTTTTAGGAGGTAAATTTCTGCTGGAATAGATTTAGCAAATGTTGTAAATTCATTTCTTTTTGTTTTAGCGAAATATGCAGATTGCTCAAAATTGAAGTTTCCAGGCGCTGTACTAACTAATTTCAAAATGTTGTAATCATTTAACTGAAAGAAATTTTGACAATCAGATCCTGTACATTCTCCAAAATAACTTCCAATGATAATATTGTCTTGGCTTTCATTTGTTTTGTTGAAAATGATTGTTTTATTTGATTTTGGAATCAAAATAAAATCTGAAGGATAGGTTGGAGTTGATGATGTCGTTTCACCAGATTGAGGACCACTTTCAAAATAATTGATTACAATTTCGCAGTTGTTTTGAACCACCGATGTCATTTTTATAGAATAACCGCTAGTTGATTTTACACCTGCAAAAATACCCACTAACATGTTTTTAGTGAAATCAATAGTCGGGTCAGTAGCGACTGGGCAAGTATTTTCGTGTTTAGTAAAAAGAGCAGTCATTTTATCCTCGCTTGTCACAACTACAGCAACAGGATTATTAGGCAACGTTTTAACTGCGTAATTGCATAAAAGAGGATAACCTGCAAAAGGTACTTCAACATTAGCGCCACAATCCATATTTACACCATCATTTCCAAGTGAGCACCCGCTCAATCCAAAAGCTATAAACAAGCTCAACATTAATTTTTTCATTATATTATTTTAATAGGTTATATACTGTAGATGGCTGAGGTTTAAAATGGTTGCGTCGAAAATATTTTTTTCTTCAATTTTTTTAAAATGTTTGTTTAATTTAGAATGCACACGAATTAGTGAAATTTTAATTTTAAAAAATCAGAACTACGTATTATTGCGTACTTTTACTTAAAAAAAACTTAGTTATGTTTGACTTTCTCCCAATTCTACTGGCTTTTATTGTTGCATTGTTTTTAGGTATTTACTTAGGAAAGCAACTGATGTCAGCCAAATCACAAACCGAAAAAGTAAGTTTGGAAGAGAAATTAAATGCAAACTTAAATCAGCTGCAGTTGCAAAAAGAGCAATTTGAAAGTGAAAGAAATAATTTTCAGAAACAGGTTCAAGTAATTAATTCTGAAAAAGAAAATATTAGAACTGAGAAAGACAGTCTGGCGATTCAGCTTTCAAAAAAGGAAGTTGATTTTGAAAATTTATGGGAACGTCATAAAGAGCAAAAAGTTGAAATAACCGAACTACAAGAAAAGTTCACCAAAGAATTTGAAAATCTCGCCAATAAAATTCTCGAAGAAAAGTCGGCTAAATTTACCGAGCAGAACAGCGAAAACATGAAAAGTATTTTGTTGCCGTTACAAGATAAAATTCAAGGATTTGAGAAAAAGGTAGAGCAAACGCATAAAGAAAGTATTGATTATCATGCTGCTTTACGCCAACAGATTATTGGTTTAAGCGAAATGAATGCCCAAATGAGCAAGGAAACGCTGAATTTGACCAAAGCCTTAAAAGGCGATACAAAAATGCAAGGAAATTGGGGCGAGCTAGTTTTAGAGCGTGTTTTAGAAAAATCAGGTTTAGAAAAAGGCAGAGAATATGAAGTGCAGCAAAGTTTTACAAATACGGAAGGAACCCGTGTTTTGCCTGATGTTGTAATTAATTTGCCTGACGGAAAAAAGATGATTGTCGATTCTAAAGTTTCGCTAGTGGCGTACGAAAAATGGATCAACGAAGAATCGGAAATATTGAAGATTGATTTTCTGAAAGAGCACGTTAGTTCAATAAAAAGACATGTTGAACAACTTGGAAATAAAAATTACCATGATTTGTACCAAATGGAAAGTCCAGATTTTGTATTGCTTTTTATTCCGATTGAGCCGGCTTTTGCCATTGCTCTAAACGAAGATTCGACTTTATATAATAGAGCTTTCGATAAAAATATTGTGATTGTGACGCCAAGTACTTTGTTAGCTACTTTGAGAACGATAGACAGTATGTGGACGAATCAAAAACAACAAGAAAATGCTTTTGAAATTGCCAGACAAGCAGGAGCACTCTACGATAAATTTGAAGGTTTTGTAACAGATTTAGTTCGAATTGGGAATAAAATCAAAGACACCAAAACCGAATATGAAAGCGCCATGAACAAATTAGTTGACGGAAAAGGAAATCTAATTTCAAGCGTTGAAAGGCTTAAAAAGATGGGAGCAAAGGCAAAAAAATCGCTTCCAGAAAATATTATTGCAAGAGCTTCAAATGAAGACGAAAATCAACTTTTGAATTAGAAATTAGATTTAACATAAACCAGAATAACACAAAATAATACCAAAAAAAGCATGACTACAGATTTTAAACCCGTTTCTTCATCAAAAATTAGCATATCCGAATTAATGTTGCCATCGCATACCAATTTTAGCGGTAAAATTCACGGAGGGTATATTCTACAATTGCTGGATCAGATTGCTTTTGCCTCAGCATCAAAATTTTGTGGCAATTATTGTGTGACTGCTTCGGTAGATACAGTGAACTTTTTAAAACCGATTGAAGTTGGTGAATTGGTTACTATGAAAGCTTCAGTAAATTATGTGGGAAGAAGTTCAATGGTTGTGGGCATTCGTGTAGAGGCGGAGCACATTCAAACGGGAGTGATAAAACATTGTAATTCATCATATTTTACAATGGTTGCCAAAGATAAAGACGGAAAAAGCGTTCAGGTTCCAGGGCTTATTTTGTCCAATCTTGATGAGGTGCGCCGTTTTAGAAAAGCGATCAAACATATCGAAATCAAAAAAGAAATCGAAGAACACGAGAAGATTGCCAATATTAGTTCGATTGAAGATTTGGCAAGCCTAGAGAAGTATAATGTGCTTTTAGAAATCAGCTAAAAAAATGTAAGATGTAAGATGTGAAATGCGAGAAGGGAAAATTTTGTACTTTCTCACATTTTACATTTTTACAATACTCATTTTACTGCCCAAAATATTCACAAATTTTTAGGAATAGTTGAGCAACTTTGTACCTAGAAATTTCGTAACTTTAAGTATATATTTATTCGGTTATGAAATATTCACGGAGTACTGCCATTCTATTTTTTTAAGCCTTTATCTTAAGTTCTGATATTTCTCTTCTTAAAATAAAAAAATCGAATGACATAATTGTTTAATGCTGACGATTATGAAAAGAACTACTTTATTAATTTTACTTTTTACTGCATTTTCTTTGTTTGCTCAAGAAAAATTTAAAACCAATACAGCGGTTGTGAATTTTGAAGCTTCGGTTCCTTTTTTTGAAGAAGTAAAAGCGGTAAATAAGCTCGGAACGCTTGTTCTGGAACCTGAAAGCAGTACGCTAATTTGTACTGTTGTAATCAAAGATTTTCGATTTAAAATGGATTTGATGCAAGAGCATTTTAATGATAATTATATTGAAAGCCATCGTTATCCAAAAGCCGTTTTTAAAGGAAAAATCGAAAAATTTGATTTAAAAAATATTGATGAAACCGAAAAAGAATATGATATCAAGGGGAAATTATACCTGCACGGAAAATCAAAAATAATCGCCGTTAAAGCGATGATGAAGCGAGTTCCTGAAGGAATCCAGATTGTTTCAAATTTTCCGATTTCAGTAGAAGATTTTAATATTGAAATTCCTTATGTCGTGGCAAACAAAATATCAAAAACAGTCAATACCGATTTAACGGGAATCATGAAATAAAAAATGACTCAGATTTCCAAAATTCTTTAGACTTTAAAATAAATGGGTAGCAGCATATCGGCCTCAAGAATTTATAGAATCTGAGTCGTTTTTAATGCAAACAACTTAAAAGTGTTTTTTCTAGATCAGTAAATTGGAATTCAAATCCTGTTTTTTGGATTTTTTGAGAAGAAACACGTTGTCCTTTTAAAACCGCTTTGCTCATTTCTCCTAGCGTTAATTTCAGGAAAAAAGCAGGTATTTTTGGCAACCAAATCGAATAGCCTAAAATAGTAGCCAATGTTTTTGAAAACCCAAAGTTTGTAGTGTTATCTGTAATGCACGCATTATAAGCGCCGTGCATGTGTTCATCTATAATTGCTTTCAGATAAATTTCGGATAAATCGTCAATATGAATCCAAGGCAAATATTGTTTTCCTGTTCCTAAAACAGCTCCAAAACCTGCTTTAAAACTCGGAACCACTTTTTTCAGAAAGCCTTCGTCTTTTCCAAATACAATTCCGGTTCGCACTTTTACAGTCCGAATTCCTAATGTATTTATTTTGTCTATTTTGCTTTCCCATTCTTGGCAAGTTCTTCCTAAAAAATCGTTTGCTGGAGGTGTTTCTTCGATACAAATTTTATGACTCGTAACAGCGCCATAAATCCCAACTGCTGATGCAGAAATGAATCCGTTTAAGGTTTTGTTGTTTTCTTCTAAAATTGAAAAGATAAGTTCAATAGGTTTTGTACGGCTTTCTAAAATTGCTCTTTTGCGTTTTTTTGTCCATCTTTTTTCTACAATTCCTTCGCCCGCAAGGTGCACAATATAATCGGCTTTTAAAATGGCTTCTTTTTCAATGAAATTCTTTTTCAAATCCCATTTGTAATAGGTTATCGATGGCGTATCTTTTCGTTCTTCTCTGCTCAAAATAGACACCGAAAAGCCGTTGTCGATAAGAACATCTGTTAGATGTTTACCCACAAATCCGCTTCCGCCGGTAAGCAAAACATTTTGAGCCATAATAGTTTATAATATATTTAACAGTACTTCTTGTTTAAGAATAAGTAAAGGTACTTAAACAATGTTTACCTTTATGGCAAATTCTAAATTTTAATAAAATGGCGACTAAAAAAAAGGTAATTACCAAAGATGATATCGTTTCAAAATATATGGATGAAGTTTTGGAAAAAGGCCAAAAACCAAAATCAGTTTATCATTTTGCAAAAGAAAATGATTTTACAGAAGCTGAGTTTTATACTTTTTTTGGAACATTAGAAGGTTTAGAAAAAGAAATATTCCGACTGTTTTTTGAAAACACGGTGAATCTGCTTCACAAAAATGAAGAATATCAGCAATATGATATGAAGAATAAAATGCTGAGTTTCTACTATACTTTCTTTGAGATTTTGACAGCAAACAGAAGTTATGTTTTGCAATCGCTTAAAATCGACAGAAACCCGCTTAAAAATTTAGTGCAATTGACTTCGCTCAGAAATAGTTTTAAAGAATATGTTTCTGAAATTCTGACTGATGATTATAGATTGGAACAAGAAAAACTTCAAAAATTTCAAGAAAGCGCTATTCAGGAATCAGCTTGGTTGCAATTAATGCTGACCATTAAATTCTGGATGGATGATGAATCTGCCGCTTTTGAGAAAACCGATATTTTTATCGAAAAATCAGTTAATGCTTCATTCGAATTGATGAATGTTGCGCCAATGAATCATTTGATAGATCTTGGAAAATTTCTGTTCAAAGAAAAAATCTACAGCAAACAATGAAAACAATCGATTATATCCCAACTTCAAAAATAGAAAGAGCAGGAAAACTGGTTCAAACCGGCGCCAAAATTGGTGTAAACTATGTAAAGCATTATGCCGAGAAAATTGTAAATCCAGATTTGACGCGTGATAAACTAAACGAAAACAACGCCGAAGATATTTATGACGGACTAAAAAGCTTAAAGGGAAGTGCTCTTAAAGTAGCCCAAATGCTGAGTATGGACAAGAATTTCTTGCCTCAGGCTTATGTGGAGAAATTTTCGCTTTCGCAGTTTTCAGTTCCACCGCTTTCTGCACCTTTGGTTTTAAAAACATTTAAAAGCAATTTCGGAAAAACGCCTTATGAAATTTTTGACGAATTCAATCCAAATTCTGTAAATGCGGCAAGTATTGGGCAAGTTCATTTGGCAAAGAAAAATGACAAAAAACTAGCCGTTAAAATTCAATATCCTGGGGTTGCCAATAGTATTTCTTCTGATTTGGCTTTGGTAAAACCAATTGCCATCAGAATGTTTAATTTGCAAGGAAAAGATTCGGATAAATATTTTAAAGAAGTTGAAGACAAACTAATTGAGGAAACAAACTATTTGTTGGAACTAAAACAAAGCCAAGAAGTTGTTGATGCTTGCAACAAAATAGAAAATATCATTTTTCCGAATTATTATCCGGAGTTTTCATCGGAGAAAATTATCACAATGGATTGGATGACGGGAATTCATCTTTCTGAATTTACAGCAAAAAATGCAGATCAGGAAGTCGGAGACAAAATAGGGCAGGCGCTTTGGGATTTTTATATGTACCAAATTCATGTTTTACGAAAAGTTCATGCCGATCCGCATCCTGGTAATTTTTTAGTTGATGATCAAAATCAGTTGATTGCTTTAGATTTTGGATGTATGAAACAAATTCCGAATGATTTTTACACGCCATATTTTGAGCTAATCAATAAAAATGTGATTACAGATGAAGCGTTATTTAATAAAAAGTTATTTGAATTAGAAATTCTTCGTGAAGACGATTCGCCTGCAGAAATTGAATATTTTACCGAAATGTTTCATGATTTATTGTCGCTTTTTACCAGACCTTTTCAAAATGAAACTTTCGATTTTGCCGATGAAACTTTCTTTAACGCGATAGCCGAATTAGGAAAACGTTTTTCAGAAGATACCAACTTGAAAAAAATGAACGGAAATCGTGGTTCTAAGCACTTTATTTACATGAATCGTACTTTCTTTGGTTTGTACAATTTAATGTTCGATTTGAAGGCTAAAATTGTCGTGGAGAATTATTTGAAATACTAAAGTCTGTTTGTTTTGTTTCAGGTTTAAAGTTTCAAGTTGCACACTGAGCGTCTTCACTTTGTGATCCTTCGATTTCGCTCAGGAAGACAAAGATTTTGTTTAATCTAATAACGTGAAACTTTAAACCTGAAACAAAAAAAAACTATTTCAAAATCCCTGCTTTATAAGTCGCAATCGCACGATCTCGCGCAAATGCATGATCAACCATAGGTTCTGGATAGCCAAAATCAAATTCAGGAATCCATTTGCGAATATATTCCCCTTTTTCATCAAATTTCTTTTGTTGGATTTCGGGATTAAAAACTCTGAAATACGGCGCGGCGTCGCAACCAGTTCCAGCCGCCCATTGCCAGTTTCCTACATTGGATGCCAATTCAAAATCCAAAAGTTTTTCGGCAAAATATGCTTCGCCCCATTGCCAGTTGATGAGCAAATGTTTGCATAAAAAACTTGCCACAACCATTCGTACGCGATTGTGCATATAGCCGGTTTCATTAAGCTGACGCATTCCTGCATCGACCATTGGGTAGCCTGTTGTTCCTGAACACCAGCGTTTGAAATCTTCTTCGTTATTGCGCCACTGAATTCCGTCATAATTGGATTTGAAATTATGATTGACGCAGTTTGGAAAGCTGAACAGAATTTGAATAAAGAATTCACGCCAAATCAATTCACTCAAAAATGTTTGATTTTTTCGGTTGGCCCAATTTACTAATTTTCGAATGCTGACCGTTCCAAAACGTAAATGGGGAGATAAATATGAAGTACTATCTAAAGCTGGAAAATCCCTAGTTTCTTTATAATTGGCTATTTGAGTCAAGTTATGTGGAAGGACTTGTATGGAACTTCTTTCAAAACCAATTTCTGATAAATCAGGAAATTTGAAATTATTTTCCGCAAAATTAGAATGAAATGGTACCGAATCATATTCTGGTGCTGAACCTAAAAAATGATATTTTTCCAGCCATTTATTTTTATAAGGCGTGTAAACCGTATAAGGATTTCCGTCAGCCTTTGTAATTTCTTTTTTTTCAAATATTACGTGGTCTTTATATGAAAAAGTTTCAATGTGGTTTTCTTTTAATAAAGCTGAAATTGCTGTGTCACGTTTGATGGCAAAAGGTTCGTAATCTTTGTTGAAGAAAACATTTTGAATGTCAAATTCTGCAATAAGCGATTTCCAAACGTCTTTTGTTTTTCCTTTTTTGATTAAAATGGAAGAACTAAATTTATTTAATTCCGAATTTATTTTTTCAAGCGAATCATAAATGAAAGTTACTCTAGCATCATTTTTTGGAAGATTATCCAAAATATCATCATCAAAAATAAAAAGAGGAACAACAGGAAAGTCGGATTGCAAGGCATGGAATAATCCAGTGTTGTCTTCTAACCGCAAATCGCGTCTGAACCAGAAAAGAGTAACTTTTTGTTTTGTCATTGTTTTATGTGAATTTTTTAGTGATTACGATAAAAAGATTTTTGTTTCAAGTAAATTCTTTTGATTTATGCAAAAATCTCCGCAAATCTTTTAAGCGCAATCAAAATCTGCTATATCTGCCAAATCTGCGAGAGAAAAATATAGCCATAGATTTAAAAAGATTTAAAAAGATTTTTTATCTCTTGTATGCAATTTTTAAACACATAGAAACATAGTTTTGTTTTCTTAAAAGATTGTAGAAAGAAACTGGTTTCTAACACATAGCTATGTGTATATATGTGCGTGAAACGCCTTTTTCAGTTTAGAAATTCTATGATTCTATGTGTTTAAATGATATTTAAACGCTCTTTTGCTCAGCATGAATCTTTATTATTTTAGGCTGTGATTTTGAATTGAACAATTCCTCGATTTTGTTATAACGGAAATCAAAAATGGTTTTCAGTTTGTTTTTTACCACAAACCGATTCATAATTCGGCCTAAGATTCCGAGTGGGAGTGCATAATGAACTATGTCTGTCATTTTGGTTCCTCCATCAGAAGTTCGCTCAAAAAAGTGTTTGTGATGCCACAACTTATAAGGTCCAAAACGCTGTACGTCTATAAAATAGTGGTTTTCTTTACAAGCTGTAATTTCAGTAACCCAGGAAATCTTGATTCCTAAAAGTGGTCGTAAAGTATAGGTTATAATTTGTCCGTGATACATTCGTTTTTCATCGAAATCTTTAATTTCGAAATTCATATTGTCAAGCGTGATCGTCTGAAGGTTTTTTGGACTCGAGAAAAAATCCCAGCAATCTTCTACGCTGGCATTTACATATTGAACGGTTGCTATTTTGTATAATTTCATTTTCTTGCTGATTCAATTGTTACAAATGGCTTTTTAAAGCTACATTTTATAATACTTAAACGGTACAAACAACATTCCGAAACATTCTCCTTTTTCCTTATTTAAGTGTTTATGATGTATTTTATGTGCTTTTCTGAGTCCGATGAGGTATTTGTTTTTAGTGTTTTTGAACCACTTAAAACGCTGATGAATCAAAACATCGTGAATCAAAAAGTAACAGGCACCGTAAAGCGTAATGCCGCAAGCAATAAAAAACAAATAATTGAATCCGCCCTGAACACCAAAGTAAAACAAGATGATACTCGGAACCGCAAAAATGACAAAGAAAATATCATTGCGCTCAAAAGTATGCTCGTATTTTGGCTGATGATGATCGGCGTGAAAATACCACATAAATCCGTGCATTACATATTTGTGCGTGAGCCAAGTAACACATTCCATGAACAGAAAAACGCTTAAAAAGATTAAAAAAGAAATCATTTTATAATGTTGATGTTTTAAAATTATAATTTTATTTTTTTCGAGTTTAGCTTTAAATTATAAAAGATTAACTCAAAAAATATTTTATTAAGTCTGCAATTCCTTCAATCTTGTCATTCCGAGGAACGAGGAATCTCCACAAGTAGCTCCACAATCTTTGTCGATTTAGCAACGAAGATTTGCTTCGCCTGTTCGCTATCGCTCGGGTCTCGTTCCTCGCAATGACAAACGGGATGAAATAATCTACACGAGTTTCAATTTGTATGTCACAAAAGATTGCGCTAAAAGCCCCGCTTTTGTATAATTAGAAACTCTTATTCTGGAATTCCCAATTTCGTGATACGGCGTTTTTTTTAGTTTTTTAAGCAGTTTTTTGTAATAAACATAAGCGGTATAAACTCCGAATTTGGCTTCCATTGGTAACTTTACAATTCCTTGGTATGCAACGCGAAAATCTTCTTCGATTTCCTTTATGATCTGCGCTTTTGAATCTTCGTTGAAATTGTTGAGGTTGATTCCTGGGAAATAAGTTCGATTTAAAATCAGATTGTCATCTCTTAAATCTCTTAAGAAATTCACTTTTTGAAAAGCCGAACCCAAACGCATGGCTTCGTTTTTCAGTTGTTCGTATTTATGTTCTTTTCCAGAAACAAAAACTTTTAAGCACATTAATCCAACAACATCTGCAGAGCCATAAATATAATCAGCATATTCGGTTTGCGTGTAATACGTTGATTTTATAAGGTCTAGTTTCATGCTTTTTAAAAATGCTTGAACTAAATCATCGGTAATATTATATTCTTTAACTGTATGTTGAAACGAATTTAGAATGGGATTGAGGCTGATTCCTAATTCCATCGCTTTGTAATATTCTTTCTCGAAATCATCGATTAAATATTCTTTTTCATAATCATGAAACGAATCAACGATTTCATCAGCAAAGCGAACAAAGCCGTAAATGCTGTAAATAGCATCACGAATACTTGGTGAAAGCATTTTTACTGCCAATGAAAAAGAGGAGCTGTAATTTTGCGTAACGAGTTTACTGCATTTGAAAGAAACGGCGTCGAATAGTGATTTCATTTTTTTAAGATCTAAAAGATTTTTGAATTAACTCAGCAACCAATTTTCCTGAAATTAAAGCAGGCGGAACCCCTGGGCCAGGAACAGTCAATTGTCCTGTAAAATATAAATTACGTATTTTTTTGCTTTTCAGTTTTGGCCTTAAAAAAGCGGTTTGTAATAGTGTATTGGCCATTCCGTAAGCATTTCCTTTATAGGCATTGTAATCTGCTACGAAATCATTTTTGCAGAATGATCTCTTAAATATAATGTTATTTCTAACGCTTTGTTGTGTCAAATTTTCAAAGCGTGAAATTATTTTTTCAAAATATTCTTCCCGAAGCACTTCATTATCTTCAATTCCAGGTGCAAGCGGAATTAAGAAAAATCCAGATTCCATTCCGTTTGGCGCAGCGGTCAAATCGGTTTTTGATGGGAAATTGGCGTAAAATAATGGTTCGTTTGGCCATTTTGGCTCGTCATAAATATCTTTTGCATGTGTGTTGAAATCAACATCAAAGAATAAGGCGTGATGTGAAATATTCTCTATTTTTTTGTTGAAACCAATGAAAAATAGGAGCGAAGAAGGTGCGAAAACGCGACTTTGCCAATATTTTTTAGAATAGGCACGATGTTCTTTTTCGAGCAAAGTTTCAGTATGCTGATAATCGGCGCCACTTAAAATAATATCAGCTTTTTTGATTTCGTTGTGAACTACAATTCCTGTCGCGGTTTTGTTTTCGACGATAATTTTTTCCACTGGCGAATTGGTTTCAATCGTAACTCCAAGTTCTAATGCCAGTTTTTCGAGGCCCAAAACAACATCAAACATTCCGGTTTTTGGATGCCAAGTTCCTAAACCAAAATCAGCGTAATTCATGAAATTGTAAAACGAAGGTGTTTTGTTGGGTTTTGCTCCAAGAAACAAAACAGGAAATTCCAGGATTTGAATTAATTTTTCATTTTTGAATTTCTTGCGGATATCCTCACTTACATTGCTTAAAAACTGATTGAGTTTTAAAGCAGTTTTTGGCGTAATTAATTCTAAAGGAGAAACTCCAGGGCGATAAACCAAATCTTTTATAGCAATGTCATAGTTGCTTTTTGCTTGATCGATAAAGTCTTGAAGTTTAGTGGCACTTCCTTTTTCGATAGTTTCAAAAGAAGTTTTGATTTCTTCCAAATTATCACAAATTGTAACAAAATCATTTACTCCAAAATAAACCCTGTAAGCCGGATTTAGTTTGATAAGCTCATAATAATCTGAAGTTTGTTTGTTGAAATCCTGAAAAAAACGGTCAAAAACATCAGGCATCCAATACCAGCTTGGCCCCATATCAAAGGTAAAGCCGTCTTTTTTGAATTGTCTCGCACGGCCGCCAATCGTTGGATTTTTTTCATAAATAACAACCTTGTTTCCTTGTTTTGCCAAGTAACATGAAGCGGCTAATGATGAAAAGCCTGATCCTAATATGAATATCGTTTTTGTCATTTGTTTAACAAATATACAAAAACTTTAAACAAAACTATTGCATTTCTTCGATAGTTTCTTCCATTGAATCAAAAATGCGAATACGTTCTGGAAGATTAGATTGATCAATATGTTCAACCATATTACCCATAAGCCAGATTTCGTTGTTTTTCAGCAACAATTTTTGCCCCATAGTTTTTACATATTGGTTAATTACAGTTCGGTCTGGTTGTACGGTCATGAAGGAAACGAAAGTGATGTTTTCAAAATGACGCGTAAGATCTTGAAGGTTTTCAATTGGCATACTTTCGCCTAAATATATAGTCTTGTATCCTCTTGATAAAATCTCATATTGCAAATACAAAAGACCAATTTGGTGTATTTCATTCAATGGCAATGAAAGAACAAAAATTCGATCTGTTTTGGTTGGTTTTAATATTTGAAGACTTTCGGTGTAAATTAGAATTTTTTGCTTGATCAAATGGCTCATAAAATGCTCATTTGCAGGTGTAATAGTTTCAGATTGCCACAATAATCCTAATTCTTTCAACAATGGAAGAAAATGTTCTTTGAAAACCTCTTTAAAGCTTTTTTCTGAAATAAGCCAATCAAAAGTGTTGAAAAACAATTCTTGGTCAAAATTCATCATCGCCATTTTGAATGACGTAATCGCATAGTTTTGTGAATTTTTCTTTGAAATGATCTCACGTACCAGTTGTGGAATTTTTTCCTCTGGATAAGTAGCAATTTTAGATATTTTATACCCGTATTCGTGCAGTAAAGTAATATTTAAAAGCTTCTGTAAATTTTGCAAATTGTATAGCCTGATATTAGTATCAGTTCGCATTGGTTCAAGAATGTTGTATCTCTTTTCCCAAATACGAATTGTATGCGCTTTAATTCCAGATAAGTTTTCAAGATCTTTTATGCTGAAAACTGTTTTTATATTGTTTACCATTTTGAATTGTTGAATAAACAAAAATAAAATAAAATCTGAAAAAACCTTTAAAACTTTATCAAAATGATCGATTATTAAGAGTTTGTAGTAACATACTGATTTAATTGGGTTAAAAGAGGCTTTTTTTCTGTGTTATTTTGCTTTTTTGATAAATAATTCGCAACTATTTAGAGTCAATCTAAGATGTTTTTTTGCCAATATATTGAAAAAGAAACAGCCTGTAGATAAATTTCTACAGGCTGTTTTAATGTTTTTTTGGTTGAATTATTTACAAAATGTGGCTTTGTTTTTTATAGCACTTTGACTTCCTAATTCAACGGCCTTTGAAAAATCTTTGCATGAATTCTTCTTGTCGCCAATTTTATTATAAGCCAAACCTCTCAAATTATAGGCGATATAATCTTTGGGATTTAAACCTAATGATGAAGTACAGTCTGCAATTGCTTCGTTATAGTTCATTAATTTGTAATTGACATTTGCTCTTCCGGTATAAGCGTAAACATTCATGTCGTCTAATTCGATGGTTTTGTTAAAATCTGCCAATGCACCTTTTAAGTCATTGATTTTGAGTTTTGCAACGCCTCGGTTTTGATAAGCTTCAACAAATTTGGCATTCATGTTGATGGCTTTGGTGTAATCGGCAATGGCGCCTTTTGTGTTTCCTGCTTCGGCCTTTTTCATGGCTTTGTCAAAATAAGCCGTTGCAGATTGCGCCCATGAAGCGCAGGTAATCATAATAAATGATGCTAATAGTAGGTTTTTCATAAACTAATTTGGGATTAGTGATTAATTATTTCCAAACGAATTTAATGAAGTTTTGTTTTGTAAGAGAATTTCTTTTGTGAAATAATCGTGATTAAATTAAATTTTTAGACTACCACGAAATCCTCTTGCAGCATAGTACGATTCAGCTCCATTATGATAAAGAAATACGCGGCCATAACGATAATCACAAAAAACGGCACCACCCAATTTGCGAACATTTTCTGGAGTTGCGACCCAACTTGAGGTTTTATTGTCAAAATTTCCAAGTTCCTGCAATTGTTTGTATTGTTCTTCGGTCAAAAGCTCGATTCCCATTTCTTCGGCCATATCAACAGCGCTGTTTTTTGGTTTGTGCTCTTTTCTTGAATCCAAAGCTTTTCTGTCGTAGCAAAGACTTCTTCTTGATTTCGGACTTTCAACAACACAATCGAAAAAAATATATTCGTCTGAATTTTTATCGTAACCTACCACATCTGGCTCGCCTTCCGTTTTTTCCATTTGCAATAACGACCAAAGTTTTTCTGGATTAGCTATAAGTTTTGCTTCCACTTTTGACCATTCTATGTTTGCATGTCGGTTCATGTTTTTTTCAAAACGAACTTTCAAAATACTGATCAGCTGTTCTTGTTCTTCTTGCGAAATCTTATTTTTCATGATGTTGTTTTTTGATTTTTATTCTTGTCGGCGAACCATTTCATTGATCCAAATTGGAGCAAAAGGAGAAGTACAGCCTTTTGAAGTTGGATAATCTCTATAAATCCCTAATTTTTCTCCAATTGCTAAAGCACGAGCACGATATTCCGGAAATTTAATCCCGATTTGTGCCAAAGTGCTGTTCATTGTCCATTGTACTTCTGGTGCGGCAGTTGGCATTTCATTTTCGATTCTGTCAAGCAAGGCTGGCAAATCTAGAATACCTGGATTTCGGGCAACGCATCCGCTGGTAAGGCTCCAGGCGGCGCGTCCATGCATAACATCATCAGTATGCATCCAAGCTTGTCGCAAAGTTTCACGATCGGAATAATCCTTTATTATATAAGAATAAAACCAATCGGCGATATGAACGAATTTTTCCGAAGATACCATTTTAGCGATTTGCTCTTTCGAAAGTTTTTCAGGTTCGATAATTAGAATTGCTAAAAAGCGAGCATCTGCATTTCCAGTTTCCCAAAGTTCTAAAGCCAACTCATGATTGGTTTTGATTTTTTTTGCGAATGTTCGAATGTCGCCCATTTTCACGCCAAATTGATTTTCGCTAGCGCCTCTTTTTTTATTCTGAGCAAATACTTTTGGATCACCAAGAGCTTTGAGTTTATCTAAAATTTCTTTTGCTGTCATATTGATTTGGTTTTGTTGAAAGGAAAATTAATCGTTTAGGCCTTTTCCGTCGAGAATATTCTGGCGGTGTTTTTCAACTCTTGCTTCACGTGTTTTGGCTTGTTTTGGTTGCGAAAAATGAAGCAAATAGGCTCTTTGTCTGCCAGGAGTCAGGGCTTCAAAAGCTTTTTTTAATTCTGGAGTTTCATCTAATTTCTTTTGAAATTCTTCTGAAACAGGAAAATCCGAAGTTTTTTTCAAAATCACTTTTAGGCCAGCTTTTTCAATTTCAATTGCTTCATAAATATAAGCTTTCAAAATAGGTTTCAAATCAATTATTTCCTGCAGATTCGTAAATCGGATATGTCTTGCGGCCTGCACATTTTCAGATTGCTGAATCAAAATTCCGTCAGTGTCATTTAGCAACGCGCCTTTGAAGAATAGAAAAGCGCAATAATCCTTAAAAGCATGAATTAAAACAACATTGCTATCTTGATACATATAACAAGGATTTCCCCATTTTAATTCTTCTGTAAGTTGGCATTCAAGAGCAATGGTTCGCATTTGTTTCAGTTCTTCCTGCCATTTTGTGGCTTCGTCAAAGAAAAAATCAACTTTCGGATTCATTATTTATCAGTTTAAGCGTTAATGAGTTTTCGTTCTGCCGGTCTAAAATACCAAGAAATTACAGTAAGAACTAACAATAGTGTTGGTCCAAAAAAATCTTTTGCACCGTCATTTGCTGCAAAATGTGAAAATATTGCGCCTGACATTGCAAAGAAAAATCCAGCATAAGCCCATTCTTTCAGCAACGGAAATTTTGGAGCCAGAACGGTTATTACACCTAATAATTTCCAAACTCCTAATAAAATTAGCAAATAAATTGGATAACCCAAATGCGACATTCTATCTGTTTCGTCTTTTGACTGAAGCAATTGTACAATTCCTGTTGCTGTCATTCCTAGTGCTAACCAAAGTGTAGCAACCCAATAGATAATTTTGTTTCTTTTTGTCATGATGCATTTATTTTAGTTTGTTGCAAATTTCTTCTAATCGATTGTGCGCCATATTAAGGCCTTGTTTAAATGGCAATTGTAGCATTTGATCTCGTAATGCTATTGATCTGTAAACAATATGCATGGTCAGTTTGCTTGTAGAGTCACTTGATTTTTCAAATTCCAAAAATTCTAATTGAACGTCAAAAGGCGAGTTCTCCATTTCAAATGTTCTGGTGATTTTTTCGTTCGGAATCAATTCGTGTATGGTTCCGTTGGCTTGAAAAACCACATTTCCTTTGGCATCGCTGGTTTCAAAACGATAACCGCCGTGTTTTTTGTTTTCAAGTTTTACAACTTTGGTTCCCATCCATTGCGAAACAATTTCAGGTTCGATGTAGGCTTTGAAAAGCAATTCTACCGGAAGGTCGAAACTTCGTGTAATAGTAAGCTCTTGTTTGCCGTCCTGCGCATGTATTTGAGTTTTTAATTCCATAATTTTTTAGTTTTCTGGTTTATAGTTTTTCATAATGTCTTCAAGCTTGTTGAATCTTTCGTCCCACATTTGGCGGAAAGGCTCTATAAATTCAGCTATTTCTTTCATCTTTCTTGCGTTTATGGTGTAGTAAACTTCTCTTCCGTTTTGCGTTTGTTGCAATAATTCACATTCGGTCAAAATTTTTAAATGTTTAGAAACCGTTGGCCTAGCTGTGTCAAAGTTCGAGGCGATCGCACCTGCAGTCATAGAGTGCGAAGTCACCAAAAGTAATATAGCTCTTCTCGTAGGATCGGCTATTGCCTGAAAAACATCTCGTCTTAAATTCATAATATGAAGTTATTTGACTACAAATTTATATGAAGTCATTTGGCTACGCAAATTTTTTAACAATTATTTTTTGTAATGAACTGAAATTGTGTACTTAATACGGATTTTTAAGCCTTTTTAGAGATTGTAAAGAAGGCTGTTTTCAAGAAGAAATCACTGGTTTGTTTAGGTTTTAATGAAAATAAAGGAATTTAAATCCTTTGTTTTAATATGAAATTGCAGATTTGGAAAAAAGTAAATCAATGCGTTACATTAATTTCGTTTTGATTACTAATGAAGTTAAAAGCTGTATTCGTTTTAATAATTAACCTCTAAATAAATTTAGATATGAAAAAAATCCTATTACTATTTTTATTGATTACTTCAACTTGTATTTTCGCACAAGTATCGAAAGATTCAGAATTGTTTTTGGCACTAAAGAAACACGATAGCCTTTTCTTTGAAAAGAGCTTTAATCAATGTGATATTGCTTTTTTGGAAAAAGCGATTCATCCTGATTTGGTTTTTTATCATGATCAAGGCGGGATTCAGAATAAAAAGACTTTTTTAGAAAATGTCAAAAAGAATATTTGTGGAAATGGTCCTCAAAAACCAATCAGAAAAGTAAAACCCGAAAGTCTGGAAGTTTATCCGCTTTATAGCGAAGGAAAGCTTTATGGAGTAGTGCAAACCGGAATTCATGATTTTTATTTAAGAGAAGCCAATAAACCTGATGTTTTTACCAGCGAAGCTAAGTTTACTCATGTTTATCTTTTAATCAATAATCAGTGGGTTTTGAAAGAGGTTTTGAGTTTTGATCACCAGAGTAAATAAGAGAGTATTTTAAATATGATAGAAAACATTGCGGTTCCCGAGGTTATGAAGGAAGCTCTTGGGAGTGAAAAAATAGAGTTTTTTGTAAAAGCTAAAAAGGATCAGCCTATAAAACATTGTTGGAGTGTCATTCGATCTGGCATTTTCTGGATTTTTGTTGTGTCCTTGATCTTTTCTTGTTTTGTTTGGGAATTGTTTAATGGAGGATGCACAACAATTTCTATTGATGGCGTTCCGACAGAAGTTTGCCCAGATAATTTGTCGCCACTAAAAGGTCTGTTTGTAATGTATTGTGTTTTTTCATCTATTGGAATTATACTTCTTGTGCTTGGTATTTTAGGTTTGTTTAAATCTGGGGGTTATTATATTGGAACAGAAAGCAGATTGATTCAATACAGCTGGAACGAAGTAAAATCTTTTCCGTGGGAAGAATTTACAGATGAAATTAAAGTGTTCGGAAAAAACGAGGATGGAAATATTGTCTTCAAATTAAAAACAGGCATTTACATTACCCGAAATCATCGAAAAGTATTATCAAATACAATGATTAATATTGGAAGTATTCTCTATGCTTATGAAATTAGGGATTATTGCCGAGATAAAATCCTTGAAACCAAAGAACAGGAAGCTTTAGTTTAAGGTTTCCAAATAGGGACTTTTATAAAACTGTCATTGTACCAATTTATTTTTAGTGGTTCTTTGGCATCTTTTATGGTTTCGTCGCTGACTTCTTTTCCTGTTCCGTAATTCAATTGTGCAAAAGCATTTTTATTGACATTGATGACTACCAGCAAACGGCTTCCTTTGCTTAATTGTTTGCTGATTAAATGCGTGTTTGAAAAAGGAATCGTTTCGGTTTCATTCGGTTTTAATAAATTTCGTTTGGTACTATCTTTTGCATAACTGGCACGGCCAATGAAGTAAGACAAATGGAAATATTCGCCATTCGGCAATACTTCATAAAGTGTAACGCCTAAATCCATATCTTTTTTATTGATGCTCGCTTTTATTTCTCCTAAAAAAGAGCCGTTTATTAAAATGGATTCTTTTAAAGGTTCGCTAATAAAAGCATAGCCATTAGTGGTGTCGATTTCTTTTCTAATTATTGGATCTGGATAATATTCATTGTTGAATGTTTGTCTGTCGGCAAAATCGACTTCTTGATAAAGTGATTTTTTTTGGCTTGGTTTTTTGTTGTCCAAAGCATAAAATGGGCCTGATTTTTTATCGGTTAAATATAATTTGAGAAAATTGTTGTGCATTTTATCAAGCGACGGAGCACTTCGCCATTCGTTTGTTCCTACGACTTGATAATTGATTTTATCTTTCAGCATTTCTGGTTTAGCGCCGTTTTTTAAAATATGGTCAAACCATTCGTAAGTTATTTTTTTAATGTTGAACAACGCAATCGGATCGACAGTATAACCATACAGACTTTTTTCGCCCCCCATTTGAGTTCCAAAATGCCCGTAAGGACCAATAACCAAATAAATAGGTGCTTTTGGATTGTATTTTTGAAGTTCTCGTAAATAGTATAAACTAGAATTTTGAGAGTCATTATAATATCCGTCAAAGGCTAATATAGGAATGTTGATTTGGGCGAAATCTTTTTCATAAGGCGCCATTTTTTGCCAATATTTGTCAAAATCAGGATGCGCAATCCAGCGTTGAAACAGCTTGTTGGGATGACCGTCTATGCTGTCTAATTTTTTGTACGCTGTTCCAGTTTCCCACCATTTGAACATCATTTTTCTGAAACGTTGTCTGTCATTTCCGGCAATCGTGTCTAAATATCTGTTGTTGCCAACATAAAACGACCATTCGTAATTAGGATTTATAAAAACATTATTTTCCATAGGAAGTCCCATTCCAGGTCGGTTGGCAACAGCAGGAACAATGGTTTTGAGTGCAGGATGCATTTTTTTGCACGCGGCCCATTGTGTGAAACCATTGTAACTTCCGCCGTATATTCCGATACTGCCATTGCACCATTCTTGTTTGCTGATCCAATCAATAACGTCATAAGCATCATTTGCCTCATTTTCATAAGGAATTATTTCTTCTGAGCTAAATCGTTTGCCTCTGCTATATGCGATAACGCCAATATAATCTTTGTCTGCTGCTTCTTTCAGGGATTTTAAATCTCGGCCTTTGTCTCTGACATAAATTGTAAATTGCAGAATAACTGGTTTTGGACTATGATTGCCTTTTTTTTGAACGACCATTGCCGAAATTAACGCACCATCTCGCATTTTGATCATCACGCTATCTTGAATGTCATAAGTGCTTTTCAAATCTGCTGATTTTGTGACCTGCGTTTGTTGTGAAAATGCTTTTGTAAATATGAGAAGTGCAAAAACTAGATTATAAATAAATTTCATGGATTCGTTTTTATTTTAGCGATTTAAAGTTCGTTGCTGTTTTTGAATTTAGCCGATTGCCGAATGGAAACTTCCAGCAATTCTCCGGTTCTGAGTTTGATTTGTAATCTACCGCCCTCTATTCTGGTTACTTCCTGAATGTATTTTACATTGATGATTTCAGTTCTGTTGATTCTGAAAAAAGTATTTTCATCAAGCAGTTCTTCCCATTGTTTGAGTGAGCGTCGTTGTAAAGCTTTTTTATCCTGAAAAAATAATCGGGTGTAATTTTCAAGTGATTCGATTAAGTAAATTTCGTCAATGCGAATGAAGAATCGTTTTTCGCCATCTTTAATAAAAATTTGTTTATTTTTAGGTTCGATTGCTTCAGATTGGGACTTAAGTGTTTTTCTTATTTTTTCAATTGCCTGCGCAAAACGTTCTTCTCTAATTGGTTTCATTAAATAATCTAAAGCATTGACTTCAAATGCTTGTACAGCATATTGATCATAAGCGGTAGTAAACAATACTAATGGTGTAAAGTCTAAAGATTCTAATAAATCAAAACCGGTTTTTTCGGGCATTTGAATGTCTAAGAAAACTAAATCAGGTTGCTCAGATTCGATCAAATGTTTTGCGTCATCAGCATTTTCAGCTTCGGCGACAAGAACAAAATCATCGTAAAGTTTCAATGCTCTTTTTAATTCTTCTCGCGATAAACGCTCATCATCTACCAGTATTACTTTTATCTTTTTCATTTCGATGGAATTAAAATTGTTGCCAAAACAGTTTCGTTTTCGGTTTCTTTAATTTCGAAAGAAGCATTTCCGTTGTATTGAAGCTGTAATCTTTCTTTTAAATTGTTCAATCCGATGCCTGAATTTTTATCTTCAATATTTAATCTTCCTGAGTTTTCGACACTGATTTTTATGTAATTGTTCTCTGTTTCTGTTTTTACATATATAAATCCGCCAGTCTTTCTTTTTTCGATTCCGTGTTTTATGGCATTTTCAACCAATGACTGAATGCTTAAAGGCAAAATCAGAAGTTCTGACACATTTTGACTCGTTTCAATATTTATTTTTAGTCGATCTTCAAATCGCATCTTTTCTAATTCAAGATAATCTTTGACAAGGCATATTTCATCATTTACAGAAATGAATCGGACAATATTATTATTTAAAGAATTCCGTAAAAGCTCAGATAAAAGATCAATTGCTCTTCGTGCCAAATCTGGATTTTCTATAATCAGGTATTTTATGTTATTCAAAGAATTGAAAAAGAAATGCGGATTAAGTTGTGTGCTGAGGTTTTGTAGCTGCGCTTCTTTTACAACGAGCGATAATCGGGCATTTTCTTTTACTGTTTCTAGCTCAAGCCTTGAATAATGATAAAGGTGATAGGCCAATAGCCAGACAGACATCAATCTAGTTCCGGTAATAAAAACCTGCAATTGCACCGATTTGAAAAAAGCTAAAAAAGAAAGCGTCATGCTTTTTAAGATGAGAAGACGGACCAAATAAAGTTTGATAGCAATTGCAATAGTGTACAAAAGGGAAAGAACTAAAACACTAATTATGATTCTTGGAATCAATTTTTTTAAATTGAGTTTGTGCCATCCTTTTCGGATTGCAAAATTTCGGTAGAGATGTGTCAGTGCAATACCAATTGCAACATCGAAAATAAAATCGAGTAAACCCATTTCCCAAATGAAACGATCGCTTAAAAAATAGCCCGAAAGTCCCCAATATAAAGCAGCGGAAGCCCATCCGACAATTTGTATTTTCCAGTAATTTGATAAAGATATGCTCATTTTTTAAAAGCAATAATTAGTAATGCTTTAGTAAAGGTATTTCTCTAATACAGAATGAACAAATAAAAGTATGCGAACGGAAAATAATAAGGGATGAGTGTAAAGATGGACAATAAGATAACTCGAAGATTTGAATAAAAAATTTTAGTAAGTTTAAACTTCGGAAAATAATATTCAAAAGAAACATGGAGGAATTTAATTTCAATAATAAAAGATTTGTGCTTATTCAGAATTCACAAAGTGGTCAGGTGAATTCAGAAACCATTTTTAATTACAAACAGGAAAATAATCTCATAACTGCCGATTATTTTGGAGGAACCATTAAATACGGAAAAATCATTGCTGAACTGCAAACAGATAAATTAAATATGCTCTATCAATGTTTGACAACGGATAACCAATTAAAAGCGGGAAAAGCAACAGCTCAAATTACATTAATGGAGAATGGGAAGATGAAATTGACCTTAAATTGGGAATGGCTGACGGATGGAAATGAAAAAGGGGAGTCTGAGTATGTTGAGATTGATTAGGGGGAATGTTATCTTGAATGTGAATTTAAAAGATCGATTAGTTATTGAAAAAAGAGTTTTAAAAGTTGTTTGTATTGCAAAAGTCGTGTCAAATGTCGCAAAGATGTCGCGCGTCGGTCGTTAGTAGATGCTGTTTTTTGAAATAATTTTGGCTAAACAAAACTTGTTATTATGAATTCTATAGGAAAAAAAATTAGCGACACGAGAAAGCAAAAAGGTTTTACTCAAGAAGAATTGGCAGAATTATCAAAAGTAAATTTGAGAACAATTCAGAGAATTGAAAACAACAAAAATGAACCTCGTGGAAAAACTTTGAGTTTGATTTGTGATGCGCTTGAGATTGATAAATTAGATTTACAAGAATTAAATGAATTTTCTAAAAATCGATCTGTTGCAAATTTCTTTATCAATGGCATTTATTTGATTCTTCTAAATATTGTATTGACGTGTATTATTTTGTATTTGTCTGTGGATTCGGAAGCAAATGTAAATAGTAGAATTGGAGCGCTTCTTTTGAGTTTTTTGATTCCTTTTTTTATTGTTTGTTTTGTGCAAAATATGAAAGGAATTGAGCGAGTTTTGAAGTTTAGTATTGGTTGGGGAGTATGTCTTACGACTCTCTTTTTTGCACAAGGACTTCGTGGCGGAATGGCTGTGGGCTTTAGGACATGGATATTTTCATGTATGCTAATATATGTTGGCGTTTTGTTTTATGGAAATATCCTTTTTAATGCGGCTAACATCAAGAATAAGGAATAGCTAGTAATCAATAAAAAAGTAAAAGCCTGAGAATATAATTCCTAAGGCTTTTTTTGTGTGACCATGGAGGGATTTGAACCCTCACGCCCTTGCGAGCACCACCCCCTCAAGATGGCGAGTCTACCGTTTCTCCACATGGCCTAAAAAGAAAAAAGGCCAAGTAAAATTAATTACCTGACCTTTTGTGACCCGACTGGGGCTCGAACCCAGGACCCCATCATTAAAAGTGATGTGCTCTACCGACTGAGCTATCGAGTCATTTCATTTCTTCAATGAGGGTGCAAATATAAGTACTTTATTTAGCTTTTGAAGCCTTTTTTGAGATGAATTTTGCAATAAATTTTAAATAAAATATTAAGGAGTTGTTTTATAGTTAAATAAGCTTTTGATTTTAATTAAATTTAAATCCAATAAGATTCTAATCGTTTTTGTCTTTTAGTTTAAATTTTGTCGTGAAATTGTTTGTTATCAGGAAATTATAACCAATATCGATGGTTTTGTTTTTAGTTTTAAAATATCTTCCATCAGTATACATTATTTCTTTCTTGTCTTGATTGTTCCAAAATTCAATATAGTATATGTTCTTAAATGTGTCAGTTGTTTCTTTGCCTTTGAAGATCTCTGTAAATAGATAATAACTTTCGGATTCTGACAAATCACAAAATTGATTTCCTTTTTCGAAACTGATTCCCCATCTTGGAAATAAAAGTTTTTCTGTTTTTAAAGGGACTAATTTTATTTGTTGATATAAATATTGGACAGGTACATATGCCCAAATTAGAGCTTCAGGAGATTGTCTTCCGTAATCGCTAACCGATTTTACAATTTTATTGTTTTTAATGAATGTTATAGTGACCGTTTGATCATCTGTCCAGTTTGCGACATATTGATCTTTAAGATTCATTATGTCAGCTTTCTTAAATTTAGTTTGAATTTCTTTGTATTGAGTTTTAGTAATTTTAGATTTGAAAAAGCCATTTTGAGTATTGTAATGTTGACCATAGTATAAGACATTGCCATTGTTTTCAATGCTGATGTTTAAAATAGGACAAGGGCCAAAACAAGGCGAAGATGACACTATAATTTGATCATAATTCTCATTTGCGCTGATTTTGTATTTTGTTCTTGCGTATTTTGCAAAGATGCTATCGTCTACTTTTGTTGTTAATGTGTCTCCAAGAATAGATTCTATTTTTTGATTTTCCCAAGTTTTGCTTTCTAAATCAAAAATTTTCAAACTATCATTTTCGATTTTGTATTTAGTACTGGTTCCTAAAAAATAACGTTTTCTATCGTCCCATTCCTTTGCTTCAGTTAATTTAAAGTATCCAGATTTGTTTTCGCACACATTATTTTCAAAAAAAATATATCCTATCATTCGTTTGGGAAAAGGAAGCGGTGGTGGAGGCGGGATTTTAGAACCTTTAAGTTTTTGTGGTTTTTTTATGCTTTGTGTTTTAATATAAATCCATTCGCCAATAATGTCCTTTTTTAGTTTTTCATCATTATTTGTCTGACAAGAATATAAAATGAAAAAGAGCATGATGCATAATACAAATGTTGACTTCATATAATTGTTATTGTGGTTTTTAGTTTACAATAATGTAAATATAGTCGATTTTTTAGGTAGTTTTTAAGGGATAGTTTTAAAACTAAAAAAGCGGAAATCTTACTTATAAAGATTTCCGCTTTAAGTGACCATGGAGGGATTTGAACCCTCACGCCCTTGCGAGCACCACCCCCTCAAGATGGCGAGTCTACCGTTTCTCCACATGGCCGAAAATGAAAAAAGGTCGAGTAAAATAAATTACCCGACCTTTTGTGACCCGACTGGGGCTCGAACCCAGGACCCCATCATTAAAAGTGATGTGCTCTACCGACTGAGCTATCGAGTCATTGCTTTCAAGAAACTTATTTTGTTAATCACAAATTTTGTGACCCGACTGGGGCTCGAACCCAGGACCCCATCATTAAAAGTGATGTGCTCTACCGACTGAGCTATCGAGTCATATTCGTTTCTTGAATGCGGGTGCAAATATAAGGAGTTATTTTCGAAGTTTCCAAGCATTTTTATTATAAATTTGTGTTTTTTTACAAAAAGTTCCCAATGTCTTAGTTTATAAGGTTTTATTAATATGAAAAAAATAGTGTTATTAGGTTACATGGGTTGCGGAAAGTCAACGATCGCCCAAAACTTGTCAAAAATTACAAATATTCCGTTCCTGGATTTAGATACTTGCATTGAAAAAAGAGCAAATTTGTCCATAAATGAAATTTTTTCGAAACATGGAGAGGTCTATTTTAGAAAATTAGAACACGAAATGTTTGTCGAATTATTAAAATCTCCAGAAAATTACATTATAGGTCTTGGAGGAGGAACTCCATGTTATGCGAACAATCATTTATTGTTGCAAAATGAAGATCTTGTATCTATATATTTAAAAGCTTCAATCGATACTTTATATAATAGGTTAGTCTACAATAAGAGCAAACGCCCACTTATTGCCAATATGAACGAAGAAGAAATGAAAGAATTTATCGCAAAGCATTTGTTCGACAGAAGCTTTTATTACAACCACGCACAGCATAAAGTGTCGGTTGATGATAAGTCAGTCGAAGAAACAGTTGAGGATATTTTGAAAATCTTAGCTTAAAAAAGCATAGTTGTCGCCGTTTTCGTCAAAAACAACTTGAACATGCTCCAATAACGAAGTTGATAACGAGATCCCTTTAAAATCAGCTTTTACTGGGTATTTTTTATGGTTTCTGTCAACAAGTACTGCTGTTTTGAATTTCTTAAGTGGAACATCTAGGAAATGACGAACAGCATATATTAATGTAGTGCCTGAGTTTAAAACATCGTCAACTAAAACTAATCCTTTGTTTTGGTATTCTTCTTTGGTCAAAGAAGTCTGAATTGGTGATTGCGGATTTTGTTTGTCGACTTTAACTTCGCAAGTAGAAACTTTAAGTGTTGAGATACTGCTTAAGGCAGTGGCAATTTTTTGGGCAAAAACAGATCCGTTAGTAGCGATTCCGGCAATCACGACTTCTTCTTCGTCAACAAAGGTTTCGTAAATTTGATAAGCGATACGTTTGATTTTGTGTTCGATTTCTTGATTGGTCAAGATGATGTTTTTGCTCATGATTTTATTTTTTGCTAATGTACAAAATTATAAAATTTAAAATTCCAATTATTGAAATTCCAAATTCCAAAAGGAAATAGAAGAATTTTTCAAAATTGGAATTTGGAATTTCGTTATTGGAATTTAGATATCGTGTTCTTCATCTTCATCGAAAAATTCATTTCCGTAGTCATCAATATCTCTTCGGTCTTTTTTGGTTGGTCTTCCTGTACCGCTTTTTCTGTAATGTTCTTTCGAAAGTTTTAATAATTCTAAATGAGCATAAGCTTCTGGCGGAGTTTCATTTTTGCGGTAAATATCTACAAGTTTTGCACCCACACGGCTTTCTGGGATGTCAAGTACGGTAATAATTTGTGTTATTTGATCCTTTCTGAAAGTGATTTTGTCTGTAGGAAAAACTTCTTTAGAAGGTTTTGCAATCTGCCCATTTACAGTGATATGGTTTTTTTTGCATGCTTCTGTGACCATGTTTCTGGTCTTGTAATATCGCACGCACCAGAGGTATTTATCTATTCTCATAATTTTTCTAAAATCCAAGTTAAATTCTTTACAAAAATAAATCAATATTGTATCTTGCGCACTTAAAAAATTAACAATAATGAATAAATTTAAATATTATTTTCTTTTACTACTTGCTGGCATTGCTTTGGTTTCTTGCCATAAAAGCGATGATGATGAAACTACAGTTGAGGTGCGAGACTATAATGAGCAATATAAAGTAGATAAAGATTCTATTGAGACTTATTTGAAGACGAATTACATCAAGGAAGTTACTGCGAATTATGATATTGTTTTCGAAAAAATTCCTGCCGGAGGTACTCAAACTTCAATTTGGGATCAAAAAGATTATCCTTTGCAATCCCGTCTAGTTTATAATCGTGATGTTAATTATACTGTTTATTATTTAGTTTTAAGAGAAGGAACGGGTGTGCATCCTTCGAATACAGATAAAATTAGTGCATCTTATACAGGAACTCTATTAAATAACAAAGAGTTTGATTCATCTCATGGATATGCAAACAGTTTTTTCTTGTTTCCGTATGATCAATCTAATTCGGAAGCATTTACTGTAATTGATGGGTGGAGTGAGATTTTTCCTAAATTCGGAATTGGAACTTCTACAACAGCGGCCAATGGAGAAATAACGTATGACAATTATGGGGCAGGTGTAATGTTTCTTCCGTCTGGATTAGCATATTATTCAGAAGCCAAGGATAGCTTCCCCGCGTATACATGTTTGGTATTCAGTTTTAAATTGTTTGGTCTCTTTAGGCAGGATCATGATATTAAAATTGTAGGTACAAGTGTGACCTCAGAGCCAGATGGTGTTCCTGATTATTTTGAAGATGTAAATAAAGCGGATAATAATAATGGTATTGGTTATGTTTATGATTTAAGAGATAAAGTGAGATATCCAAATCCGCCAGCATGGATGGTTGATGATACAGATGGAGATGGAATTGCAGACTTCTTAGATGTTGATGATGATGGGGATGGCTATACAACTCGTTATGAAATTACCAAGCCTACAGGTGCTCCTTTTACAGGAATAAGCAAATATTATCCTTTTGATCCAATAGGCGATAATCCTAGTACGCCAAATGTAGATGAAAGTGAAGTATGGGGTATTCCGGCTTTTTCAGCGTCAGGAACTCCTGATTATACTTCACCAGATAGGAAAAGAATTCATGTTGATAAAGATCATCATACAGCGAAATAAGCGTTGTATGTTATAGATAATAAAAAACCTCGAAATTCACATTTCGAGGTTTTTTTATAAAGTAAGAAAAGTAAAAATTACTTTCTTTTGATTACTCTTTCTACAGCTTCAACAATTGCTTGATTGTTTAGTTTGTATTTTTCCATTAATTGCTCTGGAGTTCCAGATTCTCCAAAACTATCTTTTACAGCTACAAATTCTTGTGGAGTTGGATTGTTTAAAGCTAATACGCCAGAAACGCTTTCTCCAAGACCTCCAAGGTAGTTGTGCTCTTCTGCAGTAACTACACATCTCGTTTTAGCAACAGATTTAAGAATAGCTTCTTCATCAAGTGGCTTAATAGTGTGGATGTTAATTACTTCAGCAGAAATTCCTTTTTCTTCTAGTTTTTCAGCAGCGATAAGCGCTTCCCATACCAAGTGTCCTGTTGCAATGATTGTTACATCAGTACCTTCGTTTAACATAATTGCTTTTCCAATTACGAATGGCTCATCAGCAGGAGTGAAGTTCGCTACAACTGGACGTCCGAAACGTAAATAAGCTGGGCCGTGGTGGTCTGCTAATGCTAAAGTTGCAGCTTTAGTTTGGTTGTAATCACAAGTATTGATTACAGTCATACCAGGCAACATTTTCATTAAACCGATATCTTCTAAGATTTGGTGAGTTGCTCCGTCTTCTCCTAAAGTCAAACCAGCATGAGAAGCACAGATTTTTACATTTTTGTCTGAATAAGCAACAGATTGACGAATTTGATCGTAAACTCTTCCTGTAGAGAAGTTAGCGAAAGTTCCTGTAAAAGGAATTTTTCCTCCAATTGTTAAACCTGCAGCAATTCCGATCATGTTAGCTTCTGCAATTCCGATTTGGAAAAAACGCTCTGGGTGATTTTTCTTGAAATCATCAAATTTTAATGATCCAATCAAATCAGCACATAATGCTACAACATTTTCGTTTTTTTGACCTAGTTCAGTCATTCCCGCTCCAAAACCTGAACGAGTATCTTTACTTCCTGTATTTTCGTATTTTTTCATTTTTGTTCTTTTGCTGTGCGCAATAGGCTATATGCAATAGGCTTAAAGCTTACTGCTTATGGCTTAAAGCTTTTTTTAATAATCAACTTGATCTTTAGAGTAATTTTGAGCTAATGCCGCAGCCAACTGATCGTTGTTTGGCGCTTTTCCGTGCCAAGCGTGCGTATGCATCATGAAATCAACTCCGTGCCCCATTTCTGTGTGCAATAAAACACAAACTGGTTTTCCTTTTCCTGTTCTTGATTTAGCATCAGTTAATCCAGCAATGATTGCTTCGATGTTGTTTCCTTCTTTGATTTCTAAAACATCCCAGTCAAAAGCTTCAAATTTAGCGCGAAGGCTTCCCATTGCTAAAACTTCGTCAGTTGTTCCGTCAATTTGTTTTCCGTTAACGTCAACAGTTGCAATTAAGTTATCCACTTTTTTAGCAGAAGCATACATGATAGCTTCCCAGTTTTGACCTTCTTGCAATTCTCCATCTCCGTGAAGAGTGAAAACTAAATGTTTGTCTCCGTTTAATTTTTTAGCTTGAGCAGCACCAAGAGCAACAGATAAACCTTGTCCTAATGATCCAGAAGCCATACGAACTCCAGGCAAACCTTCGTGAGTTGTTGGGTGTCCTTGTAAACGTGAATTCAATAATCTGAAAGTAGCAAGCTCTGAAACTGGAAAATAACCGCTTCTTGCTAAAACGCTATAAAATACTGGTGAAATATGACCATTTGAAAGGAAAAAGATATCTTCTCCAATTCCGTCCATATCAAAACCTTCTTTGCGGTCCATGATATTTTGATATAGTGTTACCAAAAATTCAGTACAACCTAATGAACCACCTGGGTGTCCAGAGTTTACAGCATGTACCATTCTAAGAATATCTCTTCTTACTTGGATCGTTAAATCGCTTAATTGTTGTGTGTTAGGCTTCATTTTCTATGTAAAATTTAAACTGGAGCAAAAGTAGTCGTTATTTTGCGGGGAGACAAATCATTTTCTGCTTTAGTTTAACATAATTGTGAAATTTCAGCTCTTTTTTATTAATCTTAAAAAAAAGGATGAATTGATTTAAATTCTTTAAATTATGTCTCGGATGAGGTATGTTGAATGCGATTTCAAAAAGCAAAAAAGCTTTTGTTTGATAGTAGTAAAAATTTTGCCAGAGATTTACGAATTAAAATGATTGAAAATCAATAATAATCGCTGTAATCTCTGGCAAAAAAAGTTTTGAGAATGGATTTAATTAGTGTCGCTTTCGCTGTAGTAGTTGTTTTCTTCGTCTTCTGATCCAATTTCTTCCTGTTCGTCATCAAGTTCTGAACCTGGAACGTCTAAATCATTTCCGATTTTGTCGCTGTTTTGCTTCCATTCATGGTTTTCGGGAATGCTTTTGTCGGTTGGAATATTTTCTGGATCGATGTCTAAATTGTCTTCTTGATTGTAAATGTCTTCACTTGGAGGATAATTTAGGTTTTCTAAATTTCTTTCGATTTCATTTTCTTTTGCTGTGCTTTTATTTTCTGAATTTATCATGATTTCTAAAAATTAATATTGTGGAGTATTAAAATTAAAAAATCAAGCGTGTTTATGAGTTATATTATAATTGCTTGAAATTGCAGATTTTACACTCGGTTTTGGAAAGGATTTTAATTTCCCGATAAAATGTTGTTTCTCTTGCGTTAGGGATAGTAGCGGCATCTCCCGATTTAGAAAAACAAGGCTTTTTAACCGTAGTTTTTGTTAATCGGGAATACAGCGGATAGCCCGGCCCGGAGGGAAACGCCCAAATTAATGAAATTCCAATTTTTAAAAATCCAAATTCCAAGTTTAGGTCTTGAATAGCATTATCTAATTTTCTAATTGACAAATTATCTAATTGCTTAAACTTCTCTGAAATTAGCTTATCTTTGCGCTCTGAAAAAAGAAACAGATGAAGTTTGATTTATTACAAAAAGATCCGCAATCGAAAGCGAGAGCAGGAAGTATTACTACAGATCACGGCGTAATTGAAACGCCTATTTTTATGCCTGTTGGAACGGTAGCTTCTGTAAAAGGAGTACATCAGCGTGAATTGAAAGAAGAAATTAATCCGGATATTATTCTTGGAAATACCTATCATTTGTATTTGCGTCCACAGACAGAAATTCTTGAAAAAGCAGGAGGATTGCATAAATTCATGAATTGGGATCGTAATATTTTGACCGATTCTGGTGGATATCAAGTATATTCTCTTTCTTCAAACAGAAAAATTAAAGAAGAAGGTGTGAAGTTCAAATCGCATATTGACGGTTCGTATCACTTTTTTACACCTGAAAATGTAATGGAAATTCAGCGTACCATTGGTGCTGATATTATTATGGCATTTGATGAATGTACGCCATATCCTTGTGATTACAGATATGCACAACGTTCGATGCATATGACACACCGTTGGTTGGATCGTTGTATTAATCATTTAGAAAAAGTTCCTTATAAATACGGTTACGAGCAAACGTTTTTTCCAATTGTTCAAGGAAGTACTTATAAAGATTTACGTCGCCAATCGGCGGAATATATAGCAAATGCAGGTCAGCAAGGAAATGCAATTGGTGGACTTTCGGTTGGTGAACCAGCTGAAGAAATGTATGCAATGACAGAAGTAGTTTGCGAAATCCTTCCAGAAGACAAGCCTCGTTATTTGATGGGTGTTGGAACTCCAATAAATATTTTAGAAAATATTGCTTTAGGAATTGATATGTTTGATTGTGTTATGCCAACGCGTAACGCGAGAAACGGAATGTTGTTTACAGCAAACGGAACAATCAACATCAAAAACAAAAAATGGGAAGCTGATTTTTCTCCAATTGACGAAATGGGACACACTTTTGTAGATACAGAATATACAAAGGCTTACTTGCGTCACTTATTTGCAGCGAACGAATATTTAGGAAAACAAATCGCTACGATTCATAATCTTGGTTTTTATATGTGGTTGGTTCGTGAAGCGAGAAAACATATCTTAGCCGGAGATTTTAGACCATGGAAAGAAATGATGGTTAAAAATATGAGCCAAAGACTATAAAAAAGTTTCAAGTTTTTTTAGTTTCAAGTTTCAAGTTGCACTCCTGCCTGAAACTTGAAACCTGAAACCTGAAACTTTTAAAACTTGAAACAAAAAAAATATATGCTGACGATAATAGATAAGTATATTTTAAAAAGATATTTAGCCACTTTCTCGGTGATGATCTTATTATTTATTCCGATTGGGATTGTAATCGACGTTTCTGAAAAGGTGAATAAAATGTTGGAGAACAAGATTCCGTTTATGGATATTGCGCTCTATTACTACAATTTTACTATTTATTTTGCGAATTCTCTTTTCCCGATATTTTTGTTTTTATCGGTGATTTGGTTTACTTCAAAATTGGCGAATAATACTGAGATTATTGCGATTTTAAGTTCTGGAATTTCATTTACGCGTTTTTTAAGACCTTATATTATTGGCGCTTCTATTGTTTCGATTTTTGTGCTTTTGATGGGATTTTTTATTGTTCCAGCGGCGAGTGAAGGATTTAATAATTTTAGATACACGTATTTAAAAGGAAATGGAAAGGCTGAAATGCGCGGTGACAACACAAATGTGTATCGACAGCTGAATGATCATGATTTTATTTTCGTAAACAGTTTTAACGAAGAATCTAAAACGGCTTTCAATTTTACGTTGGAGCATTTTGAGAAAGAAAAAATGATCTACAAAATTTCAGCAAGCCGAATTAAATGGGATCCAAAAAAGAAAACATACGTTTTGTACGATTATGTCAAAAGAACGGTTGGAGAGCTAAATGATATAATTGAAAAAGTTCCTGAAAAAGAGGTGAAATTCAAATTTGAATTAGCCGATTTGACACCGGTTGTATATATTGCCGAAACACTTTCTCTTGGTAAATTGAACGATTTTATCGAAAAGGAAAGAAAAAGAGGTTCTGGAAATATTAATACGTATTTGGTTGTACTTTATAAAAAATACAGTGTTCCAGTTTCAGCTTTTATTTTGACGATTATTGCTGTGGCTGTTTCGTCTATGAAACGTCGTGGCGGAATGGGAATGAATTTAGCGATTGGTATTGCAATTGCCTTTTCATTTGTGTTTTTTGATAAAATATTCGGAACCCTAGCCGAAAAATCTACATTTTCACCTTTATTAGCTGTTTGGTTCCCAAATATTGTTTTTGGAATCCTTGCAGTTTACCTACTACGTAATGCGAAACGATAATTTAAAAAGTTATTTAAATCTTCATTTAATTGTTTTTATCTGGGGTTTTACAGCCATTTTAGGCGCCTTGATTACTATTGATGCTGAAAATTTGGTTTGGTTTAGAATGCTTCTTGCCATGATTTTTTTGGGTGGATTTATTTTGTACAAAAAACAATCTTTTCAAGTTCCGATAAAAGAGCTTTTTAAATTGATTTTTGTCGGATTACTGATTGCTTTGCATTGGATTTTCTTTTTTAAGGCAATTCATGTTTCAAATGTTTCAATTACGCTTTCCATATTTTCTTTAGGAGCTTTTTTTGCTTCTTTGTTGGAACCGCTTTTCTACGGAAGAAAAATATTGTTTTATGAAGTTTTCTTCGGATTGGTCATTATTGCTGGTTTGGCTCTGATTTTACAAGTTGAAATCAAATATCTTACAGGTGTTTATTATGCTTTGGCCGCAATAATTCTGGGCGTTTTATTTACGCTGATGAATGGAAAATTAATTTCAGATCATGAGCCTTCTGTAATTACGTTTTATGAATTTGGTGCAGGAGTTTTCTTTATTACTTTATATTTTTTAGTGCAAGGAAAATTTTCTGCTGAATTTTTTTCGTTGTCATTAAATAATTGGATGTGGTTGTTTATTCTGGCATCGGTTTGTACGGCATATGCTTTTACAGCATCGGTTAAAGTTATGCAACGATTGACGCCTTATACAGTAATGTTAACGACTAATTTAGAGCCAGTTTACGGAATTATGCTGGCTTATTTTATCCTTGGTGGAAAAGAAAAAATGAGCACCGAATTTTATATCGGAGCCGTAATAATTATAATTACAGTTATCTTAAACGGAGTTTTTAAACATTACAAAAACAAGAAAGAAGTGTAATAGTTTACTTATCTTTTAAATCACAATTTGATACTTTACTAACAATTAACTATGCCAATGATATAATATTTTTATATTTGCGGTTCGATTTAAAAACAAAATTCAAAAATCCATGGAATATTTAGATTTTGAGCTTCCAATCAAAGAACTTGAAGAACAGTTGCAAAAGTGTGTTGTAATTGGAAAAGAATCTGAGGTTGATGTAACAGCAACTTGCAAAGAAATCAACAAAAAATTAGAGCAAACTAAGAAAGACATATATAAAAACCTTACGGCTTGGCAACGTGTACAATTGTCAAGACACCCAAACAGGCCTTATACTTTAGATTATATCAGAGCAATTTGCGGTGAGACTTTTTTAGAGCTTCATGGAGACAGAGGTTTTAAAGATGATAAAGCGATGGTTGGTGGTCTTGGTAAAATAAACGGACAATCGTTTATGATTATCGGACAACAAAAAGGTTTTAATACAAAAACACGTCAATACCGTAATTTCGGTATGGCCAATCCAGAAGGATACCGTAAAGCTTTGCGTTTGATGAAAATGGCAGAGAAATTCGGAATTCCAGTTCTTACGTTAGTAGATACTCCGGGTGCATATCCAGGACTTGAGGCTGAGGAAAGAGGACAAGGAGAAGCGATTGCAAGAAACATTTTTGAAATGGTTCGCTTGCAAGTGCCAATCATTACCATTATCGTAGGTGAAGGTGCTTCTGGAGGAGCTTTAGGAATTGGAGTTGGAGATAAAGTTTATATGTTAGAGAATACTTGGTATTCTGTAATTTCTCCAGAATCTTGTTCTTCGATTTTATGGAAAAGCTGGGAGTACAAAGAACGTGCTGCTGAAGCTTTGAAATTGACTTCTTCAGACATGAAAAAACAAAAATTAGTAGATGATGTAATTCCAGAACCTCTTGGTGGAGCGCACTACGATCGTGAAACTACTTTCAAGACTGTAGCGGAATATATCACTAAAGGATATAACGAATTGAAAGACTTATCAACAGCCGACTTAATTGCCCAAAGAATGGACAAATACAGTAATATGGGCGAGTTTAAAGAATAAATTCAAATAAATTGATTGAAAATCCGAAGCCCTGCGGTTTCGGATTTTTTTTTGGTTATCAACAAAAAAACTTATTTATAAACATCATACTAGTTATAACTCACTGACAATTTTTTTTTAAATTTTGTTACTTTCGCTATATGGAAAATTTCAAAAATGTAAACCCTGTAAAGGTAGATAAAACCACTATTATTAATCTCGAAAAAGGAAAACTCCCTCCGCAAGTTATTGATCTTGAAGAGGCTGTTCTTGGCGCAATGATGATTGATAAAAAAGGTGTAGATGATGTAATTGATATTTTGCAGCCTGATGCTTTCTATAAAGATGCGCACAAACATATTTTTGAAGCGATTTTGCAGCTTTTTACAGAAACACAGCCAATCGATTTATTGACTGTTTCGACACAATTAAAGAAAAATGGAAAGTTAGATGTTGCTGGAGGTGATTTTTATTTGATTCAGCTGACGCAGAAAATTGCGTCTTCTGCGCACATTGAGTTTCACTCGCGTATTATTCTTCAAAAATTCATTCAAAGAAGTTTGATCAGAATTTCTTCTGAAATTATCGAAGAATCGTATGATGAAACTACAGACGTTTTTGATTTGCTAGATAAAGCGGAATCAAAATTATACGAAGTAACTCAGGGAAATATCAAGCGTAGTTCTGAAACTGCGCAGAGTTTGGTTCTTCAAGCGAAAAAACGTATTGAAGAAATTGCAGGAAAAGAAGGTTTGAGTGGAATCGCAACTGGTTTCGAAAAACTGGATGAAGTAACTTCTGGATGGCAACCTTCGGATTTGATTATTATCGCGGCACGTCCGGGTATGGGTAAAACGGCGTTCGTACTTTCAATGGCGCGAAATGTTAGTATTCAGTTTGGGCATGCGGTGGCAGTTTTCTCTCTTGAGATGGCATCAGTTCAGTTGATTACGAGGCTTATTTCTTCGGAAACTGGATTGTCTTCTGAAAAATTGAGAACGGGAAAATTAGAAAAACACGAGTGGGAGCAATTAAGTACTAAAGTAAAAGATTTAGAAAAAGCGCCATTATTTATTGATGATACGCCTTCGCTTTCAATCTTCGATTTACGTGCAAAATGTCGTCGTTTGGCTTCGCAACACAATATCAAATTAATTATTATTGACTACTTGCAGTTAATGACTGCCGGAGGTAATGGTAAAGGAGGAGGAAACCGTGAGCAAGAGATCTCGACAATTTCCCGAAACTTAAAAGCATTGGCAAAAGAGCTTAACGTTCCGGTAATTGCACTTTCACAGTTATCGCGTGCAGTTGAGACCCGTGGATCAAGTAAACGTCCACTTCTTTCGGATCTTCGTGAATCTGGAGCGATCGAGCAGGATGCTGATATTGTATCGTTTATCTATCGTCCTGAATATTATAAAATTGAAGAATGGGATGATGATGAGGCATCTCCAACAACAGGACAAGCTGAGTTTATTATAGCCAAACACCGTAATGGTGGATTGGAAAATATTCGTCTGAAATTCTTAGGACATTTAGGTAAGTTTGATAACCTTGAAGAATTTACGGGAGGATTTGATGATTTGCCTTCAAAAATGAATCATGACGATAACCCGTTTATTACTAAAAATCTGCCGTCGGCCAATGAAGCTTTTGGAAGCAATCTGAATGATGATGATGACGACAGTGATGTACCATTCTAAAACAATTTAAAAACCTTTTTATAAGGTTTTTTTTATGCCTAAATGTTAAATTAGTAAATTAATTTCATTAGATTAGCCAATCGGTTGTGTAAACAATCGGATATTAACTTGTAACCAATAAACAAATTTATATTATGGCAAATCAAAAATTACCTGAAAGAGACACTGACATCACATTAGAGGTAGCTCAAACTTGGGTTGCAAAATGGAAAAAACAAACTGATGAGGAAACGGCAAAAAAACGTGTAAACTCGTTTTTGATTCCTAAAGTAAATCTAGAAAAAGTCTTGGCACAAGGAATTGATGCTGCAAGAGCTTATATCGGAATTAACGATCAAGGTTTACAAACATTGATGATCGTTGGAACAACTTATAATGAGAAAACGGGAATTTATGAAGATCAAATTCCTAACGACAAAGATGTAGAAGGTGGTGACGGTGCTGGTATTTATGATTTTTCTGAGCCAAGCCCTCCTGGAACTCCAGATCCAAATAGCCCAATGAACGAATAACATATGAATTCGTATCTTGTAAATACAGGGCATATACTTTTATTGATAAACTTTATTTTATATGGATTAGGCTTTTTTAGAAATAAATCGGCTTATAAAATTTTTACTGTCTATTTGTTTGTGTTGATATGCATTCAGCTTGGTGCTCGCATTATAAGACAAATGGGAGGTAACAATCTTTTTTTATCTCACATTTATTTCGTTGGACAGTTTATAATTTTAAGTTTTTTCTATTTGGATCTAGTCAAAGATCAATTTCAGAGAAAATTTATAAAAATTGGTTTTGCGCTTGTGTTGTTGACCTTAGCAATTCAATATGCACTTAAGCCAGAATTGTTTTTGAAATTTAATTTATATGAAATTTTTATTACTTCTTTTTTGTTGATTATCTACGCCGTATTTCATTTCTACAATATGTTGGATGAAAAAAAGGAGTTTTATTTTATCAACATGGGACTCTTATTGTACCTCTTTGCAAGTACAATTTTATTTCTAGTTGGCAATTTAACTACAAAATTAAGCAAGGATCTCAATATGATAACTTGGACATTGAATGCAGTTTTTGTTATCGTTTATCATGTATTCTTCTTTTACGAGTGGAAAATCAATTATTATAAAAAGAATACAATTAGTTCTAATTAATTATTTAAACAATGATTAAAAAAACAACTTTATTTGGGCTTGCAGGAGTCGCGCTTATTGTGTTTTCTTGTCAAAAAGATAATTCACAAGATAACGGTTCTGCAGTTTCGGCTACAGAACAAGAGAATTGGTTGACAGCAAAATTAGATAATAACTTTGCTAGTTCTCAAAAACAAGTTACCGCTTATTTGTTTTCAACGACTGAACTTTCAGCACTAGTAGAAACTCCTAATGTAGAAAATGTGCAATTTATTTTAGGATATAGTGACAATACGTTGCAAATAAAAGTAATTGGAGTTGATAAATCGGGGAAAGAACTTGCTAGTGTTGATTCTAAAATACTAAAAGATCCATCTTATGCTGATAAACTGGCAAAATTGCAAAATGGTGAAACCAGCAAGACAGACAAAGGTTCAGCTCTTTTAAACGAGCATTTGATACTGTCTCAAGAAGCTTTTGACGGTATTGTGGCATGGCAGGAAAAATTACAAACTGTAACAGATTTGGACAAAGTAACTTCTTATGAAGGAGCTCGTTTTCAGCATTACAGTTTAGAAGCTGCCGTCGTTGCAGAAATGCTTAAAGGTCAAAATACCGAAAATATCGGCTTATTTTTAGGTCTTAATGGCATCGGAAAGGTGACAGCATTTTTAGTAGAATTGGACAAAAACAATGCTATAAAGTCAAAAACATCTTTGACGGGCAAAACAATGGACAATCCTGAAGATGTTTATGATGGTATACGCCCATCACCTCCGTATTAAGAATCACTTTTGTTATTTAATTAATTAAGCCTTTATCAGAATATATATTCTGATAAAGGTTTCGATATTTTACGATAATTAATGTCGAAAATGATATTTGAAAATTCATTCCTAAATCCTTAATAATGAAAAAAGTAACTTTATTTGGGCTCGCAGGAGCCACATTAATGATGTTTTCCTGCCAAAAAGATAATTCACAAGATAATAGTTCTGCAGTTTCGGCTACAGAGCAAGAAAACTGGCTGACAGCAAAATTAGATGCTGACTTTGCTAGTTCACAAGAACAGGTTACGGCTTATTTATTTTCAACGACTGAACTTTCTAAATTGGTAGAAACTCCTAATGTAGAAAATGTACAATTTGTGTTAGGCTATAGTGACAAGATATTGCAAATAAAAGTAATTGGAGTTGATAAATCAGGTAAAGAACTTGCTAGTGTTGATTCTGAGATATTAAAAGATCCATCTTATGCTGATAAACTGGCAAAATTGCAAAATGGTGAAACCAGCAAATCAGATAAAGGTTCTGCTCTTTTGAATGAGCATTTAATGCTGTCTCAAGAAGCTTTTGAAGGTATTGTGGCATGGCAAGAAAAATTAAAGACGGTAACAGATTTGGATAAAGTAACGTCTTATGAAGGTGCGCGTTTTCAGCATTACAGTTTAGAAGCAGCCGTTGTTGCGGAAATGCTTAAAGGTCAAAATACCGAAAACATTGGATTGTTTCTAGGTCTTAATGGGATCGGAAAAGTAACTACGATTTTGGTAGAATTGGATAAAAATAATGCTATCAAGTCAAAGACATCTTTGACGGGCAAAACAATGGACAATCCTGAAGATGTTTACGATGGTACACGTCCGTCGCCTCCATTTTAATATTGACTAATTAATTAAGGCTTTTATCACGATATATTCTGATAAAGGTTTTCGATGTTTTACGATAATAAATTTCGAAAACAGCATTTCAAAAATTTACCCACTAAATCCTTAATAATGAAAAAAACAATTTTATTTGGGCTTGCAGGAGCCACACTACTAATGTTTTCCTGCCAAAAAGATAATTCACAAGACAATGGTTCTGCAGTTTCAGCAACAGAACAAGAGAATTGGTTGACAGCAAAATTAGATGCTGACTTTGCAAGTTCACAAGAACAAGTTACTGCTTATTTATTTTCAACAACTGAATTTTCTAAATTAGTTGAAACTCCTAATGTAGAAAATTTGCAGTTTGTGTTAGGTTATAGCGACAAGACATTGCAAATTAAAGTAATCGGTGTTGACAAATCAGGAAAAGAACTAGCAAGTATGGATTCTAAAATTCTAAAAGATCCTGCTTACAATGATAAATTGGTAAAGCTTAAAAATGGTGAAACGAGTAAAACTGATAAAGGATCAGCGCTTTTAAACGAACATTTGATGCTTTCTAAGGAAGCTTTTGATGGGATTGTAGCATGGCAGAATAAATTGAAAACAGTAACGGATTTAAATGAAGTAACTTCGTACGAAGGAGCGCGTTTTCAGCATTACAGCCTAGAAGCAGCTGTTGTGGCTGAAATGCTAAAAGGTGGCAATACAGCAAATATTGGATTATTTCTTGGACTTAATGCAAAAGGAAAAGTAACTACGATTCTGGTAGAATTGGATGAAAATAATGCTATCAAGTCAAAGACATCTTTAACAGGCAAAACAATGGACAATCCTGAAGATGTTTATGATGGTTCACGTCCTTCGCCACCATTTTAATATTGAATATTGTAATTAAGACTTTTATCACGATATATTCTGATAAAGGTTTTCGATGTTTTACGATAATAAATTTCGAAAACAGCATTTCAAAAATTTACCCACTAAATCCTTAATAATGAAAAAAACAATTTTATTTGGGCTTGCAGGAACCGTACTAATGATGTTTTCCTGCCAAAAAGATAATTCACAAGATAATGGTTCTGCAGTTTCAGCAACAGAACAAGAGAATTGGTTGACAGCAAAATTAGATGCTGGCTTTGCTAGTTCACAAGAACAAGTTACTGCTTATTTATTTTCAACAACTGAATTTTCTAAATTAGTTGAAACTCCTAATGTAGAAAATTTGCAGTTTGTGTTAGGTTATAGCGACAAGACATTGCAAATTAAAGTAATCGGTGTTGACAAATCAGGAAAAGAACTAGCAAGTATGGATTCTAAAATTCTAAAAGATCCTGCTTACAATGATAAATTGGTAAAGCTTGAAAATGGTGAAACGAGTAAAACTGATAAAGGATCAGCGCTTTTAAACGAACATTTGATGCTTTCTAAGGAAGCTTTTGATGGGATTGTAGCATGGCAGAATAAATTGAAAACAGTAACGGATTTAAATGAAGTAACTTCGTACGAAGGAGCGCGTTTTCAGCATTACAGCCTAGAAGCAGCTGTTGTGGCTGAAATGCTAAAAGGTGGCAATACAGCAAATATTGGATTATTTCTTGGACTTAATGCAAAAGGAAAAGTAACTACGATTCTGGTGGAATTGGATAAAAATAATGCTATCAAGTCAAAGACATCTTTAACAGGCAAAACAATGGACAATCCTGAAGATGTTTATGATGGTGCTCGTCCTTCGCCACCATATTAATGCTTGAATTTAAAAAAAAATATCAAGACTCTCTCATAATTACTTATTTTGAGAGAGTTTTAATTAAAACATTAGAAAGTAAATCAACACATAATTCTTAAAATAATATGACAGCAAAAGCAATCTCAGAATCCGAAATTGTTGCAACCGCAATATTTAGTTGTGTTTCTTTCTTTTTGATGGGTCTTGTTTTGATCTTGTTTTTTTACTTTTCGAGAAAAAAGATAACTCAGAAAGAATTAGAAAAAAGAGATTTGGAAATTCAGTATCAAAGAGAACAATTGCATGCAATTATTGTGACTCAAGAAGAAGAACGGAAACGAATTGCTCAGGATCTTCATGACGATATCAGTTCAAAATTGAATATTGTTTCTTTGAATACACATTTGCTGTCTGCTCCAAATTTGACCGAAGTTGAAACTAGGGAAATTACGGATAATATTATTAGCTTAACAACCAAAGCTTTGGAAAACTCCCGAAAAATTGCCCACAATTTATTGCCACCGGTTTTTGAAAAATTCGGACTTAGTGCTGGTGTTGAGGAGTTGTGCGCAGAATTTGAATCGAGCAAAGCGGTAAAAGTTTATTATAAAAATAATGTTGATTTTCATGAAAATGATATTGATCGTCATTTGCATGTTTTTAGAATTCTTCAGGAATTTATGAATAATTCACTCCGACACGGAAAAGCGAGTGAAATCAAAATTGAGTTTATTAATGATAACGGAATTTTCACTTGTAATTATGAGGATAACGGAATTGGTTTTGATAGTAAAGATGCAGAAAATCAAAAAGGGCTCGGCATGAAAAATATTGATAGCCGTATTTCCTTTCTAAACGGAACTATTCGAATTTCTTCAGAAATAAATAAAGGTTTCGCTGCAAATTTTACATTTTAAGTTAAATTATTGTATTAATTGTAGATTTAAAACGACATATTGGATTTCCGCAGTCAATGTTTGCTACATATTTTGTAAATTCGGCATACCAAACGACCAAAACAATAAATAAAAATGAATGCTGCTATTAAAATTGCTTTAGTTGACGACGAAGTTTTATTTCGAAAAGGAATTGCCTTTTTATTGCAGAGAGAAGAAAATATCGAAATTATTTTTGAAGCATCAAACGGCGAAGAACTTCTTGCTAGCTTAGAAGAAAACGAAATCAAACCGGATATTATTATCATGGATTTGAAAATGCCTGTCCTTAATGGTGTTGAAGCGACAAAAATTATTCGTAAATCTTACCCAGATATTAAAATAATAGCACTGACTAGCTATGACACCAAATCATTTATTGCTAATATGATTCAGGTTGGCGCCGTAGCTTATCTTATAAAAAATACTACTCCAAAAGATTTAATACTTACTATTAATGAAGTCGCAAAAAAAGGATTTTATTATAATGAGAGCGTCTTAAAAACAATTCAAGATACTATAGTTTCATCAAAAACTTCGAAAGTGAATCTTGAAACTAGTTTTCTTTCTCCTCGTGAAATCGAAATATTGCAACTTATTTGCCAGCAAAAAACAACTTCTGAAATTGCTGAACATCTTTTTTTGAGTCCGAGAACTGTTGAGGGGCACAGAAACAATTTGCTTCTTAAAACAGAATCAAGAAATATAGCGGGATTAGTTGTGTATGCGATTCAAAATGAAATCGCTGTTTTGACACTATAATTATTAGGCAGTCAAAAATTGTATCGATAGAACATAATACAAAATGATGGTAAGGACTAGAACACAAATACCAATTTTTTGAATGACATTTAATCCTTTTGGCTGGTTATTACTTTCGTTAAATTTCATAGTTTTGGTTTTCATTGATTTATTACTCAATGATTTGGGTTACCAAATGTAGTTAGAATTTGCTTTTACGAAATACGTGTTTTTACCTGTTTTTGAGTTAGGTGCAAAAACACTAAAAGCTTTTTTAACTTTTCTTTCAGTTATAAATCAGAGATAACGTTACTGTTTTTAATTGCTTCCTTCCTATCTTTACTAAAATAATTTTTTTAATGAAGAAGAGTCTACTTTTTATCTTGATCATATTGTTTTCGTTTTCGGCAAAGGCATCATTTATTTTATTGCCAATGGACGAAACAACGCAACAAAATCATCTTAAAGCCTATGGAATCACCTATTGGTGTTTAAGTAAAGACTATAAGGCAAGTTGGCTTCTTAATTATAGAGGAGGTTCTTTTTTATTGCCTGACGCCGAAGAAATTAGAAAGGAATGTAAGATAAGAGGGGTGAGTTTTGAAGTTTTGTCGGACAGCGAAGAAGCAGCAATTTTAAATGAAATTTCAAGTCCATCTCAAAATATGGAATCTGTGGTTTTAGAAAAAGCTCCAAAAATTGCCGTTTATACGCCAAAAGGCAAACAGCCATGGGATGATGCCGTTACTTTGGTGTTAACTTATGCCGAAATTCCGTTTACGCCAATATATGATGAAGAAGTTTTAAGCGATCAGTTGTTATTATACGATTGGCTTCATTTGCATCACGAAGATTTTACGGGACAATACGGTAAATTTTATGCTGCATACAAAAATACACCTTGGTATATTGATCAGAAAAAAGATGCGGAAGCTTTAGCCGCAAAATTAGGTTATGCTAAAGTTTCGCAGGAGAAAGGTGCAGTGGCAAAAAAAATTAGAGATTTTGTAATCGGTGGCGGATTTATGTTTGCGATGTGCTCTGCTACAGATAGTTTCGATATTGCTCTTGCGGCAGACGGAGTTGATATTTGCGAAGCCATGTTTGATGGTGATCCAAGTGAATCTAACTATCAGTCTAAATTGGATTTTGGAAATTCTTTCGCTTTCAAAAATTTTACATTGGAAAGAAGACCAGAAGTTTATGAGTTTTCAGATATTGATATGACCTTGAAACGCAAAGTTCCTATGGAAAAGGATTATTTTACTTTAATGGAATTTTCTGCAAAATGGGATCCTATTCCGAGTATGTTGTGCCAAAATCACACACAGTTGGTTAAGGGATTTATGGGGCAAACCACTTCATTTGATACTTCACTAGTAAAATCAAATGTTTTGATTATGGGAACTTGTGAATTAAATGGCGAATCGAGATACATTCATGGCGAAAAAGGAAAAGGAATGTTTACTTTTTTTGGTGGTCATGATCCTGAAGACTTTCAGCATCAAGTTGGAGATCCGCCGACAGTTTTAGATTTGCATCCAAATTCTCCTGGTTATCGATTAATCTTAAATAATGTTTTATTTCCTGCAGCAAGAAAGAAAAAACTTAAAACTTAAATAAGTCGAAAGTCTAAAGTCTAAAGTGCAAAGGCTTGTTTTGAATGATGCCGTAAATGATTTAGTTCAAGGAAAATTCAAACCAAATAGGCAAATGGTCTGATATTTTTCGGGCTTGAGGTAATGAATCGAATTTTGCATAAAAATGAATTACACCTGACTTTTTGTAATTCAATACAGTTGATTTGTAAAAAATATTATCAAACTCAGATGCCAGGCATACATTGTTTTTGCATTTTTGTTTTAAAGTTGTCTTTTGATTTTGCAAAATAGACGCGTAGCCCATTTTCTTTAAAGGAAAAAAAACGGTGTGGGACTGGGGACAGTTGAAGTCTCCGAGAAAAATTAGATTCAAATCAGGATAAAGAGTAGGAAGAAATTTAAAGTATTTAATTTCTGTCTCTGGATTTTTATTTTTGGTAATCGCGTGAAAGTTGCTTAAAGTAATTGTTTTTTTGCCTATTTCAAATGTGGCATAATAAGGTTCGCGATCAATTTCTAGATTATATTTTTGTTCCAGCCAAGGTTTTCCTCTTAATTTTGCTTTACTTGTTTTCCAAATAAAAGCATAACGTTCGGCTTTATAACTACTACTGCTTGTGGGTTCACTAATTACGTAATCCCATTTTGAGCCTTTTTCGTTTAATACGCTTGAAAGTTTGGCAATTGCCTGAGCTCCGCCATAACCAGCAACAACTTCCTGAATAGCAATAATATCATAATCAAGGACAGTCGAAGCGATAAAATTTATTTCGGAATCAGATTTTGATTTTCCAAAATTTTCTAGATTCCAAGACAGAATTTTAGTTTGTGAAAAAGAAAGGAACGTAAAAAAATAAAAAAGAATGCTTAAAGTAGTTTTCATTTGAAATTTAAAAATTCAAATATAAGCATTACAAATTTTGGCCTTTGTATTCTTAATTCTTTTTGTATCTATTTTTTAATGCAGTCGAAATGATGATAATTTGCAAAACAAGTAATGCAGGAATAAAAACCATTTTCCATTCAATTTCAAAGCCACCAGCTTTTTCAGATACAAATGCAAAACTTACCGATAAAAAAATACAAAGAAGCATTGTTTTCATAATAATTCTATTTTTAGTTGTATTAATTCTACGGATAAAATTAATGCGATATTTAGGTTTCATGGTTCAGTTAATAGGATAGCACACAAATTTATGAGTATAAAAGGGCAATTCATTACGGAAAACCGTAACGAAAATGTTAATTTTTAGACCAACCCAAAATCTTTTGCAATGGCAATTAAATGAACATTGTTGTTTGCTTTGAAATATATTTTTAATTTATTGATTCGTTTTTCAATGCTGCTCGTTCCGTTAGGAGTTATAGACATTGCTTTGAATTCATTTGAAATGTGTTCTAAAATGTAGCCTTTTGCTAAAAGCGATAAAATAGAAATATCGTATGATTCAATTTCAATTAATGATTTATCGCTGAAGCTAAACGATAAATCAGAGGATAAGATTTTTTCTTCATTTCGATAAACACCTTCAATAGCTTTTCTTAATTCTTCAATACTATTACGGCCTTTTGATACATAAGCATTTATGCCTAAATCATTAAAAAGTGATTTTATGCGAAATGATTTGTCTTCTATTGAAAATATAATCTTTTTTAAATTCGGCTGTACTTTGTTTACAGCTCCAATAAGATCTTCACCACTGTTTAGTTGGTTTTTTCGATAATCTGATTTGAATGATAAATCGCTAATCAGTAAATCATATGGTGCATTTTCTGCAAGCGCTTTTTTGACTTTTAATAAGCCGTCATCACAATATTTTACATGATCTATTATAGGAACTTTTAAGTCTTCAAGTACTTGAATTACGGCAATGCTAATACTGTCTAAATCTTCGGCAACTAAAACTTTTTTGAACATATAATTTGTTTTTAAATTGGGAAAGTGAAACTTAATTTAAAACCTTTGTCAGAATTTTTGTCAAAAGTAATAGTTCCTTTTATAGTTTTAATACGGTTTTCCACATTTTGGAGACCATTTTTTAGAATTAGTGCATTATTTTTTGTTCCGATGCCATTATCAATATATAAAACAGTCAAATTATGGTTAGAAACCTTCATAATTACACTTACTAAACTAGCTTCGCTGTGTTTTTTCATATTCAGAAATAATTCCTGCATTATCCTGTAAAGAATTATTTTTTTGTTTTTTTCAACTTGATTCCATCGAACAGTATCAAAACCTTGCAATAGAATGTTTACTTTTTGGGTTTTGTAGCCAGAAATCATTTCTTTTAATTCGGAAATGTAATTTTCATCAGTAGTGATAAAACTATTTTCTTTAGAAATATTCCTTGCCTTTGAATAAATGTTTTCGAGGTTATTCAATAACTGATCTTTATTTTGGTTTACTTCTAGATTTCCTTTTTGAATTAAAGCTATGGTATGGTACAAGTCATTTGCAAGTTCATCATCTAATTTTTTGGAAATTCTGTTTTCGCTGAGATAAATAGCATCATTTTTTTCTTTTTTCCCCTTTGAAGACATATAAAAAGAAAGAAATAGAACTAAGAAGATACTGAAAGTAATGATTACATATGAGATAATGCTTCTATTTTTCTGCCTTTCCAATTGGAGTTCATTTTCTGCTTTTTTGTTTTTCAAATACAAATTTTCATCCTTATCTTTTTTGGAATTGTAAATTACATCGGCAAATTGATTTTGTGCTTTTTTACGGCTAAGCATTAAGCTGTCAACCATCCTGCTATAAATCTTCCAGTGTTTTTTTGTGTTTTTAGGACTATCAGCTTCAATTAAATAAGCTAACATGTTGACTTGATTAGATACGGATTTCGCTCTTTTTGCACAATAATATGCTTTTTCAATATTACTCTTTTTTAGCTCGGGGTTATTGTATTTGTCATAGAATAAATAATAAGCATAATAACTAGCAATTAGTTCGTAATCATTTGTTTTATTCGTTAATTTGAAGCTTTCATTAAAACAATTTAATGTTAATTGTTTGTCTTTTTCTGCACGTAAATAACAAAGACCAAGCTGATAAAATACGCTTGAACGTACAACATCCGTATTTGAAGGGTCAACTTTGTCTATAATTTTATACTTGGCAAGAGGCTCTAATAAAGCTATTGCTTCATTATATTTTTTTTGTTGCATGTAAACAAATGCAATTTCAGATAATATTTGAGCTTTCCTAAAGGTTGAAACGGCTTTTTTTAATGCCTTTTTATGGTAATACAGTGCTTGTTCATAATCATAAATGTAATAATAATTATATGCCATAATTGTGTAAGCATTAATAGCATATTTAGGGTTTGATGATTTTTCTAAATAGGGAAATGTTTTTGTAAGCGTAGTTCCCACTGCGTTAAAATCGCCTGTTCTTTGCAAAGCTTCTGCGCGGTGATTTAGTGCAGAGAGGTATTCATCAACATAATTTTCTATAGGCCTGCATAATAATTGTGTCTTGTCTAGATAAAAAATAGCACTATCTATTTTTCCTTCTTTTAAAAAGTCTTTTCCTTTTTTTAAAGTTTTTGTGATTTTGGCTAAATGATCTTTATTAACGGGCTCACTTTTTAAGCTTTTTATTTCTGATAATGGTACAGAAAAAGACACCACTAAAATTGCAGTAAAGAGTACTAAGCAAATAATAATGTAATTTTTTTGAAAAAAACGAAATAGGTTCTTACTCATTATACGGGAAATTTAATATGAACTTTAAACCCTTTTCCAAAATCTGAATGAATTTCAATCTCTCCTTTAATGGCATTAATTCGATTTTCAATATTATGTAAGCCATTTTTTAGGACCATTTTATTTATGTCAATTCCTTTTCCGTTATCGGTATAATTGATTATTATATTATTTTCTTTTTCTTTAAAAGTTATCGCAACCAAACTGGCATCACTATGTTTTTTCATGTTTACAAGTAATTCTTGAATAGCTCTGTAAACCGATACTTTTTTTATTTTGTCCAGTTGATCCCATGAAATTTCATCTAAACCATTAATCAAAAGGTTTAAATTAGAAGTGTGAAATCCAGAGATCATTTCTTTAAGCGAAATTTTATAATCTGGATTGCCCACAATTGGATTGTTTTCCTTTGATACATCTCTTATTCGGGAGTAAATATCTTCCAATCTTTTTGATAAATGATTTTGGTTTTCCTCGGATGAAAGATTTCTGTTTTCAACAAATGCCATTGCATGATAAATATCGTTTGCAAGTTCGTCATGTAATTTTTTTGAAATTCTAGTCTCGCTTTGATAAGTAGCTTCAAGTTTTTGGCGATTTGCCCTAGCAGTTAAATAAAAATAAATAAATACAATTAGGCATGATGCTAATATGATCATGATATATGAAATGATATTTTTACTTTCTTGTTTTGCTAATTGAAGTTCATTTTTAATTTTTTGAGCCTTTAATTTTAAGTTTTCTTCCTGTTCGGTTTTAGAATCATATTTCATTTTTGCGAATTGATTTTTTGCTTTTTGTCTCACTTCATAAATGCTGTCAATCAATTCGGTGTAAATAATAGAGTTTTCTTTTGACTCTATAGCCGAGTCAGTGTTTTCTATAATGAATTTTAAGGCAAGTAGGCGTTTATCTATATTCTTGGACAATGTATAATTTTTATAGCTTAATTTTGCATACATCATCGATAAAGCCTTGTCATTTTTATAATATTCAGTAAGATGATAATATGTTTTTCCTAAGCCATCCTCATCTTTTGCTTTAGACTTAATTTGAATGCTTTTTTGAAAAAAGAACATTGCTTTTGGATCCTTAAGCTTGAAATAGCAATAACCAATATAATCGAGTATTTTTGAGTAGTAATCTGGTTTTTCCTGCACAATTTTTTCTTCACTAATTACAAGGAAAATTTGTAATGCTTTTTTGTAATTGTACTGTTTTATTGCGATGGTCGCTATATTGTTTTTTGCTTCAAGAACATTAATCTTTTCAGTTTTTAAAGTAAAGGCTTTCGAATAATAGTAAGTCGCACTTGGGTAATCATAAGTGTAATAATAGTTTCTTCCTAAGACACTATATATGTTCCAAATGTAATTTTGATCTTGTATTTTGTTTAAGTAAGGAAGGGTTTCATTTGCTGTAATAGTACTTCCAATAAAATCTTCATGGTCTTGTTGAATTTCGGCCATGTAGTACATGCAATAAACATATTTTTTGGGGTCTTGATTTGGGTCGCATTTTGTTCTTGCCTTGTTGTAAAGACAAAATGCGCTATCTAATTGTTTTTTCTTATATAAAGAATCTGCAGCATTTATTATCTGGTCAATTTTGACCTTGTTATTTGTAATATCCTCCGTAAAGCATTTTTTCTTCTGACAGGCAAAAAAGACTGTAAAAATTAAAATTATATATAGAGAAAATTGTATTATTTTTGAAATCATGCGCCAAAAATAAAAAAATATAGATTTTACAAAAGCGTATAAATACGGTATTTTGCAAAATAGCATTTTTTTTTAAGTTGTTGATTCTCATTTACAGATATATACAAAATAACCCTCTGAAGAGAGGGTTAAAATTTATAAATTTGTTGTAAAATTTATCCTTATAAATTATTCTGCGCGCATACCAGTTGCAATTCCAATTCTGTTCCAAGCATTGATCGTAATGATTGCCATAATGATTTCGGCTAGATATTTTTCGTCAAATAATTTTGCGGCCTTTTGATAGACTTCTTCAGAAACATGATTGCTTATTAGAGTTATTTCTTCAGTCAATGCAAATATTGCTTTTTCTTCCTCAGTATAAAAATCAGCTTCACGCCACGCATTTAATAAATAAATGTGTTGTTCTGTTACGCCTAGTTTTCGAGCATCGGTAGTATGCATTTTTATGCAATAGGCACAACCATTTATTTGCGATGCTCTAATTTTAATCAATTCTTTATGTACTGGAGATAATGATGTTGAAGCCATGTATTTTTCTAAGTTTAACATAGCTTGATAAGCTTCTGGGGCAACTTGTGGGATAACGATTCTTGAGTTCATTTTTATATGTTTTAAAAGTTCATTACAAAGGTCAGCAATGAATGTTTTTAAAAACTTGAACTACTTCAAGAAATTCAATTCACACTTTTCCAGCTCTGATTTTACTCATAAATTCTGCTGAAAAATCGAGATAGGAGGCAAGCATGTATTGTGGAACGCGCTGGGCAAATTCTGGGAAGTGATCGTTAAAATGATGATATCTCTCTTCTGCTGACATTGTAAATAAGAATTTAATTCGCATTTGCATCGCACCAAAAGTTTTTTGAGTAATGATTCTGAAATACCTTTCCAAGTTTGGGATTTCGATCAGTAGTGATTCTAGAACAGTTTTATCAAGGGCAATAACTTCTGAATTTTCTACTGCCTGTAAATAAAAACTTGACGGAATATGATTGTGGTAGCTTAAATAATCAGTAATCCACCAGTTTTCAATACCAAATTGTAATGTTTGTTCGGTTCCCTTAGGATTAATAATGTATTGTCTCATACAACCCTTAACAACAAAATACATGGTATTGCAGATTTGGCCTTCTTTTAAAACATGCTCTTTCTTTTTTATTTGCAAAGTACTGAAGCATGATTCTAAAATATCAATTTCCGAAGGTTCAAGATTGATAAACTTTTGAATATGATTTAGAATAGCGTTCTGCATTATTTTGCTTGTTATAAAGATTTTAAAGTTCTCTACTTTTTAATGGAAATTTTGATTGTAGAAGGTGATATCAAAGTTACAATTTACTTTTATACCGTCACTAACTGCAGCTTGCCAATCTGCATGTTTAACAAATTCACTAATTTAATTAATTAAGAAGTTATTAAACTCTTCATTCTTTGAGTTTTTAAATTTAATCTTTACGGTAATGTTAGATATTGTATTGTTTCTGTTGATTGTAAATTTAGTTTTGGCATAAAAATCGCTTTTTTCACTGCTTTGAATGAAATTTTTTGGGAACACAAAAGAAGAGAAAAAGTCTTTTTGAATTTCAATTTTTTGCTCTAAAAAGTCTCCGGCTTTTGGATATATCAAACAATAATCATCTACTCCAAATGGATATTCAAAAGGGATTTCTATTCTGCTCATTACGTACAAACTGTCTGCGGTTTTGGTGATGTTCTTAACAAAGTTTTGTCCATATTTTTCCTTTAGTAGTTCATTAGATGCTTTGCAGTAACAATTTGCTATTAAAGGATATTCAGTTTCATCATCTAAAATCCAAGATGGACCAAAATCAAGAGATTCTGAAAAGTTAATTCCTTTTTCTTTTAGCAGACCTATTAAATGAGAATAATGCCTATTATAATCGCTGTCAAGATATCCTTCCGAGATTAGTTCGTAGAGAACTTCTTGTTTTTTAAAGTCAATTTTCGCTTGTTTGATTTCAGAGAGGCAATTTACATCACGTTTATCAATTATACCAATAATTGTTTGTATTGAATTCTTGTTCAAATCCTTCTCTTGAGCTTTAGCCAAAAGTGTTAGTGTAAGAAATAAAATTGCAAAAAGATTCTTCATTGTCTTATTGTGTTGGAATCGAAAGATAATAAAAACAAAAAAAAACCATTCGAATAAACGAATGGTTTTATATAATAAGTAAGTAATCTTAAATTGAGTTTATAAAACGTTTTATTTTACTTTATTAAGAATAGCTTTGAAAGCTTCTGGGTGGTTCATAGCTAAATCTGCAAGAACTTTACGGTTCAATTCGATTCCGTTAGCTTTAACTTTCCCCATGAATTGAGAATAAGACATTCCTTCTAATCTAGCTCCAGCGTTGATACGTTGAATCCATAATGAACGGAAATTTCTTTTATTCTGTTTTCTATCACGGTAAGCGTAGCTCATTGCTTTCTCTACCGCGTTCTTAGCAACTGTCCAAACGTTTTTACGTCTACCAAAGAAACCTTTGGCTTGCTTCATTATTTTTTTTCTTCTTGCTCTTTTAGCAACTGAATTTACCGATCTTGGCATAATTTTAATGTTTTTTTGTAGCAGGCGTCCTGAATTGAATCAAAGGAACTTAAAGCCATACTCCAAGGTTATATAAATAATTTTTTAACCTAAAGAATTTTAGTCAAAATCACAAACGACTTTAGACTTTATAACTTTTGTCTTTCGACTAAAATTAGATAATTCTTAATTGTTGTTTAATGCTTTTCATATCTGTTTGGTGAACTAGCGCTGAGTGTGTCAAAGCTAATTTACGTTTTTTAGATTTTTTAGTCAAGATGTGACTTTTAAAAGCATGCTTTCTTTTAATCTTTCCAGAGCCAGTAACTTTAAAACGTTTCTTAGCGCTAGATTTTGTTTTCATTTTAGGCATTTTTCCTAGTGTTTTAATTTATTCTTACTTACTTATATCTTTGGTCTAAAAGTTTAAAAGTCAAAAGTCAAAAGTCAATTTATGACTTTCGACTTTAAGACTTTCGACTTTAAGACTTATTTCTTTTTCTTCGGAGCAATGAACATAATCATTCTCTTTCCTTCCAAAACAGGCATAGCTTCAACTTTACCGTGTTCTTCCAAATCCTGAGCAAGACGTAATAATAGAATCTGACCTTGATCTTTGTAAATGATAGAACGTCCTTTAAAGAATACGAAAGCTTTTAATTTTGCTCCTTCTTTTAAGAATTTCTCAGCGTTCTTTCTTTTAAATTCATAATCATGCTCGTCAGTTTGAGGACCAAATCGAATTTCTTTTACAACAACTTGAGAAGATTTAGCTTTTAAAGCTTTATCTCTTTTCTTTTGTTCGTAAACAAATTTCTTGTAGTCCATAATTTTACAAACCGGCGGTTCCGCGTTTGGCGAGATTTCAACTAAATCCAATTCAAATTGGTCAGCTAAACGTAACGCATCTGCGATTTTAAAAACGCCAGGCTCGATATTTTCACCTACAAGACGTACCTCTGGAACACGAATAAGATTGTTTATTCTGTGTGCATCTTTTTTTTCTACTCGAGGTTGAAAACCTCTGTTGCTTCTTATTGCTATGACTTTCTAATTTAAGTTAAACTGTAAATACTTTTAATGTCTTTTTTATTTCTTCGTCTACAATCGCAGCAAATTCTTCGATTGAAACTGTGATATTACCTTTTCCTTCTTGTCCATGACGACGAATCGAAATCGTACCGTTTTTCTCTTCTTCCTCGCCTACAATAAGCATAAATGGGATTTTTTGCATTTCTGCATCTCTAATTTTCTTACCGATAGTTTCGTTTCGGTTGTCAATTAGGGCGCGAATTTCGTGATTTTCTAGCAAATCTAAAACTTTTTTAGCATAATTTTCGTATTTCTCGCTCAAAGACAAGATAATAGCTTGCTCAGGCATAAGCCAAAGTGGGAAATTTCCTGCAGTATGCTCTAATAGAATTGCTATAAAACGTTCCATAGATCCAAAAGGAGCTCTGTGAATCATAACAGGGCGATGTAATTCATTATCAGCGCCTTTGTAAGTCAAATCAAAACGCTCAGGCAAGTTATAATCTACCTGAATTGTACCTAATTGCCATTGTCTTCCTAGGGCATCTTTTACCATGAAATCCAGTTTTGGACCATAGAATGCGGCTTCACCATATTCAACAACAGTGTTAAGGCCTTTGTCTTTTGCTGCGTTGATAATAGCGTTTTCTGCCTTTTCCCAGTTTTCATCAGTTCCAATATATTTTTCTCTGTCTTCCTGATCTCTCAATGAAATTTGAGCTGTAAAGTTTTCAAAACCTAAAGACCCAAATACGTATAATACAAGGTCAATTACTTTTTTGAACTCTTCATCCAATTGTTCTGGAGTACAGAAAATGTGCGCATCATCCTGAGTAAATCCTCTAACACGAGTTAAACCGTGTAATTCTCCAGATTGCTCATATCTATAAACAGTACCAAATTCAGCATAACGCTTAGGTAAATCTTTATATGACCAAGGTCTTACGTTGTAGATTTCACAGTGGTGTGGACAGTTCATTGGTTTCAATAAAAACTCTTCACCTTCTGCTGGAGTATGGATTGGCTGAAAACTATCTGCACCATATTTTGCATAGTGACCAGAAGTAACATATAATTCTTTCTGACCAATATGAGGAGAAACAACTTGCTCGTATCCCGCTTTCTTTTGAGCTCTTTTCAAAAATTGCTCTAAACGCTCTCTTAAAGCAGCTCCTTTTGGCAACCATAAAGGTAAGCCTTGACCCACTTTTTGAGAGAAAGCGAACAATTCAAGTTCTTTTCCTAATTTACGGTGATCACGGCGTTTTGCTTCTTCGAGAAGTTCAAGATATTCAGTCAGATCTTTTTGTTTAGGGAAAGAAGTTCCATAAACACGAGTCAACTGTTTGTTTTTCTCGTCACCTCTCCAATAAGCACCAGCGACGCTCATGATTTTTACAGCTTTGATGATTCCAGTATTCGGAATATGCCCACCGCGGCATAAATCAGTAAAAGTTGCGTGATCGCAGAAAGTAATAGTTCCGTCTTCAAGGTTCGAAATTAATTCAGTCTTGTAAACGTTGTCTTTGTACATTTCCAATGCTTCTGCTTTGCTTACCGGACGCATTTTGAAATCATATTTTCCTCTTGAAATTTCAAGAATACGATCCTCAATCTTTTTGAAATCAGCTTCAGAAATTTTCTGATCTTCAAAATCCACATCATAATAGAATCCATTAGCAATTGCAGGTCCAAGAGTTAGTTTAATTCCAGGATACAATTCCTCAAGGGCTTGAGCCATGACGTGCGAAGTCGAATGCCAGAACGCTTTTTTGCCTTCCGCATCATTCCAAGTATATAATATAAGATTACCGTCGGTCGTCAATGGAGTTTCGGTTTCAATAGTTGTACCATTAAAAGATGCTGAAATCACGTTTCTAGCAAAACCTTCGCTAATGTTTTTAGCGACCTCCATTGGAGTTACGCCTGAAGCGAACTCTCTAATTGACCCATCGGGTAAAGTAATCTTGATCATTGTTTATAATTTTGTGAATGCAAATATACATGATTACAAAAATACATACAATATATATGGAGAAGTTTACTCTATTATATAATAAGTATAGTTTTTGTTGTACTATAATATATGGTTGTTGTGTATTCTCAACCGGACAGTTTTTCAAAACCTGCCGGGTTTGTTTTTATATACATATAATATATGAGTACATCTTGCCCGTGCGAGCGGAGCCGAAGCCCTTCATTTTTGGGATTCGGGATTTCAGGATTGGATTTTGGCAATAATAAGGAGCTTATTCCCGCTATCCGCTCCAATCTTTTCATGGCG
>NZ_JBCPXZ010000003.1:0-972856 GCF_039581405.1 Flavobacterium mesophilum | reverse complement strand
CCTGTTACATTTCCTGAAGCATCAACCGTAGCAACACCTGTATTGCTGCTGCTCCATGCACCAGTTCCACCACCTAGCACAACGCCGTTAGCCGTATATGCGGTTGCTGTTCCTCCAATACAGATTGCACTTGCTCCTGTAACTGAAGTAATAGCAGCGTTTACATTAGTCGTATTAATTGTAGTTTGAGGACTTGATGAACAACCCGCTGCATCTGAATAATTCAAAGTATATGTCCCGGCATCTAAACCAGTTCTATTTAAAGTAGTTCCTCCGTCACTCCAAGAAACATCCAAAACATTAACATCAATATAATGTTGTGGTGTAGTTATATTTTCGAAAAGATCTACAGTTTTAGAATAAACAACTTTGTTAGATGCATCAAGTAATTCTAACAACATATTTTGACCTCTTGTTTGGCAACAATCAGCACGATTATAAATACGTAAATAATCTAAATTTTTTGCTGATGCTAAATCCACCATTATGTACTCATTAATATTTGTAGAATTGCTATGCCAAAAACTACCTAGATTCCCATCAATTGCTCTTAATGGTCCATATGTCGCAGGAGCATTAGTATAAACAGAACTTGATGTAGCTGTAGCACCATTTGCTGACAAAGCAACATTAGTTCCTGTAAAAATCTCATAAGCCTGTATTTCAGCCACTTGTTGCCATGCATCTGCGTCAACATATTTTTGTGTTAATCTAATATACCTAATATTTGTAAGCCCTCCCGAAAGAGCTGGCGTTATAGTTCCGTTATTAGGTGATGGACAGGCTTTATCCGTTTTATTTAATGTAATGGTTGGCGTAGAATTTACTACTACAGTTGCTGATCCCGAAAGCGTAGTTGAACAAGTTGGTGCCGATTGGAATGCAACGCTAACCAAATTATAAACAAATACACCAGAAGTTGTAGTTGACGCAGTAACATTTGCAGTAGAACTAGCGGCAACATTTATGGTAGCATTTGATCCTCCATTTATATTATAAGTAACAGTAATTGGTAAAGTTTGCGGATTTGTAAAAACCACATTTGGCGAACTTGCATTTAAACAAACATTTGCCGACCCACTTATTGTCGCAGTTGGATTAGCAACAACAACCGTTTGAGTTGAAGAAGAGGCCGTGCTAACATTATTTCCACAGCCATTATAAGATCGTACTCTATAATAATACGTTCCAACGGTTAATCCAGTAACATTATAAGAAGTTGCGAATCCAATATCTAGGTTATTGACAACAAAACTTGCAAAAGTACTACTTGTTGAAACATCAATTCTATAACTAGTAGCATTTGACACTGAACTCCAATTAGCAGTAAAACTAGAACAAGTCACATTAGTTGCAACTGCTGAAGTTGGTGCTACTGGCGTTGAATTATTAGGGCTAGTAATAATAGCAACTGCATTTGTACTAAAAACACATGCGGCAGAGCTTGCAGTGGAACCTTTAACATTTCTCCTATAATAAATTCGTGTAGCAACAGTAGGTGTTGTTCCAGGGACTGTATAATCTTTTGCTGTAGCACCAGATATATCATTCCAAGTTATATTATCAGTAGAAGATTGCCATTGGTATAAAACTGGAGCAATTGAATTACTCCCTTGTGTTGCTACAGTAGAACCTGTTAATGCCGTTGTTGTAGATGAACATCTTGCAATTGGCCCAACCGGAGTAACTGTGTTTAAACTTGTTATTGTTGCTGACGCAGGAGTAATAGAAAAAGTTGATGTATTATTGCTATTTTTTTCATAATAATCAAAGACAAGCTGGCTGCTTCCATTTAAATAAACAAGTACATTATCATAAGTTGTTTCTGCTTGTTGAATCCATGCATCAAATACCAATGTTCCATCAACATATAAACGAACACCATCATCTCCTTTTATACTTACAAAATAACAACCCGCAGGATAGACTGCTGAAGTAGTTTGCATTTTATAACGAACAGCAAAGGTTTCCGTATAAAAAGTTTGCGATGTTCCACCTGCGGTAAAAGGGAAACAAGTTGCAGTTCCTGAATAATCCTGAGTAAAAGAAATTGTCGAACCAGATACAGTATTCGCCTGATTAAAATACCCTAAATAATTTCCAAATGCATCTGCATCACTAAGAGGAGAAACACCTGCTGAATCTGAAAAATTATAAACATGTCCAACCCACGAATTTGTACCAGATAAAGCTTGACTATCTGCAGTATTATTACCACCAATATAGCTAACAGTAATATCATCAGTTTGTGTACTAGTTTGGCAATTTGCAGTATTAAAAACTACATATAAAACTCCTGTAAAAGTAGCGGTCCAATCAACGGTTGCTGCGGTAGTACCAGAACTAGCATTTACAGTAGCCAAAGCAGTTGCAGTATTACTTCCATTAAACAATGTCAATCGTTTTGTAAAAGTCCTATTTGTTGCAGTAGTTGCAATACGATATTGTACACCCTGAATAACATTCACGGCTACATATCGATCAACAGGAACTGCAGAAAAAGTGACTCCTCCTGTATTTGGAGAAGAAGTTCTAACTGTTGAATCATAACAAATTGTTTGTGTCGTTCCAAATATTGTATTACTTGCAAACGGACAAAATGCAGGAACTAATTCACCTGTATCTAAAATAGTAGCATCTCTATTTTCTGCACCGACTTGAAATTTTATCTGTGACAATTGTGATGCTGTCAATCCTGTGGCCGAAGTACCAACAAAAATTCTTCCCGTGCTATTAAACGCCCCTGTCCAACCTGTTATAATCAAAGTTTTACCAGAAGTCCATGATATTCCATTACTAGCAGCAAAACTTATTGTATGACTTGACGAACCTAAGGCTATTGTCGAATTATCAGTCAAAGACAAAGTTCCTACCACTTCATTATTTCCTCCGGTAGAATAACTTCCTCCATCAAGCACAATTTTAGTCGCATCTGAAATACGATTATTAGCATTAGGCGCAAGTGCAGCACTTCCTGTTACTGTGAGATTGTTATTCACCGTTATATTAGACCCAACAGTTTTGGTTCCTGAACCTGAAAGAGTAAGATCAGTATAGGTCCCCCCTGAAACTGTTTGATTACCGCTATTATTATATTGTACGTTTGGCACCCAAGTTCGGCCAGCCGGCAAAGGAGTTCCAGTATTTTGAGTCTGCAAAATTCCACTTCCCGAAGTAGATAAACCTCCAGTCATAGCGTATGTTGCCATATTTAGAATAGCTCCTGAAGGAATACTTAAAATTCCCCCAACAGAAAAACCAACACCAGCTGTTGTTGTTGTACCAGTGTTTATCGTTAAACTACTAAAAGAAGTTATTACAGATGAGGGCAGAGTATTTGTTGCAGTCATAATTACCGTTCCCGTACTTGGAACCCAACTTGCTGCTGTTGCTGTTGGATTTACAAGAAAAGAGCCAACATTAAGTATTGATCCAGCGGTCATTGTAACGGTACCTGTACCTCCACCGGTAGCTGTACCTATCGTTATACTTCCTGCACTTAATGTTGCACCTGAAAGAAATGTTATAGTACCTGTTCTATTTGTGTTTCCTGTATCTCCAAGTTGGATATTGCCTACGACATTTAAAGAAGGAGATCCTGAATTTGCAAATGTCAATGTTCCGGCACCACCTGCTAAAGAGCCTAATTGCAAACTTGCACATGTTGCGGTAGTGCTGTTTACTGTTAAAATTGCACCATTCCTAACAATTATGATGTCAGTATTATTTGGCAATCCTCCAGGCCCACTTCCTCCTGCAAGCGCTGACCAATTTGTATTAGCAGTGACAGTAATAGTTGCCGCATTTGAAAATGTAACAACAAAAAACACTCCCAAACAAAGCATCTTAAAACTAAGGCTAAAAGATCTTTCTTTAGAAGAATTAGAAAAATTTAAAAATAAAGAACGAACAAACAATAGTAGTTTTCGAGGCATAGGCGTGGTATTAGATTTGTTTTGGCTTTAAAAGAAAATAAAAACGTGCTGTTTTATTTACAGCAAAACTTTAATTTTGGCTTTTAAATTTTAATTTTTTTAAGTTAAAACACTGTTTTTCAAAGAGGTTAAAACTTGCGATATTATCGTACAAAAATATTATAATTCCGCACACACACAACATTTTAAGCAATTTCTTTTTTAGAAAAAACGCAACAATCGGCAAAAATTTAACAGCAAAATGATTATTTTTAGCACTTATAGTTAAAAAGAAAGAAAAAACTCATGAATTCAGTTTACACAATAAAGGAAGCTTTACAGAAATTAGAACACTTTTGTGCCTATCAAGAACGGTGTCACGACGAGGTAATTTCAAAATTAGAGAGTTTCAAAATGACAACTGATGAAATTGATTTTATTGTTGTAAAATTGATTGAAGACAACTTCTTGAATGAAACTCGTTTTGCATGCAGTTTTGCTCGAGGTAAGCATAGAATGAAACAGTGGGGAAAAATCAGAATTACAAATGAACTTAAACTTAGACATATTTCATCGACAAATATAACATTGGCATTGAAAGAAATTTCACCAGAAGAATACGAAAACACTTTTAATGATCTTGCAGAAAAATGCTGGAATAGCATTCAAGAAAAAAATGTTCTCAAGAAAAGAAAAAAGTGCTGCTACTATCTTCTTCGTCGTGGCTACGAAAGCAATTTTGTTTATGAAAAAGTAAAAATGATGGAGCTAGAATAAGCTCCATTTTTTTTGAAAACATCCTTCCTAAAATCACTTAAAAACAACATTAAAACATCAGAAAATACTTTAATGTTAAAATCTTAATTTATTACGAATTCCAAAGCTTATCTCGCTTTTTTAGAATAAATTTTCCAAAAAATCATAAATTTTATGTTAATTTTTACGATTTTTCCTATATTAAATTTAGTGGATTTATAAGAATTTCCATAAAAAGGCAATTTTAAACATGCATTTCAACGAGTAATTTTAACACTTCATCGATTATTCGGCTATTCCAAAACCAACCTTATTTGAAACTCGTAGATGTCTATATCTTTGTTTGGTTAAATCCTATGCCAGCATAACATCCTGATTAAAACCACTTAACATGACTACTTGGTTTCATTTTGGATGCAATTTTCAATTAAAAAACGGGTATAGGAACGTTAAACAAAACGACAGTTTTTTTTAAAATTTAAATGCCACGATTTATATGATTAGAAAACTACTTTTAAGTGTTTTATTTTTTCTATTGTCTTTTTTTTCTTTTGGAAAAAATACACCAGCTCTCAACATCAACACAATTAGAGCCAATAACTTTTCGGATAAAATTTCCATCGTCGCAAGTACGATAACTAGTACAAGCACTGGAGGAAATTGGAACAGTACAAGTTCATGGGTTGGTGGCGTAGTTCCCTCAGCAACAGATGATGTTGTAATTGCCAGTGGAGCAACAATAACCAGCACCGGAACCATTAATGCTAAAACTTTGACAATCGATGGTACTTTTATCGTATCTGGCACGGTAACGCTTAACTCAATAACGCAATTGACAATTAACGGTTTACTTACTTTTGCAGACAACAATAGTAATATACATCTGCCATCTGGCACAGCCGTAAAAGTTAATTCTCCAGGAAAAGTTGATAATAGTGTAGGTTGTTCAAACAATGTTGCTATTTATATCGGAACTATAAAAATCGCTGCCTGCACAGGAAATGGTGGCGGTACAGTATATAGTTTTTCTGAGTTTAATAGTGGTGGCGGAACAATGAATGCAATTGCAAATTCAAATTCGCCAGTTTGTCAAAATGGGACGATTAATCTAACCGGTTCTTACTCAGGCTCAGCAGGAACAAAAACTTCAGGAGGTGCAGCAGGCGTAAATTACTCTTGGAGCATGAAAGCACCTGATGGAACTACAACTACAAGTAATTCACAAAATTATAATTTGACTGCAAGTCAGACAGGTAGTTATACAGCAATCTTAACCTGTACAACATATTACGGAAACGATTTATATACAAGTACAAGCACAATTACTGTAGCAGTAAGTCAAGCTTTTAGTCTTACTTCAGTAACTGCTGTAAAATGTACTTCTTCAAGTACGCCTATTATTACCTTAAATTCAACCGCATCTGGTTTACCAACTGGAACCTACACTGTAACCTATAACACAACTAATCCATCCGCAACAGCCAAAACAGCAACAATGACTGTTAGTACAGCTGGAAGTGGAAGTTTTACATCTACAGATTTAACCACAGTTAACTCTAGCACTATAACAATTACAAATTTAGCAAGCGGCTCAAGTGGCAATTCATGTAGTAATACAATTTCAAGTGGTAATACAGCAACTTTACAAACACCTCCTTCACCACAATCTGGATATTTAGCTTATGTTGCTCCAGCTTGCTTTAATTCTCCAATTACAATCAACTTAACAGGAACTATTGTAGGAGCAGTTGTTAGATGGGAAAAAAGATTAAGTCCATCGACTACGTGGACAACTATTGCAAACACAACCAATTCATACACAGAAACACCTGCAACTGCAGGAACTTGGGAATATAGAGTAATGGTTGGAGATGTGAACTGTGGGACCGTTTATACAGGTGTTCTACAAGTTGAAATACGACCAGAATTAACTGTAACACTTAATTCGACCAACTCTCCAGTTTGTAAAAATGGTGTAAGTAGCACTTTAAATTATAGCGCCACAACCGGCTCTCCAAATGGATATGCATTAGTTTTTGACAGCGCGGCTAAGTCAGCTGGCTTTGGAGATCAGGGTGGTTCCTTTACTGCTGGTTCTGGCACAATTGCCATAAATGTTCCTTATGGCGTAGCCGTTGGCACCTATAACGCAACTGTTAGAGTATTTATTTATTCCACATCTTGCACGAGCGTAACCTATCCTGTAACTGTCACTGTATCTGCTCAAATAGCGTCAGTTTCAATAGCACCAACCGCTACCCAAAACTTTTGCACATCAGGGAATGTTTTAACTGTTACTGAATCAGGAGGCACAATAACTTCTAGACAATGGGGCAAAAGATCTGTTTCAGGAGGTACAATAACTCCAATTTCAGGTGCTACAGGAAATACATATCTACCAACTAGTTCCGATTTAACAACAGGAACTTGGTATCTCGTATGTACATCATCAAATGGAGGTTGTATTGTAACTTCAAATGAAGTAATAGTAAATATTGGAAATATAGTTGGAAACGCGTCATCAACTCCTACACTATGTGTCGGCACTCCTCTATCACCAGCTATAACTCATACCACAATAAATGCAACTGGAATAAACAGCGCTGGTATTACCGGTTTGCCATCAGGAGTTACTGCATCATGGAATGCAAATACTATAACAATCAGTGGAACTCCATCCGCAACGGGGACTTTTAACTATAGCATTCCTTTGACCGGCTGTGGAAATGCAGTAAATGCTACCGGAACAATTACAGTAACAACATTATCAACAGCACCAACTGGCGCAACAGGAAATACTACTATTTGTAACGGAGCAAGCACTACACTTACTGTAACGGGAGGATCTCTCGGAACGGGGGCAACGACACAATGGTATACAGGATCATGTGGAGGGACTCTCGCAGGAACTGGAAATAGTATCACAGTGTCTCCCACAACAAATACTACTTACTATGTACGATATAGCGGAAGTTGCAATACAACTTCTTGTGCAACCGTGGTTGTTACAGTAACACCTACAAATACAGCAACTTCATCATCAAACCCTAGTGTTTGTGTTGGTGTATCTATGACATCTATAACACACACTACAACTGGAGCAACTGGAATTGGAACACCAACAAATCTACCTCCTGGACTGACAGCCTCTTGGTTATCTAATACTATAACAATTGGAGGGATGCCAAATACGCCTGGAAACTATTCATATAGTATTCCATTAAATGGTGGTTGCGGTTCAGTAAGTGCAACCGGAACAATAACGGTAAATGCTAATCAAACGGTATCAAATGCTTCATCAAGCCCAAGTATTTGTATTAACTCAACTATGCCTTCAGTAACTCATACTACAACAGGTGCTACAGGAATATCTAACAATGCAGTATCAGGTGCAAATGGTTTGCCTGCAGGAGTTTCGGCATCATGGTCATCTAATACAATAACAATCAGCGGAATGCCTACAGCTTCAGGAACTTTTGACTATAGCATACCATTAACTGGTGGCTGTGGAAGCGCAAATGCAACCGGAAGGATTACAGTAAATCCAGCTAATACTGTAACTTTAACTTCTGCAACAGGAACTGATGCTCAGAACATTTGCAAAGGTAGTGCCATAACAGCAATAAGATATGCTACCACAGGAGCCACAGGAGCAGACGTAACAGGATTACCTGCAGGAGTTACGGGAACTTGGGCATCAAATGTTTTAACTATAACAGGAACTCCTACAACTACGACAGGAGGTACATTCAATTACACCGTTACCTTGTTAAACGGATGTGGAAACGTTACAACAACAGGAACGATTACTGTAGCGGTCCCTAACAGAGGACAAGTACATGGTGGAAAACACATCTGCCTTGGAGATGACAGCCCACAATTATACATGGGAACTTTTAGTGGTACTATTATAAAATGGCAATATAGTGATGACCCGGCAGAATCTAGTGGAAGCTGGATCGACATACCAAATACTGCAAATTTAACTACTTATCAACCCGCAAAATTAACAGCACTTAGGACCTTCAGAACGGTAGTGCAAAACGGAACATGCCCTGCAGAAACAGCAGTTCAAACCAGAATTGATATCGATATAAGACCAACATTTACGGTCTCGCCTTCAGCAATAAGTTGCCCAAATACGGATGTAACCTATACCACTCAATCTGGGCAAGGTAATTATAGATGGACTGTTCCTGGAACTTTAGGAACCGATTATACTATAACTTCCGGAGGAGTTTCAACATCTAGTAGTACCGTAACTTTAAAATGGTTGACAGCTGGTTCAAAAACGGTTACAGTTACCTATTCAAATGCTTGTTCTAATAATCCTGTGGCTAGTTCAACTACTACTATTAACACATATAGTGTTTCTTCTGGTCCAGTAAATTTATCGGTTTGTATTAATACCCCAATAAATTCATTTTCTCATACTTTACAAGGTTATGATGGTATTGGAACAGGCTCATTTAATTTACCTTCTGGATTGAACGTAAATTATGACAGTACAAATAAATTAGTAACAATTAGCGGTACTCCAACCAGTGCAGGGTCTTTCAATTATTCTATTCCCTTAACTGTTAGTGGTTGCTCAATATCTGGCGAAGCAAAAGGAACAATCGTTGTTAATGCGCTTCCAGCAACTCCGTCAGCAAGTGTAACCACACAACCAACCTGCTCAGGAACAAAAGGAACAATTACAATAACTGCAACTGCTGGATATACTTACAGCATTGACGGAACAAACTATTACAATCAAACTGTATTTAGTTCTCTTGATCCAGGGAATTATACCGTAACAGCTAAAAATGCATCTGGATGTATTTCATCATCAGGAACATTATTGCAAGTAAACACTCCTGCGTCAAAAACCTGGACTGGAACAACTAGTGCCGACTGGAACGTTGCTTCAAACTGGAATCCAGCTGCAATTCCAACTTCATCAGACTGTGTTATTATCCCAGCGGGAGTTATAAATAATCCGGTCATTTCGGGAACAAATGGAAATTTCTATGCTTACACATTAACTGTAAATGACCAAGGAAATTTAACCGTTAAAAGTGGCAACACCCTTAGAGTTACAAGTTCAGTAAATGTATTATCATCAGCAACAACAGCTGGTACATTGTTTTTTGAAAGCACTTCTAGTTTAATACAAACTGACACTAATCCAAATATCAATACGGGTAAAATCAAATACCAACGCACAAGCCTTCCGATCCGTCTTGCCGATTACATTTATTGGTCATCACCTGTTCAAGGGCAGACTTTAGCTGGAGTCTCTCCTCAAACTTCAGGCGACAAATATTTTAGCTATGACGGAAGCAAATGGGTTGGCACAGATAAAACAAGTGTAATGACTGTCGGCAAAGGATACATCATTCGTGGTCCGCAGACCTATTCGAATACAACAAGAACAGCTTATACAGCAACTTTCTCTGGAGTGCCTAATAACGGGAATTTGACAGGAGAAACTGTAGTCGCAAACAAGTTTTATTTAGTTGGAAACCCTTATCCTTCGGCATTGGATGCTGATACGTTCATCAGAGACAATTTCTCAATCTTAGAAGGAACACTATATTTCTGGACTCATAACACCCCGGTGGTTTTAGGAGGCGCTTACCAATATTCTACGGATGATTATGCAAGTTACAACCTAAGCGGAAGCGTTAAGACTTCTAAGGAGGCTGCTTCAGGAACAAATGCTACCGGAAACAACAATGAAAAACCGAGCGGCAAAATTGGAGCTGGCCAATCATTTTTTGCAGGTACAAAAGCTGCTGGCACAATTGTATTCAACAATGACATGCGAGGTGGAGCTGCTGACAACACACAATTCTTCAAACCTGGAAAAAATTCTAAAACTGGCGCTCTTGAAAAAAATCGTGTTTGGTTGAACATGGAAAATAGCAGTGGCGCATTCAAACAGTTGTTAGTTGGATATATTGAAGGCGCAAGCAATTCTTATGAAAGCGGATTTGATGGTGTAAGTTTTGACGGAAATAAATATCTTGATTTTTACAGTATTAATGATGTCAGCAATTTAGTAATTCAAGGTCGTGCTCTTCCGTTTACAGATACTGATACGGTTCCATTAGGTTACCGAACTACTATTGCAGATGACTTTACCATCTCAATCGATGAAACTGATGGAAGCATGACTACTCAGAAGATCTATCTAGAAGATAAGACAACAGGTACAATTCATGACTTAACGCAAAGCAATTACACTTTTACAACTACAGCGGGAACTTTCGCTGATCGTTTTGTACTTCGTTACACTAATAAATCTTTAGGAACTGGAGATTTCGAAAACATCGAAAATGGAGTGCTAATTTCTGTAAAAGATAAAATAGTGAAAGTGATTTCATCTAAAGAAAATCTGAAAGAAGTAAGTGTTTATGACATTTCAGGAAAACTGCTTTACACTAAAACAAAAGTAAGTTCAACTGAATTACAGCTTTCAAACTTACAATCAAGCAACCAAGTCTTAATTGTAAAAGTGACCTTAGAAAATGATTTCACTGTTTCGAAAAAGGTTATTTTCAATTAATTTCTTATCGAAAAATCTCAAAATCCGACAGCAAAAGCTGTCGGATTTTTACATATAATAACCACACAAAATACATTCTAACAAAAACTAAGAGTCTTTAAAACCTACTAAAGATTTCGTTTTATTTTAAAAGCCAAAACAAAACCGCCCCCAAATTGTATGAGCCCAAAAATACTTTTATCTGCTCGTTTTCTTTTTTCAAAAAGAACGACTCTCTTTTTTCTATTCGCTACATTTCAAATAAATGCCCAAAGTGATGTCACCAGAATTTACACGGACTGGAACGGTTATTGGACCTCCAACAAAGCAACACTTGCAGGAAATCAACCAGACGATGCTAATAATTTATTAGCCTTTACATGGAAAAATACAACTTATTCTACTGGAGTAAACAATAGTATACTTGATTCAAAAGGCGTAGTATACAATGCTCAAAAATTTAGAGCTTTAAAAATTCAATCTTTAGCATCAGGCACTTCCACGTACTTTTTACAGGGTTCAATGATTGATGGATTGCCAACTACTGCCAAACTTGTACCTTCAATATCAGGATCAAATGCTACGGGTGCTGAACTTGCGTCAAGACTTACCGATGGCAGCTATGGCTTATCACTTGGAACTGGTATTGCAAACATTGCCACAGGTAAAGCTGAATTTAAAATTGGAACAAACAATCTAAATTTGAGTGGACTTAACGATGGTTTTCCTGACTTAATTGTGACTCAGGTAGCCGACCCTGGAGGATCTGCATCGGCCGATCTCTTTAAATTTGTAGATGCCGCAGGAAACACGGTAGGAACAGAAATATCATTTTTATTTAGCCCTGTTCAGGTAGTAGGTACATATAGCCTCGATCTTTTTAAAGTGGATGGAACTCCTAGTGCTTTTCCTGTGGCTTCAACACGAGATATTCGAATATTAGGAATAGAAACTAGTTCTTTTGGAATAACAGCTGCCAATGCCGCTCAAGTTGATCGATTTGTAGTTACTTTCTCTGGCAGTTCTGATTGTGCTTTTATTGCTTTCAATAGAAATTCACTAAAAATAGCAGAATTAACCTTGGTAAAAAAAGCAACGCTTTCCAATTGTGGCAAGCTCGGCGATATAATAAATTACTCTTTTGAAGTCACTAATACCGGAGAAGTTCCAATAACAGATATAAATGTTACAGATCCCGCATCAAGCACTGTAATAACAGGCAATCCAATTGCATCAATAGCTCCTGGAGCAACAGTTACTTTAACTGGCACACACACTATTACTGCTGCAGATGTTACACTCGGAAAAGTTATCAACAACGTTAAAGTTACAGGAACTGATCCGTCACTGAATACGGTTGAAGATTTATCTGTTCCATTAACCACTATTTTGTTAACACCACCATCCATTGGAACGATAAACAACATTACTTGTTCAAATTCAGGAACAGTTGTTTTAAATGATTTACCAGCCACCGGAACATGGACATTGGAAAGAAGCCCTGCTGCACCATCTGTTTACGGAACAGGAACCTCTACAACAATTTCGAATTTAGCAGCTGGAACCTATACTTTTAGAGTTACAAATAGTACCGGTTGCAAATCTCCTGTTAGTGCAGATGTGAAAATTACAAACCAGTCTTCTACAACTTGGAACGGCTCAACATGGTCCAACGGCAATCCAGATGCAACAAAAAATGTTCTTTTTTCTGGCCCGTACACGATTTCGGCAGACTTAGAGGCATGTTCTTGCACCATCAATTCAGGAGTCAATCTCACAGTTCCATCAGGAAAAACATTAAAGATTCTTAATGCACTTAACGTATCATCAACTGGATCTTTAAATTTTGAAAATAATTCTAGCTTATTGCAAACTAATACAGCTACAAATATTAATAGTGGTATTATTTCATATAAACGCACAAGCCTTCCAATTCGTCTTGCCGATTACATTTATTGGTCATCACCTGTTCAAGGGCAGACTCTAGTGGGAGTCTCTCCTCAAACTTCAGGTGACAAATATTTTAGCTATGACGGAAACAAATGGGTCGGCACAGATAAAACAAGTGTAATGACTGTCGGCAAAGGATACATCATTCGTGGTCCGCAAACCTATTCGAATACAACAAGAACAGCTTATACGGCAACCTTCTCTGGAGTGCCTAATAACGGGAATTTGACAGGAGAAACTGTAGCAGCAAACAAGTTTTATTTAATTGGAAATCCTTATCCTTCAGCATTGGATGCTGACACGTTCATCAGAGACAATTTCTCAATCTTAGAAGGAACACTATATTTCTGGACTCATAACACCCCGGTGGTTTTAGGAGGCGCTTACCAATATTCTACAGATGATTACGCAAGTTATAACCTAAGCGGAAGTGTTAAGACTTCTAAGGAGGCTGCTTCAGGAACAAATGCTACAGGAAACAACAATGAAAAACCAAGCGGCAAAATTGGAGCTGGCCAATCATTTTTTGCAGGTACAAAAGCTGCTGGTACAATTGTATTCAACAACGATATGCGAGGTGGAGCTGCTGACAACACACAATTCTTTAAACCAGGAAAAACTTCTAAAACGGGAGCTCTTGAAAAAAATCGTGTTTGGCTGAATATGGAAAATAGCACAGGCGCATTCAAACAGTTATTAGTTGGATATATTGAAGGCGCAAGTAATTCATATGAAAGCGGATTTGATGGTGTAAGTTTTGACGGAAATAAATATCTTGATTTTTACAGCGTTAACAACGGAAGCAATCTAGTAATTCAGGGAAGAGCTCTTCCATTTACGGATACTGATACCGTTCCATTAGGATACCGAACTACTATTGCAGATGACTTTACCATCTCAATTGATGAAACTGATGGAAGCATGACTACTCAGAAGATCTATCTAGAAGATAAGGCAACAGGTACAATTCATGACTTAACGCAAAGCAATTACACTTTTAAAACTACAGCGGGAACTTTCGCTGATCGTTTTGTGCTTCGCTATACCAATAAATCTTTAGGAACTGGAGATTTCGAAAACATCGAAAACGGAGTTTTGGTTTCTGTAAAAGATAAAATAGTGAAAGTGATTTCATCTAAAGAAAACTTGAAAGAAGTAAAAGTTTATGATATTTCAGGAAGACTGCTTTACACGAAAACGAAAGTAAGTTCAACTGAATTACAACTTCCAAACTTACAATCAAGCAACCAAGTCTTAATTGTAAAAGTGACCTTAGAAAATGATTTCGCTGTTTCCAAAAAGATTATTTTTCAATAATCATATTAATATTTCACAAAAAAATCCAGTCTACAACAGACTGGATTTTTTTTATTTTTAAAAAACGTTATTATCTCTTTTCAACCAAAACACTAACTGCATTTCCACCAAAACCAACTGCATTTACTAATACCTTTTTAATAGGCTTTGTTTGATTCTGTTTTTCTCCAAACGGAACTCCAATGAAAGTATTATGTTGCATCATCAATAGGGCGAGTTCTAGACTCAGAATCCCTGAAGCACCAAACGTATGCCCGATTTTCCATTTATTAGTCGTTAATAATGGTATATGAGACCCAAATACTTTCTCGATTGCACGAAGTTCTGTCAAATCGCCTTTTATCGTTCCTGGCGCATGCATTACGATTGCATCAATGTTTTCGATATCTTCATTTTCCAAAGCCATTTTCATTGATTTCTGAAAACAAGTTGCCTCGGCCGAAATCGAAATATTATGTTCCAAAACTTCGGTTGCATAACCAACACCAGTTACATAAGCAATTGCATTCTCTGTTTCACCAGCTTCTAAACAACAAACAGCCGCACCTTCACCCAAAATCATGGTATTTTGTGTTTTCTCAAAATCAAAAGCTAGATTTGGCCAAGCTTCTTGATTCTGATCAATGCGTGAATAGATCTTTAAAGCTCTCATTTGAGCAATTGTAAAATCGGTCAACGGCGCTTCACTTCCTCCCACCAAAAACTTATCCGACATTCCCGATTTTAGCCAAGCAACGCCATTTAATAAAGCATGAAGCGCTGTTGAACAGGTTATCGAATGCGAAATTTCGGGACCTGTACTCTGCAAATCATGAGCAATCCAAGATGAAATATTTCCTAAAGTTGTTGTTGGAGAAGCTAAAGTCTGCGCTTTTCCAGTATCGATATATTCTTTAAAGTGTTTTTCGAATAAATCTGTTGCTCCTCTCGAAGATCCAATATTTATTCCAAAAACATCATCTGAATTCCAACCTGCTTGCTGAACTGCCTTTCGAGAAACTGCCAAAGCAAATAATACAGAATCATCCAAAAACTTATATTTAGCATCAGATTCTCTTATCTCAGCAACAATTCGTTTTGATTCGTCGCTAAGCGGAGCTGTTGATGTTTCTTGCTGATCCAAAAATTGTTTTGAAAAACAATGATTATTATTGAGATAATTTGCCCAAACTTCGTCAACACTATTTCCTAAAGGCGAAATAGATGAAAAAGCGGTTATGGAGATTTTCTTATTCAATGTTGTGGTTTTTGAACCACAAAGTTCGCTAATGTTTTGCTTAAATCAAACCATATAAGTGATATAAGTAAATTTAAGCATAGTTCTAAAATGAACTTATATTACTTATATGGTAAAAATTATTTACACCATCTCGATGGCTTCTTCAATCGTTTTATAAACTTTATTTAGTTGGTCGTCAGTCATTATATACGGTGGCAAAATGTAAACGATATTTCCAACCGGTCTTAAAACCACTCCGTTTTCAATGAAGAAATTATATAACTTAGTACGCATTGAACCATAATAACTTTCCTCTGAATTTGATTTTATCTCCACGGCAAAAATAACTCCCAATGTTCTAGCCGTCGCTACTTTTGGATGATTTTCAATTTTCTTCTGAAATTCTAAATGACTACTATTAATTCTTTGAATATTCATTTGCATTTCATCTGTTTCTAATAATTCCATACTTGCCAACGCCGCCGCGCAACCTGTTGGATTTGCCGTAAAAGTATGTCCGTGAAACAGCGCTTTATTAATATCATCATCATAAAAAGCATCAAAAACTTCTTGCGTAAAAGTTGTAATCGCCATCGGAATTGTTCCTCCAGTTAATGCTTTTGATAAACAAATCATATCTGGATCGGCATTTACATAATCCATTGCGAAGGTTTTTCCAGTTTTACCAAAACCAGTCATAACTTCATCGGCAATCGTTAAAACCTTCTTTTCTTTACAAATTTCAATGAGTTTTTGTAATGCTTCTGGTTCATACATTACCATTCCCGCCGCACCTTGTACTAACGGTTCAAAAATAAATCCGGCACATTTATGGTTTTGGATTGCATTTTTTAACGCTTCAAAACTTGCCTCTTCTTGCCCTTTTAGTGGAACCGGAATTCGGACTACATCAATAAACATTCCTTGAAAAGCCTGCGTATAAAATGATATTCCGCTTGCCGCCATTGCAGCAAAAGTATCTCCATGAAAAGCATTTTCAAAAGCGATAATCGTTGTGCGTTTTTCACCTTTATTAAAAAAATACTGCAATGCGACTTTTATTGCTACTTCAACTGCTGTTGAACCATTGTCTGAGAAAAAGATTTTTTGCTGATTCTTTGGCAGAATTTCCATTAACTTTTCTGCTACTTTGATTGCCGGTTCGTGCGTGAATCCGCCAAATAAAACATGTTCTAAAGTCGTCAATTGTTTGTAAATCGCATCGGCAATAAATTTATTACTGTGCCCAAACGGATTTACCCACCAAGATGCAATCGCATCTATGTATTCTTTATTGTTTTCGTCCCAAAGCAATGCGCCTTCTCCTCTAGCTATTGCAATCGGAGTTTGAGAAGTTTTGTGTTGTGTATAAGGATGCCAAAGATATTGGCCGTCTTTTTCTTGTAAAGTCATTTTGTGAAATGTTTTCTGTTAGATGTGAAATGAAATCATTTGATTTTTTACAAAACACATTTTACATTTTTAATAAATTTTCTCGGAACAAATCGGCGTATTCTTTAATTACATTTTGATCGAAATAGGGTTCTTCATCAATTCTTCCGATACATTTTATTCCGGTTTTATTCAGAATCAAACTTTCCGTCGATTTGTTTTCGCTTCCGCTAAAGATAATTCCGTCCACTTGAAAACCTTTATTCTGAATCGCTTCAATCGTCAACAAAGTATGATTGATACTTCCCAAATAATGTCTTGAAACTACAATTATTTTATAATCGTCCTGAATCAAATCGGCAATCGTATCTTTTTCGTTTAACGGAACAAAAATGCCACCCGCACCTTCAATAACCAAATGGTTTTCTGTTTTAGGCTCTTGAATTTCTTTTAAATCAATTTGGATTCCGTCAATTTCAGCAGCTAAATGCGGACTTGCTGGTGTATTTAACTCATAAGCATTCGGGAAAAATTGAGATTTTGAATTTGATATTTTAGATTTCACTTTGTGCGTATCGCTAAAATCTAAATCTCCGGCCTGTACCGGTTTCCAATAATCAGCTTCTAAAGCTTCAACCACAATTGTCGAAGCTACGGTTTTGCCAACATCAGTTGAAATTCCTGTTATAAATATTTTCATAAATTATTGTTTCGCAAGATTCACCAAGAAGACACAAAGCAACACAAAGAAAAATATTTTGCGAATCTCTGTGCCTTCTCCGTGAATCTCTGAGTGATATTCTTCACAAAAATACCAATAAAAACAAAGCCCATCAATTATGATGGGCTTGTTCTTTATTCTTCCTTTAATTCGTCAATTACTTTTTTGATTTCTTTGGCATATCTTCCATAAGAATAGTGAACCGTCCATTCCATTGCCAGCCCCATAAATAAAATAGAAGTTGCAATACCTGCAAAAACACTTATGAGCTGCCTACTAGTAAAGTTATCAACATCAAAACCTGGATGTTGTGAAATTTTATTGTACCAAACACCAATTATAAACAGCACCATAAATGGAGTTAAAGCAAATCCGAAAGTTTTATACAACTCCATATTAAGCCTTATATCAAAGTACGTTTCATATAAACTGTCTTTTGTTTTCAAAGCAATCTTATTCAATCTCTTATAAAAGAAATAAAGTTTGAGCAAATAATAAACGGACACAGCAAAAATTATACTGAAAAGCAAATAAAAAGGCAAAATCCATTTTTCAGGAAATTGAAAAATATAAGGGCTTAACCCAATAAATAATACAGCAATCGTCTGCCCTATAAGTTCATTTCTCAGATTCTTTCTAATCTTGTCCAAAGGCGTATTAGCCGATTGTATTTTTTCTAAATTATCTGGAAGAACTACATTGTCAGTCTTTTCGCTGTTCCATGCGTTTTGTATATCGTTAAAATCCATATCCTTGATTTTTAATTATCTCTTTTAATTTTTCTTTTGCTCTGTTTAATTTCACTCTGGCATTTCCTTCAGAGATACCAAGATTTTCTCCAATTTCCTTATGAGAAAAACCTTCTAACTGATAAAAAATAATAGCTTTATCAATCTTTTCGAGTTTTTGCACTGCTTTATAAAAATGGTCTAGCTGACTTTCTTTTATATGTGAATCGCCTTCATCGTCTTTAATATTTTCCGAAGCAATTTCGTATTTGTCCACCTTTCGCTTTTCTTTTCTTAGGAAAACGATCGCTGTATTTACTGCAACTCGATACATCCAAGTCGAAAACTGGCTTTCGTTTCTAAATGTTTCATACGATTTCCAAAGCTGACAGACAATTTCCTGAAATAAATCCTGCTGATCATCATAATTATCCATGTACATTTTCGAGACTTTGTACAGAATTCCTTTATGACTTTCTATCCGATTTAAAAACTCTTGTTCTTTCTCTTTCAAAATAGTTTTAGTTCATTACTGGTTTTACAATATATCCTGCTTTTCTTAATAAATTAATCACTCCAAATTCTCCTCCTAAATGTCCTGAGCCAACTGCAAAAAATACGCTTTCATTTTTCATCATTTGAGGCATTTCCTTTACCCAATTCAAGTTTCTTCCATCCAACATCAATTTTCGTGTGGCCTCATTCATAAATTTTTTATCCGTTACAAGATTGAATAAAAGATCAATATTTTCTGCCTTATATGCTGCAACTAATTTAGTTGTTTCTTCTGGATTTGATTCACCCAACATGTCTATCATTTCATCATTTGAATAGGCATTCCCAAAAATTTCCAATTGAGACTTTACTGTTTCTAATCCGCCAATAACAATATTTCTTTTTTTGGCCATTTCAATAAATTCCATTTCATAAAGTTTGATATCGGTACAACCAAAAGTTTTCATTGAAATTAAACTCATTACGGTCACTAAACTAAAATTATCGACTTGCTGTACCGACATCCCAGCTGTACTTTTCAAAATACCATCTAATTTAGACAATTGCTCCGGCTTTAATAATTTGCTTAAAGGTTCTTTTCCCATTGCCATTTTTTGCATGTTTGTCGCTTCTACCGGATCTGCAAAATTGATTTCGAGCACTAATTTGTTAGATGCATTAATTGCTTTTTTTGCTTTTTCAGAAAGAAAATAATCTGGCGTGCAAATCATATGAATCGTTCCATATACATAAGAAGGTTTTTCCAAACCGTTTCCTGAAATTTCCCATAAAAGTGAGTTTTCAAGTTTTGGAGATTTTGTTTGTGCTTGCGCAGATGAACTAAAAACAAATACGATAATTGCTATTACTGCTTTGATTAAATTTTTCATGATTTTGATTGATTAAAGTTGATTGATGATTGATTTGATTAATTATTTGATTGACTGATAATGATTTGATTGATGATTGACGTCCATTTATTTTTTACTGTATTTTTTTCGTCGCCATGAAGCAATCGATACAATAAATAGACAGATCATTGTTAGAAGCATACTATCGTTTGGTTTATCAAAAATAAATTGCTTTGTCAAAGCATATCCAAGCCCCAAAGAAGTTAAAAAGATAAATAAGAAATCTGATATTGATTTGCTAACTGAAGTTGATTGTGTTTTCATAATTGTTTTAGTTTATTTGATTACGGCTCGTAAGTGACCAAACAATCAAAACGTTACAAAAAAAATTAAAATTTTTTTAAAAAGTGAGGAAATACAATGCTTTAGAGAATAAAAAAAGCCCACAGATCGAACTGATCAAACAGGTTTTCACAGATTATTTGTATTTTGTTTCCTATTATTTGTGTAGATAATTCGCTTAAATTCTGGTGTTTCTCCAAAATTCAATAACAACCCAACTTGAATTTGAGTTGATTTTAGATAATTCATTAATTGGGCAATATGCGAACTTGATACACATTCGCATGCTTTAAGTTCAAGAATAATAGAATCTTCAACTAATAAATCAGCATAAAACTCACCCACTAATTGCTTTTTAAAGTAAACTTTGATTTGCTTTTGAGCCTAAACTTTATATCCTTGCGACTTTAGCTCAAAATACATTGCATTTTGATAGACCTTTTCAAGAAATCCATAACCAAGTTGATTATAAACATCATAAAACACCTTTAATATTGGCTTAGTGATTTCCTTATGCAATAATTCATTCATAAAATATCAGTGCAAACCCGTTTGACCCGTTTTTATCCGTGGGCTAAAACACGAAATTTCCTAACAATTCTAGAATCTGAATTATCTCTTCTTCAGTATTAAAACTATGAATACAAAAACGAAGTCGTTCTTGGCCTTCAGGAACTGTAGGTGATAAAATTGCCTTTACATCAAAACCTTTGTCTTGCAATTGTTGCGCAATATGTTTTACGTTTTCGTTGCCCGGAATAATAGCCGATTGAATTGCAGATTTACTGCGAACAAACATTGGCTTTAAACCTAATAAATTTTTGTGCTGATTGAAGAACACAATGTTTTGACGTAGTTTGTCAATTTCTTCTTTTTCAATTTCCAATTGCTGATAAGCAACTAAAATCGTAGCAACAGAATGTGGAGACAATCCTGTTGTATAAATAAAACTTCGGGCGAAGTTTACTAAATATTCTTTAAGTTCCGGACTTCCTAACACAACAGCTCCATGGCAACCCAAACCTTTTCCAAAAGTCATAATTCGGGCGAAAATCCTTTTATGTAGTTGAAGATGTTGCGTCAATCCTTCGCCTTTTTCTCCAAAAACACCAAGCGTATGCGCTTCATCAACTACTAAATAGCAATTGTATTTTTCAGTCAGTTGTACCAATTCTTCCAAATTCGGACTGTCGCCATCCATTGAAAAAACAGTTTCAGTAACGACATAAATATTAGTACCCGGAAATTTAAGAATCAAACGTTCTAAATCTTCAAAATCATTATGATTGAATTTATATGATTTTGCGTTCGACATCACGATTCCGTCGCGAATTGAAGCATGACTTAATTCATCATACAAAATAACATCATTTCGTTGCGGTACAGCGCTAAAAAATCCAACATTGGCATCATAACCCGAATTGAAAATTAAAGCTGATTCTGCGTCGTGAAATTCAGCAATAAAAGTTTCTGCAATTTGATACAAAGTATGATTCCCCGAAATCAATCGAGAACCTGTTGCACCATTCTGAATAATTTCATTTTCGATCAAATAATGGTGTGACTGCCTAAAAATAGTTTCTGATTTTGAAAATCCAATATAATCATTTGAAGAAAAGTCAACCAGATTATTAAAACTTGGCAACTTTCTTAATGAATTATTTTGCTTTCTATTTTCAAGCTTTTGAATAAGATTTTCAGGTAATTTCATAAAAGCAAAGTTATGAAATTGAAGTTAGAATAAACGGCAGGCTCAAAATGGCCTGCCGCTTTTAATTCGATATTACAAAACGGCACTTATGAAAGGAGCTTTTTTCAGAAATTTATATTGAATCATTTCTTCAATCATAAAAGCAGCAATAGTTCCAGCACTGATTTTATCTCCTGCACAATCTTGTGTATTAACAATAATTTCAGCTTTTTCATCTGTAAATTCAATAAATGGAACGCGAACCAAAGTCCAATCAACATTACTTTCAATCAAAAGATCATAAGTCAACTGCCGATCTTTTTGAATTTCAGGAAAATTGGTTTTCATCCAATTTGTAGCCATACGTGTTTTTTCACTTTTAGTATCAAAAGGCGTATCGATATTCAAACCCGCTAGCAAAACATATCTTTGAATATTGAATTCCTCCATTGCTTTCAAGACATTTAAAGTTGCTTGACTTGCAACCATAGGTTCACCCGGCCTTTGACCAATAGTACTGACAACAGCTTGACAATCTTCTAGTAATAAGTTAATGATTCTTTCGTCGATTGCATCACCTTTGACGATTTCTAAATCTGAATGTCGAATGGTAAAGTTTTCAGGATTTCGCAATAATACTTTTACTTTAAATCCTTTTTCTAACAACTGGTTTACAAGAAATTTTCCTGTTCTTCCTCCGCCACCTAGAACGGCAACTTTTGATATATTTTTCATGAGTATTCTTTATAAAATTTGACATAAATAATTTGCGCTCAATCAGTCAGAAAAAGCGAAAACGCAAAAGCTTACTGAGCTTTTACAACAAAATCAATATTTTATAAAGAGATTTTAATAGTTCAAAAGTAAAAAAATAAAAAAAGCCAAACAAAACTGTTTGGCTTTTTAACTTATTCTGAAACTGTTTTAGTCAACTAAAACAATTATTTTGTTGTCTTTCATTTCGATTGTACCTGACTTAATCTCTAATGTGTAAGTTTGGTCATTAACTTTCGTAAATTTATCTGCTACCTCTTTAGAAAAATTAAAGCTAGGCGCTGCAATTTTTACAGTTCCTTTTTCTAGAATAGAAACAATAGGAGCGTGATTATTCAAAATTTGAAAGCTTCCATCAACTCCAGGCAAAGTAACTGCTGTAACTTCTCCTGAAAATAATTTTGCCTCTGGTGATACTATATCTAAAATCATTTTTTTATAGTTATGAGTTATAAGTTATGAGTTATAAGTGAGATGAAACTCATAATTTATAACTCATAATTCATAATTATTATTAAGCTTCAGCTAACATTTTTTCTCCAGCTTCGATTGCATCTTGAATAGAACCTTTCAAGTTGAAAGCTGCTTCTGGAAGGTGATCTAACTCACCATCGATAATCATGTTGAAACCTTTGATAGTATCTTTAATATCAACTAATACACCTGGGATACCTGTAAATTGCTCTGCTACGTGGAATGGCTGAGACAAGAAACGTTGTACACGACGTGCTCTAGATACTGCAAGTTTATCTTCTTCAGATAACTCTTCCATACCTAAGATCGCGATGATATCTTGTAATTGTTTGTATTTTTGAAGAATTTCTTTTACTCTTTGTGCGCAATTGTAGTGCTCATCTCCTAAGATATGTGGAGTCAAAATTCTTGAAGTAGAATCTAACGGGTCAACCGCAGGATAGATACCTAACTCAGCAATTTTACGAGACAATACAGTTGTTGCATCTAAGTGCGCGAAAGTTGTAGCCGGCGCCGGGTCAGTTAAGTCATCCGCAGGAACGTAAACCGCTTGTACAGATGTAATAGATCCTTTGTTTGTAGATGTAATACGCTCTTGCATAGCACCCATCTCAGTTGCCAATGTTGGTTGGTAACCTACCGCAGATGGCATACGTCCTAAAAGTGCTGATACCTCAGAACCTGCTTGTGTAAAACGGAAGATATTATCAACGAAGAATAATACATCTTTTCCTTGGTCTGATCCAGCTCCATCACGGAAATACTCAGCGATAGATAATCCTGAAAGTGCCACACGTGCACGAGCTCCAGGTGGCTCATTCATTTGTCCGAAAACGAAAGTAGCTTTAGACTCTCTCATTCCTGGCATATCTACTTTAGACAAATCCCATCCTCCATTTTCCATAGAGTGCATGAAATCATCACCATATTTAATAATTCCTGACTCTAACATCTCACGAAGCAAGTCATTTCCTTCACGTGTTCTTTCACCTACTCCAGCGAATACTGAAAGTCCACCGTGACCTTTAGCGATATTGTTGATCAACTCCTGAATCAATACTGTTTTACCAACACCAGCACCACCAAACAATCCAATTTTACCTCCTTTTGCATAAGGCTCGATCAAATCGATTACTTTGATACCTGTAAATAAAACTTCAGATGAAGTTGATAAATCTTCGAATTTTGGAGCTTGTCTGTGGATTGGCAAACCGTTTTCTCCAGTTTTTGGCAATTCACCTAAACCATCAATTGCATCTCCAACAACATTAAATAATCTTCCATATACATCTGGACCGATTGGCATTTGGATTGGATTACCAGTTCCAACTACCTCATATCCTCTAGACAAACCGTCTGTAGAGTCCATAGAGATTGTACGTACAGTGTTTTCTCCAATGTGAGATTGTACTTCTAGAACTAATAAAGTTCCATCTTTTTTCGTGATTTCTAATGAATCATAAATTTTTGGAAGTTCAACATCTTTACCGTTGAAAACTACGTCAACTACTGGTCCAATGATTTGAGCAACTTTTCCTATTACTTTTGACATTACTTATGTATTTATTAAATAGCTATTTAGGTTTATCGAAAATACCTCTTTTTTCAGAGCGCAAAGATAATTTTTTAAAATATAAAATCAATTTTTTTTTCATAAAAAATACTATGATTTTGTTTGATTCCTAAAAGTTGGGCTTCAAATAACTAAAACAGCAAATTTTAACACCATAAAAAAAAGCCACTGCATTTTAAAAATGAGTGACTTTCTTACTAAAAAAAATTGGCTTTATTGAATTGTTTGCGGATATTGACCTGGATATGTAGCCAAATCAACATGACGCAATGTAGAACCATATTGTGCATTTATAGCATCTATAAAAATATTAGCAATCAAACCATAACCTCTAGCACTTGGATGCACTCCATCTAATGAGAAAGCACCACCAACTGCAAAAGCAGAAGTCATTGTAAAGTTTCCGAATCTAATTCCGCCGCTTGACAATTGAGTCAATACTGTTTTTGTATCAACAAAAGCCAAACCTTTTGATTTTGCTACAGATTCAATTGTTGCATTGTATGCATCTGTTGCTTTTTTTACTGCCGCTGTCTCTGACGGAATAAGCACATGTTTATCTTGTAACGGATAAGTAATTCCAAATGAATTTAATGGTGCCGGAGGAGCAATTCCAATTCCTGAGTTAAGAGGCGTTGGAGCAGTACCAATATCTGACTGAGCAGTCAACACAACTAAATCTGTTGCTTTAGCCTGTCTTGCTTGCCCAAAAACAGCACCATAAAAAGCCGCAGTCTGGGCTCCTAATGTTGGAGTAAAAGCTGCTGTCAATTGAGGAGCCAAATCCGTCAAGCTTTCATCTTTTATCAATAAAGGATTTGAAGCAGTTTCAGACAACAAATTAATCCTATCGCCTGCACCAAAGGCAGTCAAAGCTTGTTTTAACGGACCATATAGTTGTGCATTCAGTGTCGGGATTTTACCTGTCAATAATTTAGGCGTAAGCGGATTATAAGGAACAGTTGTAAAATAAGGCAAAGCAGTAATATATGGCAGATTTGCCACAACCCCTTTTGCTCCATTTGCCGATAAAGCAGTAGCCAAAGAAGAATATACATTTGCAAAAACTGTTGGATCCGTAATATCATTCCCTCCATAAGTTTTAGGATCCATGTTACCAGTCTGATCTTTTCCAATTCCACCAGAAGTTGCGTAAGCTAAAACATCATTCCCTCCAATAAACAATGAGAAGAATGTTGGCGATTGAGCCAAGGCATCTGCCAAAACTGTTGTTGTTGGAGTACTAGCAAATCTTGCAAAATAAGGATTTGAAGCACCAGAAGGAACTCCGGCTGCATTACCATATCCAGCAGCTATCAAATGAAAACTTTTAGCACCCGGAACTCCCATATTATTAAACTGTCCCGTAAGATGCGCTGTTACCTCTGTTGTTGGCGTTCCAGACACAGGTGTTGGAGTCCTTGTTGCTGCATTAAAGTAAAGACGTGGCCCAGCAACTAAAACACCATTAAACAACAGTCCTCCTATATTATCATTTGCATAAGGAATTGCAAAAGCTCCTCCTCCAGCGGCAGAAAATTGTTTTGCCAAAATATTTGGGTATCCATTTTCCTGACCTTTTTTGAAAAGGGCATTATCACTATATCCTGCCGCGAAAGAATCACCAAGCGCTACGTATTTAGTAAAAACTGCCGATCCCGGAACTACTGGAACTTCCGCTGGCGTATCATTATCATCACTATTACACGCCATAAAGGTTAAAGAAACCAATAAAAGCCATTTTATATTTTTTTTCATGTCTTTAAAAATTTAAAAATTAATACCTCTTTCCATTTAACTTTCATAAGGGAAACAGAAAGAAAACCTTACCTCATTAAACCTACCTCTTCAAATTATGGATTGATTGTCCAAGAAGCAAACCACATCTGTCCAATTGCTCCAGCTCCAATTACTTGAATATAATCTTTTCCGAAAAGGTTTGTCGCTCCAACTTTAATAACTGATTTAAGTTTTGGCAAACCATAATTAACTTGTGCATCAAGAACTGTGTTTTCTGGAATCATTCCGTCTCCGAAAGAAGATTGCCATAAATACTCCGTATTCCATCTCACATTCACATTAAATCCTAAATTTTTAGCCACTTTTGCATTTCCAAGAGAAGCTTTAATCCTGTGTTTAGGCGTATTGAATCCAGCCACGAAACCAGGATCTTCTGACTGATCAAAATCAAATTGGGCGTAGTTATAATTCACACCAACTTCAAAATCCTTATAAACTTTTTTAGATAAACCAACTCCAAAACCAAATGATGAAATTTGTGCAGTTGTATTTGTATAAACCTGATACACTCTTCTATCACCAAAAGCCAATGCCGCATAAGTCATTTGAACATTTGGATCAGCAGGATTTGTCCCTACAGTACCGTAGTAAGGAGAAATTACTCTTGCAGTATTCATGAAATCATTATAAATATTGTAATAAGCATTCAAATCGATTGACAAATCATTTTGAACCACAGAACGATATCCAACCTCAAAAGCTTGAACTTGCTCTGGTTTAACCAAACCAATATTAGCCACTTGAAGATCTGCAGGATTTGCAGAAGCCGCAAACGCCTGAACTGAAGCCAATGTATATGCATTGTGATATGCATTTTGACCTGATAAATTAACAGTCGCAGGAGCTCCCATTGCTTGACCAGCCGCACTAACCGGCATTGTTTCTTGGAATCTATCTAAGTTTTCAGGTGCAGAGCCAATTAAAGCAAATGGCCCTAAATCCAAACCAATATATTGATCTTGCGTTGTTGGGTTACGGAAACCTGTTTGATATGACGCTCTGAAATTATGTCTTTTTGATTCTCCCGCAGCGTATGTAAACGATACTCTTGGCGAAATATTTCCATCAAAATTTTGGCTTTTGTCATAACGCAAAGATCCAGTGAATTTCAATCTGTCGTCTAACCATTTTTTTTGCAATTGCGCATAAGCTCCGTATTCTTTGTACTCAATTGGACCATCATAATCAGTAAAAATTGTTCCTTCAGAATCCATGATGTATTTTCTCCAAGAACCACCTACTTGAATTTCTGCCCATTTAACCATATCCCTAAAATTGTAATTCACATCTGAATGATATAATTTCGAATGATCAATAAATTTAGCCCCTTGTGTTAAATCTGGATTGGTAATAACTTTAGCAAGTGCACTATTAAACTGAGCTGAACCCGGCTCAAACCTTGGCGATCTTGGAGCGCTTGGATTAGCTGGATCAATATTAGGAGTCAACCCAAGACCTGGAGAAACATTGTAATCCGCAAAATTTCTTGCATAAATTGCTGCATCGTTTGAATTCAAGCCTAAGGAAGCAGATGACAGTTGAAAAGCTGTTGCATAATCCGTAAACCAGTTAGTATCTGATTTTGCCGCTCTGTTTACGTTCCAAGCCGCAAATCTCATGTCATAAGAATCTCCAGCATCTTCACTTGTAAAATAAACTCTACCAAAAAAGTTTTTCCCTTTTACCTCAAATTTTCCTTGTTGCATTAAGAAGTCTTTTAAGGCATATCTGTTAGCACCTTGATAAATTGTACTTCCTGTTCCAATTTTATATTGAAGAATAAATTCAGTATCGTCTTTCCAAGGTTTGAAATGAGCACTGAAATCCGCTTTCATACTTTTAACTTTATTATCAGTCAAGTCTTGCTCACGATATCCCGTTCTACTTACTTGCCCAACATTTGGAAGAAATGTAGTCACCTCGTCACCATAAATATTCAATCCATCATAATTCTGATTTACCGCATGGCTATCACCACCAGCTGTCATACTTCTTTTATCTGCAGCGATCCATTCTGTCGCTTCCATGTAAGTGAAATTAGCTTTCATCGCAAAAGTTTCTGTAAATGCTTTTGCTGCTCTAATTCCGAAATCATTATAATCGTTAGTGCCGGCAGCATCCTGAGATGTTTGTCCGTACTTATAGTAAACGCTTATTCCTTCATTTGTAAAAGGGCTTTTACTGCTCATAAACATAATACCATTAAATGCATTTGCTCCATAAAGTGCTGAAGATGCACCAGGCAAAAGCTCAACACTTGCAACATCAATATCAGAAACACCAATTAAATTCCCCAAAACAAAATTTAATGCTGGTGATGAGTTATCCATTCCGTCCACTAATTGCATAAAACGAGTATTTGCAACTGTAGCAAAACCACGCGTATTAACCGACTTGAATGAAATACTGCTGGTATTAAAATGCACCTCTTTCAAATTCTCTAAACCATCATAAAAAGTTGCGGCTGTAGTGTTTTTAATTTCCTGAATCCCCATTCTTTCAACAGTAACTGGCGACTCAATAATTCTTTCTGGAGTTCTAGAAGCCGAAACCACGATTTCGTCTAATTTATTCTCCTCATCTTTTAACACTACATCAATTTTCTGACTTAATGATGTAACACTAATTGTTTTTGTTTCAAAACCAATAGCAGAAACCTTAATAGTAAAAGGCGGTTTTGAAGTGGTATTCAACTTAAACGTACCATCAAAATCAGTTGAAGTTCCAGTTGAACTTCCTACAATATTAATATTGGCACCAGGAATAGATTGTTTGTTACTATCGGTAACAGAACCAGTAATTGTATTCTGCGCAAAAGAAACTCCACAGAAAAACAACATAATCAGTAAATACACTCTCATTTGGGTAAGTTTTTGGTTAGTTTATATAGCCAAAATACAAATATTTTTGAGATTAATAAAAAAACGTTAAAAAAAATTAATATAACGCATAAATTTTGTTAGTATTTTAACTTTTTCACATTGTGTTTTATTCAATTTACAGCAACAACAAGGCAATCCAAATCTTAAATAGTATGCATACATATAAAATTTGATTAAAAAAATGAGGATTCAATAAAAATAAGGGGGTCAGAAAAAAAATTCGACAATAAAAAAAAGCGAGACCAAAATCTCGCTTTTTTAACATTTAATATGTAATAAAATATTATTCTACAGTAACTGATTTTGCTAAGTTACGTGGCTGATCTACGTTACAACCTCTCATAACCGCAATATAGTAAGAAAGCAATTGCAATGGAATTGTCGTGATAAGCGGAGACAATGCATCTGAAGTTTCAGGAATTTCAATTACATAATCAGCTAGTTCACGAACTTGAGTATCTCCTTTTGTAACAACCGCGATAATTTTACCGCTTCGAGATTTAATCTCCTGAATGTTACTTACAATCTTATCGTAGTGACCCTGACTAGGAGCAATTACAATAACCGGCATATGCTCATCAATTAAAGCAATCGGACCATGTTTCATTTCTGCTGCTGGATAACCTTCTGCATGAATGTATGAAATCTCTTTTAACTTAAGAGCTCCCTCCAATGCAACAGGGAAGTTATAACCACGACCTAAATAAAGACAGTTTGGCGCATCTTTAAAAGCTGCCGCAATTTCTTTAGCACGATCATTAGTTTCTAAAGCTTCAGCTACTTTGTCTGGAATTATCTCTAATTCTTGTAAATAAGCATGGAAATCGCTGTTTGTCAAAGTTCCTTTTGCTTTTCCTAACTTTAACGCAATCATAGTCAAAACTGTGATCTGAGTAGTAAAAGCTTTAGTAGAAGCTACTCCAATTTCTGGCCCAGCATGTGTATAAGCACCCGCATGGCTTTCTCTCGAAATAGAAGAACCAACAACATTACAAACTCCAAAGACAAAAGCACCATTTTCTTTTGCCAATTTAATAGCAGCCATAGTATCTGCTGTTTCTCCCGATTGAGAAATTGCAATAACTACATCATCCTTGTTTATAATAGGATTTCTATATCTAAATTCAGAAGCATATTCTACTTCAACAGGAATACGTGTGAACTCCTCAAAAATATATTCTGCAACTAAACCTGCATGCCATGAAGTACCACAAGCTACGATTAGAATTCTTTTTGCATTTAAGAACTTTTCAAGATTATCCTCAACACCTGCCATTTGAACAATCCCTTCATTTGCATGAAGTCTTCCTCGGTAAGTATCTTTGATTACGCTTGGTTGTTCGTAAATTTCTTTAAGCATGAAATGATCGTAGCCTCCTTTTTCAATTTGCTCCAAATTCATTTGAAGTTCTTGAATATAAGGATCTACTAATGAGTCATCTTTAATTTTTCTAACTTTAAGAGGTTTATGCAATCTGATATTTGCCATTTCACCATCTTCAAGATAAATCGCATTTGAAGTATACTCAATAAAAGGAGAAGCATCAGAGGCAACAAAATACTCACCGTCACCAACACCAATCGCTAAAGGGCTTCCTAGTCTTGCCGCAACAATTTCGTCAGGATTCTTTTTATCAAAAACTGCAATTGCATAAGCTCCCACAACTTGATTTAAAGCAATCTGAACTGCTTTTCCTAATTTAATATTTTCTTTTTTCTGAACTTCCTCAATTAAGTTTACTAAAACTTCTGTGTCTGTATCCGACTTAAAAGTGTAACCTCTCTTGATTAATTCCTCTTTAAGCGGTGCATAATTCTCAATAATTCCGTTGTGAATAATAACTAATTCACCAGAATTAGAAAGATGCGGATGCGAATTTACATCATTTGGTACTCCGTGGGTCGCCCAACGCGTATGCCCAATACCAATTGTTCCGTTTGTTTTCAAACTATCTTGCGCTTTAGCCTCAAGATCCGAAACCTTACCTTTTGTTTTACAAAGTTTTACTCCAGATTCGTTGTCAAATAACATAACACCGGCACTGTCATAACCTCTGTATTCGAGTCGTTTTAATCCTTTGATAACAATAGGATACGCCTCTCTATGGCCAATATATCCAACAATTCCACACATATATATTTATTAATTTGGTTTCGTGTAGTAAATTTCGAGTTTCAGTCTTTTATCTTCAGGAACATTTGAATTTCCTCCATATAATATTGTCCCTAACGGACCCATAACTGAACCTCTAGGCGCATCTGTAAAATATTCAACCGGGCTAGTACCTGGTATTGCTATTTTGTTTTTCAGTTTATTAGAAGTAATTACGCCAATATCTTCTGTTACAGCCAACCCTAATTTCACATTAACGGCCGTTGTATCTTTTATAAGATTTCGAACATGATTCGTAATTCTTACTTTATAATAATTTCCTCTTTTAGTATTAGAATCAATATTTAAAATACCGCCAAAAACATATTTGGTAGCCTTAGGATTGTTTGCCAATGCACCTGTAGTTCCATCCGAATAATCTACTAAAGGCACATTATTGGTCATATCATATAGATATACTCTTTTTGGCTCTTCTGCCTGAAGACCGTCTGAGCCTTTCACAGCCATCTTGTCCGCATCAATATTAAAAACTAAATTAACTTCATTTACCCTCCATTTTTTAGTTCTAAAATCGTGTCTCATTTCATCCAAAATATCCGGAACACCATTAGGCTTACTCACCAAAACATCACTCTTATTATAACCTATTGCATCTGTCTTTCCAAAAAGCTCAATTATTGTAGTAGATCCTTGACCGCCTTTAATGTAAAGACTTTCGTCTCCCTGCGTCCTATTTATATTTGAGTCACTTATTGCGCTAGCATAACTAGCACTTTTAGTATCTTGCTGAAGGCTTGCCGTGGCACCTGTCAAATTAATCACAATACTCTTATCCTCTGTCGCATCACCATCAGTAGTACTTGCTGTTTTAGCCTTATACTTGATTGTAATTTTACCACTTTTTGCAAAATCAAGCAAAGCCATATTTGCAGGATTAGCTCCCGATCTTTCTACTTTAAAATACAATCCTCTAAACCAATCTTGAAATACAGTTGCATTTGCCAATTTTTCAGCAGGAGCTTTTAAAATCTTATCCATAAAGAACTGACTATTCAGCATCAATCGCATTTCTGGCGCCACTTTGCTTAATGTAGCTTTTCCATTTGAATCGACAGTCTTATCAGTGATTTCAGAATTATCAAAGAAGAACTCCGAATTTTGCTTTTTGTTGTCTGAATCATTTAATCTTGATCCAATTTTATAAGTATCAAAAGTTGCATTTTCGTCTGTATAATACAATTGTGGCAATTGCGTACCATTATCATAAAAATTGCTACGCATTTGAACGCCAGACTCATAAATACTTAAATTCAATTTTCCATTTGCTGGTCCAAAAACAGAATCCAATTCAAATGTACGAGCTCCAGTAGTCGCATCTGTAGCTACTACGTGATTAAAATAAGGAACACTCAAATACACACTATCAATAACAGGAGCCTCACCAATCGTAGGAGCATACTCTGATAAAGTTACTTGAGTAGCATAATTTCCAATAGTTGTACCTAAAACGGGATTATCATAAATACCTAAAGCATTTGTCGCCAATCCATTTGACTGAACAGGCGTTACTTCTTGGTTATAAGCCAAAACATCATATTTCTCTGGTGCCAAATCAAAATGATTATCTCCAATTATATCATCACCAATCGCATTAAAATCTCTATCGCAGGAATATAAAAAAACAACCGTAGCTGCCACTAGAATTTTCTTAATAAAAGAAGTATTATACATGTTTAAATTTAAAGTTAATTAAAGACCCATTTTTCTATAGAAATTCGTATACGCCTCAGCGAACGCATCTTTCGGGGTGAAAGGTAAAAAAGGTTTTCCTGAAGATTCTATAAATTTTGTTAAACTTGGGGAAACATTTTCAGATGCAATAATAACAGCGTCTGAATGCAATATACTTGCTTTTAAAACATTCTCATAGTTTGGAACTTCCAAATCAGCAACAGATTCATGAGGCACACCATCAAATTTAACTTTGTTGATCATTTCCATATCCAAATTCTCATCGAAAGACTGTCCGTAAACCGATGTCACAATTTTAGTTTCAGAAAACAAAGCTTCATTTTTATAATAATGTTTCATATAAATTGGAAGCATTGCCGCCAACCAGCCATGAACGTGAATAATATCTGGAACCCAGTTTAGTTTTTTAACGGTTTCAACAACTCCTTTGGCAAAAAAGATCGCGCGCTCATCGTTATCAGGATACAACGCACCTTCCTCGTCAGCAAAAGTTGCCTTACGCTTAAAATACTCATCATTATCAATAAAATAAACCTGAATTCTTTCTTTAGGAATTGAAGCGACTTTGATAATCAATGGCATATCTAAATCATTCACTACCAAATTCATTCCAGAAAGCCTGATCACTTCATGCAATTGATGTCTTCTCTCATTGATATTCCCATATCTTGGCATGAAAATTCTTATCTGACCTCCTTGATCATTAATCATTTTCGGAACGTCATAAGACATTAAAGAAACCTCATTTTCAGCCAAATAAGGCACGACTTCAGATGATACATATAATATCCTCTTATCTTTCATAATAGTATTTTACTTAATTTTTGGTAATAAAAACGTCGCAAAATTACAAAATTTTATGCAGTTTATAACTAATATATTATGTTTGCACTAAATTTTAATAATACTGCCATGCATATTTTTTACGGTAAAGTAGCTTTGATAGCTTATTTGAAGACTATCAAAACAGCAAATTCAACCATCGGATTTGTACCAACCATGGGAGCTTTACACCAAGGGCATCTGGCTTTAATGCAGCGATCACTAAAAGAAAACAACGATACAGTTGTAAGTATTTTCGTAAACCCTACTCAATTCAACAATCCAGAAGATTTAGAAAAATATCCTCGAACTCTTGAAGAGGATGTGAAAAAAATGCGAGGATTAAGTGACAAAATAATTTTATATGCTCCTTCTGTCGAAGATATTTACGAAGGAAATACAATTTCTCAAACATTTGATTTTGACGGTTTAGAAAATCAGATGGAAGGAAAATTCAGACCAGGGCATTTTAACGGCGTTGGAACCATCGTAAAACGTCTTTTTGAAATCGTAAACCCAACCAATGCTTATTTTGGCGAAAAAGATTTTCAGCAATTGCAAATCGTCAAAAAAATGGTCGAAAAAAACAATTTGCCTGTAAACATTGTAGGTTGTCCTATTTTTAGAGAAGATAATCTTTTAGCTATGAGTTCTCGCAATGAGCGCTTGACTGCAGAAGAAAGAAAAGAAGCTTCAATAATCTACAAAACGTTAACCGAAGCTAAAGAAATTTTTCAGAAAGGAACTCCAGAAGAAACCATCAAATTTGTAGAAGACGCCTTCAAAGACAACGAAAGATTTGACCTTGAATATTTCGTGATTGCTGACGAATCTACATTATTACCAATTGATCATAAAATTAATGATAAAAAATATCGTGCGTTTATAGCGGTATTTGTTAATTCTATAAGGTTAATTGACACCATTTCATTAAATTAAATTACCTTTGCAGCATGCAAATTCAAGTTATAAAATCAAAAATTCATCGAGTAAAAGTTACTGGTGCCGATTTAAATTATATTGGCAGCATTACTATTGATGAAACACTTCTCGAAGCTTCAAATATTATTGAAGGCGAAAAAGTATCTATCGTTAACATCAACAACGGCGAACGTTTTGAAACGTACGCTATAAAAGGTGAAAAAAATTCAGGTGAAATCACACTAAATGGTCCAGCTGCAAGAAAGGTTCAAAAAGATGATATCATCATCATCATTTCGTATGCAACTTTGGATTTTGAAGAAGCTAAAACCTTCAAGCCGTGGATTATTTTTCCTAACGAAAACGATAATTCGTTAACATAAATCTAGTTTTAAACTTATTTTACCCCTATTTGTCAAATCCTTTTTGCACAAACAGATTTCTTATGCCTTAAATTAAAAAATTTAACGTAGGAAATCATTGCTTTTTTTTAACCCCAAATTACCAAAAAGCAAATAAAGTATTATATTGCCATACAATTTCCAATACTTTTTTATTCACTGAAATGCCACAAATCATGAAAAAAGTTTACCTGCTGCTTGTATTCATCTCTGTTTCTGTTTTTTCACAGAAAAAATTTGACAATATCAAATCTGAAAAACTAGGAGAAGAACGAAGAATAACAATTGGACTTCCTCCTTCTTATGACGAAAAATCAGATCGAAAATATCCGGTTTTATACTTATTCGACGGCGATTATTTATTTGACCCTTTTTTAGGAGCCGTAAGTTATGGTTCGTATTGGGATGACATTCCTGAAATGATTATTATAGGAATTCATCAAAATAAAAATGATGAGCGAGAAGATGACTCAACAATTGATCAAAATGAAGGTTTGCCTTTTGAAAAGGGAGCGAAATTTTTCGAATTCGTAGGGGCAGAATTAATTCCTTACATCGAAAAGAAATATCACACAGCGCCTTTCAGAATTATTGCAGGCCATGACATAACAGCAAGTTTTGCCAATTTTTATTTATATAAAGAAGATCCGATTTTCAACGCTTATATTTGTTTAAGCCCAGAACTGGCACCGAAAATGGAAGTTCGAATTGCAGAAAAGTTCGCAAAAATCCAAAAACCAATTTTCTATTACCTTTCTGCAGGAGAAGGTGATATTAAAAAAATAAAAGAACCGATTGATAAATTAAACAGCAATATTAAAATTGCAAATAATCCGTTAGTGAATTATAAATACGATGTATTCAAAGGCGCTACGCATTATACTGAGGTTTTACATTCAATTCCGAATGCATTATATCAAATTTTTGAATCGTACAGACCAATTAATTCTGCTGAATACAATGAAAAAATTGCAGTTTTAGAATCTGGCTATTCCGATTATTTAGAAAAAAAATATGCTACAATGTCTGAGATTTTAGGATTTCAGGTTCCGGTAAGAATGAGTGATTTCAAAGTAATCGAAAATATTATTTTGAAAAAGAATGCGTACGATGAATTAGGAAAAATGGCCGAAATTGGAAATGTAAATTATCCAAAAGCTATGTTGGGAGAATATGAATTAGGTTTAATGTACGAAAAAATGGGCGATCCAAAACATGCTTCAAAAAAATACCAAAATGCTTCTCAAATGGAGCCAATTGGAGATCTGAACAAAGATTTGATGTATGAGAAAATTGACGAAATGAATACGCTTGCCAAAAAAACTAAATAATGTCAAAAGTTAAAACTTCCTTTTTTTGCCAGAATTGCGGAACTCAATATGCCAAATGGCAAGGACAATGCAATGCCTGCAAAGAATGGAATACAATTGCTGAAGAAATTATTCAGAAGCAAGAAAAAGTGGCTTGGAAAAGCGAACCAACTCCGGCAAACAAAGCACCTCGACCTTTAAAAATAACTGAAATCGATTCGGCACAGGAAATCCGAATGGATACTACTGACGGAGAATTGAATCGTGTTCTTGGAGGCGGAATTGTTCCGGGATCTTTAACACTTTTGGGCGGCGAACCTGGAATTGGAAAAAGCACACTTTTACTTCAAATCTCATTAAAATTACCTTATAAAACTTTGTATGTTTCAGGCGAAGAAAGTCAGAAACAAATAAAAATGCGTGCCGAAAGAATAACGCCAAATAGCGATAATTGCTATATTCTGACGGAAACAAAAACACAAAACATCTTCAAACAAATTGAGGCAATTCAACCAGAAATTGTCATTATTGATTCCATCCAAACTTTACATACCGATTATATCGAATCGACAGCGGGAAGCATTTCTCAAATTAGAGAAACAACTGCTGAATTGATCAAGTTTGCAAAAGAAACAAACATTCCAGTGATTTTAATTGGACATATTACCAAAGATGGAAATATTGCTGGGCCGAAAATTCTGGAACATATGGTTGATACTGTTCTTCAGTTTGAAGGAGACAGAAATCATATTTACCGAATTCTTCGTTCGCTAAAAAACCGTTTCGGCTCAACTTCTGAACTTGGAATTTACGAAATGCTTGGAAGCGGTTTGCGCGAAGTAAGCAATCCGTCAGAAATATTGATTTCGCATAAAGACGAAGAATTATCCGGAACAGCAATCGCTACAACACTAGAAGGCATGCGTCCGCTGATGATTGAAATTCAATCTTTAGTCAGCACAGCAGTTTATGGAACACCTCAGAGAAGCACAACTGGTTATAATGCCAAAAGATTAAACATGATTTTGGCTGTTCTAGAAAAAAGAGCTGGATTTCGTTTAGGAGCAAAAGACGTTTTCTTAAACGTTACAGGCGGAATTTCTGTCGATGATCCGGCGATTGACTTAGCAGTTGTTGCAGCAATATTATCTTCAAACGAAGATATTCCTGTTGGAAAAGGTTTCTGTTTTGCTGGCGAAGTTGGACTTTCAGGCGAAATTCGTCCCGTTAACCGAGTGGATCAACGCATTCAAGAAGCCGAAAAACTAGGCTTCGATACTATCTTTGTTTCAAAATACAATAAAATTGCTTTAAAAAATACAGGAATCAAAATTGAGCTTGTGGCAAAAATTGAAGATGTTGCAAGTATTCTTTTCGGTTGATTTTTGACAAAAATACCACTATGAATTTTCCAAAACAAAAACTATTTAAAGCCCTAAAAATACTCGGAGTACTAATAGTATTGCTTTGCATTGCGCTTTATTACTTTCGCGACTCTCTTTTAAAACAAGCCATTGCAAAAGTTACCCATAAAATGGCGGTAAGTTACAACAGTGACTTTTCTGTAAAAGAAGCTTCTTTTAATGGCTTATCTACCATCAAATTAAAAGACATTGTTTTGGTTCCAAAAAATGCCGACACTTTGCTTAAAATCCAAAATATTGAAACAAGTGTCAGTTTGAGCAATTTATTAATTGGCGATGTTCAAGTTGGGACTTTAAAAGTTGACAATGGTTATATTCAATTAGTCAAAAAAGGAAAAATCAGAAACTTTGATGCTTTCTTGAAACGAAACAGCGATGAGACTGAAAAAAGCGAAAAAAGAAAATATGGCGCTTTCGCTTACAGAATCATTTCAAAACTATTGAATTTGGTTCCGACAGACATGAATCTGGAAAATTTCCAATTCAAAATTGATGACAACGGAAAAAAAGCTTCAATTGCAGTCAATAAATTAGTTTTAAGCGACAAACAACTCGAAACCAAAATTCATGTCCAAAGTAAAAATTTTGACCAGCGTTGGAACATAAAAGGTTTTGCAGACCCAAGAAACGAAAAAGCTGATATTCGTTTTTTCAATTTAGATACTGGTGCTATTCGCGTTCCTTATCTTGACGAACGATACAATCTAAAAGCAAGTTTTGATTCGATTCGATTAAATGTAGAAAAAATTGACAAAAGCGGTGGCGAACTTCATATTGACGGTTTTACCTCGATTACCAACTTAAAAATCAATCACCCAAAAATCGCCAGCAAAGATGTCGTGATCAAAAATGCACGTTTTGATTATCGCTTTTTATTGGGAGATGATTTCATTTCGATTGACAGTACCTCAACTATGCAGTTGAACAAAATAAAAGTGAAGCCTTATATTTCGTACAACACCGAAAAAGATACGGTTTACACGCTGAAAGTCGATATTCCGAAAATGAAAGCACAAGATTTCATTGTTTCACTGCCAGATGGATTGTTTACACATTTCCAAGGAATGGAAGCAACCGGAAATTTTGATTATAAACTGGATTTCAAATTCAATAAAAATAAGCCGAATACACTTGTTTTTGACAGCAAACTCAACAAAGAAGATTTAAGAATCACAAAATATGGCGAAGCCGATTTGAATAAACTAAACGGCGAATTTGTGTATCGTGCAATAATTCAGAATGTCTTGCAAAGACCCGTTTTAGTTGGAAATGCAAATCCGAATTACACACCTTTAGATCAAATTTCTCCTTATTTGAGAAAATGTGTTTTAACGACAGAAGATCCTTCTTTCTTCTCGCATCGCGGATTTATTAATGAGGCTTTCAAACAATCGATTCTGAAAAACATCAGAACTAAAAAATTCTCTCGTGGCGCGAGTACAATCAGCATGCAGTTGATTAAGAATGTCTTTTTGACTCGTGAAAAAACGCTTTCGCGAAAGCTTGAAGAGATTTTATTAGTTTACATTTTAGAAAACAACCGAATTGTAAGCAAAGAAAGAATGCTTGAAGTATATTTCAACATTATCGAATGGGGACCAAATGTATACGGAATTGGAGAAGCAAGTCATTTTTATTTCCAAAAAAACCCAGCCGATTTAAATGTTGACGAGTGCTTATACTTGGCAACTATTATTCCGAAGCCAAGAAAATTCATGTATCAATTTAATGATCAAGGAAACTTAAAAGACTATGCATTAAAAAACCAGAAGTTTTTAAAGAATTTAATGTTCCGCAGAGGTTTATTAATTCCTGAAGATACAATTGGACAATTGCCGGTTTATATTTCTGGAAATGCTCGTTCTTTAATTCGCATTAAAGCACCAGATTCAACTGCTATCAAAAATGATTCTTTAGTTGTTGATGATGAATTTGATTTATAATAAATTGCCACAAAGACACCAAGACACAAAATTTTTTATTTTATCACTTCAAATCAATAGCATCCAGCTTTAGCTGGATGGAAATATAAAAAAAATAAAAGGGCTTTAGCCAAACGTATTAGTTTGGCTAAAGCCCTTTTATAACAATCTTATTTCCCCTAGCTGAAGCTAAGGGCTATTGAAAAATCTTTGTGACTTAGCACCTTTGCGGCAAATACATTTTAAGGCGCAGGATCAGGAATTATAGCCTGAACCGCATCAATTTCATGTAAAATTTGTTTTGAAAGAACTACATCAATTGTGTCGATATTTTCTTTTAATTGTTCCAATGTTGTAGCTCCAATAATTGAACTTGTTAAGAAAGGTTGTTGCAAAACAAATCCCATCGCTAATTGCGTTAACGTTAAACCGTGTTTTTTAGCGATTTCCTGATACAATTTAGTCGCTTGCGTACATTGGTCGCTATTGTAACGTTTGTATTGCGGAAAAAGATTAATTCTCGCTTTCGGATGAGCTTCTCCTGTTAAGAATTTTCCAGTCAAAACTCCGAAGGCTAACGGAGAATATCCTAGCAAACCAACATTCTCATATTTTGAGACTTCAGCAGAATTCACTTCAAACAAACGATTCAATAAAGAATACGGATTTTGAACCGTCTTGATTCTTGGCAAATTATTGTATTTGCTCTCTTCCAACAAACGCATCATTCCCCATGCATTTTCATTTGAAACTCCAATATGTTTAATCTTTCCTTCTTTAATTAATCCGTCAAACGTTTCAAGGATTTCTCTGAAGTTATCTTCCCAAACATCATCATGACCGTGAAAAGCGCGTTGCCCAAAATTATTTGTTTTTCTTTCCGGCCAGTGCATTTGGTACAAATCGATATAATCCGTTTGAAGTCTTTTCAAACTGTTTTCAACGGCATATTTAATACTTGCAGGAGAAAAATCCAGTTTTTCACGCATATATCCAAAATTTGGATTTGGACCAGCGATTTTTGATGCTAAAACCACTTTATCGCGATTTCCTGATTTTTTAAACCAAGTTCCAATCACTTTTTCGGTGCTACCATAAGTTGCTTCACTTGCCGGAACCGAATACATTTCGGCAGTATCAAAAAAATTCACACCTCTTTCAAGAGCATAATCCATCTGAGCATGTCCTTCTGCTTCTGTATTTTGTTGCCCATAAGTCATGGTTCCTAGGCAGATTTTACTAACTTTTATATCGGTATTGGGTAATGTTGTGTATTTCATTTTTTCTCTTTAAGGTTCAAAGTTGCAAAGAAACAAAGGTACAAAGGGATTTTTCAAATCGAAATTTGACAAAGGTTAAAATAATGATAAGATAAAATATTGCAGAAAATTCCAAGCTTGGAATTTGAGAATTGGTATTAAAAAAAAGGCTCAAAAGTAAAAACCTTTGAGCCTTTGCACCTTAGAACCTTTGTCCCTTAGTTTATGCTATTAAGCATCTCCGCAATCTCGTCTAATCTTGGTGTCAAGATAATTTCGATTCTACGGTTTTTAGCTTTTCCTTCTGGAGTTGCGTTGCTTGCCAAAGGAGAGAATTCGCTACGTCCCGCCGCAGTTAATTTTTGCTTGTTGATTTTAGTGTTTTCACTTAAAATTGCTACAATTGCAGTTGCTCTTTTAGTTGATAAATCCCAGTTATTTGCAATTGGCCCAGAACCAGCATACGGATCATCGTCAGTATGACCTTCAATCAAAACAGAAAGATCTGGATTGTCGCCTAAAACTTTTCCAAGTTCAACAACCGCTTTTCTACCTTCTGCTCCAACTGCCCAGCTTCCTGAATTGAAAAGCAATTTGTTTTCCATTGAAACATATACTTTTCCATTTTTCTGTTCCACTGTCAAACCTTTTCCTTCAAAACCATTCAACGCTTTAGATAAAGTTTCTTTTAATTTTCGCATCGATTCTTCTTTCGCCGCGATCATATCTTCAAGTTCTTTCAAACGACTTGCCGTTTTATCCAGACGTGCTTGCTCATCAGCTAACTTTTTAGATTTAGCTTCTAATTGCGCCAACAATTCACGGTTTTTAGCCATATTGCTTTCTAAAGCATCGTTGCTGTTTTTCTCCAAAGCATTGTACGAATCCTGCAATACTTTGTATTTTTTCTGCTCAGCAGCAAGATCTGCTTTTTGTTTTGCAAGATCATCTTTAGTGCTTGCTAAATCTTTCGTCAGCTTATCTTTATCTAATTCTAGCTGATTTTTTGCTGTTTTTAAATTTGCATTTTCATCAGCAATCGAACGATTTTCTTTTTTTAAATCTGAATATTTTGTTTCAAGATCATTGTAAATCTTTTTGGATACACATGAAGTTGCAGACAAAGCTAAAACTACTAATCCAATCGAGGCTTTTTTAATCATTTTACTTTTGGTTTTTATTTGGGGCTATTATTAATTCGTTGTTTAAAATTCCAAGATTCAAATTCCAAATTCCAATCTTCGGAGCTTCGAGGACTAAAATCAAAAAATCTGAAATCTCCAATTCAGTTGCATTTCCTTCAACAAGAACAATACCAAACTTTATTCAATTTCTACTAAAACAGGGCAATGGTCAGAGTGAACAGCATCTGGAAGAATAACGGCACGTTTTAATCTGTGCTCCATCGAATCACTCACCAAATTGTAATCGATACGCCAACCTTTATTATTGCCACGAGCTCCGGCACGGTAACTCCACCATGAATAATGATGAGGGTCTTTATTGAAATGACGGAAACTATCTATAAAACCAGACTTCATGAAAGCATCCAACCAAGCTCTTTCAGCAGGCAAAAATCCTGAAACTGTTTTATTGCGCACTGGATCATGAATATCAATGGCTTCGTGACAAATATTATAATCGCCACAAATAATCAAATTCGGAATCGTTAATTTCAATTCGTTGATATACGTTTGAAAATCATCCATAAACATAAATTTATGATCCAATCTTTCAATATTTGTTCCTGACGGAAGATACAAACTCATAACAGAACAATCCTCAAAATCAGCACGAAGATTACGCCCTTCAAAATCCATATGATGAATTCCTGTTCCGTAAACCACCTCTTTCGGCTCAATTTTAGACAAAATTGCAACACCACTATATCCTTTTTTAGTTGCAGGATAATAGTATTGATAAGGATAGCCAGCGGCTGTTATGGCTTCAACCGGAATTTGATCATGGGTTGCTTTAATTTCCTGAAGACAGATAACATCTGGGCTAGCTTGTTGCAGCCATTCGATAAATCCTTTAGTAATTGCAGCGCGAATTCCGTTTACGTTATAAGAAATAATTTTCATCTAGGTATTTTTTTTAGGATTCCAAATGTAATAAAAAAGTGGAAAGTTTATAATTGAATAAAGGAAAAGTAGAGTTTTTTGTTATCTTTGTTCGCTACTCTAATAATTTAAAAATAGTACATGGGTTTAGTTACCGCGAAAGAAGTTGCAAAGGCAATAAATGTTGATAAGTACGGCGTATTTGGTACTTTTTCAGGCTGGATTCTTATGAAGGTTCTTAAGATCTCGACCCTTAATAAAATTTACGATCGCAATAAACATTTGGAAGACCTTGCGTTTTTGAACGGAATTTTGGACGAGATGGAAATCAAATTTGAAATTCCTGAAGAAGATTTAAAACGCCTGCCGAAGGATGGTGCTTACATTACTATTTCAAATCATCCGCTTGGAGGAATTGATGGAATTTTGCTTTTGAAATTAATGCTTGAAAGAGAACCAAATTTCAAAATCATTGCAAATTTCCTATTACACAGAATTGTTCCGATGAAAAAATACATTATGCCGGTTAATCCTTTTGAAAATCATAAGGATGCAAAATCGAGCGTAATTGGTATTAAAGAAACTTTACGTCACTTAAGTGATGGAAAACCTTTGGGTATTTTTCCTGCGGGAGAAGTTTCCACGTACAAAGATGGAAAATTAGTAGTAGACAAACCTTGGGAAGAAGGAGCTTTAAAACTAATCAGAAAAGCAAAAGTTCCAGTTGTTCCAATTTATTTCCACGCTAAAAACAGCAAATTATTCTATTGGCTTTCAAAAATAGACGACACTTTACGTACAGCAAAACTTCCATCAGAATTGCTTACGCAGAAGGATCGTGTAATCAAAGTTCGTATTGGAAAACCGATTTCTGTTAGTGAACAAAACGAAATTGAATCTTTTGAAGAATATTCAGAATTTTTAAGAAAGAAAACCTATATGCTTGCCAATCCTTTTGAAAAGGATACTAAACTAATTGATACAGCAAGCTTAAAAATTCAGAAAGCACCTAAAAAAATCGTTACGCCAGCAAACGAATCAAAATTGATTGATGAAGTTCAAGCGTTACGAAATAGCGACAGCCGATTTTTACAAAGCAAAAACTATGAAGTTTTCTTTGCAAGTGCAAAACAAATTCCGAACATTTTGCATGAAATTGGGCGTTTGCGCGAAATCACTTTCCGTGAAGTTGGTGAAGGAACAAATGAATCGATTGACTTAGACGAATACGACAAATATTACCACCACATGTTTTTATGGGATGATGAAACCAAAAAAATTGCGGGTGCCTATCGTATGGGGCTAGGTTCTGAAATTTATCCAAAATACGGAATCGAAGGTTTTTACTTGACTGATCTATTTAGATTTGAACAAGAACTTCACGACATGATGCACAAATCGATTGAAATGGGCCGTGCCTTTATTGTGAAAGAATATCAGCAAAAACCAATGCCTTTGTTCTTACTATGGAAAGGTATTATTCATACCACTTTACGTCATCCAGAGCACAAATACTTGGTTGGTGGTGTAAGTATCAGCAATCAGTTTTCAGACTTCTCTAAATCGCTAATGATTGAGTTTATGAAATCAAACTACTACGATCCATATATTGCACAATATATCCATCCGAAGAAAGCTTATAAAGTAAAACTAAAAGATGCTGATAAAGATTTTATCTTCGATGAAGCAGAATCTGATTTGAACAAATTTGACAAAATCATTGATGAATTGGAACCAGGAAATTTACGTTTACCTGTTTTGATCAAGAAATACATCAAACAAAACGCAAGAGTAGTTGCTTTCAATGTCGATCCATTATTCAACAATGCCATTGACGGTTTAATGTACATCAGAATCGCCGATATCCCAGAAAGCACCATGAAACCGGTTATTGAAGAATTCCAGATAGAATTAGAGAAAAAGTTATCTGAAAAAGAAGATTAACTCAAAATCTATTAAACATAAAAAAAATCCCATTCTTTACGAATGGGATTTTTTATTTACAATTTTTATTTAAAACTAGAACCAAGCCTTTTTTCCAATTTGGTATGTTTTATAAAACTCCTCATCAGATTTAGTCAAATAAATTATTCCTTCAACAAATCCAATTATCCCAGCAAATCCACATGTTACAACACTAACGATTAACTGAATAATTCCCTCTTTAGTATAACCTAAATAGAATTTATGCACACCAAAAGCTCCTAGTAAAATTCCTAGAACTCCTGCTACAACTTTCTTGTTTTCAACATTTTCAAACTTTGCGTTTTCCATTTTTTCTCAATTAAAGTTTACATTTTCAAGAAAATCCTTGAAAAATGCAAAACTAAAAATCAAAAAATCGCGTAATAAGCTCAATAAGCTAATATTATATCAAAAAAAGACATTCTCTTATTGTTCATTAATATTTACGTTTAAAACCAGCCTTGATAACCTACTTGGTACGTTTGATAAAACTCTTCATCACTTTTTGTCAAATACAAAATGCCTTCAATGATTCCGATAATGCCACCAACACCGCACATCAAACCTAAAAGCAACTGAATGATACCTTCTTTCGTATAACCCAAATAAAACTTATGAACTCCTAATGCTCCTAGCAAAATAGCCAGAATTCCTGCTGAAATTTTTTTATTTTCCTGTCTTGGCTGTGATGGCGTATTCCAAGCCTCATATTTTGAATTTTCCATTTTCTATTTTTTAAATTTTTAAGCAATAACAAAAAAACCCATTCGCTTGCGAATGGGTTTTCTATATGATCAATTAAAACCAGCCTTTTTTACCAACCTGATACGTTTGATAAAACTCTTCATCTGATTTTGTTAAATAAATAATTCCTTCAATAAATCCGATTATTCCACCAAGTCCACAAGTAACAATACTGATTACTAATTGAATAATTCCCTCTTGAGTATAGCCTAGTATGAATTTATGAATTCCTAAATATCCAAAAATTATCCCCATAATTCCAGCTAAAACCTTTTTGTTTTCTTGTCTAGGTTGAGACGGCGTATTCCAGCTTTCTGGTTTTGTAGTTTCCATATCTTATTTAGTTAATGTTAACACCTATTTCTTCAATTTCTTCAATGGTACTTTTTGGATCTGGGCCATAATAGTTTTCTCCTTGCTCCCCTTCTGTTGCTAAAAGAATAAGAAACCAAATAGGCCCAACTAATGGAATGCAGGAAATAAGGATGTTCCAGCCACTTTTGCCCAAATCATGCATTCTTCTAACTGTTACTGCCAAAGAAGGGATTACCGTAAGCAATGCATAAATAATAAAAAGCACTATAGCTATCTGAAAAGCCAAATCTCCACCTGTAACGATAGATAATAAAACTGCAAAAGCAATCATCACAAAAAAGATAACTGCTGTGGCAAGACGAAAATACCAATATTCACTTCTTCTAGCTCTACCGCTAAAGTTCGAGTAGTTTTGAAACATGGCAATTTTATACCATTCAATCATAATTAAAGATAATTTATTAGGCCTACTCTTGGGATTTTCGGTTTTCTCCGAACTTCAAAAAGAAATTACTTAGAATCATTCTTTAAAATTCGGAAACAATATTATTAAAAATTAACAAATAAAACTAATCTTGCCAAATAAAATTTACAGGAAAAACCTCGTTATAAAAAACCAAACGAAACAAGTTATTGTTTCTCGTAAACTGCCTTGATTTTATCAACAATTACTTGAGCTAGACGCTCGTGGCTCTCAAAAGTCCAACCTGCAATATGTGGTGTAAGTAAAGCATTTTTTGCATCAAGCAAATATTGAAACGCTTCTGGTGTATTTTTATCCTGAAAAAGGGTTTCAAAAGATAATTTTTCATACTCCAAAACATCTAAACCTGCACCTAGCACCTTTTTTGACTTCATAGCTTCAACTAAATCAGCTGTGACTATATTTTTGCCACGAGAAGTATTTATGATCCAGAATGGCTTCGAAAATGCGTTTATAAAATTCGCATCAACCATTTTGTCCGTTTCAGGCGTCCAAGGCAAATGCAAACTCAAAACATCAGCTCGTTTTTGCAATTCTGCCAGTGAAACTTGTTTGGCATTTTCATCACCAATATTTTCTAGAATATCATAAAACAATATTTCGGTATCAAAACCGCGAAGTTTTTTGGCGAAAGCTTTTCCCATATTTCCATAACCAATAATTCCGACAGTTTTCCCATCAAGCTCATGACCACGATTACTTTCTCTGTTCCAATGTCCTGCCCTAACTTCGGCGTCGGCCTGATTTAAATTATTGAAAAGCGACAATATTACACCTAGCGAATGTTCTGCAACCGCATTTCTATTTCCTTCTGGCGCCGCAATCAAATGAATTCCTTTTGCAGAAGCATACTCACAATCAATACTTTCTAAACCGGCACCCACTCTTGCAATAAATTGCAACTTAGTTGCTTTATCTAAAAAAGCCTTGTCAATCTTGAAACGACTGCGAATTACAATTCCGTTATAATCTTGAATTTTAGCTTCTATTTCTTCTTTAGAAGATTTAAAATCGGCATGGTTTTCAAAACCCGCTTCTTCTAGTTGGTTCCACAAAACGGGATTATTGCTGTCGATATGAAGAATTTTTACACTCATTTTTCTTGAATTTTTATATCAAACAAAAATACGGTAATTCTCCAAAATTACTTCCACTTTGTCAAACACAAAAAGCGCAAAACACAAATTCATTTTATTTTTTTAACTTTGAAAATACGAGACAAAAACTTTCACTTCTCAGGAAAATCTGCCAAAATGAAATTGACTAAAACTTTTAATTCTTTTTTTAATAACGAAAAATCTGGCGGACTGCTATTGTTGTTTGTAACAATCTGCTCGTTATATCTTGCAAATTCTGCTTATTCCAACGGATATGTTTCTTTTTGGGAAAAAGATTTGGCAGGTCATTCCATCACCCATTGGATCAATGATGGTTTGATGACTATTTTCTTTTTATTGATTGGTTTGGAACTGGAACGAGAAATTTATCATGGCGAATTATCCAATATAAAAAATGCCTCGCTTCCAATAATGGCGGCGCTCGGCGGTATGTTAGTTCCTGCTGCCATTTTCCTGGCTTTAAATTTTGGAACAGCAACCCAAAACGGAGCAGGAATTCCCATGGCGACTGACATTGCATTTGCTATCGGGATTTTGTCGCTTTTGGGCAAAAAAGTTCCCGCTTCTTTAAAAGTCTTTTTGACCGCACTTGCCGTAATTGATGATTTGGGAGCCATAATTGTCATCGCTGTTTTTTATACCACATCGATTGCTTTTGTAAATCTTGCTATTGCATTGGGAATTTGGGGACTGCTTTTTATTTTAAACAGAATGAAAATCAACAATATCATTCCGTATTTGATTGGCGGCATTATAATGTGGTATTTTATGCTTAATTCTGGTGTTCATGCAACGATAACAGGCGTAATATTAGCATTTGTAATTCCGTTTGGCGATGGCAGTGAAAAATCATCTTCATACAAATTACAGCATTTTTTACATAAACCTGTTGCCTTTATCATTTTGCCACTTTTTGCTATTGCAAATACTTGCATTGCAATAACGCAAGATTGGCATGAAGGCTTGAATCACCCAAACACTTTCGGAATTATTCTGGGCTTAGTTGTCGGGAAACCTTTAGGAATTGTTCTTTTTTCATCGATCGGTGTAACAGCAGGCTTGTGTGCTTTGCCAAAAAATCTAAAATGGGCTCATATTTTAGGAGCAGGAATGTTGGGCGGAATTGGTTTTACGATGTCGATTTTCATTACCATTTTGGCTTTTAAAGATCCTGAAACGATTGTTTTCTCAAAAATTGCTATTCTTATTGCGTCTATGCTTTCTGGAATTATTGGCTTTTTCTATTTAAAATATACTTTGAAAAAAAATCTAAAAACGAAATCATGATTGCAAGAATCTGGCATGGAAAAACAAAGATTGAAGATTATGAAACTTATACCAAGTTTTTAGTCCAAACTGCCATTCCTGATTATGAAAAAACCCCAGGTTTTGTAAAACTTTCTTTTTTAAGAAACATCAAAAATAATGAAGGTCATTTTACACTTATTACGTATTGGGAAAGCTGGGAAGTCATTAAAAATTTTGCCGGAGAAAACATTGAAAAAGCTAAATATTACCCTGAAGACAACCAATTTCTTTTGGAATTTGAAGAGAATGTACAGCACTTTGAAGTTTTTGCTTAATTAAAAAAAGAAGCATTATGAAAAGAAACAAAATCATACTTTTTTCTTTCGTTGCCATTATTGTTCTACTTGGCGCAGTGATCATGCTCAAAGCAAAAAAATCGGAAATCCCAGGTGGTTGCGGAACACACAGCTTGCCTTCTCATAAAAATGCCAACTTAACCGAAAATCAAAAAAAGGGAAGAGAAATATTTAATTCCAATTGTGCAGCATGCCATAAATTAGACATAAAATCAACAGGACCGGCACTTCACGAAGTCGATTCGATTGTTTTTGTAAACTGGTTAACGAATAAAAAACACAAAATCGACTCTACAAAAGTGGAGATTTTAGCAATTGATTATCATAAAACGGTATTTTCAAAAACTTTATCTAAGAAGCAAGTCACACAATTAATAGATTATTGCCACTCGAAATAAAATTCCAAAAAATAAAAATTCCAAATCCCAACTAGAAGCTTGGAATTTGGAATTTGATTTTTCAAAAATTGATTTTTTTTATTTCAACAGTCCTTTGATTTGCTTCAAAGAAGTTTTGATTCCCTTAATCAAAGACGAACTGAAACCATTGTGTTCCATTTCATTCAAACCAACAATTGTACAACCTTGCGGCGTTGTTACGCGGTCGATTAATTGTTCAGGATGCACTTTTTCATCCAACAACATTTTTGCTGCCCCTTTTACCGTTTGTGCGGCGATTGCCAAAGCGGTATTAGAATCAAATCCGATTTCGATTCCTGCTTGCATCGAAGCACGAATGTATCTTAAAGCATAAGCCGTTCCGCATGCGCCAAGAACAGTCGCTGCGTCCATCAATTTTTCATCGATTACAGGAGCCGTTCCTAAATCTTGAAACAAATCAACAATTGGCATTGCTTTTTCCCTATCTTTTTCTGGGAAAGAAATACAAGTAGCCGATTCTCCAAATTGCGCCGCAATATTTGGCATAATGCGTACAACTGGATATTGATTATTTGTTTTTGTCTGAAGCATCTCCAAAGACAATCCGCTTACTGCCGAAGCAATTGTTTTGTTTTGGATTACGGGTAAAATCTCTGCCAAAACGGTATCAACTTGATACGGTTTTATCGTTAAAATCACAACATCAGCTTCCTGAATGTTATGTTTGTTATCATTAGACACTGTAATTCCGTATTCAGATAAATATTGAATACTGGCAATGTTTCTTCTTGTTACGGTAACTTGGTTATTTTTTGAAAATTTAGCAATTCCCAAGGCAATAGAAACCCCCAGGTTTCCTCCCCCAATAATATGTACATTCATACTGCTTGGTTTTAATTTATTTTTGGCTGATTTACAGCCTATTTTTTCGGCTACAAATTACATAGAATTTAAAGATTTTAAATCACTGTAAGTTGTTAATTTGTGCCAAAAATCTAAAATCCAAGAATCATTTTTGCTACTCCAAAGTAGAGCATAATTCCAAAAACGTCATTTGTTGTTGTGATAAACGGCCCCGTTGCAATTGCGGGATCGATTTTATTTTTATGAAGAAACAAAGGCACAAGAGTTCCTAAAGTAGCCGCAAATAAAATCACGACAATCATAGAAATTGAAATTGCCAATCCAACAGAATATTGCCCGTACATAAGAGAATGATATCCTAAAAGAAGCAAAGAAATGATACTTCCCGAAATCATCGAAACGGTAAGTTCCTTGCTGAAATAACTACGACTGAATTCTTTCAAAGTACCATTAGCCAAACCTTGCACAACAATTGCCGAAGCTTGAACCCCAATATTTCCAGCAGTTGCAGAAAGCAAAGGCACAAAAATGATTAATGTTGAATATTTCTGAAAAGCGCTTTCGTTGTCTTTCAATACAAACGAAGCAACGATTTCAATTACCATTCCAATTAAAAGCCAAGGCAAGCGTGCTTTCGTTAACTCCAAAACACTGTCATTACTTTCAATGTCTTGCGTAATACCGGCAGCTAACTGATAATCTTTATCGGCTTCTTCCTTGATTACGTCTACGATATCGTCAATGGTAATTCTTCCAACTAAACGGCCAAGTTCATCTACAACCGGAATGGCCTCCAAATCGTATTTTTGCATGATACGCGCCACCTCAACATCTTCGGTATCAACATTTACAAAATTTAATTTTCGGATATAAACGTCGCCAATTTGAGTTTTGGTCGAAGAAGTCAATAAATCTTTAAGCGATAATCTTCCTTTTAATCGGTTTTCATCGTCAACCACATAAATAGAATGAACTCTAGAAACATTCTCTGCTTGAATACGCATTTCTTTAACGCAAGTCAAAACATTCCAATTTTCATTGACCTTAACAAGCTCTTTACCCATCAAACCACCCGCTGTGTTTTCATCATAGCGCAATAATTCGACGATATCTTTTGCGTGCTCAACATCGACTAACTCCGAGATAACCTCCGCCTTAATATCTTGCGAAAGCTCAGCGATAATATCGGCAGCATCATTTGTTTCAAGCTCATCAAGCTCTTCTGCAATTTCTTTAGGTGAAAGACGGCTTAAGATATTTTCACGCAGATCTTCTTCTAATTCAAGAAGAATTTCGGCTGTTTTGTCACTATCTAAAACCCTGAAAATATATGTTGCTTCGTCAAAATCTAATTCTTCTAGAATTTCGGCGATATCAGCGTGGTGAAGATCATTAAGTAAAATTTCAAGTTCATTGTCATTTTTCTTAACGATTAGTTCCTCTAATTGGTGGATAAATTCTTTGCTAACTTTGAACTCCATCGGCTTCTATTTTTTGAGTCAAAACAATAAATTCCTCAACGCTAAGCTGTTCGGGACGTTTATCAAAGATAGTGTCTTCTCGCAGATTATCTGATAAATTTAATGTTTTTAAACTGTTACGTAATGTTTTTCGTCTTTGCTGAAAAGCCGTTTTTACAACCGTAAAAAATAACTTTTCACCACACGGAAGGCTATAATCTTCCTTTCGGGTCATTTTCATCACACCCGACTTGACCTTGGGCGGAGGAATAAAAACATTTTCGTTTACAGTAAACAAATACTCAGTATCATAGAAAGCCTGTGACAACACAGACAAGATTCCGTAGGTTTTTGATCCTTTTTTCTCGCAGATTCGCTCCGCAACTTCCTTTTGAAACATTCCAGAAAATTCCGGAATCTGATCTCTAAATTCTAATGTTCTAAAAACAATTTGTGAAGAGATGTTGTATGGGAAGTTACCAATAATGGCGAACTGTTTGTTTTCGTAAACCTGATTTATATTGTATTTCAGGAAGTCTTCTGAAATAATTTTGTCTTTTAACTTTGGGTAATTTGCATCTAAATACGCTACAGATTCGGTATCGATTTCGATTACTCGTGTCGTAATGGGTTTATCAAGCAAGTATTTAGTAAGCACACCCATCCCTGGTCCTATTTCTAAAACCTCATCATATCCTTTTAAGCTCAAAGTATCGGCAATTGCTTTTGCAATACTTTCGTCTTTAAGGAAATGCTGTCCTAAATGTTTTTTGGCTTTTACTTTTTCCATTTTCTTACCTGTTTTGCCACGAGGCTGCAAAAGTATTCTTTTTAAATCAAAGGCACTACGAAAAGCTTTATTTTTTTGCCAAGAAGGCACAAAGACATGACGCTTTATTTTGTTTTGCCACGAATTACGCAAATTTTCAGAAATTTGAAAGCCATTTCAAATACTGAAAATTGTGACTGTGAGTAAAAATTAATGCTCTGAAATAACTTCCAATTCCGTTCTGAATGAAAGCATTTTATCCGCAAATAATTCTAATGCTTCTCTATCAAACTTCGGCTGATCTTCCAGATAATATTTCTCTAGCGTTTCTTTGCTGTCCGTTGTATACTGAACAGAATATGTAATACCACCCATTTCTTCTTCAACCAAAACCTTTACAATTCGTGCCGATGAAAATTTTTGAGTCGCCAGAATTTCTGGAATATGTTTTTCCTGCATCCATTTCAACCATTGGTCGTGAGCGCTTTCGTGTATATTTGTGGTGATGTTGTATATAATCATTTTTTCTAAGGTTCTAAGATGCTAAGCTTCTAAGGTTCTGAGTTTTTTCTTTCGAATCTTAAATCATCATATTGCTAATTCTTTCTCGTTTGGTCCCGATAGCTATTGGGAGGAATTTTCTTTTTGGAATTTAATTCTATAAATTCTTATCTCCTCTTAACTCTCTATATTTTTTTCTCGCATCAACAAAGTAAATACTGTCTTGATGATTGAAAATTACCTTCTCATACAAAGGTTTTGCTTTTTCTGTATCGTGAAGTTCGTCACTGTAAATTTCTGCGGAGAAAAACAATGCTTCATCAACATAAATCCCGTCTCCATGGTGATCTATGATCTGTTGATATTGGCTTAAAGCCGAATTAAAATCTTTCTGGCTTTCGTATATTTTCCCTAAACGCAACATTGTAACCGCTTCAATTTCCTGCCCTTTAAAGGTTTTCAATATATTCTGAAACTGCGTGATGGCTTCTTGCTTTTTATTCTGATAAATTAAAAAATCTCCTTTTGCAAATTGCTTCAATGCGGTTTGCGTAGAATCTGCAACGGTATTGTCGTTTATCAGCAAAAAATATTCAAGAGCGTCATTGGCAATCAATTGTGTGTTTGCTGATTTTAATTCTTTGAACTGTTTTAAAGCCCATTCAAAATCACCTTTATAATAGCTTGTTTTTGCAGCTTTCAAACTTGCTTCATGCGCCATGACATCATTTTTCAAATCCAATTGAATCTGCGAATAATAAATCAGCGCCTGATTGTATTTTTCCTGCAAAAGCAAAATATCAGCCAATTCCATTTTAGCATCTGCTTGCTGATAATCGTTTAAATTAAGTTCCAAAGCACGTTTGACAATCGCAATACCTTCTTCTGCATTTTTTAAATTAAATGCTGCAAAATGCGCCTTAATTAGTTGCAAAGATAAAGTAAAAGGAGTTGTTCCATAAGTTGCTAGCAATTGCTGCAATTCGGCATCGATTGCTGGATAATCCTTGTCTTGCGCTTTATCAATTTTGATTTGCATCAGATAAGCATTTGACTGAATCAATAAATCCTGATCTTTTGTGTTTTGAAGAATAAAATTTAAGATTTCCGAAGCGGTTTCATCATCATCTTCATTCATTGCAAACTGACTCAAATTTACAATACTTGAAAGCGATTCAGGCTCACGTTTGTAAATGGCTTTTTCTTGAATAAAAGCCTTTCCAAATTCTTTCTGCTGTACATAAAACCAGCTCAAGTAATGATTCCAAAACACGTCTTGATCTTTTTGCGTTTTTAAAATCAAAGCTTTTCGCATCGCATCTTTAAAAGCGGTATTATCTGTTTCACCATTCATGAAACGCGATAATTGCGTTTGAATCAAATTTGCATTTTGCGGATTCTTATAGGATTCGGTCAACAAAAGGTCAATCATTTCATCGGTTTTACCCAATTGACCATACAACATTCCAATCTGAAAATTAAAATTATAATTCGGCTGAATCTGCATTGCGGTTTGATATGCTTTCAAGGCATATTCCAACAATACTTTTTTCTCAAACGAATTTCCAATTCCGTAAACATCATTCGGATTTACTTTGATTTTTTCAATTGCTTGATCGTAGTAATTTCGGGCTTTTGAGTCGTTTTTCTGAAGTTGATAATTGTATCCCAATTCCACCAAAAAAACACCTTGTTTGTATCTGCTATATCGATCCAAAATTGCTTTTTCAGCCACAGAAAATTGCTGTAATTGCTGATAGCAGTCAATGGTTCTTAAAAAATATTGGGTATTGGATGGTGCGCTATTCAAAAGCTCTTCATAGCTGACTTTTGCTTTTTCAAAATCGCCTTTATCGTAGTAATATTGAGCCAATTGTTCATTTTGGGCGAATGCAAAACCGGACCACAACAAAACGATATAGATAAAGATGTTTTTCATATTTCAGTTTTTAATGTGGCATTTTAAACAATTAGAAACCTGACGGGTTTTAAAAATCCGTCAGGTTTAACTAAATTACAAAAAATTTAGTTTATAATATCAAATCCACAGTAAGGGCGCAATACTTCTGGAATTACGATTCCTTCTGGAGTTTGGTAATTTTCTAAAATTCCTGCCAAAACTCTAGGCAAAGCCAATGAACTTCCGTTTAATGTGTGAGCCAATTGATTTTTTCCGTCTTTGTCTTTGAAACGCAATTTCAAACGGTTTGCCTGGAAAGTTTCAAAGTTAGAAACAGAACTGATTTCTAACCAACGATCCTGCGCCGTAGAAAATACTTCAAAATCATAAGTCAAAGCTGATGTGAATCCCATATCGCCTCCACAAAGACGTAAAATTCGGTATGGTAATTTTAATTCCTGCAAAATGTTTTTTACGTGCTCAACCATTCCGTCAAGTGCTTCGTATGATTTTTCAGGATGCTCGATGCGCACAATTTCCACTTTGTCAAATTGATGCAAACGATTCAATCCGCGTACATGTGCTCCGTAAGAACCCGCTTCACGACGGAAACATGGTGTATACGCTGTATGCAAAACTGGTAATTCGCTTTCATTCAAAATTACATCGCGGAACAAATTCGTCACTGGAACCTCAGCAGTTGGAATCAAATATAAATCATCAACTGTTGCATGGTACATTTGTCCTTCTTTATCTGGCAATTGTCCTGTTCCGTAACCTGAAGCTTCGTTTACCAAATGCGGCACTTGAACTTCATTATATCCTGCCGCAGTATTTTTATCTAAAAAGTAATTAATTAAAGCACGTTGTAAACGAGCTCCTTTTCCTTTGTAAACAGGAAATCCAGCACCAGTGATTTTTACACCAAGCTCAAAATCAATAATATCATATTTTTTCACCAATTCCCAATGCGGTTGCGCACCTTCATGTAAAACCGGAATATCTCCTTCTTGGAAAACATTCAAATTGTCGTCTGGAGTTTTCCCTTCTGGAACAATATCAGCTGGTAAATTTGGTAACGTATATAATTTATTTGTTAACTCAACAGCAAGTGCTTCGGCTTTTTCTCCAAGTTCTTTGCTTCTTTCTTTTAATGAAACTGTTTTTTCTTTTAAAATCGCCGCTTTAGCTTTTTCACCAGCTTTCATTAATTCACCAATATCTTTGGATAATTTATTAGATTCAGATAAAACATTGTCTAATTCTACTTGCGCAGCACGACGGTTTTCATCTAATTGCACCACCTCTTCAACAACGCTTTTAGCATCGATATTTCGTTTTGCTAAAGCCTTGATTACTTTCTCTTGATTCTCTCTAATAAATGCGATTTGTAACATAGCTTAATTTTTGTAACTATTTTATTTATAACGGAAGCAAATTTAAGGAAATGTTTGTTAACATTAGGACAAACTTTTAGGGTTTGGTTTCTTTTTATTTCCTGAAAATCGAAATCGCTTTAAACTTCTAATGTTTAATTTCTTGAAAATCGAAAAATATACATTTTTAAACTCTTACCCCCTAATTCTATATATTTGTAATTGACCTTATATAATGGCTAAACCTATGAAAAAAACAATACTTTTATTTTTAATTATTTTTTCTTGCGTACTTATAAGCTGTAATCAGCAAACTATTGAAACGTATAACAATACTGTTGTTCATGCGCATGACGAACTATTTTTAATCAATAATAATTTCTATAAGGAAGCTGCAAATTATATTGGAAATCCGAAATCTAAAAAACTGCTAACCAATTTAATTGAAGACACGAAAAGAAAAACAGAAGAAGGAAGAAAATCTGTTGAAGATCTGGTCCCATTTAAAGATCATGGTTTACGAAGAACTATTTTAGAAATGTATGATGCTACTGAAGATGCAATGTATCTTTACGAAGCGAATGCAGCTATGATTACAGCAGACGGCAATAGTGAAAAAGTGGCTAAATTGTTTGAAGAACATATTGTAAAATATAGAGAATTAGATCAACTAATCCGCGAACTTCAAGTTCAGTACGCTTATTATAATAAACTCCAACTGCGATAAAGCAAATTTGAATAATAAAAAAACGGAAACAGCTTTTTAAGGTTGTTTCCGCTTAGCATTAAATTCTTTTTAATTTAGAATCTGAATATTTTATCTCGTGTAAACCGTAATTGCACCACTTGCATCTCTAAGTTTAAGCTCTGTAAATGTTAGGTTTACGATATCCTGCGTTGTAGTTGCTCCGCCAGTAATAGAGATCGTCAAATTGTTATGTGATCTTGAATAAATTCCTGTTGTTGTAGTCAAAGCGCAGGCACTTACGGTTGAATCATAATTTCCATAAGTTGCCGTATTGTCTAATTTAAGTTCTAAATAATCTTTGCTGCAACCACTTGCGTTTTGAGGTGCATCGATTAAAGTTTCAACTCCGCCAACTACAGTTCCTGTTTTACTTAAATCCCATTTTCCTGATAGTGGCACTAATGTTTCTCCTTCATTGTCGTCACTACTGCACGACATCGTAGTTAATCCTATACACAATAATAGCCCGAATAATATACGTTTAGTTTTCATCTTTCTTTTCTTTAAAAATTTATATTGCTAAATTAATTTTAAAGATTTGCAGGTTTGTTACACAAATTGACCAAACGTTTATATAATTTCTAGAAATTCGTAAGTAAATTCATAAAATTATCTAAAGCCTCAAAAGAGTAGAAATCAGCAAAATGAAAAATTATATTAAAAGATAACTTACTAACATAATTCTGATATATTTGTTTTAACAATAATTTATAACGTTTAAGCTTATGAAAAAAATTACTTTCCTTTTCTTATTGTTTGTATCTGTAGTATTTACCGGTTGTGGTGAGCAAACTACTACAAGTTACAACAACCAAATTGTAGAAGCGCACAAAAAGCTTTTTGAAGCAAATGATACCTTTTTGAATAACAGTTTAAATTTTATTGGAAAACCAGAATCAAAAAAAGAATTCCTGAAATTGATTGCTTCAACTAGAAACAAACTTGTTGCCGCACAAAAACCAGTAGATCTATTAGCTCCTATGAATACTGATCATGGTCTTAGAAAAACAATGTTGGACATGTTTGACCTTAGCATTGCCTCAATGGATGGTTTTGAAGCAAACATAGAAGTTTTAACATCTAAAGGCAATGAAGAGAAAGCAGCCACAATGGTGCAAGGCGCTTTTAGCGGATTATTAGACCTTGACGCAGAAATCAAAGCAATTCAAGTAGAATATGCAGATGCAAATAATGCTCAATTAAGGTAAATCTTAATTGGGCATTAGCCTTTTTATACATTTACAATCCTTTATTCTCTGCCAACAATTCTTTTAATTGTTTTGTTTTTAAAAAGGCAGCAAAACGTCCGGAAAGCAACAACATTTCTTTTTCTTCTGGAGTTGTTTTAAGTTTGGTTTCTACATGCGACGCATATTCATAGAGCATTAAAAGTTCGCTTGCGCCAAAATCCTTAAACGTTTCTTTATCTAAACTAGAAAGTTGCAACTCACCATTTTTATCTTTTTTAAAACGATCTTCTCCAAACTTTTCAATTAATTTCGCTTTAAAATCATCATGAAGCTTCAGCCAGCTTGCCGCTTCATCATCTGAATTTTTTAATTGTACGACCAGATCTTCGTAAGCTTGATCTTTTTTCAACGTAAGCAAATAATCCCGTAAAGTCGTGAAACCAATAATCTGATAATTCGAAATTGGGATTTTATATTTATCCAGCGCATTTTCGACATCTTTTTCAAAAGTAATATATCGTGTTTGAACTGTATATAAAGACGCTGTTTCAAGCAATGAAATCAATTTTATTTTCTCATCGTTTATAAAAGGTGCTTTTTTGCCTGGCCCTAAACAATCAATAAACAGGGCTTTTTTATTTTTGTCTTTTACTTTGGTATCACTATGAAGCAGTTCTATCAAGGTTTCGTAACCCATATTATCTGATGCACCGCCATCAATCACACATAAAATTTTATCCTGATTTTTGATTCCGAATTTGGTTTTTGGAAGAACACCCGGAAACGCAGAACTAGCCGTGATAGCATACGTCAGCGGAAAATCGTAACCATCGCTGATTTGATTTCCGTCAAGCGGAAGTGAAGCTTTGTTTGGAGCCAAAGACGAATTGATCTTCAAGCCATGAATGATGTGAGGCATAAACGGTACACGTTCTCCATTGCTATATGCAGTTCCATTGGCCACCATAATTGGAAGTGTTGGACTCAATTTGCTGCCCTTCGGAATAAAAAAATCAGATAAAAGCATTTGCGTTTTAAACTTATTTTCATTCTCAGGATTTGTGCTGTCGTATTGCAAAACTTCCAAATCCAGTCGTTGCGCCATCGAGATTTTTTCACCCTTTTCGTTTCGGCTGTTATTTAAAAGAGAGAAAAGTGTCGCCGATTTGTTTACATCAGACTTAAAAGCATCTGCCTTTGAAAAATAAAATTCATTAAAACTACAATTATCGTATTGCAATTTGTTTTTCAAAATTGTCAGATAATATCCAGCCGAATAACAACCACCTGAAACTGTTGAGAAATAATCGATTTCATTCAGAAAATTTCGACTCGAATCATCTTCCTGAATTTCTTCTAATCCCAACAAAACCCCCATGCTGAAAAACTGCGCACGCGAACCACCTCCAGAAATCCCAACTCCCAAAGCGATATTCGGATTTTGAATTCGCGAATCACGTTCTTGAACCGATTTATAATCCTCTAGCGAAACAGGGGGAATAGAATTGTAATTAATTTCTGAGAAAAGATTGATTTTGTTTTGAGAAAAACCAACCTGCATAAAAAGCAGAAGTAACAGTTGCTGGTATTTAAACATGATTTTCAACTTATTAAATCTAGATCTTTTCGCATTTTATTCTACAACAACACTTTTCGTAGGTGAGGAAGTACAAGATGAGCTTCCGTTTTCAACGGTAACGTCTGCTTTTACTGTATACGTTCCTGCTGCAGTATAGGTATGTGAAGTTGATGTACCCGCAACCGTTTCAGTTGTTCCATCTCCAAAAGTCCATTTGACCGATTTCAAAGTATAAGATCCAGTATATTCAATAGCATAATTGATCTTTTTGGAATTCGAAGCATCGGCAGTATGTGTAAGTTTTATAAAGAAAGATTGTCCCACACAATCAATTCCTTTTTCGATATCATCTTTCCCGCAGGAAAAAAACAATACAAACATTCCAATCATGGCGAAAACTGCAAATTTACTTTTCATAGCTTATAAATTTTTCATGAATATTCAGCATTTATGGCAATTTACACAAATTATGATCAATTTCATATTATCAAATTATTAAAACGACTTCGCTTTTATTCAACATTAAACAATCGCAAAATATATGAAAGTTCATAAACGATAAAAATGAGAGCCAAAATGGTATGAAACACTTTATTATGAATTTTGATTGCGACTAAACAAAGCAAGATATGACTAATAATTCGGACATAATATTCACTTTGATTATACAAAAAGTAGTTGCCTCCTTTTATTGCCGTATCAATCATATCTGCAATAAAACTGATGGCCAACACCGCAAAAAACCAATTTTTCCTTGAATAAAAATAGTCTTCATAACCCGAATAATCTACTAAATCATCAGGATACAAAATCGCACAAAGCAAATAATAGATTAATATGTAGCAGATTATGAAAAAATAATCTGCAAAATACCATTCCTGAATTAATTTCAGATTAAACTCCCACCACCAAAAATGAATCAGAAGCAAAAAAACATAAAACACCCAAAGCGAATGCACAAAATAAATTTTCTTTCGTCCCGGATGTTGAATAAAAATAACTGAGCCTTTGATAAGATGCGTCAAACCCAAACCCAAAATAATTCCGATAACCGATTTGATATGTGTAAGTTCTTCCATAAAACATTCTGATTTTAGAAAGAACTAAAATTAAATCAATTAATTGAAATACAACTACTTGAACTTATAAGTTTTAATCTGTGAACCTTAACCTCTAAATCTAAATTTAAGCTCGCTTGATTTCATGCCCAACAAACTCTTCCAAAACAGCAAACATATCATCAACTGGAAGCGCTTCAAAATCGGGATGTGTTTTTAAGAAATTGGCATTCAGTTCTACCAAATTTTCTTCCAATTCAAAAAATGCATTGTTATTAAAAGAATCACGAATTGGATTTGCACCATCTAATTTTCCTTTCAAAAATTTATCAAGTTTGATGTTGCTCGTAATTCGAACTTTTTTGCTTTGTTCCAAAAACAATTCCAAATGCTTTTCGGCACCAATTAAAGCCAGACCTTCTTCAATCAATTCATTCAAATCTTTATTCCAGCCTGAATTATGCACAAACTGTGCAAAATTTCCCTGAGTATATTGCGACCAGTAATAATCTAAATAATAACTCGTCAATGCATCCTCATGAATAAATTCATCATCAACACCTTCCTCTCGCATTAAATTGATTACCGAAATATTCGAATGAATCACATCCTGCGAATTCTCACTATTATTTGCCGTTTCTGAAACTAGTATTCTGCCAAATTCTTCCATTTCTATATCATTGTTTTGATTTGATTTTGCCACTATTGCTTTCAGACGAAGTTTTTGCGCCTCCTTCTCTTCACGAAGTTTCGCTTTCTTTCGGTTCAGCAATTTGGTGTGCAAAGCCTTATTTTTTGTATTTTTTTCCGGTCCTTTTGCCATGGTCTTTCTTCTTTTATATTTAAATACTCAAGAATCGTTTTGCAAATTTCGGAGAAATATCAATACGTTTCAGAATATTTTTTTGGGCGTTTCCCTTTGGGCCGGGCTATCCGCTTCAAGTCCTCGCACTTCCTTCGTCAGGCTGTGGGCTTTCCACTTCTATCCCTAACGCAACCATTTCGAAAAAACCCCATCTATTTAATTAACAAAGAATTATAAATCATATTAAAAAACCAAAACACCATGAAACAGCTAATTTTATTTTTAAGTATTGCTCTTGCACTAACAAGTTGCAACAACGACGATTCAGATCCATCAAAAGTTGCGTTTAAAACCATTATTCAAGGCGATCATTACGGTGGATCGCCAGGAACAATCCAACAATCCAATTTGGTAATAAAAAATCAAACTGATTGGAATAATTTACAAGCAAAACTGAATTTCATGACACTTGCGGTATACACCTCGCCTGACATGAATGTTGATTTTACGAAACAACAAGTTATTGCGGTTTTTGATCAAGTCCGAAATTCTGGAGGCTATTCAATAGACATTACAAATATTACGCAAAACAACACCGAATTGATTGTTAAGATCGAACAATTAAAAAAAGGAGACTTAACTACAGTGATGTCTCAGCCATTTCATATTGTTAAGATTGCTAAGACCAATAAAACTGTTGTTTTTAAATAAGAAATACTAAATTCTGAAAAGTGAAAAACTCAGTTTCTCGTTAAAATTATTTATACTTTTATAAGATATTTAAAACAAGTAGGTAATTTTCAAAGAGACTAAATGACCCCGACTTTCTTCTCAACCCAAGAACAATTCAGAGCGTGGCTGGAAAAGCATTATCAAAAAGAAACAGAACTTTTGGTTGGTTTCTACAAGGTGAATAGCAAAAAACCATCCATGTCATGGTCAGAATCTGTCGACCAAGCACTTTGTTTTGGTTGGATTGACGGCATTCGAAAATCAATTGACGAAGAAAGTTATACCATCAGATTTACGCCAAGAAAAAAATCGAGTATTTGGAGCGCCATCAACATCAAAAAAATTGAAACGCTCACAAAAGCTGGACTAATGAAAGAAGCCGGACTAAAAGCTTTTGAACACAGATCAGAAGAAAGATCCAAGGTTTATTCGCACGAAAGAGAAGCTTATATTCTTGACCCTATTTTAGAAAAGCAATTTCAAGCCCATAAAACAGCTTGGGAATATTTTAATAATCAAGCACCATCGTACAAAAGAGTAATGATTCATTGGATTATGTCTGCCAAACAGGAAAAAACCAGAATTTCCAGACTTGAAAAAGCAATTAATTTCAGCGCAGAGCAAAAACGAATGTTATAACAATCATATTCAGAAATGGAAATTCTACTAAAAGCGACAACTTTTACAATATTCAGTATCTTATTTGCATTACCAATTGTTCTTTTAACTATTTTATATAAACGGAACTTTAAAAACATTCTTTTTTTCTATACCATAATTTCCATAATCACAACTTTTCTGCTGTTTTTAGTTGCTGCTTGGTGGACATATTATTCCAATAAAATATTAATGTCTTATTATGGATATGATTTTCAATCAATGAATTTTGAGGAAGGATTAAAAAATGTTTCACCTCAAAATATAGCAAAAACTAAAACACTGCATCAAAACACTTTAGGGATTGGATGGCCTCTTAAAGCTTTTATAAGCTTTCCATTATACATACCCTATCTTCTGTTTGTTTATCTCACAACTCTTTTATACCGAAAAGTCAAATTAAAAAGCAAATAATTTCATATAGCTAAAAATAAACCTTCTTGTTTAAATAAGAAGAATAAACCGTAATTTTATTCCGTCTAAAAAAGTTTCAGCTAAAAAAAAGAAAAAATATGGAGGGAAGAACAGCATTAGAATATTACGTTTTAGATGTATTTTCAAATAAAAGCTATCAAGGAAATCCGCTTTCTGTAGTTTTTACAAAGGGCAATCTAAAACTAGAAACCTATCAGGATATTTCTAAAGAATTTCGCTATTCTGAAACCTCTTTCGTTTATTATTCTCCACGAGACAAAGCACTCGTAGTTCGCTCGTTTACGCCAACCGGAATCGAAATCGACGGAGCAGGACATAATTTATTAGGCGCAGTCTGTGGTGCACTATTAAAAGGAATGCCAATTTTTGACGAACAAAACGAAAGCGAACCTTTTGTGGTGATGAAACATTCGGCAATTCCAGTAACTGTAAGTTTTGATCCCGATACTTTATATCCTGTGGTTCAAATGCATCAAAAATCGGCTGTCATTAAGCAGGAAATTCCAACCTATAAAATAGCAGTAGCACTTGGCTTAAAAATTGAAGATTTAGATGTAAGCGCTTTTGTTCCAACAGTAGTAAAAACCGAAGTAGCACATACCATGGTGCCTATAAAAAACAGTTATTTACTCAACAGCTTTGTTCCAGACAACCAACTTTTGATCGAAATCTCAAAAGAATATAATTTTGAAGGATTTTATTGTTTCACCATTGCTGATGAAGGTCAAGAACACATCGTAGAAACAAGATTTTTCAACCCAATAATCGGGATAAACGAAGATCCTGCAACAGGAACCGCAGCGGGGCCTTTAATTGGTTTTTTAACTCAAAAAAAATTCACCAAATCCGACAAGGAATATAAAATTCTTCAAGGGGTAAGGCTAAAACAAGCTTCCATGATTGAAGTGATGAATCGTGAAGAAGATATTTTGGTAGGAGGTTCTTCGATAATTACCATGAAAGGAGAACTTTATATTTAAAAGAATAGTATATTCGTACAAAATATAGTTTTTAAACCCCTAATCATCCAAAACCAAAACCTTAAAAAATGAATAGATTAATTATTATCGCAAGACTTGCTATTGCGATACTGCCGTTTTATGTTGTGAATATTGTGCTCCACATGATTTTCCCTCATATTCCTCGTTTGGTAACGATTCCATTAAATATAATTCTAGTAGTTGCTGCCATCTATTTTATTATTTCAGGCAGAAAACAATATATTATTGACAACGAAGGTGATGATGAAGGAATGCCAGCGTATCTGGAAAAATCAAGTTACTTTTTTATTGTTGTAGGAGCATTTATTGCTTTTTTTCTTGGTTCTGCAGATTACAGAACAACACTTTACGTTGACAACGGAAGAGCCGTTCCTGTAGAAATTAAAATATCTTCTGATCAAACAGAAACCGTACCTGCAAATGGTTTTATCGAAACCTCAGCTCCTGTAGGCGTAAATGAAATTTTAATAGATGGAACGAAAAAAATCATCGATATAAAAGAAAAAGGAGAATGGGTTTATAATATCGACAATATCAACTCGTATATCGAAGCTCCTGTACATTACTTAAATCAAGATATTCGATACAAAAATGGTAGCGAACCAGAAAAACCTGCTGATACAGTCAAAACAACCAACATTATTCACAAAGAATTCTTTAAACTTGAAAGCACTTATTTTTGTGAAGCACCAGAATCAATAACGGTTGATGAAAAAACACAAAGCGGAAAAGTTCAGACTAGAACAGTTTTGTACCGATTACCAAAAGAAATGTCACAAGTGAAATAAAATCATAAAAAAAGCTGCATTTTAATTGCAGCTTTTTTTATATCCTATATTTTAATTCTTGATCTCTTGCTTAATTGGTTTAAGTGGTTCTGGTTGAGGCGGAATTCTCTTCTTCAAAAATAAAATCTGCCCTAAATGACTTGACTGATGTTCCATGACGTGAAACCAGCAATACTGATTACTTATATCGTATTTCATTTGAATTGTTGCAAACCATTCATCATCTCTTTTCTTTAATTCCGAAATGGTCTTTGCTCTTACTTCATTATAAATATCAAGATAATATTGGATATCGTGCCCTTTAAATTCATCTCGCGCACCTTGATCGAGATTCAAAGCGGTCTCCCATTTTTTCTTTTCTTCTTCGTTAAATTCTCTATTTTCAAAAGTAAAAACCTGATAGTATTTTTCAGCTGCAGCCAAATGCATTACAAGTGCCCCAATTCGGTTGGCTTTTTCATCATGCAAGTAATCAATTTCGTATTGATCCATGTTTTTAACTGCATATTCAACACGATCTTTAAGGTCTTCAAGCATCGAAATCATATCAGCAATTTTTGGTGAAGCACCTGGAACATTTCCTATTTTTCCAGTTTCTTTTATTATGATACCTTTTCCTTCAAGTAGTAATGAACGTTTACCATCTACACTTGATTTATCTGAAGAAATGGTATATTCCTTAACCTTAACATTTTTTTGTTTGGGTGTACCTAAACTCCATTTTGGAATATCCGTATTAGTCGCAGGCGTTTCAAAACTTGAATTTAAAATGGTTACTGGTTCAAAAACACCTTTTGCATTTTCGATAAATAATTGAAAATTATCAAAGTAAAACTTTCCGTTAAGCGACGAAAGCCCTCCAAAAACTAATGTCTGACTGTTCTCATCAATTGTTCCCTCAACGGTGTACGATTGCCATTCTTTCGATTTTATTGGTCTATCGTTCATGTTATCAAAAAAACCATCTTCATCATTTTTATTGTAAACTCTTACATAAAGTCCAGACCAGGCTTTTGGTTCGTCTGATTCTACTTTTGCCGAAGCAGTAACTCGAAATTTTTTCTTTATCGGAGTTTGAATATCTATTGTTTGGCGAAAAACCATCCAATCGTTAGAAATTATTCTTTGTGTTTGAGCTTTTGCCGACATTAAACTTAAAAACAGGAACAGTATTATAAATCTTTTCATTTTTTATGTTTTAACATTTTTTTGTAAATATATACTGTTTTTTAAGATTAGAAAACAATTATTTATTCGAAAATTCTTTCAAATAGAAGAAATAAAAAAAGCCGCAATAAATGCAGCTTTTACTATAACAGAAATAGAATTTCTTAGTTCGTTTTCATTGGTGGCAAATCAAATGCTTTTGAATCGTGCTCAAAATTATTTCTGTGCGCACCATCGCAAAATGGTTTGTTTGCAGAATGTCCGCAACGGCAAAGACCTAATGCAGATCTTCCTTGTAAACCATAAAGTGTTCCTTCTGGATCCATGATTTCAAAATCGCCTTCAATTTTGATTGATCCATTTTTATTGATGATTAATTTAGTCTTGCTCATAAATTTGTTTTTTTTCGGCTGCAAAGATTGCGAAATATATTCTCATTTATAAGCTTGAAACGTAGTTTAAACTGGTTCTATTTTATCAGTTTTTCCACTGCTATTGTCAGACTGAGCGAAGTCGAAGTCCGCAAAGATTGTCAAAGATTTTTTATTAGAATTGAAATAATCTCGCAAAGTCGCAGAGTCACAAAGTTTAATTTTAAGACAAAGGCAGGCGTACTGTTTGTCATTTCGACGGAGGAGAAATCCCCGAAAGAAGCTCGACAAAGATTGGCGCTTTTAGGAGCGGAGTTACTCGTGGAGATTTCTCCTCCGTCGAAATGACAAACTAGAACAAAAATCTTCCCGCCTTAACGCCTTAGTGGCAAAAAAACTAAAGCTTCTTATAAACAAAGTTTTTAAATTTCACACTTCCCTTCCCAATAGAACAAAGACCAATTCTCAATCCTAAAAATCCACTCAAAACATTGTGATTATATCCTGAAACTTCTACAGAATTTTCGATTTTCTTCCAATCTTTCCCATCAAGGCTATAGAACATATCAACCGTATTTTTGATGTTTTTTAGTTTCAGAAAAACTTTTCTTGAATGTATACTTTTTTCTGTTGGAAATTGCCATCCTCTTAAATTGGCCAAAATATCGTTTTGATTCGCCAAAATTCCCGAATAATATTTTTTGTCATAAAAAAGCACCAAACCTCCTGTTGCATCACCTTCAATTTCCATTTCTACTTCAGCAGAATAAGAATGCCCACCTGGAACGATAACAAGCGGAGAACTGTTTCCTACTCCATCACCTTTTCCTTCAATTGTTAATGTGTTGTTCGCTACTTTAAATCTTGAAGCTTCTACTCCGCTATAAAATTTCCATTGTGATTTAAGAGCCGAACCGCCAAAATTGTCACTCAAAGAAAATTCAGGAAGCGTTTTTCCTTCTGGTTTTGCAATGGGTTTATCGGTTTCGATTGTATCTGGAATTTTGTACCAGCCGTCTTTAGTCCATTCAACAGGTTGCAATAAAGTCTGGCGTCCTAAATTGTAGTAATCCTTTTCATAACCATGAAAAATCATCCACCATTTTCCGTTTATATCTTCAAAAACGGTGCTATGTCCTTTTGACCACCAAGTTTCAGCACTGCTATTGGTTCTCACAATTGGATTATAAGGCGAGTTTTCCCAAGGTCCAAAAAGCGATTTCGATCTTGCCGAAATGACCATATGACTTGTCGCTGGGCCCGCAGTGCCACCTTCGGCAACAGTCAAATAATAATATTCTCCACGTTTGAACAATTTTGGCCCTTCCATGCAAAAACACTCAATGCTCCATTCACGGGGAATTTTCCAACCATCATAAACATGTGTTAATTCGCTTGTAACCGAAAGTCCGTCTTTTGATAAAGCAACGTAACCACCATTGCTGAAATACAAATAGCGATTTCCTTTATCATCGGTAATATGTCCTGGATCAATATTTCCTATTTTCAAATCTACAGGTTCGCTCCAAGGACCATCTATAGAATCGGCTGTTACAACAAAATTGGTATTGTTAGCAGGAAAATAGATGTAATATTTGTTGTTGTACTTTATCAAATCGGGCGCCCAAACTGCTCCAACATATTTATGAAGTGCATTGGTTACCGGTTCCCAATTCATTAAATCGGTCGAATGCCAGATTAAAAGCCCAGGATAATAATCGAAAGAAGAATGAACAACGTAGTAATCTTTTCCGTCTCTCAAAATACTCGGATCAGGATAATCGCCCGCAAATATTGGATTGGAATATTGGTTTTGTTTTAGACTTTCTACAGATTGCGATTGAGAATAACCGCAAAACGAAAGCAGTACAAAAAAAACTAGATATATCTTTTTCATGTTTTGATATTTTTTTCAAATATAGTCAAAAAGACCATAAGGTTTTTATTGAGGAAAATTTTGTTGACTATTGTTAAAGTACTATTTGTCATTTCGACGAACTCGAAGGAAAAACTTTACGACTTTGCGAGATTAATTTTCACTTCTATAAAAAAGATCTTTGCGAATCTTTTCGCTTTTTCGTTGTGAATCTCTGCGAAATTACCAGCGAATCTCTGCGTAATAACGAAATCTCGATTCTATTGCTTATTTTTGCACTCAATAAAATTGAGTTATGATACAGAATCCAAAGAGATATACAATTACGGCGGCATTGCCTTACACCAACGGACCAATCCATATTGGACATTTGGCGGGGGTTTACGTGCCTGCAGATATCTATTCGAGATACTTGCGTTTGCAAGGAAAAGACGTTGCGTTTATTTGTGGAAGCGATGAACACGGCGTTGCAATTTCTATGAAAGCCAAAAAAGAAGGAATTACACCACAAGAAGTTATTGATAAATATGATGGAATCATTCGCAAATCGTTTTCAGATTTCGGAATTTCATTCAACAATTATTCTAGAACTTCGGCAAAAATTCATCATGATACAGCTTCGGAATTCTTCAGAACAATGTATGATAAAGGAGATTTTATTGAAGAAGTTACAGAACAATTGTATGATGCAAAAGCGAATCAGTTTTTAGCAGACCGTTTTGTTGTAGGAACTTGTCCAAAATGTGGTAATGAAGGAGCTTATGGAGATCAATGTGAAAACTGCGGATCTACTTTGAATGCTACAGATTTGATCAATCCAAAATCGACAATTACCGGAGAAACGCCAGTTTTAAAATCAACCAAACACTGGTTTTTACCTTTGGATCGTTATGATTCCTTTTTACGTGAATGGATTTTAGAAGGTCACAAAAATGACTGGAAAGCAAACGTTTACGGACAAGTAAAATCATGGATTGATGCTGGGTTAGAACCTCGTGCTGTAACACGTGACCTTGATTGGGGAATTGATGTTCCTGTTGAAGGTGCGGAAGGCAAAAAATTATACGTTTGGTTTGATGCGCCTATTGGTTACATTTCTTCTACAAAAGAATGGGCAGCGCGTGAAGGAAAAGACTGGGAACCGTATTGGAAAGATGAAGAAACGAAATTGGTTCACTTTATCGGAAAAGACAATATTGTTTTCCATTGTATCATTTTCCCAGCGATGTTAAAAGCAGAAGGAAGCTATATTTTACCAGACAACGTTCCAGCAAATGAGTTCTTGAATTTAGAAGGGAATAAACTTTCGACTTCTAAAAACTGGGCAGTTTGGTTGCACGAATATTTAGAAGATTTCCCAGAAAAGCAGGATGTTTTGCGTTATGCATTGACATCAAACGCGCCTGAAACAAAAGATAACGATTTTACTTGGAAAGATTTCCAAGCTAGAAATAACAATGAATTAGTTGCCATTTTCGGAAACTTTGTAAATCGTGTGGTGGTGTTAACCAACAAATATTATGATGGTGTTATTCCGGCGCCAAACGAATTTACAGAAATTGACGACGCGACTTTAGCCGAATTAAAAGCATATCCAGCTGTGATTTCAAGTTCAGTTGAGCGTTACAGATTCCGTGAAGCTTTAGGTGAATTGATGAATGTTGCCCGTTTAGGAAATAAATATTTAGCAGACGAAGAGCCTTGGAAAGTGATGAAAGATAATCCAGAGCGTGTAAAAACTCAAATGTATGTAGCGTTGCAAATCGCCGCAGCTTTAAGTGTTTTAGCTGAACCGTTTTTACCGTTTACCGCAGCTAAGTTGTCAAGAATTCTTAAAAATGAAGGAAACTTGAAATGGGCTGACGTTGCTGAAAATTCAGAATTAATTGCATCTGGACACAAAATTGGTGAAGCAGAATTGCTATTCGCTAAAATCGAAGACGAAGAAATACAAAAACAAATAGATAAGCTAGAAGCAACAAAAACAGCAAATCTGGCTGAAAACAAACAAGCAGAGCCTCAAAAAGATTTAATTCAATATGAGGATTTCGCGAAAATGGATATTCGTATCGGAACTATTTTAGAAGCTGAAAAAATGCCAAAAGCGAAAAAGCTTTTAGTGCTAAAAGTAGATACAGGAATCGATGTTCGTACCATTGTTTCGGGAATTGCTGAAAGTTTTTCTCCAGAAGAAGTTATAGGAAGAAGAGTTTCGGTTTTAGTAAACTTAGCGCCAAAAGATTTACGTGGTGTTGACAGTCAAGGAATGATCTTGATGACAACCAATGCAGAAGGAAAATTAGTTTTCGTAAATCCAGATGCTGATGCGCCAAATGGAGCGACTGTAAGTTAAGATATAAATTATGCCAGCCTGAATCAATCCATTCAGGCTATTAATAATCTTAGTTACTGTCTTATTTTTTAATTGTTTGATTCTATATTTTTATGACTACTACAGAAAACATTGAACCTCAAAAAGATCTGATTCAATTTGATGATTTTGCAAAAATGGATATTCGTATCGGAACTATTCTTGAAGCTGAAAAAATGCCAAAAGCAGACAAACTTTTGATTCTTAAAGTTGATACAGAAATTGACGTTCGTACAATTGTTTCAGGAATTGCGGAGAGTTTTTCTCCAGAAGAAATCATTGGAAAACGAGTTTCTGTTTTGGCAAATTTAGCGCCAAGAGCGTTGCGTGGTGTTGAAAGCCAAGGAATGATCTTAATGACAACCAATGCGGAAGGAAAATTAGTTTTCGTAAATCCAGATGCGGATGCGCCGAATGGAGCAACAGTAAACTAAATTTGTAAACCAAACAAAACTGCGTGAATCGATTAATTTTTAATTGATTCGCGCTTTTTTTTGTAAACATTTCGCAAGTCTTCAAAAAATCTGATATTCGCCAAAAATAAACTAATCAAACTACTTCAATGACAAAAAAAATACTATCAATTTTATTATTCTTAAATATTTATATTTCATTCTCTCAAGAAATAGTAAACGAATTTGATTTAAAATTAGAACGAAAAAGAGATTTTTTTCAAGTAACAAACGAACCTAAAAAAGAAGTCGTTCTATTTCTTTATGATAAAGAAAAAGTAACATCTGTACGATTCAATAATAAATTCAACATTAATGACTCTCTAACAGCACAGAGACCAGAAAAATCATATGCTGAAATTTTAGGCTACAGCCAGAAAGAAAATAATTATTCTATTTTTTGGGGTTCTAAAGACCGAAAAAAAATCATTTCACAGTTCTTTAATTTCGATACCAAACAAAGCGGAACGACGGCTTTTGATTTAGACCTCAAGAAAGAAAAAATTGTTAAAGAACTCACTATAAACAACCTTTTTTACTTAATTACAATTGTCAAAAATAGTAGCATTTTAAACTTTTATATTTTTGATTCTAATGGAAATCTAAATACAAAAAAAATTGATCTTTCAACTTTAGATTTTCATAATTCACTTGGTACAAAAGTGCTTTTATATACAGCTTTAACTGAAGAGTTTTCTAATTTTTATGTGCAAAACATTAGCAATGATAATGCACCCTCATTGGCTCTAAGCTCAAAACCTTTTAAAATTTACACATACAGAAACAACGAAATCATTCTTACAATAGACAATAATGCCTATTTTACAGATCTTTTAAAAATTAATCTTACTGATTTTAGTTTTGTTTCAAGAGTTATAGATCAACCATCTATTAGACGTGGCGAGTATGAATCTCTTGAATTTAAATCAAATTCGTTCCTGATTGAGGATAAAATTCTTCAAATAAAAACAAACCCTCAAGTTCTATTTTTTACAGTTAGTGATCTAGATGGCAATAAAATTAATGAGTATAAAGCATTACGAGATGAAGAGATTCCATTTAAAAATTCTGACGTATTTCAGGAAATAGGTAGTTTAAAAAACAAAAAAGTACTTGAAAAACCAAAGCAGTTTATACGCAAAATAAATAACTCAAATCCAAGTATATCGTGCTACAATAAAAATGGTTTATATTATACTGTCATTGGAAGTTCACAAGATATTTCACATGCTGGTGCGCCAATGGCTGGTGGTTTTGGAGGTGGTTTTGGAGCACCTACTGTTACTTTTGGAAGTAACTACACCATCGAAAATTTAATTTCATACAGAGATAAAAATGTTGTATACGTTAATTGTTTATTTGATTCAAATTTTAATCATCTAAATGATAAAATCGAAACTTCTGCGTTTGAAAAAGCAAGAACATTTCTGGAAGAAAGCGAAGATCTTAAAGAAACGCCGTCAATATTTGGAACTGAACTTTATAAGGACTTAATTCTTTTTAAATTTGATGCTTCTTTATATCTCGGAAATTATAATAAAGAGAATAAGAAATATCAGATTTTCAAGTTTAGTGAATAATATCACAAACAATAAAAACAAATAATTAAATAAAAATGAAACTCACAAAACCAAGATTAGCCCTAATCTGCGGTATACTTTGCATTTCGATTTTTCCGATATTGGTAAAATTGCGTTTAACTCCAGGATTAATTTCGGCTTTTTACCGAATGTTTTTTGCTGTGACTTTGCTTTTGCCTTATGTTATATTTAGCAAAAATTTCAAGCTTCCAAGTCTAAAATTTACTCTTTTGGCAGCACTTTGTGGTATTTTATTTGCCTCAGATGTTGCGGTTTGGAATATTGCCATTCAGGATTCAAGCGCAACGCAAGCTTCGCTTTTGACGAATCTATCTCCGGTTTGGGTTGGCGTTGGTTCATTTTTATTCTTAAAATCAAAACCGGCAACAAATTTCTGGATAGGTACATTAGTCGCTTTATTGGGGATGGTTACTTTGGTTGGCTTTGAGTTTTTTATCGATTTAAACTTCGATCAGGCATTTCTTTTCGCAGTTTTGTCTGGAATCTTATATTCGATTTATCTTTTGGTTAGCAAAAATGTACTTTCTACTGTTGATGTGCTTTCGTTTATGACCATCAGCTTAATGGCTTCAAGTATTTATTTGGGAATTCTTTGTTATTCATTAAATCAACCTTTTAGAGGATTTTCAAATGCTGGCTGGTTTGTTTTGATTTTGCAAGCCGTAATTTGTCAATTGTGCGCTTGGCTTTCGATAAGTTATGCAACACAACATATGCGTGCAACCAGAGTTTCATTGAGTTTATTGAGTCAAGCCGTAATTACCTCTATTTTGGCTTGGTTGTTTTTGGAAGAAAAAATAACTTTACAAATGGTTTTCGGTGGCATCATTCTGTTATTCGGAATCCGAATTACTTTTTACGATAAAACTATTTCTTTGAAAAGGTTATTTTCTAAGAGCTAATTAAGGTTTCTCGCTCCCGATAGCTATCGGGATGGCAGATTTGGCAGATTATTTTTAGAAAATTCTCCAAATCATTTTAATCTGTGACGAAAACTTGAAACAAAGAAAACCTGAAACTTAAAACAAAAAACACCATGTTACATAAAACTAAAATACCAAACTTAAAAGTAATCGCATTTGATGCCGATGATACTTTGTTTGTAAACGAACCTTACTTTCAAGAAACCGAACATAAATTTTGTGCCTTGATGGAAGACTATCTTTCACATCAAGGCATTTCGCAAGAATTATTCAAAATCGAAATTGCCAATCTGCCTCTTTATGGCTACGGAATCAAAGGCTACATTCTTTCAATGATTGAAGCTGCGATGAACATTTCGAACAACACCATTCCAGTTGCTGTAATTGAAAAAATAATTCAATACGGAAAAGAATTGTTAGAAAAACCAATCGAACTTTTAGACGGAATTGAAGAAACGCTTGAAGCCTTAAAAGGCAAATACAAATTGGTTGTTGCCACAAAAGGCGATTTAAAAGATCAGCACAGCAAATTGCATCGTTCTGGCTTGGGTCATTATTTTCATCATATTGAAGTAATGTCAGACAAACAGGAAATCGATTATCAAAAACTTTTAGGCCGTTTAGATATTCAAGCACATGAATTTTTAATGATCGGAAACTCGTTAAAATCAGATGTTCTTCCTGTTTTAGGAATTGGAGGTTATGCCGTTCATATTCCGTTTCACACCACTTGGGAACACGAAAAAATCAATCATACTATCGAACACGAGCATTTTAGTTCATTTGAAACTATTGCCGAAGTTGTTCCGAATTTATTATAATGAAAACACTTTTAGACTTAGAAAATTGGAATAGAAAAGAGCATTTCGCCCATTTCAAACAAATGGAAGAACCTTTTTTTGGCGCCACTGTAGAAATTGATTGTACCAAAGCTTATCAATCGGCTAAAGCGCTGAAAACTTCATTTTTCATCTATTATCTCCATAAAACATTGGTGGCTGTAAATGCTATTGAAAATTTCAAATATAGAATTTCAGACGACAAAATATACATCAATGATCGTATCGATGCATCGGCAACAATCGGACGTGAAGATGGAACTTTTGGATTTTCTTTAATTGAATACAATCCGGATTTTAGAATTTTCGAAAAAAATGCTCTAGCAGAAATTGAACGTATTCAAAACACAACCGGACTCTTCACAAGGGAATTTAATGATGACAATTTGATTCATTTTTCGGCAATTCCGTGGTTGAATTTCACCTCGCTCACGCATGCGCGAAGCTTTACTTTTCCTGACAGCTGCCCTAAAGTTTCTTTTGGAAAAATGATGGTTGCTGAAACTGGAAAAAGAACAATTGCAATGGCAGTGTATGTCCATCATGGTTTAATGGATGGTTTACATATGGGGCAATTTGTAGATTTCTTTCAGGAATTGATGAACTCATAAAAATAAAAAAATGGAATAGTTTTTGTACGTAAAAACGTATGAAGCAAATTTACCTTTTACTTACTGTATTTAGCCATACTGTTTTACTAAGTCAAACCGTATTAACTTCTTACCCCTTAAATTTAGGTTCAAAACCAGAATCTTCAATGGTTTTGACGGCTAAAAACGATGCAACTAATGAAGTCTTTGTCTTTGCAAAAACCGAGAAGGATTTTGAGATTTTAAGATATAATAGTGCTCTGTTTTTAACTAAGCAATTTATCAGTTCTAACACCTATACAGAAAACAGAACTTTAACGGGATATAGTTTCAGCGAAGACGGAAATCCTACTTTATATTGGAGCACATCTGACGGCAATAATATTGTTATTATTAAATATTATTTTGAAAACAACACATCAAAAGCAATTCAATTTATGTTTCCTGCTTCAACACATATTATTAGAGCAGAATATCAAAGCGACAATGCTTTTCATATACTTGGTGAAAGCAAATCAGAAGCAAAATTTACTCTTTTTGTTTTTAAAAATGGATTAGTTGAACAAAAAGAACTTGATTTTAGTCCGTTTATTTTTCAAAATAACAATATGACACGCAAAAGCTTTCGTCAGCTTCTAGCGGAAAACCCTATTGAAAAAATGGAATTGAATGAATATAATTCCATTTATAAAGCAAATTCAAAGATTAAGTTCTATCAAGAAAAAAACCGAATAGTTTTAACGCTTGATCACAACATTAAAAACACACAATTGTTTGATATCGATTTAAATACTCTTGAGATAAAAGAAAAAAACTTTGCCCAGCCGCTTGGTAAAAAAAAACCAAAAACATCAAACTCTTTTTTCTACAACAATAAGTTATATCAAATAAATGCAAATGATGAAGAGTTTCTTTTTGAAATAAAAGATTCTGACTCTGACCAAATTGTTAAAAATTTTGAGGTCGCTAAAAACGACAGCATACATTTTAAAAACTCCCCAATTCAAATTCAAAAAGGCAATAAGAGAACTAAAGAACTAAAAAACACAGCTAAATTTTTAAAAGAATTAGCTGCCGCAAATGCCGTTTTATCTGTCTTTAGCAACAATCAAAATCTTTATATTACTTTAGGAGGCATATTAAAACAAGATTACCAACAACCTCTTGAAGAGTTTTTACCGGAATTTCTTTTTATAAAAGTAAACGAAACTCCTAATTATTACACAACAACAGTATTTTTTGAAAGTATTTTGGACAGCAATTTCAACCCGACGTCCTTGCAACAAGAACCTCTCGCAACAGATAAAATCTACTATTTTATTGACAACAATTCAAAAACCAGAATGCATTCCATTCTTAAATTCAAAGATTATTTCATTTTGGGTTATTATGACCTAAAAACTAAACAATATACACTGCGAAAATTCACAGATGATAACAATGAATCTGAATTTTATCAGAGTGCAAACCGATAAACCATCTAAGCCTATTCTGTTATAAATATAACTTATAGCGGAAGATTATTCTTACAATAAATTGTTTTTTTGGGCAAAATTTAAAATCTCAAATAACAATGAAAAAAATTGTAATTACGCTCGCATTTGCTTTAAGTATTATGCATGTAAGTGCACAAACAGAGACGAAAACTGCAGATAATTTTAACAAATGGTCTGTAGAACTTAATGGTGGTTTAAACAAAGCGCAACGCCCATTTTCATCAAGCAATTATTACAGCCCAAGAATTAGCCCTTTTACTGCTGATTTGGGTGTACGATACATGCTGAATAACAAGTTTGGTTTAAAAGCTGATTTTGGATACAATAGTTTAACAGAGCAAAAAAACAGCTCTCTTCCTTTTGATTCAAAATATTACAGAATTGATCTGCAAGGTGTGGCTAACTTGGGACGCATCATGAATTTTGAAACATGGACAAATACATTTGGTTTATTAGCACATGCAGGTTTTGGTGTTGCTCAATTAGAAAACAAAGACTATCATGTTAGAGACAGAATTGGAAATGCAATTGCTGGATTAACAGGTCAAGTTAGGCTAACGGATAGAATAGCTTTGACAGCCGATGCAAGCACAATTTTAAATGCTTATCAAGATCATACTTTTGATGGTGCAGCCTTGACAGGAAACAGAGGTTTTTCTGGATTGATGTTTAATGGAACTATCGGTGTGCAGGTATATTTAGGCAAAAATGCTAAACATGCAGACTGGGTTGTAGTTTCAGACAACGCTGATATTGCGGCTTTAGAAAATAAAGTAGCAGGACTTGAGCAACAAATCAAAAATGCACCTGAAAAACAAGTAATTGTAGAAAAACCAATTAACAATACTGTAGTTTCAGATAAAGATGTTGTTAAAGACATGATCAATGATAAATATTATAGCGTTTATTTTGATTTCAACAAGTCTACTCCTATTGAAAGCTCAACAGCTGCAATTGATGTTATTTTAGCTTATTTAAGAAAAAATCCATCAGCAGCAATTAATGTTGTTGGACACGCAGACCAAGTAGGTAGTTCTGAATACAACAATAAATTGGCAAATTTGAGAGCAACAAATGTGAAAACCATTTTAGAAAAAGCTGGTATTTCATCTTCAAGATTAAATGTTGTTTCTGAAGGAGCTGATACCTCTATCCAAAAAGACTCTGAAGAAGCTAGAAGATTAGCTAGAAGAGTTACTTTTAGAGTAAAATAATTTCTATTCTATTTCAAATAATTAAGCCTCAAAGAAATTTCTTTGGGGCTTTTTTTATGATTCAAAAAAAAGAAACTGCCTCAAACTTGTATGAATTTTACTTCGCAAAAAATCATTTTATTTCATTAATTTTGAAAATATATCCCACCAAATCCTAATGAAAAAATTACTGCTTTTATGTCTTTTGCTTTCACAATCTATATTGTTAAGCCAAACTATATTAAATTCTGCTGTTCTGAATTTGAATAAACCCACAGAGAATGGCCAGCTTATAAACGCCGAAGATGTAAAAACACATGAAGTTTATGTTTTTGCAACAGATAATAAAACCATCAATATTTTAAAATATAACAAATCAATGTTCCTTGTAAATCAATTCAAGGATACACTTCGTGCTGAACAAAAAAGAGTTTTAATAGGCTACAGCATTGGCGAAGATGGCAATCCGACGCTGTATTGGGGTTCAGATAATCATAAAAACATCCGAATTATAAAATACAATCTAGAAACCAAAACATCAAATCCGCTAAGTTTTGATTTTCCAGCAAATACAGGAAACACTATAACTTCTTTCCAAAAAAACAATACTTTTTACGTGGTTTCCAAAGAAAAAGATCAGGAACATTTGCTGTTATTTGAATTCCGAAATGAAAAATGCGAAATAAAAATGTTCAATTTCGCTCCTTTTTCTTTTAAAAATGAAAAAGGGCAAGGCGTTTCTTTTAGTGCACTTATTCAATATCATTATCCGATTGAAAAAATTGAATCTGATGATTTTTCTTCCTTGGATAAAAGCGAAAATAAAAGCAAAATGTATGTCAATGATGATGGCATTGTCCTCACCTTTGATTACAATACAAAACGTACTCAGGCATTTAATCTAAATTTTCAAACGAATGAAGTAACCGAAAAAATCTTTGATACGCCAGTTACGCAAACCCCATCAACAACAAATTCATTTTATTTGGAAAACAAATTATATCAAATTAGTGCAAACAGTGATCAAATGTTATTTAGCATAAAAGATTTTGATTCAGGAAAAAGCATTAAAAACATTTCTATTTCCAAAAACGACAGCATCACTTTTAAAAATTCGCCAATGTTTTTGCAAATAAATGGTGAGAGGCCTCAAAAGTTAAAAACAACGAGCAAATTTCTAAAACAGTTATCTACAGTAAATTCGGCACTTTCTGCTTTCAAAAGCAAACAATATACTTATGTCACTTTTGGTGGATTTGCAGCTTATCAAACACTTGGCTTAAGCTACAATAACATGGATTTTAATAATGTACAAAATGCCAGCAAAATGGTTTTCTTTGATACAGCTTTAAATTCTGATTTTGAGTTTATAAACAACGATCACTTAGAACCTTTGGCAATTGACAATCTCAATTATTTTTTGAGCACAAGTAAAACTATTTCTTTAGTAAGTATCCTTAAAGTTCCAGATTTTTATATTTTAGGTTATTATGATATTGCTACAAAAAGCTATGTAATGCGCAAGTTCACGGATGGTTTCATGGATCAAAACCCAGGAAATCCTATTATGAATAAAGCGATGTTTACAAAATCTTTGCCTTCAAGCAGAAATTAATTTTAAGGAAAATTAATCCAGATCTCTAATGTTTTAGCTGTTTCCCAAAAACGGAACGGATTATTTTTGTTAATTTTACAAAAAAGACATCATTATGCTATCAAAAAATATTGAAACAGCTTTAAACAAGCAAATTCGCATAGAAGCAGAATCTTCGCAAACTTATCTATCTATGGCTTGTTGGGCTGAAGTACACGGATTAGAGGGAATCGCTCAATTTATGTACACACAGTCAGATGAAGAGCGTGCACACATGCTTAAATTAGTTAAGTATGTAAACGAACGCGGAGGACACGCTCACGTTACCGATCTAAAAGCACCTAAAACTAGCTATTCTACTTTTAAAGAAATGTTTGAGGAGCTTTACAATCATGAACTTTTTGTTTCAAAATCTATCAATGAATTAGTGCATATTACTTTTGAAGAAAAAGATTATGCAACACATAATTTCTTACAATGGTATGTTTCTGAACAAATCGAAGAAGAAGCTACAGCTAAATCTATTTTGGATAAAATCAACTTAATTGGCGACGATAAAGGCGGACTATACTTGTTTGATCGTGATATTCAGCAATTAACAGTTACGAGCTCTATTGCCATCAATCCAAAATAAAAAAAGTTAAAGTTTATTTAGAACATTTAAAAATAACTTTTTTGGTTTATATTTGCTCTGTTTTTAATAATACAGAGGGAAATTTTGAGCAAGAAAGAAAAAGACAAGGACAAGAAAAAGGATAAAAAGAAAAAGAAAAACGCTGTTATCCTTGATAAGATTAAGAAGATTGAAAACTGTAAATCTTCTTGCTGTGAGAAATATAAAAAAAGCGAAAAGAAGCGTTGCTCACGCTGTCCTATGTTTGATCTATTTAAAAAAACGGCTTAACGATATAAACAAAACCCATCAGATTTTTCTGGTGGGTTTTTTAGTTTTAAATTGCAGTCTCTTTTGATTTTAAATTCAATTATGGAAAACATCATCACCATCCCGAAATCAAGTCTTGATTTTTTGGTTCAGCTTAAAGAAAACAACAACAAACCTTGGTTTGAAGCCAATAAAGCACAATATTTAATCGAACTCAATCATATTGAAACTTTTGCAGGCGCTTTGCTTAAAGAATTGTCTAAAACTGATGTTTTAGAAAACACCTCAGGAAAAAAAAGTGTCTATCGCATTTATCGTGATATCCGTTTTTCTAAAGATAAAACTCCTTTTAAACACTATTGGGGAGGAAGCTATACGCGCGCAACTGCGGCACGTCGCGGTGGCTATTATTTTCATTTGGAAAAAGGAAATAGCTTTTTCGCAGGCGGATTCTGGGGACCAAATGCTGCAGATTTAAAAAGAATACGAGCAGAATTTGCCCTAGATCCTGAGACTTTCCAGAAAATATTAAATTCTAAATCTTTTGTGAGCAACTTCGGAACCTTACAAGGCGAACAACTCAAAACAAAGCCAAAAGGTTTCGACGTAGATCATCCCGCTATTGATTTGCTTCGTTTCAAACAATTTTTGGTTATAAAGCGATTTTCAGATGAAGAAGTTTTGAGTTCAAATTTTTTAGAATTGGCTTTAGATGCTTTTAAAAATATGCGTCCATTTTTTGATTATATGAGTGAGGTACTTACAACAGACACCAATGGCGTATCAATTCTTTAATAACTATTTTTAAAAATAACAAACCCGACAGGTTTTGAAAACCTGTCGGGTTTAACATCTAAACAAAATACTATTATTTGCTTAACAACAAAATATCGTTTACAACGACTTCAGTAATATATCTTTTCTCGCCGTTTTTATCATCATAACTTCTGTGCGTTAGTTTTCCTTCAACAGCGACTTCTTTTCCTTTTACTACATATTTTTCAATAATTTCGGCGACTTTTCCCCATGCCGTTACACGATGCCACTCCGTTTGCTGTACTCTTTCACCTTTCTCATTCTTGTAATAATCATTTGTTGCAATAGTTAAATGCGCAAGTTTTTTACCCGTTTCTAATGTTTTAATCTCTGGTTCGTTTCCCACATTTCCAATCAATTGTACTCTGTTTTTCATTTCATTCATGGCGTATAGTATTTTAAATTTTTTATAAATGAATCTGTTTCTCAAATTCAACAATGCAAAAGTGAGCTGACTTTCAAAAATTATTCGGTTGCAAACTATTTACTTTCGATTGTAACTAATTGTAACCGTTTGTAAATGGAAATATTTTTGTATATTTGAGAGTAATCTCTGACTTTAATACGGATGCACTTACAAAATAAAAGAAAGTCTATCATACGATTTTTGGCAATTATAAGTTTGCTGATTTTCTTTATGCCTTTTTTTCAAACGTGTTCAGATAAAAACATCAGAGAATCCAGATTTATAAAAAGCTATTCGGTCGCTAAAACAGAAACGGAAAAAGAAATCGCTTTCCAAAAAGCGAAGGAAAATTTTTCAATAAGCGGTTATGAGCTAGCAATGTCGTTCGAACCTGTTTTTTCAGGCTTTACGATCATTATGCTTCTAAATATAACAATTGCAGTTTGTGTTTTTCGCAGACATTACAACCTGCTTTTATTAAGTTTTATAAACGTATTTACGATTATATTTTCTTTAGTGGCTCTCGGATTAACATTACCAGGATTGTCACAAATAAGATACGGTATGATTCTTTGCTTAGTCAATAGCATATTTCTTTTTTATTTTATTTATAGGGAAGGAGAAATAAAATACCACACCTAACATTTAACATAACAATCAATTAGCTTTTGTGCTTCGACTTTTGGTCGTGCTCAAATTCAAAACGAGTTTAAAATATATGCAGGCAAAAATCAAAAAAGTTGAGCTTCGTAATTTGGAAATCGAAGATTACAAACAGTTAAAAAACTCGATGATTCAATCTTATCCCGAAATGGCAAACTCCTATTGGGAATCTAAAGAGATTGAAAAATTGCTAGGAATTTTTCCAGAAGGACAATTGGTAATTTTAGTTGATGGCAAGGTTGTAGGATCAGCTTTATCGATTATTGTCGATGAAAAACTTGTGGACAAAAAACACAACTACAGCCAGATTCTCGGCGATTACACCTTTTCAACTCACAATTATGACGGCGATATTTTATACGGAATCGATGTTTTCATCCACCCAAATTATCGTGGTCTCCGATTGGGACGCCGTTTGTATGACGCGCGCAAGGAGCTTTGCGAACAATTGAATCTGAAAGCTATTGTATTTGCTGGAAGAATTCCGAATTATGCGCAACATTCTAAAAAATTAACTCCAAAAAATTATATCGAAAAAGTAAAACACAAAGAACTTTATGACCCAGTGCTTTCTTTTCAGTTAAGCAATGATTTTCACGTTTTACGAATTATCAAAAATTATCTAGAAGGTGACGAAGAATCTAAAGAATTTGCTGTTTTACTGGAGTGGAATAATATTTATTATGAAGAAAATCCAAAACTGATCAATCTTGAAAAAAGCGTGATTCGTCTTGGCTTGATTCAATGGCAAATGCGTCAACTGAATAATCTGGAAGAATTTTTTGAGCAAGCTGAGTTTTTTATTGATGTCGTTTCGGGTTACGGAAGCGATTTTGCTTTGTTTCCAGAACTTTTCATTGCGCCATTAATGGCCGATTATAATCATTTATCAGAAGCAGAAGCCATTCGAGAACTTGCACGATATTCAGAACCTGTCAGAAAGCGTTTTCAGGAACTTTCGATTTCATACAACATAAACATAATAACAGGAAGTATGCCGTACATGGAAAACGGAAATTTATATAATGTCGGTTTTTTATGCAAAAGAGATGGAACTTCAGAAATGTATACCAAAATTCATATCACTCCGAATGAGGTGGTACATTGGGGAATGAAAGGCGGATCAGAATTCAAAACTTTTGATACTGATTGTGGTAAAATTGGAATTTTGATTTGCTACGATGTTGAGTTCCCAGAACTCTCAAGACTTTTGGCCGATGAAGGAATGAACATCCTTTTTGTTCCGTTTTTGACCGACACTCAAAATGGTTATACTCGTGTAAAACATTGTTCACAAGCGCGTGCCATCGAAAATGAATGTTATGTTGCCATTGCCGGTTGCGTTGGAAATCTTCCGAAAGTCAATAATATGGATATTCAATATGCGCAGGCATCTGTTTTCACACCATCAGATTTTGCTTTTCCAAGTAACGGAATCAAAGCCGAAGCTACACCGAATACTGAAATGACATTGATTGTCGATGTCGATTTAAATTTATTAAAAGAGCTTCACGAACACGGAAGCGTCCATACTCTAAAAGACAGAAGAACAGATTTATATGAAATAAAAAAATTGAATACATGAAAACATGCCTCGAATGCTCCGAAAAAATTGTTGGAAGAGAAGACAAAAAATTCTGTTCTGATAGCTGCCGAAATGCCTACAACAACAAAATAAACAAAGACAGCACAAATTTTATGCGTAATGTCAACAACAAATTACGCAAAAATTACCGTATTTTGGCTGAGTTAAATACAGACGGAAAATCTAAAGCAACGAGGGAAAAAATGATAAATAAAGGTTTTGATTTTGATTTCTTTACCAATATCTTGCAGACCAAAACAGGGAACACCTACTATTTCCTGTATGACCAAGGATACCGTTCCTTAGACAACGATTATTTTATGCTAGTTAAAAAAGAAATATAGACAATTCATCATGAAAAAAAACCCCACCTCAATTCTTGGATTTCTTTGTGTATTAGGCATTTTGGGCATAATTTATGCCACGATGATGCCACAATATATCTCTCGGGAAGAAGAAGCGCTCGCAGAATTCTCGACGGAAAGAGCCTTGAATCAGGTAGAAATTATTGCACAAAAACCGCATTATGTAGGGTCGACTAATCATGAACTTGTTGCTAATTATTTAATACTCGAACTCAACCGAATAGGACTAGAAACTTCAATCCAAGAAGGTTTTACACTTAACGACAGAGGGCTTTTAGTAAAATCAAAAAATATTTTAGCCCGCATAAAAGGTTCCAATAACTCCAAAGCACTTTTATTGCTTTCACACTATGACAGTGCGCCACATTCTTTTTCAAAAGGCGCAAGTGATGATGCCTCCGGAGTTGCCACCATTTTAGAAGGTATTCGTGCTTTTTTATACGCAAAACAACCGCACAAAAACGACATTATAATTCTGTTTTCTGATGCTGAAGAATTAGGATTAAATGGAGCTGCACTTTTTGTCAACAAACATCCTTGGGCAAAAGATGTTGGTCTAGTACTTAATTTCGAAGCTAGAGGTTCTTCTGGTCCGAGTTATATGCTGATGGAAACCAACCAAGGAAACAAGGCGCTTGTAAAAGAATTTGCAAATGCAAAAGCGGCTTATCCCGTTTCAAATTCATTGATGTACAGCATTTACAAAATGCTTCCAAATGATACCGATTTGACTGTTTTTAGAGAGCAAGGCAAAATTCAAGGTTTCAACTTTGCTTTTATTGACGGGCATTACAATTACCACACCCAACAAGATGACGTACAGCATTTAAACAAAACAACTCTTGCACATCAAGGTTCCTATTTGATGCCTTTGTTGAAATATTTCTCAAATGCCGATTTGAATGCAACAGATTCTACAGAAGATGATGTTTACTTCAATATTCCGTTTTCATTCATCAGCTATCCATTTTCTTGGGTAATGCCAATGACATTCATTGCTCTTGGATTATTGATTCTTTTTATTTTCATCGGAAAAGCTAAACATATTGTCAATTTCAGAGAGATCTTCAAAGGTTTTGTACCGCTTATCGGCGCTGTTTTGATTGCCGGCTTAGTGACTTTCTTGGGATGGAAAATTGTTTTAGAAGTTTATCCTCAATATTCTGATTTATTAAACGGATTCACTTATAATGGCCATGCTTATATTGGTGCATTTGTAACTTTAAGTATTGCAATTTGTTTCGCATTCTATCATCATTTTTCTGAGACAAAAGCAACAATGAATCATTTTGTTTCGGCTTTGCTCCTATGGATAATTATAAATGGATTTATTGCCAATAGCTTAGTTGGAGCCGGTTTCTTGATTGTTCCAGTTTACTTTGGCGTAATTTTATTCGGAATTTATGTTCTTACAGGGCATAATAGTTTGGGAATGAATTTACTTTTCTCTATTCCGGCTTTAGTTATCGTTGCGCCATTTATTGTAATGTTTCCAGTAGGTTTAGGATTGAAAATTCTTTTTGGAAGTGCTATTCTAACGGTTCTTGCTTTCGGATTATTGCTTCCAATTTTTGGTGCATTCATCAAAAAAGGCGTTTGGACAATGTTGTTCTTTGCCATTTCAATAGGTTTTTTCATCTACGCAGGGTATCATTCTGGATATGAACCTGGAAAAGCAAAATCAAATAGTTTGCTTTATGTTTATAATGCCAATAACAATTCTGCCGTTTGGACTACTTACGACTTAAATTTAGACGATTGGACCAAATCATATTTAGGCGAAAAAAACCAAAAAGCAGTAGGATTAAATAGCCTTCCGCTTGCAAGCAAATACAATTCTGGATTTACTTATAGCTCAATTGCCCCTGTTGTTGATGTTCCAAAACCAACAATTTCATTCATGAAAGACAGCGTTGTGGGCAATAACAGATATATAAAAATCAAAATCACACCTAATAGAAAAGTAAACCGATACGACATTTTTGCAAACCCAAAAATGACATTTTTCAACTTTAAAGCCAATGGCGTTTCGGCTTCAAACCAAAAAGGAAATCGCTTGGAACGTGACGGCATGAAAGTTCTATGCTATTATGTTGTAGGCAACGAGCCATTAACAATGGAGTTCTATATCAATAAATCCTCAATTTTCGACATGGATTTAATCGAAAGTTCATTTGATTTGATGACGAATCCTTTACTTAAGGTTAAACCAAGAAGCGATTGGATGATGCCAACTCCTTTTGTGTTGAATGATGCCGTTTTGATTCAGCAAAAAATAAAAAGATATGTGGCGCCAGTTCCACAAGTACCTGTCGCTCCTGTTACAGATAGTTTAACGGTAGCAAAAGACAGTATAAAACCTATTGTTCAACCACAATAACAAAATTAGATGGCAACAAATATTTCTACAATCATTTTGAATGCCCCAGTCGAAAAAGTTTGGAACGCATTAACACAACCAGAATTAGTCAAACAATGGCAATACGGAAGTGATTTGCTTACAGATTGGAAAACGGGAAGCGAAATCAGATTTAGAAATGAATGGGAAGGCCAAATTTTTGAACAATGGGGAACAGTTTTAGAAGTTGTTCCAAATCAGAAAATTAAATATTCTTTGTTTTTTCCAAGACCAGGGTTAGAAGATAAACCGGAGAATTATTTCATAATGAATTATGTTTTGACTGAAGAAAATCGGAAAACAAAACTCGAAATAATCCAAGAAGATAATCGTCCGGGCGCTGTCCAAGAAGAACCGCAAGGTGAGGATAATCCAATTCTTCAAGGTTTGAAAGCTTTAATTGAGTCTTAAAATTAGGTTCAAAGTGACAAAGGTACAAAGTGACAAAGGTTTCTCTACTTATCGAAAAAACTAAAGCACTATTTTCATAGTGCTTTTTTAATCTTTGCACCTTTGTCACTTTGTACCTTTGCCTAAATAATCAACAAGCGCATTCGATTTTTAAACCTTGCTTCTCACCTTTTGTGCCTTCGGTTGCATAGCCGTCGATTTTCCACCATTCCAATCCGCCAATTAGCTCTTTTACTTTAAAACCTAATTTCGTCATATTCAAAGCTCCCTTTGTTGAAGCGTTGCATCCAATTCCCGTGCAATATGTCACATACAAAATATCTTTGTCTAAATGCTGTGTGGTTTCTAAATTCATTTCGCGATGCGGAATGTTAATCGCATTCGGAATATGTTCTTCATCATAACCAAAAGCTCTTCTAGCATCGATTACGATTATTTTTTCGCCGTTATTTAACGCTTCAAATAAATCTGATGGATCCATTTCAAAAGCTAATTTGTTTTCATAATGTTTAATTTGTGCTTCCATGTTGTTTCGATTTTAATGTTTTACTTTTCCAAAATTAGCCGAACACCAAACACCAGAAAAACGAAAAGAATTCATCAAGAGCATTACTTTTTTTCATACAAAAGCCACTCTAAAATTTTGTTACTTTGTAGAAATACCTCTCAAAATGGAAATACGCCACTTAAAATTGATAAAAGCAATCGTCGAAGAAGGAAGCATCACCAAAGCGATTGACAAACTTCATTTGACACAATCGGCTTTGAGTCATCAGCTCAAAGAAGCCGAATATCAATTGGGAACCGCTATTTTTTTAAGAACGAATAAAAAACTGGTATTGACAAAAGCGGGCGAAAAAATCTACGAACTTGCCAATGAAATCCTAAACAAATTGGCTGAAACCGAAACTCAAATCAAACAAATGGTTTTTGGCGAACATGGCGAAATCAGAATCAGTACCGAATGTTTTTCGAGTTACCATTGGTTGCCATCAGTTTTAAAGCAATTCCATCTTTTATATCCGAATGTTGAATTGAAAATTGTAGCCGAAGCCACTCATATTCCGCTGCAAAAATTGCTGGAAAACACCATTGATATTGCCATTGTAAGCGATCAGATAAAAGACGTCAACATCAAATATCAAGAACTTTTTCAGGATGAAATGGTTATGGTTGTTTCGGAGAATCATGTTTGGGCCGATAAAAAATATGTTCTAGCCGAAGATTTCATTAACGAACATTTGATTATTCATTCGCTTCCGTTGGAAACCGTAACTATTCATCAATTTCTTTTGGCTCCAGCCAAAGTAAGCCCAAAGAAAATAACACCAATGCCCTTAACTGAAGCTTCTCTCGAAATGGTAAAAGCCGATATGGGAGTAATGTCGATGGCAAAATGGGCTTTTACTCCCTATTCAAAGACAACTTCTTTACGAGCAGTTAAAGTTGGAAAAAATGGTTTGAAAAGGAAACATTTCATCGCTACTCGTGCAAATGAAAATTATCCTGATTATTTTCATCATTTTATCAGCTTTTTACAAAACGAAATTAACTTACAATGGAATATTCAATAAGAAACTGTGAAATCACAGATTTGCCCAAACTACTAATTTTACTTCAAAAACATGCCGAATTTGAAAAAGCTGAATTTTCTCCCGAAGGAAAAGAAGAAGGCTTAAAAAACGCTTTATTTGGCCAAAATCCGAAGTTATTCTGCTTGGTTGTAGCTTCAAAAGAAACTATTGTTGGTTACACCTCTTATACTTTTGATTTTTCAACCTGGAACGCACAAAACTTTCTTTACATGGATTGTCTGTTTTTGGAAGAAGAAACAAGAGGTTTTGGAATTGGCGAAATCTTAATCGAGAAATTAAAAGAAATCGGAAAACAAAACAATTGCGTTAATATTCAGTGGCAAACGCCAGAATTCAATACAAGAGCGATTAAATTTTATAACAGAATGGGTGCAACAGGAAAAGACAAAGTACGATTTACTTTAACTTTGTGAAAAATTTAATCTCGCGAAGTCTTTTTATTTCACGCAGATTTTAAAAAGATTTAAGCAGATATACGCAGATAATTATTTCAAATAAGTTCTGTAAAAATCTGCCAAGTCTGCGTGAAACAAAACCTTTGAACCTCTGACCCTTTGTTCCTTTGACCCTCAAAAATAAAAAAATGACAAAAATAAGCATACTTGGCTGTGGCTGGCTCGGATTTCCTTTAGCAAAAACATTAATTACAAAAGGCAATTCAATAAACGGCTCAACAACTTCAGAAAATAAACTTTCAATTTTAAAAGATGCTGGAATAAATCCGTTTTTAGTGACGCTTGAAAGTGAAGGAATTTCTGAAAACATCGCTGATTTTTTAGCCGAAAGCGAAATTCTTATTATTGATATTCCACCAAAATTAAGAACAGCTGATTCTAATGCTGAGAAAAAAGCTTTTGTAGAAAAAATCAAAAACTTAATTCCGTTTATAGAAAAATCATTGGTTAAGAAAGTACTTTTTGTGAGTTCCACATCGGTTTATGGTGATGATAACGATTTGATTACAGAAGAAACCATCCCAAATCCGGAAACAGAAAGTGGCAAACAATTAGTTTTAGCCGAAAATCTTCTTCGAGAAAATCAAAACTTTGAAACCACAATTCTCCGTTTCGGTGGATTGATTGGCGAAGATCGCCATCCAGTAAAACATTTAGCTGGAAAAGAAAATCTAGAAAACCCAGATGCTCCAATCAATTTAATTCATTTAAATGATTGCATCGGAGTAATTGAAGAAATCATAAATAAGTCCAAATGGAATGCCATTTTTAACGCCGTTGCACCATTTCATCCAACAAGAGAGGCGTTTTATTCCCAAAAGGCGATTAAAATGAATTTACCAGAACCCAAATTCAGTTCTGTAAAATCAAATATCAAAAAGGTGATTTCGAGTGAAAAAATTGAAACTATTTTAAGATACAAGTTTAAACTCGACGAATATTAAACCATATAAATCATATAAGAAATTTAAGTTTAGACGTTTTGATTAAATGAACTTATATAACTTATATGGTTCAAAAAAATTCGCGAACTTTGTTTTTAAACCCAAAATTATGGAAATCGTTTACATCAATTCACCTCTCGGAATCACCAAAATTATTGGAGATGAAAATGGTATTTCGGTAATTTCTGTTTCTGATGTTGGCACAAATGAAGTTTCAGAAATCATTCCTGAAGTTTTACAAGATGCCGTTTTACAGTTAAACGAATATTTTGAAGGCAAAAGAACCGATTTTGATCTCAAACTAAATCCGCAAGGAACCGAATTTCAGCAGAAAGTTTGGAAAGCTCTATTGGAAATTCCGTACGGAAAAACCGTTAGTTATATGGATCAGACCAAAAAATTGGGGGATGTAAAAGCAATTCGTGCTGTAGCATCTGCAAATGGTAAAAATCCGCTTTGGATTGTGGTTCCGTGTCACCGTGTTATTGGCACAAACGGATCTTTAACCGGATACGCTGGCGGACTTTCTCGCAAAAAATGGCTTTTAGAACATGAATCGCCATCTCAACAACAGAGCCTGTTTTAATCGAAATTTATCAGTTTACTTAAAAAAATTATGGCAAAAGTAGTTTTGGAAGGTTGGCGAGAAGGCATAAAAGCAGTCTCATTTGTAAAGCTACAAAATGAAATATTAGGAATTGGTTTAAAAGAAAGTAAAGCTAATTTTGATAATCTGTTGGACGATATTCAAATAACTCTCGAAATTGATAATGAAAATTTAGCTCAATATTTTTTGAAAGAAGCTGACAAAATTGGGGTCATTTGTCGATTTATAAAATAAAACCCAATAATAGTAAGAATTTTACGCATATTTGTAAAACATAAATTTAAAAATCTAATATCTAAGAACTCTAAAATATGATTGAAAAAATAAACCTCAATAACATTTTATTTCTGGATATAGAAACCGTTCCTGAAGAAGAGAACTTCAATTCGCTTGACGCGGAAATGCAGTCACTTTGGGATTTAAAAACGCAATATCAGCGAAAAGATGAATTTTCTCCAGAAGAATTTTATGAACGCGCCGGAATTTGGGCTGAATTTGGAAAGATAATATGCATTTCGGTTGGTTTTTTTACCATCAAAGGAGATATTCGAAATTTTAGAGTGACTTCATTTTTTGGTGAAGAAAAGAAAATCTTAAAAGATTTTTCGAACTTGATCAACAATCATTTTAATCAGCCACAGCATTTAATGTGCGGCCATAATTCAAAAGAATTCGATATTCCGTTTATTGCTCGAAGAATGATCATCAATCAAATGCCAATTCCTGAAAAGCTGAATTTATTCGGAAAAAAACCTTGGGAGATTCCGCATTTAGACACTTTGGAATTATGGAAATTTGGCGATTATAAACATTTCACTTCTTTAAAACTGCTCACCAAGATTTTAGGAGTACCATCGCCAAAAGGCGATATTGATGGAAGCCAAGTTGCTCATGTTTTTTATGTAGAAAAAGATATAGACCGAATCATTACGTATTGCGAAAAAGATACGATTGCTGTCGCTCAGATTTTCTTGCGCTTGCGAAGAGAAGATTTGTTAATTGATGAGGAAATTATTCATGTATAATTTTGAGATGCTAAGGTGCTAAGGTTCTGAGATACTAAGTTTTTTAGCCTTAATTTTTAAATGAACTTATATCACTTATATGGTTTAAAATGACACACGAGGAAATTTCACATTACCGTTTGGTTTCGCAAAAGCTTTATAAAACAAGTTCTTGTTCTCCACAAGAAATTGTGAAGCATTTTGGTGCTATGCAGGCTCAGGATTATGCAATGGCAAAATGGGCAATTGGTTCACGTTGTAATTCCTCAGAAAAAGAGATTGAAGAAGCTATAAATTCAGGCAAAATTATCCGAACCCATATTTTGCGTCCGACTTGGCATTTTGTTTCGCCTGATGATATTTATTGGATGTTGGATCTATCGGCTCCACAAGTGAAAAGATTTACAATTTCTGCCGCTAAGAAATATGGTTTTGATGAAAAGAAATTAAATGATGCAAATTCCTTCATCGAAAAACTATTGGCAGGAAATAATCATTTGACACGCGACGAAATTATGCAGGAACTCGGCATTAAGAGAAGTTCAAGTGCCGATTTCTTAAGCGCTGCTATCATGATGAATGCTGAATTGGATGGTTTGGTTTGCAATGGAAAAATGAAAGGCAAACAAATTACGTATGCCTTGCTCGAAGAAAGAGTTTCTAAACCAAATTCTAAACTACCCAAAGAAGAAGCTTTAGCAAAACTCGCTTTGCGTTATTTTGAAAGTCACGGTCCAGCAACAGTTCTAGATTTTTCGTGGTGGTCGGGTTTTGCGCCAACAATTTGCCAAAAAGCAATTAATGCAATAGAGTTGCAATTAAACAGAACAACCATTGATAATCAGCAATATTGGTTTAAAAAAGATTTAAAAGATCAGAATAACTTCCGCGAAAGCGTGCATTTTCTACCAGCTTTTGATGAGATACTAATTTCGTATAAAACTCGTGAAGCCTCTTTTCAAACAGACCATCAAACAAAAGTTTTTACCAATAATGGCATCTTCAAACCCATAATTTTAGAAAACGGAAAAGTGATTGGAATTTGGAAAAGAACCATCAAAAAAGATCACGCGAAAATCGAAACGGAATTTTTTAAAGACTTTGAAACAGATAAAAAACAGGTTTTATTTGAAGGAATTAAATCTTTTGAAACCTATTTGGAAACCAAAGTTGTTATCGAATAGGTCAATTTTCAATTATATAATTGCTTTTAATACCAAGAATAAATGGTTTCACGTATAATCTTTATGCTTATTATTGCTAAATAATTACATTTACAAAAAAATACAATTATGGTTTTAAGCAGATTTTGGTTAGCGATTTTCATTTCTTCGATTCTTTTTATTGCAGTTAGCTTGTTCACTGCCAATACTTATACGATTGATTCTGTATTGAATGGAAAAAAAGATGACCCAATTTTGGTTTCTGAAAAATACATTGAAGAACTTCCTGCTTTCATCAAAGACAGCATTTCAAAAGCTAAAGATCAAACCATGATTATCAATCGTGACACGCTAAATGCTGACACGACATACGTTTACAAAAACAAAACTGTAAAAATCTACAGCGGTCTTCAAAAATCTGACGGCTTATTGCCAACTTGTAAAACCACTTTAGTTGATTTGATTCTGCCACTTATCGCATATTTAGCTTTTTTCTGCGGTATAATGGAACTCCTAATCATTTCTGGCGCTTCTGGAAAATTAGCTAAAGTTTTGAGTCCAGTTTTTGTGAAAGTATTTCCAAGTATTCCTAAAAATCACGCATCGATATCCTACATGACGTTAAACTTTGCTGCCAATTTTTTGGGATTAGATTCGGCCGCAACGCCTTTTGGACTAAAAGCAATGGAAAGTTTGCAAGAAATAAATCCCGAAAAAGACAAAGCGAGTGATGCACAAATTATGTTTATGTGTCTACACGCATCAGGCTTAACTTTGATCGCAACTTCGATTATTGGATATCGCGCTGCGGCAAATGCTACAAATCCAGCCGATGTAATTCTTCCTTGTGTTATTACTTCGTTTATTGGAACAATTGCAGCTTTCTTGATTGTAGGAATCAAACAAAAAATCAATTTTAAAAGTGCTTCGCTTCTAATCGGTTTAATTACCATGATTGCGGCAATTGTTGGTTTATTGATGTATGTAAATCATTTGGATTTAATTGGAAAAAATTACTTTACTTCTAATCTTTCAGGATTAATATTACTTACAATCGTTGTCTTTACGTTGATTTTCTCTTTCATGCACGAAAAGAAATTCTCAGATGCCAATACCACTGTTTTCGACACTTTTGTAGTTGGAGCAAATAATGGAGTTAAAACGGGAGTTACAATTTTCCCTTATGTCCTAGGAATGTTGGTTGCAATTTCATTATTCCGAAACAGTGGATTATTCGAAATTATTAGCGACGGAATTGCTTTTGTATTTTCAAATCTTGGCGTAAGCAAAGAAATCACAAACGCATTGCCTGTTGCTATGCTTCGTCCATTTAGCTCTGCAGGTTCAAGAGGATTTTTGATTGACTCAATGAACACTTTTGGCGCCGATTCTTTAACCGCAAGATTGAGCAGTATTTTTCAATGTAGTGCCGAGAGTACTTTTTATGTTATCGCGGTTTATTTTGGATCTGTAAACATCAAAAACACGCGTTATGCATTGGGAACAATGCTTTTAGTTGATTTGATTTGCGTGATTACAGCGATTTTTGTGGCGACCTGGTTTTTTTAGGATTGCAATGTAAGGTATATATCTGAAAATCTAATTTAAACACTTTATGAAGCTAGCCCCTTTCTTTTTTGCATTGCTCTTGACTGGATGTCAAAAAACAAAACCTACAAATACACCTTCAATTACAAAAAACGACAAATCGGTAGAAACATTGGCCGTTTCAAATGATGAAAAGATCATCAAAACAGATACAATTTCCATTGATGCAAAGGAAGTTGGGTCTTCAGATTATATTTTAGCAAATTTGGTGGATCAGCAATTAGACAAAGACAGTATTGCAACAGCAACTTTTAGACTTGATTTTTATCAGAATAAATCCAAAACCGCAACATCAAAAATTGTGATAAAAGGTTTTCAAAAAGGTTCTGAATGGATGGCTTCGTATGGATTAACGTCAGACAATTCTAAAAACTCTCCCTTTATACAAATCGCAGTTGGCTATCCTGCCTGTGGTTATGCCCAAGAAAATTATTTGTATTACTTAAAAAACAAAGAATTACAACAGATTCACCAATGGGTTTCAATGACTGACAGTGGATGGGGAAGTTGGGTTGAAATTCTAAACTCTTCAACTGAGCCTGACACAAAAACCTTTAACTTTTATTGCAAAACGGTTTCTTTCGAACCCGACGACAATGGCCCTGAAGATTCGGGAATCTTAAAATATTCCGACTCTACTTCATTTTCATTAGAGGGAAATCACTGGAAAAAGAAACTATTATCAGTAAAAGACAAAAGTTATTTTGAAAAAAAGATGACTTTTGATGAGTATCAAAATCAATAAGAAACTCTTTAAAGCGGCCTAATTCAAATTCTTTCTTAGGTAAATAATTTCTAACTTTGTAAAAAAACAAAACAATGATTGATTTTATATACCAAGATCCTTATCCAATCTTAAAGGATGAGACACAATACCGCAAAATCACTTCTGATTTTGTAAAAGTTGAAAAATTTGGAGAACGCGAAATTTTGACTGTTGATCCAAAAGGATTAGAATTATTAGCTGAAGAAGCACTTACAGATGTTTCGTTCATGTTGAGAACGACACATTTACAAAAATTAAGAAACATTCTTGACGATCCAGAAGCGACAGACAATGATCGTTTTGTAGCTTATAATTTATTGCAAAATGCATCTGTTGCGGCCGAAGGTCAATTGCCAAGTTGCCAAGACACAGGAACTGCAATTGTAATGGCTAAAAAAGGTGAAAGCATTTTCACAGGAGTTGATGATGCAGAATGGTTGAGCAAAGGAATTTTCAACACTTACCAAAAACGTAATCTACGTTATTCTCAGATTGTTCCGATTTCGATGTTTGAAGAGAAAAACTCAGGTTCAAATCTTCCAGCACAAATTGATATTTATGCTAAAAAAGGAGCTTCTTACGAGTTCTTGTTTATGGCAAAAGGTGGAGGATCTGCGAATAAAACGTATTTATACCAGCAAACAAAATCATTACTGAATGACAAATCTTTGGACGCATTTATCCGTGCAAAAATCAAAGATTTAGGAACTTCGGCTTGTCCTCCTTACCACTTGGCTTTAGTTATTGGTGGAACTTCTGCGGAAGCGAACTTAAGCGCTGTTAAAAAAGCATCTGCAGGTTATTATGATCATCTTCCAACTTCAGGAAATATGGCTGGTCAGGCGTTTCGTGATTTAGAATGGGAAGAACGCGTTCAAAAAATCTGTCAAGAAAGCGAAATTGGAGCTCAGTTTGGCGGAAAATATTTCACGCATGATGTTCGTGTTATTCGTTTGCCTCGTCACGCGGCTTCTTGTCCAGTTGGATTAGGAGTTTCATGTTCGGCAGATAGAAATATCAAAGGAAAAATTACTAAAGACGGAATCTTTGTTGAGCAATTAGAAGTAAATCCGAAGCAATTTTTACCAGAAACTGCTCCACATTTAGAAGCTCCGGTTGAAGTTGATTTAGATCAGCCTATGGCGGATATTTTGGCTAAATTGTCTCAATACCCAATCAAAACGCGTTTGAAATTAAACGGAACTGTTATTGTTGCCAGAGATATTGCGCACGCAAAAATCAAAGAATTACTAGACGCCGGAAAACCAATGCCGGAATATTTCAAAAATCACCCAGTTTACTATGCTGGTCCAGCAAAAACACCAGAAGGAATGCCTTCAGGAAGTTTTGGTCCAACAACTGCCGGACGTATGGACGTTTATGTGGATGAATTCCAAAAGAATGGCGGAAGCATGGTAATGTTAGCAAAAGGAAACCGTACCAAACAAGTTACGGATGCCTGCAATAAATACGGTGGCTTTTACTTGGGTTCTATTGGAGGTCCTGCTGCGATTTTGGCACAAGACAATATCTTGAAAGTTGAAGTTGTTGATTTTGAAGAATTAGGAATGGAAGCTGTTCGTAAAATCACTGTAAAAGATTTCCCGGCATTTATTATTACAGACGACAAAGGAAATGATTTCTTTGAAAATTTATAGTTTTTTAGGGGCTAAGGTACTGAGTTGCTAAGGTTCTAAGATAAATAAAAACCGTCCAGAGGGACGGTTTTATTTTTTATATACTTTGTCTTTAGTTTTTATGATTAAGCGCTTAATGCATTTTTCTCGAAAGCGATAAAATGGGAAACTTCGCCTTTAAAATTATAAACGGGAAAACCGCTGATATGGCAACTATAAACCTTTCCATTTTTTTTATAGTTTTCGATTGTTTTCTCAAAGGAAGTTTTAAGCTGAATCGCTTCTCTGATTTCTCGTAAAGCAGTTGGGCAAGTTTCTGGGCCCTGAAACATTTTAGGTGTATTCCCTAAAACTTCAGCTTCGGTATAACCCGTCATTCTTTTGATTTTACTGGAAGCAAAAACGATTTTTAAATTCAAATCGGTAATTACAATTACTTCGTTTTTAATGCGTTCTTCGATTTTCAAGCCTTTTTCATTCCATGAAAATTGGGCAGAAATTTGATGTACTTTTTTCAAATCAGAAGCCATGGCTTTCAATTCGTTTATATATTCATAATGAAAATCCCATGCCAAAATGGGAACTGAATATCGATAAGAAGGATCTTCAAGGTCAGCGTTTTTCATTTGGAGTAATTTAAATGAGACATCTTTTCTCTCAAAGGTAAAGCGAAAACTCCAGTTTCTATTACGGGAAACCGTATTTTTTCATATTATAACAAATCAAAAAGAAAATTTTAACTGAACAACAACAGCCTTCTTTTCCTCTGTATTTAAGTTACTTAGCGAAATTCCGAGCAATCTCACAGAATCTTTCATTCGTTCTTGGTAAAGCAATTCCTCGACAACTTCTAAAATCAAACTTTTATCAGAAATAAAATACGGAAGCGTCTTACTCCGAGTTTGTTGCGTAAAATCACTATACTTAATTTTCAGCGTAACGGTTTTACCCGAAATCTTGTGCTTTTTCAAGCGCTTTTCAAGCGATCCTGCAATTTTTTCAAGCTGTTCAAGCATGAATATCTCAGACGATAAATTAATATCGAAAGTATGTTCTGCTGCAACTGATTTTGTTATTCTATGCGGTTTTACTTCGCTATTGTGTATGCCACGCACCACTTTATAATAAAAAGCACCAGATTTTCCGAAATGCTTTTCCAAGAATTCTTCGGTTTTGCTTTTTAAATCGGCTCCTGTAAAAATTCCGAGCTGATACATTTTTTCGGTCGTCACTTTTCCGACACCATAAAACTTTCGGATTGGCAATTCTTCTAAAAAAGCTAAAATTTCATCTGGATTAACCGTTTTTTGGCCATTTGGCTTATTGACATCACTCGCAATTTTAGCCACAAATTTATTGACAGAAATTCCTGCAGATGCTGTAAGTCCGACTTCATTCAGGATTCGGAGGCGAATTTCTTGCGCCAATAAACTCGCACTTGGATTTCCTTTTTTATTATTTGTTACGTCCAGATAGGCTTCGTCAAGCGAAAGCGGTTCCACCAGATCAGTGTATTCATGAAAAATTTTATGAATTTTGGAAGATATTTCTCTGTAGCGATCAAATCTCGGACGAACAAAAATAATTTCAGGACAGTATTTTTTAGCCAAGACTCCGCTGATTGCACTTCGAACACCAAATTTTCTAGCCTCATAACTCGCTGCCGAAACTACCCCTCTATTCTCTGAACCACCAACTGCAACAGGTTTTCCGCGTAAAGCAGGATTATCCATTTGCTCTACAGAAGCATAAAAAGCATCCATGTCAATATGGATAATTTTTCGATATGTAGGCGTTTCAGACATGCTACAAATTTAAATAGGAAAGCCTGAAAATAGATACTAAAAAATCATAAAAAAAGCTGCAGTAACAAACTGCAGCTTATCACCTTTTTCAGTAAAACTTTTAAAATTCTACTCTAAAACCAATTTGGTTTGTACTAGCAACTAACGTCGTTTTTGGCGCTGGCTTATAATTAGAAGCCAAACCAGCATTGTATTTTTCAAGTGCTGCTTTGATTTTTTTTGGATATCCAATTTTTATTGGAATAGACGCGACAAGCATAGCACCTCCAATAATCGCTGCTGTCATATTTGACTTTTCAGATGGATTTGGATTATAACCTCCTGACGAAGAATTAATGTCTGTATTTGATGCGATAATCAGATTCGTAGCAACAAGTCCAAGGCCACCATAAAAAAGAACATTTCCCCATGTTTTTTTATTTCTTCCAGAATTATAAAGCGCCAAAGCTTCGGCATTTTCATTCATCAGTGCTCGAACTAAATCTGTTCTTACTTTTTCGCCTTCAGCATTGTAAACGGTACCACCACTTCCATAAGTAAGTTTTCCTTGAGCAAAACCTGCAAGCGTAAGCATTAAAAATAAAATAGTTAAATTTCTTTTCATAAATTGATTTTTGATTTTGGGTTATGTTAGTTGTTATTTGCTGAAAAAATTATCAGGTTCGCAAAGATTAACAACTAAATGATTCCAAACAAATCATTTTCTCTATTTTTGTACTCCTTACTCGAAATTTTTAAAAAATGCGAACATTTGTTATAGGCGACATACACGGAGGATTACGCGCACTTGAGCAAGTGTTGAGTAAAGCCAAAGTTACTACTGAAGATACTCTTATTTTTTTAGGCGATTATGTAGACGGCTGGAGCCAATCTGCCGAGGTAATCGATTTTTTAATTGATCTTAAAAGCAAACAGAAATGCATTTGCATCAGAGGAAATCATGATCAATTGGCCTTGGATTGGCTTGAAAACAGACATGAAGATTTTGATGAAGAAATGTGGTACAAACATGGCGGAAAAGCAACTGTTGAAGGATATTCTAAACTTTCAGAAGAAAAAAAGAAAACCCATATTGCCTTTTTAGAATCGTTAAAAGATTATTATCTGGATGATGAAAACCGTCTTTTTGTTCACGCCGGATTTACCAATTTGAATGGTGTAGTCTGGGAATATTTTCCAAAATTATTTTATTGGGACAGAACACTTTGGGAATCGGCACTAGCTTTGAACCCCGAATTAAAACCTGATGATTTATATTATCCAAAACGTTTTACCGTCTATAAAGAAATTTATATTGGACATACGCCTGTAACACGAATTGGCCAAACCGTTCCAATAAACAAAGCTTGTGTTTGGAATGTTGATACCGGCGCCGCGTTCAAAGGTCCATTGACCATCTTAAACGTGGACACCAAGGAATTCTGGCAAAGCGAACCATTAAACGAATTATATCCTGAGGAAAAAGGTAGGAATTAAAATATTAAATATACATTTGCACCGCAAAATAATTAATATTTAAGTTTTATGAAAAAAGTTATTACACTCTTGTTTTTAGTGTCATTCGGATTTGTTAATGCGCAACAAGCTTTTAAGGGCAAAGGCGATATCAAAGTAAATGTTGGTGCTAATCTACAAGATGGTGGTTCTGGAATTCAAGGTTCTGTTGATTTTGGTTTAGGAGAAAATTTCTCTTTTGGTTTTGTTTCAAATTATTTACTTGGCGTAAACAATTTCAACGGTATTTATGGTGATCACCCAACGCCATACAATGATTACAAACCAGAGTTCAAAGATCGTTTTGATGCAAAAGCAAGAATTAATGCTAACTTAAGCAGTGTTATTGGAATAGAGCAATTAGATGTTTACCCAGGTTTAAGTTTAGGTTTGAAAAATTTTGGAGGACACATTGGAGGACGCTATTTCTTCACTGAAGGATTTGGTGTTTTTACAGAAATCGGTTTCCCAATTGCAAAATACAGTGCAAATAATGATGTTTTTGATCATTTGAATAATCAAGCTACTTTTAGTTTAGGAGCTTCTTTCAACCTATAATAAATTTTAGGGACTGAGATGCTAAGGCACTAAGGTTCTAAGTTTAAAAATAAAAAACCGCCTCAATAGGCGGTTTTTCTTTTTTACTATTTCTTTTAATCACTGTGTACCTTTGGGCCTTTGTGACTTTGTCGCTCAATTAAATAACCATTTCAGGAATTTCGCCTTCAATTATCAAATCAGCTTCAGTTGAAGCGATGATGTGCTCGACCGAAACACCTGGCGCGCGTTCTAAGAGCTTAAAACCTTTTTCAGTTACTTCGAGAACCGCAAGCTCAGTTACGACCTTTTTAACGCATCCTACGCCTGTTAATGGCAAAGTACATCTTTTCAAAATTTTTGACTCTCCAGCTTTGTTTACGTGCATCATTGCCACGATGATATTTTCGGCGGAAGCCACCAAATCCATTGCGCCTCCCATTCCTTTTACCATTTTGCCTGGAATTTTCCAATTGGCAATATCTCCATTTTCAGAAACTTCCATTGCGCCCAAAATAGTTAAATCAACTTTTTGACTGCGAATCATTCCGAAACTGAAAGCCGAATCAAAGAAACTTGCTCCCGGAAGTGTCGTGATGGTTTGTTTTCCCGCATTGATAATATCGGCATCTTCTTCTCCTTCAAAAGGAAAAGGTCCCATGCCGAGAACTCCATTTTCACTTTGGAATTCAACCGCTATATCTTCTCGAACATAATTCGCAACTAAAGTCGGAATACCGATTCCAAGATTTACGAAATAACGATCTTTTACTTCTTTTGCAATTCGCTTTGCTATATCTTCTTTTGTCAACATATTTTTTAATGTGTCATTTTTTTTAATGTGCCAATTAGTCAATTTGATAATTTAGATAATTGTTTTAAAATTATCTAATTGCCCCATTTTCTAATTATCTAATTCCTTGCACGCAGGGTGCGTTGCTCAATTCTTTTCTCAAATTTTTCACCTTGAAAAATACGTTGTACCATAATTCCTGGTATATGAATTTGATTTGGATCTAAAGTTCCAACCGGAACCAGTTCTTCAACCTCAGCAATTGTTATTTTTCCCGCTCCGGCCATGCATGCATTGAAGTTTCTCGCAGTTCCTTTAAAAATTAGATTTCCAGCTTCATCGCCTTTCCATGCTTTTACAATTGCAAATTCGGCTTTGAACGCTTCTTCCATTATGTGCATTTTTCCATTGAATTCGCGGGCCTCTTTCCCTTCGGCAACTTCAGTTCCATAACCTGCTGGTGTAAAAAAGGCTGGAATTCCGGCTTGAGCTGCACGACATCTTTCTGCTAAAGTTCCTTGTGGCGTCAACTCCACTTCTAGTTCTCCAGAAAGCATTTGACGCTCGAATTCTGCATTCTCTCCCACATAAGATGAAATCATTTTTTTGATTTGCTTCTTTTGCAAAAGCAATCCTAAACCAAAATCATCTACACCTGCATTATTTGAAATGCAAGTCAAATTTGAGATTGACGTATTAACTAATGCCGCAATTGTATTTTCAGGAATTCCACATAATCCGAAACCGCCAAACATAATTGTCATACCGCTTTCGATTCCTTGGATTGCCTCCTGAACATTATTTACTTTTTTTGTTATCATAACAAAGTATCTTTATTACTGTATATTTTTGATAAAAATAAGATTTTTAGATTGAATTATATCGATTTCGTAAAAAATAAAAATTTAGCATAAAAAAAATATCCTTTTGTCCACTTCCAAGTTTAAGAAGATTCCAAAAGGATACTTTTATTTTTAGGTCGAATAAAAATTACAATTCAAATTCGTCTGTATTTTGTTCTGTTTCTGTAGTATCTTTTACAACTGCAGGTCTTTGGTAACAATCTACTTTAATAGAAAGATTAGCCGGACGTTCAAATTCTGATTTAGAAACTTGAAGTGCTTCATCAGCATAACATTTCTTCATAAAATAAGCCCAAACTGGCAATGCTGCAGTAGCTCCTTGTCCGTAAGTCAAACTTTTGAAACGAGCTGAACGATCTTCGCAACCAACCCAAACTCCTGTTACTAAGTTCGGAACCATACCCATAAACCAACCATCTGATTGGTTTTGTGTTGTTCCTGTTTTACCTGCAATCGGATTTTTGAACATATATGGATATCCTGTCCAACGATTATCTCCGCTTCCTCCACCTTGCGTTCGTAAACGCGCACCAGAACCGGTTTCGGTAACACCTTCTAATAATTTGATTACTGCAAAAGCAATATCTTTATTTAAAACATCATGAGATTCCGGAATTGGCTCATAAATAACCTCTCCACTTTTATTCTCAATACGGCTTAAAAACTGTGGTTTTACATAAACTCCTTGATTTGCGAATGTACTGTAAGCCGCAACCATATCTTCAACCGTAATATCAACCGCTCCAAGCGCAATTGAAGGCTGAACTGGAATTTCAGTTTTTACTCCTAATTTCTTTGTCAATTCAACAACTGCTTCTGGCCCTGTTCTGTCGATCAATTTAGCCGAAACTGTGTTGATTGAGTTTGCCAAACCTTGTTTTAAAGTCACCATTCCACGGTATCTGTTGTCAGAGTTTCTTGGTTCCCAATCTTCTGTTACATGGTGACGTCCTTTGTGAATCATAAAAGGACCATCTAAAATTGAATCACAAGGAGACATGTTTAATTGCTCAATTGCAGTCGCATAAACAAATGGTTTGAAAGTAGAACCCACTTGTCTCGCTCCTTGGCCTACGTGATCGTATTGGAAATATTTGTAATTGATTCCTCCCACCCAAGCTTTAATGTTACCAGTTTGTGGCTCCATTGCCATTAAACCTGATTGCAAAAAGTGTTTGTAGTAACGAATAGAATCAAGCGGTGTCATTACTGTATCGCGTTCACCTTTCCAAGTAAATACGCGCATTTTTGTTTTTACTTTGAAAGATGCAATGATATCATCTTCGCTTTTTTCCATGTCTTTCATAATTGCCCAACGATCAGAGTTTTTCATCGCCTGCATCATGATTCTATCAGTTTCTGCTTGAGTGATATTTACGAACGGCGCATTTTTATTGGTTTTCATTTCAATAAAAAACTGCTGTTGCAAGTTTTTCATGTGTTCAGAAACCGCTTCTTCTGCATAAAGTTGCATTCTTGAATCGATAGTCGTATAAATTTTCAAACCATCTTTGTAGATATCATAATCTGAACCGTCTGGCTTTTTGTTTTCAGTTACCCATTTTTTCATGTAATCACGAAGGTATTCTCTGAAATAAGTTGCCATACCTTCACGGTGGCTTTCCAATTTGAATTTTAGCGTAATTGGCAAAGCTTGTAATCTTAACTTTTCAGCAGTTGTGATCATTTTTGCTTTTTCCATCTGCGAAAGCACCACATTACGACGGTTTTTCACACCTTGCGGATTACGAACTGGATTATATAAACCTGAGTTTTTGAACATTCCTACTAAAATAGCCGATTCATCCATTGTCAAATCTTTTGGATCTTTCGAAAAATAAGTCTGCGCTGCAGAACTCACTCCAACCGAATAATTTCCGAAATCGTAGACATTGCAATACATTGCTATAATTTCATTTTTGGTATATTGTCTTTCCAAACGAATAGCAATAATCCATTCTTTTATTTTCTGAACAATCCTGAAAGGAAGAAATTTAGACCCTTCACCATGAAACAATTGTTTTGCAAGCTGTTGTGTCAAGGTACTCGCTCCTCCATTTGTTCCCAAAGTGAAAATTGCTCTTAAAGTTCCGCGACCGTCAATTCCTGAGTGTTCGTAAAAACGTGCATCTTCAGTAGCAACTAAAGCTTCCACAAGACTTTTTGGTAAATCTGAATATTTAAGCTGTGATCTGTTGGTTTTGAAATATTTACCAATTACTACTCCATCTGAAGAAATAATTTCGGTAGCTAAATTCGAATCGGGATTTTCAAGATCTTCAAAAGAAGGCATTGAGCCGAATAATCCCCAAGAGGCAAATAAAAAGAAAGCCAAAATACCCAGTAAAGTATAGGCAAAAATTCGCCAGAATTTCTTTTTATAGTAATTAATATCTTTAACGCTATTTGATTGGTTGTTTTTTTTGGCTGCCATAACTATTTCTAATCTTTTTGTTCTATTCTAAAACCTACGTCTGTAATACCTTCTAAAGCTTCAACACCAGGAATTTTGCCTGATTCTCTTACAGCTTGTTTAATGTGAACTTTATATTTTCCTTTAAATTTTACATCTTCTTTGTAATACAGCTTACTTTCTTTGATGTCTGTAAAGCCATTTCCTAATAAAGTTCCGTCTGGATTTGCCATTTGATATTCTAACGTATCGACTTTGGTAAAACCACTTGGTGTTTCAAGAGCAACAATCAAGAACAAATTATTGAAAGGGTAATTGTTGTTGTCTCTCAAATTTACAAATAAATTGTATTTTTTGGTAGAATCTAAAACTGGCAAATCAAAAGTCACCACACTGTCTTTATGCCAGGCACTTCCAACTGATTTGTATTCATCAAATACCCTTTTCTTATCACAAGAGAAAAGAAGTATTGCAGCCAACAAAAGAATTCCGCTATTTTTTATTCTCATTTTTAGTAATAATTATTGGTTTTCTAGGCTCAGCAGATTTGTTATCATTCTGTTTATTATCGTTTTGCTTGTTTTTATTCGAATGATTTTGCTTGTTGTGAGGCTTGTTCGATTTATTCGGATTTCCGCCACCTTGCTTATTATTATTGTTGTTGTTTGCTTGCTGTGGCTTATTTTGTGCTGGCGCCGCAACAGTTGCATTTTCTGCATTTTGCTTGCGTTTGCGATTTGGTTTTTTCTTTCTTTTTGGTTGGTCAAAACGAGTTAAGCTCTCTTGACCCATTGCATTATTAAAGTCTTTTTCAGGCTCTGAAGTCACTTCGATTGCAAAATCCTCTAACGAAGAAACTTTGTTTTTCTGTTTATTTTCGGCAATAATTTCTTTTACCTGATCAATTTTTAAAACATGCCAATTTGCAAAGTTGTTTGTATATGCAAACCACATTAATCCCTTAAAAATATCTTGTTTTTGGCAAACAGCATCACCCTTTTCTGTGATTAGTTTGGTATCGTAATCTGGAAAATCTTTTAAAGCATCCATGTAAGTGTCTAACTCATAGTTCAGACAGCATTTTAATTTACCACACTGTCCTGCTAATTTCTGTGGATTCAATGATAATTGCTGATAACGAGCTGCTGAAGTATTAACACTTCTAAAATCAGTCAACCAAGTAGAACAGCAAAGCTCACGTCCGCAAGAACCGACTCCACCTAAACGAGCCGCTTCCTGACGGAAACCAACTTGTTTCATTTCTACTCTAGTACTGAATTCTTTTGCAAAATCTTTAATCAACATTCTAAAATCGACACGGTCATTTGCTGTGTAATAAAATGTCGCCTTCGATCCGTCGCCTTGAAATTCAATATCAGAAATTTTCATTTCCAATTTATGCTGAATCGCCAATTCACGTGCGCGAACTTTCATTGGTTCTTCACGATCACGCGCCACAGACCAAATATCAATATCTTTTTGCGATGCTTTTCTGTAAATTTTTGGAACCTCATTACTTTCATAATTCACTCCTTTTTTCTTCATTTGAATTTTAACCAATTCTCCTGTAAGAGTCACAATTCCAATATCATGTCCTGGTGAAGCAACAGTTGCTACAATATCGCCAATACTTAAAGTTAGTTTTTCTGAATTTCTAAAAAATTCCTTACGTCCGTTTTTAAAACGAACCTCAACACAATCAAAAATAGCCTCTCCATTAGACGGGCTCATGTTTGAAAGCCAGTCAAAAACCGTCAATTTATTGCAGCTATCGGTGCCGCAAGTCCCATTATTTTTACAACCCTTTGGTGCGCCACCATCTGAGGTTGAACAACTTGTACATGCCATAATTATATATGTAGTGTTGCAAAAGCAACTTAAGTTCATAAACGTTTAATCGGTAAAGATAGTATTTTTTTTATTTTGCTCTATATGGATTAAAACTAATGGTTTGTTAAATAAAAAAAGAAATTTTCTATCTCAAAATAATTCCAAAAGGAAACTAAATTTTGTTAAGTTTACTTGTACAAAAAAACCTAACAAACCCAAAAAACGAAACTTAACCAATAATGAGCACTGAAATTTTACTAGAAGACAAAAAAAAAGAAGCAAACTATTTTAAAAATTTTAATTTTTTAAAGTTCAAAAAGATTCTATTGCCTTTGGCTATTATTATCTTACTTCTTGTCATCAAACAATTTATCATAAACAATTTCAATATTACAAAATCAGGAGGTCTTGGTTTAGCAGGTATACTTACCCCTTTTGTTGAACTTCCAATTTGGGCAAAAACCATTAATATGATTATCGACCTATTGATCATGGTGGCAATACTTTGCTGGGAAGCTGTGTACGAAAAGAAATATGACAAAATCAAAATTGTTCTGTTGTTAGGTTTACCTTCTACAGTATTCTTTATCATTAAAGCATATTCTGGTTTTTATGATTTTGTAGTTTCCAGTCCTTTTCCCTTGGCTCTAATTTCCATACTTAGCTACTTTCCTTCGTATGCATTATACGGTGCTTTTCGCGGAAAAATATTATATGGAAAAAAAATAAGCATCTTGGGATATTTGATTGGGCTGATCGCTCTTATAAACATTGATGCATTATATCAAAAACTGGTTTCAATTGTATTAATTGATGAGTTGGGCAGCTCTATTTATTCTTACGGAACTAGTATTATAATGGTTTTTATACCACTATCTTTTTTCTATTTCATATTTCTGTTAGATGCGGGATTTTCTTTCAAGAATTTTACAAAAATGCCGCCTGCTTCTTTTTTGACAAGAAATAAATTCACTTTACACTTCGTAATTTTATTTACTTTTTTGATTTCGCTCCATTTGAATTTCACAGAAAACTTTTCAGTGAGTTGGTTTACAAATATAGACGCTAGCATTTTAGATGTTTTGGGTGCTCTAAATAGTTTTATTCATGTCATTTTCCAAATTGTATTTGTCTATTTATTGTTTTCACAATTGCTGCTTTTACAATTGACCGCATTACGAAGAAGACCATTATGGATTTATCTCTTTAGTTTTGTTCCAGTAATTAATCTATTTACTTTGGTATTTTATTTCCGAAAAAGAACTCCTTTAACCAATAATGAGTTTTTAGAAATAGAATATACTGATGAACAAAACAGATCCTATCTTCAATTATTTATTTTGATATTAGTAAGCACATATGGCATTTACAAGTTTATCGGACTTGGTCTAGATCGTGAAAACTTGATTTATATAATTTCAGGATTTATAGTGTTATATATTCTAATATTATATTTCAGAATTGGCGTTTGGATTGCTTTAGCTTTATTAGGTTTAGCGACAATATTCTGTTTATATCGAGATTTGACTACTGGCCTCTATTATGCTTGTGTTTTTTCTTATGGCGCTATGGGCTTGTACAATCTTCACATTTCCATATTTTGGAAAGCCGAAGAATGGGACGAAATTCAAGAAACAATAATACCTGAAAATATTCAACAAGCCTAAAAAAGAAAAGAGTCGCAAATTGCGACTCTTTTCTTTTTTATAAATTATGATTTCTAAGTTTCCTTAACGGTAATAATTTTAACCGGACAAGCTTTTGCCGCCAATTCACAGCTTTCTACAATGGCATGATTTGGAGACTTTAAAGTAAAAAAGCCTTTTGCGTTCTGCGAATGAAGTAAAACCGATTTTCCGTCTTTTTTAGACATTTGAAAATGAACCGGATCCATTTCAACACAGTAATTACAGCCAATGCATTTGTCTCTTTGTAAAGTAATGATCACCATTATGCCTCAACAATTTTATATAGTTTGTCCGACATTCTGATTCTAAAAGGCAGTTTGAAAGTACAATCGTCTCCTTTGGTTGCTTTTTCTACCGTAAGATCGTTCACGAACATTTCGTCAATAATCATTTCTTGAGCTCCTGTACTTGGTCCAGTTACCAAAATTTTATCTCCGACTTTAATATCGTAAGCTTCTATTTTAAATTGACCAACTTCGGCTTTTGGAAAATAATGCGTTCCTTTTCCAACATAAACCTTCTTTTGAGTTGCAGCAGATCCAGGAATATCGCTCCACTCTCCTAATTCTTGCCCCAAATAATATCCTGACCAAAAACCACGATTGTAAACCGTATTTAAAGCTTCCATCCAAACTGCGGTTTTTTCTTTTGAAAAAGTTCCATCATAATAAGCATCAATTGCTTCACGGTAGGTTTTGATAACTGTTGCCACATATTCCGGCGCACGTCCGCGTCCTTCGATTTTTAAAACCTGAATTCCAGAATCAATTACCTGATCTAAAAAGTCGATTGTGCATAAATCTTTTGGCGACATCATGTACTCGTTATCCAATTCGATTTCGAAACCGGTTTCCTGATCGATAACGGTATATTTTTTTCGGCAATTTTGTTTGCAAGCACCACGATTTGCAGAGGAATTATGCGAATGCAGACTCAAATAACATTTTCCCGAAACCGCCATACACAAAGCTCCGTGGCCAAAAATTTCGATTTCTACTAAATTTCCGTTTGGACCTTTGATCTGTTCTTTTTCAATTTGCTCCGTGATTTTCTTTACTTGACGCAAACTCAACTCGCGACTTAAAACCATCGTATCGGCAAATAAACTGTAAAATTTAATGGTTTCGATATTAGTCACATTCAATTGAGTAGAAATATGAACTTCCATTCCGATTGATCTTGCCATAGCAATTACAGCTTGGTCTGATGCAATTACGGCGGTGACATTAGCTTCTTTCGCTTTATTCAACAATGCTTTTACGACCGATAGATCGTGATCGTAAATAATCGTGTTTAATGTCAAATAGCTTCGAACGTTTTTGGCTACACAGCGATTAGCGATTTCTTTTAAATCTTCGATTGTAAAATTCACTGTTGATCTTGCACGCATGTTGAGTTGTTCAACACCAAAATATACAGAATCACATCCATTATCTAAAGCTGCCTGAAGCGACTCAAAGTTCCCAGCGGGAGCCATTAGTTCTATTTTATTTGTAAGTGTCATTTTTGATTTATTATTCCGATGGCATGTTTTTCGAATTTAGCCATCTAACAATCGACAAAAATAATGTGGTATAGATTAGATTTCTATGATTTATATCATAGTCTATATTTTAAAAATTATTTGTAGTAGCATTAATAAAATAGCCCACGGTTGATACCGTGGGCTATGTACTATAAAAGAATGCGACATTGTAAATTAGCGTTTAAAAACCGCTAATTTAAAATTTTATACAATTTATCTGACAATCTAATTCTAAATGGAACTTCAAAAGTAACCTTATCACCAATTTTAGCAGATTGCGTTTCTGCGCCATCAACGATGAATTTATCTAAGACCATTTCCTGATCTCCTGTAGTTGGGCCAGAAATAAGGATTTTATCGCCAACGTTTAATTCTTGATTTTCAATGGTAAATTGTGCAACTTGCGCTTTTACGTAATAATGTTCCGCTTTACCAAGAAGTACTTTTTTTACTTTTATTTTCTGACGGATATCAGCTTGCTTTTGTGCAGTTGCCAAAGCCCTTTCTGGCAAATCTCCTGAATGTTTGAATTTTAGGTTTTCAGATTTTCCTTTTCTGAAGACTTTGTTTCCAACTTGTTTTCCAGTTCTCAAACGAACTTGGTCAACTAAAGGCATATGGATGATTTCTAAACATTCTGTAGAACAACAGTTTTCCATTGCTGCTTTACATTCATCACATTGAATGAATAATAAATGACAACCATCATTTTCACAGTTGGTGTGATTATCGCAAGGCTTTCCACATTGGTGACATTGCGAGATGATATCATCTGTGATTCTTTCGCCCAAACGATTATCGAATACGAAGTTTTTACCAATGAATTTGCTTTCTAAGCCTTCCTCTTTCAATTGTTTCGCATAGTTGATGATTCCACCTTCTAATTGATATACATTTTTGAAACCTTGGTGTTTGAAATAAGCACTCGCTTTTTCGCAACGAATTCCTCCAGTACAATACATTACTAGATTTTTATCGTCTTTATGATCTTTAAGTTGTTCGTTGATAATTGGCAAACTTTCTCTAAAAGTTTCAACGTCTGGAGTAATTGCTCCTTTAAAATGTCCTACTTCACTTTCGTAGTGATTTCTAAAATCAACCACAATTGTGTTTGGATCATCAAGGATTTCATTGAATTCTTTGGCCTTCAAGTGAACACCAATATTGGTAACATCAAAAGTTTCATCATTTAAACCGTCAGCAACGATTTTGTGACGTACTTTGATAGTCAATTTTAAAAAGGAATGATCGTCTTGTTCTACGGCAACATTCAATCGTATGCCTTTCATGAAATCGTAAGCTTCAAGAGTTTCTCTAAAAGCTTCAAAATTTTCGGCAGGAACACTCATTTGAGCATTTATTCCTTCATTGGCAACATAAATTCGGCCTAATGCATCAAGGGCATTCCAGGCTACGAATAAATCATTACGAAATTTTTGTGGATCTTGAATTTTGGCGTACGCATAGAAAGACAACGTTAGTCGTTGTTGTCCTGCATCATCGATCATGATAGCTCTTTCTTCTGCGCTCAAAGTGTTGTACAGTTGCATGCTATAAACAGTTTTAAGTGAGAAATTATATTTTATTAGATTTTCTTTAAAATCTGCGGCAAATTTAGAGTTTATTTTGAGATTAAAAATGATCGTAGCCTAATTATCTGATTTTTTTAACATCAAACTAATTATTTTCGATAGCACGAGTTACCAAATCATCCACAGAAACAGAGCGACTTATATGCCCCACGAAAGTTTCAAGATCTTCCGCACGAAGACTATCCCGAACGTCAGAACGAGCTTCGGCAACTTTCAAAACAATATTTCGCTCACGCAAATCCAAAAAGAGATTTTTCAAAAAACGAGCTCCCGAAATATCAATTCGAGGAGAAGAATTTAAATCTAGTATTACTGTTTTCAAGGAATTTGATTCGCTATAGATTTTTTCCCAAATCTGCTCTTTGATATATTCAACATTAAAATAAAATATTGAAGATTCTACTCTCACAATCAATACACCCTCAATCTTTTCATTATCAGGATGTCTCTTCAGATCTGTATAATGTCGAGTTCCCGGAACTCTTCCTAAAAAAGCTACATTAGGTTTTGATGCTGCTTTTAATAATAACAATAAAGTCACAAGAGTTGCCAACATAACTCCAGCAAGAATTCCCCAAATAAGAACTCCAGCAAGTGCAATCATAACAACGCCAAATTCTTGTTTGTTTATTTTGTAGAGATGTTTCATTTCTTTTAAATCAAACAAACCACGGATGGCAACCAGAACAATAGATGCTAAAATGACCGTTGGCAAATTTTGAAGATGCCCCGTTAAAAAGAGAAGACAGCAAGCAATTGTTGCAGAAGCAAACACAAGAGATAGTGGTGTTTTAGCGCCTGCAGCATCATTCACCGCAGATTGCGACAAACCTCCTGCAACAGGATAACCTTGCCCTAACGCAACTGCGGCATTAGCAACACCGAGGGCCAGAAGTTCCTGACGTGGATTTATAACGTATCCGTTTTTTTGTGCCAATGTTCGGCCCGCAGAAACGCTTTCGATATAAGACAATAAAAAACAAGCCATTGACAAAGGCAAAACGCCCTCCACATCCCTAATTCGAAGAGAGGGCAGATGAAACTCAGGAAGTCCAGTCGGGATAATTCCGACCGTTTTAAATCCAGCATCTTTTAATGATGTTGTTAAAATGAGAATGATCGACACCACAACAATCATAATGGCGAGGGGAAATTGTGGAGCCAATTTTTCACCAATAATTAGTATGACAATAGCGATAATTCCAAAAATAAAAACAGTGGTATTTAAATCTGGAATTTGATGAAAAAGCATGATAATTCTTTCGATGAAATTATCGCCACCTCCTTTTACGCCAAACAATTTAGGCAATTGAGTCAAACCAATTGTTATTGCCGCTCCCGCTTTAAATCCGACCAAAACAGTTTCACTAATAAAATTAATAATACCACTTAATCGAAGCAAATAGGCAATTATAGCCATTCCAGCAAAAACCAATGCGGTAAGCGAAGCTATTTCTGCCCACCGTTGTACATCACCGTTTGCCATGCTGGAAATCGTCGTGCCAATTAATAATGAAATTGCCGATGTCGGACCTATAGCCAATTGTCTGCTTGTTCCAAAAAAAGAATAAAAAATGCCACCAATTAAATAACCGTAAATTCCATATTGCGGAGGCAGCCCCGCAAGTGTTGCGTAAGCAAGAGACACAGGAATTCCATAAGCCGCAAGTGTAATTCCGGCAACAAAATCTTTTTTTAGATTTTTGCTTTTATAATTCCTAATCCAATCTACAGCAGGTAAAAGCTTAGTAGTCATAATGAAATGATTAAATCTTAGCTAAAACAACAAAGCGTCAGTCCTTCTCTGCCAATAATGCTTTTTTAACTTCGTTTAATTCTGCTATTTTTTCTGGACCAACTTTTGGATATTCTAAATCCATTTCATCCAAAGCATGAATAATTGCCGATGCTATCGCTATTCGAGCATAATATTTATTGTCAGCTGGAATCACATACCAAGGCGATTTTTTGGTTGAAGTATTTTTGATCAATTCCTCGTAAGCAAACATATAATCATCCCAATATCCTCTTTCTTTGGCATCAGCAGCACTGAATTTCCAGTTTTTATCAGGATTATCAACTCGTTCTATAAACCTTCTTTTTTGTTCTTCTTTAGAAACATTCAGAAAAAATTTGATTACGATGGTTCCGTTTCTGTTCAAGTATTTTTCAAAGTTTCGAATATCTTCAAAACGATTTTCCCAAATATTTTCGGTTATTAATTTTTCTGGGATTTTTTGGCCTCTTAAAATTTGTTCATGAACGCGAACCACTAATACTTCTTCGTAATATGAACGGTTAAAAATCCCTATTCGGCCTCTTTCTGGCAAATGCTTTTGACAACGCCATAAATAATCATGATCCAGCTCTTCAGAACTTGGTCCTTTAAAAGATGAAACTTGACAACCTTGCGGATTTATTCCAGACATAACATGTTTGATCGCCCCATCTTTTCCGGCAGCATCCATTGCCTGAAAAATAACAAGAACCGACCATTTATCTTGAGCATAAAGAATGTCTTGCATGGCAGCAAGCGCTTTTACGCCCATTTGGAGCGTTTCCTTTATCACCGATTTCGGTTCGTCACCAAAATAAGAAGTGGGTTTATCTTTTAATGTAAAATTTTTATCATCTCCCACGCAATATTGTTCTGAAAACTTCTTGGCGCGATGCAGCAATTCTTTTTTAGTAATTGCTTTCAAATTATTCGGATCTGAGTCCAAATTTTTCATTTTGCTTTTCTTCTTTTTTGACATAATTACAAAATTTTTGAAGTTTTCTATTTTGACTTTGATTTGTTTATTCTTACAAAAATGCAGATCATCGGATTTTTTCAGCTTTTTATCGGATTTTTTAACCACTGAAAACCAGCCTACTATAAAATTAGAAAAAATTATAAAATGAAAACAATATTTAATTTTTTAATTAAAAAAATGTTAACTTAGCTTAGGATTTATTTGGTTTTAAGTTATTTAAGTTATTAATAGAATTTAATAAAATTTTTAAAATGAACAAAATTTACTCCCCAGCAATTTTCTTACTTTTTTTATTGTGTTCCTGCAAAAAAGAAGCCCCACCTCAACCCAAGCCTTTAGAAATTTCAGTAACCACCGTTTTACAGCAGGATGTTAAAATTGAATCTGAATACACGGGACAAACTTTTGGTCAATCAGACATTCAAATTAATCCTCGAGTCGATGGCATTATTGAAAGTGTCAACTTTAAGGAAGGTAGCTTTGTTACAAAAGGACAACTATTATATACCATTGATCCTTTGCCGTATAAAGCTAAATTGAATCAAGCCGAAGGAAGTGCCGCCGAATCACAGGCGCTTTTATCAAAAACCAAATCAGATCTGGACATGATTACGCCATTGGCTAAAATGAACGCGGTCAGCCAAAGAGAATTAGTTTCTGCCAAATCAGCTTATACCGCTTCGATTGCTCAAATCAAAGCATCGGATGCGGCTGTACAAAATGCAAAAATTGAATTAGGATATTGCCGAATTGTCGCTCCAATTTCTGGATTAATAGGAATCTCGAAAGTAAGAGTTGGTGATTATGTTCGTCCAGGCGCTGTTTCAATTTTAAACACCATATCTGATTTAGGAGATGTGAGAGTTCGTTTTACCATGAGCGAGCAGGAATTTCTTCGTTTATACAGAGAATTCAACAAACCAAATTCTACTTTAAAAGGTTCTGGAGCATCAGTTTCTTTAAAACTATCAGATGGCTCAACTTATCCTCAAACAGGAAAAGTAAGCTTTACCGATAGACAAATAGATCCTGCAACTGGTGCAATAACATTTGAAGCCGCTTTTGCAAATCCAGACAAATTACTTCGTCCGGGACAGTACGCAAAAATTGCTTTGCTTACTGACATTCGTAAAGATGCTATTGTAATTCCGCAACGCGCTGTTATAGAAGTGCAAGGAATTTATCAAGTATATGTTTTGGGCAACGACAATAAAGTCCAAATGCAAATTGTGAAACCTGGTCCCGCCATTAAAAACGGATATATCATCGAAGAAGGTTTAAAACCTGGTGATAAGATAGCCATGGGAGGTACTTCATTATTGAAAAACGGAAGCGTTATTACACCAAAAATTGTTCAATGGCAATTAGGTGACACTGAATCTGCAGCTATTAAATAATAATCTACATACATAGTATTATGGGAGAATTTTTCGTCCGAAGACCGATCGTTGCTATTGTAATCAGTATTATTATAGTAATACTTGGATTACTGGCTTTACAAAAAACGCCTATTTCACAATATCCGGATATTAATCCTCCTGTTGTAAAAATCACAACATCTTTTACAGGAGCAAATGCCCTGAATGTTGAACAAGCAGTTGCAACTCCAATTGAACAAAAAGTGAATGGAGTTGAAAATATGCTTTACATGAAATCAATCAACACTTCTGATGGTGCATGTACTATTGAGGTAACTTTTGATGTTGGAACCAATTTGGATAATGCCAACATGCTTACGCAAAATAGACAAAACCAATCAGCGCCTTTTATGCCTTCAAGTGTAAAACAACAAGGTGTGGTTGTAAAAAAATCGCTGTCATTCCCGATGATGTTATTTACCGTGACATCTACAAATCCGAAATATGACGCCAAATTCTTGAACAACTATGCGAGTATTAACATTGTTGATCAATTGGCTCGTATTAAAGGAGTTGGTGAAGTTACCCTTTTTGGAGGTAGTGACTATTCCATGCGTATTTGGCTAAAAGCCGATATGATGAGCAAACTTGGCGTTACAGTTGATGATGTCAAAAATGCATTGAATGCGCAAAACATGATTAGTCCGGGAGGGAAATTTGGGGCAGAACCTGCACCAGCAAATACCGAATTCACTTATGGGGTAACTCTTCAAGATCGTTTAGTTACTGAAAAAGAATTTGGAGAAATTGTAGTTCGAAGCAAACAAGATGGAGCTCAAGTTTTATTGACTGATATTGCTAGAATTGAGCTTGGAACAGAAAACTACAGTTCAACCGCACGTCGAAACAGTTCGCCAAGTGCTGTTGTTGCTTTATATCAAATGCCAGGAAGTAATGCCCTTGATGTAGCTGAAACCGCAAAAAGCACAATGAAGCAATTGTCTGAAAAATTCCCAAATGACATTGTTTATCAAGAATCTTTAGATACAACTTTAGCCATTACTGCCGGAGTTGACGATATCGTTCATACTCTTTTTGAGGCAATTATTTTGGTTATTTTGGTGGTTTTCATTTTCCTTCAAAACTGGCGTGCTACCTTAATTCCTTTAATTACTGTTCCAGTTTCCCTTATAGGAACAATTGCCGTATTCCCGATGTTAGGATTCTCTATCAATACGCTTTCACTACTAGGATTAGTATTAGCAATTGGTATTGTAGTCGATGATGCGATTGTGGTTGTTGAGGCCGTTATTCATCATATTGAACATGGAAAAACTCCAAAAGAAGCCACCGTTCAAGCGATGCGTGAAGTATCTGGGCCTGTTATAGCAATTGCCTTGATTTTATGCGCGGTATTTATCCCTGTTGCGATGACGCCTGGAATCACTGGCCGTTTTTACCAACAGTTTGCCATAACCATTGCCGTCTCGGTCGCCTTCTCGGCTTTTAGTGCTTTATCTTTAAGTCCTGCACTCTGTGCTATGCTTTTGAAACCGACAAAACCTCTTGATGAGCAAACCGGCTGGTTGGCAAAATTCTTCTCAGGATTTAATAGAATCTTTGAAAAAGTGACTGGAAAATACATAAATGGAGCTACATTTTTTGCAAAAAAAGCTTTACGTATAGTTGTTTTGCTGGCAGTCATATTGGCCGCTACGGCATTCTTAGGAAAGAAAATTCCGTTAGGATTTATTCCTGAAGAAGATCAAGGATATGTTTTGGTCAATATTGCATTGCCACCGGCATCATCTTTACAACGTACCGATGAAATTTCTAAAAAAGTAGATAGCTTCTTGAAAGAAGAAAAATCCATTTTATCTTATACAACGATAAACGGATTCAGTATGCTTACGAATTCTTATCAACCAAACAATGCATTTATTTTCATCTCATTAAAACCTTGGGAAGATCGAGAAGAAACCGCGAAGCAATTTGTAGATCGATTCAACAAAAAACTTGCGACACAAATTACGACGGCCACAGCTTTTTCATTTGGACCACCTGCGATTCAAGGTTTGGGAGCGTCTGCTGGTTTCAGTTTGATGCTGCAAGATAGAGGTGGAAATACACCACAATATTTGGCCGAACAAACACAAGCTTTTATTGCCGCCGCTCAGCAGCGCCCAGAAATAAAACGAATTTATACGACTTTTAATGCTGGAACACCACAGATTAAATTAGAAATTGACAATGACAAAGCGATGAAATTGGGTATTCCAGTTTCTAAAGTTACTGAAGCATTGGGAGCTTTCCTCGGGGGAAGCTATGTAAATGACTTCAACCGTTTTGGCCGTCAATACAAAGTTTATCTGCAAGGTGAAGCCGCTGATCGTGTCAGACCAGAGGACTTAAATCTCATTTATGTAAAAAATAATGCGGGTGATATGCTTCCTGTTTCAACTCTGGTTACGGCAACAAAAGTTACAGGTCCCGACTTTACAAATCGTCTAAATTTATTTAGATCTGCCGAAATTGGTGGAAGCCCAAATGATGGTTATAGTAGTGCTCAGGCCTTGACTGCTCTAGAAGAAGTCGCAAAACAGACTTTGCCAGCAGATATGAGTTTTGATTACATCAACTTATCTTATCAAGAAAAACACTCTCCTGGCGGAAGTTCGGTTTTCATAATGGCGTTAGTCTTTGTTTTCTTGATTTTGGCCGCACAATACGAAAGCTGGAAACTGCCTTTTAGTGTATTGCTTGGAGCTCCTTTTGCCGTATTTGGTGCATTTTTAGGGCTTCTTTTGGCGAGATTTGGAAGTGACGCTTATGTCAACAACGTATTCGCGCAAATCGGACTCGTATTGTTAATTGGATTAGTGGCTAAAAATGCCATCCTTATTGTAGAGTTTGCCAAAGAAGAATACGAAAAAGGAAAACCACTATATGAATCGGCTATGGTTGCGGCGAGACTTCGTTTCCGACCGATTTTGATGACAGCATTCGCATTCATTCTTGGAGTTGTTCCGTTATTGACCGCAACTGGTGCAGGTTCGCAAGCTCGTATTGTAATGGGAATGGCCGTATTCAGCGGTATGTTAATTGCGACAATTCTTGGGGTTTTAATTGTACCAGGTCTATTTGTAATGATTGAAAACATCGGAAAAAAGAAAGATGAGACAATCGTATCTGAAGGAAATAATGTGGAATCAAATACTGCAGGACATGATTAAGAGACACAAAATAATCGTTGTTATATTTATCCTCATACTATTTCCTGTGGGTTGTATGGTAGGACCAAAATATAGCAGACCAGAACAGCAAAAGTCGGATTCTTATAAAAACGAAAGAAATCTTGACAGCTTGGCATCAGTGACCAATTTGAAATGGTTTGATTTATTTAATGATGATGTTTTAAAAGATCTTATCAAAAAAGGATTGGAAAACAATTACGACCTAAAAATCGCAGTTTCGAGAATCGATCAGCTTCGTGCGGAATTAGGTTATGCTAAAGCCGATTTATTTCCGACTTTTCAATATGGAGCAACCATAAACAGCAACGAGAAAAACTTTACTCCTTCAAATGCAGGAGCAAGCATGTCTTGGGAACTTGATTTTTGGGGAAAATACCGTCATGAGAATAATGCAGTTCAAAGCGAACTCTTGGCAACCGAAGAAGCTCGTAAAGTTGTACTTTCTGAAATTGTCACCAATATTGCTGTCGCTTATTTTCAAATGCGAAATCTTGACGATCAGCTGGAAATTACAAAATCTACACTTGCAACAAGAGAGAAATACTATGAAATCATAAATCAAAGATTCAAAAATGGATACATCTCTGAAGTGGACAAAGTTCAAATTGAACAACAAGTTGCAATTGCAGAAGCTGCTATTCCAAACATTCAGCGACAAATAACCTATCAAGAAAATGCGATTGCGTTGCTTACGGGGCAACTTCCTACTGAAATTCCAAGAGGAAAAAGCAATACAGAATTGCAGATCGTGAGCGAAATTCCACTTTCACTTCCATCAGCGTTGTTAGAAAACAGACCTGATGTAAAAGCAGCCGAATTAAGATACAAAGCCGCGAATGAAAGAATTGGTGTAGCTCAAGCAATGCGTTTTCCATCATTGAATTTAGCCGCAATAGCTGGATTCGCAAGCGCTGATTTAAGCAACTTGTTTCTAGGAAGTTCCTATTCTCAAAATGCATCGGCTGGAATTGCCGGACCAATTTTTGCTTTTGGAAAAAACAAAAGAAGAGTTGAAATCAACAGACAACAAGCAGAACAATTCAAATTCATTTATCAAAAAACATATATTGGTGCTGTTTCTGAAGTAGAACAATCCATTCAAAACATCAGAACGTATAAAGAAGAATACAAAGCTCGCGACAGACAAGTTAAGGCTGCCTTGATAAACTTTAACCTTTCTCGCGAAAGATACGACAGCGGTTATGTTTCTTACTTAGAAGTTTTAGATGTTGAAACCAACTTATTTAATGCTCAACTAAGCCTAGCACAATTATCTGAAAGACAACTAAGTTCAATGGTTGAATTGTATAAAGCACTTGGTGGAGGATGGAATCTTTAAAGATGCTAAGATTCTAAGCTGCTAAGGTTCTAAGTTTTCTGAAGCAGATTATAAACAAAAAAGAGGCTGTCCAAAAGACAGCCTCTTTTTTTTATCTTAGAGCCTTAGCATCTTAATAACTTAGAACCTTAAGAATTAACAAAATTCGTTAAACGCATCTTGCAAATTCTCAGCGATCATTTCAGCTGGACGTCCTTCAATGTGGTGACGCTCTAACATGTGAACCAATTCTCCGTTTTTGAACAAAGCCATAGATGGCGATGATGGAGGAAAAGGAAACATATGTTGTCTTGCAGCATCAACAGCTTCTTTGTCAACTCCTGCAAAAACAGTGATCAAGTGATCTGGTTTTTTAGCATTATCTAAACTCATTTTTGCTCCTGGACGTGCATTTCTTGCAGCGCACCCGCAAACAGAGTTTACAACAACTAAAGTGGTACCTTCAGCTTTGATAGCATTCTCAACAGCTTCAGCACTATGTAAATCTTGAAAACCTGCTGATGTTAATTCAGCTTCCATTGGTTTTACCATTTCTTGTGGATACATATTCTTGTCTTTTAAATTTTACTTTTAAGTTGCAAAGTTACAAAGTTTACTCGCAACTAGTTAATTTGAAGTATAAAGTTTTGTTATAGTTCGATATTAAATTTAAACTGAAAGCTCCGTGCGTTTTACTTTTTTATCAGGAAATTGATAATTGTATTGTTTCAAATGACTATTTCTGCTTTTAATTTTATATCTAGTTGCAAAAACCGTTGATTTACTTTGCTCAGCAATCTCAATAGTCGAAAGATAACTGCTCAAATATTTTTTTAGCAGTTTTATATTGTCGCTTTTAATCGAATAAATTGTTTTTTTTCCTTCACTTTTGACATTTACTAGATTTGCTTTTTTTAATTCCAATAAATGCTTTGAAATTGTGGATTGTGCCAGCGGAATCAATTCAACAATTTCACCACAAGTCCTATTGTCCCTTTTCCACAACAATGTCATAATTTGTATTCGTGTCGCATGCCCAAGTGCTTTGCAAATTTTCCCTATCGCTACTGTTTCTTCATCAAAATTTAAGCGTTTGCTCATTCCCATAATTTGACATTTAATTAAAGCACAAACTTAATTTCAAATTCAGCTAACTAACCGCCTCAAAAAGTTTCAATAATAGAATAATAAGCCAGATTTTTCAAGGAATGAACTATTTTTTGCGATTAAGGATTATTGCATTAAATAATGCTTTAAGAAAAGGCAATTTTGGGCATTTAATAATCACTTGAAGATCTTCGGCAAAATTTGTTTCTTCATCCAAAAATTTGAAGATTAATTTTGGATTTCCTTTTCTGAATAAAGATGAAAAAATAGAACTTCCCAATTCATTATGGCGATGCAGAATGTCTAAAAGCATTAAATCATAAAACCAAAATCTATTCTTTTTATGAAAAGATGTCATATTGAGCGAAGTCGAAGTATGAAGAAATTGCACCAAATCCGTTGATGTTTTATCTGAGTTTTTAAAAGTATAACCTGTGCTTGCTTTTGTCCAACCGCCGGCCGTACCAATATTCAAAACGCGTTTGGTGTTTTTCTCCCAGAAAGGATAGCACGTCATTGGGATACTTCCCTGCTCTTTTTCTAAAATTTGATATTGGCTTGCGCCGAATTTCTTCAGATAAACTTCAATTTCCTTTTCGTATTCCTCTTTCGGAAGCAGTTTTTCCGAAAACAGCGTATATTCAACCAAAGCTTCTGTTTTTGAAGTTGGCAAAACATACATAAATCGCGTATTGTTTTTTTGTTCTACCGAAAAATCCATGAAGGTCACTTCCTCGGGATTAAAAACTCCTTCTTCGGTTTTCACAAACCAGCCAACAAAATGTTGTTGTAAAACAGGATATTTGTTTTGCCCTTCGGCGAAAGCCTTTGTATAAATGCTATTGAAGAGATAATTGCACGAATATCGATTTTCCTCTGTTCCAACAAAAACATGCGTGTCAAGTTCGTTGATGTTTATTACTTTTTCATTTTGAAAAGTAATATTTGAATGTTTCGAAATTTCTTCAAAAACAAATTGATAAAAATCTAAACTCTTGATTTTATTGTATTGGTAAGGCTTCAACGCTATATTGCGTTTAAACTTTTCATTGGAAAAAATAGCCGAATCCCATTTTTTTAATATGACTGAATCCCATATCGATTCCTCTTTTTCCCAAAAACACCAAGTTCTATCATTGGCTTGTTTTGTGTTTTCGTCTAAAAGCAAAATGGATTTATCCGAGAATTTTCCAGATAAAATCATTTTATAAACAGTCATCAAAGATGCCAGTCCGGTTCCGGTAAAAATGTAATCGAAATGTTTGATTTGTGAAGAATTCATTCTCAAAAATAAGAAAATTTATTCTTTCAGTTTTTCTAAAAGAATTTTAAAGTCGGCTTGAGGAATATAGTTTGAATATTGAAAAATGATTTCATTCTTCTCATTCAAAACACACAAAACCGGATATAGAATCTGATTATTCATCGTTCCGAGTGCTAAAGCGAGTTCGTGAACACCAACATTATTGCCAGAAGGAAGATATTTGAATGTGTGATTGTTAAATGTAATATCTCGTTTTTCCTCGCCATTTAATGAAATAAAATAGAAATCCGAATTTAACTTCTCTATGATTTCCTGATTTTTAAATGTTGTTTCTTTCATCCGCTGGCAAAACTGACACCAATCAGCGTGAATAAAAACAATTGTTTTTCGTTTTTGAATTTTCTGCAAACTATCTATTTCCTCAAAAGTTCTGCTTTTTAATTGACAGAAAACCGTTGAAGTTATTCCGAAGAAAAAAATAAATAGAAATAGCTTTTTCATTTTGGCAAGTTTGTTTATCAGATGCAACCGATTAAAATTATCGTATATCTCTTCGTATGCTTAAACTGGACTGAAGTCCAGCTCTACAAAATAGTTTGTTCCGTTGGAACTTAAAGAGCGATAGCTCGATTCATATTGTAGAGCTGGACTTCAGTCCAGTTTAATTATAAATTGGCTTCATTTCAATTTATTTTGTCATTCAATGTGCGACCCGTAAATTACCTAAACACATATCGCAATCCAAAAAACCCCCGAATACTCTGATTTTGACCATAAACATAAGTCGTGTCAAAAGTCAAACCATACGGATTATCAGGTGTCACCAATACTTTTCCAGCCGAATCGTACTGCACATTTTTATCAAAAGGATCATTTGTTCTCGAAATCAAAAATGGATTATTTTGCATTGGCGTAAAATTCAACAAATTTTTAATTCCTCCATAAAGCTCAAAATTCTTCCAACCTGTGTAAGTAAACTGAATATTTTGAATACTGTACCAAGGCGATTTTGGGCTTCTCGGATCTGTTTCGCTCAGCAAAGGCAATTTCATTGGGCTGTAAACATTTCCGGTATAATCCAACATTAAATTTAAGGATTCTATTTTATATGAAACACTCCAAGTCGCAGTAAAATTTTCAGTTAAAAAAGGCCGTTCCGAAATTCCGTTTTGAACATTTTTATTGTCCAAAACCGTTGCGCCTACAATAAATTTCAAACCTGTCGGAAAATTCAAATCGATATTTGTACTGATTCCTTGGCTTAATGCATATCCGTCGATATTATCGTAAATTATCTTGTTTGGGTCACTTTCATAGTCAGAAATGATTTTGTTGCTAAAACGAGTGTAAAAAGCGGTTGTTTCGATGCCCATAAAGGTTCCGTTCCCAAAATTAATTTTCTGAATATAATTTAAATTTACATTTACAGACTTTTCCGGTTTTAAATCATTTGCAATTATCACATCTCTAGAACCCGTTAACGCCGCATGATCCTCGGTAAATAAATTCACTACTCGAAATCCAGTTCCGGCATTGAGTCTAAAAATTGTGTTTTCATTTGCTTTAAATCGATATGCAAATCTTGGCGTCAAAATAGAACCGTGAATTGAATTGTAGTCGTAACGCATTCCAAGCAAAACCTGACTTTTTGAAGAAAACGTAATTTCGTCCTGAACAAAAATTCCTGGCAACCAAGTATTTTCGGGTTCGTTTGTAGCTGGAGTGTTGTCGTCGTAATATGTATATCGGCTTGCAATTCCGGCCAACAAATCATTTCGTTTGATTTTTTTATCCCAAGTCAATTGCAAAAAACCAATTTTCTGATTGGCGATATACGAAGTTGTTCCATAACGACTGTCCTGATAATGCACATTTCCCGAAAACGAAAGCATCAGCTTTTCTTGAAAAGGCAATTGATAAGCTCCAATTAATTCGGCTCTTTTGGTATAAATGCTTTCGCCGTAAATTTCATCGCCTCCACGATATTTCTTTTCCCAACGCACATCTCCGCCCCAGCGATCTTCATACATGCCGCGCGCTGCGATCGTAAATAGGCGATTATTATTTCGAAGGAAACTCCATTTATTGAAAACAGAAATTCGGTCAGAAAGTGTTACATCAGTAAAATTATCTTTGTCTTTATCAATAACCTGATTGTAATTGAAGTAATTAACACCCAAAAGTGTAGTCGATTTTTTGGTCGGATTGAATTTCATTCCCAAATCAACATTGGTTTCTAAATAGGTTGTCGTGAAGACATCTGCAGAAAATACCGGCGCATTGGTTGGATTTTTTGTAATGATATTTATCAATCCACCAACTGCCTCGCTTCCATAAAGAGATGAAGCTGGACCTTTTACAATTTCGATTCTTTCCACCAAAGAATTCGGAATTCCCGACAAACCATAAACCGTCGAAAGACTGCTCACAATTGGCATTCCGTCAATCAAAACCAAAGTATACGGACCTTCCAATCCGTTTATATGAATATCGCCCGTATTACAGACACCACAATTTAACTGTGGACGAACACCATTTATATTTTGAAGTGCATCATAAATGCTTGGCGTTGGGTTTTTCTTGAAGAAAACTGGCGAATAAACCTCAACCGGAACCGCGCTTTCCAAACGTTTAACTGGTTTTAAAGTTCCGGAAACTACTACTTCATTCAATTCGTTCTGATCTTCTGTCAATTCAAAATCGAGAGTCAAATTCTGATTTTCTAAAAGTGATATTCGCTGGGTAATTGGTTTGAATCCCGTCGAGGTCACATTTATTTTATAAGTCCCAATTGGAATGTTTTCAAGTTTATAAAAACCAAGAGAATCTGTTTGAGTTTTAAAGTTTGTATTTAACAAACCAACATTAATTTCCTGACCAAGAGGAATTGATGCATTTACTTTTCCCGATATATTTTGAGCGAAAATGCTTTTAGTTGAAATTATTAATAATGTCAAAAATAAATATTTCATTCTTTTAAATTAATTTTTAGACAAATCTAAAAATTAAATTTGACAAACAATTATTATGAAACAAAAATTTTCAAACTGATTGAATTCAATATGTTAGATTTTTATTTTCATGAAGATAAAAATCAATAGCATCCAGCTTCAGCTGGATGAAAATATGATTGATAGAGAAAAAAGCTTTAGCCAAATACAAAAGTTTGGCTAAAGCCCTTTCCGTCCAAATCTTGTTCCCCTAGCTGAAGCTAGGGGCTATAGAATAAAGCTAAATTTTGAAAACTTTGATTATCTAAAGTCCTCGTCGATAAGTTCCTTGTTAATTACCGCTCCCGCAAAAGATCCTGTAGAAACCGCAAGCGCCACTGAGCGCATTTGAGTAGTCGCATCGCCACTTCCAAAAATTCCTGGAACGGTTGTTTTTTGCATAAAATCAACTTTTAAATAACCCTGTTCATTGATTTCGCAACCCAAATCTTGTGGCAATGAACAATGTTGTTCAAATGGAGGTTTTGTATAAATGGCTTTTACGTCGATTTTTTCTCCGTTTTTAAAAACGATCTCCGAAACATAACCATTATTATGCTCTAGAGAATCTATTTCTTGTTCTAAAATCGAAACGCCATGGTTTTTTAAAAGCTGTGTTTGTTCAGGAGTCAATTCTGATTTTCCGTTTGTACACAATCTCAAATCTTTTGTCCAATTCGAAATCAATTTTGAATATTCAAAACCCATTTCGCCATTAGCAATAATTGCTGTTTTTTCTTCTTTCACCTCATAACCATGACAATACGGGCAATGCAAAACCGAAATCCCCCAGCAATCATCAAAGCCCTTAATTTTCGGCAACAAATCACGAATGCCAGTCGCAAACAAAACTTTTCGACAGGTAAATAAATCTCCAGATTCTGTACTTATTTCAAAACCTTTTTCCGTTTTCAAAGCTTTTACAGCAAGTCCATTGTAAAACTGAACGGTTTTATAAAGCTCAACTTGCAATTTGGCTTTCGCCGAAATCACAGCAGGCTTTTCTCCGTCTTGTGTAATAAAATTATGCGAATGCGGTGTTTGTCTGTTGCAAGGCAAACCACTGTCAATGACCAAAACCTGACGCAAAGAACGTCCCAAACTCATTGCGGCTGATAAACCGCTATAACTTCCGCCAATGATAATCACTTCAAAATTCTTCTGTTCCATAATCCTATTTTTAATGATTTTGTTTTCTGTGCAAATTGTAATTGATCAAATGTCCGACTATCATTCCGAATCCTCCAAAATAAATCAGATCAAGATGAATTTCAAAAAGGATTTCACTCAAAACACTAATCCATATCAAACTCATAGAAATGATTAAAATCGAAGATACCAAAAGAGAGGATTTTTTTATAATTTTGATAATCGCAAATAAACCAAAAGAAGCAAAAATCAAATCGATAATTGGGTTATGAATTAGCCCTAAAGGGAGAATGGTTAGTATTGGAAAAATCAAACAATGAACCAAGCAAAATGCCGCGCTTGAAATTCCTAAAATATCGTAAAAAGATGTCGTTATTTTCTTCATTTTATTTAAATTTGATTAATGCAATTTTGTTGCAAATATACACGATTTTATAAAATCGCAACATTGTTGCGATAATTTTTTTTTCAAATTAAAAATGAAAGCTACACGTAACACCACAGCAAAGACGGCCGTTTTAGAGGTTTTTGAAAAATCCAACACCGCGCTGTCCCATACCGAAATTCAGAAACAATTAAACGATATATGCGATCGCGTCACCATTTATAGAATTCTTGATAGACTATTGAACGATGACATCATTCATAAAATTTCGAACCTTGACGGAACCGTAAAATATGCAAAATGCAATCACTCGAATCAACGTGTGCACATTCATAATCATGCTCATTTTAGTTGCGAAAACTGTCATGAGATCACGTGCTTGGAAACGGTAAAACCAAGCTATATTATGCCGCATAATTACAAAGTAAAAGAGATCAATTTTACCTTGTCTGGCTTATGTCCAAAATGTTTAAATTCTAACATTTAAGTTTTAGGCTTGTCTAAAAATATTGTTTAGCGAATGTAATTTTTACATATATTTGTGAAAACAATACTTTTACAATGACCAAATCTTTAGAAGAAGTAAACCAATCCGTTGCTACGGAGCATAAAAAAACAGGATTTAGGAAAATACTAGCATTTTTGGGCCCAGCGTATTTAGTGAGCGTTGGTTATATGGATCCTGGAAACTGGGCAACAGATATTGCTGGTGGAAGTCAATTTGGCTATACACTTGTCTGGGTTTTACTAATGAGCAACTTAATGGCTTTGCTTCTACAAAGTTTGAGTGCTAGACTCGGAATCGTAACACAGCGCGATCTAGCACAAGCATCGAGAGAAACCTACTCAAAATACATCAACTATATTTTATATTTTCTGGCCGAAATTGCAATTGCTGCATGTGATTTGGCCGAAGTCCTCGGAATGGCAATCGGAATTAATCTTTTATTTGGGATTCCGCTTCTTGAAGGTGTATTAATTACCGTTCTGGACACTTTTCTTCTTTTATTTCTGATAAATAAAGGAATCCGCAAAATGGAAGCTTTTATAATTGCTTTGGTCGCGATTATCGGTTTTTCCTTCATTTTTGAAATGATTTTCGCTGAGCCGGAAATCCACAAAATCATTGGCGGACTTGTTCCTTCAATTCCAAACTCCGCTGCTTTGTACATTGCAATCGGAATTATTGGGGCTACGGTAATGCCACACAATTTGTATTTGCATTCTTCTTTGGTGCAAACCAGAAAATTTGACCGGACTCCAGCTGGAATCAAACAAGCTTTGAAATACAACCTCATCGATTCGACAATTGCACTCAATTTGGCTTTTTTTGTTAACGCCGCAATCCTAATTCTTGCAGCCGCAACATTTCATAAAAACGGAATGTTTGAAGTTGCCGAAATTCAAGACGCACATCAATTCCTAGAACCTTTATTGGGAACGAAATGGGCACCCATTTTATTTGCTGTGGCTTTAATTGCCGCTGGACAAAGTTCAACGGTAACAGGAACTCTTGCCGGACAGATTGTAATGGAAGGCTACTTGCATTTTAGAATTCAGCCTTGGGTCCGCAGAATCATTACACGTTTAATTGCCATTATTCCAGCTTTGGTCGTAATTTATATTTATGGCGAAAGCGTTACAGGAAAATTGTTGATTCTTAGTCAAGTAATTTTGAGTTTGCAATTGGGATTTGCGATTATCCCTCTGATTCACTTTGTAAGTGATAAATCGAAAATGAATGGTTTTCATATTTCAAGAACGACTCAGGTTGTGTCGTGGATTATTGCTTCAATCATTGTTTCACTAAATGCAAAATTAGTTTACGATGAAATCACCTCATGGCTCGAAACTTCTAATAATCCAACATTATTATGGCTTACAGTTGTTCCATTGGCTTTCGGTTTTTCGGCATTATTATTATATATCATTTTCAAACCGTTTATTGCCAAATTCAAAGCCAAAACCGTCAATCATTCGCCACACAACTTGAAACTTCATTTTTCTCAAAAGAAAACTCAGGAAGTTAAAAACATTGCAGTTTCTGTAGATTTTTCAAATGCCGATGAAGCCGCATTGAATCACGCATTCGAATTAGGCGGAATGACCGCAAAATATACACTCATCCACATTGTAGAAACCGTTGGCGCTCTGATGTACGGAATTCATATTCACGATCATGAAACCACGATTGATGAAAAATTATTATTAGAATACAAAGAAATGCTTTCGGAGAAAGGTTTCAATATTGAAACAGAACTTGGTTTTGGAAAACCGAACAAAATAATTCCAGAAATCATTAACGGTGGAAATTTCGACATTCTAGTTATGGGAACCCACGGCCACACTGGTTTAAAAGATATTCTTTTTGGCACAACGGTCGATAAATTGAGACATAAAATTTCAATACCTTTGTTGATTGTTAAATGAAGGTGCTAAGGCCCCGAGTTGCTAAGGTTCTAAGGTTTCTCTTAAAAACTTTAAAACAAAACCTTAGAACCTCAGTCCCTTAGAACCTTAGAACCTCAAAATAAATGACTTTTTCAGAAGAAAACTACTTAAAATCAATCTATCACTTGACTGCTGCTTTGGAAACCGAAGTCAGCACAAATGCTATTGCAGAAATTATGGAAACGAAAGCTTCCTCTGTAACTGATATGCTGAAAAAGCTAGCAGAGAAAGATTTGGTTAATTATAAAAAATACCAAGGGGTTTCATTGACTGAAAACGGGAAACTAGCGGCCAAAATGATTGTTAGAAAACACCGTCTTTGGGAAGTGTTTTTGGTTGAAAAGCTAAATTTTAGTTGGGATGAGGTTCATGAAATTGCAGAACAATTGGAACATATCAAATCGGAGCAATTGATCAACCGTCTAGATGATTTTCTTGGAAATCCGACTGAAGATCCGCACGGAGACCCAATTCCAGATGCTAATGGCCGAATCATTAAAATCGAGAAACAGCTTTTATCTGAATTGGAAGAAAATCAAACCGGAGTTTGTGTCGGCGTAAAAGACACTTCTTCAGAATTTTTAAAATATCTGGACAAACAAGAAATTGCTTTAGGTTCTAAAATCGAATTTTTATCGAAAGAATCTTTTGATTTATCGGTACGAATCAAAGTAAACGGAAGAGAATTGTCTATTTCTAATAAAATTGCATCCAATCTGTTTGTAAAGTTGGTTTAGAGAATTTCTTCTGCCATTATAAAATCTAAATTCACAAATCGTTTTTCTAAATATTGAAGCAATTTGTCACCTCTATTTAAACTTAGCAGATTTATGGTTATTCGTTTTTTATCTTTTGAATTTGCTTCGATGTAAAGCACAAAATGATTAACAGCGAAGCCCTTTATTTCATCAAATGCAATCTCACGTGTTGAAAATGCATTTTTTGAAACTATAGTATTCTTTTTTAATATGATTTTTTTGCTAAAGACTGCTATGATTAAAATGGCTCCTGAAATAATAAACGCCAATATAATTAAAGGCATCAGATAGAACAGGTAATTTGTAGAACAACAACTGTTATACATTTTTGAAGCAAAAGAATCTTTAGGCAATGAAATAAAAGGAATGACAAATAAGCCAATTAAGGCTATTATCAATGAAATTGTAAAAAAGGTAATAAAGGCCTTCAATCTGTCCGAAACACCAAAAACATTCCCTCGCATTATATTCTGTTTTTAAACACAATACAAATTTAAGGTGTTTTTCCTACAAAAAATAAAAATGACGAATTTTAACTATTTTACAGCAATCCTTTCTCGATTATCTCAAGCATTACAGGTGAAGCATTTTTAAATGTTGGAGGTTGTTCAATAATACTTCCGGCATTTTTCTTATTTACTTTGAAAGTCAAATCATTATCTGTTGTAAACAAAAGTGCAGTAAGAAAAGGTTTCTTGATATAAGATCCGAGAATTAATAGAGCTTCATCTAAAGAATGAAAACTTTCTACTTCCTCCGTTTTATAGCGCGTTGTCAATGAGATTGACATCGTATCATCTTCATTCAAAACCAATCTAAAATAGATGTTTTTGATTTCGGTGTCGCCCATTGTTTTGGCCAAAGTCAATTTTGCGAAAGTGCCACTTTGGATGCTTTCCTTAACTCGTTCACAAAAAAGGGCAAATATTGGTTCGTACATTTTTTTAAGGTGCTAAGGTTCTAAGCTACTAAGAGGCTAAGATTTTATCCTCTTTGTGTTTAATTTAACCGTAAAGATCTAAGATTTACGCAATCCCGATAGCTATCGGGAGCAAAGTTTTTTAATTTTCCTTGCGTGCTTTGCGTAATCCCTTACGAGCTTTGAGGTTAAGAAAATTATTTTCCTGTAAATTCTGCTTTTCGTTTTTCTAAAAATGCAGTTGTTCCTTCTTTAAAATCAGCAGTTCCAAAACATTCTCCAAATGATTTGATTTCAGTTTCGAAACCATTTTTGCCGTCCTTGTAATTAGCATTAACCGATTTTATTGCTTTTCCAATTGCAAATGGCGCATTTTTAATGATTTTTTGAGCAATTACTGTCGTGAAAGACAATAATTCAGCTTGAGGAACTACATGATTTACCAACCCATATTGTTTTGCTTCTTCTGCAGAAATCATCGTTGCAGTCATAATCATTTCCATCGCACGTCCTTTACCAACTAATTGTGGCAAACGCTGTGTTCCTCCGTAACCCGGAATTAATCCTAAAGTAACTTCTGGAAGTCCCATTTTAGCATTATCTGATGCAATTCTGAAATGACAAGCCATTGCCAATTCTAATCCGCCACCAAGAGCAAAACCATTTACGGCCGCAATAACAGGTTTTCTAAGATTTTCGATAAAATCGAATAATGCTTCCTGCCCTTCCGATGCTAATTGAGCTCCTTCAACTACATTATAATTCGCAAATTCTGAAATATCAGCACCGGCAACAAAAGCTTTTTCCCCTGTTCCAGTTATAATTATTGCACGAACAGTATCATCTTTGCCTAAATCAGCAACAGCTTTGCTTAAATCGCTAATTGTAGCTTTGTTCAAAGCATTTAATTTAGCAGGTCTATTTATAGTGATTGTTGCTATTTTTTCTTCAATAGAAATTAAAATATTTTCGTAATTCATGATGTTAGCTTTAAGAGTTCGTGATTGGCAATGAAACTGTAAATGTTGTTCCTTTTCCGTAAGTTGACTCAAAGGTAATTGTTCCTTTGTAATTTTCGATAATGTTTTTTATAATTCCGAGTCCAAGTCCCATACCGCTGGTCTTAGTCGTAAATTTAGGCTCGAAAATTCGACCGATATCTTGTTTTTGAATTCCGATTCCGTTGTCTTTTACATCAATTTCAACATGATCGTTTCGTCTTTTTACCGACACGACAATAGATTTCTGAAACTGACTTTCTGAAATGGCCTGAGTCGCATTTTTAACCAAATTGGTAATGACACGAATCAATTGTGTACGATCCATTTTGGAAATAATTTCTTCCTCTTCTTTTTCAAAAGAAATATAATCTTCGTTGAAGATATCCAAAGCCAATTCAACAACCTCAACGACATTCAACGTTTCGTTTTGCTGGGCCGGCATCGATGCAAAGTTCGAAAACGCCGAAGCAACAGCGGTCATCGTATCAATTTGCTGAATTAAAGTTTCCGAGTAATCATTCATTTTCTGCTTTACATCAGGATCATTCGGGTCAAATTTTCTTTGAAAACTCTGAACTGTCAAACGCATCGGCGTAAGCGGATTTTTGATTTCGTGTGCCACTTGTTTTGCCATTTCGCGCCAAGCTTCTTCACGCTCACTTTGCGCGAGTTTGACCGCACTGGTTTCCAATTTGTCCACCATTCCGTTATAAGCTCTGATCAAGAAATTGACTTCTTTGCTGTTGGCTTCTAAAACAATTTTTTCATTTTTCTGATCCAAATTGGTTTCTTCTAAACGATCAGAAATAGTTTTTAATGATTTTGTGATATAAGTCGAAAGGAAATACGCCAATCCAAAAGCCACAATCAACATGAAAGAATATACTTGACTCAAACGAATCAAGAACGTATTCAACTCATTGTCATAATATCCGTCATCTTCTAAATAGGGAAGATTTAGGATTCCGAGTGGTTTGAATTTTTCGTCTTTAATTAAACTGTATGAAGATCGGTTTTTGACTCCGTCGATCGTTTTAATATCTACAAAACGCTTTTCGATAGAAGAACGAACCAATTTTAGAATATATTCCGGAATTGGCGGCGGCGCTTTATCAACGGCAAAAGACTCTTTGGAAGATTTAAGTAGTTTTCCGTCAAGACTATAAATATTGATTTCGATTTTATGAATCTGAGCCAGTTCGTGAATTTTATCCTTAAAAATCAAATCCAGATTCTGGGTTTTCAACGGATAAGTCGTTGTAGAAAGCACATAATTGATGTGTTCCTTTACCGCATTTTCTTTTCGTTCTAAACGTTCCTGATGGTATTCTTTGGCCTCAGTTTTAAACTGAATAATCGAAATCGAAGCCAATAAAAAAGATGCTACCACAATCAATACAATCATCGACAGGAAAATCCTGGTACGAAGTGAAAGCATTGTCATTTTGAAGTTGTTAAACATCTGTCTTTTGTTTTATTTGTTTCAGGTTTCACGTTTCAGGTTAGGTTGCGATGGCAACTTGAAACTTGAAACCTGAAACTAAAAAAACTATTTTTTTTCTCGAATTCGTTTGTAAAATCGGAATCCCAGCATAATTAAAACCGAGAATAAAATAATTCCGATTACGCCGAAAATCCAGTTGATGGCACTTTTTAAAACTACTAAAAAAACAACGGCAAACAAAATAATCGTTGCGCCTTCATTCCATAAACGCATGAAATTATTCGAATATTTTACCTCATCGTTTTGCAGTTGCTTAAAAATCTGATGGCATTTTCCGTGGTATAAATACAAAAGGAAAACGAAGCATAATTTTACATGCATCCAAGGCATTTTGATCCAAATATGACCTGCATCTGTAAAAAACAGCATCCAAAAAGCAAAAATACTCGCCAAAACCGCTGACGGCCATGTTATAATGTACCACAAACGGTAAGCCATAATTTTGTATTGCGCCTGCAAAATTTCTTTTTCTGGAGAAGGTTTTTCACTGGCTTCTATTTGATACACAAACAAACGCACAATATAAAACAAACCTGCAAACCAAGTTATGACAAAAATAAGATGCAGTGATTTTAAGTAATTATAATACTCCATTATAAAGTCTTTTTCTTTACTCTTTCTTCTTTTCTCTATTTAGCCCAATCGTTAATCCAATTAGAAACCGTTTGACACCATTCGTCTTCGTCATTTAAACACGGAATTGCTAAGAATTCTTCTCCTCCATTTGCTTCGAAATCCTCTTTGGCACGCATTGCGATTTCTTCTAAAGTTTCTAAGCAATCGGTAACAAAAGCTGGAGTTACAACAGCAATTTTCTTAATTCCTTTTGATGGCATATTATCAATTTCAACATCGGTATAAGGCTCAAGCCATTTGTCACCTGCTAATCTTGATTGGAAAGTCACACAATATTTGTCTTTTGGAATTCCTAATTGTTCAACAACTAAACGAGTGGTTTCGTAACAATGTGTTCTATAACAGAATTCCGCTTCTGGAGTTCCCACTTCGCAACACATTTCGTTGGTTACGAATTTTTTATGCGATTTTGTTTTGTCTGTTTTACGAACATGACGCTCTGGAATTCCGTGATATGAAAACACCAGTTGATCATAATCAAAATCACGTAAGTGTTTTTTGATTGAATCGGCTACGTTTGTGATGTAATCAGGTTTGTTGTAAAACGCTGGAACATCACTGAATTTCATGTGAGGGAATTTCTTCTTGCGGATTTCTTCTGCCAAAACTAAAATCGTCAAAGTAGAAGCCATTGCGTATTGCGGATATAGCGGGAAAAGTAAAACCTCAGTTACACCTTGGTCGTTCAATTCTTGTAAACCTTTTTCAATTGTCATTGATCCGTAACGCATTGCCAGCGCAACAGGAATTTTAGATAAAGGCTGTACTTTTTTGTGCATTCTTTCAGAAAGAACAATTAGCGGAGAACCTTCTTCCCACCAGATTTTCGCGTAAGCATGTGCTGATTCCTCTGGTCTTTTTCTTAGAATAATTCCGCGAACTAATAATGCTCTCAATAAATACGGAACATCGATCACGTATTTATCCATTAAAAATTCATCTAAATAAGGTTTTACATCTTTTGGAGTTGGACTATCCGGAGATCCTAAGTTTATTAATAGTGCGCCTTTCATTATGTTTTTTTTCTTTAGGCTTTAAGCTCTAGGCTTTAAGCTTTTTATTTGTTTTTAAAAATTTCTGCAAAAGTAAATGCTGTACTTTATTAGAAATATGATAATTATTACTTTTTGATTATAATCTAATTTGTAAAATCGATATAATCTCCCTGTTTGTCTTTACTTTTCTTTTTCTCTTCTTTCAAACATTCAATTTCTCCATTTTCAACATTAACGTAAGCATTACTGTTTTTTCCAAAAGAAACTTTTAATTTTCCACTTCTTGTAAAAACAGAATTAATTTCGTCTTTTCTTATCCCGCAGGTTTTAATCACGTCTGCTTTCCATTTAATGGTATCATTTTGAATTGCTATTAAAATTTGATCCTTTTTTTCAATATAAAAAGTAATCCCTCCAACATATTCCAGTCCTTCTAATTTCAATAAACCATCATAGTTAATTTTAGAATTACTTTGAGCAGTTAATTTTAAAATAGAAGAAAACAGAACCAAGAAGAAAATTAATTTTTTCATCCCATTAAACATTCGCATTAATCGACATCAAATATTTTTTAGGTGTTGTTCCGAATTTCTTTTTGAAGGCAGCGATAAAATGACTTCCCGTACTGTAACCAATTTTCAGTCCCACTTCGTTTACATTATATGAACCGCTGTCTAAAAGTTTTCTGGCGAAATCCATTTTGTAATCAAACAAGAAACCATAAACCGTATCGCCGTAAATTTGTTTGAAGCCCATTTTCAGCTTTTTCAAATTCAAACCAATTTCATCTGCCAATTCTTGCAATCCTGGCGGTTCGGCCATATTCGCGATTACTATTTCTTTGGCTTTTCTGATTTTCAAAACATTATCTTCGTCAATCAAAAACGGACATTGTTCTGCATTTGGATCTTCGGTTCTATTGAAATATAAACTCAACAATTCATATCCTTTTCCTTTATAATAAAGGTTTTTGATAGAAGGATGAAGATTATAATGAAACAGCTGACTCAACACAATCGCCATTGACGGACTGATATTTCCTTCGTTATAATATTTCTTATCCTTATTGTCAGGACTTAAAAAAGTGATATAATTGGCTTCGGCAGAAAACAACGCGTGAAATTTCTTGATCGAAACAATTACTGAAATCACCCACGAGTTTGGAGCAAGTTCTAAATTCAGCGGCAATTCTTTCTGTGGATTGTATAAAAGCAATGATTTTTCTTCTTTCAGCTCCAAAGCATAAGTGCCTTGATTAAATAAGAATTTTGCATTCCCTTTTATTCCGAAGTGAAACTGTATCAGACCAGTACCGACAATTTCGTGCTGTGCAAAAAATGGCTCGGTGCCGTCATTTTGAAAACGGATCAGCGTAAAGTCGTCTTCAATTTTTATAATTTCTTGAGAACCCATAGCGATATTTTTTTGAAACGAAAATCAAAACAAAGTTCAAATGTTATTTAGAACGACTCTAAACTAATCACTTCAAACGAGCTGATTTTGCTACAAAAGTAGTCCTTTTTACTCAAAAACACCTATTTAGGTTCAAAAAAACATACAGCGACATAAAAAGTACTTTTAGCGTTATTTTTATCCGCGCTATAGTAATAATTTTGTTGCACTCTATGTAAGTGAATTTATGGAAAACAATACTGTACCGAAACACCTTTATTTTTACTCAGTTGGTTTGAGTTATAAAAAAGCTGATGCTGAGGTGAGAGGTCAATTTAGTTTGGATGCTGTTGCAAAGACTCGTCTATTGGAACAAGCTAAAAACGAAGGAATAGAAAGTCTACTGGTTACTTCAACCTGCAACAGAACCGAGATTTATGGTTTTGCAGAACACCCATTTCAATTAATAAAATTAATTTGCGACAACAGCAATGGTTCTGTTGATGCTTTTCAACGAGTTGGTTTCGTTTACAAAAATCAAGAAGCAATCAATCATTTATTTCGCGTAGGAACTGGTTTAGATAGCCAGATCTTAGGTGATTTTGAAATTATATCTCAAATCAAAACCAGTTTCATTCATTCTAAATCTTTAGGTTTAGCGAATGCATTTATGGAAAGACTGGTAAATGCAGTTATTCAGGCAAGCAAAAGAATTAAAAACGAAACTGAGATTAGTTCTGGAGCTACTTCGGTTTCTTTTGCATCAGTACAATACATTCTTAAAAATGTAGAAGATATCAGCAATAAAAACATTTTGCTCTTCGGAACTGGAAAAATCGGAAGAAACACGTGTGAGAATTTAGTAAAACATACTAAAAACGAACACATCACTTTAATAAATCGTACTAAAGATAAAGCAGAGAAATTAGCAGGAAAATTAAATTTGATTGTTAAAGATTACTCTGAATTGCATTTAGAACTTCAAAAAGCTGATGTTGTGGTTGTAGCAACGGGCGCTCAAAATCCAACAGTTGACAAAGCGATTTTAAATCTGAAAAAGCCTTTATTGATTTTGGATTTATCTATTCCAAAAAACGTTCACGAAAATGTTGAGGAATTAGAAGGCGTAACGTTAATCCACATGGATTATTTGTCTCAATTGACAGATGAAACTTTGGAAAACAGAAAATTACACATTCCGGCAGCTGAAGCCATCATCGAAGAAATCAAAGAAGAATTTGTGACTTGGATGAAAGGAAGAAAATTTGCTCCGACAATCAATGCTTTAAAAGAAAAATTAAACGCGATTAAAGCTTCTGAACTGGATTTTCAAAGTAAAAAAATTGCCGATTTTAATGAAGAACAAGCTGAAATCATCAGTAATCGCATCATTCAAAAAATCACTACACATTTCGCAAATCATTTAAAAGACGACGATACCATGGTCGATGAAAGCATCGAATGGATCGAAAAAGTCTTCAAAATAAAAGCATCTTAGTTTAAACCATATAAGTCATATAAGTTCATTTAAAAACTGTGTTTTACCCAAACCTCTTAAATTACTTATATGACTTATATGGTTCAAAAATAAAAAACAAGTTATGTTAGTTTGATATACAAGTATGTTTTACCCCAAACTACTTAAATTTACTTATATAACTTATATGGTTTAAAAAACAAAACATGGCTGAAAAAACAATCAGAATAGGAACGCGTGACAGCGAATTAGCACTTTGGCAGGCACACACTGTTGAGAAAAAACTAAACGATTTAGGTTATAAAACCTCAATTGTTGCGGTAAAATCCCAAGGTGATATTATTCTGGACAAACCTCTTTATGAACTTGGCATTACGGGAATCTTCACCAAAACTTTAGACATTGCCATGATCAATGGCGATATTGATATTGCGGTGCATTCTATGAAAGATGTTCCAACGGCTTTGCCAAAAGGTATCGTTCAAGGTGCTGTTTTACCAAGAGCCAATGTTTTAGATATTTTAGTCCATAAAGGAAATCCTGATTTTACAAATCCAAGCACTATCGCAACCGGAAGTCTGCGTCGCCAGGCACAATGGTTCAATAAATATCCGAATCATACTGTAGTTGATTTACGCGGAAACGTAAATACGCGTATGCAAAAATTGCAAGACAACAACTGGGACGGGGCTGTTTTTGCCGCTGCTGGTTTGGAGCGAATTAATCTGAAACCTGAAAATTTCATCAACTTAGATTGGATGATTCCTGCGCCAGCACAAGGAGCAATGTTGGTTGTGGGAATGGAAAATGACAATTATACTTTGGATGCGCTTTCTCAGTTAAATGATATTGAAACTGAAATTTGCACCTATATCGAACGTCAGTTTTTAAGAACGCTTGAAGGCGGATGTACTGCGCCAATTGGAGCTTTGGTTACTTATAATGAAAATGAAGACACTTTGCATTTTCAAGGTGTTTTACTTTCTATTGATGGAAAACAAAAACTGGAAATCAATAAAACAGTTGATATTTCTGAATGGAAAAAATTAGGTTTCAACGCTGCTCAAGAGATTTTGAATAATGGAGGAACGGAATTAATGCAGAAAATTAAAGAATCCCTGAAAAAATAATGGCGAATCCAGTTCAGATATTATCTACTAAAGTATTAGAATCTCTTCATAAACAAGAGCTGATGAAGTACGGCGTTGAATTAATCGAAGCCGATTTCATTAAAACCGAAAACAAACCTTTCGAATTAAAAGACCTCAACGAAAGTCTGATTTTTACAAGTCAGAATGCGGTTCATAGTGTTTTATCACATCCTGATTCAGAGCAATTAAAGAAGAAAAATGTGTATTGCGTTGGATCAAAAACCAAAACGCTTTTAAGCGATAATGGCTTTAATGTTATAGCTTATACGGGTTACGCAGCGGATTTAGCAGAAATTATCACTTTGATTTATGGAAATGAGAGTTATACGTTTTTCAGCGGAAACTTAAGAAGAGATACTTTGCCGGAAGCTTTGAAAGAAAACGGAATCAAATTCAATGAAATTCAGGTTTACGAAACTACTTTGCAACCTCAGAAAATAAAAGCAAATCCAGAAGCGATTTTGTTTTTTAGTCCGTCTGGTGTTAAAAGTTACTTGAAACACAATACAATAAACAAACAAATCTGTTTCTGCATTGGCGAAACCACTGCAGAAGCTTTATCAAAAATTACAAAAAACATCATCATCGCCGATCAACCAACAATTGAAGACGTGATCGAAGATGTAATTCACGAATACAAGTAAGCAATACGCTTCAGGCTTTAAGCCGTAAGCAAAAAATTATAGTTAAAAACAAGCTTAAAGCCTAAAGCTTAAAGCCTAAAGCAAAGAAAAAATGTTAAAAAACGACCTATTTTTAAAAGCATTAAAAGGAGAAACAGTTCAGCGTCCGCCGGTATGGATGATGCGTCAAGCGGGAAGATATTTGCCAGAATTTAGAGAACTTCGTGATAAATATGATTTTTTTACACGTTGCGAAACTCCAGAATTAGCTGCTGAAATCACCGTTCAGCCAATTCGCCGAATTGCTCCAGATGCTGCAATTTTATTCTCAGATATTTTAGTTGTGCCACGCGCAATGGGAATTCACGTAGAATTGAAAGACAATTTAGGTCCGATTATTCCTGATCCAATTCGTACCATGGAACAAGTAAACCAAGTTTATGTTCCAGATGTAAATGAAACTTTAGGCTACGTTTTTGACGCAGTGAAATTGACTAAAGAAATGTTGAACGATGAAGTTCCGTTAATTGGTTTCGCAGGTTCGCCTTGGACAATTTTCTGTTATGCTGTTGAAGGAAAAGGTTCTAAAAGTTTTGATACTGCAAAAGGATTTTGCTTTTCAAACCCAGTTGCGGCGCACACTTTATTGCAAAAAATCACAGACACGACTATTTTATACTTAAAAGAAAAAGTAAAATCGGGAGTAAATGCCGTTCAGATTTTTGATTCTTGGGGAGGAATGCTTTCTCCTGTTGATTATCAAGAATTTTCATGGAAATACATCAATCAGATTGTTGATGCTTTAGCTGAAATTACACCAGTTATTGTTTTCGGAAAAGGGTGCTGGTTTGCTCTTAACGATATGGGTAAAAGTAAAGCTTCTGCATTAGGAGTTGACTGGACATGTTCGGCAAGAAATGCACGTTACTTGTCTGGCGGAAACATTACTTTACAAGGAAACTTTGATCCATCAAGATTGCTTTCTCCAATTCCGACTATCAAGAAAATGGTTCACGAAATGATCGACGAATTCGGAAAAGACAAATATATTGTAAATTTAGGTCACGGAATTTTACCAAATATCCCTGTAGATCACGCAAAAGCGTTTATTGACGCGGTGAAGGAATACGGGCAATAATAGTTGATTGTTTATGGTTGATAGTTGTTGGATTATAACTATCAACCATAAACCAGCAACCAACAATTAAAACCATGCTTAACAAAGGCCTAAGAGACGAAGAAAAAATCAGAATCGATAATGTTCTCAAAACGTTACGAACTCTTGTTTATGTACCTTATCCTTTAAATGACCTACAAAAATCAGATCTTGATAACCAGCTCAAAGAATTCGGATTAAACATTGAAAGTTTAATTGATTATTCTAATGAAGATTTGACAACATTATTAATGCGTCTTCATTTTGATTGGGAACAATTGGAACAGTTTGCAGATATTTTGATAGAACTTTCAAAAGACGAAAACTACAATTTTGAAGATAAAGCTTTGGCTGTCTATCAATATATTCAAGCCGAGAGCAAAGTTTTTTCTTTCGGAATAAATACCAAAATTTCTTCACTAAAAAACAAATAGAAATGAGTTTTACAGATTGGAAAATAGAACGAATTGAAAATGTTCTTCCCGAAGAGTTTTTCAAACTGATTGAAAAAAATAAATCGCACATTGAAAAAACTTTCCCTGTAACACTGGCAAATTCTGACTCTTTAGAAAAATCGAAAAACTTCATTTCATTCAACCTTGAAAAAGAGAAAAATAAAGAAGCTTTTCATTTTTACGCCCGCGATATTCAAACCAATAAATTAATTGCTTATTTGAATGTAAAAACGATTGATTATCGCATTTCTAAATGTGAATTGGGATATTTTGTGGACGAAAATTACCAAGGAAAAGGAATTACATCGAAAATGGTTTCTAATGCGCTTGATTTTTGTTTCAACGAATTAATGCTCAACAAGGTTTTCATTTGCACTTCAGAAATCAACATCGCAAGTCATAAAATTGCATTGAAACACCATTTTAAACAAGAAGGAATTTTAAGAGACGAATTTAGAAATGGAGATGGCACTTTGCAAAATTCTGTTTATTTCGGACTTCTTAAATCAGAATATATAAAATCATGAAAGACCAATTTTACGCATACATACAAAATTTACAAGACCAAATCGTTGCAGGATTAGAAGCCGTTGACGGAACGGCGAAATTCCGCGAAGACTTATGGAAACGTCCAGAAGGCGGTGGCGGAAGAACACGCGTAATTGAAAACGGAAATGTTTTCGAAAAAGGCGGTGTAAACATTTCGGCAGTTCATGGAAAACTTCCGGAAACGATGCAGAAAATGTTCAATGTTGGTGAAGCTGATTTTTTTGCCTGCGGATTAAGTTTAGTGATTCACCCGAAAAACCCAATGGTTCCGACGGTTCATGCGAATTGGCGTTATTTCGAAATGTATGACGAAAAAGGAAATGTGATCGAACAATGGTTTGGTGGAGGACAAGATTTGACGCCTTATTATTTGTTTGAAGAAGATGCAATTCATTTTCATCAAACTTGTAAAACAGCATGCGACAAACACAATCCAGAATTTTATCCAAAATATAAAAAACAATGCGATTCTTATTTTTGGAATGCGCATCGTCATGAAGCTCGCGGACTTGGTGGATTGTTCTTTGATTATTGCAAAGCAAATGAACAAATGTCAATGGAAAACTGGTACAATTTCGTAACCGAAGTTGGAAATAGTTTTCTTCAAGCTTATGTACCAATTGTTGAAAGAAGAAAAAACCTTTCATATTCTCCTGAACAAAGAACTTGGCAGGAAATCCGTCGTGGCCGTTATGTGGAGTTTAATTTGGTTCACGATAAAGGCACATTATTTGGTTTAAAAACAAATGGAAGAATCGAGAGTATTTTGATGAGTTTACCTCCACATGTACAATGGGTTTACGATCATCATCCAGAAGTTGGAAGTGAAGAAGAAAAATTGATAAATGTATTAGAAAATCCGCGTGAATGGATTTAAAACTGATTTACATATCGTTTTTTGCAGGTCTTTTTGGGTGTTTTGCCCAAAATGACACTTTGCAGAATCTGTATTTTAAATCATATTCAGACAAAGTCACAGCGAGTATTTATTATTTGGACACATCCAATAGTTTTCAAATTACTTCAGACACTCAGGATCCTAAAATATATTTAAATCTTATTCCTAATCGCAAGGAGCAAATTGGATTTAGTTTAAGTTATAAAATAATTGATATTACTATTGGTTTCGCTCCTAAATTCCTTGGCGGGAACACGGGCGACTCGCATTCTAAGAATTTCAATTTCAACACTCGTTTTTATTATAAGAAATGGATGCAGTCGTTCACTTTCATCAATCAAAAAGGATTTTATGTCAGTGATGATAATATTAAAGCACAACTTCCCGATATGCGTACCACAAAAATCGGTGGATCGACGGCTTATATTTTCAACGATAAATTCTCTTTTAAAACCTTAGTTAGTCAAAACGAATGGCAAACTAAAAGTTCGGGAAGTTTCATTCCTACTTTCTCGTTTTATTACACTAACTTAGACTTGAACACGCCTGATTCATCTCCTGGAGATCTTTATGTTTTTACATTAGCTCCTTCCTATTTTTATAACTTTGTTATAAGTGATCGGGTTTTAATTGGAACAGGAATTGCTTTAGGAGCCGGAATTAATACTATTGACGGGGATACTTCTGCTTTGTATCAAGCAGATCTGAATCTAAAATTGGCTTACAATAAAGATCGTTTTTTCGGATTTGCCACATTAAATTCAGTAAGTTTTCTTCAAGATGACAAAGTTGATCCAAGATTAAATGATAACATCGCAACTGTAAAACTTTCAATAGGCTATCGATTTGATCCACCTAAAAAAGTTAAAGAAGTTTATGACAACGTAAATAAAAAAATAGGACTTTAAAACCATTTTCAAAATAAACCAGCCCCAATAAAAAGACTCAAACTAACGGAATATTTATAAATAATAAATTCAATTATTATGGAAAATAGAAATGAAGCACAATTGAAGAAAATGCATTCGGGAAAAGGATTTATTGCCGCTTTGGATCAAAGCGGTGGCAGTACACCAAAAGCTTTGGCACAATACGGTGTAACTGAAAACAGTTATTCGAACGAAGAAGAAATGTACACACTTGTGCACGAAATGCGAACAAGAATCATCAAGAGTCCAGCATTTGATAGCGAATATATCCTGGGCGCTATTTTGTTTGAAAATACAATGGACCGAAAAATAGACGGACAATGGACTGCCGATTATTTGTGGGAAAAGAAAAATATCGTTCCGTTTTTGAAAGTCGACAAAGGACTTGCAGATCTTTCAAACGGAGTTCAATTGATGAAACCGATATCAAATTTAGACGATCTGCTTGATCGCGCTGTTGCGCGAAATATTTTTGGAACAAAAATGCGTTCTGTGATTAAAGAAGCAAATGCTGAAGGGATTCGAGCAGTTGTTGAACAACAATTTGAAGTAGGTTTGCAAATCTTTAAAAAAGGTTTAGTGCCAATTATTGAGCCGGAAGTTGATATTTATAGTGCAGATAAAGCGAAATCAGAAGAAATTCTGAAAGAAGAAATCAAAAAACAGCTGAACTTATTAGACAAAGATGTAAAAGTGATGCTGAAACTTTCGATTCCAACTGTGAATGATTTTTATAACGAATTAATGTCAGACCCACATGTTGTGCGCGTTGTAGCCTTATCAGGCGGTTATTCTCGAGAAGATGCAAATGATAAATTGGCACAAAATCACGGATTGATTGCGAGTTTCTCAAGAGCATTATCAGAAGGACTTTCAGCAGGACAATCAGATGCAGATTTTAATTCTGAGTTAAGCAACACAATTAAAGAGATTTACAAAGCCTCAATTACATAAAAGGTTTAGAAAATAAAACACAAAAAATGAATATTTTCAGGATAAAACCTGAAACTTTAAACTTTAAACAAATTAAAATGTTCCCATTACAAAGAAACCGTCGTTTAAGAACCAATGAATCAATTCGTTCTTTAGTTCGTGAAACAAACTTAAGTCCTCAGGATTTTATGCTTCCAATGTTTGTTGCCGAAGGAAAAGACATAAAATCAGCAATACCTTCAATGCCTGGAATTTACCGTCATTCATTAGATAACACCATCAAAGAAGTTAAAGAAGCTTGGGATTTAGGCATTAAAGCGGTAAATATTTACGTAAAAGTAAGCGATAATCTAAAAGACAATAAAGGTACTGAAGCCTGGAATAAAGATGGTTTGATGCAACAAACAATCCGCGCGATTAAAGATGCAGTTCCAGAAATGATTGTAATGCCGGATGTTGCTTTAGATCCGTATTCAATTTATGGTCATGACGGAATTATAGAAAATGGTCAATTAATCAACGACGCAACTGTTGACGCTTTAACCCGAATGAGTTTGAGCCACGCTGAAGCTGGTGCCGATTTTGTTGCGCCAAGCGATATGATGGATGGAAGAGTTTTGGCAATCAGAAAAGCATTGGAACAAAATGGTCACCATAACGTGGGGATAATGAGTTACAGTGCAAAATATGCTTCAGCTTTTTACGGACCATTTCGTGATGCATTGGATTCTGCTCCGGTTGATTCGCAAAATATCCCAAAAGACAAAAAGACATATCAAATGGATTATGCCAACAGAATTGAAGGAATTCGAGAAGCATTATTAGACGTTGAAGAAGGTGCAGACATCGTAATGGTAAAACCAGGAATGGCCTATTTAGACATCGTTCGTGAAGTAAAAAATGCCGTTCATGTGCCAGTTGCAGTTTATCAAGTATCTGGTGAGTACGCGATGGTAAAGGCCGCAGCAGAAAAAGGGTGGCTCGATCACGACAAAATCATGATAGAGCAACTTTATTGCATTAAGCGTGCAGGGGCTAGTATTATCTCTACTTATTTCGCAAAAGAAGCAGCCGTAATTTTAAATAAATAAGATGAAAAAAATACTATTTTTAGCCGCTGTTTTAGCTTTTGCTTCATGCAAAAAAGAGAGTCAAGAGCCTTTTGGAAAAGCAACAGAAAGCACAACCGAATCAGTTTCTGAAGGAGAATCGGCGACAGCCAAAACACCAGAGGATCTAGGAAAACAAATTTTTGAAGGAAAAGGAAATTGCACTTCTTGCCATCAGGTGGGGGAAAAAGTAATTGGACCAAGTATTCAGGAAATCGCAAAAATCTACAAAGACAAAAAAGGCGACATTCCTACTTTCTTAAAAGGAAATGCTGAACCGATTGTTGATCCAAGCCAATTTGCTGTAATGAAAACAAACTTTGCGGTAACACAGACCATGTCTGACGAAGAATTAAAGGCAATTGAAGCTTATATTTACAGTAATCTGAAATAAAACAAATGTTATACAAACAAAAAAACGGCGCTGAAATCAGCGCCGTTTTTATATTAAGTAAATTGAATATTACCAGATTTTAACTCTCTTCTCTGGTTCAACATACATCGCATCACCTTTTTTGATTCCAAAAGCTTCATAGAAAGAATCTAAATTTTGGATTGGCACAACTGCTCTGTACATTCCTGGAGAGTGTGGGTCTGTTTTAACTTGGCTTTTAATAGCCTCATCTCTAGCTTTTGTTCTCCAAACTGTTGCCCAAGAAATAAAGAAACGTTGCTCTGGAGTAAATCCGTCGATTAATCCAGGATTTCCATGAGATTTCAAGTATAACTGTAAACCATCATAAGCAGCATTTGTTCCTCCTAAGTCACCAATGTTTTCACCTAAAGTAAATTTACCATCAACGTGAATTCCTGGCAATGGCTCTAAAGCACTATATTGTGCCGCCAATTTCCCTCCAAGTTCTGTAAATTGTTTTAAGTCTTCAGGAGTCCACCAGTCAACTAAGTTTCCGTCAGCATTGTAACGAGCACCAGAATCATCAAATCCGTGAGAGATTTCGTGACCGATAACCGCTCCGATTCCACCATAATTTACAGCTTCGTCAGCTTGGTAATTGTAGAAAGGTGGTTGTAAAATCGCTGCTGGGAAAACAATCTCGTTGTAAGATGGATTGAAATAAGCATTAACCGTTTGTGGAGACATTCCCCACTCTGATTTATCAACTGGTTTTCCAAGTTTAGAAAGGTTGTCAGCGTAAGCCCATTTTGAAATATTTTTCATATTGTCAAAATAAGTTCCACCTTCATTAACGTTTTTAATCACTAAAGCTGAATAATCTTTCCATTTGTCAGGATATCCAATTTTAACCGTTAATTTTCTTAATTTTTCAATTGCTTTTGCTTTAGTTTCTTTTGACATCCAAGGCAAAGCATTGATTCTATTTTCATAAGCAAGCATTACATTAGAAATCATGTCTTTTGCTTTTGCTTTTGCTTCAGCTGGGAATAATTTCTCTACGTAAAGTTTTCCTAAAGCTTCTCCTGTTGCTCCGTTGATAACTTGCAAAGCAACTTCTTCACGTGGACGTTGTTTTAAAGCTCCAGTTAATGTTTTTCCGTAAAAATCAAAGTTTGCATTTTCGATCTCTGTAGTCAAACTTGAAGCGGCTCTGTTTAAAAGAGACCATTTCAAATACTCTTTCCAAGCTTCTACTTTTTTCTCCGTAAAAGTTTTTTCAAGAGCGATCATGTAACGAGGCTGCGCTACGTTTACAGTATCTAATTTTGTCATTCCAATTCCTGAGAAATATTTTTCCCATTGAATTGATGGCGTATTCTTTTTCAAATCAGCAACAGCTGTTGGATTGTATTGTTTTCTTCTGTCTCTTCTTTCAACACGATCCAATCTTGGTGAAGACATTTCTACTTCTAAAGCTAGAATTTGTTTTGCACTTTCTTTTGCTTTAGCAGGAGATTCTCCAATGTATTGCATCATACGAGCAACGTGAAGTTCATATTTTTCACGTTTTTCTTTCGAATCTTTATCATCTGAATTGTAGTAATCTTTATCAGACAATCCAAGAGTTCCTGGGCTTAATGTTACAGAGTTTTTGTTACTGTTTTTAGCATCTGCTCCAACATACACTCCAAAAAAACCTGAACCTCCTACAAGTTGCATTTCAGTCATGTAAGCTTGAAGATCAGCAACATTTTTAATGGCATCGATTTTCTTCAAATAAGGCTGAAGTTGTGTAACTCCTCTTTTATTTCTTCCAACCGTATCCATGATCGTGTTGAATAAAGCAATTGCTTTACCTTGATCTGTATTTGATTTATACTTCGGATCTTTCGAAGCTTCTTTTAAGATCGCAAGAGAATTCTCGTCTGTTTTTTGACGTAATTCATTAAAACTTCCCCAAGCGTTTCTATCGCTAGGAATTTCAGTCTTGTCTAACCAAGCTCCGTTTACATAACGAAAAAAGTCCTGACCTGGACTTACTTTTGTATCCATATTAGCAACATTGATACCTGGTTCTTTTGGTTTTGCACTTTGAGCTTGAACTGCAGTTAATGAAAACATTGCAGAAACTACACAAAACATTGGTTTAGTAAGCTTTTTAATCATTATAATTTATTGTTTTAGTATATATACAAACATATTGTTATTATTTTGAAAGTTATGTTAAAATTCATCAATAATTAACAGATTCTTTTTGAAGATATTCTTTTATAACAGCTTCAGTTAAACATTTGTCTACACAAGTATCATTTTGTTACAAAAAAAATTCAATAAAAAATTCTAACCGAAAAACAAGATTGGAATTTGAGTTTTCAATTTGTTAAAAAGCCGTTATAATTAAGACTTTAAAATGCTCTTTTCGTATTTTTGCGCCAAATTATTTTTATGAAATCGCTTCTTTACAAATACCGCAAATTCTTTATTGTATTAATTGTATTTTCGGTTGTTACTATATCCTTGTTTTATTCGGCTTTAAAACCACAGAAAACACTTCCTATATATAATCCTTCTGATGTCAATCCAGAATTAGTAGACAGTACGATTCAGTATAAAAGCAAATACCATACAATTGCCGATTTTTCGTTTGTAAACCAAAATGGAGATACCATAACGCAAAAAAATTACGAGGGAAAAATTTACGTTGCCGATTTCTTCTTCACAACGTGTGGCTCTATCTGTCCGAAAATGTCAACCAATCTTGTTGAGGTTCAAAAAGCTGTTTTGAACAACCCGAAAGTCATGTTGCTTTCCCATACTGTTTTTCCAGAGGTCGACAGTGTATCGGTTTTAAAAGCTTATGCTATAAAATATGGTGTTGTTGACGGCAAATGGAATTTAGTAACTGGTGATAAAAAAGAAATCTACACGATGGCTAGAAAATCGTATCTAGCGGTGAAATTAGGTCGTCCAGATCAGTTGTATGATATGGTTCATACAGAGAATTTTGTTTTGGTAGATCAAAAACGACGTGTTCGCGGTTTTTATGACGGAACAAACAAAGAGGAAATCAAACGTCTTTTAGAAGACATTGATTTCTTGTCGAAAGAGTAAAATCCCTTATTTTTAGAAAGATTTAGCATAATCAAGAGTGTTAAATGCCTTGAAATAAAGAATAATTGCCTACTTTTGCAATCTAAATTCAATCTAAATAAGCTTGCAAAATACAATTCACACTCTGAAAAAAGGCGAAAAAGCCATTATCAAAGATTTTGATATCGATCTTGTTCCTCTAAAATTATTAGAAATGGGTTGTTTGCCGGGCAGCTTGGTCGAATTAATTCAAATTGCTCCTTTTGGAGATCCACTTTATTTAGACATAAACGGTTCGCATGTAGCGATTCGTATTGAAACTGCTCGTGAAATTGAAGTTGAACTTATCGAAAACAATTTGTAATGAGTGTTCAAAATATTAATGTTGCCCTTATCGGGAATCCAAATACAGGAAAGACTTCCGTTTTTAATCAGCTTACAGGTTTAAATCAACAAGTTGGAAATTATCCAGGAATTACGGTGGAGAAAAAAATGGGGTTTTGCAAACTTCCCCATAACATCAAAGCCAATATTCTGGATTTGCCTGGAACGTATAGTTTGAACGCTAGTTCAATGGACGAAAGTGTAGTAATCGAACTTTTGCTGAACAAAAACGACAAATTATATCCAGATGTTGCAGTTGTTGTGACTGATGTTGAAAATCTGAAAAGAAATTTACTGATTTACACGCAAATAAAAGATCTTCAAATTCCGACGATTTTAGTCATCAACATGTCTGATCGAATGGAACGCAAAGGAATTTCCCTTGATATTCCGCTTTTAGAAGAAAAACTAAGAACCAAAATTGCTTTAGTCAGTTCTAGAAAAGGTTTAGGAATTGAAGAATTAAAGGAATTGATTGTTTCCTATAAAACAATTCCGCACGAACCTTGCTTAAACGCTTCAGTAATTGACGAAGAATATTTTAAAAAATTACAACACGCTTTTCCAAATCAATTGCTGTATAAATTATGGCTTGTCATTACGCAAGATGTCAATTTTTCGAATTTGGATCGAAATGAAATCAGAAGCACTTTCACAAAATCGCATTCTGAATTAAAACGTCTACAGCAAAAAGAAACCATCAAACGTTATCAATTTATAAATGATGTTTTAAAAGAAGGTTTAAAAGTAGACGCCTCAATGGCAAAAGACATTCGTGCAAAACTAGACCGCATATTAACGCATAAAGTTTGGGGTTACGTTATTTTCTTCGCTATTTTATTTTTGATTTTCCAATCGATTTTCAGTTGGTCAACCATTCCGATGGATTTTATTGACAGCACATTTGCTTCATTAAGTGCTTGGACAGCTCAAGAATTGCCAAGCGGTATCTTGACCGATTTGCTTTCGCAGGGAATCATTCCGGGAATTGGCGGTGTTATTATTTTCATTCCACAAATTGCCTTTTTATTCCTCTTCATATCCATCTTGGAAGAAAGCGGTTATATGAGCCGAGTTGTTTTTCTGATGGATAAAATCATGCGCAAATTTGGACTTTCGGGAAAAAGCGTTGTGCCTTTAATTTCGGGAACGGCTTGTGCTATTCCTGCAATTATGGCAACTCGAAATATTGAAAATTGGAAAGAACGCCTTATTACGATCTTGGTAACACCATTAACGACTTGTTCGGCGAGATTGCCTGTTTACGCAATCATCATTTCATTAGTCATTCCGAGCACGCGCGTTTTTGGAATATTAAATCTACAAGGATTGACGTTGATGTGTCTTTATGTTTTAGGATTTGGAACGGCTATTTTATCGGCTTATATTTTAAATAAGGTTTTAAAATTAGAGTCAAAAACGTATTTTGTAGTTGAAATGCCGAGTTATAAAATGCCTCTTTTCAAAAATGTTGGAATCAATGTAGTTGAAAAAACTAAAGCCTTTATTGTTGGAGCTGGTAAAATTATCTTAGCAATATCGGTTATTTTATGGTTTTTGGCTTCTTACGGTCCAGGAAAAGATTTCAACGAAGCCGATACGATTGTTAAAGAAAAATTTGCCGACAAAGCCTTGACAGAGATTCAATTTGAAAATGAAGTTGCCTCCCAAAAATTAGAAAACTCGTATATCGGATTAATGGGAAGAGCAATCGAGCCGGCAATTGAGCCATTAGGTTACGACTGGAAAATCGGAATCGCATTAATCAGCTCATTTGCAGCACGTGAAGTTTTTGTGGGAACACTTGCTACCATTTACAGCGTTGGCGATACAGATAATGAATCGACTATTAAAAGTAAAATGCAAGCAGAAATCCGACCTGAAACTGGACAAAAAGTATTCAACTTTGCGACCGGAGTTTCCTTGTTGCTCTTTTATGCCTTTGCAATGCAGTGCGCCAGTACATTAGCCATTACCAAAAAAGAAACTAATTCTTGGAAATGGCCAGCAATGCAACTTGTATTCATGAGTTCGCTTGCTTATTTATCAGCATTAATTGCCTATCAATTCTTAAAATAAAGAAATCATGATTCAAGAAATAATTGCTTTTACGATACTAGGATTTGCCGTTGCCTTTTTGATCAAAAAATTCTTTTTTAAACCTAAAAAGAAAAAAGACTGCGGTGACGGAAACTGCGGTTGTAGTTAATTCACATAAATTCACTACAACAAATACAAAGCTTCACGGAGATTTTTCAATTTCTTTGTGAAGCTTTGCTTTTTATATCTAAACAAAACGTCTTTTATTGATACTTAAAAAACTTTTAGTAGTCTATCTACCAGCCGAATGAGTATTATTTTTGAATAAATTTAAAATTATAAAAAAATGACAAAAGAAGATCGATTTGAAATAGTTCGAGATAATAGAGTTGCCCGTTTATTATGGTTTTCACTTGGGTTTTTATGTGCTTTTTTAATTACTTATTTTGTAATGAAAAACAATCATTAGTTTTTTCTCTGCTGTTTTAGTTATACATTTATGTTTTTAAACAGCACAAATGAAGTCAAAAATCCCTTTTCTGCTCTTGCTTCTCTTTTTTCTACAAAGCGGCATTAGTCAACCAAAAACTGATTTACAGCAAAAAACTAATACCATTTTTAAAACCTCAGATGGAGTTTCGTTGTTTTTGAAAGTTTCAGGAAAAGGCGAAACCTGCATCTTTGTACACGGTGGTCCTGGCGCTTGGAGCAAATCTTTTGAAGAATTTGGCGGAAATGCATTAGAAGACAAACTAAAAATGTGTTATTACGACCAAAGAGGTTGTGGTCGATCTGGATCTTCAGCCGACAATAATTACAGCATGGACAGGATGATTGATGATATCGAAGAGATTCGCGCGCATCTCAAAACCCAAAAAGTATTTATAATTGGACATTCATTTGGAGGAATTCTAGCCACTAAATATGCCGAAAAATATCCTCAACATGTAAAGGGCTTGATTTTACTCAATGCCACACTTGATATTAATGATTCGCTTCTCAATCAAATTGCTTTCATGGGCAAAACGTTAGGGGAAGATTTTTCAGTAAAAAACAAGGATTCCATATTGAGTTCCTTTTTTGAAGCCAAAACAAAGATCAAAAAAGCAGATTTGGATTATAAGATACTCTCAGACAATAGAACTACAGTTGAAAAACTAGACAGCATTGATAACAGCGAAAAAAGAAATTCTTCATTTGCGCAATTTGCATTAAGCGGACCGTTATATTTCAGTGATTTCACAAAAGAAACAGCTTCAATCAAAGTTCCAACACTAATAATCTCTGGAACAAAAGACAACAACATTGGACCAAATCATTATCGTTTATTTAAATTCCCAAACCAAGAAGTCAAAATCATTGAGGGCGGACACATTTTGTATTACGAACAAAACAAGGAATTTAAAAACACGATTCAGAAATTCGTTCAAAAAGTTAAATGAGAAATGGAAAGATGAAAAGAAGCAAGACTATCTTTAGATTTTACCGAGACTAAAACTACTTAACTCCCTCCCATTCAGCATAAAACTGAGCAAGAAATAATTCCATGAAGCGATGTCTTTCGGCCGCTATTTGTTTTCCTTTTTCGGTATTCATTTTATCTTTCAAAAGCAAAAGCTTCTCATAAAAGTGATTTATGGTTGGAGCATTATTCTTTTTATACTCCTCTTTCGTCATATTAGTTAACGGCGCAATTTCGGGATCATACAATGCTCGGTTTTTAAATCCTCCATAATTAAACGCTCTGGCAACACCAATTGCACCAATCGCATCCAAACGATCTGCATCTTGAACAATATCCAATTCGACTGATGAGAACTTCTTTTCGAAATTTCCGCCTTTATAAGAGATATTTTCAATGATATCGACTACATGCTGGATGATGTCCTCAGAAACATTTTCAGTTTCTAAAAAAGCTCTTGCTGTTCTTGGACCAATACTTTCATCTCCATTATGAAATTTGCTGTCGGCAATATCATGAAGCAAAGCTCCCAATTGCACAATTTCAAGATTACATTCGGTGTCTTTTGCTATCAAAAGAGCATTTTTATAAACTCGTTCAATATGAAACCAATCATGACCTCCTTCAGCGTCATTCAATTTTTCTTTTACAAAAGTGATTGTTTTATGGATCAATTCAGAGGTATTCATAGTTGTATTTTTTACAATAAATAAGCAAATCCTTTAACGCACAGATTTTGCTGATTTGACAAATTTGACAGATAAATAGTTGCGTTTTATAAAAAATGTTGATTGTCAAAAAGCTGGTAAAGCTATGACAATCAACAAATATATTTTAATTTTCAATTAAAGCAACATAGTTGCCTTAGCTGAATTTCCAGATTCCAAATTCCAAAAAATCTGAAATCTACTAAAATCTTTAAAGTCTTGCTGGTTCAACCCATTTAAAAATATGAGACTCCGCAGGAATTACTAATCTTTCAGAAATTCTAGCCATACGAGCTGGCAATTTCATTAAATAATCACGAGCTTTTTCAGCCTCGTCAGTTAAATTCGAAATTTTGTCGATTTCCCATTTGTTCATCAATTTCTGCATGATATCAACATAATCATTAGCTGTATAAACTCCGATACGTTGTGCTGAATCTGAGAATTGCTCAAAAGCAGAACTGATTTTTTGGCCTGATTCTCTTAAAAAGTGAGCCGGCATAACGATTTTTTGCTTCATCATATATTGAAAAGCCAACATCATCTCGCTTGGATCAACTTGGAAAATTCTTGTTACGAATTCGCTGTATGCATGGTGGTGACGCATTTCGTCACCTGCAATCATTTTACACATTTTAGACAACTTGTTATCACCAAATTTCTTTGCAATTTGCGAAACTCTATTGTGCGAAACATAAGTTGCTAATTCCTGAAAACTAGTATATACAAAGTTTTTGTATGGGTCAGTTCCAGTTCCAATATCAAAACCGTCGTTGATCAAGTGCTGTGTTGTCATTTCGATTTCACGCATATTCACACGACCAGACAAATACAAGTATTTATTTAATAGATCTCCGTGGCGGTTTTCTTCTCCAGTCCATTGTCTGATCCATTTTGACCATCCATTTCCACCGTTCTCTACTTGATCTACACCTTCTACATCCATTAACCAAGATTCATATGTAGGCAAAGCTTCCTCAGTGATCGTGTCACCAACAAGCGTAACCCAGAAATCATATGGAAGTTCTTTAGCAATTTCGCGTAACTCTTTTACCTCTTCAAAGAAGTTTTCTCCTTCTGAATTAGGCAAAAAGTCTGACGGCTGCCAAATTTTTTCCACTGGAATTAAATACTGTTCAACGAAGCTATCCACGTTTTTTTCCAAAAACTGCATTACTTCTAATCTAATATTTTTTATAGACATTACTTATTTTTGATTTGGGATTTAAGTTTCAGCATTTTCGCTGAAAACGAAAATCTATTTATACTCGTTTACTCCTTCTACTACAGCCTTTTCTGTTAAAGCCATTAATTCTGCAAAATCATAATCTTTTACAGCCATTGCTTTATGTGCGGTAAAAGTCAAATGATTTCCTAAACCAACAGGAAACATTCCGTAACGGACCATTTTCCAAGAATTGTTTATGCTAACCGGAACAACATATGCTGATGGTGCATATTTGCATAAAATTTTTAAACCGCTTTGCGCAAATTCTTTTGGTTTTCCTGTTTTACTGCGCGTTCCTTCTGGAAAGATCACCGCAGATCTGGTATTTTTTTCAATATATTCAGACAAGCCTTTAATTACTGGAATTGCTTGTTTAGGGTCTTTTCGGTCAATAAGTACTGATCCGCCGTATTTCAAATTGAAAGAAACACTTGGGATTCCGCTTCCTAACTCTTTCTTACTTACAAATTTACAATGAAAACGTCTAAAGTACCAAATCATTGTAACGATATCGTACATACTTTGGTGATTGGCAACAAAAATGATTGGCACTCCCTTCGGAATATCCTCTACTCCCGTCACCTTATACGTTGTTCCAACAAGATTTGTACATCTTAAAAGGCAAAAATTCAAATAATCGACACTTTTTTTATGTGCTTGATATCCAAAAACATTTAAGCAAATCCATTGTATTGGGTGAAAAACCACCAAACACAAACCAAAACATAAGTAGTAAATAACAGAGATTGGGTACGAAATTATCTTTTGCATGCCTGAAAAATTAATTGCCAAAAGTAGTAAATATATTTTTAGCCTTATAAAAATTGAAAACAATAACTGTTTTTCTCGTTTAATTGTACCTTTGCCGTAAAATTTGCAAATTTTTTCTGAACTAAATGAGCTTTACTTACCCTAAAAATGAACGCTTAAAAAGCAAAACGACGATTGGATTACTGTTTTCTGAAGGAAAATCGGTGTCAAAATATCCGCTTCGTTTGGTTTACTGTCAAGCGGAAGAAAATTCAGAAGAAAAAATCAAACTTGGCGTTTCGGTTTCTAAAAAATACTTCAAAAAAGCCGTTGACAGAAATTATTTCAAAAGAGTCTTGAGAGAAACGTATCGACTGAACAAACATTTGCTTTTAGAAAACTTGAATGAGCCTTACTCTATCATGTTTTTTTATCAGACAAAAGACAAATTATCGTACCAAGAAATCAATACTAAAACCGTTCAGCTTTTTGAGAAATTTGTACAGCAAATCAACAAAACTCCTGATTCTGAAAGCAAAATAGAATCTTAGATTTCAAAACGTAAGATTATTAATCAACTTAGACAAAAAAATCGTAGTTTTAGCTCTAAATTGAAATTTTATGCGAAATATTTTCTTTTTGTTTGCTTTTGTTTTGATCTTTTCCGGATGCAATAAATCATACGAATCAGAAGATCTTGTAATGTCTGTCGCAACGGCAAAATTACCTCCAAAAGCAAAGGATGGTTCTTACGACAAAAATCTAGATTCGGCTGAACCTAAAATCGAACAAAAAATCATTAAAGAAGCAACTTTAAGATTTGAAACAGATAATTTAGAAAATACGTACGATCAAATTCAAAAAGCAACAACTGTTTCTAAAGCAAGAATCATTAACGATTCTGAAGGAAAAGATTATTCAACCGTTTTTAGAAACCTTACCATAAAAGTACCAAGTCAAAATTTTGATCGTTTTATAAGTGAAATATCTAAAGGCGTTTCTTATTTTGAAGTCAAAAATATTTCTGCTGAAGATGTTACAGAAGAGTTTATTGATTTAACTTCAAGATTAAACACAAAGAAAAAACTCGAAGAACGATATCTTCAAATTTTACAGAAAGCCACTAAAGTAAGTGAGATATTAGAAATTGAAAAACAGATTTCAGCGATTCGAGAAGAAATCGAAGCCAAAGAAGGCCAACTAAAATATTTAGAAAGTCGCGTTTCTGAAAGTACCGTTACTATTGAATTTTACAAAACAGTAGCTGAAAAAGAAGGCATTAAAATATCTTATGGTTCCAAAATCTGGAACGCTATCAAATCAGGATTTTTTAGCCTCTCAGATTTTTTAATTTCAATTATCAGTGTTTGGCCATTTATAATACTATTTTGCGTATTTGCCTATTTTATTAGAAAAAGATTAAAAAGAAGAAAAAAAGAATAAATCATGTATCCATATTTCAAAAAGAAATTTATCATACCGGCCGTTGCGTCTGGATTATTGTTTGTTGGTGCCAGTTTCAAAGAAGACTTTTTTGAAATTGCCAAACAAATCGAAATCTTCACGACATTATTCAAAGCCGTTAATACCAATTACGTAGACGAAACCAATCCTGGTGATTTGATGGACAAAGCCATTAAAAGCATGCTTGGAAGTTTGGATCCTTACACGGTTTACTTCAACGAGCAGGATGTTGTCAATTTTAAAATCAACAATACGGGTGAATACACGGGAATTGGCGCTCTGATTGCCAGAAAAAAAGATCGCTTGATTGTTCGTGAACCATACAAAGGTTATCCAGCAGATAAAGCCGGACTTAAAGCGGGTGACGAAATCATTCAGATTGGCGATGTTTTGATTGCCGATTATAAAGATGACGCTTCGCAATTAATGAAGGGAACAAAAAACACCAAAATTCAGATCAAGTATATTCGACAAGGAAAAACTAATACTACAGAATTAGTTTTGGACGAAGTGGACATCAAATCGGTTCCGTTTTACGGAAAAATTGATGACAAGACCGGATACATTGTTCTTTCGCACTTTAGCAGAAAAGCTGCAGCTGAAGTTAAAGATGCTTTAGAAAAATTAAAAGCAGACGGAGCAACTCAAATCGTATTGGATTTAAGAGGAAATCCAGGTGGGCTTTTAAATGAAGCCATTGACATCTGTAATTTGTTTGTCCCTAAAAATGAAGTGATTGTAACAACAAAATCGAGAATCGAAAAACACAATAACACCTACAAAACAACAAAAGAACCAGTTGATACTGAAATTCCGCTTGCCATATTGGTAAATGGACGAAGTGCCTCTGCATCTGAAATTGTTTCTGGTGCTTTGCAAGATCTTGATCGTGCGGTAATTCTAGGAAGCAGAAGTTTTGGAAAAGGTTTAGTGCAACGCTCAGTTGATTTGACCTACGGAACACAGTTAAAAGTTACCATTTCGCGCTATTACACACCATCTGGACGTTGTATTCAAGCGCTTGATTATGCGCACAAAGACAAAAACGGTGTTGCTCAAAAAACAGATGCTAAAAACTACAATGCTTTTAAAACTCGAAAAGGAAGAACCGTTTATGATGGCGGCGGTGTTTTGCCAGACATTGAATTGGATGAAACCAAAATGAGCCCAATTACAACTGCTTTGCTAAAGAATGACGGTATTTTTGATTATGCGACAACATATTACTACAAAAATCCAAGCCTTGGAGATAAAATCCCTGTTTTGACAGACGCTGATTACGCCTCATTCAAACAATATTTGAAAACCAACAAAATCAGCTTTGATACTGAAACTGAAGTTGCGCTGAAAAACACTTTGGCTGCAGCCAAAAATGAAAAAATAGAGGAAACAATTGCGCCAGAATATCAGCAGTTATTAGCCGCTTTAGAAAAAAGCGAAAGCACTCTACTTGACAAAAATCAAAAAGAAATCAGAGGTTTGATTCAAGAAGAACTAATCAAAAGATACCAATATCAAGAAGGTTTATATCAATTTTATTTAAAGAACAATTCAGAAATTAAAAAAGCGGTGAGCGTTTTAAATAATCAAACTGAGTACAAAACGATTTTAAAAATGTAAAAATGAAATGAAACTTTGTTTAGCCCTATTTCTGTTTATTATTTACAATTTATCGGCACAGCAAAAACCTATCGAAACCATTTATTTTGAGTTTGACAAATATGATCTAACTCCTCTACAAACCGAAGTTGTGACCAATTTCATTAGAAGTATTGATACGGCTAAAATCGAATCAATACAAATCTACGGATACTGCGATGATCGCGGTAACGACGAATACAATTATAGATTATCCAGCAATCGTGCCAATACGATTCAGAATCTCTTGACATCTGCCGGATTCAATCAGAGCAAAATTGTTATTTTAGAAGGCAAAGGCCGAATTATTCTCCGGCCTGACACAGTCGAGAACCTGCACGAAACTCGTTCGCGGAATCGGCGGGTTGATTTAATCGTGGTAAAACGGAATAGTTTTGGAAAAGGAGTTTATACTTCTTTCAAAGACAACCTAAAAGTAGGCGACAAAATATTTTTAGAAAGCATTTTATTTGATATTGGAAGTTCAAAATTAACCTCATCTTCTCAAAAAGAACTCGACAAAATCGCCGAAAAACTTCAAAAACAAAGAAACATCCAATTTGAAATAAGAGGCCATGTTTGCTGTACTCCCGAAATATACAGCGACGGAATTGACAAAGCCACCAATGAAAGAAGACTTTCTTGGAACCGCGCCAAAACAGTTTTCAATTATCTAAGCTCCAAAAAAGTTTCTAAAAACAGAATGACTTATCAAGGTTGTGGCAATAAATATCCTTTAGGAAAAGGAGATAAATACGACCGCAGGGTTGAATTTTTGATTACTAAAATTTAGATTCTCTTTCTACAATAAGCTATAATCCGTACTAAAGTAAAGCTCTAAATAAAACTACTATTAATTTGTATTTAAGCTACTTTTAAAATTATAAACAAAAAAACTATTGCAACAAAGTTGCCTTAGAGAAAAATTTAACTGCGAATCATTTCGATATGTTCAATATCATCTTCAAGATACATTTCACTGGTTTGAACAAAACCATGACTTTCGTAGAATTTCTTTAAGTATAATTGTGCTCCAATTGTAATTTCATCTTTTCCAAAATTTGCTTTTATTGCAGCTATCGATTCACGCATTAAATCATGACCCCATTTTCGATCACGATAATTTGCATCGACAACAACTCTCCCGATCGAAGCATTATCAAAACTGATTCCGGCATCAAACAAACGTGTATAGGCTACAATTTTGCCTTCAAATTCACCCATTAAGTGCAAGGCTTTCTTATCTTTTCCGTCAAGATCCAAATAAACGCAGTTTTGCTCCACTACAAAGATCTCACTTCTTAATTTAAGCAAATCATACAGCTCGTTAACCGTTAATGCCTCAAAAGGCTTTATTTTCCATTTTAATTCCATTTCTACTTGGGTTTCGCCATAAAGGCACAAAGACGCAAAGTTAACTTTTTATTTTTTGGCTAAAAAAATACGTTCGCGAATAAAAAACCCGATTACATCTTGTAATCGGGCTTTTTTGAAATCTCTCTATTCAAGATGACAAAACGAATAAAACCTTTGTCACTTTGTCTCTCTATATCTTTGAACCTTAAAAAAAATCACTTTTTCTTCATGATAATTTCCATGCTTTTATACTCAGAACCATTTTTTGTATCGTACATTTCCATTTTCCGAGTGGTAGCATCAACAATTGTATACACTTCACGATAAGGTGCCTTTTTGCCTGTTACCGGATTTACCACTTCGCCTTTCATATTCATACTTTTCGAACCTTCATCATAAGTTCCCATCGAAACCATCATTCCGGTTCCCATGTTATCAATAAAAGTATTGGTGTATTCTTTACTAGCGTTATTATAGGATACCGTTCCTTTTCCTTCAAAAGGCGCTCCCATAATTGTTCCTTTATAATCTGTTTCTTGATAACGGCCTCCAAGAACCATTTTTACAATTGCTGTAGAAGTTGCTTTCTCTGGCTTTCCGTTTGGTTCATACCAAAAAGTCATGTCACAGGTCCATGTTCCCACTTCATCAGCAAGTCTTTTATGTTCTTCTCCGGGAGTTGCATAAGCTTGCCAGGCTTTCATTTGTGTGGCAGAATCAACTGGAGCTTCTGCGATTGGCTCTTCAGTCTTTACAGTATCTGGGACTTTTGTTGTTTCGGTTTCGGTTTTCACTTCCTTTTTACAAGAAATAAAACACAATACTAATAGTGCTAAAATTGTGGTTGCATTTTTCATAAGTATTTGTTTTTATGTTTGTTACAAACAAATTTAAGAAAAATGTTTTTATGATTATGTTTCAGGCTTGAAGTTTGTTAGAGCGATTTAACCGCAAAGGGCGCAAAGACTTTTAATTTAGAGTGTACATAAAACGCAAAGTTCACAAAGTTATATCGGTATAAACTTTGCGAACTCTTGCGTAAATCTTTGTGTGCTTTGTGGTTAAAATTATGTTCCTTTAAATGAAACAAAAATTATTTCTTATCAATCTTGACAGATTTAATAATCGCTTCAAGATCCAACATTAAATCGCGCTCTTGATTGGAAGGAGAATAGCAAAAACCTTCAATTACTAAAATTCGCTGATACTTTTCGTCGAGAATGGCGTAATTAATAAAAGGTCCAGCCATAAAATCATTTCGCATTTCCCAAGTTCCTTTTGTTTCATACGCTTTTTTGCCATCTAATTGCATTGCCGTAAAATATGGTGCATAGGCTTCTCCCGTAATCATTCGGGTTTTAGGTTCTCTGCCTTTAATATATTCGCCAACAGAATCTCTCATTTTTATGATATCAGCCACAACGTTTGATTTCTTAAAGGAATGAAGCGGAATCTGATATATAAGCAAACTTGTATTGCCACTGATAATGTTCTTTTTCAGCCAAATAAAATTCTTTTTATGAAGCATATATTCATATCCAACAGGAATTTCGAGCGTTGCGTGGAATTTGTTTTTGATAACAGCCTGATTCATTAATGATTTGCTATTATCCTCTTGAATCTTTTGAATTTCTGCTTCATGAATAATTTTGATCATTTGAGGCGAATTGAGCTCGATACTACAAATGATATCATCAACGGATTTTCCGTAAATCCGAAAAGTATTGTGAGGAAGTTTTTTGCTGCGGATAATTTCAAACTTGTCCGTTGCCGCTTTTTTTACTACAATAATGCTTCTGCTGTCTGTAACGAAGCCTTCAAGCAAACGAGCTGGGTATTGATTAATCGTAAAAAGGGGTTCTTCTTGAGTTAATCCCCAAACTGGCGAAGCAAATTTATTTCTGATGGTATCACCAACTTCTCCATACCACAACTGATCGTCGATGATAACAGAAATCGTGTTGGCTTTACCTGAAACAGGCTGAGTCTGTTTGTCTGTTTTTAGGCATGAAACCACTAAAAACGGAACAATTAGAAATAAAAAAAGGGTTTTATTCATTTTTTTAATTTATGAAATAAAACCCAAATTTAGATGATTTTTTTATTATCCGTTTATTTTGAGTTTCATTCCGGGTTTAATATCTCCATCTTTAATACCATTCCATTTTTTAATATCTGAAATCGTAACTCCAGGATATTTTTTAGAAATGCTATAAAGAGAATCTCCTTTTTTCACGTAATAATCTTCGCTAACTTTTTTAGATACAGCGCTTTTTTTGAATGAATCAACTGATGCATTCGAAGCGATTGCTGTATTTACGTTAGCTGTTTCTTCAATTACTGGAACTTCTTTAGAAATCACTAAAGTTTTTCCTATACCAATATTATTTGAAGTAAGACCATTAAGTTCTTTTAACTCCGCAATAGTCATACCGAATTTTTTTGCAACGTTCCCTAAATTATCTCCAGCCACAACAACATACTCTTGAGGAAGTGCAGTTTTCTCTTTATCATCAGCTGAGGCAATTGCTTCTTCTGATTTTTTCTCTACAGCAGGAATTGCTTTTGGATCTTTAGAAATTTTAGACGGATCAACATCAGACTTGATTTTTAATGTTCTTCCTAATGCAACATTATTTGATTTTAAGTTATTCCACTTCTTTAAATCCGTGATGTTTACATCGTATTTCTCAGCAATTGCACCAAGATTATCACCCTTTTGAACTTCATACATTTGGAAATTCGAATTGATTTTCTCTGGTTGCAATCTCACTTTAGGCGCAACTTTTACAGCTAATTTTGTTGGTAATGTTCGAATTGTTGCCATATGATCAACATAGGCATAAATTTGTTTTTCGTTTGAAACAAAAGTGGCAATTTTATCTTTTGGCAAACGCAGGCAATGCTCTTCACCTTGGTAGTAAGGCACAACATTTAATTTATAAGAAGGATTTAAAAGCTGAATTTGTGATTGTGGCATATCAAGCAAATCGGCGATTTGTTTGAATGTCATTTCTTTTTTAATATTCAGAGTATCTGTTTCAAAGTTTTTGACAACAGCTCTTTCTGGATTGATTCCGTGTTCTTTATGATATTCAAAAAGATACATTGTCGCTAAGAAAGCAGGAACATATCCTTGAGTTTCTTTTGGAAGATAACTGCGAATGTCCCAGTATTTTGTTTTACCTCCTGAACGGCGAATTGCTTTAGTAACATTTCCAGGACCAGAATTATAAGATGCCAAAACAAGTTCCCAATCGCCAAAAACTTCATACATTTTGGTCATATAATCGCTTGCTGCAGCAGTAGCTTTCATTGGGTCGCTGCGCTCATCAATATAAGAATCGATTTTTAAAGCGTACTGTTTTCCAGTACCGTACATAAACTGCCAAAGTCCTGTAGCGCCCATTTTAGAAACTGCTTTAGGATTTAAAGCAGATTCTACAACGGCTAAATATTTGATTTCTAAAGGAACATTATTTTTTGCAAATGATTCCTCGAAAATTGGGAAGTAATATTCAGATAAAGCCATTAATCGAGAAAACGATTTTTTACGATTCTTGAGAAATGACTTTATTATGTTTTCTAAACCTTGATTGTATTCGATATGAAACGGCGACTTTTCATTCATTGCCTGCAATCGCTGTTTCAGCAAATCTGTAGGCAACTCTTCATCAACAGTAACATCTGAATTAATAGTTTGAATATCTTTTGTCAAATCATCATAAATATCAAGACTTGTTAATTCTTTCATCCAAAGACTGTCTGCTTTTGCAGCCATATCATTTTGCTTGAATGTACTTTTAACCGAATCTAAGTATGATAACTTTACTTCAGGCTTGATTTCAACTTCTGATGATGCGCTTTGCTGTGCAAACATCGTCATTGAAAAGAGAGCTGTCGCTACTATTGATATTTTCCTTACAATCATATAACATTTTTTTAAAATCTTATAAATCAAATATTTATAAGACATGTATTTTTGCAAAACTAAAAAGTTTAGTGTTTAAAAATACGTAAAAAAATGTTAATTGTGATATTTTAGTCTAAAATTGCAGCAATTCCAGGTAAAACTTTACCCTCAAGCATCTCTAGCATAGCTCCTCCTCCAGTTGAAACGTAGCTCATTTTGTCTTCAAGACCAAATTGTTTTACAGCAGCAACTGAATCTCCACCTCCAACTAATGAAAATGCACCATTTTTAGTTGACTCAGCAATAAAATCACCTAAAGCAATAGTTCCTTTTGAGAAAGTTTCCATTTCAAAAACTCCCAATGGACCATTCCATAAAATTGTTTTAGAATCTAAAATTACTTTTTTGAAGTTCTCTAAAGATTTTGGACCAGCGTCAAGACCTTGCCATCCATCAGGAATCGCAGTTACGTCAACAACTTGAGTGTTTGCAGTATTTGAGAAATCATCAGCCGCAACAACATCAACTGGAATGTGAACTTGAACACCTTTTTCTTTAGCTGCTTTTAAAATATCTAAAGCCAATTGTAGTTTATCATCCTCACAGATAGACTCACCAATTTTTCCGCCTTGCGCTTTGATGAAAGTAAAAGTCATACCACCACCAATAATCATGTGATCAACTTTGTCTAAGATATTTTCGATAACTGTAATTTTTGAAGATACTTTAGAACCTCCAAGAACAGCAGTAACAGGTTTTTCACTGTTTTTCAATACTTTGTTTAAACTGTCAATTTCTTTTGCCAATAATGTTCCGAAACATTTGTCATTTGGGAAAAACTGAGCAATGATTGTAGTCGAAGCGTGTGCTCTGTGAGCCGTTCCAAAAGCGTCATTAACATAAATGTCTCCAAGTGAAGCCAATTCTTTAGCAAAAGCTACATCTCCAGCTTCTTCCTCAGCATGAAAACGTAAATTTTCTAACAATAAAACTTCTCCCGGTTTTAAAGCTGCAGCTGCATTTTGAGCTACTTCTCCAACGCAGTTTTCAGCAAATTTTACTTGAACTCCTAAAATTTCAGAAGCCGTTTTTAAAATATGTTTTAATGAGTATTTTTCTTCAGCACCTTTTGGTCTTCCTAAGTGCGACATTAAAATCACACTTCCACCTTGTGCTAAAATAGCATCAATTGTAGGTTTAGCCGCTTCGATACGTGTTGCATCAGTTACATTGAAATTTTCATCTAAAGGGACATTAAAATCAACACGGATAATGGCTTTTTTATTTTTAAAATCGAAATCGTTTAAAGTTTTCATTTTTATTATTTTTTAGGTTTTTTTTCGAAAGAACAACAAATATAGGACTTTTACAGTACTAATAAATTCGGATAAACCAAAAAATCAATAATTAAAAGAACGAAAACGTTATAATTTCACAAATAAATTGGTTTATTAAATATTAAACACAATTTTAAGTACAAATTTCACATCTTCTTAAACATAAAAAAACCTTTCCTGTCTTGCAGACCGACAGAAAAGGCAAAAAATGAAACGAATAATTTCTGTTTTTTTGAAACTAAAGCTTACTAATTATTTTTAATATAACAAATCGATAAATTCTTTTGAACTGGAAACATAATGGTTTCATATTCATTGACATCATCGCTATCCAACGATATAAGATAATTTCCCTCCACAATTCCGAAATACGACAACAAAGGCGAATAAAACGTAATTCCGATTTTATGTTTTGATAAATCGGTACGATCTGTATTTATAATATCAAGCTGATAATTAATAAAAGGAAAATAATTATTGCCTAAAACATCGGTTACGCGGTGAAACTTCCCTTTCAGTTGGTCCACATAACCGCTTGCTGCAATTCCGATTAAAAAATGCAGTTTCTCTGCTTTTGGATTTTCTGCCAATAATTCTCGGAACTTATTTTTCGGATTTGTTTCTAAATTGAATTGTTGACTCTGCATTTGATATTCTTTGAAAGTGTCTTCAAAAACATATTTGTCCCACAAAAAAGAAGAAGAATTATCAATAACGATGCGATATGCCAATTTTATTTTCTTGATTTGCATCTTTTACTATTTCTGATTTAGTGGAACTTCTATTACCAACAAAACGGCATTTTCAGACAAAGCTTCCCATTCGATGGTTGAAGTTTTTTTTATCCCTAATCCGTCTTTAGCTTCTAAAAGTCGATTTTCGACTTCAAAAGCACCATGAATCACAAATACAAAAACACCATTGTCGGCATTTTTCAAAGTATAAAAACCTTCTTTTCTTCCATCATAAATCCCGATGAAACCAATGGCCCTTTCAATTTCGAATAAATTATTCAGTTTATTATGTGCATTGAAATCAAATTTATATTGCTGAAAATAATTTTTGAAATACTGTCTTCCCATCTGAAAATCAATTTCAAGATAGCTCACATTTTCTTCTTTATATGGATTAAAGATTTCAACTTCTAAATCGTCATCAGCTGCAATAACACGTATTTGATCGACGCGCAAAAACTCCTCATTACCAATAGAATCCTTATATTCAATTCCGCCAAATAGTGGCAAAATGATTAGATTCGTATTTGAACTTATACCTCTTGTAATTTGCTGTTGTGGAGCCAATATTACCTCGTTTAAGATTTTTAAAGACCCAAATCCGTTTCTGGATAAATCTTGGTAACGTTCAAAATTAAAAGTCGCAAAACGATTGTGCTTCGCAGAATTGAAAACACCTCTTGCGTCTGACTTATAAATTTGAGCTGGAATTTGCGTTATCATTTTTTTATTCGTTTAAAAAACTATCCTGCAACGTTTATTGTGTGTGTTAAAACAAAACCCTCACTTACACTTCCAGTTATAGTTGACATTTCTTTTGCAGTTGAATCAGAAAACACATTATCAGAGGCATTATAGGTATAACCCGTCAATCCTTTTGTATAGCCATTTGCCGATGATGCGTTTACTAGTGCGACCGCACTGTTTGAACCTTCAGGAAAAGCAATTTGAGTTACCAATAAAGATGTTCCGCTGGCATTGTAAATATGCACGTGAATATGCGTCGCTCTACCCGAATACCAACCCGGAAAAATAGACGTAAATGTGACCAATCCATTTTCGTCTGTGGTTTGTCTTCCTCTTAAAAAATGAACTGACGTATAATTCACAGACTGCATTGAAGTTCCACCATATTCAGAGTAATATCCGTCTTTGTCACAATGCCAAATATCTACAATCGCGTTTTTTAAAGCGGCGCAACTTGCATTTGTATTCTTAATCGTGATTTTGATTGTAAATGCAACACCCGTACGATCCATTGTAATGTTTGATTTCACTAAAGACGATGGCGTAATAGTTGGAAACGGCCCTGCAGTTTCAGATGGAGTTACAGAACAATCGCCAGAAGATGAATCTGAACCAGAAGACGAATCAGTACCAGTTGAAGAACCAGAATCATCATCTTTACTGCAAGAGTTAATGATTGGAATCGCTAAAGATGAAATTCCCATTAAACCCAAACCTCTTAAAAACTCTTTTCTTTTCATTGCTTTTATTTTTTAAATGTTATACCAATAGAATGATTAACAGTTATTTTCGAGTAAAATTATTCGAAATTAAAGCGTTGGAAAAAGTTTGAGGTAAACGATAAAATTTATGAGGTAAACAAGGAAAAATTTGTTTTTTGTAGTAAAAATAAGTCGGTTAAAACGAATTGTGGAAAATGGAACACAGATGATACGGATCGAACAGATTGGCACAGATTTATTTTATTCTGAAGCAAAACTCAAATTTGATTGATCTCTGTAAACCCCTTTAATCTGTGGTATTTGTGGTCAATATTATTTCTTGTCCAAAAGTTCAAAAAAAGCTTCTTCGTAACTAGCGCTAATCGGAATTTCAGCAGTATCAATAGTAATTATTTTATTTCTGATTTTCTCCACTTTAGAAATCGGAATGATAAAGGAACGATGAACTCTAACAAACTCCGTATCTGGCAGTTTTTGAAGCATCGCTTTTAAAGTCATTCTTGCAACAACCGTTTTTTGATTTTGAATATGAATTTTTACGTAATCGTCTAAACCTTCGATATACAAAATATCCGAAAACAAAATTTTGATCAAACTGTAATCGGCGCGAATGAAAAGATATTGCTGTTCAATGTTTTGATTCTGCTGTTTCCATTGCGAAAAAGCCTTTTCGGCAGCTTGTTGAAAACGAGAAAGTGAAATGGGTTTTAAAAGATAATCTGTTGCACTCAAAGTAAAACCTTCAACAGCAAATTCAGAATAAGCGGTTGTAAAAATCACCATGGTCTTATTTGGAAGCTTTTTGTAAAAATCCAATCCTGAAATTGACGGCATATTGATATCCAAAAACAATAAATCGACCGGATATTTCTTAAGATATTTAAACGCTTCATCAGATTTCGTAAAGACTTTTTCCAGTTCTATGTAATCAATCGTGTCACATAAACTCTGGAGAATTTCTAATGCCAATGGCTCATCATCTAATGCGATTGCTTTTATCATCCTACTTTTATAGATAAATTTACAACGTATTTTTCTGGAGTATCTTCAATTTTGAGCTGATGCTTGTTTGGATAAACCAATTTTAATCTTTCAATTGTATTCTGAAGTCCAATTCCCGATTCAGATTGAACAGAGAAGGTCTTTTTATTAGAAACAAATAACGTTAACTGTTCTTCAATAATATCAATACGAATACAAATTTCAGAAGTTTGATCTGGATTTACACCATATTTGAAAGCATTTTCGATAAAAGAGATTAAAATAAGCGGCGTAATTTGTTTCCCGAAAGTACTTCCTGTTACTTTATAATCTACTAAAACGGTATTTCCTAGTCGTGTTTTTTGCAAAGAAATAAAATTGTTGATATAATTGATTTCTTTAGTCAAATCAATCACTTCATCATTAGAATTGGTCATAATATAACGCATTAATTCTGAAAGTTGTACAACTGCATCGGGTGTTTTATCATCTTTTTTTAAAGCCAAAGCATAAATGCTGTTCAAAGTATTGAATAAAAAATGCGGATTGATTTGCGCTTTCAAGAAAGCCAATTCTGATTTCACTTTTTCTTTCTCAACACTTTGCAATCTCCCACTAATCGCAAAAAGCAGACTTGATACTACTCCAATTAAATATACTAAAGCTGTATGTCCGTACTGTGTTGGCGGGCCACCCACAAAATCAAAAGGCATTTCTTTAACCATCGATGGGGCCGGACGAAAACCTTTAGGAAAATGAAATGGACGATCGCCAAAATGCGGTTCATGACTTCTAAAATCCAAAAAATTACGATCTGGATGGTCTAAAGTGGTTGATATCCAAAGAAAAAACAAGAGAAATCCAAAAATGCTCAAATAATAAATGAACTTCTTTTCGGAAAAATAAAATCTCGGAATTAAGAAATAGTAGTTAAAATAGAAAAAACAAAGTAGTGTAAAATAGATGAAAAAGTAAATGCGGTCATGCGCGTTTGTGTATAAATGCGGCAACGAAAAAATAGTATTTGTCGATGTGAAGGCATACGGCAAAAATAAAAAAGCGAGGCACAAAACAATGTGTTTCGCGTAAAGTGAAAATTTTGCTTTCATAAATCAAATTTGATTTATCATTTTGACGATGCAAACTGATACTATTCAAATTTAATGTTATTGTAAGTTTATTTCAAATTATTGCGGTAAAAACACATAATGTTGCGACTCGCTTTGTAATAATGGCTTATTTGGCCTAAGAAATGGTTTTGTTCTTATTAATCGTGAACTGGACTCTGCGTACAAGGACAGTTGCTGATAGCCTGCAAGAAATCAAAACCTATAGTTACTACGTGAGTACCTGTATTGTAATTTCCAAGATCGTTGAACATCACTTGGTATGAATATCCAAAGTAAAATCTAGATTTCATAAAACCAGCCATTGGCCCAACAGATAACGGTTTTGGGAATTGGTCATTTAACATACGATATGAAACTCCAACCCAGTAATAATCTTCATAACGATTGTAACGTCGGTATTTGAAGTTAAAATCGGTTGTAGAACGTTTATCACTTGCAAAGTATTGATAAAAGATAGATGGTTCATATTCGATTCGTCTATTTTCCCCGTCGTTAAAAACATATCCTGTGTAAACTTGATAGTTTGAAAGCAAGTTAGGCTCTACACCACGGTATTTATCTACATTTTTCTTTAATACGTTATTCGCATTGAAACTCAAATAGAAGTTTTTATTACGATATAAAGCACTAATGTCAAAGTTGTTGTTTCCCGTATAACGATTATCTGTTACCGATGGATCAAGAATAGGATGTTCAATCGTATTATTAAATTCATCAATATCAATTCTGAAACTGTTGAAGTTATACGAAATACCGAAAGACAAATACTGCTTACCATAATAATCCAGAATCAAGTGATGCGCAAAAGAAACTTTGGCACCTGTTTGTCTTGTGTATCCGTTTTTATCATTATAAAGCGAAATTCCAACCCCTGAACGATCTAGAATTCTAAAATCGGCATATAAAGATTGGTTTTCAGGCGCATCTTTAATTCCGACCCATTGCGTCAAACCATTTGCTCTAATCCGAAGGTTATCTCCAATACCGGCATAAGCAGGTGAAAGTACAAACGGGTTATCAGCTAAATACTGCGTAAACACTGGTAGGTTTAACTCTTGGCTGTAACTTGTTGTTACAGCCATGAGTACTAGGGATAAAATAAACTTTTTCATTGTAATAATTTTTTTAGATAACATCATAGGGGCAATTATTTTGTTATCTGTATAAAGTGAAATGTCCAACAAACTCTCTTGCATCTTTCTCGTCATTTAGTTTAAGAACATACCAGTAATCACCAGAAGGCAATTCCTCACCATTGTATCTTCCGTCCCATTTTTGACCATAGTGATATTTAGCAATTACACGACCGTATCTATCAAAGATTGAGAATTCAAGGTTGTTGTAAATATTAGTACAACCAGGACCCCAAGTATCGTAAACACCATCTCCGTTAGGAGTAAAGTAATTGTCTAAGCAAACATCAATATATTTCATTGGTACTGTAATCGTTGCTGTACATCCGTTTTGATCTCTAACTACTATTACATAATCACCAGATTTGTAGATTTTGAATTTAGTAGAAGAGCTAAACGGTTCTCCATTGAAACTATACTCATAAGCTGGAGCTCCACCTGTTGCAACTACTGAAATAACGTTCATTTCAGGTTTACCTGCGGCTAAAGCAATTGCCAATGGTTTAACAGCTTTAATTTCGAAACTTACTGTTGGAACTTCACATCCATTAGTATGTCTAGCTGTTACGTAGTGATTACCTGGAGCAAGATTAGTGAAAATATTGCTTGATTGGTAAGCACCAGTCGCATCAAGTTTGTAATCTACGTCTGCTGGGTTTGTAATACTTGCATCAACAGTGATAGTTACTCTGTTAGCAGCATGATTATCCACACAGTCATAGTTTATTTCCGCTTTCGGATCTAGAACAACCGGCAATGGCATATTAATTTCAACATAGTTCATACATCCAGCCGCATCTGTAAAGTAAACTGTATGTTTACCACCTGTCAATTTAGTAAAGTCAAATATTGTTTGACCTACTGCACCATTTGTAAATGGTCCTTTTTCAACATCAAGACTTACTTTGTATGGAGCTGTACCACCTAAAATCTCAACACTAAATGCACCATCTTTATCACCAACACAAACTTCAGGAATCATAGAGTTTGGAACTTCTTTTCCTCTCAATAATTCTGGTTGCGTAATTGTGAAATCATGTAAGATGAAACATCCGTTTGCATCCTGAACAATTACTTGGTAATTACCAGGTGATAATTTCTCGAATACATGAACATCATCAAATTGGTTCAAGTTTGGAGAAAGAGCATATTTGATAACTCCTGTTCCACCTTGAGCAAGAATTTCTAATTTACCATTGTTTTCACCGAAGCAAGAAACATTAGTCACATTAAACTGAGCAGTTACTGGCGTTGCAGGCTCTGTGATAACAATAGCTTTAGATGTAAATGTACAATCTTGGCTATCAACTTTTACACTGTATGTTCCAATTGCAAGATTCTCGAATCTTCCATCTGCCTGAGCTGGGCGAATTGCAGTTCCAGCATTGTTTAACAATGTGTAACGGTAATTTCCAAGACCACCAATAGCTTTTGCAACAATTACTCCTGTTGTTTCACCCTGACATTTCACAACTGCATTAGTTACATCTAACTCTAATGTTAGAGGAACAAGAGGATCGATTTTAACTGCATTAGAAACAAATCCAACGCAACCACTAGCATCTTTCACATAGTATTGGTATGTACCAACTGGAACATCAAATGATACTGAAGATGCAAACGTTCCGATAACAGTTGCAAAGTTAGCCGTTGTACTATAAGTATAAGGCGCTTTCCCACCTGTTGCACCCAAAGTAATCTGAGACTGCGTCATACATGTTTGTACTCTTGAAACATCTAATGTTGCTTGAACTTCTGTCGGCTCGCTAATAACGATTGTTGCAGAAGTAGCCTCACAAGAGTATCCATCAGTAACTGTTATTGTATAAGTTCCTGCACTTAAGTTAGAGAATACTCTACCTGATTGTGGTCCTGAAACAATAACTGGATTTGCAGATACAATGTTCAATGTGTACATGTAGTTGCTTCCTTGTCCGCCTGTTGGCTGATTAACTGTAATTACGCCATCTTTACTTCCGAAGCATGATAACATTGATGCATTTGCACTTGCAGTTACCACAATTGGAGCAGGAACTACTAATTGAACATTAGTTGTTGCGATACATCCATTTTCATCTTTAACATTGATCGTATAGTTTCCAGCTGTTAAACCAGTAAACTCAAACTTATCAGAGTATGTGATATGAACAGTAGGACCTACTAATTCATATTGGTAATTTGTACCCCATCCGCCAGTAGCTGATGCCGAAATCTCTCCATCATTGTTACCCGTGATACAAGTAATTTCAGATTTAGTCGTCGTTACTGCTAAAGGAGCTAATGGTTGCTGAATTGTAAATACATTCGTAACTGTACACTCTGGTCTTCCAACCAATTTAGCTGTTACAGAATATTGACCTGCTTTTAATCCTGTAATTCTAACCGGACCAGCATTAGCTGCAGTTCCAGTAATTGTTACTGGACCAGTAATTGTGTAGGTAAATGAACCTGCATCATTTGTTGGATTTAATTGGTTGTCAACAAACATTAAATCAACACTTCCGTCTGCATCTCCATAACAAAGCTCGTCTTTAACCGGCGTTACGTCAATCTCAAATGTATTAGGATCAAATACAAAATGGAAATCCTTAATTGTACATCCTGTTGTTGGATTGAAAATACTTACCGCATAGTTTCCGATCGCTAATCCTGAGAATAATCCCGTAGAGTTCGTTTGATTGAAAACAGTTCCTGATACACCTGAAACTGTATATACCAATCCTGTTGGAGTTCCACCTGTTGTAGCAACAGAAACTTGAATAGTTTCATTATTAATACAAGTAATTGGAGTCACAACATTTACATTAACCTTATCCATAGTAATGAAAGGTGCAATTACAATTGGAGCAGTAGAAGTACCTTCACAACCTTTGCTGTCAAATACTCTTACGCTATAAGTACCACCTGTAAGATCCGTTTCATTGTAGACATTAGAACTACTACTTTGAACAACTGTTCCGTTCTTACTGAATTCATATAGAATATAAGGAGCAGTACCACCAGTCACAGAATTAACTGTAATACTTGCAAAATTTGTTGTATTTGTTCCCGTAGTACATACAAAAGATGAAACTGTTGGTGCATTCACTACAATAGGAGCTGGTTGAATAATTCTAGTATCAACCTGAGCATTACATCCTCTTCCTGAAGTTACTTTAACTGTATAATCTCCAGCCTGAAGGTTATCGAAAACATTCTCTTCTTGAGGACCTACACTTACTGGAACTCCACCAATAGTAGTTCCTGTTAAAGTATATGTATAAACAGGGTTATCGTTTACGCCAGGTGCATTAGGAGCCAAGTGAACAATAATACGTCCATTTGATTCTCCGTTACAATTAACATCTGTTTTCTCTAAATTCAAGCCTGTAATAAGAGTAGCTGCTTTCATTTCAACAGTAACAATATCTTTACAACCTGTCGTCAAATCCTCTACAGTAATAGTATGAGAACCTGCTGCCATATTATTGAATGTTGCAGTTGTTCCAGCAACTACTGGAATATAAGCTCCTGAAGTATATCTATAATTTCCAGATCCTCCAGTAGCTTTAGCCACAATTCTTCCGTCAGGGAAATCACAGCTTGGCAATTTCTGAACATCTAATTGTAAATCAAGAGCACCGCTAATAACTACAGCACCTGTTACAGTAGTTGTACATCCGTTAGCATCTCTTACAGTAATATCATAAGATCCTGAAGAATTTACACTGAATGTAGGACTTGATTGGAATCCTCCACCAATACTGTATTCAAATGGTCCTACTCCTGAAGTTACTGTAACTGTGAAATCATATGTTCCTGCTGCGCTAGGACATTGACTTGTTACACTTGCAGTAATACCGCTTGGAAGTGGCGCTGTTGAAATATTTTGTGTTTGTACTAAAGTTGTACATCCGTTAAGATCTTTCACATAAACATCCCATGCTAAAACAGTTCCGTTATTAGTATCTACAACAATTTTGCTATCACTACTGAATGCTGTTGGAGCGGCAGTTCCATTAGCTACAGCTGCATATCCGTATGCCGGAGTACCACCTGTTGCAGTTACTGTAATTGTTGCATTTTTATTATTACAAGTAATGTTTGTTGCTGTCATTGTAAAATTCAATGGTGCAACTGGCTGGTTAACGATAAAGTTAGAAACGTTGTCAGTACATCCTGATGTATTATCAGTAACTGTGAACGTGTAACTAGCCGCAGTTAATCCTGTATATGTTACCACATCACCTGTTTTTGTAAATGTTCCATTATTTGGTGACAATGCAAATGTATAATTCGCAGGAGCAATATAATTGCTGATTGTGAATGCAATAGAACCTGTAGCTCCTCCATTACACAATACGTCACTCATTAACTGTGCATCAACATTAATTTCGCTTGCTTTTTTAACTTCAATAGAACTTAAAGTACTACATCCATTAGTATCTGTAACCTTAATTTGATATGTTCCAGGTAACAGATTAGCAAAACTTCCTGTCGCATTTGATGTTGCTGAAGCAGCTGGCTGAACTATAGCATAGTTATATGGAGCCACACCTCCAACAATATTGCTCACTGTTATCGTAGCCGCTCCTCCCACTGTATTACAGTAAATTGGTGTAGCCGAAAGATCAAATTTCGTTGGTGGATTGTATGCAGGAACTGTTACAGATCCTGTCGCTCTACATCCATTAACATCAACCACAACATAATTAATTGTTGACGCTGCATTTACAATGTGAGTTGGAGAACTTCCAAATGTCACACCGTTATCAAAACTATAGCTATATGGTCCTGTACCATCATGAGCTGTTAGTGTAACCAAAGCATCTTTTGCAATGTTAGATGGATCACATCCAAATGGTGAAACAACATTTGCTGCTGTTAAAACAACAGGTTCGTTGATATTCACATTAACAGAAGCTGACGAACATCCTTTTGCATCCATAACTGAAATTGCATAAGTTCCTTTACTTAATCCAGCAAAAATATTAGAGTTAACAAAAGTTCCTCCATTAATACTGTATTTATAAGGTGCAACGCCATTTGAAGCTGTTACAGTAATACTTCCGTTTGAATCACCTTGACACAATGCATCTACAACTGCTGTATTAAACATTGGAATCGTAAGCGGTGTTACTACTACCGGAACAGAAACTGCCTCACAAGTTACTGCGTCTTTTACTCTGAAAGTATAAGTTCCAGCTGTACTTGTAACAAATGGTAATGCTGTAACTGGTTGGTAAATTCCACTGTTATTAAGATCATATTCGAAAGAATATGTTCCTGCACCTGTACCTTGTGTTGCTTTCAATGTAATTGTAGCATTGTTTGTTGTACAATTCAAATCTTGTGTAAGAGTTGCTTGTATCAACAATTCTTGTCTTAATACATAAGTAGCTTTTGCCACACAACCATTACCATCTTTTATAAAGAATTCATAAGTTCCTGGCGCGTTTAATGTAAAGTTAGGACTAGCATAATAACCATTACCTATACTATACATTGGTGGTGTTGCGATTGATGGATCAGTCGTTCCAGTAATTGTAATTGGAACTGGTCCACCAGTGTAGCAATACACATTAGCATTAGGATCAATTGTTGGCGCCGCATGTTTTGTAATCGTGATAGTTGTTTTATCAGAACAAATCAAGTTTGCATCTTGTACATAAACATCCCAATCATTTGCACCTAAATCATCATAAGCTAAAACAGTACTATTACTAGTTGTATAGTCTGAAGCTACCGGAGTAACTCCAGTTTTAACAAATGCATATTTATATACTGGAGTTCCACCTGTTGCTTGAACCGTAACAATAGAACCTAAGTAACAATTTGCAGGAGTTTTAGAAACTAAAGCAACCTCTAGTATCGCTGGTTGAGCAACATCGATCGTAGCCGTAGCTGGACAACCTGTAATAGCATCAATCACCGAAAGTGTGTAAGTATTAGCTGGCAAATTAGTTACTGTGATAACGTCACCAACTTGCGTTGCAGTACCTACAGCCGGACTTAATGAATATGTAAATCCACCTGCTTTGTTTTCAACTGTAAACTTAATTGAACCATCAGCGCCACCATTACAAGAAACATTTTTAATTAATGAACTTGCAACTGTAATATTTGTAACCGGAGCCACTGTATAAGACTCATTATAAGTACATCCGTTTGCATCTGTAATCTGGAATACATACGTATCTGGATCTAGATTGGCGAATGTAGTTCCTGGCTGTTTAGCTCTTACAATTGGAGATAGGATCTCATATTGGAATGGCGCAACACCATTTGTATGACTTGTAATCTCAACTGTACCATTTACTAAACAAGTAACAGGAACTGTTGTTGCGAATGTCAAGTCTGTAGGTGGGTTCAATGCCGGTACGTTCACACCGTTTGTGATGGTAACCGTACATCCGTTGGCATCCTTAACCATTACATCAAATGTAGCTCCTGCGAATGTCTCGTAGGTAGCGGTTGAAGAATAGCTTGCCCCATTGTCATAGCTGTACTGGTATGGCGTAGTTCCGCCTGACGGCACAACCGTAACCACAGCCTTTGATGGCGCGTTGCCTGACGTACATGATAAAGCAGTTGTCACTGATGATGTAGCTGTCAATAATGTCGGCTCAGTAATAGTTACAGGAACTTTCGCTGAAACGCATCCCTTAGCATCCATTACCTGGATATCGTAATTTCCTGCTGCCAAATCTGTAAATGTATCGGCAGTGCTGAAAGCTTTCAATATAGTAGCTCCTTGCGATAATTGGTATTTGTATGGAGAAATTCCGTCAGCAGCCGTAACTACGATGCTTCCGTTGCTTCCGCCTTTGCAGCTTACATTTGTTTGTGCAAATGTTGCTGTCGGAGTTGTTGTCGGTGTCACTGTGATAATATTTGACACAGCCATACATCCCTGAGAATCGGTAACTCTGAATTTATATGTTCCAGCCGCATAAGCCGCAGGAAGAGCCACATAAGTTCCGCTGTTGTTGATTTCAACCTCATAAGTAGGATAAACTCCTGTTCCTCCGCCTGGAGTCAATTTGATGTCTGCAGCCAAAGTACATGTCAGATCCTGAAGAAGCTCTGCCACCAAAGTAACCTGAGGCTTAACTTCATAACTAACGATATTTGATTCGCATCCGTTGCCATCAATAATGCTTAATTGATATGTTCCCGGAGCTGTGATATTATAAATAGGGCTCGTCTGAACCGATCCATTGATTGAATATTTCGGTGTTCCAACCGGTACTGTCTGGCCAACTGACAAATCAATCGCGATTGCTACGCCTTGGAAACAAACTGGAGCTGGTGCAACAATTGTTGGAGAAGCATCCTTAACGATTGAGATCTGAAGCGGCGCTGTGATAACACAGTTGTGGGCATCCTTAACATAAACATCCCAATCCAATGAAGTTGCAGGATTCAGCATAGCGCTGTCAGAGCTTGTATAAGTTCCTGCACCTGCACCTCTTACCACGAATGAGTAAGTATATGGAGCTGTTCCGCCTGAAGCCACAACGCTTGCCTGAGCATCTGCATTACAGTTCGCGTTCACAAAAGGATTGGCAACTAACGACAATGCAGCTGGCTGGCCTACCGTAATTGATGCCGTAGCCGTACATTGAGTCGTATTGTCTGTAACCTGCAATACATAGTTTCCTGCAACCAAGCCAGTAGCAGTAACAACGTTTCCAGACAGTGCAAGCGTGCCTGTACCTGTCGTGAAAGCATAAGTGAATGCTCCTGTATTGTTTGAAACAGTGAATGTTGCAGAACCGTCATTGCCTCCATTACAAGAAACATCTGCAGTCAATTGTCCTGCAACCGCAATATTGGTTACCGGATCTATCGTATATGATTCCTCATAAGTACAGTTGTTCGCGTCTTTTACTTCAAACAAGTATGTACCTGCTGGCAAGTTGGTGAATATACCGCTTGCCGCACCAGAAACGTTTCCAGTTTGTGAAGCAGGAGACAAGATCGCAAATGATTTTGTTCCAACTCCGTTCTGTACGTTGCTGATCGTAACCGTACTGGTTTGTCTAGCTGCCGGCAGGCAGTAGATTGGTGTTCCAACTATATCCATATCAGTCGGCGGGTTCAATGCCGGTACGTTCACACCGTTTGTGATGGTAACCGTACATCCGTTGGCATCCTTAACCATTACATCAAATGTAGCTCCTGCGAATGTCTCGTAGGTAGCGGTTGAAGAATAGCTTGCCCCATTGTCATAGCTGTACTGGTATGGCGTAGTTCCGCCTGACGGCACAACCGTAACCACAGCCTTTGATGGCGCGTTGCCTGACGTACATGATAAAGCAGTTGTCACTGATGACGTAGCTGACAAGATTGTTGGCTGACCAATAGTAATTGGTTTAGTAACTGTACATTCTCTTGCATCTTTAACTCTTACTACATAAGTAGTTTTTGCTGGCAAGTTTTTAAATTCATTTGAATCTTGGTATGCTCTAACAATAGTTGCCCCATCTTCTAATTGGTATTTAAATGGACCAACACCTGTAGCAACAACTGCCGTAATCGTTCCGTCAGAACCTCCATTACAACTAGTATTTACAGAAGAAACTGCAAAGTCTATTGTTGGAATAGCATCTAAGTTGATTGTATAAGTTGCTTGACAGTTTTTAGCATCAGTAACTGTAAACACGTACGTACCAATACTACTTGCTGTTAAAACATTACCTGGTACAGCTGGTACCGCAGTACTTGTACCTCCATTATAAGTATATGTATAAACATAAGGACTATAACCATCTGTAGCTGTTAAAGTAAATTGAGCATCTTCACTTCCAACGATACAGCTTAAATCTCTAGTTTGTTTAACATCAAGTTTAAGTTGTGGTTTAACCTCAAATGGTATTGTAGCAGTACATCCTTTACCGTCTTTAATTACTAAATTGTAAGTTCCTGCAGCATTAAATGTAAAATCTGGTGAAGTTTGGAATACACTTCCATTTACACTATATGTTGCACCACCAACAATTGCAGAATCAACCGTTCCAGGAATTGTAAATGTAAATGGAACACCTGTATAACAGATAGCTGGTGGAACATTGATTGTTGGGTCTTTATATTTGAAAACTTTTACAGTTACAAATTTGATACAACCAAAAGCATCTTTCGTGTAAACATCATAATCGATTCCTGTAACACTTCCTGCTCTAGTGAATGTATTGCTTGATACCCAAGCAGTAGTCGAAGGAGAATCTCCTGCCGCAACTACTTGATAAGTATAAGGTCCTGTTCCATCCTTTGCCTGAGCTGAAATAGTTCCTAAATTCGTACAGTCTGCAATTGAAGTAGCTGAAGCTGAAAGTGATAAATCAATAGCTGATTCTTCAATTGTAAAGTTTGTTTTTGAAACTACTGAACAACCAACATTAGGTCCATTGATCTCTTCAACCAATATATAGTATGTTCCAGTACCTAATGATCCAATCGTAATATCGCTAGTTGTTGCTCCCGCAGCTAAATTCGTTATAGTAGTAGGTGGAACAATTTCAACATTCGTAAATGCCTGATGAATTGAATAACGTACATCTACAGTAGCGGCAAGATAGTTATTTTTAATAGCAAATTTAATGCTTCCATTACCCGCATTTTTACAAGTAATATTACTAGCGACATCCTTCACAACTTCCAATTGAGAATTAGTTGGAATTGGATCTGGTGCTGCTTGGAAGTAGTAACATCCAGTACTTTCAGAATAAACAATAAAAGTATATGATATACCCGGTGTTAAGCCAGTATAAACTGCTTGTCTAGGAGATGTTTCGCCTATCCAGCCATTTGTTCCATCAGCAACAAACAGAGGAGTGCTTGGACCTTTATAGATATTAAAATGGAATGGTCCTGCTCCAGCGTAAGCACCGTCAATTGTAATAGTAGCTGAGCCACCAGTAGCTGAACAACTTGCAGCAGTATCAATTGTAATTCCAACACTAGTAAGTGGTGCTGCAATCAAAACGTCCTTCTTAAATACAGAACAACCATTTGTATCAACAACTCTAATTTGGTAAAAACCAAAATCAACAACTTCAAATATAACACTAGTACCTGGAATACCATGAGCCTCACCCACATAACCATTAACTCCAGTAACATAGTAATCATAAGGACCAGTACCACCGGTTACTGATTGAATGATGATTTCTCCTTTTGATACACCACCTGTACTTGCATCACAGTGCATATCGTTTTTATCCCAAACCACTACTAAAGCTGGTGGTTCAGAAATAGTAATATTTTTAGTTACTGAACATCCTTTTGCATCTGTAACTTTAACACTATAATTACCCGCAGCTAAACCAGATGTTTGTGTTCCATAAGGATGACCTGTAGTCGTATTTAAAACTTCTATTGTGTAAGGAGCAAGTCCTTTAGTTTGATCGATCACAATATTTAATGATCCAGATTCATCTTTGTTACAAAGAATATCTGGTCCTTTAGTCATAGTGAAATCAGGATTAACTGGTACAGTAATCTTAACAGGTACTGTTGTAGTGGTTGTACAACCAAGTCCATCAGTTACTGTGAAGATATAATCACCTGCATCATTTGTAGTCAAGACATTTCCAGATAGAGTTGCTGATGGTGCAACTGGTGAACTTGTGAATGAGTACGTATACACTCCATTACCACCACCTGCAGTTAAAGTAATTTTAGCTGCCTCATTTCCGGTAACACAAGTAATGTCTTTATCTAATCTAGCAGATAAAGTCAATTTATCATTAACGATAACTGGAGTAGTCGTTTGAGCCGTACATCCATTTGCGTCTTTTACCCAAATGTTATAAGTACCAGCCGTAGTAACCGCAAATGTATTACCTGCCTGATAAGAAGTTCCATTAATACTATATTGTAAAGTACCCGTTCCAGTACCGCTTGCAGTAATAGTATATGTACCAACTCCTAAACATTGGCCTACAGCAGAAGCTGTAACTGTTGGTGCATTATCTTTAGCAATTGTCACGTCTAATTTAACTTCACAATTGTTAGCATCTCTTACATAAACATCCCAATTTGTTGTTGCTGGGTCAAGATATGCAACGTTGCTTGGTCCAAAATCAGAAGCATTTGGTAATACTAAATCATGAACGAAAGCATATTTGTAAGCGATTGTTCCGCCCCCAGCAGTAACTGTTACTTTTGAAGTACCAACAAGACAGTTAGCATTAACTGTTGCATAACTTGCCGTTAAAGGGTTTGTTGGTTCACTAATCGTGATTGTAGCACTTGCAGGACAATGAGTAGTATTATCTTCTACAGAAACTGTATAATCACCAATAGACAATCCTGTCAAAGTAATCACATCTCCCGTAGTACTCATTGTGTATGGTAAACCTGTTGGGTTACTTGTAATTGCAACGGTGTAGTTTCCAGTAGCACTAAATCCTGAAACTGTGTATTTAGCAGATCCTGTCGAATCTCCTTTACATTTCACATCACTTAATTTACTAACTGCTACTGCAATCGGTGTAACCGGATTTACCGTCACCGATTTGGTGTCGTAGCATCCGTTGGCATCCGTAACCTTGAAAGTATAGGTCGCATTCGGTGCCAAGCCTGTGAATACTCCAGAGCTCGCTCCTGTAACATTGCCCACAGCAGATGCCGGTGCAGTGATAGCGTAAGCCAGTGTGCCAACTCCTGTCCCTGCTGTTGTCGTTACAGTAACTGTACTTGTGGTAGCTGTACATGTAACCGCTGAAGCAGTAGCTGTATTGATTTTTGGCGAATTCAATGGAGCCAATGTAATCGGCACCATTGGTGAAAGACAGCCGTTAGCGTCTTTTATGATAATATTGAAAGTTTGTGAAGCTCCATTGTCGTTTACTGACAATGTATTGCCTGCCACAAAGCTTGTTCCGTTGTTGTAGCTGTACGTATAAGCTCCCGTTCCGCCTGTTCCTGTAACTGTGATCAATGCTGATTGCTTTGCATTGGTTGCGCTACATGTGAACTTCGTCGCCGATGGAGTAGCCACGATAGCCGTAGGCTCTGTGATCGTAACATCAACACTTCCTGTACAGCCTTTGCTGTCTTTTACATAGAAAGTATGCAATCCTGCAGCAAGTCCTGTAAAGCTGTTGCTTGCGCCATATGTGCCTGCAAGAGAAGTGCTGTAAGAGTAAGATCCTGATCCGCCTGCTCCTCTCAACAATACAGATCCGTTCGAGCCTCCGTTGCAAGTAACGTTTACCTGAGTAGCCGTTACTGTAGGGTTGGTGATAGGGTTTACTGCAATAGAAACTATCTTCGTACAAGCCGGCGTATTTGAATCTGTGATCTCAAAATTATATGTTCCAGCTGTTGCAGCGTTTGCATAAACAATCTGAGTGCCCGTCACTGGAGTGCTAGAGCCGTAGGTTCCTGTTCCAGGATCAACTCTGTATGTGTATCCAGATTTTCCGCCTGAAATATCAACTGTGATTTCTGCATTCGGAGTAGCGCTGCAGTCCAGCTCTTTGCTCACCCTGATGGTAGCCGTCAATTGAGGGTAAACCATGATCGGAGTCGCTGAAGCCGTACAGTTATTGGCATCTTTTACCCAAACCGTGTAAGCTGTAGCCGAAGCAGAAACATTGAACACGTTGTTTGTTGAGAAGGCTCCGCCAACTCCGTTGATTCCGTACTGCAGCGTGCCTTTGCCTCCCGCTCCTGTAGCTGTGATCGTAAATCCGCTTCCTGAAGCCGTACACTGATTGCTCAATACTGCCGTTACCGTTGGAACCGGGTCAGAAGATAATGAAACCCCAACTAGGTCTGTACATCCGTTTGCATCTTTTACATATACATCCCAGTTCATGTTCGCCCCGCTGTTAGTATCAACTGTAAGGGTAGCGCTTGGGCCATAAGCCGCCGCTAATGGAGCCGCAGCATTATGCAGCACAACCGCATAGCTGTAGTTGGTTGTTCCGCCTGTAGCCGTAGCTGTGATTGTCGCGTTGTCATTGTTGCAGTTGATGTTTGTGGCAACTGCCGTAACATCCAATGCCAATGCTGGCTCGCCAATTACTATGCTAACTGAGTTCGTACAATCTGTAGCAAGGTCTTTTACCTCCACAGTGTACGTTCCTGCTGCTACGTTGTTTAATGTCAGCGTATTGCCAGATTTTGTCAACGTGCCTGTACCTAAAGTACCTGCCGTCAATGTGAATGAATAATTCCCAACTGTTGCAATTCCTGAAATGGTATAAGTACCTTTTCCTGTAGAAGTGCCCTTGCACGTAGCATCATTGTTCTTGTTGCCCGCGATAGCGATCACCGTAACCGGATTTACCGTCACCGATTTGGTGTCGTAGCATCCGTTGGCATCCGTAACCTTGAAAGTATAGGTCGCATTCGGTGCCAAGCCTGTGAATACTCCAGAGCTCGCTCCTGTAACATTGCCCACAGCAGATGCCGGTGCAGTGATAGCGTAAGCCAGTGTGCCAACTCCTGTCCCTGCTGTTGTCGTTACAGTAACTGTACTTGTGGTAGCTGTACATGTAACCGCTGAAGCAGTAGCTGTATTGATTTTTGGCGAATTCAATTTATTTAAAACAACTGATCCGTTTGTGATACATCCTTTTGCATCTTTAACAGAATAGTTGATCGTCTGGTCTGATCCATTGTCGTTTACTGTCAACGTTCTTCCCGCTCCATATCCACCGCCATTAAAGCTGTATTCGTATGGTGAAGTTCCTGTTGTAGGCACATTTATCGTTACCGAACCTGCAACTTTTGTATTAGTCGTGCTACAAGTAAAACCTGTTGATGTAGCACTAATTACTAATTTAGTTGGTTCTGTAATAGTAACTGTTACTTTACCAACACACCCTTTACTGTCTTTTACAAAGAAATCGTGATCACCTGCAACTAATCCTGTGAAAGAAGAAGCAGATCCATAAGTGATACCGTCTTTGCTATATTGATAATTCTGACCTCCTGTTAATGAACCTCCAGCTCCAATTAATTGTACTGAACCGTCTGTTCCTCCATTACAACTAACATTAATTACTGGGTTTGCTGTAACTGTTGGATTAGAAATAGAAAGTATTGGAGTAGTCGTTACAAATGTACAACCGTTCGCATCTGTAACTCTAATTAAGAATGTTCCAGCTGTTGAAGTCGTGTAAACATTAGAAGCCATTAAAGTATAAGTAGTTCCTCCATTTGTAGAAACTTCATATTTATAAGGAGCATTTCCTCCATTTCCATTAACCGTAATAGTTGCATCTGGACTTGTTGTAGAACAATCCAATTCTTTTACAGTGGTAGTTGCTGTTAATTGTGGATAAACTGTAATTGGTGTAGCTTGAGCAGTACAATTATTTGCATCTTTTACCCAAACAGTATATGGAGTTGCTGAAGCAGTAACATTGAAAACATTGTTTGAAGAGAACGCTCCTCCAACTCCGTTGATTCCGTATTGTAAAGCACCTGTACCTCCTGTACCTGTAGCAGTAATTGTAAAGCTATTTCCTGAACCCGTACATTGATTATTTAACACTGCTGTAACTGCAGGTACTGCATCTTTTAATATTTTAATAGATACAAAATCCGTACATCCGTTAGCATCTTTAATGTAAACATCCCAATCCATAACAGTACCATTAACTGTATTTACAGTTAATTTTGGATCTGTTCCGTAAGTTGATGGAGCAGCAGCGCCTTTTTGCACTACAGCATATGTATAACTAGTTGTTCCTCCTGTTCCAACTGCAGTAATAATTGTTGTATAATTATTACAGTTAACATTCGGTGCTGTTGCAGTAACATCTAAAACAGCAGCAGGCTGTGTTAAGTTTACTGTATATGAAGACTGACATTTTGTTGTTCTGTCTGTTGCTGTAATCGTATAAGAACCCACTGGTTGAGCTGCAGGTACACTAATCGTGTTATTCCCTGCTCCTGCTACGTTATTCGCACTTTGAATAGTAGTTCCTGAGCCATTTGTAATAACATAATCATATCTGCTCTTAATTCCGTTAATTGTAAACTGAATTGTTCCTGTACCACCATAACACTTAATGTTTGTAAGAACTGATCCTCCTGTAGTAATATCAGGAGATCCATTAACTGTATATGATTTTGTAAATGAACAACCTGTTTTAATATCTGTTGCTTGGAAAATATAATTTCCTGGAGTTAATGATTTAAACTCACCATCAGAATTAGTTGCTGTATCATATCCTGCTGGACCTGAAATAATCTGATAACGAATTGGCGCAGAAACACCACCTTTTACAGCAGCAATATTAACATGTCCTCCTGGAGGAGTTGTAGAACAATCATAACCGCTATCAGTAATAGTAATATCAGTAATTTGATATAAAGTCGCAATTGTAACACTTAATGGTCCAATTTGACAGTTATTATTGTCTTTAATATAAGCTGTTACTGTACCAGCAACTGATGTTGAATATGTATTAACAGAAGTAAAGTTTGAAGTTCCGTTGAAACTATATTGGTAAGGTCCTGTTCCTCCAGATCCTGTTACAGTAACAACAGCTGGAACTGTTCCAGTAGAACTACATGTAAGTTCTGTTGCAGAAATTGTTCCTTGAACAACTGTTGGTTCAGTTAATGTAATTGAACCAATTCCTGATTTACATCCTTTATTATCGATTACCTGGAATGGATAAGCAATTCCTGCTTTTAAACCAGTATATTTTATAGTAGATGAAAATGCACTATTATTAAAACTATAAGTATAACTTCCCGATCCTCCAGAAGCTACTAAAGTAACCTCTCCTGTAGAGCCACCATTACAAGCAATTTGTACTGGCTGTGCAACAACAGTTGGATTAGTAATAGCATCCACAGTAGCTGTAATTATAGCTTTACATGAAGTTGGGCTATTTGAATCTGAAATTTCAAATGTATAAGTTCCTGCAGAAGGAGCTGCATAATTAAATGAAGTTCCTGTAATACTTATACTAGATCCATAAGGATTTGAATCTAATTTCGCTCTGTAAGTATAAGGTGCTGTACCTCCAGAAACATCAACTTTAATAGTTGCTCCAGTTGTATTACAATCTAATGTTTTAGTAATAGTTGGAGTTGCTTTTAATTCTGGTGCAACAACAATATTACCGACTGTTGCTTTACAATTATTACTATCCGTTACTACTACACTGTGTGTTCCCACACCCACATTTGTAAATGTATTTGTTGTAACTCCAGCTGCACCATCTAAACTATATGTCAAAGTACCTGTTCCTGTAGCCGTCACAACAATTGTTGCTTTATCAGCAGCATCATAACATAAGTCTGATGTACTTGCTAAAGTTGCTGTAGGAGGTGTTGGAACATTAACAATAACTGCCGCAGAAGCTGCAGAAGGACAGTTATTCAAATCTTTTGCAACAATTGTATATGTTCCTGTTGGCACATCTGGGAATACTGCTGAATCCTGGAATGAAGTAATAACGGTAACACCATTTGCTGCTCTAAGCTCATATTTATAAGGAGTTGTACCTCCAGTAGCTGTAGCCGTAATTGTAGCACCAGTTGTACATGTTGGTGGGGTTGTAACCTGAGCTGTAACTGTAACCGGAGTAGGGGTTCCTACTGTTTTACTAAATGTTTTTGAACAGCTTCCCGCAGCGTCACTTTGAACTACAACCGTATAATTACCAGCTGTTAATCCATTGATTGTTACTGGAGATGTAGTAGAACTTTTTAAAGTTCCCCCATTTACAGAATAGTAAAAACTTCCGTTAAAATTTTGAGCTGTAATAGTAATAGAACCTGTGTTTCCACCGCTACAAGCTACATTTTGAATTGTTGGATCTAAAACAGTAAATGCTTTATCGCTTCCAACTTCAAATGGGAAATCTCTCGAAGATAAACATGATTTAGGTAATTGATAAACCGAAATATCATCAATCAATAAGTCGTTTCCGTTATATTCTAAACTTCCTGAACGAATAACAAATGTCAGGTTTGTATTATTTCCTGGATTTAAAGAAATTGTAGGAATCTCAATCCATTTTGTTCTGTTTGGGTCGTTTTTAGCTTCAGCAATTTTTCCAGTATCAACACGAGCAACAACATTTCCTGATGGATCCACTAATTCAAATCGAACAATTGGAGCCGCTCCGTCAACACCTGCGTTTAATAAATTGGCAACAGCCAAATCTACTTTTACTGGCTGATTTGGAATAACGTCAGCGATTGGTTTGCTATATAAAATACCGTAGTCACCCGCAGCCGAACCAATATTTACTAATAAATACCTTCCATCGGCAACAGTACCATTAGAAGTGTGATCTTTAAATGGATACCATGCTGTGTCGCTTCTCCAAAAGAAACTAGCTACAGAATATTGATTATCCTCAACAGATCTTGTAGGATTAGGGCAAGTATGAATATTTACATCTTGATTGTTAAAGCAATAAGCCGCCGCAATACCAGGACTGGTAGTAGGAGCTCCTCTTCCGAAATCTTCTTTTAATAAATTACTATAAGTAGATGCCGCAACAAGATTATATTTTACAACAATTTCATGAGAACCTGTCGGAATATTATTGAATACATTATTTGTAATAGGTGTATTTGCAACACCGTCTAAATAGTATTCATAAGTATAATTTGATCCTCCTGTATTTGTAACAGTTGCCGTTGTTTTTCCAGTTCCATCGCAATTGTAAACAACAGGAGCAATGGTAATTGTTGGATCTGCAGGTTTTGGATCTAATTTAACATTGTAAGGAATTGTATAAGTACATCCTACATTATCTTTAATAACAAGGATGTATGTTCCTTGTAAGACATCTTTTTCAGGAGATGACTGCCAAGTTGAACCTCCGTCAAAACTATATTGATAAGGAGCTACTCCACCTGAAACGTTTGTAATTCTTAATTTACCACCATTTCCACCTAGTGTACATCCTGCTAATTCTGCCACACCTCCAGAACCTGTTAATTCAGATGTTGGCGAATCAATTGTTATTACCTGAACTGGATCTGTACAAGTTGTTCCTGATAATGTATATTTTACTAAGACATTATAAGTACCTCCGCTTAAGTTTGAGAATGTTCCATTACTACTCCATGTTGAACCGTTATTAATACTATACTGCATTGTATAACCATTCTGCGCAGTAACATTAACTCTAATCTCACCTTTATCAGAATAACACTTAATATCTGTTTTACTGATGGTATATACTGGTTTAGGACTTGCTGTAAATGTAATCGAATTTGTTGCTTTACATCCATTTGCATCAGAAACACTAATATTATAAACTCCTCCTGCTGGCAACGTTGCGAATGTTACCGGAATTGTAGCACCTGTATAAAGTACATAATCTCCACCATTAAGTGAATAATAATATGGCGAAGTTCCTCCTGCGATAGTTAACTTAATGCCACCATCTTGACAAGCTGTTAAAGCTGGAGACATCGCAGGTGTTACAGTAAGTTTTGCAACAGAATTAATTGTAATATCCTGAGTTGCTGTACAACCATCATCAGTAATAACCTCTACCGTATAAGTACGACCAGTTGTTAATTGATCATATAAATATTGATTGTTTGAAATTTTTCCAGAAGTATTTACAAGTGTCTTAGGTGATTTTCTGTAAATATTAAAAGTATACTGAGGATCAGCATCGTTTGCTACAATTAATACCTGACCTAGATCACCATTACACAAAGGCTGAGATGCAGTAGCAGTCATACTGAAATCTCTTTTTCTAATTACAATATCACCAATATTAAAAATACAAGGATTGGTAGTTACACCAACTTGTTTGATATAAATAATATATGTTTTTTGTGTTACTCCTGTTCCCCAACCACTTCCGCTAATTGAAAATGTTGGACTAGACTGATAAGCACCTGGCACAGGATTAGCTGTTTGTTCAGCAATTGCATATTGGTACTGAGCAGATCCTCCACCAACAGTTATGCTTCCAGCTTTTCCACACATAATATCTTTATGTGTTTCTGTTGGATTAAATACGTTTTTATAAACATTGAAATAAAAACGGTTAAAACAACCACCAGTATAATTTAATGTCAAACGGAATTGACCTGATTGATCAGCTCTATAAGTAGGTCCTTCACCAACTTTTGTCCATGTACAAGAAGTTCCTTCGTTAGCACAGTTTTGGCTAGTTGATGCTGTACAGCTACTTTCATCTAGTTTCTCCCAAATAATTACGGAACCATCATTAATTCCTGTTGGAATATCTTTATATGAATTTGCCCCACACAAGAAAATGTTTGGTAACAACTTACCATTACTTGTACACTGTACTACTTGACTAGCATAATCGATAACAGGATTCGTAGCAATTCCTCCAAAAGGAACTACTGTAATTTCCTCTGTATAATCAGTACATGGTTTGTTTGCAATTCCTGTAACTTTATAAACACCAGGTTGCGTTACTGTAACAGATTGACCTGTTGCAGAAAATGACCCAGGTCCTGTCCAAGTGTAACTAGCATATCCGTCTGATGCTTTAATTACTTGGCTTGCGCTACATAAAACTACATTTTGTGTAAACTTACAATCTTTAACTCCAACTAAGAAGTTTGTAGATTGAGGTGTTCCAAGATTACATGAAGTATATGACGACAAACTCGGATCATCTGTAATTTGGTTTTTATTAATATCTCCCTTATAAGTAGCATAAGCTGAGTTCTTAATAATATTATCACAAGCATCACTCAATTCATTACAAGTAGGAACAACTTTTACGCTGAATCTAATTGTACTTCTAACAAATGGAGGACCAGGAATTAAATTCTTTTTAACTAAAGCGTCAGGAATTTTAAAAAGAATTGTTCTTGTTGCTGCATCATAAGTAACATTATTTGCAATTGTCATTCCTGTTGGAAGTGAAGTAATATCACCAGGGAAATTGAAATTAATGTTTTTTGGCAATACGTCCTTAATTACAAATTCTTTAGCATCATCATTACCTTGATTTTCAAATCCAATTACATAGTTTAATTGCTCTCCTAAAGTCACATCTTTTAAGCTAGCATCTGCACCATTTGTATCAAAAACTTGTTTTGTCAACAATATTGTTGGTTCGATAATTTCAACAGCAAAAGTTGACAAGAAAGCACCATAACCGTCACTAGAAGTCGTAAGCCTTAAAGTAGCGCCTGTTTCATCATTTGGAACAACACTATTTATTGCACCAGAACTTGATGGTGGATTTGGAATAATAACATGATCAATATCAAATCCCATAGTATTAGTACTATTAGGATTTCTTGATAAATAATGAGATCCATCAGCAGAAACTGTCGCATTAAAGAAGTTTCCTATTGGATTAACTGCATCATAGATAACTGTAAATGCACTTGATTTATTTGCTTTAAATTGTAAATCGTCACCTGTTTTAAGGTTATCACCTTCAAGAGCACCAACACCAATTTTTGCATTAACAGGAAATGGAGCTGGTAACGTTTGAAAACCATTTACCGTATAATCTACTGTTTTAATTCCTCCTGCATCTGGGTTAACACCTACATAACCGTCAAAAACAGAAATGAATTTACTTGGCATTGTTGGACTTTCGTAAATTACTACTAAAGACCATCCTCCAGCACCACCACCATCACGTTTTCCTAAAGCGGCACGTACATTACCTACTGTATAAACACCATCAGCATTTGCTAAACCTTGTAGAGTAGTCGTTACATCTTTAAAACATACATAAGGAGAATCTTTGAAAGAATTTTGAACATTAGTATAATTATATCCATCAAAAATAACTTCATCCGCTGTTACATTTTGATAGGTTCCTCCCGGTGTTTTAAATTTAATTGTTTTCCAAGTATCAGCAGGTCTTAATGAACCATCATATTTCTTTCCGCTATCAGTACTTCTTTCATAAGGATAAATAGCTGACCAATATAAACCTGCAAAAACAATTTTTTTACAACTATTATTAATTTTTAATTCAGCTTGAGATGAACTGAAAACCCCAGTTGCAGGGTCAACATTGATATATTCAACATTGTAATCATTGTTATCTCCAGGTGAATTAAATGGAGTATTAGCCTCAGCTGTCAGTGTCGCAAGATTGGTAACTGTTCCTGTAAATAGAACTCCTGTTTGAGGTGCTCCATTTCGATTATACGTTGGAGCAGTGTTTACCTTGTTAATAACAGTATTACCTATTAAAACAACATCTCCTTTAACTTTTATACTTCCTCCAGTAAGTCTCGGAGTAAAAGCTTTTCCAATCTGAGCGTTTACAGAAGTAAAACTTAAAAGCAAGAACAGAATAAACATCACTGCTTGCGATGCTTTTTTTCTATTTAAAGTCATTATTTTATCTAAACCGAAGTTCAAATTAGAAAAATAAAACTCTAAATCCTCTAGCTGACATTTTGCGTACGATAGTAGGTTCGTACCAAATGTAATGACAGTTTTTACACTTTTTAAGATAGTAGGTTTTTTCATGGTCTTCATTTTGTTTTTGGCCTGATTTATTTCTTAAGGGGCATTAAAAAATAAACTTTAGCGCTCTGAAACATTTTATTATTAAGTCCTTCTTATAATGATAAGAAGGACTGACTTTCTTATTTACTGCTATTAATTCTCAACTTTTACGATGGCTAATTTGCCGTTGTAAGGTTTGCTTCCTTTTGCCTCTAAAGCTTTCGTAGCCTCTTGTAAACCTTCAAATTTCTCGTAATAGATATAATACTTACTTGTTGCTATATTATAAAAGAAATTAATATCTGAACGTCCTGCAGCAACTGCTTTTGTAAGGAACTCATCTCTCTTTTCAACACTGCTATGAACGGCAAGAATCATGTAATATCCACTTTCAGAATTTTTAATGTTCTTGATGATCTGCATATTTGACTGGTCTTCACCAAAATCAAAATCGCTTGCTGTTAAAGGTGTACTGCTAATTTTAGTAGTTTCCCTAATACGTTTAAGAGCTGCTTGATCCTGATTGTATCTTCCTTGATCATTTTCGTATGCTGCACGCTTAATTCTACGTTTTTTCTCGATCTCAGTTTCTGCTTTAATACGCTCTAAATTCGCAAGTAAATCAGCACTGTCCTGCTCCATTTTCAATTGTGCTGCTTTCAATTGATTTATCTTTTCTAGATAAGCTCTGTTTAAAGCATCATTTTTATTCGGAACCTTTTTAAGCCTTTCATTGTATAAATTCGTCAGCTTGGCAATCTCGTCTTTTTGAAGTCTGTTTGCTTCAGCAATATTTGCTTTTAAAGCTTCTAACTGACTGTTTTCTGCCGCTACACTTTTGAATGGTTTTGGTTCTCTATATATTCCTTTTTCACTTAAATCATTTTCCTCTCTCAAGTCATTCAAATCTTTTTGTTTGTTGGCTACTGTTGCATTAAACTGAGCCAATAAATCACTTTGATTTTTGCTTGAAGCGTCTAGAGATTCTGTTAAGTTGTCTATCGCTTTTGCTGTTTCATCTTTTTGAGCTGCTGCCGCTTTTGCCGCTGCTGCTTCTGCATCCGCTTTAGCTTTTGCATCAGCTGCTAATTTTGCTTGACGAGCTTCTTCTTCGATTCTTGCTTTTTCTTCAGCATCTTGTTTCGCTTTCAATGCTTCTGCATCTGCTTTTGCTTTTGCATCAGCTGCTAATTTTGCTTGAAGTGCTTCTGCATCCGCTTTCGCTTTGGCGTCTGCTGCAAGTTTCAATTTCAATGCTTCTGCGTCGGCTTTTGCTTTAGCGTCTGCTGCTAATTTCGCTTGACGAGCTTCTTCTTCAACTCTAGCTTTCTCTTCAGCTGCTTGTTTTGCTTGAAGTGCTTCAGCATCAGCTTTTGCTTTTGCATCAGCAGCAAGTTTCAATTTCAATGCTTCTGCGTCGGCTTTTGCTTTAGCGTCTGCTGCTAATTTCGCTTGACGCGCTTCTTCTTCAACTCTAGCTTTCTCTTCAGCTGCTTGTTTTGCTTGAAGTGCTTCAGCATCTGCTTTCGCTTTGGCGTCTGCTGCAAGTTTCAATTTCAATGCTTCTGCGTCGGCTTTTGCTTTGGCGTCTGCTGCTAATTTCGCTTGGCGAGCCTCTTCATCAGCTTTTGCTTTTGCATCAGCTGCTTGTTTCGCTTGTAATGCTTCTGCATCTGCTTTTGCTTTTGCGTCGGCAGCAAGTTTAGCTTTTAATGCTTCTGCGTCGGCCTTAGCTTTCGCATCTGCAGCTAATTTCGCTTGACGAGCTTCCTCTTCTTGTTGTAATTGTTTAGCTTCTGCATCTGCTTTCGCTTTTGCAGTAGCCTCAGCATCGGCTTTCACTTTTGCATCCGCTAGCAATTGAGCCTGTAATGCTTCCATATCTGCTTTTGCTTTTGCATCAGCAACAAGTTTAGCTTGAAGTGCTTCTGCATCAGCTTTTGCTTTCGCATCAGCCGCTAATTTTGCTTGACGAGCTTCTTCTTCAACTCTAGCTTTTTCTTCTGCTGCTTGTTTTACTTTAAGAGCTTCAGCATCGGCTTTTGCTTTTGCGTCAGCTGCTAGTTTAGCTTGAAGAGCTTCTGCATCTGCTTTTGCTTTCGCGTCTGCTGCTAATTTTGCTTGACGAGCTTCTTCTTCAACTCTAGCTTTTTCTTCTGCTGCTTGTTTTACTTTAAGAGCTTCTGCATCGGCTTTTGCTTTTGCGTCAGCTGCTAGTTTAGCTTGAAGTGCTTCTGCATCAGCTTTTGCTTTCGCATCTGCTGCTAATTTCGCTTGACGGGCTTCTTCTTCAACTCTAGCTTTTTCCTCAGCTGCTTGTTTTACTTTAAGAGCTTCAGCATCTGCTTTCGCTTTTGCATCGGCAGCAAGTTTAGCTTGAAGTGCTTCTGCATCAGCTTTTGCTTTTGCGTCTGCTGCTAGTTTAGCTTGACGAGCCTCTTCATCCGCTTTAACTTTTGCTTCAGCAGCTTGTTTTGCCTTAGTTTCTGCATCGGCTTTCGCTTTTGCATCAGCAACTAGTTTCGCTTGAAGCGCTTCTGCATCAGCTTTTGCTTTTGCGTCAGCAGCTAATTGTGCTTGACGAGCCTCTTCATCGGCTTTTGCTTTCGCATCTGCAGCTTGTTTTGCTTTAAGCGCTTCCGCATCAGCTTTTGCTTTTGCGTCAGCAGCTAATTTTGCCTGACGAGCCTCTTCAGCTTCTTTTAATTGTTTTGCCTCCGCTTCGGCTTTTGCTTTTGCAGTAGCTTCAGCGTCTGCTTTAACTCTTGCATCAGCAATCAATTTTGCTTGTAATGCTTCCATATCAGCCTTAGCTTTAGCATCAGCAGCTAGTTTAGCTTGAGCTTCTGCATCTGCTTTTGCTTTTGCATCTGCCGCTAATTTTGCCTGTAATGCTTCTGCATCGGCTTTTGCTTTCGCGTCAGCAGCTAGTTTTGCTTGTTTAGCTTCTTCTTCCGCTTTAGCCTTATCAGCAGCTTGTTTTATCTTTAATGCTTCAGCATCGGCTTTTGCTTTTGCTTCTGCTGCAATTAATGCTTGTCTTGCCTCAGCGTCTGCTTTGGCTTTAGCATCAGCTGCCAATTTTTCTTTTAATGCTGCTTCTGCCGCTTGTTTCTCTTTCAGAGCCGCCGCCGCTTTTGCTTTGTTTGCCGCATCTATAGCCGCTTTAGTTTTAGCTTCTGCCGCTGCTTTTGCTTTTGCTTCTGCCGCTAGTCTAGCTTGATATGCATCCGAATCAGCTTTAGCTTTTGCATCAGCTGCTAAAATTGATTGTAAATCTGCTGCTTCTGCTTTTGCTTTTGCATCAGCTTTTTTCTTCGCTTCAGCCGCGTCCGCTTTCGCTTTTGCATCTGCTGCTAATTTAATTTTCAATGCCTCTGCATCAGCTTTTGCTTTTGCATCTGCCGCTAATTTTGCTTTCGCAGCAGCCTCAGCATCAGCCTTAGCTTTATCTGCAGCTAATTGCGCAGCTGTTTTTTGTGGCTCTGCTGGTTTAGCAGTAGTTGTTGCTGTTTTTGCTTTTGCCGCTTCAGCATCTGCTTTTGCTTTTGCTTCAGCCGCTAATTTCAATTTCATTGCTTCAGCATCAGCCTTAACTTTATCAGCTGCCAATTGAGCTTGTGTTTTTTGTGTTGCTGTGGCGCCTGGTTTATTTGCAGCAGCTTGCGCTCTTGCAGCAGCAGCAACGTCAACACGTGCTTTATTGTCAGCAGCTAATTGTATTCTTCGTGCTTCAGCATCAGCTCTTGCTTTATCAGCAGCTAATTGAGCTTGTGTTTTTTGTGTTGCAGCAACTGCTCTATTTGTTGTTGCAGTTTGTGCTCTTGTTGCAGCCGCGGCATCAGCTTTTGCTTTTGCTTCGGCAGCTAATTTAAGTTTCAGTGCTTCAGCATCAGCTTTAGCTTTACTATCTGCTTCTAATTTTGCTTTTGTTGCAGCTTCAGCATCAGCTTTAGCTTTTTCAGCAGCTGCAAGTCTTGCTTGTTTTGCTTCAGCATCAGCAATCGCTTTTGCTTCAGCAGCTAATCTTGCTTTTTCAGCACCATCTACTCTTGTAACAGGAGTTGATGGAGTCTTTTTAGCCATTACAGGTTTTGGTTTTGAAGGATCGATAAGAGAACCTTCATCATCATCACCATAGTAGTAATTTCTGTTTTTGAATCGGTAAGCAATTGCGAATTCATGAGAACCTCCTAAATTGGTAAAATTCCCAAAACCTCTTTCATAATTATACTCTATAGAAATACTTGGCGAAATATTAGCTCCTAAACCAGCTGAAACACCATATAAAGTATTATAACCTACTTGTGCCCAAACTCCTTGCGGAATTGAAATCATTGCAAGTCCAGACAAAACTGTCTTATCTTTTTTGATCTCCGTTTTTACAATTCCAGAAAATTTACTTCTGTCAAAAAACCCATAACTATCAAGGTATCCTGTGTACATACCATGCAATTCGATTGCTCTTTCTGGATCTTCTTTTACCATTCCAGAACCAAAATTGTAAAGAATCAAATTGTTGATCGATAAACCAAAATCAAGAAATGCTGTACCGTAATTGATTCCAGGGTTAACTGTAAGCAATGTATTTGACGGAATGTTATCAATTGGAAGATTTGGATCATTTGAAACAATTTTACCTTTGTTTAAACCACTTTGGTACGCACCAACGTTAAGACCAAATGTCAAATTGCTGTCTTCCTGCAAAACGATATTATGGGCAAAGTTGGCTACACCTCCAAATACGGTAAACACACCATAATTTTGTTGAAATAATCCGAAAGCAAAAGCTTCATTCTCTCTGAAACGACCAGAATAACCAAATAAATACGTATTTGGAGCATCATCAAATGAAACCCATTGTCTTTTATTATAAAAACTCACATAAGGATTTGATTCGCGTACAAAGCTGAAAGTTGGGTTAATTATGTATCTATTGAACTTTAAAGAATTTCTGATAGGTAAAGAAAACGAAACAACTCCATCCTCAGATTTCGTATCTTGAGAATAGAGTACATTTGAAAAACCGTAAAATAAAGTTATGAATAGTAGGATTTTCTTCATTTTATTTTATCAGAGTTATTGATCCTTTCTTTTCACCTGTCTCGGAATGAATAACATAGTAATAAACGGGATTTACATTTTTAATATCAATTGATCCAGACGGGGGCCAATCGCCTTGATAGTTGACAACATCAAGCACCATGTCTCCGTTTGAACTAATTATTTTTACACTAGTTTCTGGGTTTTTATATTCACTCGGAATATCCCATACATCATACGGATAACTGCTCAAGCTAATAATATTTGCAATTTTTTCTACTGAAGTAACTGGGTTACTATCATACGTAACTGTAAAAGGTAATTCCTTCTCAACGGTACATCCCGTTGCCTGGCTTACTTTTACTTTGTAATTTCCACGTGTTGCTACTAAATACGTATTAGTGTTAGCACCGGCAATTACAGTATTTCCAAGATACCATTGAAATGTTGGATTTACAGCGTTTGTTGTCACCGTAACACTTAATGTTTCGTCTGGGGCAATAACATTGGTTTCTGGGACATTTAATGAGGCATTAAAGTTATTTCCTTTAAGGTCGATTGTTCCTGTCGCTTTACATCCGCCAAAGTCAACATCAACAGTATAAACTGCTGCTTCGTTTGTGGTATAACTGCGGCTTGTCGCACCAGCGATTACACTTCCATTTTTTTTCCAAACGTAGCTATTTCCTGAAGTTGCTGTTAATACAGTTCCTGTTCCGCTAGAACAAAATGGATTTCCTAAACTTGAATCGATTGTTACTGATGATCCTGATCCTGAAGTTGTAACAGTAACACGATTTGAACTTAAATTATCCTCTGAACACAATCCGTAGTCTAATTTTGCATAATAAGTTCCAATCGAATTCACAACTAACGTTGTACCACTTTGTCCTGCAATTAATACATCATCTTTGTACCATTTGTATTTAAGATTTGGATAATTTGCCGGTGACGAAGGAACATCGCTAGGAGTTGGATTATAAACAGAAAGCGAAATACTTCCGCCAGAACAAATTGTAGCAGTTGGTGATTTTTCATTAATATAAAACGAACTCACATATGTACTATAATACGCTGGAAAAGAAGTATTGTTTGCTAAGTTTTTAAACCTTAAACTATAAACCGGTGTTGCTGTAACACTTTTTACACGCAGACTGTAAATGTCTGATCCTTTTAAATTTGTTGGAACAGCAAAACGAATGGTTTGTTGTTTTAAAGTTGGATCATCTGTAAATGAAATTTTTGTAGTAGCTGTTGGGGTTGTAAAATTCCCAGCATCATCAGAAAGTTCTACTTCGAAAGTAGTTCCTGCTGGAAAATCTACATAACTAAAAGTAGCCGAATATTGATTAAAAGGCGCGCCATCGATAATAAGCCCCGCGCAAATTCTATCGAAATTTAATTGCTGGGGCACTATCGTTTGGGCATAGCTATTTGTTTTAGTACATAAAAAAATACTAAAAAAAAGAATAAATCGGATTACAGATAGCGTAGTTTTCTGAATCATATAGTTCTTGTTCTTGCTAAGTCTATATTTTCAAAAAACAAAATATCGATGAATGTTTCTGAAAAATCATATTTATAGTTTTCAATAATGTCCTTTGCAAGAACAGAATAAAAAGCTGTAATTGATGAATTTTCTTTGCACTCAGAAGTTTGTTGATCCTTCGCGTCACTAGCTATAGCAAAGCTATCCTTGGGGATGGATAGCTCTACTGCTAACTGATTAGAATTATCTAATTTGCTGATCACTTTTGTATCAGCCGTTTCTGTTTTTTGGTTATTACATGCCAATGCGATGCCAGTAGTATCAGAAGTGTTTTCTGATTTACTTTGTGCTTTTAAAACTGCAATAGGCGAAACCAAAAATATAATATAAATAAAATATTTTTTTATAGATGGGGCCATTATGTCTTGATCTTTATTTGGTCCGAGACGAGACTAACATAAATTGTGTCTGGGGACTTTATTAATAAAATTTACGCTCTGAAATAAAAATCGAAACTTATCTATTTTCCGCTAGATGCTGTAATTTTTCCTAACTGTAATCTGAAATCTGGTTTCTTAGGATTGTAAATATCAATGAAAGTTTCTTTGTTATCACTTTGTGACATCACATTGAAAAACACAGGGTTTCCGTACCAGCTTTCTAAATCTTCATTGTTAGAATTGTACTCTGTAAAGATGTTTCCGTTACATAAGTTGAAGTACATTTCTTCAATTTTGATTTTCTTAAGATTAGCATCGTTAATCTCTGTTTTACTGTCTAATAATACAGCAGGATTAAATCCAGAGATTACGCTTCTTTTCATTTCTAATGAAGCCGTTTCAGCAACATAAATTGCCTCTTTTACTAAACCAGCCTGAATATCAGCTTTGATGTTCTCACTGTCGTTCAACATTGTCATATTTGTTGCCACAACAAGAGTTGTTTTTTTAGTAAAATCAGTTTCGCTTTTCTTTTCGAATGATTTTACCTCCATACAACGAGATCCATCTTTGTTACTTGATAAATAAGATGATCTAACTGCCAATGAGTTAAATAAACGACATTGAACACCTTGAGTAAATTTAAAATCGTCATTGATTGACTTGTAAGAAACTAATTTAGTAGCGTTTACATCACCTCCAAAGAAAGCAAATGAATCACCACCAGAGTAGCTCACCATAACGTTGTCTAAAATAGTTTTAGCACCAACACCAGCAACAGTTAAACCATTGAAAGTATCTACACCTTTAACTTTTTTTCCTGCGAATTCGATTCTAACGAATCTTAAAACACCAGAATTTCCGTTTACGTTGTCACCACCATAAGTAGTTAAACTTGGATCTAAATCCATGTTGTAAGAACCAACATTTCCAAATTTATTGATTGGTGCGTCACCAAGAAGTACGATTCCTCCCCAGTCACCAGCTTTTTTCTGGCTTCTGTTAGAAGTAAATACGATTGGATCAGTTTCTAAACCATCAGCGATAATTTGTGCACCTTTTGTAACTACCAATGTTCCTTTAGTTTCGAAATCACCAATAATTAAAGTTCCTGGTTCAATTGTTAATACTGCATTGTTTGTAACATAAACGTTGCCTTGCAAAACATAAACATTCCTCTTCAGCAATTTAGTGTTAACAGAAATGTTTCCTGCTAAAATTTGATTTGCTTCTCCATACTCTACTTTGTTAGGCTTAAATTCGGTCCAGTTATTTAACCAATTGTTGTAGCCCATAATTCCTTTCTCTTGCTGAGCACTCATACTAGTAACTGTCAAAAGAACGCAGATCATTTGAGTAATTTTTTTCATGATAAGGGGGTATTAGGGTTAATATATAAATTTGGGTATGCGTAAATGAAAAAACTCATCTCGATTTTTTCTGAAATAATCAGAACACATCGAGAACGAGTTATTTTTTATTACTCTCTTAATGTTTTTCGAAAATCTAGATCATCTACGTAAACGGATTAAAAGAGGTTTTAAAAATATGTTTTTTTATTACATTTCGTTCAAATCGTTGAACTCGTGTAATGATTTCAATGTGCTTTCGTAAAATAAAATCGCTGCGATCAAGTTTCCTTTATCAGAGTAAGGCATCATCTTTCTTTGGAAATCCACTGTCGTGTCTAAGAAAGTTGTAGTACCAACTGCTTGCGCATCTAATACTTTTTTGTGCTCACTATCGTCTGGAATACCTAAGTCGGCCATGGTAACTCCTGGTTTTGTAACCAACGCAATGTACGGAAGGGTTTTCACTAAAACTTTAATACGCTCAATGTACAATTCCAAAAGTTCTCCTTTTTGCATACCGCTCAATTCTTTTTGATCATGGTATTTTCTGATAAGAGCTGTTGTACTAATTATACTTCTTGGAGCATTTTTTGCTTGCGCTGAAACAGCTGCAGTTGTCAAGAAAAAAAGTGTACTTAATAAAATAATTTTCCCTTTCATAGATTCGATTTATAATTGGTTGTTCATGCAAACAAAAATATATAAATTAACTTAAATCGCAACTTTTATAAATTCTTTTTTCAAAAAAAAAACTTAAAAAAACCTTAAAAACCAGTCGTATGTCGAGAAAATGTGCGTTTTAACGAGTGTTTTGTTAAATTTGTTAAAATCAAAACCGTAAGATTAAAGCTATAAAAAAGAGAGGTTTTCTATCTTTAAATAGGCAAAAAAACATTACGTTTGTCGTTTTTGGCAAAAAAATATTAACAAAAAAGTCTTCATATCTGCTAGCGTGAAGTAATTTATTAACAAAATTAAATTGACACAATTGTAGTTTTTTTAAAAAAATCCTATCATTTTTTTTGCTCAAAATTCAACTCACAATCTTTTAATCTAAAATTTTTGCCTACATCATTTTCTTATATCTTTGCTTCATGCAATTTTCTCAAATTTTAGGTCAAGATTATATCAAAAGTCACTTGATAAAAAGTGCATCTTCAGGACGAATTCCGCATGCGCAATTATTTATTGGGCCAGAAGGAAGCGGCACTTTATCAACCGCAATCGCTTATGCGCAGTATATTTTGTGCAATAATACCGGTAACGAAAACGAAAATGGAAATGATTCCTGCAATTTGAAATTTCAAAACATTTCACATCCAGATCTTCATTTCATATATCCGACAGTTACAACTGAAGATGTCAAAACCAAACCAAAAAGTCTCGATTTCATTCAGGATTGGCGAACATTTGTTCAAGAAATGCCTTATGGAGGATTATTTGATTGGTACAAAATTTTAGGTGTTCAAAACAAGCAAGGTGAAATTAGAGTTGAAGATGCTCAAGAAGTTTTAAAATCCCTTTCGCTGAAATCATACGAAGGTGGTTATAAAATCATGATCATCTGGATGGCCGATAAAATGAATATTGCAGCTTCAAATAAACTTTTAAAACTGCTTGAAGAACCTTCAGAAAAAACCATTTTCCTTCTAATTTCTGAAAATGAGGAAGATATTATTCAAACTATTCGCTCTCGTTGTCAAGTAATTCACTTTAATGGACTTCCTGAAAAAGTAATTGCAGACGCCTTGGTTTCACGTGAAAATATTGATCCGAATTTAGCCAAAAAAATTGCGCATCAAGCACAAGGAAATTTCAACAAAGCACTGCATTTACTAAAAGAAGACGATTCTGAATATCCCTTTGAACAATGGTTTGTAAACTGGGTTCGTGCCGCTTTTAGAGCGAAAGGAAATGCCGCTGCGATTCAGGACTTAATTTCCTGGAGTGAAGAAATCGCAGGCCTTGGACGCGAAAGCCAGAAAAAATTCATCCAGTTTTGTATGGAAATGTTTCGACAAGCTTTATTACTGAATTATCAAGCTCCAAGCCTTGTTTATATTGAACCAAAAGTGGACAAATTCAAACTCGAAAATTTTGCGCCTTTTGTTAACGGAAATAACATTCACGAAATTTTTAAAGAGCTTTCAGATGCTATGTACCACATTGAAAGAAACGGAAATGCAAAAATAATCCTAACCGATTTATCTATAAAACTGACTCGTTTAATCCACAAAAAATAGTCCTCAAATGAACAATGTTGCCTCTATTTTATTACTAGCATTTTTAGCCATAACATTTTTACAATCAGGCTATGAAAAGATTTTTTACTGGAAAGATAATGTAAACTGGCTGAAAGAACATTTTGCCAAAACGCCATTAAAAAACCAAGTTCCTTTAGCGCTTATGCATTTGCTTATTCTCGAATTAATTTCAGGAATTTTATCTGTTGTGGGTGCCATTCAAATCGCATTAAACAGCGGACGCGAATTCGGTTTTTACGGCGCGATTTTTTCATGCATCAGCTTATTGATGATGCTTTTCGGACAAAGACTTGCAAAGGATTATGATGGCGCGAGAACCATCGTAATCTATTTTATACCAGCTGTTATGGCTGTTTATTGGCTGAATTAATTAGCCTGCTTAATTATAATTTTACAAAAAAATGAATTCAAAACATCCTTCAGAATCTATAACTATTTTAACTGATTTAGTTTTACCGAGCGAAACAAATCCTTTAAACAATCTTTTTGGTGGCGAATTATTAGCCCGTATGGATCGCGCTGCAAGTATTGCCGCACGCAGACATTCGCGCCGAATTGTAGTTACTGCTTCTGTAAATCACGTTGCTTTCAATAGAGCAATTTCGCTTGGAAGTGTTGTTACTGTCGAAGCAAAAGTGTCAAGATCTTTCAAAAGTTCCATGGAAGTTTATATTGACGTTTGGGTTGAAGACCGTGAATCTGGAAGCAGAACCAAAGCAAACGAAGCGATTTACACTTTTGTTGCTGTTGATGATACCGGAAGACCTGTTGAAGTGCCAACAATTGTGCCGGAAACCGAACTTGAAATCCAGCGTTTCGATGCCGCATTGCGCCGTAAACAACTAAGTTTAGTGCTTGCAGGAAAAATGAAACCATCAGAAGCGACAGAATTACGAGCTTTATTTTTGTAATCAAATTTGTGACAATTTGGAACAATTTGGAAGAACCAAACTCCAAAAAAAAGAACTAGTTTTGCAATTCAGAAGTTCAGTTAAATAAAGTTTAGAAAGTTTTTTCTTACTTTTAAATTTTATTCTGGAAGCCAAAAAATAACAATTAAGATAATTTAAAAAAATATGAGTTCAGACAAAGAAGCCAAATTAAAAGCGTTACAACTTACGCTTGATAAACTTGACAAAACATACGGAAAAGGAACCGTGATGAAAATGGGCGATAGAGCCATTGTGGAAGTAGAAACGATTTCTTCTGGCTCACTTGGCGTTGATTTAGCGCTTGGCGTTAATGGATACCCAAAAGGAAGAATTATTGAAATTTACGGTCCAGAATCATCTGGTAAGACTACGTTGACATTGCACGCGATTTCAGAAGCACAAAAAGCAGGAGGAATTGCCGCTTTTATCGATGCTGAGCATGCTTTTGATAGAAATTATGCTGAAAAATTAGGTGTTGATATCGAGAACTTAATCATTTCGCAACCAGATAACGGAGAGCAAGCATTGGAAATTGCTGAAAATTTAATTCGTTCTGGAGCTATTGATATTGTTGTAATTGACTCGGTTGCTGCCTTGACTCCAAAAAGTGAAATTGAAGGCGAAATGGGAGATTCAAAAATGGGTCTTCACGCACGTTTGATGTCTCAAGCTTTAAGAAAACTTACTGGAACTATCAGCAAAACAAATTGTACTGTTTTCTTCATTAACCAATTGCGTGAAAAAATTGGTGTAATGTTTGGAAATCCAGAAACTACAACGGGTGGTAACGCGTTAAAATTCTACGCTTCAGTTCGTTTAGATATTCGTCGTTCTGCTCAAATCAAAGATGGAGAGAATGTAATTGGAAACAGAACTAAAGTTAAAATCGTTAAAAACAAAGTTGCGCCACCATTTAAAACAGCGGAATTCGATATTATGTACGGAGAAGGTGTTTCTAAAACTGGAGAAATTCTTGACCTTGCTGTTGAATTTGATATCGTTAAAAAAGCAGGATCTTGGTTTAGCTATGGTGATACAAAATTAGGTCAAGGACGTGATGCTGTTAAAGCTTTAATCAAAGATAATCCAGAATTAGCTGAGGAATTAGAAGCAAAAATTAAGGAACATATGAAAGAATTAGCAAACGCTTAAATCTTTCAAAATCTGTAGATTGTAGATTTACATTTTCAAAAACCCGGAAGTAATTACACTTTCGGGTTTTTTATTTTAAAAAAAATTTAAAAATCGACGCAACCATTTCAAAAAATCACATCTTATAAATAGTTATAAAATTTTATAGGCATCGCCATAAGTGCCTTTTTTAAATTTTTAGAATGAATTTGGTTGATTTGTTTTAATGAAAATCCGTTGGCTTGTTTGGTGCCGACGGGTTTTTATTCAAAAAAAAGAAAAAAAAATTTCATCACTCAAGCAACCTTTTTCATTTTTAGCTCTCTATAATAGTGTGACGTTAACTTGAGTTCTAACCAAACTCTTTATTATCAATCCTTAATGTTTTTAATCATGAAAGAGAAAATTGAAGTGTTGTACAATAAAAACCGCAGAAAAACCAAATTGAAGTTTAAAAAAGTATTGCGATTTATTTCTGAAAAAATCATTCACAGATAAGATTTTTGAATAAAAATAAGGGGTTATTTTAGTTCAAAAGAAAACCCGGAATCCTAGAGCTTAAGGATTACCGGGTTCTGTTTTTTATTTTTTAGAATCTTTCTTCTGAAATTGGACTAACTCGTTATAAATCAATTGTCGGACACGATCTCGAAGTTCTTTTCGATGGTCACTTGTCACACCGTTTGTTTCTACAAATGGAAGGATTTTTGCACGCATTTTTCCGGGACTTCCACTTAAAAAAGTATATGAAAAACGCTCTTTGTTATCTGGAAAAACAATTGGCACAATCGGAATTTGATGTTCTATTGCTAAGCGAAAAGCTCCGTCTTTAAACTCATCCAGTAAAATGCTTTCATCATCTGGAACGCCTCCTTCAGGGAAAATACAAATACTAAGTCCTTGATTAAGTCTATTTTGAGCTCTTTTGAAAACTTCATTTTTACTTTTTGAAGAATTTCTGTCAACTAAAATACAAGTTCTTTTATAGAAAAATCCAAACAGTGGAATCTTCACCAATTCTTTCTTTCCCACAAAAACAAAAGGATTTTTAATAAGGGCAAGCATCAGCATGATATCGGTCATTGAGGTATGATTTGCGACAATCATATAGCTCGTATGTTTGATCAACTTTTGTTCGCGTTTTACTTTGTAATAAAAACCCATCCCGAAAAGGATAAATTTAGCCCAAATGCGGGCCATTTTGAAGAAATAGGGATATCCGCGTTCTGATGCAATAGAAATCAGCAAAAACGGCATCATAATCAATATTGGAATGGCCATTAAAACATAAAACCAAATGCGCCATAAAACCCAAAAAACAATCTTAAATATTTTCATAACTTCAAAAGTAAGAAAACCCAAATGAATTTTTAAAAGATTTTTTTAACCACAAAGCACGCAAAGGTTTTCACAAAGAAAATTGCAAATTTTATAAGCTAAAAATTACAATATGAATAAAGTTCACAAAGCTAATCTTAAACAATATTATAAGAAAATAATTACTAAATTGGCTTCATAACTCTATCCCACACTACAAAAAAATAATTAAGATTAGATGATGACAATAGAAAATGATTTAGCAAAAATTTTAATTGGTTTAGCAATTGACGTGCATAAAGCGCTAGGACCAGGCTTACTGGAGAATACATACAAGGAATGCTTATTTCATAAAATCGAAAAAAGCGGAATTAATGTGCAAAAAGAAAAAGCACTGCCAGTAATATTTGAAGAAATAAAATTAGATTGTGGCTACAGAGTTGATTTATTGATCGAAAACAAACTTATAATAGAAATAAAAAGTGTTGAAACTTTAAATACAATTCATCTTGCTCAAACTTTAACTTACTTAAAACTTGGTAATTACAAACTGGGTTTACTAATTAATTTTAATGAAATACTCCTAAAAAACGGAATTCGAAGAGTCATCAATGATATATAAACTCAATGCCTTAGTGGACTACTCAGCGCTATTCCATTTTACAATCATCTTAAAAAATCTTCATACTTTGTGTAAAACCTTTGTGCACTTTGTGGTTAAAAAAAACATCACGACCTTTGTTGTTTAAATAAATAAACTTGCAATCTTTGCGGTTAAGAAACAAAACTAATGGCAAAAATACTTACTGGTGTTCAGAGTACAGGAACGCCGCATTTAGGAAATTTATTGGGAGCAATTATCCCAGCAATTGAATTATCGAACAATCCTGCAAATGAATCTTATTTGTTTATTGCTGATTTGCATTCCATTACACAAATCAAAGACGGCAAAACATTAAGAGAAAATACATATAGCACCGCAGCAGCTTGGCTTGCATGTGGCTTGAACCCAGATAAAGTTACTTTTTACAGACAATCTGATGTGACGCAAACTGCCGAGTTGACTTGGTATTTGAGCTGTTTTTTTCCTTACCAAAGATTGACTTTGGCGCATTCGTTTAAAGATAAATCAGATCGTTTGGATGATGTTAATGCCGGACTTTTTACCTATCCGATGCTTATGGCAGCAGATATTTTATTATACGATGCTGAATTTGTTCCTGTTGGAAAAGACCAATTGCAACATCTTGAAATCACCCGTGATGTAGCTTCACGTTTTAATCACCAAATGGGAGAAACTTTTGTGCTTCCGGAAGCTAAAATTCAGGAAAATATCATGTTGATTCCTGGAACAAATGGTGGAAAAATGAGTAAATCTGCAAACAACATCATCAATATTTTCTTAGATGACAAAGCATTGCGCAAGCAAGTCATGAGCATTGAAACAGATAGTACACCTCTTGAAGATCCTAAAAATCCAGACACTTGCAACGCCTTTGCTATTTATTCATTATTAGCAAATGAAGAGCAAATTGCACAAATGAGAGCAAATTATCTTGGCGGAAATTATGGTTACGGCCACGCCAAACAAGCTTTGTTTGAATTAATTACGGAAAAATTTAAGACCGAAAGAGAAAAATACAATTACTACATAAACAATCTTGAAGAAGTAGATGCCTTACTGAAAAAAGGTGCCGCAAAAGCTTCTGTCGTTGCAGATGGCGTTTTAGCAAAAGTTCGCAACGTACTCGGATTTGAAAAATAAATCAAAAGAAAGCCTAATAGAAATGCAATCTATTAGGCTTTTTTCTTTTTAATAAATTTATGTTTTTAAGCTCTGCTAAGGCGCACCATCAACAAAATTAATCGTATCACAACGATAACAATTACTGCAATAGACCAGCCAGGAAACCCTGAAGAGCTGCTTGCACTATTCTCTTTTTCATTCGCCACATCAAGTTGGTTTTTATTTTTTCTGAATAAGTTATTCAACTCATAATCAACTGCATTATAATTAACTAAAGAAGAAATCATCGGATTCATTAATTCAAGTCTCAAGACCGAATTGCTATGTAAATTGTATACTTTGTTGTAAACGGCTCTAATTTTTTCATCTTTTTCGGCAGACCTAAAATGAGAAACTAAAACATAAAAACTGCGGTATTTTAAAAACTCAACTGTTTCACTTACAGCAGATGGATGTAAACTTCCGTTAACGGTTTGAATCGCATAATCAAGCTTTTCAGATACTTTATTGCTCAATTGCTCTAATGAGCTTTCAGGCAAGTATTCCTTAATTTCAAGCAAATCATCAATAGTATCGAATCGATTATTTGCCATATAATCATCTAAAATCGCATCTAAATCCTTAGATAAAAATTTATCCATAAAAACTCTAACATCCTCTTTACTAGACGAAATTGGATGATCAGAAATAAATCTGTTGCGCGAATAATTCTTTTTTGAAAAGAAGTTATATAAAATTCGGTTATTGCAAAGAAACAACAGCTGATTAGCGTAATTTTCCATAGCCAAAACCAAATTTTGGCCTAAATCAGGTGCAACATTTGCATTTCCAGAACGCTCAATTTCAAACTGTTTTTTTGCTTTTTCAATGTCTTCAGAGCTGAAAGATCGTAGGTCTGCGTTGTAAATTCCAGCGTTTTCAAATAATTCAATTATATTCATTTAACTTTAAGTTTTTGGTTAAAACAAATATATTCTTTTATTTATTTCATACTAATTTCTTTATTAAAAACCACTTAAATCGCTTCAAACATTTTTCCGGGCAATGGCCTTATTAAACCATTAAGTTCCATATTCAAAAGGGCACCAGACAATTTAAAAATCGGGAAATTGCATTCTAACGCAATGATATCCAATAGTTCTTTTCCATTTTTAACCAAAAAATTATAAATAATTTCTTCATCAGGATTTAGTTCTACAAAAAGCTGTCGTTGAATTTGTTTTGGTTTATTTTCTAGATCCCAATTCAGCACATAAATCAAATCTGCCGCACAGGTAAGGACATTCGCTTTCTGTGTTTTTATTAGGTTATTACAGCCTTGACTGTATCGGTCGGAAACACGCCCTGGAACCGCGAAAACCTCTCTGTTATAATCATTTGCTAAATTGGCCGTAATTAACGAACCACCCTTATCAGCAGATTCAATTACGATGGTGGCTTCGCTCATTCCGGCCACAATTCTATTTCGGCGCACAAACTTTTCTTTATCCGGATTTGAAGAACTCCAAAACTCGGTTATAAAACCACCATTTTCCTCCATCCTGGCCATATATTTTTTATGCGTTCTCGGATAAATTTGGTTTAATCCATGAGCTAAAACACCGATCGTTTGCAAATTATTTTCCATAGCCAATTGATGCGCTGCGATATCAACACCATAAGCAAATCCGCTTACTATTACAGGATCAAGAGGCACAAGATCTTCAATAAGTTTTCTGCAAAAATCAACTCCGTACGAAGTAACTTGGCGCGTACCCACTATGCTAATTAACTTTTTATTTTTCACGTTTATGTTTCCTGACGAAAAAATCAAAACCGGCGAATCAATGCAATGTTTAAGTCGATCTGGATAATCTTCGTCTTGAAAAAAAGAAACATTCAACCCATCCGATTTGATGAATTCCAATTCTTCACTGGCTTTATTGAAAATAGTTTTATCTTTTAGATTCTTCAATAAAACAGAACCTACCCCATCTATACCCGCTAATTGATTTGATTTAGCTTTAAAAATAGCGGCCACATCCCCAAAATGATTTAGTAATTTTTTAGCTATGATATCACCTACTCCATCCACTTTCATTAGGGCTAATAAATAAAATAAATCTTGATCTGACATTGAATAAAAGTATTACTAAATAGTTGAAAAATTTCTGAATAAGAACGCAAAAATAAATAAAACATAAGTTATTTCTTTCAAAAATAAAGAAATTAAATCAACGCAATTTTAAATTTCTTATTTACAAAAATATTTCCCTACAGATACTTAAATCTTTTAAAAATTGATTCTAAAAATTTCTTTTGCCAGTATAAAAAAAAGCTATTCAAATTTGAATAGCTTAATATGTTGTTTATAATATCATGTTAATAAACATTTTATTGTTCAGTATTGAATGACTTTATGAATAAATCATATACTAAAATGTAGTACATACTCCTTCATTAGCACTAAAACCACCATAGTAAGCAGTTACTCTTACACAAGCTTTGTTTAATGCTTCTAATTTTAAATCAATAACAACTTGAAACGGCCCTAGATAATCATTGAACACTTGGATAGTTCCACCTTCTAATATTTTCACTTTTATAGGAACATTTTCTGTAATCTTTATACCAAAAACCGCCAATTTTATTTGAACTGTTCCTTTAAAAATACCATTTGAATACTGACAATCTTTCAATTTTACAGAAAGTGAAAAGTTTTTATCTTCACTATCCATGATTTCAGAAATCAAAACGTTATTAACGTGAATATCTAATGTTGAAAAATCTTTTTCGACTTTCCACATTAAAACAGAAGCGTGATCTGCAAATCCACAATCGTCTGGTTTTTCACCATTTCCAGGTAAAAGAAGAAATTTTGGTTTGTCTAATTTTATACAAGCCCCTGCGGTCTTTAATCCAACAACTTTTACAAGGGATGGTCCGTCTCCAAATTGCTTTAATGATGAGAAATTTTCTTTTGCTAAATCCAGTTTAAGAACTGAATAAGGTTCTCCAAATACTTTTACTAAAAAATTTTCTTTAAGCTGTTCACTAATAAATTTTTCCATTTTTTGATTTATTTTAATTTTTCCTACTCTTTTGGCTTTTCGGCATCGCCCCGTTTATTTGAGTGGTTTCTAAACTCCACTTTTTTCAAATCTTCAATAGTCTTTGGTCATATTTTAATTGTCGAACTCTAAAATCAACTATCAAATAACTCATTGATTATTAAACCAAAATTCTATATTATAAGACAAAAAAAAATCCCTACAAATAGGGATTTTTTGGTTAACTTTTATTTCAATTCTGGTTTAGGGAAATTTAAAAATCATATTTCCGTTCAACAGCAAAACGTATTAAATCGGTTTTGCCATAGAGATTCATTTTTTTGAGGATATTTTTACGGTGTGTATCTACGGTGCTTTTACTTATAAAAAGTTCTTCGGCGATTTCGTTAGATGTTTTTCCTTCTCCAATAAGTCTAAGTATTGTCTTCTCTCTAGTGCTTAAAAGAATGTTTTCTTTGGTTAATTCGTCTTTGACAGCAATTGCATCGTCAAAAAAAGTTTCGTTGCTTAAAACGGCTCTAATCGCTTCGATTAATTTTCTTAGCGGGGAATTTTTCATAATATATCCTGAGGCTCCCGCTTCTTTCATTTGCTGAACAGCTTCGGACTGATCAAACATGCTAAAAGCAATAATTTTGATCTCAGGAAATTCACTCTTAATTATTCTCGTAGCACTAATTCCGTCACATTTTGGCATTCGGATATCTGTAATTACAATCTGTGGCCTTTTTTTTCGAACCAATTGTATTAATTCATCTCCATCATTGGCTTCACCAACAACGGTAATATCCTCTTCAAATTCTAAAGAAAGTTTAATACCGTCAATCAGCGACTGATGGTCTTCTGAAATTATTATTGTGATCATAATGGCAAATCTATAATGATGGAAGTTCCCTTAGTTAAAATTGAATCGATTGTGAATGTCCCGCCCATCTGTTCTACTTTTTTCTCCATGTTTTTAAGGCCTATACCCGATTTCCCAACAATCGTTTTCGGATTGAATCCTTTGCCATTATCTTCAATAATGACATTAATTTCCTTTGGTGATCCTTGTGTTAAGTAGATGTTTACTTCTGTTGCTTCAGAATGTTTTATAATGTTTGTACACAGTTCCTGAATCATACGAAATAAAGCAACTTCTACAGTATTTTCTAATCTTTCTGTAAGTTCAAACGGAATAACATTGATTGTTAAATGCTCTAAAACACTCATTTTCTCAGCCATTTTATTAACCGCAACCAACAGTCCTTCACTGCCTATAACTCCCAGGTTTTTGAGATGCGCAATATTTCGAACCTTTTGATAAGCCTCTTCTAATAATATATCGGTTTTCTCGTAAAGTTTATTTGACTGTGGGTTTTCAACTTCACTTTGACGATTCAGATTTTGGAAATTTAACTTTAATGTAGCCAAAATACTGCCCAAATCATCATGCAATTCGTTGGCTATATTTTGACGTTCCTTTTCCTGACTTTCAAGCATTAAATCAATTTCGTTAAGCTCTTGGTCTCGGAGTATTTTTTCCGTTTTTTGTATTTGAATTAGTTTCTCTTGTTCTGCAATTTTTTTCTTTTTAGTGATGTTTTTATATCCTAAAACACTAATTAACAAAACAATAATTAAAACACTCGCTATCAGATATAAAATTACGTTGTTTATTTTAATGTCTGTTTTTAACTGAAGATTTTCAAGTTCTTTTTCCTTGGTTTTGTATTTGGTATCAAAATTATTAATGGCAATATTTTGCTGCTCTGTATTCAAAGAATCGTGATATTGATTCGAAATTTCTAAATGATATAATGCTTTACTAAGATTGTTGGCGTCTTTGTAATTCAAATAAAGAAATTTATTAATATTTTCCTTGTTAACTTTAATATACTCTATCAGCTTTATTTTATCTGCCTGATGTAATAAATCAATTGCTTTTTCGTACTGACGAAGCTGAGAATAATTAGATGCCTGATTCATCAAATTATTACAGATGTAATTGGGATTGGGTGTTTTCTCTTGATGCAAAATTAAATTATCCTTGCGCAGGTAATACAAACTAGAATCTGGTTTGTATAAAACATCACTAAAAAGCACAGCCAGATTATTATATATCTTACTCTCAAGCTTTTTATCTTTTACAACTTTATTTAAAGTTATTGCTTTTCTAAAGTAAGACAGACTCTCCTGAGCTTCTTTGCTGTTTATTTTTAAAGAAGCTAATTGAACATAGCCTTTAAGAATTTTAGAATTATCTTTTGTGGAAAAGGCATAATCCATATATTCTTTAAGATAGAATTGGTGTTTTTGAGTATTATCTTTATAACTAACTAACAATGAAGCAATATTGAGATTTATTTCCATAGCCTTATCGATAATATTTGCTTTCAAATATTGTTTTTTCGCAATTAGATAATTTTCAATCGCTTTTACATCATTGTTTTGTTTACTATAACTTTTCGCTGTCAAAAAATAATAGTACCCTAAATCTTCAGGTAAAAAAGCAGTGGTATTTACCATCGAAAGTTCCGTCAATGCTTCTTTTGACTTCCCATTTTCAATGGATTTTTCGATGGAACTCAAAACTTTATTTTGCCCCATGCAAATGCTCACCGTACAAAGTAAAGTGAGCATGAAGCAAATAGTGATATGTAATTGGTTATTTACCATCTTCCTCACCTTCACGAATGGTCCCTTTACCGGTTGTGTCAGGAGTAACTATGGGGTCGAATGCAGCATCAAATATTTCTTTAGGCGTTTTTGTTAATTCATGGTTTTGATGGTGAAAAGCTGCTTCAATTTTTTTAGTAAAATCAATTTCTGCGGTACCAATTTTAGTTACATTTTTTGTTAAATCAATTACAAATAACTCAAGATTAGGCTTATTAGTATCAATTTTTAACTCATCACCTTTCAAATCTTTAAAATGAATTACAATTTTATTTCTTCCTTCACCTGAAATATTATAAATTTTGAATATTTTATAATCGTTATTAGTCGCTTTTTCTGGTAAAATGACACCAATAACTGCTTTTTTTCCTAAAACAACACCTTTTAAGTCATAAACTTTCATAATACTATATTTTATAAGTTAATAATAATCAAATCTATGTAATTATAAAAGAAAAAAAATACCTACAAATAGGTATTTATAAATGATCTAAAACCTAAAAATCACTTTAATTTAAAGATAATCAATAGGTTATTTTTTGTAACTTTTTGATTCCTAACTTCATCGACCTTCTTAAAGGCTAATAAATAAAACATGTTTACAATTTTGCATCAGTTAAAAAACATTATGTAAAATAGGAATAAAAATTAAAAGAACTTTTGACTAAAAAAAGTGTAATTTCTTAATAAAATTTAAAAATTAGCTATTAACTAAAATACAAATTTTAATAAGATTTTAATTAAAAATCTAAAAATCAAATAGCTATAAAAAAATCAAAATTGTTAATAAAAATTGTGAATAAAATTTTGATAACTATATTCGTTCCATAACTTTGTTACTATGAAAATCGAAAACTACATAGGACAGTTATTGTATCGTTATCAGTGTGTAACGGTTCCAGGATTTGGTGCATTTTTAACAGAAACTCAGTCGGCTCAGGTGAATGAAAACACGAACTCGTTTTCTCCACCTAAAAAATTGATTTCTTTCAACAGTCATTTGAAAAATAACGACGGTTTGCTTGCCAATCATATCGCAAATGCTGAAAAAACATCTTATGGTTTTGCCGTTAGTGCAATAGCATTTGAAGTTTTAAATTGGCAAAAAACGCTTGAAGAAGATGGTACAATAAGCTTAAAAAATATTGGTGAAATTCGTCTGAATTCTGAAAAGAATATCATTTTCACTCCAAATGATCAAACTAACTATTTGGCAACTTCTTTCGGATTAAGTCCGTTCATTTCACCTGTTGTGAAAAAAGAAATTTTTGAACGAAAACTGGAAGAAATTACAGAAAAAGAAACTGTTGCACTTTTTGGTGAAGAGGAATCAAAATCATCAAATTCATTATTGAAATATGCTGCCATTTTCATTCTAGGACTTGGTATTACAGGAAGCATTGGATATCCTTTATACCAAAACCAAATTGATTCTCAGACATTAGTGGTTGAAAGTGCCGTTCAGAAAAAAGTAGAAAACAAAATTCAAGAAGCAACTTTCTTCATTCAAAATCCTTTGCCAGCAGTAACGCTTTCAGTTGATTCGGCAAAAGTAGAAACTCCTGAAGCAAAACTAATGCCTTACCATATCATGGCGGGTGCTTTTAGAAGCGAAGCAAATGCTAAAAAAGCCTACGACCAATTGATCAAAGATGGTTACAAAGCACGTATGCTAGGAGAAAGCAAACATGGTTTATTTCCCGTTTTATACGGAAGTTATGCCACTATGGAGGAAGCAACAAAAGCTCAAAAAGAAATACAAAAAGGAGAAAATCCAGATGCTTGGATACTAGTCGAAAACTTATAAAATTCTCAAAAATCCTATTCGAACTGAATAGGATTTTTTTTGTCCTATTCTGCTGTTTTAAAATTCTTCTGTGGTATTGTGGATTCTTTGCATCCGATAATTTAGCTTCTTATTAAATTTTAAAAAATGAAAAGCATCAAAATTATTGCATTAGCTGTCTTCCTAATAAACAGCACTTATTTCTTTGCACAACAAACCAATACCCAACAAAAAACTTTGGAATTGAAACAAAAGAAAATGGATAAAGACTTCAAAAATCTTTCAGATCAAAACCATAAGGCACTTGATACTAAAATCGCAGCATTAAAAAGTGAATTGAAAGAAGTTGAAGGCAAAAAGAAAAATCTCGTCAAATCTGAGAATAATTTGAAAACGACAATAAGCAAAATTGAAAAACTGCAATCAACAAATCAAAAATTGGAGAAAAATATTGGCACTACTTCTCTTTCAGATGAAGAAATAATCAAACAGTGCATTAAAAACGAGGTAAACATTAAAAAACTCAAATTAACGCAAATAACGCAGCAAAAAGAGCTTGAAAAAGTGATCTCAACGCTATAAGCAAAAAGCCGATTCGGTTTTGAATCGGCTTTTTATTTTTGTTTATCGTGGAACAAATATTCTTTTCAAGTCTATTTTACATAATGTTTTAAGCCCGATACATTTCAAAATCAATTAATGCTGGCTTTGAACATTTTAAGTTCATCCCAAGTAAATTCATCACCATATTTTTCTTTCAATGGAGCCAAAGATTCTTCTTGATAAAATTCAAAAGCATCACGAAGCGCCAGAATTTTATCATCTGGAAGTACTTCGGAAATCTCTACTTTCTTGGCTTGAATCAATTTTATCAAATGCGTTTCGACAGTCTGTTTCGTTATTTTTCTAATTCGAGCTATTTCCTCAATGGAATTTTTTTCCAACCAAAGTTCGTGCGTTTCCTCAACAGTAGTCTTTTTTGGGCCTTTTTCGGCTGTTTTATACACTTTTTTAGAAGAATAACGCATTTGGGGCTCTTCGACCTGAAACATGTCTGTATTGGTCATTTTAAACTCATCTCGAATTCTCGAAATTTTATCTGTTTTATAATTTTTGATCGCCGGAGAAGTCAAACTTTCTTTACTGATTGTTTCACGGGAAACCACAATTTCCATCAGTAATTTGGCTTTCATCAATCGCAATACTGCTTTCGTCTGCAAATCGTCAAGAACGGACAATTCTTCGTAAAACTCTTTTACTTTTTTAAATTTTTGAATTTCAGCCATTTTCGATAAAAGATCCGTGACCAATTTATCCATTGGCTTAAAAAAGTAATCGTAAGCCGCTTCTACCCTTTCTTTTACAAAAATCAGATCGACTGTTTCCTTGCAGAAAATTTTATTCAATTGCGTGATAAATTTTTGCGAAGGATCTATCAAACTTTCCATTGAATCCAAACGCTTGTGCGCCCAAACAGAATGTTTTGATTTTTCAGAAGTTGTCGCATTTTCATTGTAACTGAATCTGTGATTTCGCCATTCTTGAGCCAAATCTGTCCAATTAAAACTGTTGATCAAATAGTTATGAATAAAATTCTTGGTTTCAAAATGAAGCGAATTTTTCAGATCATCTTCGGTAGCTTTGTTCAAAGCGTAATCCATCACATCTTGATCATTCGAAAGTCCGTTCATTTGCATCGAAGAAAGCAAAATAAGCCCGTTTAAGGAAGTTAAACGCGAAAGTGCAACATAAGCTTGTCCAGGCAAAAAAACTTGCGATACATCAAGCGCTGCTTTCTCAAAAGTCAAACCTTGGCTTTTATGCACCGTAATTGCCCATGCCAATTTGATTGGATAATGCGCAAAAGTGCCTAAAACCTCTTCTTCAATCTCTTTTGTGAGTTCGTTTACTTTGTATCGAATGTTTTTCCACTCGTATTTTTCAACTTCGATGGTTTTATTTTCTTCTGGAAAATGAACAAAAATTTCTTCGGCCGAAAGCGATTTTATCACACCCATTTTTCCGTTGAAATACCTTTTTTCAAATGATAAATCATTCTTTACAAACATTACTTGAGCGCCAACTTTTAGCTTCAAATTTTCCTCAACAGGGAAAATTTTCTCCGGAAAATCGCCCACTACAAAGGGCTGAAAGCTAAATTCATTTCCTGGCAAATCACTGATTGCTTGCTCATTGATTGTATCTGCTTTGGCATTATGCGTCGTTAGCGTAATATATCCCGGATTCATTTTTAAATCAAAATCAGGTTTGACATATTGATTCAAAACTTGAATATCTTCTTTTGAAATTTGATTGTTTCGAAGATTGTTCAAAACCGAAATAAAAACATCATCACTTTGACGGTAAATCTTAGATAATTCAATATACAAAGGCGGATTTTGCTGAATTACATGCGAATGAAAAAAGAATTTTCCTTTGTAATAATTGCGCAACGTTCTCCACTCTTCATCCCTAACTACTGGCGGTAATTGCAATAAATCACCAATAAAAAGCACTTGAACTCCTCCAAAAGCCCTATTATTTCTTCGGACCGTTTGCATCATAAAATCGATAGCATCCAGTAAATCAGCACGAAGCATACTGACTTCATCAATGATCAGCAACTCCATATTTCGGATCACATTTCGCTTCACATTGTTCATTTTAAAATGTCGGCGAAGCGATTCTTTATTCTCAAATTTCACTGTTTCCGTAAACTGGGAACTCTCTTCATAAGTGGGAATAAAAGCCGAAAATGGCAATTGAAACATCGAGTGAATCGTAACACCTCCAGCATTAAGTGCTGCAATACCAGTTGGCGCCACAACCACTGTATTTTTGTGTGTTGTAGCGATAATTTCACGCAAAAGAGTTGTTTTTCCTGTACCGGCTTTACCCGTAAGAAAAATAGATTTTTGCGTCTGATTTATGAATTGTAAGGTGTAAGCAGCAGCTTCTGAAACGTTTTGCATTAGGCAGGTATTAAACGCCAAAAATATCGCATTTTTATAAAAGAAAAAAACCTAAATCAATTGCTGATTTAGGTTTTCTTAGTTTAGTTAGTTTTGGAAGTCTTATTTTTTAGCCTCTTCTTTAGCTGCTGGTTTATCTTCAGCTTTTGGAGATGCTTTGTACTTGTCATTCAAAGCTTTAACTATTTCTTTGGTAATATCATACTTGTCTTCAGCATATAATACAGTTGCTGCATCGCCAGTACCGTAGATATATGCATAACCGTTTTTCTTACCATAATCTTTGATGAATTTTTTAACTCCACTGATTAGAGAATCCATTTCTACACCACTTTCTTGCTGTAATTGCTGTGATAAAGCTTGTTGAGCGTAACCCAATTGTTGCTCTCTTTTTTGCAATTCAGCTCCTCTTTGTTGTGCCCATTGCTGACCGTTAGCCTGCGCTTGGCTTTGAAAATTAGCAGCGTCTTGTTTAAAACGAGTAATTTCAGCTTGTAGTTGTCTTCCTTTTTCCTCTGCTTGAGCTTTGTATTTAGCCTCAAGGTCTTTCGCTTCAGTGTATTCTTTCATTAAAACTGAAGTATCTACGTAAGCTGTTTTTACTTCCTTAACTTCAGCTGTTTGATTACAAGAAACAGCCAAAATTGAAAGCCCGATAATTACTAATGCTTTTTTCATTTCTAAATTTCTATTTTTTTTATTGGTATGAAAGACAAAAATATAAAAAAATAAATAGCATCAACATAAACTTTAAAAAATGCTAAAATTTTATGATATTAGTTTTCTTTATGGAATATTTTGATGCCATAAAATATCATTATCAAAAATGGCTTTCATAGCTTTTTTTAGCGAAATCTTTTCAAAAAAAGAGACATAAACCCTCATTTCGTCTTAAAAAGTCCCGTAAACAGGCTAATTTTACGTTTTGGACACTTTTAATTCCAAAATTAGCTCCCAGATTTTTTTTATTTAGGCAAATTGAATTTTCCATCAAAAACAAAATTTTTTGAGATAAAAATCAATTTCAAATTGTATTTTTTTTTCAATTCAAATTTGATTCAAAAAGTAGGTTCATTTCATTTTTGATTTTTTTTAATTTTCAAAAAGACATTTTCTAATTTTTTAAAATTTCAAAATTCGAAGTGAAAAAACACAAAAAATGCCACAAAAATGTGGCATTGATTTTATTTATGAAGTCTAAAAACACTATAAAATATCACTATTAAAAGTGGCTTTCATAGCTTGCTTTAGAGCGATTTTTTTAAAAAAGACTACACAAAGCCTGCTTTTGACTGAAAACAGCCCTAAAAAGGCTTTATTTTGCGTTTTACTTGTTTTTTAAGACATAAATGTGCGATGAATACTCTTTTGTACTTGACGCTTTCAAATTTGATTTTAATCCGACGAAAAACGCCGTGATAAAATTCATTTTTCCAGTTTTGTATTTTTCAGACAAAAGACTCACGTAAAAAGAATCAAATTTCATTGGAAGCACTTTTTCCAATTTCATATCGACTTTTTCAAAAAGCGATTGAATGGCTTTTTTTGAAAAATGCCAAAAGTGAATTGGCACATCAAAAGCTGCCCAAAATTCTCCGTAATGTTTTGCGTCGTAAGATTTGAAATTTGGAACCGCAACAATTAAAGTTCCAGTTGGTTTCAAAAGACGCTTCAATTCCTGAATTTGTAATTCTAAATTTGGGACGTGTTCCAAAACATGCCACATCGTAATTACGTCAAAAGAATTATTTTCAAGTTCGCGAGTTTCATCAACAAATGAAATTCCTTTTTGCTTTGCAATATTTTTTGCTCGGTCGCTTGGTTCAATTCCAAATGTTTCCCAACCGTCATTTTTTGCCGTCAATAAAAAATCTCCAGTTCCAGCTCCAATGTCTAAAATTTTTCCTTTTTGAGATTGTTCAGAATTGATCAAATTCAATTTATTTTTTAAAGCAATGCTTTTTACAAAATGATAGGCTTTTTCAAAAATTGAACGTTTGTTATCTGTGTGCGAAATATAATCTTCGCTTTCGTAATATCTTCCTAAATTTTCTAAATCTGGTTGCGGAGAAGTAATCAGCATATCCAAATTTTCATCATAATACAAATCGAAAATTTCTTTTGAAACAGAATGGTCTTTTACAGTAAGAAAATGTTTTTTGTTTAAAACGTCCATTTTTTAATTCTAGTTATTTTTTGGTTTAATTGTATAACAAATCCTAAAAACGAAAATTTTCATTTTTAGGATTTCTATTTTATAATTCTTTATTCTTCCAATTTATTTTGACAGCCGAAATTATTTCATTTTCAATTCTGATATCTGAAAAAATTTCGAAGTCATTTTTGACATAAAACAACAAAGGCGATTTGTAATTTTCACCATTTTGTTTTTTATCATTTTCGTGATCAATTACCCATCCGTTTAAAACATCAAAATTGTTTTTCATTTCATTTAGCAAAAAAGTTCCGTAACCTTTTCCTTGAAATTGATTATCGATCATAAATCCGAACCAGGTTTCTTCTTCTCTAAAAAAAGTAAATGCCCACCCGTTTATTTCATTTTCTTGATCAACCAAAAAGAAATGTTTCAGATCGATTAAATTTTCTAAATACATTTCAAATTCCTGAAAAGTTTTTGAACCAAATTGCAACGGATATTCATTATTCCGAAGTTGCCAGATAATCTTCTTTTCGTTTTCTGATAAAATACTTTTCTGTACAATTTTCATAGTTTCACGTGGAACAAATTATTTTGTTTCAAGTTTCAAGTTTCAAGTTTCAAGTTTCAAGTTTCAAGTTTCAAGTTTCAGATTTCAGATTTCAGATTTCAGGTTTCAAGTTTCAGGTTTAACGTTATAATGTTTCACGTGGAACCTGAAACTTGAAACTTGAAAACAAAAACTATCTTCCCATATAAATCAAAAGCACGGAAATATCACTTGGTGATACGCCGCTAATTCTTGACGCTTGCGAAATTGTCACTGGGCGAATTTTACTTAATTTTTGTTTCGCTTCGATCGACATAGATTTTATTTTATGGTAATCGAAATTCTCAGGAATTTTTACTTCTTCTAAACGATTTAATTTATCAGCATTATTTCTTTCCTTTTCGATGTAACCCGAATATTTAACTTGAATTACAGCTTGCTCTACAATTTCTTCGTCAAGATCATTCTCTTTGATGTAAGCATCTACTTTTTCAAATTTCAACATATCTTCTAATTCAATCTGCGGACGAGAGAAAACTTTAAACATTTTATCCCCCTGTGAAATTGGTGCCGATTCTTTCTCAACTAAAATTGGATTTGTTTCTGCAACCGTAACACTTGTTTCTTTGAAGAACGCAACCATCTTTTCAGACTCGTTTAATTTGTGTTCCATTCTTCGCATTCTGTCTTCAGAAGCTAAACCAATTTCATATGACATTGGCGTCAATCTGAAATCGGCATTATCTTGACGCAACAATGTTCTATATTCTGCTCTTGATGTAAACATACGATATGGTTCTTCCGTTCCTTTCGTAATTAAGTCGTCAATCAAAACTCCAATATATGCTTCATCACGTTTTAAAATCAAAGGTGATTTTTCATGCACTTTTAAATGTGCATTTATTCCAGCCATCAAACCTTGTGAAGCTGCTTCTTCATATCCTGTTGTTCCGTTAATCTGTCCGGCAAAATATAAACCTTCAACTAACTTTGTTTCCAAAGTATGTTTCAATTGTGTTGGCGGAAAATAATCATATTCGATTGCATAACCCGGACGCAAGAATTTTACATTTTCAAAACCAGCTACAGTTCGCAATGCTTTAAATTGAATATCCTCTGGAAGCGAAGTTGAAAATCCGTTTACGTAAACCTCACAAGTTTTCCATCCTTCTGGTTCAACAAAAAGTTGGTGGCGTTCTTTATCTGCAAAACGATTAATTTTATCTTCAATCGATGGACAGTATCTCGGACCTAAACTTTTTATTCTTCCGTTGAACATTGGAGAACGATCAAAACCAGATCTCAAAATATCATGAACTTCTAGCGAAGTATACGTCATGTGACAAGAACGTTGATGCGTTAACGGAACGGTTAAATCCGAATAAGAAAACTTATCCGGTTTTGCATCTCCTTTTTCTTCATTCATTTTCGAATAATCCAAAGAACGACCATCAACTCTTGGAGGTGTTCCTGTTTTCATTCTTCCTGCTTCAAAACCTGCTTGAATCAAATCTTCGGTAATTCCGGTTGCGGCACTTTCGCCTGCTCTTCCTCCACCGAATTGTTTTTCTCCAATATGAATCAAACCATTCAAAAAAGTTCCATTTGTCAAGACAACAGATTTCGAACGAATCTCAACTCCAAGTGCAGTTCTAATTCCTTTTATCTTTCCGTTCTCAATAATCAACCCTTTTACCATTTCTTGGTAGAAATCCAAATTAGGAGTTCCTTCCAACATCAATCTCCATTCTTCAGCAAAACGCATTCTGTCACTTTGAACTCTTGGCGACCACATTGCAGGTCCTTTTGATTTGTTCAGCATCTTGAACTGAATTGCAGTTCTATCTGAAACAATTCCGGAGTATCCACCAAGCGCATCGATCTCACGAACGATTTGTCCTTTTGCAATTCCACCCATCGCAGGATTACATGACATCTGTGCAATGTTTTGCAAACTCATTGTAACCAACAAAGTTTTGGAACCCAAATTTGCTGCCGCTGCCGCGGCCTCGGAACCGGCATGACCAGCACCCACAACAATAACATCGTATTCTTCTAAAAACATTTTTGTTTTATTTTTTCTCCGAAAACCATTCTACGAACGTTTCAGAATTACTTTTTCTTTTCTGTTCCACGTGGAACGAAATCTTTAAAATTCCAATTTAAAAATCCAAATCCCAAAACCATTATGTTTCACGTGGAACGTTTCAATCATTTTCGATTATCAAATTGACTAGTTCAGTTTATTTCTCAAAACCAAATCAAACTCTTTTATCTTCAAAAACGTTTCACGTGGAACACAATTTCAAAGAGTTAAAATTTCAAAATCAAATCTCTTTTTATAAAAAACGTTTCACGTGGAACATTTTAAAATTTTAAAAATCGAACAAATTTTCGATTCAGATTAAACGTTCCACGTGGAACGTTTTACATAAAACCTACAAGGAATCTCTTTAAATTGTTTCACGTGGAACATAGATGTTTTTCTATCTTATCTGAAAAACGTTTCACGTGGAACATATTATTTTAGTTTTTTTTTTAGATGTTTAATTACTGTTCCACGTGAAACATCTTAATCTTTTCATCTTCTTTTGAACGCATTAATTCAGCATCTGCATCTGTCTTATCTTTGTATCCACAGTAATGTAATATACCATGAGCGAGAACACGCTTCAATTCTTCATCAAAAGAAACATTAAAATCTTTAGCGTTGTCTTCTACTCTTTCAACAGAAACAAAAATATCCCCGTTCAATTCATTACCAACTGTATAATCAAAACTAATAATATCAGTTAGTGTATCGTGATCTAAATACTCTACATTTATTTTATGAAGGTATTCATCATCACAAAAAATATAATTTATTTCTCCTTCATTCTTGTTCTCAGAAACTATAACAGCACTCAACCAATCATTATATTGTTGTTCGTCGCTTAAAGTAAATTCTGTTTCGTAATTAAAGTTTATCATTTTGTATTGAAATATTCTTGAACCTTTTGATTAAAATTCGAGCGCAAAGGTAGCGATTGTCTATTTAAAATTTCTACACTATTTAAATATTCAGTTAATGAGCTTGGTAAAGCGTTCGCTCGATTCGGAAACTCTGCCTTATTTGTTTCAGATTCTCGCTTCGTATCTTGACCTTGCTGTTGCATTGCGTTGTTTAATTTTAGCAACTCTTGCTGAATATTTAAAATTCTCTGAAGGTTCTCATTCTTAAATCCTTTATTTAAAATCTGTTTTTCCGAAGCTTTCATCTGATCAATTACAGACTTTCCTTGTCCGTCTAAACCTTTCTTCGATAACTCATTTTGTAATGCTTCACGAAGTTTTACTTGCTCTTTATAAATCTCCATTATCTTTTCAGCGTCTCCTTCTCCATCTTCACCTTCATTTCCATTCTTTCCTTTTCCTCCATTTTGGTTTCCTTGACCATTTTTGCCTTGACCACTTTTTCCGTCTTTGCCTTGTCCATTCTCTTTTCCTTCTCCTGGTTTTGAGTCACCACTTTTTCCATCTTGACCACTTCCAGGTTTCTCGCCAGACTTCATTCCGTCTTTCATTTTATCAGCAAGACCTTTTTGTTTTTGAATAATATCTGGCAATTGCATTCCTTGTCCATCTCCTGGTTTTGGTTTTCCTGCTCCAGGATTCGCCATTGACATTTGCATATTATTTAATAAGTCACTTAAAAAGTCGGCTAATTTGTTTGCAGATGAAACTGCATATTGCTGGTGCGAAACTCCTTTTGGGATTTGTACATCAGTCAAAACTTCAATTGCTTTGTCCATATTATATTGTACATTTCCAATTTCCTTTGTAACATCTTCAGAAATTTTTGGATTTCTAAGTGACATGGCAAACAAACTATCATCGACATGTTTGAACTGTTGTTTTAAATTCTGCTGAATTTTAATGTTCTTCGTATAAGCAGAAGAACCTAATTTTATCGATTTAAATTGTTTCATTACATCTTCCTGAGATAATGAAAAAGCTAAAAGGTTATCCAGAATCTGACGAAGCATCGCAACATCTTCTTGCAATTGTTCTTGATCACCGGCTTCCATATTAGACTCCATTTGCTCGGCCATACTTTTCATTTTCTTAGCCGCACTTTTCTGTTTTGGCTTAGCCGAAGAAGTATTCTTATTACTTAATTCTTCAGAAGCTTTATTCAAATCGTTCTCTACATCTTTTTCTTTAGAAGCATCTTTCGGAATATCTAAAGGAGATTTCAATGAGTTGTTTTCTTCTTTTAAATCTTTTAAATCTTCCTGAATTTTATCAAATGATTTATTGATTTCGTCTTGCTTCTCTTTTGTATTTTCTTTGTCTTTATCTGATAACTGTTCCTGTTGTTCTGACAGTTTATTCAATTTTTCAGCAACTTGTCCAGCTTTCTTTTCTACATAAAAACGCTTCGTTAATTCAACTAATTGTTCTAAATTACGAGATTGGTTCTTGCTGATCTGTTTGAACTTTTCCATTTTATCAAACAAGTCATCGCTGTTCATTTTATCATTTAAGTTCTTTAACTCGTCTAATAGTTTTTGATTTTTCTCTAAATCTTTCTCTGCGTTATCTAAACGCTTTTGTAAATCTTCAGCAGTTTTATCCTTTTTCTCTTTACTGAATTTATCCAAATTGTTGTTCATTTTTTCAGTAAACTGTTTCATCATTTCGTCTTGTTGTTTCTGACGTTTGATAAAATCATTTACTTTCTGCTGATCTTTGAATTCTAAATTATCTTTTTCTTTTCCTGTATTTTTCAGTTTATCCATTTCAGAAAATTGCTTTTCTTGATTCTTTAAAGACTTCGATAAACTGTTTATGTTGTTATTTTGTTGTTGCAATTCGGCATCCTGAATTTCATCTGTAGTAGAAACGCGATCTGAAAAAGTAGAAGATTTTGTACTCTTGAATCCGTGCAAAGCATCGTTATCAAAAACCTCAAAATAGTATTCATAAGATACTCCTTCTTGAACAGCAAGGTTACTTGGAAAGTTAAAAACAAACTGATCGAACACCGCTTGCTTTACAGGAATAGTTCCACGCTTTGCAGTTTGTGGTTTGTTCCTTTCATAGTAAACAATCTGCAATTTTGATAAACCATAGTCATCTCCCAATCTTCCTAACACATAATTCTTATCTAATTTCAAACTGTCCGGCGCTGGCGCAACTGTGATTGTTGGATGCTGATCTTTAATAACTGACAGCTGATAATCCAGTTTTTCATAGTTTTTAACCTTATTATTCGAAGTAAGAATTTGATAGTCTGTATTTTGAACTATATTTTTAGCTAGCTTAAATTCGTTTTCATCCTTTTTAAAATTAAAAGATGCCCTTTCATCCTTCCAAACTACCTCTTGGGTTGATTGCGTATTCATTCTCCAGGTCACAGTTGTACCTTCAGGAATGATTGCATTTCCTGTTCCTTGAATAATTTCTGATTTCTTTTTTAAATAAGATGGAAAGTTTAAAATCATTTCGAAGTTAGCAATTGACGGAACTGTGATTACTTTCAATTCGTATTCGTTTGATGAAACTGAATTTCCTTCAAAAGAAAAAGCAACATCTGAAGTTGGTTTTTCAATCTTGAATTCGAACTTTCCTGTTTGAGAAGATTCCATAAAATAGCTTTCATCACCAATATGAATCATAACATTTTCTGGAACAACTTTACCTTCAGTTTCAACTTTTACAATAAAATCTTTGTTTTGTTCGGTTTGCAAATTATCATTTAAAACCACAAATTTGAAAGGAGCTGGTGGCAAAAACGAAGCATTGAAATGCACTACTCTATTAAAACTTTGAGAAATTATACTGCTATTTCCAGAGATAAAAAATACAGCAAACAACAAAACCGGAATCAAAGCCAAAGGCAAATACTTCTTGTTTGATTTAAAATTGATGGCATTCCCAAACGGAATTGGTTGTAAAGAATTTGCTTTTTGTTCGATAGAAGCCAACATCAATTCTGAACTTTCAGCTGAATTTTCATTTGAAGAAAGCTGTAAAAAGTTCGTCAGCTTATCGCTTACCTCTGTAAAATGATTTCCAATAATTGCCGAAGCCTGATTGTAATCAATTCCTTTTTGCAGTTTGAACAATTTGAATATTGGAAACAATATAAATCGGAACAAAAGGAAAACTTCAACTCCAATAAACAACCAAAATAAAAGTGTTCTTCCCATTGGTTTTAACCAAAGGAAATACTCAACAAACAACGTAAATAAAAAATACAACAACCCAAAACCAATAAAAAGAAGCGCTCCTTTTATCAATTCGTTGGTATAATATTTTCTAATAAACCCCTCTAATTTTAGATATATTGCAGATGATGTTTTCAAAATAAAATCTCTTTTAATTATAACCCATAAAAGTACTAATTATAAAGATTCAAATTCCAAAAAATAAATTCCAAATTCCAAGCATTCATTCCGTTTGGAATTTGGAATTTTAAAAAATTGGAATTTATCTAAAGTTGTATCTTTGCAACAAAATTTATACAAATGTCAAAGCAAGTTCGTGTGCGTTTTGCACCAAGTCCAACAGGACCATTACATATTGGCGGAGTTCGTACTGCCCTATTTAATTATTTATTTGCAAAAAAACATAACGGTGTTTTTTATCTGAGAATTGAAGATACAGACCAGACTCGTTTTGTTCCAGGTGCAGAAGAATATATAATGGAAGCATTGGAATGGTTAGGAATTTCTCCTCAAGAAACTGTTGGAAAAAATGAAAAATTTGGTCCGTACAGACAAAGCGATCGTAAAGATTTATACCAAAAATATGCTGATCATTTGATCAATTCAGGTTGGGCTTATTATGCTTTTGATACTCCAGAAGCATTAGATGCTCATAGAAAACAGCACGAAGCTGAAGGAAAAACATTTATTTACAATCATCACAATCGTGAAAAATTAGATACATCTTTAGTAATTTCTGCTGAAGAAACTTCGAAAAGAATTGCAAATGGAGAACATTATGTAATCCGTTTTAAAACTCCGGTTGATGAAACTTTGCACTTGAAAGATATCATTCGTGGTGATGTTAAGTTTGAAACAAACCTTCTTGATGATAAAGTTTTGTTCAAAAGTGACGGAATGCCAACCTACCATTTAGCGAATATTGTTGATGATCATTTGATGGAAACGTCACACGTAATTCGTGGTGAAGAATGGTTACCATCAATGCCACTTCACGTTTTATTATACAGAGCTTTCGGTTGGGATGCACCAGAATTTGCACACTTGCCTTTGATTTTGAAACCAATTGGAAACGGAAAATTATCTAAAAGAGATGGTGATAAATTAGGTTTTCCAGTGTTTCCATTAGAATGGAAAACGGAAGAAGGCGTTTCATCTGGTTACAGAGAGAAAGGATTTTTCCCAGAAGCTGTTGTAAATTTCTTGGCTTTATTAGGATGGAATGATGGAACTGACAAAGAATTATTTTCTCTTGATGAATTAGTTGAAGCTTTTGACTTGAACAGAGTTCATAAAGCAGGCGCTAAATTTGATCCAGAAAAAAACAAATGGTTCAATCACCAATATTTAGTAAAACAAAATGATGCCGATTTAGCGAAAAGCTTCTCTCCTATTTTAGAAGAAAAAGGCGTTGATATTTCTAAATATGACATTACAAGAATCGTTTCATTGATTAAAGAAAGAGCAAATTTCGTTTCTGATTTTTGGGATTTAACTGATTTCTTTTTCCAAGCTCCAACATCTTATGATGAAAAAGCAAGCAAAAACTGGAAGGAAGAAACTCCAGCTTTAATGCAAGAATTGATTTCGACTCTTGAATATATTGACGGTTTTGACTCAGCAAATATTGAAGCAATCGTCAAAGATTGGTTAACTAAAAATGAAATCGGAATGGGTAAAGTAATGCAACCTTTCCGTCTAAGTTTGGTTGGCGCACTTAAAGGCCCTCACCTATTTGATATTGTTGAAATCATTGGAAAAGAAGAAACAATTTCTAGAATTCAGAAAGCGATCGCAACTTTATAAAAACAAAAAAGCTCCCAAAATTGGGAGCTTTTTTATTATATTCCTATTTCTCAAAAAAGGTAATCTTATAATACTTATCATTATCCGATTCAATTAGCCAATTTCCCTTATTTGAAACCAAACAGTTTACGGAAATCTTATCCTTTGATTTATTCAATTCCACTAAATAGTTTTGAATCCTTTTATCAGTACTATTCAAGTGCATCGTATCAAAATCGAGCTTTAATTTCTTATATTCTTTCAAATTAAAAAAAGCCACAACTTGAGAATTTCTATATTCTGATTCCCACATTTTATCTACATCAAATGAAATCTTTTGACTACTTTTAATAGCACCTGTTGATAAATCTAGTTGGCTATAGAAATAATATTCTGCCGAATAGTACTGAAAAATTGAAAATACTCCTTGCCCATTTTCAATTCTAAAACCATTACTTAATCTTAATTTAGAAGCATTTCTGTTCATTTCAGCATCAGATATTTCCTGAACTTTTTGCCAAACTTGTTTTCCTTCAGAATCAAATTTAATTACATAATATCCTCCTACTTCATTATTTACAAGTCTCTCATCTTTCTTACCAAACAATCCATAAACATATATATCATTTGTATCTTCATCTAAATAATAATTATTGATCGATAATTGATCTGCAAATTTGTCATTGAAGCTTTTTGAAAGACTATTATAATTTGAATCAATTTCTCCTCCACTATTGTTAGAAAGTATTAATGGCTTTCCAACATTTATATTATACGACAGTGTCTTAGTGTTTTTGCCATCTAAATCATAAATAGCTCTGTGAAAAACAAATGATCTCGCGTCTTTATTAATAAATTTGGTAGTTACATCAAAAGAATTTTTATGATAGAAAATCTTGTAAGCTACTTCATCTAAATTGTAAAAATCTTTTTTATTCACAGTAAAAAAAGACGGTTTATCTAATTTTATTACTTGAGTTTTTTTCAGTTTGTTATTATATTTATGAAGAAACAAATTCCCTTTTTCAATATTGTCAAGATATTTGTTTTTCTCATTTCCAACGCTATATGAGAATTCTTTAGAAAAAAGAAAGAAATTTTTATTACTATCTAAAGTAGCAATCAACTTATTGTTTTCAAAAATTTTAGTACTACTAACCCAGCCTACACCATTAAATTCAGTACCTACAAAAGTATTATCAATTGTAGATGGCTTAAAATCTAAAAATTTTCCATTTTCAACTATTTTAGTTCCTTTGAGATTGTCCAAACTAAAAAGATCAACTTTATTGATTCCCCTGATGGAACCGTAAGCTTTTCCTTTTTTTACGAGAACTTCATTCTCATTTTTCAGAATTTCAAATTCCACAGGTTTGTTATCTTTTTCAAACTTTTCCTCTACAATAGTGGTTTGTGCATGTAGATAAAAAGAAGAAAATAAGGCAATACTAAAAAGTATTTTTTTCATAATTTTTTGTTTTTGGTTAATTTTTAATCAAATTTAATATAAAAATTTAACACTAAAAATCATCTAAAAAATAAATAATAAACAATTTTGATTATATATTCGTATTTTTAGAAATTCATAAAACTAAATTAATATCACCATGGGTACAGCATTTATTATTCTAATAGTCATTGGACTATTTATTTTACTGTCGTCTTTCTTTACTGTAAAGCAACAAACAAGCGTAATCGTAGAGCGCTTTGGAAAATTTACTAGTGTCAGAAATTCGGGTTTGCAATTAAAACTTCCAATAATTGACAGAATTGCAGGTCGTGTAAATCTAAAAATTCAGCAATTAGATGTTCTTATTGAAACACAAACTAAAGACAATGTTTTCATCAAAATGAAAGTTTCTGTTCAGTTCAAGGTAATACAGGAACATGTTTATGAAGCTTTTTACAAATTAGAATATCCTCATGATCAAATAACTGCTTATGTATTTGACGTTGTTCGTGCCGAAGTTCCTAAATTAATTTTGGATGACGTTTTTGTTCGTAAAGATGATATTGCAATTGCAGTAAAAAGAGAATTGAACGAAGCAATGACAACTTACGGTTATGACATCATCAATACGCTTGTAACCGATATTGATCCAGATATCCAGGTAAAAAATGCGATGAACCGTATCAATGCTGCAGAAAGAGAAAAAACTGCCGCAATGTTTGAATCTGAAGCTCAACGTATTAGAATTGTAGCTAAAGCAAAAGCTGAAGCTGAAAGTAAAAAACTTCAAGGTCAAGGTATTGCCGATCAACGTAGAGAAATTGCTCGTGGATTAGTAGAAAGTGTTGAAGTTTTGAACAATGTCGGAATTAATTCGCAAGAAGCATCTGCCTTGATTGTAATTACACAACATTATGATACGCTGCAAGCTATTGGAGCTGATACCAATTCTAATTTGATATTGTTGCCAAACTCTCCACAAGCAGCAAGCGATATGTTAAACAATATGGTAACTAGTTTTTCAGCTTCAAATATGATTGGAGAAGAAATGAAAAGACAAAACAAAAAAACTAAAAAACCAAACAATTCGGATATAAACTTCAATCCATCAGATACTTCAGAGCCAACAGAAACGGCTTAATCAAGAAGAGTAAAATAAAAAAGAGGCTTAATTGCCTCTTTTTTTATTCATAAACCAACCAATTACATAAGGTAAAATTGATTGAAGAATTTTTACATAATGATTTGAAAAATAATCAGTGTAAGATGAAACAAAGCCATTTACAATTTTTTGTGGTGTTATGCTCTCTTTCGTTTTCTGAAAACTTAAAACTAATTTTTGATAATTAATCTCTTTTTCTAATTTCAAAATTTCCAGATCTCGGTCAATTTCTGCGTACGATGCGTATTTTTTCCTTTCCATAATTCTTAATCATTAAAAAAGATTTCCGAAAATTTCTCTAAAATTGGGCCTTCAACAAACTTGTCTTTTACAAAGAAAAGCAAAATAGTAAAGAAAAGATAGATCCCTCCTACTGCCAAAAATCCTAATGCATTGCTTCCTAACAAAGTACCAAAAGCATAAGCCAACGCAATTGACCCAAAAAGCAATACCATACTGAAGCACAATAAAATCAAAGTAAATTTAAAAATCAAAGTGGTTGATTTCATTGCTACTTTAAAGCCCCAAAGCTTATAATAAGCCAAATGACTTTCAATATATTCTTTAGCTTGATCCTGAATATTTTCAGTATTTTCTTTTAATTCTTCAAAAGCCATAATTCTGATTTTAAATAAAAAAACACATTACTTTTCATAAAGATAATCAAGTAATGTGTTTTTAGAATAATTTTATTTTTGAAGTTTAGCATTCTGAGCTTTTAAATCAGCCAATTTAGATTCTAAAAAAGTGATTACTTCCTCAGTTTTGTAACTCATATTCGAAAGCAATTCTTCATAAGTTCCATCCATATTTTCTTTTGCGTGTTTGAATTTTTCGCGAAGAACTTCAGAACTTGCTGAAAGAGAATCCTGCAAATTGTTTTTTGCATCATCTAAACCTTCCTTCAATTTTGCACGTGTCTTTGATCCTTTATCGGGAGCAAATAAAATTCCGATAGCTGCACCAGCTGCGGCAGCGGCTAAAATTGCGGCTGCAGTATTTAAGTTCTTTGACATAATATTAAAATTTAAATGAATAATAAAGGTAACCTTTTTTAAAATATAAATTACTGAATAAATGTTATTTACATAAATTTAACACAATAATTAGTACATATAAGTCACAGCCTCATATTTACCATCTTTTTCAGTTATGCTAACAAACGGAGAACCATTTGAAGCCGATTTGCTCTTAATTCTCATAGCCGTTTGGTTTTGATTTGCAATTGGCGGTTCACCTTTTGTCCTTGTCGAAACTCCTGAAAATGTTCCGGTTTGTTTCAGTCCTATTGTCTTTTCTTGAGGTAAAACAGTTACCATTTTGTAATCATCTTTTGAATCAACAACTACTTTATCAGAGATTTTTTGAGTTTGATTCGTTTTTTTATTCGTAATTTTTGAAACCGCATATTTACTGATCTTTACTTCTTCAGCGCTTCCGTTTTGCGAATAATAAATTAAACCATTTTCATTTTTTATAAAATTAACATCAAGTTCTTCACCGTTATGTTTTGTGATTTGATGTGTTTGTGAAATTGCAACATTTGCAAATAATAATGCTAGCGTAAAATATAATACTTTCATGATAATTAGATTTAAATTAAAAATTAAAAAACTGTCAGATATTGAAGTATAAAAACAATAACTGCCTAAAACCAATATTATGGAATCTCATCATTATGAAATAATTTGAAAAATACCTTTTACGCGAAATATTATCAAAATCAATTCACAATAAAAATTAGAACATAAAATTGTCTTCTCAAGAATTCAATTCTGAAATTATATCAAAATAAAAAATCGTCTTTTTTAATTTTAATAAAATCCAACTTAGAATCTAATCGGAAATATTAATTTTTAGAAAATCAACACTGACTTTTCGTATTGAGATAAAAATACCAACTTTATAAACAATTGTGTGTTAACAACCCGTTAAACTGACAAAAACGAGGTCAAAACCTTAAATAAAAGCTAAAATTAAACAATAATTTAAAAAACGAGTTATCTATCCAACCTTTTAAAATAATTTCTTAAAATCAATTTATGAAGGTTAATTTTAATAAATTATAACTATAAAAATTTAAAATATGATTAATTTTATAAATAATAAACAAAATATCATTTAAAAAAAATCATAATAATAAAAAACTATAACAACAAAAATGATCAAAAAAGATAATTTTGACTTAAATTTTAAAATTTTGCTGTTTTTAAAAAAAATTGAAGGCAAAAAAGACTAAAATTCAAATAAAGCTCAACAATAAACAATCTTTTAAAAAACGAATTCTGTATCCAACAAATTTTAATTTTATCTTAAAATCAATTTATGAGAGTCAGTTTTAATCTATAAAAATTATAAAAAATTTAATTTCAATAGTAAATATATATAATAAAAAAAAGCGCTTATATAAGCGCTTTTCATAAATTTATCTGATACTATTACTTTACCATTTCAGAAAGAATTTCAATTTCTCTTTCCGAAGCATTTTTTGGCGGATTTGAATGTAATTTCGAAATTTCTTCAGAAAATTGATTTCTCAAACTTTCACTTTCAATATCTCTTAAATTCAAAAGTGATTTTGATCTTACATAAGTCGATTCACTTTTTAAAGACATTGAATATAATTTCTTAATATCTTCTTCTTCAAAATCTGTAGATTTCCAGTTTGAATATTTCAAAATAAACTGAGAAAACAACAACGAAGCCTTATTATTGTTGATATTTTTCTTTAATGAATTCTGAATCAAAGAGAAACTAGAAACATTTTTGATGTTCTCTCCTATTGCGCTTTCAATTGCAATACGTTCTGGTTTTGTTTCAACTTTGAAATATTTGTTGATTTCTTTTAAAGAATTGTTGATGCTGTTTTCTTCTTTTTTACCTTTTTCTTCCCAAGCATCTTTCAATCCAACTGTTTTGTTAAACACTAATTTTGAAGGAGTTGAGTCTTTATCGACAGTAAAATATCCTAAACGTTGGAACTGGAATTTATCTTCATTTTGAGCTGTTGATAAACTTGGCTCAACATATCCAGTAACGATTTCTAAAGAGTTTGGATTCACAAAATCTAAGAAATTTTTCTCTTTGTAACTGTCCGGAGCTTCATCTGTAAACAAACGATCATACAAACGAACTTCTGCTTCCAAAGCATGTTTTATAGAAACCCAATGCAATGTTCCAGATACTTTTCTTTGGCTTGCTTCTGTTCCGCTTCCACTTAAAGAATCGGTATCATAAGTCACATGAATTTCTGTAATATTGCCTGCAGCATCTTTTATAACTGATTCTCCTTTAATGATATATGCATTTTTAAGACGCACTTCTTTTCCTAAAGTCAAACGGAAATATTTAGCTGGAGCTTCTTCCAAAAAGTCTTCTCTTTCAATATATAATTCACGAGAAAAAGGTACTTTTCTGAAACCTGCATTTTCATCTTCTTGATTGTTTTCAGCTTCTAACCACTCCTCTTTTCCTTCAGGATAATTTGTAATTACCAATTTTACAGGATCTAAAACAGCCATTACACGAGGTGCAATTTTGTTCAAATCTTCACGAATACAGAATTCTAAAACCGATACATTGATCAAATTATCACGTTTTGCAATACCAATTGTATTAGCAAAATTACGTAACGAAGCAGCTGTATAACCACGTCTTCTTAATCCAGAAATAGTTGACATTCTTGGATCATCCCAACCGTTAACATGCTTTTCCTTAACTAGTTGCTGTAATTTTCTTTTACTAACAACTGTATGCGATAAGTTACGTCTTGCAAATTCTCTTTGCTTTGGACGAAGCTTATTATCATCAAAAATTTGATCTAAAAACCAATCGTACAATTCACGGTGAGGCAAGAATTCCAGTGTACAAAATGAGTGAGAAATTTGTTCTAAATAATCACTTTGTCCATGCGCCCAATCGTACATTGGATAGATTTTCCAAGCATCTCCAGTTCTATGGTGATGTTTGTGTAAAATTCTGTACATGATTGGATCACGCATTAACATGTTTGTTGATTTCATGTCAATTTTTGCACGAAGAATATGTGTACCAGCCTCAAATTCACCGTTTTTCATTCTTTCGAATAAATCCAGGTTTTCTTCAACTGAACGATTTCTGTACGGACTATCGGTTCCTACAGTTGTAGGAGTTCCTTTTTGAGTTGCCATTTCTTCAGAAGATTGACTGTCAACATACGCTTTATCTTTTTTAATCAATAAAACTGCCCAATCGTATAATTGTTGGAAATAATCTGAAGCATAGCATTCTTCTGCCCAAGTATATCCTAACCATTCAACATCTTTTTTAATAGCATCAACAAATTCCTGCTCTTCTTTTTCAGGGTTTGTATCATCAAAACGTAAATTCACAGGAGATTGATAATCAATTCCTAAACCAAAATTTAAAGCAATAGAACTTGCGTGCCCAATGTGTAAATAACCATTAGGTTCTGGTGGAAAACGAAAGCGAAGTTTAGTATTTGAAAGACCTGATTTTACGTCTTCCTCTATGATTTGTTCAATAAAATTGAGTGATTTCTCTTCTGATGCCATTATTTTATAGTAATTTTAGCAAAGATAAAAAAAAGGTTTCAGCTTTCAGGTTTAAAGTTATTTAACTACCGCAAAACCTGAAACTTTAAACTTGAAACAAGATAAAAATGGGAGTTATAAAACTGAAAAATATCCGTACTTTTTCATACCACGGATGTTTGATTGAAGAAGGAAAAATTGGATCTGATTATACTGTTGATCTAAAAATTAAAACCAATTTACAGAAATCAGCCGAAACAGATCATCTTTTAGACACTGTTGATTACGTTCATTTGAACAAAATTGTGACAGAAGAAATGGCAATTCGTTCGCATTTATTAGAACATGTAGCCAAAAGAATCAATATTCGAGTACTTGCAGAGATAGAAACTGTAGAAAAAACAACAGTTTGGGTTTCTAAAATTAATCCTCCTATTGGTGGTGATGTTGAGTCAGTTACTATAAAAATGACGGAAATAAGAAAGTAATTTTTAAAACTAAAATTGCATTTTTTCAAAATACTTCATTTGAAACTTTTGATTTTTAAAGATTTTAGTTACTTTTGCCATCCGTTCAAGTAATGGCGTCGTGGCCGAGCGGCTAGGCTGGGCTCTGCAAAAGCTCCTACTCCGGTTCGAATCCGGACGATGCCTCTAAAACCTCTAAAGCAATTTAGAGGTTTTTTTTATGTCTAATTTTTCATAAGAATGAAAAACTGGATGTCGAAATCGTCAACTTTGTCAAAGTTTCAAACTTTGACAAAGTTCTACATCACACTTATAAACACAAAAAAACCTCTGAAATTCAGAGGTTTTAATTATCTTTTTAAAAGCTTTTTTTCATTTTTTATTCTCTTAATACTATCTCTTTTAAACTCTTTATTTTCAAAATAGTTTTCCTGTACTTGTTTTTCCACAATAATAACTTTTATTGGAATAAGTCTTGGTAAAAGATAATTCTCAGAACCAGGGAAAGAATAACTAACATCATCAATTACGAAAATAGAACCCTTCTTTAACTTTTTAACTATATTATTAATATCATTATTAAAACTATTTCCTTCAATTGTAACCTTTTTATTATTAGAAAATTTTACAATGAAACCATTTATTTTATATTTAGTAAAATTCAAATCAAAAATAAAATCATTAGGAAAACTATAACCAATAATAGAATTATAAAGTTCTTCTTTTGTCATTTCAATAACACATTCAGTACCACATTTTCTATTATTAATTGTAGCCAAAGGATGATCCAAATCTCTTATTCTAAATTTATGTTCTTCTGTAATTTTTGAACCATCCTTTAATTCAATATCAATTTTAATGATAGAATAAAGGCCCTGTCCTGGTTTAAGATTATACTTGCCTTCTTTAACTTTAGTCAATCCTAATCCTGTAGCATCAAAAGATTTACAATTTGGAACAGCAACAGAAATCGGATTAGAAACTCCTCTATAAATTACATTTATATTATCTGTTGAAACTATGCTAAGGTTAGATTTAATAGAACTTAATGAATCATTTTGTGCAGTAATATTCAAGTAAAAAAATAAAAATAGATAGGATACTTGTTTCATAAGCAACTACTTCTTCTCTATTCTTTCAAAAGCATTTTTAACCATTTCCTTTTCTTTTGGAAACCAACCTTGAACCACTAAAGCAACACCAAAAACCATTAAAACAATGCTAATTCCTTTTTTGATTTTAAGAATATTAGTTGGTGTCATTTTACTTTTTAATTGTTTGGCTAAAAGTATTTTAATACAATCAACAAGTAAATATGTAATAATAACAGCTGTAAAAAAGGTCATCATTCTTGGTGTTTGCATTTGAAGTTTTGGTCCAATTGAAATAATTACAGCTAACCAAAAACCAAGAACTCCAATGTTGATAACGTTCAGTAAAAAACCTTTTACAAACAAACTTCCGTAGTTTCTTTTCAGAATATCACGGTCAATTTCTTCATCATTTATTTTTTCTTCTTTCTTTAATTTTACAAACGAAATAATACCATAAGAAAGCATAATTATTCCTCCAAAAATAAAAAGAGCTGGATCATCTTTTAGGCTGGAAATCAATCGATAACTTCCTAAATAGGCAATAGCAATAAAAAATATATCGCCTAATACTACGCCAAAATCAAAAACAATCGCCGCTCTGAAACCTTTGGTAATACTGGTTTCTAATAGTACAAAAAACACCGGACCGATCATAAAGCTTAAAAAAAGTCCCCATGGCAGTCCAGCCAGAATATCATTTATCATTAAATATAATTTGTTATTTTACTTCTTCGATTTTACCGCCAAAAACTGTTTTTTGGTTGATTTGTTTTGGTTTTCCATAAATGTAAATAGAGCCTCCTGCGCTCACTTTTGCATCGACAAGGGTTGAAGCATTAACATCGGCTTTTCCTCCCGCAGAAACGCTTACAGTCGTCTGAGACGTTTCTAATTTACTTGCCAGCAAATAACCTCCAGCTCCTAAACTTGCATCTTGATTTGCAGCCTTACCAGCCAATGTAATTGAACCTCCTGATACTGAGCTTACTTTTAGTTTATCAACATCTAAATCAACATTTATAATACCACCTTCTTGTGCACTTACTTTAAACGAAGTTGCTTTGATCGCTTCATTACTCGTTACTGTTGCTCCTTCATTTACATCTATAAGTTCTATATGTTTGTAATACAATGTAATACTTAAATCATTTCCTGACAAAAGTTTTGGAAAAGGCATTCTTAACTTCAAGATACCATTTTTATTAACCACTTCAACTTCTGCTTCTCTTGCGCCTTTTATCACAATTCTATTTTCAGATGCCTGAACGACTTTTACACTTAATTTATCGAAAACCTTAACGGTATCAAAATCTCCCAACTCTTTGGTAACCTGACCAAAAGACATTTGTACAAATAAAATTGCTGCTCCAATAATTAGCTTTCTCATACTTTTATTTTTAAATTAATTATTTATTCCGCTCTTCTCAAAAAATGAAAATCAAGTTGTTTTTTAACTAAATCTGCATTTTTTACTTTAACATAAATCTCGTCTCCTAACTGCAATAAACGATTTGAAGTTGCTCCAACCAAAGCGTATTGTCTTTCATCAAAAGTATAGTAATCCTCTTTTATTTCTCTGATTCTTACCATTCCTTCGCATTTGTTAGAAACGATTTCAACATAAATTCCCCATTCAGTAACACCAGAAATAACTCCAAGGAATTCTTCATCCTGATGATCCTGCATGTATTTAACCTGCATGTATTTAATACTATCTCGTTCAGCATTTGTTGCTAAATTTTCCATGCTTGAACAGTGCAGACATTTAGTTTCGTAAGTTTCTTCATCAACAGAAGCTCCTCCGTCCAAATAATACTGCAATAAACGGTGCACCATAACGTCTGGATAACGACGAATTGGTGATGTAAAATGGCTGTAATAATCAAAAGCCAAACCATAATGTCCAATATTATCTGTTGAATATTTGGCTTTGCTCATACTTCTAATGGCAAGAGTATCAATAAGATTTTGTTCTTTCTTACCATTTACTTGTTCCATTAAAGCGTTGATTGATTTTGCTATATCATCTTTTGTTCTAAAATCAATTTTATAACCAAATTTAGCAATTACAGTTTGCATTGCAATTAATTTATCTTCATTTGGTTCATCGTGAATACGGTATACAAAGGTTTTCTTTTGTTTTCCAATGTATTCTGCCACTTTTCTATTCGCCAAAAGCATGAATTCTTCAATCAAATGATTGGCATCCTTTGACACTTTGAAATACACGCCTTCAGGTTCTCCAGCTTCATCCAAATTGAACTTAACTTCTACTTTATCAAAAGAAATCGCACCTTGCTGCATTCTTTTTCTGCGTAAAATTTTCGCTAATTCATCTAATTTTAAAGTTGCTTCAACGATTTCATCAGAAACTAAATACGAACTTCCAGTAATTGAAATATCAACTGGAATTGTATGATCTTTAGTTTCAATGATATATTGCGCTTCTTCATAGGCAAAACGCTGATCTGAATAAATTACAGTTCTTCCAAACCATTGGTTCATAACTTGAGCTGTCGGAGAAACTTCGAATATTGCTGAGAAAGTATATTTTTCCTCATTTGGACGCAGTGAACATGCAAAATTAGATAATACTTCTGGAAGCATTGGCACTACTCTATCGACCAAATAAACCGAAGTTGCTCTTTGATACGCTTCATCATCCAGAATGGTATCCTCTTCTAAATAATAGGAAACATCGGCAATATGAATTCCGATTTCAAAATTTCCGTTAGATAACTTTTTGAAAGACAAGGCATCATCAAAATCTTTTGCATCTTTTGGATCAATCGTAAATGTAAGCGTATCACGCATATCACGACGTTTTGCAATCTCTGATTCCTGAATCGAAGTATCTAATTTTTGTGCAAACGCCTCTACTTCTATCGGGAAATCCGATGGCAAACCATATTCTGCTAAAATAGCATGAATCTCTGTATTGTGCTCACCAGGTTTTCCTAGTACTCGAATTACAGATCCAAACGGACTATCAGCTCTTTTTGGCCAATCTTCAATCTTCACTAAAACTACATCTCCGTTTTCTGCTTCGCCAATTTTATCCTTCGGAATAAAAATATCGGTATACATTTTAGGATTTGCAGTCGAAACAAAAGCAAAGTTTGGTTGCATATCAATTACGCCTACAAACTCAGTTTTATCTCTTTCGATAACTTCAATTACTTCACCCTCAGGTCTTTTTCCTTTTCTTCTGTTATAAACGTAAACTTTTACTTTGTCTTTATCTAAAGCACGATTCAAATTATTAGTCGGAATAAAAACATCTTCTTCAAACTCATCACAAATAAAATATGCCGTTTTTCTGCTCGTCATATCTATTGTTCCTTCATAGTAATCCTGGCTTTCAGCTTTAACTAAATATTTTCCAGGTTCTGTTTCTATAATCTTCTTTTGTGCAGCTAGAATTTTTAAATCTTTAATAATCTGATTTCTGCTTTTTGTATCATCAAGTTCTAGCTTTGCCGCTATTTGTTTATAATTGAATGTTTTATTAGCACTTTGCGATAAAATTTTTACTATCTTACTAGAGAAATCTTTCTCTTTTTTTATCGGCTTTCTAATTTTCTTACTCATATATCTTTTCTTATAAGGTTTAAAATTACAAATAAGATATCAGAATATAGATTTTAACAATTAGAATTATTAAAAATATAACTTTTCGTACATTTACAAAAAGACCTAATATGGAAAGCTTTAAGACTATCGCCGTATTCAATTATCTACATGAAACCGTAATTCTCAAACACTTACTGGAGCAGGAAGAAATTCCCTATTTTTTCGAAAACGAAATCACGCTTTCCGTAGCACCAATGTATTCAGCGGCGCTGGGTGGCATTCGTCTCAAAGTTCATCCAGACGATTTCGAGCAAGTTCAAGAAATTCTGGACAATCTCAACAATCCTCTCAAAATCGTCTGAAACAAGATTCAAACAAATTCAAAAAAGAGAAAAATTCAATTCATTCAAAAATTTTTTTCCTTTTCAACTTTTTTAGTTTTCAACATATATTAAATACAACAAAAAAGATTTTTAAAAATTTAAAAAAAATTTATGGTTATTATAGTGTGTTAATATGTCGAATAATTTTTTTTTTGAAGTCATTGAAATCTCGTTTTACTTATTTATTCTGAGTTATCAACATAGTTATTTTTTGTTAAATGATTAATTTATAAGACTTTTTGTATTTTAATTAACAACGGTTGACAACCAAATTTAAATTGATTTTGTAGATAAGTTGATATGTTGATTTCTGTTGAAAATGATATTTTTGGTATTGATAACTTTTCCAAAAATTCACGAAACTTTTCTTGCATATTTAATTTCACTTTTGGATTATGAAATTTTTGAAAACAACCAAAAAAAACTTCTAATTTTCTTTTCGAACTTATTAACATTTTCTGTTAACTTAAAGTTAATTGAATATCAACGAATTACAAACTGCTATTAACACCTTAAAATTTTAACAAATATTCTGAATATTATTTATTGATTGTGAGATACTTATGAAGTTATTAAAATTGTTGATAACCTGTAAGATTTTGAAAATAAGATAGTTGTAAAAGGAGAGTTTTATATCATGAATCACAAGGATTTCTAGAAACTTCAATTTTAAATTTTAATAATGTTTAAAACCCTCGATTTAAAAAGAAATTAGTGAAAATTGGTGTAATTCGTGGCAAACATATATTAATTGAGTAAATTTGCATTACACAACTAAATAGTATTTAAAATGAAAATTTCGATAGGAAACGATCACGCAGGACCAGAATATAAAAAAGCAATTGTTGAAATGCTGAAAGCGAGAGGATATGAAGTAACTAACTATGGTACAGATACTGATGCTTCTGTAGATTATCCAGATTTTGGACATCCCGTTGCGAATGATGTATCTGAAGGAAAAGCTGATTTTGGAATCGTAATCTGCGGAAGCGGTAATGGAATCGCAATGACTGTTAATAAACATCCGAAAGTAAGAGCTGGTTTATGCTGGACGAAAGAAATCGCGTATTTAACTCGTTTACACAACGATGCAAACATTGTGAGTATTCCAGCGCGATTCACATCTATTCACCAAGCTGTTGAAATCGTTGAAACTTTCTTGGATACCGCTTTTGAAGGTGGAAGACATCAAAACAGAGTGAATAAAATCGCTTGCGCATAAAAAGTCAAAAAAAATTCGGTGCTTCGCACCTATTAATAAACACACCGGGCCGATTTTTAATTGGTCCGGTTTTTTATTTTAAGTATTTATAATTCAGTGTTTTAGCAAACTTTGAAATACAGTTTTTTGAGTTATCAACAATGTTAATATCTATTTTCTGTAATTGAAAAGGCAAATTATAAGCGCAATTTGAATAGCTAAAATTCCAGCGAACTTTACAATAAAAGATGTTTTGGACGTTTTATGTGTAAAGATTAACATTGCTGTTAATAAACCGATGGATCCACCGATAAGAGCAAGGAAAAACAGGGTGTTTTCAGGAATTCTGCGTTTTTGCTTAACGGCAAGAAATTTATCAAATCCAGCAATTACAAATTCAAGAACATTTACAACTAAAAAATATATTAATAAAACTTCCATTGGCTAAAAAATAGAAACAAAGATATTATTTTAGCCAAGTGAATAATGATCTGTTTAAGGTTTTAAATAAACAGATTATGTCAAAATTATAATCAAGAATTATTTCATTTCAAACTATGACTAATATTCAATTCATTGCCAAGTCAGTACAAGCGCCGGCGATTAGCATTCAAAACACGGTAAAATTATTAGAGGAAGACTGTACGATTCCGTTTATTTCGCGTTACCGAAAAGATGCGACAGGAAATCTCGATGAAACTGTTATTGAGCTGATTGCAAAATTGCAGAAAGAATACGATACGCTTGTAAAACGTAAAGAAGCCGTTTTAAAATCGATCGAAGAACAAAAAGCGCTTACGCCAGAATTGAAGAAAAAGATTGAAGACAGTTTTGATTTGCAAGAAATAGAAGATTTCTACCTTCCTTATAAAAAGAAGAAAAAAACAAAAGCTGATGTAGCGCGCGAATTTGGTTTAGAGCCTTTAGCAAAATTGATTATATCTGAAAGTGATGCTGATATCGATTTTATTTCGACGCAGTACATCAATGAAAATGTTATTAACGAAGAAGCGGCAATTCAAGGCGCAAGAGATATTGTAGCCGAATGGATCAACGAAAATATCTATGTTCGTAAACAGCTTCGTAGATTGTTTCAAAGAAAAGCGACCATTGCGACAAAAGTGGTTAAAAAGAAGGCCGAAGAAGAAGGAGCACAAAAATTCAACCAATATTTTGATTGGGAAGAACCGTTGACAAAAGCGCCAGCGCACCGTTTATTAGCAATGCTTCGTGCAGAAAATGAAGGTTTTATAAAAATGAAAATTGATGTTGATATCGACGATGCTTACGATGTAATTGACGAAATCATCATTAAAAAACAAAATAATACAACGGCACATTTACAGCTGGCGATCGAAGACAGTTATAAACGTTTGTTGAATCCGGCAATTGGAAATGAAACCTTGCAAGAAGCAAAAGCAAAAGCAGATGCGAATTCGATTCAGGTTTTTGCTAACAATTTAGGTCAGTTATTATTGGCGCCGCCGTTGGGAGAAAAACGTATTTTGGCAATCGATCCAGGATTTAGAAGCGGTTGTAAAGTAGTTTGCTTAGATGAAAAAGGCGATTTATTATACAACGAAACCATTTATCCGCACGCGCCTCAAAACGAGGAATCTATGGCGATTAAAAAAATCCGTTCGATGGTAAATGCCTATCAAATTGATGCTATTTCGATTGGAAACGGAACAGCTTCGCGTGAAACGGAGTTTTTCATCAAAAAAATCGCGTTTGATAAGCCAATTCAAGTATTTGTGGTTTCTGAGGCAGGAGCATCTGTTTATTCAGCTTCAAAAATTGCGCGAGAAGAATTTCCTAATTATGATGTAACGGTTCGTGGTTCGGTTTCAATTGGAAGAAGACTTTCAGATCCGTTGGCTGAATTGGTAAAAATCGACCCGAAGGCAATTGGAGTAGGACAGTATCAGCATGATGTGGATCAAACGAAATTAAAAGAAGAATTAGATAATACGGTTATTCGCTGCGTAAACTCGGTTGGAATCAATATCAACACCGCAAGTAAACATTTACTAAGTTATGTGAGTGGAATCGGGGAGAAGCTGGCGGAAAACATTGTACAATATCGTTCTGAAAACGGACCTTTTGAAGATAGAAAACAACTGAAAAAAGTGCCACGTTTAGGAGATAAAGCGTATCAGCAAGGAGCAGCGTTTATCAGAATTACGAATGCTAAAAATCCGCTGGATAATTCGGCGGTGCATCCAGAAGCTTATCCAGTTGTGGAAAAGATGGCGAAAGATTTGAATATTTCTTTAAATGACTTAATTGCCAACAAAGAGAAAACAGCGCTTATTAAGGCCGAAAAGTATGTAACACCTGAAATTGGTTTGCTTACACTAAAAGATATCATAAAAGAGCTTGAAAAGCCTGGATTGGACCCAAGAAAGTCCGCTAAAGTATTTGAGTTTGATGCCAACGTAAAATCGATTAAAGATTTGAAAACGGGAATGATTTTACCGGGGATTGTTAATAACATCACTAACTTCGGCTGTTTTGTGGACATCGGAATCAAAGAAAGTGGTTTAGTGCACATTTCGCAGTTAAAAGCAGGATTTGTAAGCGACGTAAACGAAGTGGTAAAACTACATCAGCACGTTGATGTAAAAGTGACTGAAGTTGATGAAGATAGAAAACGAATTCAGTTGACGATGATACTTTAAAAATTTCAAAAAATAAATTCCAAATCCCAATGGTTTAAAACAAAAAAATCCCAAACTACATAATTGCAGTTTGGGATTTTTAATGTTTTTTTGACTTTCTTATTTTTGTTCCTCTTCTTTTTTAGAAGGCGCAGGTGAATCGTCTTTAGCAGCGTTTTTGAATTCTTTGATTCCGCTTCCTAAACCTTTCATTAATTCTGGAATTTTTTTACCTCCAAAAAGTAATATCACAATACCTACTATAACAAGGATTTCTGTAAGACCTAATCTTCCCATGATTGTATAATTAACGCCGAAGCAATTTTGATTTCTATTCTCACCGCAAAGGTATATAGAATATACGTACAACGACAGTTTTTGGATTAAAATATTTGTTTTCTACCACGTTAAATATTTTATAAAATAATAAAATTGCAATATTTGCCGTTTTTTCTCCCATAATAAGAACATGATTAATCACTATATTTGCTAGTACAAACAATAAAATGGCTAAAAAAAATAAAAATTTTAGAAAAAAATTATTCATCAAAAACCGATTGGTAATTTTGAACGAAAATACTTTTGAAGAAATTTTTTCATTAAGGCTGACTTTGATGAATGTTTTCGTAATGTTCACTTTAGGCGGCATATTTTTGATTTTAGTTACTACATTTATCATTGCTTTTACGCCGCTTCGCGAATTTATTCCGGGTTATTCGTCTTCAGAATTAAAACGAAATGCAACCGAATTGGCGATAAAATCAGATTCGTTGGAGAAAGTTTTAAAGCATAATGAAGCCTATTTAAAAGGAGTTCAAAAGGTTTTAAGAGGAGAATTGGAGTATGCAAAATTTAATAAAGATTCTATTATTGCCGAAAATGAGGAACATCAGGATGTAAATATGAAGGCAACTGAAGAGGAAATCAAGCTTAGAGAAGATGTTACAAAAATGGAGAAGGAGCAAAGTGAAAGCAAAAAAAACAATAAGAAAAGTGACAAAAAATAATACCACAAAAAATGTCAATTAAGTCAATTGCTGCAAAAATATTTGCTCGAAAAGTATATAAACAAACGCTCAGATGGGCAGAAAAACCAGTTGAAACCCAGCAAAAGGTTTTTAAAAGTTTAATAGAAAATGCGCAAAACACCGAATTTGGAAAAGATCATCATTTTGATCAAATAAAAAGGATCAGTGATTTTCAAAAAAATGTTCCAATTCGGGATTATGAGGATTTGAAAAACTATGTTGAAAAAGTCAAATTAGGCGAGGAGAATATTCTCTGGAAAGGAAAACCAATTTATTTTGCTAAAACTTCGGGAACAACTTCGGGTGCAAAATACATTCCGCTTACAAAAGAATCCATGCCTTTTCATGTCGAAGCGGCGCGCAATGCGATTCTCCATTACATCAATGAAACTGGAAATGCCAATTTTGTTGACGGAAAAATGATTTTCTTGCAGGGAAGCCCAATTTTGACTGAAAAACACGGAATAAAATTTGGGAGACTTTCTGGAATTGTAGCGCATTTTGTTCCGAAATATCTACAAAAAAACCGAATGCCATCGTGGGAAACGAATTGCATTGATGATTGGGAAACCAAAGTAAATGCGATTGTTGACGAAACGATAAAAGAAGATATGTCGGTGATTTCCGGTATTCCGTCTTGGGTTCAAATGTATTTTGAGCGTTTACAGGAAAAAAGTGGCGGAAAAAAGATCAGTGAAATATTCAAAAATTTTAATTTGTTTATTTACGGAGGTGTTAATTACGAGCCATATCGGGCGAAATTTGAGCAAATGATTGGCAAAAAAGTGGATAGCATTGAGTTATTTCCAGCTTCCGAAGGTTTTTTCGCCTATCAAGATTCTCAGAAAGAAAAAGGAATGCTTTTATTGCTGAATTCGGGAATTTTCTATGAATTCATCAAAGCGGATGAATTTTTTACAGAAAATCCAAAAAGATACACAATAGGAGAAGTTGAAATTGGGGTAAATTATGCTTTAATAGTTTCTACAAATGCCGGACTGTGGGGATATAATATTGGTGATACGGTGCAGTTTACATCGTTAAAACCATATCGCGTTATAGTTTCGGGACGTATCAAACATTATATTTCAGCTTTTGGGGAACACGTAATTGCAAACGAAGTTGAAAATGCTATGAAAGAAGCAACAGCCGGAAGTAACATTGTAATAAACGAATTTACCGTTGCACCGCAAATTACACCAGACAGTGGATTGCCGTATCACGAATGGCTGATTGAATTTGAAAAAGAACCCGAAAATATGAACGCTTTCGCCGAAGCCATTGACGATTCAATGCGAAAGCAAAACATTTATTATGACGATTTAATCACCGGAAATGTGTTGCAGAAAGTAGTGATTACCAAAGTTTCAAAAAACGGTTTCCAAGAATACATGAAATCACAAGGAAAATTAGGCGGACAAAATAAAATTCCGAGATTGTCGAATGATAGAAAAATTGCGGATAATCTTACAAAAAATAAATAATATTTCCGAGATTAAACAGTTATTTATCCATACGAATTAGAATGGATAAGTAAATGAAAATTAAATGAGTCAAGGAAAATTTCAAAATAAATACCGTATTTCTTCAATAAGAGCGCAATGGTGGGATTATGGTTGGAACGGAGCCTATTTTATAACCATTTGTACTCAAGACAGAGAACATTATTTTGGAGAAATCCAAAACGGTAAAATGATTTTGTCAGAGGCAGGCATAATTGCCGATTTATTGTGGCATCAAATTCCAATGCATCATAAAAACATTGAATTAGGCGATTTTGTGGTCATGCCAAATCATATTCACGGAATTTTGATTATTGATAAACAGAATAATATTGATTTGGATAACAGGAATAATACCAATATTGTTGTACAGACAGGGCATACCCTGTCTCAACGATCTCAATCGCCTCAACAGTCTAAACCCAAACCGCCAGGTTCGCAACGATTTCAAAACATTGGAAAAAATACCATTTCCTCTGTAGTTGGATCCTATAAATCTGCTGTAACAAAACACGCTAACAGACTAGGATATCCATATCAATGGCAAAAATTATTTTACGACAATATCATTAGAAGCAATAATGACTATCAAAGAATTTCTGATTATATTGTTTCAAATCCAGAAAATTGGGGAAAAGATAAATTTAAAAATAGCAGATAAATCAAAATAATTTTTCATTGGTTATGGTGCAGATTCAGGGCATGCCCTGAATCAACAAACGTTACACAAACAGTGAGAAATAACGCGAAAAGATTCATAGTTAAAAGGCAAAATCCTTACATTTGAATTTATAAATAGAATAGAATGAAAGAAACCAAACATATATCAAGATCAAGAGCGCAGGAATCATCTGCAGCTATCGAAAAAATGTACATTACAATGCGTCATTTATTTAACCGTGGTTTTTACAAACCAATGGGAGTTTCTGGCGATAGTTTAAGAGAGTCATTATTGGCATTACGTCCAGAAATCTACGGAAATATTGCCGAAGAAAAAGTAGAATTAAACGGACTTTTATACGTTATTGAACGTCTACCAATCGGAATTGAGCAATGTCGATTTATCAATTTAACTTCTGATGAAGGCTATTCAAAATCTCATTTCCAGCCGATTGTTCCTCCAAAAAGAAGAAGAAATTGTTACCGAATTGACGAAGAACAAATGAACGTAGAAATCACGCGCGGACGCTCGGATATTTACGATATTTTGACGCATTTGACTTTCATTTTCATTGAATCTCATAAAATCAAAAACCGCGTTTTAATTGATGACGGCGGTGAAGTTTCACGCGATTGGCTGAAATTGGAACAAGCAGTAATGCAAACCAAAAAATTGACGCAGATTGAAAAAGAAAAAGCAATTTCGCACGTAGCGAATATCTTGGCTAGAACATTTGAAGAAGTTTTGGATATTTATGATGCATTTGGTTCAGAAAATGCACCAGATCGTTTCTTGCACGTTATCTATTGGTTAGGAAAATTGGCAATTGAAGAAATTGTTGAGAATAATAAACGTACAATTACCTTCAGTCCGGTTTTGCGTGAGCGTTTAGGACACCATATTCACGGAGAAATTTGGGCGACAAACATCAAAGAAGTTTTAAAAACAAATGACCTTTTGAAACGTCCAATTCACGTAATTAGTGCCAATATGCACAGTGTGATGAACTCGATTTTTGCGACGCCTTTATTAACGCCAAAATATAAAGGCAAAACGGATTTCTTTATTTATGAAGAATTAAGCGGTTCGGGTTCAAAAGAAATAAGAGGACAAGTTGAAGAATTGGCGTTGAAAAACGGAATGATTTCGTTACCAGATTGCTCAGGAACAAATATTGACGTTCAGATTTTTGATACAGCAAAAATTGACTGGTCAAAAACAGCATTTTCAAACGCAAATGTTGGCGAAGAAAAACCAGTCATTATCGTAATGGATTATGCGTTTGGAGAACAGGCGTATGAAACGATAGACGAGCTTTTGAAACCATTTAAAAAAGAAACTTTGCTGAATGTAAAATCGGTTTCGATTATGGGTAAAGCTGGAATTCTGGAAGGCGGAAAAGGCGATATCATGATTCCGACAGCGCATATCAACGAAGGAACTGCTGATAATTATTTCTTCGAAAATGAGCTTACGGGCGAAATGTTTAAAGGAAATGATATCGATATTTACGAAGGGGCGATGGTTACCGTTTTAGGGACATCTTTGCAAAACAGAGATTTGCTGAAATTTTTCCACGAATCAACTTGGGGCGTAATTGGTCTGGAAATGGAAGGATCTTACTACCAGAAAGCGATTCAGTCGGCATCAAAAATTAGAAAAAGCGTGCCACACGACATTAAAGTTCGTTATGCGTATTATGCATCAGATAATCCTTTGGAAACCGGAAGTACGCTGGCTTCAGGCGGATTGGGAACAACTGGTGTAAAACCAACATATTTGATTACAATTAAAATTTTGGAACAAATTTTCAACGTAAAATAAATTATAAATGAGTACAAAAGTACCCCAAAATCAGGATCAGGAAATCGATATTTTTCAGCTTTCAAAAAGCATTGGAGGTTTTTTTGATCGTTTGAATAGATTCATTTTTAGAGCTATTCAATTTTTTATCCGGAATTGGATTGCGGTTCTGATTTTGTTTGTACTTGGAGTTGCGCTTGGATTCTATTTGGATTCAAACAAAAAATCATTTCAAAATCAGATTGTGGTTACGCCAAATTTTGAAAGTGTTGATTATTTGTATGCCAAAATCGATTTGATTGAAGCCAAAATTATTTCTGGAGACGCAGATTTTCTGAAAAATACCGTTGGAATTCAGCATCCAGAATACATCCGAAAAATTGAAATCAAGCCCGTTGCAGATGTTTATAAATTTATCGAAGACAAGGAGCAAAACCTGGAATTGATCAAATTAATGGCTGAGGTAGGTGAGATCAAAAAGGTTTTAGAAGATAATGTAACGAGCAAAAATTACACATATCACACTATTTCTTTTATTTCATCTGAGCCGGCAACCGAAAAAGAAGTTGTCGAACCACTTTTAAATTATCTGAATAATTCCGCTTATTATAATGATATTCAAAAAATTGGATATAAAAACCTAGAAAAAGAAATAGCTCAAAATGATACGATAATTTCGCAGATTGATCAAGTTTTAAGCAGTCTTTCGGGCGGTGCAAAAAGCGATAAATTGGTTTACAATAATGAAAATTTACAGCTAAACGACATTATAAAAACCAAACAAAAACTAGTTACTGAACAAGGAAAAAACCGATTCAGGCTAATCACTTTTGATAAAACGATCAAAGAAATCAACTCTACGTTGAACATCAATGAAAATAAAACGGTGAACGGAAATCTGAAAATCATTTTGCCGTTTGTTTTTATTTTTCTTTTTGTTTTGGTGAGTCTGTTTTTCAAATTTTACCGTAAACAGCTTGCTCTTTCAAAGGCAAATCAACTTTAATAAATTGAAAGCCAATTCACTTTTTGAGAGATTTTCACAAAATCCGTTTTTAAAACAAAGCTTCGGTACCTTGTTTTTAAGGATTTTTGGAGTCCTTTTATTGTTTGGTTTTACTGTTTTCCTTACCAAATCTTATAGTCCAAAATTAGTAGGTCAGTATGATTTTGCACGTTCCTTTCTTATTGCCGTCGGAAGTATTTGTTTATTAGGTTTCGATCAGTCGATTTTGTATTTCAAAGGGCGATTGGCAAGCCTTGACGCGATTGAAGAACTAAAGAAAATATATTTCAAAATGGTTGCAATGCTTTTTGCAACGTCAATTATTGCATTGCTCGTTATTTTGATTATTGACGAAAAAATCATCAACAATTATTTTGGAGATTCTGAAGTGTATTCGATTTTTTTAAAAGGCTCGTTGACACTGTTTTTCTATGGATTATCGACTTTGAATACAGAAGTTATCAGAGCTTTGGACAAACTTTATATTGCAGAATTATTTCGAAATATCGTCAAATATATTCCGCTCATAATTGGTTCTGTTGCGTTGTTTTATTGGCACAGAGAAACCTATTTGGTTGATGTTTTTTTGCTTGGATTTGTGTTTTTGGCGGTAATCAGTTCGATATTCGTTTTTTATTATTTCAGTAAAACAGTTTTGATAGAAAGAGATGCCATTTTTTCACATAAAGAAATCTTCGTGAAATCATATCCAATCGCGATTAGCGGTATGGCTATTTTTTTATTGATGTGTTTTGACATTATGTTTCTGAAAAAATACAGAAATGACGAAACTGTAGCTTTTTATTCCGTTGGAGTGAAATTAATGACGATTATTTCGGTAGTGATTTTGACAATCAATATTACGGTTTCGGCTAAAATTTCGGAATATTTTGCAAGCGGAAATAGAGCCGAATTAATCAAAATCGTAAGAAACTGTTCTCGATTAATCTTCGGAATAACATTTCCGGTAATTCTCTTAATCAGCATTTTTTCAGAATATATTTTATCCTTTTTCGGGCCTCAATATATTGTGGCAAAAGAAGCGTTTCTAATATTAGTGATTGGCCAAGGAATTTGCTCGGCATTTGGTTCGGCGCCAATTTATTTGAATATGACTGGAAGGCAACACACTTTTCAAGTAATTTTGATTATTACCGTAATTTTAAATTTTGTTTTAAACCGATTTTTAATTCCGCAATACGGAATGATCGGAGGGGCAACTGCGTTTGTTTCAAGCTCGTTTTTCTGGAATTTTGCTGTTGCGGTTTTCATTTACAAAAAAGATAAAATAAAGGTATTTTTGAATTAATAGTAAGGAAATGAACATTCAAAAAGAGCATCAACTTTTTAGCATAATTATACCTGTTTACAACGTTGAGGATTATTTGCCACAATGTTTGGACAGTATTTTGTGCCAAAGTTTTTCTGATTTTGAATTGATTTTAGTCAACGATGGTTCTACAGATTCTTCATTGAAAATATGTCAAAAATACCAAGCTGATTTTTCTCAGATAAAAATTATCGACAAAAAAAATGGCGGTTTGTCCGATGCCAGAAATGTAGGGCTATTATCGGCAAAAGGCGATTATATTATTTTTACCGACAGTGATGATTATTGGCAGGGAAAACAAGTTTTAGAAGATTTAGGACAAGTAATTTCTCAGACAAATCCTGATGTAATCATACACGAAGAAAGCCGATTTTTCTCAGAAAATGATGTTTTATGTAAATACAATCAAAGATTCATAAATAACAAAAATGGGAAATTTGAAGATGAGATTCTAAATTTGGTTTATTATGATTTATATGTTGCATCGGCTTGGGATAAAGTTATTAAAAGATCAATTTTGATTGATCATCAGCTGTTTTTTCCCATCGGAAGAAAATCAGAAGATATTGAATGGTGTGGGAAATTGATACATTATTTGAAGACTTTCAGCATTTATTCCAAATCATTTTATATTTACCGCCAAGTCCGAAAAGGTTCAATTACGACAACCGTGAGCGCAAAACATATCGAAGATGTTTATGATATGGTAAAAGAGGGTTTGGGCTCAGAAAAAATGAAATCTGAAATTTTAAGCAAAGCAATCGAAAATTATTGGGCTTGCAATTATGTCGTAATTTTAAAAGACTTTTATGTTTTGTCGGCCAAAACGCGAAATGAAATTTGGAATAATTTAGTTTCGTGGAAATACTTGCTTCAAAAAGGGCGAAATTTAAAAGTGGACAAAGTCATGAAATTTTACTCGTTTTTGAACTTCAAAGCGTTGATTTTCTTTTTAAACGGTTATCGAGTAAAAACAATTTGGTTTAAAAAATACAGAACACTGAAATAGATTATGCAGGTTTTAATTAAAAAAAGTACAGCAGCATTTTTGCTTATTGCGGCAGCTAATTTAGTTGTGGCATTTTTGTCTTATTTTATTCTGCCTCCAAAATTTTTCTACGATACTGCCATTATTATTTACGATAAGTACAATGAAATTGGGTATTTAGGAAGTTATCCGCTTACGATTTTGTTTTATAAAATTATTGGTTTTAGGCATCTTCCTTTTCCCATAATTGCGTTGATTCAATTTCCAATTTTAATCTATATTTTATACAAAATCGGCATTCCGGATAATTTTGAAAAACTGAATATTAAGAATATTTTAGTGTATTTGGGCATTTTTATGATTGCGATTTTTATCTCAATGCCGTCAAAAGAATTTATAACGTACTTATTTATCGCGGTAATTGTTTTATTGTGCCGAAACGAGCGATTTTCGTTCCGAAAAACAATTCTGATAGCCTCAGTGCTTTTGGTTGTTTTTGGTGCTTTATATCGTCCTTATTTTGCTTTGATTCCTGTTGTTGGTGGCGGAATGTATGCAGTGAGTTTCATCAATTTTAAAAACAAAACAGTAAGTACCATTTTTTACGGTTTGCTGATTGCGGTTTTTTTATCACTGAGTTATGGCGTCGTAAAAGGAAAATATTTTTCTGAAATAAGTAGAGAAGTGGTAAACAGCTCAAGAATGGTTTCTGGAGATGCCAATTCCATGATTACTTCGCCAGTAAAAACAGATACTTGGTACGGAGAAACAATCGGGATTTTTTATGGATTTTTTACTGTAAATCTACCATTGAATGGGTTAAAACACATTCTTTCTCCTCAAATCATTGTTTTTGTAATTTGGCAGCTTTTGGTGTTTTATATTTTGCTAGTCCGATTTTCTAAATGTTTGATAGCAAGAAAAAAGTATCGTTATGAACTTTTGATTATGTTCATTTTGTTTTCTTTTTTTATTCTCCAGGGCGTTTTTGAACCAGACTTAGGTTCATCGATCCGGCACAAAATTGGGATTTTTCCTTTAATCTATTTCGCACTTTATTATGACCATTTCCGAAAAGAACTTCAATAAAATATTTCACTTATTCTTGTGTGTAATGGCGATTGCAATGATTTTCAGGAAACCCTGTTCATTGCTGATTGTTTTCTTTGCAGTGTTTAGTTTGATGTTTGCCAAAAAATTGAAATATTCTAAAAAACAATTCGTTTTAATTGCTTGTATTGCCTCGCCAGTTTTACTGGAATTACTGCTTTTTTGGAATAATGATTCATTTCTTTTAGGATTGAAGGCGATTGAAAAAAGGACATCATTGCTAGTTTTTCCATTGTTTATTATTGGAAACTATCAACGCGTAGATTTCTTTAAAATAGTTCGGACATATGTCGTTTCGACAACGGCGTTAATGATTTTTTTCTTGATTCGCTTTGTCATTCTTTTTCCGGATTTAATAGATAAATATCTCAATCGAATTGATTTGTGGGAAATGGGATATCAATTTGCAGACAGCATTGGAATTCATGCGCCAGAATTGAATATGCATTTGGCTTTTGTTTCAGTTTGTGCGCTGTATTTTGTTTTCGATAATTTTAAAAATCAGCAAAAAACAGGATTCAAAATTTTGAGTATTTTGGTTTTCCTGTTGTCTTTTTTCTTTGTGCTTTTGGTAAATACCAGAATGGCTTTGATAAATGTTTTAATCGGATTTATGATTGTTTTCTTTTACGAAATCCGATCCAAATTTAATCCGAAGAAGATTCTTTTAACGGGCTTTTCTGTTGTTGTTTTATTGGGAGGAATTCTGTTTTTATTCATTCAGAAGAATCCATATATGAAAGAAAAATATTCCTCGGTAACTTTTGCTTATATGGACAAAGTTGGAAAACTAGACGAAATTGATCATCCCGAAATAAAAGTATTTAATTCGTTGGTAACGAGAGTTTCTATCTGGAAATCGGCTTGGGAATTATCAGTAAAAAATCTTCCTTTTGGAGTTGGAGCCGCAGATGGAAAACCGGAATTATTTAAATATTACCGAGATACAAATCAGCATTTTTTGGCGAAATATGAGTTCCCCACGCACAATCAGTTTTTGGATTTTCTGCTGAAATTTGGAATCCTCGGACCTTTGGTCGTAGTGCTTTATATTTTTACAATTGGCTATTTAGGTTATGATCTAAAAAATGCGATAATAGTTTCTTTTTTTCTCATTTTTTTCACCTCAAATTTAACCGATGATCTTTTGCTCAGCTTTGACGGAATTGCCTTCAGCGGTATTTGGTCCTCTATTTTTGCGAGTTATTGGTTGCAGCAGAAAGTTACTCTTGATAAAGTGCCAAAAGCTGTTTAAAATTTTGATTTTTATCGAATAATTGCCGGCATCTTGATAATGCATTTTCACCAAATTTTGCTCTAGTTTCGGTATCTTTTAAAATTTCGAAGAAAGCATCTAATTCGGTTATTTCCTTAAAAAGAAACCCTGTACTGTTGTGAAGAACAGCATCTTTGTTCCCGATAATATTAGTAGCAATAACAGGTTTTTGCAATGCCATAGCCTCAAGAACAGCAATTGGCAAACCTTCCCAAAGGGAAACTTGCATATAAATATCAATATTGTTGAGCTCTTTTAAAACTGTTTTTCGGTCTAAAATCCAGCCTGTAATTCGGATGTTTGGTGCTGTAATTAAAGGTCGTAATTCGCCGTCGCCAATCCACACAAAATTAAAATCTGGAAATTTTAACGCAATTTGATTGAACATTTCAGGATTTCTGGCAGCGGTAATTCTGGCCATAATGCCAATTGTTAGTTTTTCGTTTTGATGAGGTGTGTAATGTTCTTGAACATTTGCAATATCAATACCGTTTCGGACTAATTTTGCAGGCCCTAATTTTTGAGCAATTTTTTCCTCGGTGTCGCCGCAAGCGACAATTGTTCCACCAAAAAAACGCTGGAAACCTTTTTCAATTGTCCAATAAAATGTTCGGAAAGTGCTTGAAATATCAGTTCTTAAAAATGAATATCCGTGAGGCGTGTAAAAGAGTTTTTTCTTCTTAAATAGAAAAAAATAAGCCACTCGGCCCAAAACTCCTGCTTTTGAAGAATGCAGGTGAATAATATCTGGATTTAATTTTTTAAGCTCTTTTGTTAATTGATAAGCCGATTTTATGTCTTGAAATGGAGATAACTCCCGAACCATATTGACCTGGATCAGTTTAACACCATCTGAAAATTCAGATTTGATTTTTTGAGCATCTATTTCTTTTCGATTACCGCTATAAATAATAGTGGTTTCTACGTTTTTGTTTATTTCATCATCTCCAAAGAAAGTCGATAAATCTCTAAAATAAGTATAAACGCCACCACCGAGCGCCTCAATTACATGTACAACTTTCAAAATATTGGATTTATTTTCGAGGTAAAAATAGAGAAATGAGTTTAATATTTATCTCAAAGGTAAAACTTCTTTTTAAGATATGGTTTCAAGGGTCATTTGAAAGGACAGATATTTTAGTACATTTGTGCGTGTATCTTGGGTTTTATTATTGAATGAAATCCGAAAATGTTCAATTAAAACAATTATGAAAAGAATACTTATTACCGGAGCTGCAGGATTTTTAGGATCGCATTTGTGTGACCGATTCATTAAAGAAGGCTATTTTGTTATTGGAATGGATAACCTGATTACTGGAGATCTCAAAAATATTGAACATTTATTTAAGTTAGAAAACTTCGAATTCTATCACCACGATATCACGAAGTTTGTTCATGTTCCAGGTGATTTAGATTATATTTTGCATTTTGCGTCGCCAGCAAGCCCGATTGATTATTTGAAAATTCCTATACAGACTTTAAAAGTTGGATCTTTAGGAACGCATAATTTATTGGGACTAGCAAGAGTTAAAAAAGCAAGAATTTTGATTGCATCGACTTCTGAAGTTTATGGAGATCCTTTAGTTCATCCGCAAACAGAAGAGTACTACGGAAACGTAAATACAATTGGTCCACGTGGTGTTTATGACGAAGCAAAACGCTTTCAGGAATCAATCACTATGGCGTATCATACTTTTCACGGCGTAGAAACCAGAATTGTGCGTATTTTTAATACGTATGGGCCAAGAATGCGATTAAATGACGGGCGTGTAATCCCGGCGTTTATTGGACAAGCGCTACGTGGAGAAGATTTGACAATTTTTGGAGACGGAATGCAAACGCGTTCTTTCTGTTATGTTGATGACCAGGTTGAAGGTATTTACAGATTATTACATTCTGATTATGTGTATCCGGTAAATATTGGAAATCCTGATGAAATAACAATTAAAGATTTTGCTGAAGAAATCATAAAACTGACAGGAACAAATCAGAAAGTAGTTTATCATCCACTGCCAATAAATGATCCTTTGCAACGTCAGCCAGATACTACAAAAGCAAAAGAATTACTTGGCTGGGAAGCAAAAGTAAGCCGTGCAGAAGGAATGAAAATCACTTATGAATATTTCAAATCATTATCTCCGGAAGAACTTGCCAAAGAAGAACATAAAGACTTTTCTAGTTATATAAAATAAAATTTCAGACAGCTCGAATTTTAAATTGAATTCGGGCTGTTTTTTTAATAAATCCCAAAAACAATTAGTATAAATGAGCGAATTAGTTTCTATTATTGTACCCACATATAATACTGAAAAGTTCATTAGACAAACAATCGAATCAGTTCAAAATCAAACCTACAGTAATTGGGAAATGATTTTGGCGGATGATGCTTCTACAGACAAAACGGTTGTTATAATTGAAGAATTTGCGCAAAAAGACAGCCGAATAAAACTCTTCAAATTACCAGAAAATAAAGGAAATGGTTTTGCTAGAAATACTGCTTTAGAAAAAGCCACAGGAAAATACATTGCCTATTTAGACGCCGACGATTTATGGTTTCCAGAGAAATTAGAAAAACAGATTCAGTTTTTAAAAGCAAATAATTTACACTTCACTTTTAGTTTTTACGATTCTATTGATGAAGAAGGAAATGATTTAAATAGAAGAGTCGAATCACCAAATCCGCTGACTTATAAAGAATTGTTTTTCTGCAATTATGTAGGCAATTTGACAGCGATTTATGATGCTGATTATTTTGGAAAAATCATTTTGGAAACGTCTCAAAAACGTCAGGATTGGAGAATTTGGCTTACGATTTTAAAACAAATTAAAATAGCTAAACCAGTTCCAGAACCTTTGGCTTTTTACAGAATTAGAAAAGATTCTGTTTCTTCTTCAAAATTCAAATTAATCAAACACAACTTTGGAGTTTATCGAGAATTCCACGGGTATAATTTTGTGTTTTCTGTTTTGTTGATGATTCGGTTTTTATATACTCAGCTGATTGTAAAAAAACAATACATAAAGAAGATTTAAAAAATGGAGGTCGCAATTTGCGACCTCCATTTTTTTGTCCTATAAAATATTTTAAGACTAAATAGTAAACTTGAAGTCACAATTTGTGATATCAAGTTTTTTAAAGTCACAATTTCTTCCAGGATGTTGATTAAAATTGGAAGTCACAAATTGTGACCTCCAATTTAAGGTCGCAAATTGCGACCTTAAAGAATTACTTTTTATATCCAATTTTTACTCTTTCTTCTTCATTTTCTTTTTTCTCAGTTAATTCATCTAAATAAGAAAAAACCAATTCTATATTTTTATCATGATTTTCTAACTTCTTCTGAATATGAAGAATATCAACCTTAATTTCAGTTGTATCCAAAAGCATTTGTCTCACTTTCGTGAAAATCCTCATGATTTGAATATTGGTTTGGATTGCCTTGTCGCTTTTTAATACGCTTGAAAGCATTAGAATTCCATGTTCTGTAAATGCAAATGGTAATGTTCTGCTTCCTCCCCAACTTGAAGTCGCAATTTGCGACTTCAAGTTTTCGAATTCATTTTCTTCAAGTTGAAACATAAAATCCTGAGGAAATCTCGATAAATTCCTTTTAACTTGCTCATTTAGTCTTTTAGTTTCTACATTATAAAGTGTTGCCAAATCAAATGCTAGCATCACTTTTTGTCCGCGAATAAAATATATTTTATTAGAAATTGTTTCTTCAGAAAGAAGAGAATGATCGTCCATAAGTTTTTAAATAAAAAACAAATGTAAGATTTTATTTATATTATAAATAAGATTTAAATTGTTTTAGCTTGCCGCGATTGGTTCTTTCTAAAACTGTTTTTCGGGCAAAACTGAAATTTAGATTGGGTTCTAAGTACAGATCAATTGCTTGTTTTATTTTTTCGATTTGTTCTGAAGCTAATTCATTTTCAGATACATATTCAATTTCGAAAGTATCTAATTTGATTTGTTTGATAATGAATTCTTTCACGTTTCCATCATCTTCAATAATGCTTTTGGTAACATAATAAAACGTCAAACCTGGAGATTTTTTGCCACTTGGTAAAATCGCAACATCATTTGTTCTTCCAATAAGTTTTTTTAGAATTGGTTTTTGAGGCGTGCTTTTTTCATCCAAAATTCCAATGTCGCCAATTTCATATCGAATGAAGGGATTTGCTTTGTTGAATAAAGACGTAATTACAATTTTTCCTTCTGTTCCATGTGGAACAGAATTATTGTTTTCGTCTAAAATTTCGACAAATAAAGTTTCAGCATTTACTTGCCATTCCCCTTGAGGGTTTTCAAAAGCAATCAAATCTAATTCAGATGCGCCATATTCGCTGATAATTGGAATTCCGAATTGTTTTTCCAACAATTTTTTATCCGATTCAAAAAGCATTTCCGAAGTAACAAAACAAGCTTTTAATGTTGGGCAAATCTCTTTTAAAATAATATTTTTTTGTTCCAAATATTTGGCAAACAAAACAATAGAACTGGTATATCCGTTGAGGTAATCGAATTTTTTGGTTTTGAATTTCTGTAGAAATTTTTCCAAAACGTCATCAGATAAATCAAAGACCGGGAAGCGAAAACGATGCGTCAAAAAATCCTTGAAACGCTCTTTTTGATAGCCAATAAAATCCATTGGAATTCCGTAAAAACGGGCTTGATATGAATGATTAAAATCAATTCCAAACCAACCAAAACGCATAATATTAGATGCCCAAGTCAAAGCATGCGAATATTTGTCTTTAGCAAAAACAAAAGGAGTTCCGCTAGATCCAGAAGTTTTGTTGAGGTAAACGGACTTTTTGGGATAACCTTTTGAAAGCCTTTCTTCCAGCGGTTTTTGTAAATTCTGTTTGTTTAAAATTGGAAGATTTTCCCAATTTTCAGCAGTTGAATTTCCGGCCAATTCCTTGTAAAAAGAGTTGTTTTTTAAATGAAAATCAACAATTTCTGCTTTTTTAGTTTCGAGAAACGAAGCAAATTCTTCTTCAGAAAAATGAACAATTTTATCCAATTCGGCTTTGGCTTTCTTTATTGGAAAACCATTTAATTGAAGCGAAATATCAAAAAGGCGAATCATTTTTCAGAATAATTTTTCGTCAAAAATAAGGTTTAGGAATTAGTAACAGTGCAGAACCAACAACTTTTTAAAGATTTAATTATTTTTTACGTGCAAAAGCAAGTATTTTTGCACCACAACTAAATACAACAACACCATGACAATTTTATTATTGGGATCAGGCGGAAGAGAGCATGCATTTGCATGGAAAATGACACAGAGTCCGCTTTGCGAAAAACTTTTTGTAGTACCTGGAAATGCAGGAACTGCTGCAATTGCTGAAAACATTGCAATTTCTGCTACAGACTTTGAAGCAGTAAAAGCATTAGTGCTTAAAGAAAATATAAGTTTAGTAGTCGTAGGACCAGAAGATCCGTTAGTAAAAGGTATTTACGATTTTTTCAAAAACGACGAAAGTTTAAAAAATATTCCAGTTATTGGACCATCGCAATTAGGTGCGCAATTAGAAGGAAGTAAAGAATTTGCGAAAGAATTCTTGATGAAACACAATATTCCAACTGCAGCTTACGATAGTTTTACTGCTGAAACAGTTGAAAAAGGATGTGAGTTTCTAGAAACTTTGCAACCGCCATATGTTCTAAAAGCAGACGGTTTAGCAGCTGGAAAAGGAGTTTTGATTATTCAGGATCTTGAAGAAGCAAAAACGGAACTAAGAAACATGTTGGTTCATGCAAAATTCGGTACAGCAAGTTCAAAAGTTGTTATTGAAGAATTCTTGGACGGAATCGAATTAAGCTGTTTCGTTTTGACTGACGGAAAAAGCTATAAAATTCTTCCAACGGCAAAAGATTACAAAAGAATTGGAGAAGGAGATACAGGTTTAAACACAGGTGGAATGGGAGCAGTTTCTCCAGTTCCTTATGTGGATGCGGTTTTAATGGAAAAAATTGAAACTCGTATCGTAAAACCAACTATCGAAGGTTTCCAAAAAGACGGAATCGAATACAAAGGTTTTGTTTTCATTGGATTGATCAATGTTAAGAACGAACCAATCGTAATTGAATACAACGTAAGAATGGGAGATCCCGAAACTGAAGTTGTAGTTCCAAGATTGAAATCAGATTTAGTTGAATTGTTCTTATCTGTTGCAGATCAGAAATTAGGAGACTTTAATTTAGAAGTTGATCCAAGAAGTGCAACAACTGTAATGGTTGTTTCTGGCGGATATCCGGAGGATTTCGAAAAAGGAAAAGTAATTTCTGGATTAGAAAATGTTACAGATTCTATAGTTTTTCACGCAGGAACAAAATTAGATGGCGAAAATGTCGTTACTAATGGAGGACGTGTAATTGCGGTGACATCATATGGAGATAATTTCCAAGAGGCCATAAAAAAATCTTACCAAAACATAGATAAACTAAGCTTTGATAAGATGTATTTTAGAAAAGATATCGGTTTCGATTTAATCTAAAAATAAATTCACCAGCCCTTTTTAGTTAAAGGGTTTGGTTTTTTATTTTAAAAATGAGTGAGCCGTTGTATCTTGGTTTTCTGTTCCAGCATCATCAAAAATGCGTAATTGTTTAATCCAATAAACGATTGCACATGCACAGATGGCCATGAAAATCCAGTTAATAGTGTTTGCACCAACCCATGTAATTAATTCCAAATGACGTAAAAAATCAAGAGGAGCAAACAAAATGTTAACGAATAGGTATTGAATTCCTTCAAAAAAAGCTGTCATAATTTTAAAAATTATATGTTATTTATTGTTGTGTAATGCTTTGAAGACAAAATTCGATTAATCGAATCTTTTTTCAACTTGTTCGGTTTTTCATTTTAAACAAGTATTATCTTTACAATCACAAAAGTATAAAATATCCTTATGATAACAAGTGTTTTTAAAAAATCTACACCATTAAATTATTCTTTGGTTGTAATTTTAATACTGGTTTTCTTTTTTCTGTTTCAAATTCAAGAACCATCTTGGATAACAGCTCCTTTTTTAGCATTTCAAAAAGTGAGTTTGTTGTGCTTTATTTTGGCTTCTTTTTTCCTTGTTAATTTCATCGTAAAAAAGAACGGGCTCAGTAAAGACAATGGATATTCGATATTTTTCTATTTACTTTTTATATTATTTTTCCCCACCATATTTAACGATTCGAATGTTATTTATGCCAATTTCTTTTTATTGCTGGCACTTCGAAGATTAATTTCATTGCAGTCATTAAAATCTTCAAAAGAAAAAATATTTGATGCTTCTTTTTGGATTTTAGTAGCTTCGTTATTTCAATTTTGGTGTATTCTGTTCCTGATTTTAGTTTTTATATCAATTATTTTTCACGTTTCGCGCGATTATCGCAACTGGGTTTTGCCATTTGTGGCACTTTTGGCAGTTTCATTAATCTTTTTATTGGTGTCACTTTTATTCCATTTTGACGCCATTGCATTTTTCGAAAAAAGAGCTGTAATCGATTTGAATATCGACTATTTTAAAAATAATTACGAAAACGGAGCACTTTCAATTTATGTTGCAGTCGCACTTTTCTTTGTAGTTTCAATGTTGATGACATTGTCAAACAGACCACAAATTGTACATTCTTCCTATAAAAAAGTAGTAGCTTGTTTTTTCATCGCGGCCTTCGTTTTTATTCTTTCACCAAATAAAAGCAATGATTTGTTGCTGTTTAGTATTACGCCTTTAACCATTATGGCATCGAGCCACGTAGAATATATGCAGCAAAAATTAAACAACGAAATTGTGTTTTATGTGCTTATTTGCTGCAGCTTATTTACTTTTTTCTCTCAACTATAATTTGCTTCCGTAAGCAAGATCGCCGGCGTCGCCAAGTCCTGGCACAATGTAGTTTTTTTCATTAAGTTTTTCATCTAGAGATGCCACCCATAAATGGCAATTTTCAGGAAGATTTTTTTCTAAATGGGCAATTCCTTCTGGCGCTGCAATGACTACAACAATATGAAATTCTGTTGGAGTAGCATTTTCCATCAGTTTTTTATGAACGGCTACAATTGATTGTCCTGTTGCTAACATTGGGTCTAGCAATAAAACCGTTTTATTATTCAAATTTGAAATGGCTTGATATTCAACTAAAATTTCAAATTCATCATCGCCATTTGGATGAAATCTGCAGGCGGAAACAAAACTGTTTTCGGCATGATCAAAGTAATTCAAAAAGCCATTGTGAAGCGGTAATCCCGCTCTCAGAATCGGACATAAAACCAAATCGGTTTCAATTTCAGTCGTTTTTTTAATTCCAAGTGGTGTTTGAATATCGACACTTTTGTATGGCAAAGTTTTGCTCAATTCATACGCCATAATTTCGCCAATCCGTTCAATATTTCTTCTAAAACGCATGCTGTCGTTTTGAACATTTACATTTCTTATTTGGCCTAAAAAATGATTCAGAACGCTGTTGTTTTCAGATATATAATGAATTTTCATATTTAAATTTTAAAGGAATTGATTGTTTTTAAGACAAAAATGAAAAAATAATGGATTTTTTCACACTATAAAAGTATAAAAAGTATCTTTGTGTCTCTAATAATTAAAGACATGTTTTCAAAATTAGCATATTCGGTATTCGAACAAAGCATTAAGGATTATCATCAATTTGATAATGTTGATCAGCCTATCAACAATCCTTACCCAAAGGATAAATTTGAACATTTACTATATCTAAAAAACTGGATTGACACTGTTCAATGGCATTTTGAAGATATTATTCGTGATCCACAAATTGATCCGGTTGCGGCATTAATTTTAAAAAGAAGAATTGATGCTTCAAATCAGGAAAGAACTGATATGGTGGAATATATTGACAGCTACTTTTTGCAAAAATACAGCTCAGTACAAGCAAAAGACGGAGCAAAAATCAACTCTGAAAGTCCAGCTTGGGCATTTGACAGATTGTCAATTTTAGCTTTAAAAATTTATCACATGCACGAAGAAGCTACACGTGCTGAAGCTTCTCAAGAGCACAGAGATAAATGTCAAGAGAAGTTAAATGTACTATTGGAACAAAGAACAGATTTATCTACAGCAATTGAAGAATTATTGACAGATATCGAAAACGGAGACAAATTCATGAAAGTGTACAAACAAATGAAAATGTACAATGATGATGAATTGAATCCAGTTTTGTATCAAAATAAAAAATAATTTGGCCGACTTGTCTACCAAAATTAAACACATAGCCGTCATGAGACTATCCGCAATGGGAGATGTCGCCATGACGGTTCCTGTTTTACGAGCTTTTGTAAAACAATATCCAACGGTAAAATTGACCGTTATTTCACGACCTTTTTTCAAGCCTTTTTTTGACGGAATCCCAAATGTGGAATTTTTTGCTTTTGATGAAAAAGAAAGACACAAAGGCTTTCCTGGACTTTTGAGATTGTTTAAAGATGTGCAACAATTGAAGATTGATGCTTTTGCAGATCTTCATAATGTTTTGAGATCTAAAGTTGTGAGTTTGCTTTTCGCTTTAAGCGGAAAAAAAAGAGCAACGGTTGATAAAGGCAGAGAAGGAAAAAAAGAATTGACTCGTGCAGAAAATAAGGTTTTCAAACAGTTGCCAAGTATGTTTGAACGACACGCAAAAGTGTTTGAAGAACTTGGTTTTCCTGTAGATTTATCAAATCCTGAATTTCCTAAAAAAGCAGTTTTAAGCGCAGAAATCACCGATTTAATTGGCGAGAATTACCAAAAATTAATTGGAATTGCACCTTTTGCTCAGTACGATTCTAAAGTTTATCCTTTGGATTTAATGCAAGAAGTAATTGCAAAATTGGCTGAAAATAAAGACCAAACGATTTTGCTTTTTGGAGGCGGAAAAAAGGAAATTGAAATTTTAGATTCGCTTTCTGAGCCTTTTAAAAATGTAATAAATGTAGCTGGAAAAATAAAGTTTCAGCAGGAATTAAAATTGATAAGTAATTTAGATGTAATGCTTTCTATGGATTCTGGAAATGCACATATTGCAGCCATGCTCGGCGTGAAAGTGGTTACGCTTTGGGGCGCGACACATCCTTACGCAGGATTTTTGCCATTTAATCAGACGTTAGAAAACGCTTTAACTTCAGATCGTGATCAGTATCCAAAATTGCCAACATCGGTTTATGGAAATAAAATAGTTGAAGGATATGAAGATGCAATGCGCACAATCTCTCCAAAGAAAGTGGTCAAAAAATTGAATTAGGCGTATAATCCATTTAAATCATGGATAAAATACCCAATTGTTTTCTTTTTGTTTCGATCGGCGACAATTACAACAAAATGATTTTCTTTCTCTGTAGATAGCAAAATGTGCTCAAAATCTTCGGTTGAGTTTCTGTATACTTTATGTACCAATTCAGATTCCTTAATTTTATTTGAAAGTATTTTAGCCATTTTTAATTTGCTGATATACGGCCAGATATTAAACATGCTTTTGTCAGAAATGGCTATTTCAGTCATTTTGCCATGAGTTGTTTCGGCCAATTTTTCTTGGGTTAGTAATTTTGGTCCTTTTTTGCTTCGGTGTTTTTTAATTATAAAGTAAACACAAAAAAAGGCTGTTACTACAAAAAGTGCTATAAATGATAAACGAAGGATGTGATGTATTGTCATGATATTTAATTTTTAAATGTTGACAAATTTGATCTTACTCTGTAAATCCCTAAAAAGACGACGAGATTGCGATTACTTTCATTTCCCTACTAATATACTAAAAATTCGGCAATTTTTTAAATAAAAATTTGTTTTTATTGTAATCCTAATTTTAACAGAAATTTCCTTGGTGGAGAAATTTTACTAATAAAAAAAATCCCAAATTCCAACTTTTATAATTGGAATTTGGGATTTTAAATATTTGAAATTTCAACGATTAAACATCATCGTAATCAACATAAATTGTTTCTGATGTTGGATGCGCTTGACAAGTTAAAATCAAGCCTTCAGCGATTTCGCTATCCGTTAAAATTGAATTTTTTGTCATTTCTGCGCTTCCTGATGTCACACGTCCTAAACAGCTGCTGCAAATACCGCCTTGACAAGAATAAGGAGCGTCAACACCTTGTTTTAAAGCAGCATCAAGAATCGTTTGTTTTTTAGACATTTCAAAAGTAACTTCTTCATCATCAACTAAAACCGTGATTTTGGTATGTCCTTCTTGAGAACCTTGAATTTCGTGTTCTTGAGCAGAAGATGTAAAAAGCTCAAATTTGATAGCTGATTCTTTTACATTTTTTTCTTTTAAAATACCCGAAACTGTATTGATCATTTCTTCTGGTCCGCACAAGAAAAACTTGTCAAATTGAAGTTCTTTATGTTTGTTGTTCAACACAAAATTAACCGCTGATTTGTCGATTCTTCCAAACAAAGCATTTTCTGCTTTAGCTTGACTAAATACGTAATGCACGAAGAAACGGCCAACATACTGCAATTGTAAGTCGTGAAGTTCTTGATGAAAGATAGTTGCTTCAGGAGTTTTATTTCCATAAACCAATACAAATGAGCTTTTTGGCTCACTTTTTAAAACTGATTTTATAATTGAAATTACAGGAGTGATACCACTTCCAGCAGCAAACGCTACGTAATTTTTTTGTTTTTCAGCATCTGGTTCAAGTGTAAATTTTCCTTCTGGATGACCTACCTCTAGAACATCGCCAGCTTTTAAAGTTGTATTAGCAAACTGAGAAAAAAGACCATTTTTTACTGCTTTTACTGCAATTCGCAATTCACCGCTTTCTGGCGCTGAGCAAATGGAGTAAGCACGTCTTATTTCTTGATTATCAAGTGTTAATTTTAAATTTATGTATTGTCCAGCTATGTATTTGTAGTCTGGCTTTAGTTCTTCAGGAACATTAAAAAGTACCGAAACTGCATCTGCTGTCTCGCGTTTTACCTCTTTAATTATAAGTTTTAAGAATGAAGGCATGGTTATTTTTTTTTTGCAAAAGTAGCAAGAACTAAGTAATTGACACTTACTAAAATATTTTTTTTAACTTTTTTTGTAACGTTTTCCTACATTTGGTCTCTTACTGAAAAACTAAAACAAATAACCATGATAAAAAAGTTTATTTACCTTGAATGGAAAGCCTTTGTCAGATCAGCCTCGTTTGGAGCAAATTTGGCCATGAAAATTTTAATCGGTTTTTTGATGGTGTACTTTTCAGTACTTTTTGTTGCAATGGGAGTGGGCGCATTTTATGTGCTTAAAAAAATGAACCTGGAGCCTTTAATCACCATTAACAAATTCTTGATTTATTATTTTTTGTTTGATCTTATAATTCGTTTGTTGATGCAAGCAATTCCGGTTCTCAATATTAAACCGTTATTAGTTTTGCCTTTCAAAAAGCCTACGATTGTTCATTTCTCTTTAGGAAAAACAGCATTATCATTTTTTAACTGGGTTCATGCATTATTTTTTGTGCCTTTTTCAGTTGTGTTGTTTATTGAAGGATATGACGTTTTCGGAATTATATTTTGGCTTTTGGCTATTTTTTCTTTAATCTATATCAACAATTTTTTAAACATCATTTTAAGCAATATCGATAAATTATTTGTTGTTTTCATTGGGTTGGCTTTAGCATTGGGAGCAGCGCAATATTACAAACTTTTCGATATCACGTTTTTCACAACACCTTTTTTTCAAGGGCTTTATGATATAAAAGGATTGTTTTTGATCCCAATTTTATTCTTAATCGGATTGTATGCATTTACATTTAAGTATTTCAAAAACAATTTATATCTAGATGCGGGACTTTCTAAAAAAGAAGACATTGCGACTACCGAAAATTATTATTGGTTGAATCAATTTGGAACTTTGGGAACGTTTCTTAAAAATGACATCAAATTGATCAAAAGAAACAAAAGATCAAAAACAACCCTTATTATGAGTTTCTTCTTTTTGTTTTACGGATTGATCTTTTTTGGAAACACACATCAGCCGGCGGTTATGTACATTTTTGCAGGAATATTTGTTTCAGGTGGCTTTTTATTTGTCTTTGGTCAGTTTGTACCGAGTTGGGACAGTTCGTATTATCAATTGATGATGACACAAAATATTCCGTACCGAAATTATATTACATCAAAATGGTGGCTTGTTGTTATTGCGACTTTTATTTCAACAATTTTGGCTTCATTTTATCTTTTTTACGGTTGGCAGGTTTATTTGACCATTGTGGTCGGCGCCATTTATAACATTGGAGTAAATTCTCATCTGGTTCTTTTGGGAGGAGCATTTACCAAAACGCCAATCGATTTGAGTAATGCCGGCGGTGCTTTTGGAGATAAAAAAGCATTCAATGTAAATGCAATGCTTTTGACTTTGCCAAAATTATTGCTGCCTTTAGGATTATACGGAATCGGACTTTATTTGGGTGATAAAACGCTTGGTCTAATGTTGGTTGCAGGAGCTGGAATTTTGGGATTTGTATTTAGAAACAAAGTTTTTTCAATCATTGAAAAAAGATACAAAATCGAAAAATACAGTACAATCAGCGCTTACAAACAAAAGAATTAATTAGATAATTAGTCATTGAGCCAATTAGAAAATTATTCTAAAATATAAAATCAACAATCTAAAATCAAATAACCATGATACAAGTAAATCAACTTTCAAAAAAATATAACGGCACAACAGTTTTAAATATCGAAAATCTTGAAATTCCAAAAGGACAAAGTTTTGGGCTTGTTGGAAATAACGGCGCAGGAAAAACAACTTTTTTCAGTCTGCTTCTAGATCTTATTCATCCATCGACTGGAAATATAAAAACAAATGATATTCAAGTAAATACCAGCGAAAACTGGAAATCTTTCACAGGATCTTTTTTAGATGAAAGTTTTCTTATTGGCTATTTGACGCCTGAAGAATATTTTTATTTCATTGGTGATTTACGTCATCAGAATAAAGCCGATATTGATGCGCTTTTGGCAAAACATGAAGAATTTTTTAATGGTGAAATTTTAAAAAACAAAAAATATCTTCGTGATTTATCAAAAGGAAATCAGAAAAAAGTAGGGATTATTGCAACGCTTATTGGAAATCCGGAAGTGATAATTCTAGATGAGCCTTTTGCAAATTTAGATCCTACTACCGTAAGCCGTTTGAAAAAAATCATCAAAGAATTAGCCGATGATCCGAATGTAACTGTTTTGGTTTCAAGCCATGATTTGCAACACACCGTTGAAGTTTGTGACCGAATTGTTGCGCTTAATAAAGGTGAGATTGTAAAGGATATTCAAACTTCTAAGGAAACCTTGCAGGAGCTGGAATCGTTTTTTGCAGTTTAAGTTTCTATATTTCAAAAAGAAGCGTAATTTTACAAGTCATTATACTAAAAGTGCTTTTTATAAGTTAATGCTTTAAAATTGATTCTATTGAAAAAGAATACTCTTAAATATAGTTTTTTTCTCACTTTTGCATTGCTTTTGATAGCGTGTTCCACAAAGAATAACACCTTTGTGAATAGAAATTCGCATGCTTTAAGTACCAAATACAATATTTTGTATAATGGGGAAATTGCCCTTGAAAAAGGACTTAAATCTATTCAGGCCAATAACCAAGATAATTTTTGGAAAACACTGCCAATCGAAAAAATGCAATTTGATGAAAATTTTTCGGAAGGAGAAAAGGCAAAAAATCCCGATTTTGAATTAGCAGAAACAAAAGCAACAAAAGCCATTCAGAAACACTCCATGAATATTGGAGGAAGAGAACGAAATTATCAGATAGATGAAGCTTATTTAATGCTGGGAAAAGCGAGATATTATGATCAGCGTTTTATTCCTGCAATAGAGGCATTCAATTATATTCTGTACAAATACCCAAACAGCAGCAATATTTACACGGCAAAAATCTGGCGCGAGAAAACCAATATGCGTTTAGGAAATGATGCAATTGTGATTAAAAATATAAATCTGTTATTAAAGAAAACAGATTTGAATAAGCAGACTTTTTCTGATGCAAATGCACTTTTGGCTGAGGCTTTTTTAAACACAGAACAAAAAGATAGTGCAGTAGCCAAATTGAAAATTGCAGAAAAATTTACCAAAATAAACGAAGACCGAGCACGTTACCGTTTTATTTTGGGGCAATTATATCAAGAGGCCGGAAAAAGAGACAGCGCAGTTTACTTTTATAACGGCGTAATCGATATGAATCGAAAAGCCGATCGTAAATACATGATGCATGCTTATGCAAGAAAAGCACAGATGTTCGATTATGAAAAAGACGATCATGATATGTTTATTGAAACCTATAATAGATTAGTCGAAGATCGAGAAAACAGACCTTATTATGATATTCTGTTTTATGAAATGGGAGTGTTTTTTGATAAGAATAACGAGCAGAAAGATGCTTTGGAATTTTACAATCACTCCTTAGCCAGAAAATCGAAAGATCCATATCTTGTTGCTTCAACCTATCGAAATATTGGAAACATGTATTTTAGAAATACAGATTATACCATGGCTGCGAAATATTATGACAGTACTTTGGTGAAACTTAATCCAAAAACAAGAGAGTTTGCTTTTATTGAAAAAAACAGAAAAAATCTAGATAATGTAATCAAATACGAAGCAATTGCAAAACGCAATGACAGTATTATCAAGGTTTACAATTTGCCAGTAGAAGAACGTAAATTGTATTTTGAAATTTATATCGCAGAGTTAAAAAAGAATGATGATGCGAAACGACTTCAAGAAGAAAAAGAAAAAGAAAAACAGGCAAACATTCAACGCAATACAAATGCAAACAATGGATCAGCTGCAATGAATCCGCCTAATAAAATGGATTTAGCTGCTGGAGCATTTAATCCCCCATCTGGAAATGATGGTGGAAGCACTTTTTATTTTTACAATCCAACAACGGTTGCTTATGGAAAAGTGCAATTCAGAAAAATGTGGGGGAATCGTGCTATAGATGGAAACTGGAGATTAGGGTCGGCAAAATCCTTTGTTAATACTCCTATAAAAGATTCACTAAATATCAATCAAGATTCTATAAATGCATTACAGCAGGTAATTCCGGAAAAATACACTACAGCATTTTATGAAAAACAGGTTCCTACAAGTCCTGTTGTTATGGACAGTATTGGCAAAGAGCGAAATTTTGCTTATTATCAACTAGGACTTATTTATAAAGAAAAATTCAAAGAATATAAATTAGCGAGCGATAAACTAGAGCAATTATTGCAAAACAATCCAGAGGAAAAACTGGTTTTGCCATCTATGTATAATTTGTATAAAATTTATCAAATAACAGATCCGGCTAAAGCGGAACGAATAAAGTCAGAGATAACAACCAAATATTCGGGTTCGAGATATGCGCAGATTTTAAACAATACAAATTCTGAAGACTTAGCTTCTGCTGACAAGGAATACAATAAATGGTATAAATTGTATGAAGAAGAGCAATTTGTTGAAGTTTTAAATAATATCGATAATCTTATCAACCAGTATTCTGGCGAAGATATTGTTTCTAAGTTTGAATTGCTGAAAGCAAATACTTTGGCAAAAGTAGAAGGCTTGGCGGCATACAAAAAAGGACTTGAAAACGTTGCAGATAATTATCCAAATAGTGAAGAAGGAAAAAGTGCCCGCGAAATTTTGGAAAAAGAAATCCCGACTTTAGAAAAACTTGATTTTACGGCAGTTGACGGCAAGAATTGGAAAATTTTATATGCAGTTCAAAACAATGACAGTAAAACGGTTAAGAAAATCGAAGAAGCAATTAAAGTATATATGTTAGTCGAAAATTATGAAAGATTAACAACTTCATTTGACAAATACAATAAAAACGAAAGTTTTGTAGTTATTCATGGTTTAAAATCAGAGGCGTATGCCAGAGATGTTTCAGGAGTTTTGAGAGAGGATAAAAAATATAAAATCTCGAATATGCCAATTATTATTTCAAGTGATAATTATAAGGTAATTCAAATCAAAAAAAATCTTGACACTTATTTAGCCCCAAAAACCCCATAAAAGCCATGTTTGAAAAAGTCAAAAAAAGCAGCACAGAGAATTTAGGAAAAACCAACAGAATTGTGGAAGGAACTTCTATTGTTGGAGATATTGTTTCAAAAGCTGATTTTAGACTGGATGGCGAACTGATTGGAAATTTTACTTCGCAAGGAAAATTGGTTATCGGTGCTTCAGGAATTATTAAAGGTGAAATTATTTGCCACAATGCCGATATCGAAGGAGAATTTCAAGGGAAATTAAAAGTTTTAGAAGTTCTTAATATTAAAGGAACGGCACGTATTCATGGAGAAATCGCCGTTGGTAAATTATCGATAGAACCAGGAGCTGAGTTTACCGCTTCCTGTACAATGTTAAATTCGAATCCGGTTATACTTTTAGAAGATGGAAAAGGAACCGAATAATAATAGGAGAAATAAATGGATAGCGCTGATTAATATTCCGATACAAATGGGCGCTATAATCTTTTTGTTTTCTTACTTAGGGACCTGGCTTGATGAAAATCATCCGAGCCCTAAAGTTTATTATCACAAGATTTTGATTATGGTTGGTGTGGCCATAGCATTATATAATGTATTTCGTCAGGTTAACGAAATCAATAAAACAAAATAATGAAAGCTTAAAAGCGGCTAAATAATTGCATCTTTGCAAAAAAAAATACAGCATGTTTTTAAAAAAGTACAAACTTGTTTTCTATTTAGTCGTTATTGCATTTGTTTCCTATATAATACACAAGGGAGTTTTTTTCATTTTTAAAATTGATGATCAAAACTTTTTTTACAGTTTAGAAACACTGTATTTGATCTTTTTGTTTTTCTCCGCCTTATTAATAATATTGACATTAAAATTTAAAAAAGACAAGTTCGATACTATCGGAATGTTTTTTATGTTGGGAACTTTTGTTCAAATGTTTTTGTATTATGGATTCCTTCGACCGATTTTATCAGACAAGATTCATAATGTCTCTGTTGAAAAAAGCAATTTTTTTATAACATTTATGCTATTTTTGTTATTTGAGACGGTTTTAACTGTCCGATTATTAAATGAAAAGCGTTAAAATAACAATTCTTTAAAACAAGGTTTAAAAATAATTTTTCATATCCTTTTGAATATTAATAAAAAATGTACCTTTGCACCAAATTTTAGAAACGTAAAAAAATAAGATTTTCCACGATATGGTGATTTCAAACAAACCACTCAGCTTTATTCTAGCAGCTTTTGTAGCTTGTCTTCCACTAATGAGTTTTTCAAATACTGAAAAAGACTCTGCGCATGTTCAAACTGAAGCAGCCCATGAAGGCGCTACAGAAGGTCAGCATGCTGAGCCAACAGATGTTAAATCTAAAATAAAGGCATTTATTGGTCACCACGTTTTAGACTCTCATGATTTTACTTTGACTCAAGATGATGAGACAGGAAAATATTATGGTTTTCCATTACCAGTAATTATTTGGGATAATGGTTTACACATTTTCTCTTCTTCAAAATTCCACCACGGTCATGAAGCAGCAGAATCAAATGGTAATTATTATGCAATTAATCACCATGATGGTAAAATTTACAGAACTGATGCAACAGGAACAATTACTGAGGATGAAAAAACAGGACATCCAACAAATGTTCGTCCGTTAGACTTCTCAATTACAAAAACAGTACTTTCTATTTTTGTTGCAGCATTATTAATGTTTTGGTTGTTTACAAGTTTAGCAAAATCGTATGCTAAAAATGGAGGAATCGCTTCTGGAGTTGGAAGATTCTTTGAACCACTTGTAGTTTTCATTCGTGACGAAGTTGCTATTCCTAATATTGGAGAGAAAAACTATAAAAGATATATGAGTTATTTATTGACTATATTTTTCTTTGTGTTATTCTTAAATATCTTTGGATTGACTCCACTAGGAATCAATGCAACAGGAAACTTTACAGTTACATTTACTTTAGCAATCATTACTTTCTTAATAACAAACTTTTCAGCTAACAAAAACTACTGGGGTCACATTTTCTGGATGCCAGGTGTACCAAAATTAATGCGTATAGTTTTAGCGCCAATTGAATTGTTGGGAGTTTTTATTAAACCATTCTCATTAATGATTCGTTTGTATGCAAACATTTTTGCAGGTCACATCGTATTAATGAGTATTATTGGATTGATGTTTATTTTTAAAAGCTGGATTGGAAGTACGTTATCTTTTGGATTATCATTTGTACTTTCTATTCTAGAAATTTTAGTAGCATTTTTACAAGCCTATATCTTTACAATGCTTTCTGCACTTTATTTTGGTTCAGCAGTAGAAGAGCATGGGCATGAAGAAGCGCACGTTTAATCAGAATGTTTAATTTTTAATATATATATTATGAACGGTTTAAATTATGTAGGTGCAGGATTAATCGTAATCGGAGCAGCATTAGGAATTGGTAGAATCGGTGGTCAAGCAATGGACGCTATCGCTCGTCAACCAGAAGCTTCAGGAAAAATCCAAACAGCTATGCTTATCGCTGCTGCACTTATTGAAGGTATTGGTTTCGCTGCGTTATTCGCTGCTTAATTAAAACACAAAAAGACAATAGTTGCAACGGTTGGTTGTAACTATTGTTTTAAAAATAAAACATTAAAATAAAATTGCTCTTTGCAGTAATTTAAAAAGATATAATTAAAAACTTATAATTCTATATAATGGAAAAGTTAATAAATCAGTTTGAGTTCGGTTTGTTCTTTTGGCAAGTATTAATATTTGTTGGATTAATATTCTTGTTGAAGAAATTTGCATGGAAGCCAATTCTTGATGCAGTAAATGATAGAGAACAAGGTATTAAAGATGCATTGCTTTCTGCTGAAAACGCAAGACAAGAAATGGAAAATTTACAAGCTGACAATCAAAGAATTTTGAATGAAGCTCGTGCAGAACGTGACGCGATGTTGAAAGAAGCTCGTGAGATGAAAGAGAAAATGATTGCTGATTCTAAAAATGAAGCGCAAGCTCAAGGTCAAAAAATGATCGAGCAAGCTAAAGCAGCTATCGAAAGTGAAAAAAATGCTGCAATGGCAGAATTGAAATCTCAAGTTTCGACTTTATCATTAAGCATTGCTGAAAAATTATTGAAAGAAGAATTATCTAACAAAGAATCTCAAACTAAATTAGTAGAGAAAATGTTAGGTGACGTAAAGTTAAACTAAGATTATGGCAGGTACAAGAGCAGCAATTCGTTATGCAAAAGCAATTCTGGACTTAGCAAACTCTAAAGGTGTTGCCGAAGCTGTAAATAACGATATGAAATCAATTGCAAACGCAATTGAAACGAATCAAGAATTGAGCACATTTATCCTAAACCCAACAACAACAGTTGAAATTAAACAAAGTGCTCTTTTAGAAGTTTTTGCAAATGTAAATGATGTAACTAAAGGTTTGTTTCGTTTATTATTTGAAAACAAAAGATTTGAAATTTTAGCTTCAATTGCACAAGAATATACTAAGGTATATGATGAAAGTAATGGGCTTGAGGTTGCAAAAGTAACTACAGCTGTTCCTTTGGACGCAGCTTTAGAAGCTAAAGTTTTGGCTAAAATCGCAACTTTATCTGATAAGAAAATTTCAATTGAAAATATTGTAGATCCTTCAATCATTGGTGGATTTATTTTGAGAATAGGTGACAAGCAATACAATGCTTCTGTTGCAAACAGATTACAAGTATTAAAAAGAGAGTTAAGTAATTAGTTTTATAACACAAAAAGTGTCTAAATTATAAATTAAGATGGCGGAAATCAAACCTGCTGAAATTTCAGCAATATTAAGAAAGCAAGTAGAAGGTTTTGAATCTGGTGCTACGCTAGAGGAAGTAGGATCAGTACTTCAAGTTGGAGATGGTATTGCTCGTGTTTACGGGCTATCTAATGTTCAATATGGTGAGTTAGTGGAATTTGATAACGGTATGGAAGGTATCGTATTGAATCTTGAGGAGGATAATGTTGGGGTTGTATTATTAGGACCATCAACAGGAATTAAAGAAGGATCTACAGCAAAAAGAACTCAACGTATTGCTTCTCTTAAAGTAGGTGAGCAAATGGTAGGACGTGTAGTTAACACTCTTGGTTTTCCAATTGATGGAAAAGGACCAATCGGTGGAGACTTATACGAAATGCCTTTAGAAAGAAAAGCACCTGGAGTTATCTTCCGTCAGCCAGTAACTGAGCCATTACAAACAGGAGTAAAAGCAGTTGATGCTATGATCCCAGTTGGTCGTGGACAACGTGAGCTTGTAATCGGTGACCGTCAAACAGGTAAATCAACTGTTTGTATCGATACAATCTTAAATCAAAAAGAATTTTATGATGCAGGAAAACCTGTATTCTGTATATATGTTGCAATTGGGCAAAAAGCTTCAACTGTAGCAGGAATCGCTAAAATGTTAGAAGAAAAAGGAGCAATGGCTTATACAGTTATCGTTGCTGCAAATGCTTCTGATCCAGCTCCAATGCAAGTTTATGCTCCATTTGCTGGTGCTGCAATTGGAGAGTACTTCAGAGATTCTGGTCGTCCAGCTCTTATCGTTTATGATGATTTATCTAAACAAGCTGTTGCTTACCGTGAGGTTTCTCTTTTATTAAGAAGACCACCGGGACGTGAGGCTTACCCTGGAGACGTTTTCTACTTACACTCTCGTTTATTAGAGCGTGCTTGTAAAGTAATCGCTGACGATGGTATCGCTAAAAACATGAACGATTTACCAGATTCTATCAAATCTATCGTAAAAGGTGGTGGTTCATTAACTGCATTGCCAATTATCGAAACTCAAGCTGGTGACGTTTCTGCATATATCCCAACAAACGTAATCTCTATTACAGATGGTCAGATTTTCCTTGATGGAGATTTGTTCAACTCTGGGGTTCGTCCTGCTATCAACGTAGGTATCTCTGTATCTCGTGTTGGAGGTAATGCACAAATTAAATCAATGAAAAAAGTTTCTGGAACTTTAAAATTAGATCAAGCTCAATTCCGTGAATTAGAAGCTTTCGCTAAATTTGGTTCTGACTTGGATTCTGTTACATTAAACGTAATCGAAAAAGGAAAAAGAAACGTTGAAATTTTGAAACAAGGTTTAAATGATCCTTATCCTGTTGAAAACCAAGTTGCAATTATTTACGCTGGATCTAAAAACTTGTTGAGAAACGTTCCTGTAAATAAAGTAAAAGAATTTGAAGTTGACTTTTTAGCTTACATGAACAGTAAGCATAAAGATACGCTTAACGCGTTGAAAGCTGGTAAATTTGACGATAACATTACAGATGTTATTGAAAAAGCAGCAAAAGAAGTTTCAGCAAAATATAACTAATTAGATAATTGGTAAATTAGATAATTAGAGAATGGTTTCACATATTCTAATTATCTAATTTTCAAATTGTCACATTTTCTAATTAATAGATGGCAAATTTAAAGGAAATCCGTAATAGAATTACTTCCGTTTCATCGACGATGCAGATTACATCGGCTATGAAAATGGTTTCTGCTGCAAAGCTTAAGAAAGCACAAGATGCAATCACTGCAATGCGTCCTTATGCCGAGAAATTAACGGAGTTGTTGCAAAATCTTTCTGCTACACTTGATGGTGAAGTTGGAGGAGATTATACAACACAGCGTGAAGTAAAAAAAGTATTGCTTGTAGCGATAACTTCGAATAGAGGTTTATGTGGTGCATTCAATTCAAATGTAATTAAGGAGATTAAAAACCGTACTGATTTTTATGCTGGAAAACAGGTTGATGTTTTTGCTATTGGTAAAAAAGGTGGAGACGCTTTAATCAAAACGCATAAAATTCACGGTCATCATAATGCAATTTTTGATAATTTGACTTTTGAAAACGTTGCAGGAATTGCTGATGATTTGACTGGAAAATTCTTATCTGGAGAATATGACAGAATCGAATTAATTTACAATCAGTTTAAAAATGCTGCTACTCAAATTGTTCAAACAGAACAGTTTTTACCGCTAGCACCTATTAAATCTGATGCATCAGTTTCTGCTGGAGATTATATTTTCGAGCCTTCAAAAGAAGAAATTGTATTGACTTTGATTCCTAAATCGTTAAAAACTCAATTATATAAAGGTATCCGCGATTCATTTGCTTCAGAGCACGGAGCACGTATGACAGCTATGCACAAAGCAACTGACAACGCTACTGAATTAAGAAACCAATTGAAATTGACTTACAACAAAGCACGTCAAGCGGCAATTACTAACGAGATCTTAGAGATTGTTGGTGGAGCTGAAGCTTTGAACGGATAATAAGATATTCAAGAATAAAAAAAGCCAGCAATTTGCTGGCTTTTTTTTGCATTTTATGGAAAGTGGTTTGTGATTTATTTCTAATCGGTTTATAAAATGGTGATTCTCAATTTAATCAAAAATTGAGAATCACTACCATTTTATAAAATTATTGCACAGATTTATCACCTCTGTTTTGCTTTGTCTTTTATGGGAACAAACTAGCTTTATTAGTCCCAAGGCTCTGTTTTTTTGAGGGTTACATTTCAGCAGAATCAATCCCTTGTGCTTTGTCTTTTGTGGGAACAAACTAGCTTTATCCGTCCCAATGCTTTGCTTTTTTAAAGGGTTGCATTTTAGCTTTTCTCATTCCCTGTTATACAAAGTTAATACAGAAGCAATTGTAAAAAATTATATAATTTTTTTAGGTTTTTATACATTTCACATCTTTAGTTGTCTCAGAATTATACTATAAACGTTGAAAAATTGAGTATTTTTGAGGTTTATTTTTTAGTACAATGGAATTTCAAATACGAGAACTTACCACAATCGAAGAAATGCTGGAACAAATTGACACCATGCGATTTCTTTATCCAAAACTTTCAGTTGAAAAGTATCAATCCTTTCTTTTGGAGATGGTACCACATAATTATATTCAAATTGGAGTTTTTGATAATGATTCTTGTTTAGGAATCACAGGTTGCTGGTCGGCGACAAAACTATGGACAGGAAAATATCTTGAGATTGATAATTTTGTTGTAAATCCAGAATTTAGATCTAAAGGAATAGGAAAATTGCTAACAGATTATGTTGATCAAAAAGCCAAGGATTTAGGATGCAGCAGTATCGTTTTGGATGCATTTACTGGAAATTTTGGAGCACATCGCTTTTACTACAATCAAGGTTATGGACCAAAAGGATTTCACTTTGTAAAAGTTTTGGACGAAACTAAATTGACACAATAAAAATACAGAAAACCTGTTTTATTGAACCTGCAAATCATTATTAAACCAAAGAATTGGTTATTTTTGTTTTACGAACTTTATTATTAAATTATTTTGGGATTATATAAAAATCTATTCAAACAAACTGCGATTTACGGACTAGCAACGGTTTTACCTAGAATGCTGAGTTTTTTATTGGTCAGATTATATACCGGTATTTTGCCAACAGCAGAATATGGCGAAGTGTCGATTGTCTTGTCTTGGATGGTTTTCTTTAATGTTGTTCTTTCTTACGGAATGGAAACTGCTTTTTTCAGATTCTATAGTGCCGAAGAAGACAAGAAAAATGTAATCGCAACTTCTACGATTTCAATATTTTGGTCGTCTATTGGATTTTTGTTTGCAGCTTTGATTTTTAGAAATACGCTTGCAACTTGGGCCGAAGTCGATGTTCAATATATTACTTATTCCGTTTGGATTTTGGTCCTGGACGCCCTGGTTTTAGTGCCTTTTTCAAAATTAAGAGCGAATCAGCGCCCAATGGTTTATGCTGCAATCAAGATTGGAAATGTGATAATAAATTTATTACTGAACATTTTCTTCTTAATGTATTTGCCTACACTTGCCGCTTCAAACCCTAATTCAATTTGGGATAATTTATATGTTGAGAATTTCCAAATCGCTTATATTTTCATTGCAAATCTTTTGGCAAGTCTAGCCACTTTTATTGTGCTTTCGCCAAATTATCTTTCACTTGGGCGAAAATTCGATCCAGAACTTTGGAGAAGAATGATGAAATACGGACTGCCAATTTTGGTTGCCGGATTAGCATTTGCCGTAAACGAACATTTCGATAAAATCTTATTGGGATATTTGCTTCCTGAAAATTTGGCAAAATCTGAAGTTGGTGCTTATTCAGCTTGTTATAAATTAGGATTGTTTATGGTTCTATTTGCAACAGCATTCAGATTAGGAATAGAACCTTTCTTTTTTAGTCATGCAAAAAATGAAAACGCACCGCAGACTTATGCCGTAATTACGAAATATTTTGTGATTTTAGGATCACTAATTTTGTTGGGAGTTATCGTATTTGCTGATGTCTTGAAGTTTTTGCTTCTTAACGACAAATCCTATTGGGAAGCAATGAAAGTAGTTCCTTTGATTATTTTGGCAAACTTCTTTTTAGGAATTTACAACAACTTATCGGTTTGGTATAAATTGACAGACAAAACAAAAATTGGAGCTTATATTTCGATAGTTGGTGCGATTGTAACTTTGGTTTTAAACTATCTTTTGATTCCGAAATACAGTTATTATGGTTCGGCGATTGCGACCATTTCTGCTTACGGAAGCATGATGCTTATTTCCTATATCCTTGGAAATAGATATTACCCAATTCCTTATGACATGAACAAGATTGGTGCTTATTTAGGCGTTTCAATATTATTTTCAATAATTTCATTTTACGGATTTAGAGAGAAATATTATGTTGGAATTCCGCTTCTTTTAATCTTTATGTATATGGTTTATCATTTTGAAAAAGATACAATTAAGGGAATAATGAAGAAAAAGTAAGACCGCATTTAAAAATTTTATACGTACAAATGAAAATACAGATCATAAATAAATCACAGCACGACTTACCAAACTACGAAACAATTGCTTCGGCAGGGATGGATTTGCGTGCTAATTTAACAGAATCAATTACATTAAAACCGTTAGAAAGAACCATTGTAAAAACAGGGCTTTTTATTGAATTGCCAATTGGTTATGAAGCACAGGTAAGACCAAGAAGCGGACTGGCAGCGAAAAAAGGCGTAACCGTTTTAAATTCTCCAGGAACTGTAGATGCTGATTACAGAGGTGAAATAGGAGTGATTTTAGTAAATTTATCAAATGAGGAATTCGTTGTTGAAAATGGCGAGCGAATTGCACAATTGATTATCGCAAAACACGAAAGGGCAGAGTGGATTGAAGTTGAAGAATTATCTGAAACATCAAGAGGCGCTGGAGGTTTTGGAAGCACAGGCGTGAAATAGTCACAGTCGCAGTTTTCAATAATCAGTACTTTCAAATGAAAAAATAAGAACCAAACCAAGAAGATTTTTAAAATCTTCCCGTAAAAATAAAGATAAAAATGAAAATAATAGTTCCAATGGCGGGCCGCGGCTCGAGACTTAGACCACATACATTAACAGTTCCAAAACCTTTAATTCCGGTTGCAGGAAAATCTATCGTTCACCGTTTGGTGGAGGATATTGCCAAAATTTTAAAAGAACCTATCGAGGAAGTTGCTTTCATTTTAGGTGACGAAGCTTTCTTTGGCGAAGATGTTGTAACAAGTTTACAGGATTTGGCAAAAGGTCTTGGAGCCAAAGCGTCTATTTACCGTCAAGATTTACCTTTAGGAACAGGTCATGCGATTATGTGTGCGAAAGATTCTTTGTCTGGTCCTGCAGTTATCGCTTACGCAGATACTTTAATCAGAGCTGATTTTGAATTGGATCCTTCGGCAGATGCTGTAATTTGGGTAAAACAAGTAGAGCAGCCAGAAGCTTTTGGAGTTGTGAAATTAAATTCAAATAATGAAATTATTGAGTTAGTTGAGAAACCAAAGGATTTTGTAAGCGATTTAGCGGTTATTGGAATTTACTATTTCAAAGAAGTGGGAGATTTGAAAAAAGAACTTCAAGGCGTTTTGGATAATAATATTCAAAATGGTGGAGAATACCAAATCAACGACGGAATTAAAGCCATGATGGCAAACGGAAAAGTTTTCAAAACGGGAAGCGTTGATGAATGGATGGATTGTGGAAACAAAGATGTAACTGTTGAAACAAACAGCAGAATGCTTGGATTTTTGCACAACGACGGCGAGCATTTAGTTGATTATAATGTTACGTTGGAAAATGCAACGATTATTCCACCATGTTATATTGGAGAAAATGTTGTCTTGAAAAACACAACAGTTGGACCGAATGTTTCTGTTGGAAAAGGTTGCCGAATCACTGACAGTTCTATTAAAAATAGCTTAATACAAACCTATTCTCAAATAAAAAACGCTAACTTAGACAATGCGATGATTGGAAATCACGTTAGCTATGATGGTAAGTTTACTAGCATCAGTATTGGAGATTATTCGGTTTTAGAATAAAAAAAGAGTTTTAGTAGATTCTTTTTGGTTTAAAAAATAAATTGTAAAAAGAATGAAAAAAGGCGTTTTAGTACTTTTATTTTTGGTTTTGCTTGGCAATTCAAATTCGGTTTTGGCTCAGACTGAACCGGAAGATATTGCCATGGTGCCAGATGAATATCAAGATGCTTTTTATGAATCTTTGAAACAAAAAGGAATCGAAAATTATGATAAAGCTATAGTATCATTAGAGAAATGTATAAAAATAAAACCTAGTGATGCTGTTGCTTATTTCGAATTAGGGAAAAATTATTTTGCTTTAAAAGACTATCAAAGTGCAAATACGGCTTTTGAAAAAGCGACACAGTTAAATCCTAAAAACAAATGGTATTGGCTTGGAATTTATGACGTAAGTTATGAAACCAAAAATTATCCGTTGGCGATTGAAACGATTCAGAAAATTATTGTTTTTGACGAAGAATACAAAGATGATTTGATTTCGTTATATATGCTTACCAATCAATTTGATAAAGCGCTTGTTGCGATAAACGAAATGAATGATAAATTCGGAAAATCAGAAGATCGTGATCGCTACAAAATGCAGATTTTATCGCAGGGAAAATATCAAAATGCAGAGATTGCGAATTTGATCGATCAGATAAAAAAGAATCCGAAAGAAGAATCAAATTATATCAATCTGATTTATTTGTATTCGAAAACAGATGATAATGATAAAGCTTTGGAAGCCGCAAAACAATTGGCAAAAGAAGTTCCAAATTCAGAATGGGCGCAAGTAAGCTTGTTTAAAACCTATTTGGATGCCAATCAAGCAGACAAAGCAATTAAGTCGATGAATGTGATTTTGTCAAGTTCAAAAATTGATCCAAAAATCAAGCATCGCACATTGAATGAATTTTTGATTTATGTGAATAAAAATCCGCAATATGCTCCAGATTTAGAGAAAGCGATTTCTTATTTTGACAATGACCCAAATGTAGATGTTGCAAAAGAAATTGGAAAATTTTATCACAGCAAAGGCCAGTATGAAAATGCTATTAAATATTATGAAAAAGATTTAAAAGCACATTCAGATACTGATCGCGAAACCAATTTGCTTCTGCTCGAAGCGTATACAAAGGCCAAACAATTTGAGCCAATGACAAAAAGAGCTATGAATATGATTGAAGTTTATCCGAGTCAGCCACAATTTTATTATTATGCAGGACTGGGAAACAATCAGTTAAAGCAATTTAAGAACGCAAAAACCGTTTTAGAAATGGGACTTGATTATGTTGTGGATGATAAAACGCTGGAATCAAATTTTAATATTCAATTAGGAGAGGCTTACAATGGTTTGGGAGATGCCAAGAAAAAAGAGGAATACTTTTTGAAGGCCAATGAGTTATTAAAACAAAAGAAGTAAAAGATGAAAAAATATATAGCAGTTTTAGTACTGTCGGTTTTTGTGATTTCATGCAAATCAAAAGCTGTAGCGTTACAAAACAATACTACTAAAACAGAAGAAGCGCCAAAAGAAGATAAAAAAGCAATTGAAAAACATTATAACAATAAGTTAGATTTTTCGACTTTAAGCATAAAAGCCAGCGCAAAATATGAAGATGAAAAGCAAAGCCAGAATGTTACGGCCGATATCAAAATCGAAAAAGACAAACAGATTTTAATAAGCGTTCGTTTTCTTGGAATCACAATGGCGAAAGCTTTGATCACGCCAACAACGGTTAGTTATTATGAAAAAGTAAAAGGTTCTTATTATGAAGGCGATTTTACTAGTTTAAGCAAATGGCTGGGAACAGAACTAGATTACAGCAAAGTTCAAAATTTACTGGTAGGAGAAGCTCTTGACGATTTGAGAAAAGGAAAATATACGCAGACAATTGTAGAAAATCTTTTCCGTTTGGAAGATGAAAAAGAAGATAAAGTAAAAAAGGTTTTTTATCTTGATTCGGATAAATATTTGATTCAGAAGGAAGAAATTTCACAATCGGCAGAAAATGTAAATCTGGAAATTATTTATTCAGATGTTAAAACATATAATCAAGGAACGCTTCCAACGAATATTGAAATTAATGCGGTACAGCCAAAAGGCAAAACAAACATTAGTTTAAATTATAATAATATTTCATTTAATGAAGAACTTTCTTTCCCATATAGTGTTCCTAGTGGGTATAAAAAAGTTATAATTAAGTAAATTTGCAAAAAGAAAACAGAAACATGCATAAATTTCTCCTAAGCCTAATTTTTATTTGTGCCACGACTTTTACGTGGGCACAGGATTCACAGCAAGAAAAACTTGAGCAGCGTAAAGCGCAAATTCAGCAGGAAATTAGAGATAATGAAAAAATGCTTCAGTCTGTGAAGAAACAGGAGAAATCGGCTGTAAATGTTTACATGATTCAGGCGAATAAAATTAAGCTGAAAGAGAAACTTATTAATACAACTGCAAAGCAAGAGCGAATTTTAAGCAATGACATGTACATTAACCAAGTTCAGGTTAATAAGCTGAAAAAAGAATTGACAGTTTTGAAAGCTGATTACGCGAAGATGATTTTGAAATCCTATAAAAGTCGTTCTGAGCAAAGTAGAGCCATGTTTATTTTGTCTTCTGAAAGTTTTTTGCAGGCTTATAAAAGAGCGCAATATTTAAAACAATATACAAATTACAGAAAAAATCAAGGTTTAGAAATTCAGTCTAAAACGGCTCAATTGGTTGATTTTAATGCAAAACTAGACGGACAGCGACAAGTTAAAAAGAAGATTATTGCTGAAAATCAGAAAGAAAAACAAAGCTTAGAAGTTGAAAAGAAAGAACAGCAAAAATTAGTTAATTCTCTTAAAAAAGACAAAAACAAAATTATTGCCGATACCAGAAACAAACAAGCTGAAGCTAAAAGAATCGACAGACAAATTGATCGTTTGATTCGTGAAGCAATTGCTGAAGCAAATAGAAAAGCGGCCCTTGAAAGAGCAAAAGAAAATCCAGGATCTACATCTTCAACAGCGCCAGTTTCATCTTCTAAAATTGCTTTAACGCCAGAAGGAAAAATATTAGCAGCAGACTTTAAAGCAAACCGAGGAAAATTGCCTTGGCCAGTTGAAAAAGGATTTGTTTCGTTAGGTTATGGAGATCAGCCACACCCGTTGCATCCGTCAATTACGGTTCATAATTCAGGAGTTGAAATCACAACAGAACAAGGCGCAACAGCCCGTGCAGTATTTGAAGGAGAGGTTTCGAGCGTAATTGTTTTATCGCCAATCAACAGAGCTGTTATGATTCAGCACGGAGATTATTTTACAGTTTATCAAAATTTAAGTTCAGTTTCAGTTGCAAAAGGTGATAAGGTAAGTACGAAACAAAGTATTGGAAAAGTAAGAACCAGTGGAGATACAGGAAAAACAACCATTAAGTTTTTGATTCTTCAAAATACAACCAATATGAATCCGGAAGGATGGTTGCAAAATAGATAAAAAAAGGGAGCTCAATGCTCCCTTTTTTATTAAATATAAATTTGATTAATCGTATTGTTCTAAAAGATATTTGATAACATCTGTTGTGGTGACAATTCCTTTAAGCTCGTCGTGATCGACAACTGGCAATGCGTGGAAATCTTCTTTGGCAAAAATCTCGGCCAAATCTTTAATAATCATGTCTGACGGAACTGTTTTTGGTTTGTTCGTCATTACTTGAGAAATTGTCAACATATCAAGAATTGCTTCATCTGCGCCTTCTTGACCTTCAAACAAAGCTCCAAAAGTCAGTCGGTTGATGTCTGTTCGGCTGATGATACCCACGACTTCTTTTCCTTTAACAATCGGAATGTGACGAATTGTATTTTTCTTTAATTTTTCAACTACAGTTTTTAAATCATCTTTTTCATTTGCAGTCACCACGGTTTTTGTCATAATGTGACTAATTGGTTCTCTCTTTTTCATGATAAATAGGTTGTAATGTTTCCATCAAAGGTCGAAAAAGAATAGTGTGAAAAATATGACTTTTATCAGATTTACTGTTTGAAAATAAGAAAGTTAAGTTAATTTTATTTTTGAATTAAAAATGAAGAAATGAGGATCAGATAAGGATGAAATAATCATCTAATTGAAAAATCAATTTATATCTTGAGTCGAAATTAACCGATTGAATTTAAAAATAGTATTTTTGCAGTATGGAAACAAATAGACAGAAAAAAATAGGCGGTGTCATCCAGAAAGACTTGGTTGATATTTTGCAAGGTGAAGTGCGAAAAAACGGAATTAGCAATTTAGTAATTTCGGTATCCAAAGTTAGTGTTACTACAGATTTATCTGTGGCAACAGTATATTTAAGCATTTTTCCTCAGGAGAAAGCAAAAGAAACTTTAGAAGCTATAAAAACAAATACAACTTTAATCAAACATGATTTGTCACAACGCGTGCGTTTGCAATTGCGTCGTGTGCCAAACTTGGTGTTTTTTATTGACGATTCATTAGATTATATCGAAAAAATCGACAATGCTCTTGCAGGTAAAGAAAACCCAATTGAAAACCGTGACCTTTTAGAAAAAAGAAGAAAATCATAAATTGAATTTCCCGCTTTACATAGCCAAACGTTATATTTTTAGCAAAAGCAAAAACAATGCTATCAATATCATTAATCGTATTGCCAGCTTAGGTATTATTGCTGGTACGATGGCTTTGTTTGTGGTTTTATCTGTTTTTAGTGGATTAAAGGTTTTTAGTTTGTCGTTTACAAACGAGATTGATCCCGATTTGAAAATGACAAGCACCTATGGAAAATCATTTTTGATTACACCAGATCAGGAAAGCCAGATCAAAAAAATTGACGGTGTCGTATCCTATACCAAAATTATAGAAGAACGCGTTTTGTTTTTGTTTAAAGACAAACAAAAAGTTACTTCGTTAAAAGGAGTTGACCGCAATTATCCTGTAGTCAATGATATTAGAAAAAAGCTTTTTACTGGACAATGGCTTAAACCAGATACATATCAGGTGGTTATTGGCTATGGAATTTCGCGTGATTTTTCTTTAGGCGTTTTGGATTTTGAAAATCCGTTGCAGATTTTTGCGCCAAAGCCAGGAAAAGGAGCGATTGAAAATCCTGAAGATGCTTTTACAAAAACAGATGTTTTGCCAGTCGGAATTTATTCGATTAGTGAAGATTTAGATTCCAAATACGTTTTTGCTGATTTAGGTTTGGTTCAAGAATTGTTGATGTACAAGCCAAATCAAATTTCTGGGCTTGAATTTAATCTGAAAGAAAATGCAGATGAAAGTGCAATTCGATCACAATTAGAAAGCATCTTCAAAAACAAAGTAACACTTCGAAACCGTGCACAGCTCAATGAATCTTTGTACAGAATGCTTAATACCGAAAATATTGCGGTGTATTTGATTTTTACATTGGTGATCATTGTGGCACTTTTTAATTTGATTGGTGCTTTGATTATGATGATTTTGGAGAAAAAAGGAAATCTAAAAACCCTTTTTAATCTCGGAACAGAAATTAGTCATCTGCGAAAAATATTCCTTCTTCAAGGAACTTTGCTAAGCGTTTTCGGTGGAATAATTGGACTTATTCTTGGAGTCATTTTAGTATTGTTGCAGCAGAAATACGAGTTGATTATGATTACGCCAACTTTGGCTTTTCCAGTTGTTTTTACAATTGAAAACATTCTTATCGTTTTAGGAACCATTATTTCTCTTGGTTTTCTGGCTTCTTTAATTGCTTGTAGCCGTGTCAGCAAAAAGCTGTTAGATTAAGATTTCCGGCTGAAAAATATTTCCTATATTTATCGGATCAAAAAATTACCGCATATGATTGTTTCTGCCTAATCCTGATTTATTTTTTTAGAATAATTAGGATACTTACGTTTTTTACTTTTTAGTTCAGGTTTGCTGATCTGAACAATTTTATCATTTATCCTAACTTATCATGACAGAAACATCTATAAAGGAAAGTTTTATTTCCAAAATTTTTACCACAACAAAACAAGCTTTAAAAGGCGATGAATCATTTGATTATACTTCTGGAAGTATAAAAAAAGCTGTAATTCTATTGGCCATTCCAATGGTTTTGGAAATGATGATGGAATCGGTTTTTGCATTAGTCGATTTGTATTTTGTTGGACATTTAGAACATAGTAGTTTTGCCATTCAAACTGTTGGTTTGACAGAATCGGTATTAACCGTAATTTATTCATTAGCAATAGGAATGAGTATGGCAGCCACGGCGGTTGTCGCCAGACGAATAGGAGAAAAAGATCCTGTCGCTGCAGCGAAAGCGGGAATGCAGTCAATTATAATCGCATTTGCAGTAAATAGTGTTCTGAGCATTTTCGGAATTATTTATGCAAAAGATATTTTGATTTTAATGGGTTCTTCTATAGAATCAGCAGAACACGGTTTTCGATTTACACAGATTATGATTGGCTCTAGTTTATGCATTATGCTTTTATTCTTGATAAACGGAATTTTCCGCGGAGCAGGAAATGCAGCAATTGCCATGAAAAGTCTTTGGATCGCGAATATTTGCAATATTATTTTGTGTCCGATTTTAATTAATGGTTTTGGACCAGTTCCAGCTTTCGGATTAATTGGTGCTGCATTGGCAACTACTATTGGAAGAAGTATTGGGGTTTTATATCAATTATATCATTTGTTTTCTGGAAGCGGCATTTTAAAAATTAAGCTTCCTTATTTTGCTCCAGATTTTACACAAATAAAAGCTTTGGTAAAAATCGCAGCTCCAGGAATTTTACAGTTTGTAATTGCATCTTGTAGCTGGATTTTCTTGGCACAATTAGTAGCAACAACAGGAGGCGACCACGGTTCAGCAGGATATCAGACCGCTTTAAGGATTATGATGTTTTTCATTCTTCCTGCATGGGGATTAAGCAATGCGGCAGCAACTTTGGTTGGGCAGAATTTAGGTGCCAAACAAATCGAGCGTGCTGAAAAATCCGTTTATACGACCGCGCGATACAATGTAATTTTCATGGCTACTATTATGATTATTACCTTAGGACTGGGACAATATATTATTTCGTTTTTCACGAATGATGAACAAGTGAAAACCATTGCAATTGAAGCTTTGCAGATTATGAGCATCGGCTTTATTTTCTACGGAATCGGGATGGTTTTGATTAATACGTTCAACGGAGCAGGAGATACTTGGACACCAACCGGAATTAATTTCTTTGGATTTTGGTTATTCCAAATTCCGTTAGCTTTTGTATTGGCAAAACATTTTAATATGGGACCAACCGGCGTTTTTATTGCCATTCCAGTTGCCGAAACTGCAATTACCTTGACGGGAATCTTTTTTTATAAAAGAGGAAAATGGAAACGAGTTCAAGTATAAACACCAATTTTGTGCAATATTTTCTTAAATTTTTCGTTGGAATTTACTTAACACCAAAAACAAATTTAGTATGAAAACAATCACCAAAGTTTTAGGAATTCTAAGTACCGTATTTTTATTTGTGCTTTTTTCGTTCAAGCCAGCAGAAGAAAAAAGAGTAATTGTAATTGATGCCGGGCACGGAGGAGAAGATCTTGGTGCTGTAATTAATGGCATTCAGGAAAAAACTATTTCCGAAACAATTGCAAAAAAAGTAAAAGCTTTAAACAAAGATTCTAACATTGAAGTTGTACTGTTGCGAGATGGAGATCATTTTATAGAATTGAAAGACAGAGTTTCCATGATTAATAATCTTAATCCAGATTTGGTAATTTCGTTGCATATCAATTCTTCTCAAAATAAAGACATGAACGGTGTTCAAGCGTATGTTTCATCTTCTAAAAAAGAGTACCGTGACAAGTCGATGGAAAGTGCAGAAAAGATCGTCAATAACGTTTCTGGCAATAATCTTGCAAAAGGTAAAATTGAAGAAGCTAATTTTTATATTTTGAAAAACGCAAATTGTCCAGCAGTTACATTAGAAGTGGGTTACTTATCAAACAATAATGATAGAGCGTATTTAAATAGTGAAAAAGGGCAAAATGAAATTGCCTTTAGAATTTTAGAATCGGTAAAATAAAAACCATAATATAAAAATAAAAAGACCTTCAATTTTGAAGGTCTTTTTTATGTTTTAAGCAAACTCATATCCTGCATAAACCTGTTCGATTTCTTTCATAATGGCGAATAAATCTTCAGGCACATCAGTTGTAACTAATTTTTGTTTGAATTCTTTAAACGAATGGATTCCTTTGAAATAATTTGTATAATGACGACGCATTTCCACAATTCCAAGACGCTCGCCTTTCCAATCCATTGACCATTGCAAATGATTTCTAGCGGCTTCCACACGATCAATAACCGTTGGAGCAGGTAAGTGTTCTCCAGTTTTGAAATAGTGCTTGATTTCGTTAAAAATCCACGGATAACCAATCGCAGCACGACCAATCATGATACCGTCAATTCCGTATTCGTTTTTATATTTTAAAGCTTTTTCCGGACTGTCGATATCGCCATTTCCGAAAATAGGCATTGTAATTCTTGGATTGTTTTTTACACGCGCAATGTGTGACCAGTCAGAATGGCCTTTGTACATTTGCGCACGAGTTCTAGCGTGAATCGTTAAAGCTTGAACACCAATATCTTGAAGTCTTTCTGCTACTTCATCAATATTGATTGAGTTTTCATCCCAACCTAAACGCGTTTTTACAGTAACTGGCAAATTAGTTCCTTTGATAACGGCTTGTGTCAAACGAACCATCAAATCAACATCTTTTAAAACTCCCGCGCCCGCACCTCTGCAGACTACCTTTTTTACTGGACAACCAAAATTGATATCCACTAAATCCGGTTTTACCGTTGAAACAATTTTAGAAGACATTTCCATCGCTTCTTCGTCACCACCAAAAATCTGAATTCCAACAGGGCGTTCGTAATCAAAAATATCCAGCTTCATTCTACTTTTTATAGCATCACGAATCAATCCTTCCGATGAAATAAATTCAGAGTACATCATGTCAGCTCCATGCGTTTTGCATAATCTGCGAAACGGCGGATCACTAACATCTTCCATCGGTGCGAGTAATAAAGGAAATTCGGGTAATTCTATGTTGCCAATCTTGACCATCTTCATAATTTTTTGCAAAATTACAACTTTTCTTCGAATTGACGTGATATTAGGGGCAAAGTGACAGAGTAACAAAGTTGCAAAGTTTTTTTTATCAGGCAATTACATGACCTTTGTTACTCTGTCACTTTGTAACTTTGTCCCTATACTAAGATCTATAGTCAAAAAATCGAATTGGTTTTCGGCTCATTGGGTTAAAAACGATGGGATTTAGAATTTCCTTTGGAACAAATTCTATTTTCGGAGTTACTCTTAGTTTCGCTCTAAAATGATCTTTAATTTCCTGAAGAAATTCTGGAGATTGGTTTTTTACCGCAATTTTGATTAGGATTTCATCCGTACCTAAATCATTGGTTGAAATTTCAATTAAATGATTTTCGATATTATCAAAACTGCTCAAAACATCGTTCATCGCTGGTGGATACAATGTTGTCCCTTTATATTTGATCATTTGTTTTTTACGACCAACAACCGGGCCGACACGTAAAGTATTTCGTCCGCATTCACAAGGTTCATCATGAAATTGTACAATATCGCCGGTTTTAAAACGAAGCAAAGGCATCGCTTCAATTCCTAAAGTGGTAAAAGTAAGCTCGCCAGTTTCACCATTTTTAACCGGCATATTATCTTCATCTAAAACTTCGACAATGATTAATTCCGGATGATGATGTCCGCCTTTTCCATGTTCACATTCTGTAAAAGCCGTACTCATTTCGGTAGAAGCATAAGTCGAAAACAACTTGATGCTCCATTTATCGGTGATTTTTTTAGATAAAATATTCATTGAAAAATCTTGTTCTCTCAAAGATTCTCCAATGCAAATGGCACCTTTTATGCTCGAATTATTGTAATCGATTCCGTGAATTTCGGCGTATTCAATTAATTTCAAAAGGAAAGAAGGAACCGTAATCAAATAACTCGGATTGTATTTTAAAATCGAATCCCACTGCATTTCTGGAATTCCGGCACCAACGCGAATAACGCCAACTTTCAATTTTCTTAAACCAAGAAAATAAGCCAATCCGGCCATAAATTTTCGATCAATTGTCGTCATTAATTGAACCACATCACCTTCTGCAATTCCGGCGCAAGCGAAAGAAATAGCTTCATTATATGCTAATCGATCCAAATCAGAATCAGTTAAACCGAAAGTTACCGGATCACCCAAAGTTCCTGATGTTGAGGCATAATCGATAATTTTATGTGGCGGAACACACAAAAAATCATCGTTGTATTGTTGTAAATCTTCTTTTGTAGTTACGGGAAGATATTGCAAATCTTCCAGCTTTTTTATCGTCGAAATATCAATATTTCTTCCTGCAAAAAGTCTTTTATAAAAGGGAGAATTCTCACTTATATAAGCTAAAAGTTCAGTCAATTTATGCTCTTGAAAAACTTTAATTTCGTCTAAAGAATTTTTTTCTATTGCTGGAATCATTGTAATTTTCTTTTGAGTTTTTTTAAATATTTTTCAATTTTTGCTTTATCAGGAGCTGTTGTAATTTCTTTGGTAAGCGCTTTCTCAAAATTGATCTGAGCTGCGCGGAATTCTTTTCGCTGATAAAAGTACAACCCTGCTTTGTAATATACAACCCAATAATCGGGGTTTAAGGATTGATAATGGCTTATAAATTCAGAAGAAATTGCCTCTTTATTTTTGAACCAAACATCTATTTGATGATTTTCATTTCTAAATTTTTTATAGTTTTGAAACGCCTCTGTCTTTAAAAAAGGATCTTTGGCAATATTCAAATTTGCTTCTGCAAATGAAATTGCGGTATTTGTTTTTTTGGAAGAAAAAATAGAATCCAAATTATAGCAAACGAATTCTCCTAATTGATACGGATTTGCCGAAACCCAAACGAGTTTTTGTTCTGGTTTGAAAATAATTCCGTGATGCGCCATTAATTGATTCAGCGCTTTTTCATTTCCAAAACCTAGCGGAATATCATGTAGGCCATTTTTATTTCTAAGAATTTCTGAAGCAATTTCTGGGTTTATTTTTTGGTTTTCCGAAAGAAGTTCCTGTATTCTTTCAAAACGATATTCAGAATGACTTTCGGCGATTTGCGTTTTATTTCGTTTGTCATTTTTAAAAGAGTCACTCTGAAAATGGTTAGAACAAATTAATTGATTGCTATTTGGGACTTCAAAAACGTCTATTTTTTTTGGAGAAACTTCAATTAAAACGGCTTTGTTGTCTTGAGCGCTTCCTACCATAATAGATTCGGAAACAAATACTTTTCTTTTTTTTGCAATCGCAATTGCTTCTTCAATATTTTGTGCGTGTTGTAAAATTTCTCGAGTCAAAATAGAAATTGGTGTTTTGGCGCTCAACGGAATTTCTGATTTTGCGGCATTAATCGTAACCGTCAAACCTTGCTGATTCATTCCAGAAACTGCACCAATCATTCCGGGCCAGGAAACCATCATAAAATTGTGACCTTGCTCAGGTTTAATAAAGGCAATGATTTTATTTTCTGCGAAAGCATCGTTGACATAAAAATCAAAATTTCGGCCCAAAATCAAATTTCCATCTTCTGATTTTTCGCCCCAAGCGGCAAATGACGAGCAGCCAACTAAAGCCAAATCCTGTAAAGCGTGCCCAATGTCGTGCGCCGCGTGCAAGTACAAACCGCGCTGATATTGTGGTGCAATGTTGTCAAAATCGTGCGAGGTATATTGTGAAACACCAAAAATCTCGGTCTGATATTCGTCGGGAACATTGGCATATAATTTACGGTTGTACCATTTTAAGAAATGACGCAATAGTTTTTGCTCAAATTTTGACGGAACTAAATCTTTGATTTTGGAGAAAAATATTTGTTGTTGTCTCTGTAAAAGTGAATCAGACAAAGCACCGGTATTCAGTCCTATTTCTAAAGGATCACCTTCGACATAAAGTTCCCAAAGGCCTTGTTTATTTTTTAAAAGAGAATTATTTCCTGAAATAAAAACGCTATCAGAAACTTTTGTGACAACAGGTTTTGCGGCATTAAAGTTCGAAATATCCGGCTGATGATTTTTTGATTTCGAAGTACCACAAGAAACCAGAATCCCTAAAAAACCGATGAAGAAAAGATATGTAATTCGGTTTTTCATAATTCATTTATTCAGCCTGATTGATTTTAGTAATCAAATATTCTTTCCCAACAATTTCAGAACAAGTTACCACGGCACCAATAGTTACGCCCAGAACACCATGCATGTTGATGCTTTGTCCGGTTAGATATAAATTTTCGATTTTTGTTTTTGACGGAATCAAAGTTTTCATCGGATTGTTGGAATCTTTGACGTAACCGTACATATTTCCGTTATCACCACCAATATAATCACGATAGGACAGCGGACTAGAAGTGTGGATTGATTTGATACAATCTTTGATTCCTGGAAATTTTATTTCAATCTCATCTAAAAATTTAGCCGTTTTTCTGGCTTTGAATTCTTCATAACTTTCACCTCGATCGTTTTTTTCTACAGTTGTATTAAACGTTTCAGCCCAAGGCAAAACATCGTCAAATTTCATGTAGGTTATGAAAGTCATTCCGTCAGCCCAGATTTCGTCATCTTTAGAAGCATTCATCGAAGCCATGTACGTTTTTGGCCAAGAATCTTCGTCATATTCATGAGCTGTCCAAACTTCACTGCTATCTTTAAAATGATAATAATTATGATTGATGTATTTGAAAGTTTCAGGCTTAAAAACAAGATACAAACTGAAAGCTGAAAGCACGCCTTCAAGATTTTGAATTCGGTTGAAAAATGGTTTTCTGAAGTTTTCTTCACCTACCATTTTTAAAGTGGTTTTCGGTTCAATATTCGAAATAAAAAGAGTACCAGAAACCTGTGTTCCATCTTTCATTTTAACCAAATTCACTTTGTGATTTTCGACTTCAAAATGGGTAACTTCTTTATGTTTATAAAATTCGCCACCATATTTTTTGAGCTGTTTCAAAAGTTGTTTCGTAATCTGGCTTCCGCCATTGATGCAACGCCATGAACTTTGGATATATGAATTTACAATCAACGCGTGAACGTAAAAAGGCGATTTATCAGGAATTCCTGCATATAAAAAATTAGACCCGGCCAAAACAGCTTTTAGCTTTTCATTTTCGGTAAAGGAATCGATTGTTTCTTTTGCATTGAGTGTCAAAATTTCAGAATCGTATTTACCTTCCCATTCTAAATTATAAAGCGGAAAAGAATCACAAATAGCTTGTAAATTTTGACAGTAGTTTTCAATATTTGCCTCTTCTTCTGGGAAATATTTTGCTAATTGACGAACAAAATTTTCATAACCTTGCGCATGTGGATATTCGGTATTATCATTTTCGAAAGAAATAATATCGAAAGCATTTTCATCTAATTTTTTCAAATTCAGCTTATCGATAATTCCCAAATATTTGAAATATTGATGCAGATTTTGGCCTTCACCTAAACCTCCGATATAATGAATTCCAGTATCAAAAATGGTTTTGTCCCGAACAAAAGTCTGCAGATTGCCACCGTACTGATTATTTTTTTCAAGTACACAAACGCTGTAGCCTTCTTTAGCCAGAATGATAGACGAAACTAATCCGCCCAAACCGCTACCGATAATTACTACATCGTAATGTTCTTTCATTTTTTTAAAATAATCAGGTCATTTTCGTCTAAAACGCAATGAAAACCAAGGTCAATAATTCTATTTTTTAAACGGGGACAATCAATTAAAATTACACAAGATGTTACAGAAATAACGTTTTGAATTTCATTTTCATGATTTTCATCTGAAATTAAAACGACATCAAATTGATTTTCTGATATTGTTTCTAAATTTTCGAGATAGGTTATTTTTCTCTTTCCAACGATATAATTGGTTTTAGCAACATCTCGTTTTTCTTCATCAACGATATAAGAATGAATTTTTCGCTGTGGTTCCTGCAAGGTCAATAAAACATCCAATTGTCCATAATTATCAGCTAAATGCAATACTTTGGCTTTCGCCGAAAATTGTTTTCCAAGAATAAAATAGGTTTCGAGATGTTTCTTTAAATCTTTTTTTACGCTATCCACCACTTCAATTTCTTTATAATCAAAACTGTGAAGCAACATTTTTCTGAAATAATCTGCGCCTTCTAATTGTTGACGGATTGTACGATATTCTGTTTTGAAGAAAGTACTTATTTGTTTTGTTCTTTCGGCATAATTTTTTCCGAACGAAGTATTTTCAGGCGTAATTCTTTCTAAAATCGTAATCGTTAATTTCCCGTTATGAATGACAAAATCGCCTTTCGGAATTAACTCAGAAGCACCGTGAATAACAATCGGCAGAATATCTAAATTAAATTCTTCTGCCAAGAAAAAAGCACCTTTATGGAATCGTTTTACAACATTACTTTCGGAACGCGTTCCTTCTGGAAAAACCATTAAAGAATATCCTTCGTTTACTTTTTTACGCAAATGTTCGACACCACCTTCCAAGCCTTCAGAAACGGGATAGAAACCAGCTTTTCTAACTACACCACCAAAAATAGGAGAGTTGTAAACCCAGTCGCTTACCAGAAATATAATTTTTGGACTCAACATTCCCATTGCCAAAATGTCTAGAAAGGAAGAATGATTGGCGATAATAACGGCAGGTTTCTCGAACGTTTCATTAAAATTATTGACGACTTTTTTGCGAATAAACGGATTTGAATACAATACCGATTTCATGAATTTTGAAACGATATATCTAAAACCTTTCATTTTTGTTTTGGCACTCAAAGGTAAAATTGGCATTAGTGTAAAACTGAAAATGGACATGATAATACCGCCCAAACCATAATAGGTAAACGAAATTACACCGTGAACAAAAGTGCGCAAATGAAATGGCGGATTTCCTTTTTTTGATCGGTTTGAAATGAATAATTTAAAAAGAATCGGGTAGAAGATAAATGTGATAATCAACGCAGCGAAAACCCCAATCAAAGAAACTGATGAAATCGAAGTCAACGCCGGATGTTTGGCAAAAATCATCGCGCCAATTCCTAAAATTGTCGTGATTACGGCTAAAATAATCGAAGTTCGGTAAATGGCAATTTCATTTCTTCCGGTCGTATATTCTTTTTGTAAAGCACTCGTCATGAAAATGCTAAAATCGACACCGTGACCAAAAATTAAAGTGCAGACAATCATGCTGAAAATATTCATTTGAATGCCAAAAATGCCCATAATTCCGGCCGTTACAATTCCGGTTAACGCAATTGGAATACAGCTTACGATGACCAATTCAATTCTTCTGAAAAAGAAGAACAGAATTAAAATTACTGCGACAAACGAATAATTGACAAGCGAATTGAAATCGGTTTTTAAAGTACTGAAAAACGTTTCGTTCATTTGTTGGCGGTCAATGGCAATCAAATTATTTTTGGCTGAAGCCGATTTTACAAACGCATCGCGCTGTTCTGGGGACACTTTTACCAAAGTTGAAATCGTATAAAAACCATTTTTTTCAGTCACAAATTCTTTTAGTTGAAGTGCCTGAATTTTTAAAAATTCGTTTGCCGAAACTGGTTTGAAATCAAAATTCAAATGATCGAAAAACAAGGAATAAGTAGTTGGCTTAAAACCAAGTTTTGAACCTTCGGAAATTAATTGTGATTGTAAAAATTGCTTTTTATTGGTATCCCAAAAGGAATTCCATTTTTCAATTTTTTGAAGCTGTGCCGTCTGCGAGAGCATAATGCCGCCGACAGAACTAAAATTCAAGATTCTGTTTTGTTGTTTTTCTGTAGATAAATCAGAGAAAAGTTTGCTGTTGGTTTGCAAAACTTCATCCATGCTTTTTCCGTACGAAGCGACATAAATGGTTTTTGAAGTTAAGCTTGTGCTTTCTTCCAATTGTTTTTCGGCCGCTTTGATTTCTTTTGGAACAAAATTCAATTGCGACAAATCGTTATTGAAACCAACATCGTTATAAGTCAAACAGCAAATAATCGTGATGATTACGCAAAATCCAATCAGGAATTTATTGTTGTGAAATGAAAAATGCGCCATTTTATCAATGACATTTTTCTTGTGTTCTGCAGGATTTTCTTGTGGTTTATATAAATGCGGAACAATTAAAAGCGAAAAAAATCCAGTTGCCATTACAATCACCGCGGCGAAAATTCCGAGATCATTTAGCGCATCCGATTTTACAAAAAGCAGACATAAAAATGCAACCGCCGTTGTTGAACTGCTCATGATTACAGGCATCGTGATGTCTTTGTACAACGTTTTGATATCGCTGTTGTGCTTGTAATGCGTGAGAATGTGAATGGAATAATCAATCGTAATTCCGAGTAAAATGGAACCAATTCCGAGTGAAATTGCTGAAATCTGTTCTTTTACAAAATATAAAAATGCTACAGCGAAAAATGCTCCGAAAACCGTTGGAAGAAAAATAATCAGCGGAATTAATATTTTTCGATAGAATAAAATCAGAATCAACATCAGCGTAAACATCGCAATTGATGTTGTCAAGACGATATCGCTTTTGATTTGATTGGCATTGGCAACCGCAATCAAAGCCGAACCAAAATAACTGATGGAAGTTTTGCCGTTGTATTTCTGATTTAAATTTTCTTGAATCGATTTTAGTTTTGCTGCAAAAACAGTGTTTTTTTCGGTTTCGCTTGACGGAAGATTTGAGGTGATAAAAAGCAAAAGTTTCTTTTTGTCTTTCGTCATTACAAAACCATTGTCGAGTATAAAATCGTCGCCAATATTCAATTGCTGTAATTTTTTTAAAGCAATAAACGAAATCCCAAGCGGATCTTGCAGTATAAAATCTTTTGTAATAAATCCTGATGGCGAAATAATCGATTTGTAATTTCCTTGAACGGTTGCCGCAATACTGTCTTTTTGCAGTTTGGTTTGAATGGCTTCGTAGTCTTTATTTTCTAGGAAAAGAGGCAGATTATTGTAAACAAAATCTATAGTTTCCTGAATATTTTCTTCGTCGATTTTTCCTTGAATTCCGGTTACATATGGTTTGCAAGAAATAGAAACGCTATCTGAAAAAGCAGTTGCCATTTCTTTTAAATCTTCTGCAGAACCATTTTTTTCGAGTTTGAAAATGACGGTTATTTTATCGGCAAAATTTAATTGTTTTAAGACTTTTGCCGTAACATCTGCTTTGTCATTGGCGGGAATTAATTTGGTTATATCTTCTTCAAATTTAATTTGAGAAGCGAAAAATCCAAAAATAAAAAGCATCAGCAAAGCCAAAAAAACCGAAAGCGATTTTCTTTTATTTACAAATAAATGAATGGCGTAAAAGTATTGATGCATAATTATTTTTATTGTTTTTTTGCCACAAATTGCACTAATTTCCACCAATTTTTAATCCTTTAATCTTGGTAAGTTTTCAGGAATTTAATAGAATTAATTCGTGCTAATTCGTGTAATTCGTGGCAACTTGACAAAGATTTTAAACCTTTTTATTTGTGGAAAAACTTTATCTAAATATTCGTTTTGGTTTTAGAACTAAAAGAAGTCAAAAGCAAATAACTTATAAGACCAACGGTTAGCGCAGAAACGGATGCTAAAATAAGACTTCCTACGATATATTGCGTTGCATTTTTTTGAATATCGTCGAGTGTGATCGAACTATCTAACACTAAAGGTGCATCGCTCGAAACAAAAATGCTTCCGACTTGAAGCGAAGCATAAATAATAAACGGAATAAATGGAGGGAAACTGACATTTGACGTCAGATAGGCAATGACTTTATTGAGTCTGAAAATCGCAGCAAATGTAAAAAGCAAAATGGTCTGAAAACCCCAAAAAGGCGAAAATCCAATAAAAATTCCAAGCGCTATCGCAGCCGATTTTTTAAAATTAGAATCGCTGCTTTCTAAAATATCTTCTAGAAAGAATTTTTTAAAACCTTTTTTTTTTGCTTTTCTAAAAAAATCTCTCGGCTTGATATAAAGCAAAGCATTGGTTACCAAAACGGTATTTAAAATACTGATTCGGGTAAAATCTCTGAAAGGGCGAAAATGAGAAACACGCTCTGCAGGATCATATAAAACTTGAATCGGAATATTTTTTACGACAATTCCTTTCCACGCGGCACGAACAATAACTTCAATTTCAAACTCAAATTTATTGGTGTAAAATTTCTTCGGAAGCAATTGCAATGGATACAATCTGAAACCCGATTGTGTGTCGTCAAGTTTGATTCCGGTTTCAAACTTAAACCAGAAATTTGAAAATTTGTTCCCAAAACTGCTTTTCTTCGGAACATTTTCTTGTGTCATATTTCGGCTTCCAATCAATAAAGAATTTGGTTCTTCTTGAATGGCAGCAATAAAATTTGGAATGTCTGAAGCAAAATGCTGTCCATCAGAATCGATTGTAATCGCATATTCGAATTGCATTTCGATTGCTTTTCTAAAACCATTTCTAAGTGCTCTTCCTTTTCCTATATTGTTAGGATGATGAATTTGCGTAAGCTGTGAATAGTGTTTTAGAATTTCAGGAGTTTCATCAGTTGAACCATCATTCACAATAATCACATTTGGAGTAAATTCCAAAATAGAATCCAAAACTTTTTTTAGCGTTTTTTGATTATTGTACGTCGGTACAATAACACAAAAAGAAGTGGAATTAAGGAGTTCGTGTTGTGATAAAATAGGTTTCATTTGGAAATTTTGCCTTTGCTTACTTCACAAATTGTTTCTCTTTTTCAGAGAAGCTTTTTGATTGTAAAATAAAGTCTTTTAGATATTCTTTAAGAGCACCATTTTGATCAGCATAATGCTCCGTAAGATATTTTTTGTCTTCTTTGATATTCTTTTTGTAGCCAGTAACACCAGGAACATTTTCCTGAATGCACAAACGAATCATACGGATTTCAATATTGCTTGGTTCGCTTTTTATAGTCGATTCAAGTAATTTTGCTCCTTCTTTGAAACGTTCAATTTTATCGTGTAATTTTTTTTCGAATTTAGAATCCAATAAAATCGAAGCCGCTTTGTACGCCACTAAAGTTTTATCGTCATTATTAGAAATGCCCGACAATTTTTCTGAAAACTCTTTTGCGTTGCTGTCAGATTTTGTAACATTCGGATACATTTTTCTGATGGACGCCAAATCAGGATTGCCCACAAAATTCACCCACAAAAGCAGTGTCAATACTAGTTTCATAATTCCAATTTTTTGTACGTGTTGCTCAATTTTAGCGCAACAGTATCATTAAAATAAGTCGTGTTTTTTACTTTAACCAAATGGTCTTCGGTTTTTGTAATGTCAAGTTCTAAACGCAATTCCGGATTAGCTTCTGGATTTATAAGCGCCATAAATTTCACATTTGCCAATGTTTGGATCATTAAGGTTTCTTGCGAAATTTTCTCCGCCAATTCCTTAATAATCTGAATCATGCAAACACCCGGCATAATTGGATTTCCTGGAAAATGACCTTTGAAAATCTCATGTTTTTCATTGACCAAAATTGTAATCGTATATTTTGTGTCTCCCGTTTTTTCTTCCGAAAGAACTTTGTAAAAGTCTTTTAAAACCATTTTTGTTTTTTTGTTTTTACCATTAAGATATTAAGAAAATTAAGCATAACATTTTATAAAACTTAATGTCCTAATGTCTGAATGGTTCAAAATTTTTATTTTGTTTTAAAAGTATAACTGATTCCGAATTGAAAAACCTGATTTAAAATCACATTTTCGTAATAATAATTGTTGTTATTATTATAATCTAAATCGTCATACCCATAAATATCAACCAAACCTTGTTTGAAACGTGCTTCAAAAGTTAATCCGTTTGGCAACGTGTAACCAATTCCACCAACAAAAGCCAAATCTACATCAATAGGATCTAAGCCATATCTCCCAAAATTATCATCAACTTTTAAATCAAATGACGGACCAGCTAAAACATGAAATCCTTGTCCATGAAAATAAAATTTAGCGACCGCCCCTGTTGTGATATAATTTAAGTTATAAGTCGTTTGACCAAGTCTAAGTTGCTCCGGTGAACCATCATAATAAACACCTTTGCTTCCTTGTCTCGAATAGTTTAATTCGGGTTGAAGCGTGAATAATTTATTGAATTTAATTTCAACTAAACCTCCAACATAATAATCAGATTTCATACTATTATTATCAATATTGGTTAAACGCGAAAGGTTTAAACCGCCTCTAAGTCCGGGATTAACAGTTACCTGCGCTTGTGATGAAATAACGCCGACAAATAAAACAAATGCAATTAAGGTTAATTTTCTCATAGTTGGTTTGGTTTATGTTAACTGAATTTTATTCTGATTTAAAATAATTTAGCTCAATTTTCAGCTTGATATTTTGATGCAAAATGACAACTTTTTTAGCAAAAATATCGTTTTCTAAAGTAAAAGTAATTGTTATTTTATCTTTTGTTTTAGAAGAACGAACTACTTTTTCTAATTTTTTATCTTTTTTGGAGAAGAAAAGATAGTTATCGCGTTTTCCGTCTTCCGATTTATAAATGTCATTTTCCGCATTTTCGAACTGTTCCTGAATCAAATATTTGTTTTTAAGAAGCAAACGAAAATCTTCTTCCAAAGTATTGATCAGGATTTTTCGATCGAGTTCTGAAACTATCGAATTGACTTTGAAACTGTTTTCCGAAATTTCAAAATCCATTAATTTGTTTCCGAATTCAGTCGTAAAAACCACACGATGCGTCGTGTCGTTTATTTTCTTGGCAATAAAAATTCCAGACATTTCATGACCGTAAACCGTAATGTTGGTTTTGTAAACATAATCGGCTTTTGAATCGGTGAAATAAGGAACTTCTATCGAGGTTTTTTCTAATTTTTTAGGCGTATAATTTTTGGTGACCGAGCCACAAGAAACTAAAACAATTGCCAGAAAACAATTAATTAGTAAAAACTGAATCGTCGATTTTTGCATTGATCACTTTGTTTTTGAGTACAATTCGGGTATAATCTTCAGATGATTCTAATAATTTTACCTGAACCACAGTTGCTTCTTCTTTGTCAAAAGTCAGCTCAATTTGTTTGATGTATTTTTTCAGCGTCGCATCTTTCGGAATAAATTTAGCCAAGTTTTGACCTTTTAATTTGAAATACGAAATCGTAAATTCTTTATCGTCAAACATGTTTCCGCTCACGCTTCCGACAATCAATTTATTGATACGCGCAAAGATTTTGCTGTTGCCAATATCAACCGCACTTTTCTTTCCTTCGTCATTAATGAGGATTTTTCCGTTTTTGAAAACAATGCTGTAATTGTATGGTTTTTTATATTGCCAAGACAATAAAGCCGGTTCTTTAAAAAGCATTTTCCCCGAAGTTTCGATGTCTTTTGATAAAAAATCCAAATGTTTGTATTGCACGAAATCAGTACTTAAAGTCTTGATTTTTTTAGCAACTACGTTGACATCTTGTTTAAAAGAAGCAATTTCTGCATCCGTCATTTTTTGTTCCTGAGCGAATAAATTGGCGCCGAAAAGAATGGAAAAAAGGAGTATATAAAATTTAGTTTTCATAAGCTTTAAGATTCAAAAGTTCTTCCACAGAAATCACTTCATATTGATTTTGCTGTAAAAATTGCAAAAACTGTTCCAGTACAGAAACAGAGTGTGATCCTGTGTCGTGCAAAAGTACGATTCCGCCGGGAGAAACTCGCTTTTTTATTCGGTTCAAAATCAATTCCTGATTTGTTGTGCCACCGTCAAGCGAACGGATATTCCAGCCGATAACTTTATGTCCAGTGATTTTTAAAGCTCTACGAATTGATGGTGTTGTAACTCCATAGGGCGGACGAAAAAAGTTGATTTTTTTTGAAGTGAATTTCTCCAGAAGTTTGTTTGTTTTCTGAAGTTCCTGGGTTATTTGTTTTGCAGTATAAAAATCAAAAAAGGTAGAATGCGAATACGAATGATTTCCAACCAAATGACCTTCGTCGATCACTTTTTGAAGAATTTCAGGATGTGCTTCTATGTTTTTTCCAATGCAGAAAAAAGTCGCTTTTGCGTTGTATTTTTTCAAAAGTTTTAAAATTTCCAAAGTATAAATGCTCGGACCGTCATCAAAAGTCAAAGCAATTTTTTTTTCTGTTTCCGATGGATTATTGCAAAAAGCTTTTACGTGATAATTGGAGGAAATTCGGGCTGAGCCGAAAGCATTAATTCCCATCCAAATCAAAATAATCAAAACAAACCACCAAATAGTAATTGCTGTATAAAGTTTCAGAAGAACCAATAAAAGCAATAAAAAAACAAAAAATAGTGAGATGTTTTTATGCGTTATCATTTTGAAAGTAACGTAAAACTATGGTTTTTTCCATTCACCTGATTGTAAAGTAAAATGGTTTTATAAGCCGATTTGGAAACCGAATTTACTTTTACAATTTCCGGAATTTCTTGCGTTTTTAAAACTTTAGAGGCCATCCACAAAGCAAAAGCCGAAGCCGTATCAAAAGCGCCACTCAAATGTTTGTAATACAATTGTGGAATTTCTGCGAAAGCATTTTCAGAAAGATTTCGATAATAAGAATCAGAATCTGAGTTTCCATCATAACCTAAAACTACAGCGTCAAGATCTCCAATTTCTAAATTATTAGTTTTTAAAAATGAAATTATAGCGTTTTCAACTTCATTTTCTTCTAATGAATTTGTTATTTCAACATCAAGAATTTCGGCATAAGTTGAATCCTTTTTTTCATTTTCCAAAACAAAAAAACTTGCGCCTTCACCGTAAACAACGCCAGTTGAATTGGCGTTTAAAACATCTGACGGAAGATCATTTTCTTTTTTGATTCTTCCCGCCAATTTGAAAAGCGAAAGTGTGTATTCTCCGTTTTCATCTACACCGCCAACCAAAATTGAATTGGCTTCCTCTTCTTCAATCTGCATTTTAGCATCTAAAAGTGTTGATTCAAAAGAAACCGCTCCATTTACATAGGTAAAATTATAACCTTTGCATTGTAGAGAAAGTGCAATTTGTGCGCCAACTGTATTATGCGTCGATTGAATAAATGAAGTTGGAGTTAAAAACTCTTCATTGTTGTCCAGAATATTTTTTAGGAATTTTTCAGAATCTTCGATACAACCCAAACCAGTTCCGGTAATGATCGCATCGACATTTTCGACATTAGCATCTTTCATGGCCAAAGCCGAAGCTACGATTCCGTTTTTTACGCCTTTTGCCATTCTACGAATCATCGCAGGCGAAATGTAATCTTTGTAAACTGGCGAAACGATTGAAAGTACCGTTTCATTTTCGTGTACAACTGCTTCTTCCAAAAAAACAGTATCAAATGTTTTTTGAGTCGAAATACAGCCTACTCCATTTATATATGTTTTTTTTGTCATTAGCTTTTTGAAAATATAAGAGTGGAACAGTTTCCGCCAAAACCGAAAGAATTGGACAAAACGTGTTCGATATTTTTGTTTTTTAGGGAAGTCTGTGGTTGCAATTCAAATTCTTCCATCGGAACTTCGAAATTCAAATTCGGATAAACCACATTATTTTGGATTGCCAAAACACTGTAAACAGCTTCAATTGCCGCTGCGGCCGCTAAAGTATGTCCTGTAAAAGGTTTTGTAGAACTAAAATCGGGCACTTTTTCATTTTCATAAATGCGCAACAAAGCTCTTCCTTCAGATAAATCGTTATTTGGCGTTGCTGTTCCGTGTACGTTGATGTAGTCAATTTCAGAAGGTTTTAGTCCTGAAACTTCAAAAGCTTTTTTCATGGCTAAATAAGCGCCGTCGCCATTTTCTGAAGAAGCGGTTTGATGAAAAGCGTCATTTGCATTTCCGTAACCCGAAACTCTTGCCAACACTTTTTTGTTCTGTTTCGCCACAACTTCATCTGATTCTAAAACCAAAAAAGCAGCAGCTTCGCCAAGATTTAGTCCTTTTCGAGTATTGTCAAAAGGTTTGTTGTAATCGTCAGATAAAATCATCAAAGTCTTGAATCCGTTGATGGTGAATTTTGCCAAAGCATCAGTTCCGCCCACAATTACGCGATCTAATTTTCCAGATTTAATCAATCGAGCGCCGAGCATAATCGAATTTGCGGCAGAAGAACAAGCGGTACTTATAGTAGTCACCATTCCTTTTAAACCCAATTCGTCAGCTATTTTTTGAGCAACATCGCCACCGTCATGACAAGTGATAAATTTTACCAATTCTGGTTTTTCAAAATAATCGTAATAATGTTTTTCCGTCATGTCCATTCCGCCCACGCTAGTGGCCGAAATAAGTCCGGTTCTGAATTCGTTTATAGATGAAATCCCAGCATTTTCAATAGCTTGTTTTGCTGCCAAAGCACCAATCATAGCCGTTCTAGAAAAGTTATTGTTTTCAGAAAGCTGTAATTCGGCAACTAATTCTTCATTGGTTTTTTTGATTTCACCCACTTTGATGACATCGGCATGAACCGTCGGAATATTTTCAATTCGGGAAATGCCAATTTTATTTTCGATAAGCGAAATATAATTTTCTTCGACTGAATTTCCAATCGAAGAGATAATTCCCATTCCGGTTATTGCAACACCTTTCATCTAATTTTAGATTTTATGATTTGATTAAACTTTGCGCCTTTGCGCCTTTGCGAGCATATTTCTCGCGACTAAAAGCAAATAAAGCTTATGATTTAATCTCGCAAAGTCGCTGAGTCGCCAAGTTTTTAATTAACTGCGAAAACCCGTTCAATCAGTGTAATCCGCGGGCAAAAATTATTTCGTTCTGTTAGCGTTAATATAAGCCGCCATAGTTTCGATAGACTGAAAAATAGCTTTTCCTTCTTTCGGATCAACTAATTTAATTCCGTAATCTTTATCCAAAATCACGATCAATTCAAGTGCATCAATCGAGTCTAAACCTAAACCGTCTCCAAACAAAGGATCGTTATCAGCAATGTCTTCCACTGCGATATCTTCAAGGTTCAAAGTTGTTATGATTTTATTTTTTAATTCTTCTTTTAATGCTTCCATGATCATTTATTATATAATGTATTGATATTTTCGTTTTTGTATTTCTCGTTTTCTTCCTTGCCGATTACACAAAGAAAAGCTTTGTAATTGTTGTCGAAATATTCCGTCCAACCGCATAAAACCAAATCGGCTTTGTTTGTGTTTAATAGAATATCCGAATAGTTCGACATGAATTCGGCATTGAAAGCATCAAATATAAAGAAAGAATTCTCACTTTTCAGCTGATGACGAATACTTATTTCGCCGAGGCAAATATTTGGCAGTGTATAAACAAAAACCGCCGGACTCGGAAAATAGTTTTCTTTATCCGAAATTGATTCTTGATATTTCACATCAGTATCCAAACTTGACGATTTATTGGCCAAAACCAAAGCGATATTATTTTCTTTTTCCGAAGAAACAATCGGACTTAAAAGCAATTCTGATCCTAAAAAAGCGAGTTTGCTCAAAGCATCCATTTTGAAAAACTTTGGATACTGCATTTCAAAATTACGATACGCTTGTTTGGCAAAATCTGCAAAATCGGTTGGCTCAATTTTGAATACAGAAGTTTCGTTTAGAACAATTTCGTTGTTTTCAATTTTGATGTAGGATTGTATGTAGGTTTTGTTGGCCATTCTTTTATTAGTATAAAAAATTTATACGGAATAAGTGATTTTAAATCTTCTTCATTTTTTCATTAATAATATCATTTAGTGGCCTAATGAAATCATCAATATTTTCTTTTCCATTTTTTATAATGTAAAACTTTTCTACTTTTTCTTTTAGTTGTAAAAAAAAATCTAAAGAGGTTTTTTCAATATTTAAATCATCGTAGCAATCATATAAATATTGTGATAAATAATCTAAATTTTCTTGATCATAAGTTTTTAAAAAAATTGAACAATAAAGAAAATTTTTATCTAGATATTCATTGTTACTAAAAAGTATTTCGTCAGCTAAATGATAAAGTAAATCTTCATTCCAATTTAATATTTCGATTGAAAAGTTTTTACTATCTGTTTGATTTAAATCGCTAATGAACTCTCTAATGTAAGGTTGAAATACCAATTCATAAAAGCCACTACTTGCGCCAAGATTACTCTCAATATCTTTTTTTAAGCCTGCAATTTTATCATTCATATTTCTAGTAATTTTAATGAAATTGAACTTGTAAGTTTTCCTTGAAAGTTAGTTTTTTTGAACTGTTCGAAATTTCCGAACAGTTGAATCATTCGTGAAAATCCGTGTAATTAGTGCTTCACTTTCTCAAAAACCACAGCCGTATTACAACCTCCAAATCCAGAAGCTGTTTTCAAAAAACAATCAATATTCTTTTCTTCATTTCTCTCAATCACATTAATAGATTCGCTTACACCGATTTCATCAAAACCTTTTGATTCAAAAAGCATATTTCTATTGGCAGATTCTATCGCAATTACCGTTTCCAATAATCCCGACGCGCCTAATGTATGACCGTAAAATCCTTTTAAACTATTGATCGGAACGTTTTGCAAATCCAAACGACTTAAAGCAATCGCTTCCATTTCGTCGTTATAAGGTGTTGCGGTTCCGTGTGCTGAAATATAATCTAATTTTTGGGCATCAATTTGAGCTTCTTTCAAAGCATTCTGAATACTTCTAAACAAACCTTCGCCCGTTCTTGAAGGTCCAGAAATATGATTGGCATCGTTTATCGAGCTGTCTCCAATTACTTTTATTTTTGAGTTTTTGGCTTCCGCCGACACCAAAACTGCAGCCGTTGCTTCGCCTAAACTTACGCCGGTTCTGTTTTTAGAATACGGTTTGCAAGGCAGTTCGCTCATTGCTTGAAAAGCATTAAAACCAGACAAAACAAATTCAGAAACTTCGTCGCCTGCAACTACAAAAATGTTGTCATAAAGTCCGGACTGAATCATTCTCTTAGCAACAGAAATTGCTAAAATTCCAGAAACACAGGCATTTGAAACGACGATTGGCTGTGTTTGAAATCCGAAGAAATCGGCAACATTTTTTGCCAAAACATCTAAATGCGCGTTGTTGAAACTTTCTTCAGAATGATTTTGCAAAGCCGTTACGTTCCCTTTTGTGGTAGAAAGTATAAAAGCAGTTTTTGAATTTAATTCAATTTTGGAATTTTTGATGATTGGTTCCAAAGCCAAAATCATCATTTTTTCTAAGCGTGAATATTTGGTTTCCGTGCTGATTTTTGCAAAAGCACTGTTTATTTTTTCATCGTTGATAATCGAAGCATAAAACGAATTCGGCATCAAAGAAATAGCATTATGAAGTTGAATTCCCGTATCGCTACGAAGAATCGCTTCGATGTTTGATTCTACATCAAAACCTAAAGGAGTGATACAATTCGTTTCGTTTATATATATTTCTCTTATCATTTTCAATTCTAATTTCGTGAAATTTTGCCCGCAGATTTGACAGATCAAGCAGATTTACACCGATTTAATTTGTGCTAATTCGTGAAATTCGTGGCAAAAAACACTATTTCAACAACCCAACTTTCCTTTTCCATTCCTCATAAAAAGGAGGATTCGTCAGCATTAAATTGCCTTCTTTATCTAAAAAAACCTGAACTGTTTCGCCAGTGCAAGCCACTTCGCCTTTGTCGTCAATAATTTTAAAACGGTAAATCATTTTTGCGGCAGGCGTATCAACAACCGTTGTTTCAATCGTGACAACATCGCCGTAACGTAAAGACAATTTATGTTCGCATTTTGATTTTACGATTGGCGTTGTATAACCCGTTTTCGCAATGTCTAAATACGTCAATCCGTGTTGGCGTCCGAAAGCTTCTCGTCCATCTTCGAAATACGTGATATAATTGCCGTGCCAAACAATCCCAAGCGGATCAGTTTCGTTAAAACGAATTCTGATTTCGTGAGAAACCGTCAAGTCTGTGGCTTCGTTATACTGTTCTTTTCTTTTTGTCATAAAATAATGCGATGGAAGTTGTGATTATAAAGAACAAAAATAACAAACTTATTTTTGGAATGATTTCAAGGAAACTGCTGTTGCGCAATAAAACATCATAAAAAGCCTCTAATCCCCAATTCATCGGAGAAGATTTTGCGATATACTGCATGATTTTTGGCATGGCAAAAACCGGAACCCAGATGCCGCCAATAGCTGCCAAAATAATAACACTCGTTGCTCCAAACGGCGCCGATTGTTCCTGAGTACTCGCAATTGTTCCCAATAAAATTCCAAACCCGATGGCGCCAAAACCTGAAAATAAAGCGACAACACTCATTAAAAATAAATGTCCTTCAATATTCAGCGGAGGCAAACCAATATGCGGAAACAAGAAAATCGCAACGGCAACCATCATATAAAACTGAATCATGCAAATCAGTAAATACGTAATTGTTTTTCCGATGATGACAATCAAATTAGAAACAGGATTGGTCAATAAACGCACAAAAGTTCCTTGTGATTTTTCTTTTACAATATTGATCGAAAGTGGAATCACAATAAAAAATATCGCAAAAAGCGTCCAAGCCGGAACGTTGTGTTGCACCGAATTTGGCAACACTTCTTTATTGTTGATTTTCGGAATTATTTCTTTGAAAGTGATGAAATTCTTCTGTTCAAATTCGGTGTTTTCTTCCCCAAATTGATTTTGAAAACTTGTATAAATAGTTTTGGTTTCAATTTGCGAAATCATTTTGTCAATCGAACTCATCACCGAATTTTTGAAACTCAACTGAACCGCCGGATCAAAATACAATTTGACTTCTTTTTGCTGAATAACTCTTTGCTTTTCAGGTTTTGCAACGCTGTCTGAAAAACCCATTTTGCTCACAATATTTTCTACATTCTGATCGACTTTTGCTTGTAAATCTGCGCTTAGATTTTTCGGAATTACAATCGCCAATTGAAATTTTCCTTTGTAAACATTTTCTTTGGCAATATCTTCAGTAGTCGGTTTGTTGTCGATTTGCGTGACAACGCTGAACAAATTGTTTTTGTCTAAATTCTCAAAAACCGTTTTTGAAACCGAACCTTTATCATTGTCCACCAACAAAATCTGAATTTTATTATCAGTAACCGTTTTAAAAGTGCTGTCCTGAATTAAAGTTACTGTAATAACCAAAACCAAAGGCATGATAAATAAAATAATCAAACCGCCTAAATCTCTTTTTAGCAAAAGAAATTCTTTCACTATCGACATCCAAATTTTATATATCATCGCGCAAGTCTTTACCGGTTAATGAAATAAAAACATCTTCGAGATTTCGAGCATTTTCTGTCGAATTAATTAAAGTTTTCGGACTTCCTTTTGCATAAATTTGACCTCGATCTAAAATTGCAATGGTGTCACAAAAATCTTCGGCTTCCGCCAAATGATGCGACGTATAAATAATCGTTGTTCCGTTTTGATTTAAAACTTTAAGATAATCGATAATCGCATTTTTAGACTGAACATCAACGCCAACCGTTGGTTCATCCAAAAACAAAACTTTCGGATTGTGCAGAATTCCAGCAATCAAATTGACACGACGTTTCATGCCGCCCGAGAAGGTTTCGATTTGTTTGTCAGCAAATTTTAGTAAGCCCAAAAGATCTAAAGTTTCGATTACTTTATCTTTCAAATCCGAACCTTTCAAACCGTACATGCTTCCAAAATAATGCAGATTTTCGCGTGCGGTCAAAGTGGGATACAAAGCATATTCTTGAGGAACTACGCCAATGATTTTTTTGATTTTTGAAGCATGATGCGAATAGTTCAAATCATGAATGGAAAAATGTCCAGAAGTTGGTTTTACCAATCCGCAGAGCATTGAAATTAATGTGGTTTTTCCAGCTCCGTTTGGACCTAGCAAACCAAAAATTTGTCCTTCGTTTATCTCTAGCGAAACATCGTTCAAAGAAAACATTTCTGCGTCTTTGTACTTTTTCGAAAGGGATTCTATTTTTATAACGGGTTGCAAAATATAATTAGCTGATTGCTTTTTTTAGTTTTTTGAAAAAGATTTCTTCGCGATTCGCAATGTCCAAAAGTTCATCAGCAATGGCGTTGTAGGCATCTTCTTTGGCACTTCTGTTTTTGTAAATTCTAGAAGCTTCAACAGCGAAATCACGCCATGAATCGCCAATTTTTGTCATTTCTTTCGAAAGATTTTTCAATTCTTCATTATTCAAAACAACCGATGCTTCTTGCAAAAATGCCGCATAAATAAATCGGAAACCGCCGCCGCCAGTTCCAATTTCTTCCTGCATGCGCACCATTTGTGCCAAATAATGATTGGCTTTTCGAACACCATGTTTTTTAGGCCATTTACGGATTTGACGTGAAACCATTTTAATTCCTCGCACGCCTACAATTGGCATTGGTGCGAGCATATCGCGACATGTATTTTTGATTCCTTTTATGATGGCGCTTTTTAAATCAACATTATTTGGAATCTGAATTGGATAATACATTTGGCCTCTTGGCGCGAAAGCACCTTTTGCAAAACGCACTTTATCCATTTCGTCGTGCGTCAAAGTGGTAACCGTTTCCATCACCGGATCGCTGATTAAATAATCGGTTTCGGTTTTTCCGTAAACGACTAAATTGTGCGCATTGAAATGAAAGCGATATTCATCTGGAAAATAACTCAAATGATAAACTCCAACTTGTAATCCGGTCGGAATATTATTTTTTAGATTTTCTTCCAAAGCTTTATTGGCATTGGCAACAGAAGAAAATTTTTGTCTTTTAATTTTTAAATTTAAACGATTGGCGACTTTATTGAAAATATGTCCTGGCAAAGTTCTGTAACTGATTGCCGGCGCATGATTGACTTTTAAAAAAGGCAAATACACGAAAAAAAGTCCCGAACCAATTCCGAAAACCATCGGTTCGCTGATATGGAGTCCGCTGTTTTTTAAGAGGTTTGAAGCTACTCCATTTTCACAATGAGCAGATTGATGATGTGTAAAAGTAACTTGCATTATTTTGAGATACTATTTTTTAATTCGGCTATTGAAATATCAAAAGCGTCAGCATATTTTTGTAAAGTCTTGTCGTTTAATTTGGCAAAAACAGATGGTTTAAAATGTCTTTTTACACGCCATTTCCACATTTCGACATAACCAGCAAGAATCGAAAGATCCATTTTGTTGAGTTCCATAAAATAGCAAATCGGACTCACTTCTCCGTTCAGTACTTTCTGTTTTGCTTCTTCAGCACGTTCTTTTATGTCGTCAATTGCGTTTGAAAGTGCAATTGCTTTTGGTTCCCAACCCGTACTTAAAGCGGTCGTGTAATCGCCGTTTTCGTCTGTTGCATAAACCAATTCTTTGAGATTTTTTTTGCTTAAATTTCCATCGTGCTGTGGTACATTTTCTTTTTCCATGACGGGTTTATTTTCAATTTAGCATTATGTTGTGGCCGAAATCGTCTTTTGAATAAACAAATTGATTTCGCACTCTAAAAGTATTTTCTCCTTGATCAAACTTTGACAACTCATGGTGCAAAGTGTGTAATCGTCGCCAACAAATTTTGAAACCAAAGTTGCTTTTGTCGTTATCGTTTCGCCAACTTTTGGCAAATCGTATATTTTCAAATTTTTTATGGCACTGATAAAACCGATGACATTTACATTTTCATGTTCAGTTCCGTCTTCGTCAAAAAAGTATTTTTTACCCACAATTGCAGAGCAAGTTTGTGCTGTATTTTCGATTAAACCCGCTTCCGTAAAAATGGTTTTATCAACAAAAATATTGTCTTCTTGGATTAAAAATGTGGTTTCAACAAAGTTGGCATCAATATCCAAAATCAAATCGACCATCAGCATTGGCGCGCGATGAGGCAAGTAATTTTGGATGTCAACTCCCAGTGTCATATTCATAATTTATTTGGCTAAAACGGTTTTCATTTGCCCGCTTGCAATTTCTTCATCATTTAAAAATGTCACGATATCGACTAAAGTTACTCCGGCAAATTCCTGTAAAATAATAACATTCGACTGAATTATATCGTTGATTTGAGGCAATTTTTTAATTTGAATATCTTTTATAGAACCTATATAGCCGGTTGGTGCAGTTTCATTTTTCAAAAAATATTGATAACCTGTATGCAAAGCAACAGATTGCGCCATATGTTCAACCAATCCTGCTTCTAAAAAAGTATTTTCTTCTAAAAAAATGTTGTCATTCTGAATTTTCAAACCAGAAATTAATCCCGTTTCAGAATAAGAAAACATACGATCTATCATTACAAAAGGAAACTTTTGCGGAATCAGATTTTCGACTGCTTCTTTTTCTAAAAGTACAGCGGTTTCCATTAGCAAACGGTTAAATACGCATACGCAAATGAAAAACGTCCGCTTTCTGGAACCGACAATAAAATTTTGTCGCCTTTTTTCAATTTTCCAGAATTCATTAGTTCTTCAACTGCAATATAAATCGAAGCTGATCCAACGTTTCCAACTCTCAAAAGGTTCATGAACCATTTTTCAGATGGAATTACAATTCCTTTTTCGTCTAATCCTTTTTTTAATCCTTCAACAAAAAAATAGGATGAAACGTGAGGCAAGAAATAATCAACATCGTCGGCAGTAACATTGTGTTTAGCCATGGCATCGCTCATACTTTCAACACCTTTTGGCAGAATATATTCGTCTAATAATTTTACATCTTGTTTTACCGCAAACACAGATTCTTTTAATAAATCTTCTTGTTTGTAGTCGCTCCAAGGTTTGATTTCTCCGTTTTCTAATTTGTCTCCTCCTGCATACATGCAAGTCTCTAATTCGAAGGCATAAGAATACGCTTCCATCCATTCGATTTTTAAAGAAATGTCTCCACTTGGTTTGTTTTCCAATAAAAAGGCACCAGCTCCGTCAGACAACATCCAACGTAAAAAATCTTTTTTGAAAGCAATAATCGGTTGTGCTTCCAGATTTTTTAAGTTGATGATTTCTTGGTTGTATTGTTGTGCCGAAAGCCAGGTTGAAACTTTTTCAGAACCTGCGCAAACAGCATTTTTAGAATTTCCAGATTTTATAGAAAGAAAACCGTATTTCAAAGCATTCATTCCAGAACAGCAAATTCCAGCAGAAGAGTTCAATTCAACAGATTTGTTTTTTAATAATCCGTGAACCATTGCCGCATGCGAAGGCGCAAAAACGTCTGGTGATGAAGTTCCACAGGATAGAACTTCTACATCCTGATCAGTGAATTTTTCATCAAACAACTGTGAAATTGCACTTTTTGCCAATTCAGCATTACTGTGGGTGCTTTTTCCGTTTTTGTCTACAGCGTAATAACGGCTTGTAATTTTATTATTGCGCAAAATAATACGTCTCGCTTTTGAAGCAGTGTCGTTTATTAGCCCTAAATAATTCTCCATTTCATCGTTTGAAACAGCTTCATTCGGCAAATATTTTGCGGCTTTGGTAATATATACGTCAAACATAATATAATTTTCTCCTCTTCTAAACTCCTTGATAATATTGAGTTTCCTTTTTTATAGTTTTAATCTTAAACGGATAGCTAATAACATGCAATATATATACTATTGGCGAGATTACCCATATTGCAAGGAATAAATAAACATAAAATAATTTCAGAAGCAGTTTTCTGTTTTTTTGGTTTTTATGAATGAAATTAGACCACTTATTAAAGATTTTGTTAGCCGTTTTGTCTACAGTCACTAAATACGGACTGATTTTTACGGCTCCAATTTCGGCTAATTTTGGTTGTAAATCTTCTAATTTGTTTTGTTTGAATTCGGAAAGCATGATTTCCCCAAATTTATCCGATTCCTGAATGTCTTTTTCGGAAACTCCCGGCAACGGAAAAAAGCCCAAATATCTTTTCTTTACTCCCGAAAACATCCAGTTAACAATCGTAATCACGCTGATTAAATTTCCAACGCGATCGACTAAAGCTACGTTTCCAACCAATTTTGCGTTGGCTTCTTTCAATAAAACTTTTACTTTTTCTTGCGCCATTATCCACATATTTCGCGAACCATTTATGGTAATAACGGGTGTGTTGTTGAGAATGATTTTGGCTTCCGGACTCTTTAAAAAAGAATTCATCGGGATGGATGGCGTTAAATACCAAACTTGATAATGCAATAAAACAAGATCATATTTTGTATTTAAAATTTCATCAGAAACGGGTTTCAAGGCCGTTGGAATTTGTAGAAAAGATTCAGGAAAAGCGTCGAAAAAAGTGGTTTTATTCCAAGGAAAAGGAAAAGGTTTTTCTAACTGAATTTCATGAAAAGTCACTTTTATATCCTCTGAACTTAAAAACGGCTTTGCAATGTTTTTTGCAATCGATTCTAATTGTCCAGATTGAGAATAAAAGATAACGAGGACATTTTTCATTTGGGTTTACTTTCTTTGGTTGCGAACAAAAATAAGTAAATTTTATTTAAAAGAATTTTCTTGTTTAAGGAATGATAAATTGGCCGCAGATTTTACGGATCCAACGGATTTACACCGCATTTTTTTATACCCCAGGTTATTTTTAAGATTTAAATATTATAAAAAAACCGCGAAAACCAGTTTAATCCGCAAAACCCGTGGGCAATTATTTAAGCTGATTCCAAAAATCAAAATAATTGAACCACTGCAAAGGATATTTTTGCAAAATGCTTTCGACGCTTTTTACGTATTCTTTCAGTAATCCTTTTTCGTCGCGGTGTTTAACGGTTGCTTCGCGTGCGTATAAATGATAATGAAGATTTGGTTCTTTCATTACATAAACAAAGACTACAGGAACTTTTAATCTTGAAGCGATCAAAAATGGACCTGCAGGGAAGTTGGCTTCTTTGCCGAGAATTTCTTCGGAAAGTGATTTTGTTCCTTCAAAATAACGATCGCCGGTAAAGCAAACCAATTCATTATTGGCTAAAGCCGAATTGATTTCGAAAATATGTGACAAATCATCTTTTATGATAATGAATTTTACAGCCGATTTTTGCGTAACGCTTTCGAGATAATTTTTGATTGCAGAATGTTCTAAATCGGTTGTAACAAGATTGATTTGGAAGTCAAGATCGATGTCGCCAAAAAAGTGCTCTGCGATTTCAAAATTTCCAACGTGCGCGCTAATTAAAACGCCACCTTTTTTTTCTGCCAAAAGTTTTTTCAGAATTTCGATTCCGTCAAACTCGTACGTGAATTTATTTCGCAGTCCTGCTGAAATGGAGATTTTGTCAATAATAGTTTGTCCAAAAGTGTAATAACTTTTGAATACCATTTTTTTGGATTGGAAATTGGAATAGTTAAGTCTTTCTCTGAAATAATAAAAAATCGCCCGATTGCTTTTCTTTAGAAATAGAAAATAATAAGAAGCAACAAAATAAAGCAAGGCATAAGCCGATTTGACACCCGCTTTTTGTATTAAAAAAACGAATATTCTATAGCCTAAAACTGTACCTTTTGATTTGCCATCCCATTGACTCATTAAGCGGTTTTAGCTTTTAGTTTGGTTTCGATCAAATCATAGAAGTTTTGAAAAGTTGCAATTCCAACGAAATCTGCCTCTACTAGTTTTACACCAAAGTTAGATTCTATTGAAACTACTAAATCAACATAATCTAAGCTATCTAACCCAAGTGTATCTTTTAAATTAGCATCTGGTTCAATTTCATCATTATCTACTTCAAATTCATCAACCAAAAAACCATTAATTTTCGTTATAATCTCTTCTTTATTCATTGTCCAATTTAAACTTTTTAACCACCAACGCAGAGTTGGTTCCTCCGAACCCGAAAGAATTGGACAAAAATATGTCAAATTTTTTGTTTAACGTAGTTTTAACTAAATTTAATTTCATCGCATCTTCATCTGGATTCTCTAAATTTATGTTTGGCGCAATGAAATCGTTCTGCATCATGATGATAGAATAAATGATTTCACTTGCTCCTGCCATCCAGCATTCATGGCCCGTCATTGACTTTGTAGAACTTACGGGAGGATTTTTTTCGCCAAAAACTTCAAAGATTGCTTTTGCTTCGTTTGCATCACCAACCGGAGTTGAGGTTGCGTGTGCATTTATATATTCAATATCTGATGCCTTTAATTTTGCTTCTTCAAGTGCGCGTAGCATTGCTGTTGCTGGTCCTTCGACGTTTGGAGTCGAAATATGTCCGCCGTTTGATGAAAATCCGTAACCTGAAACTTCGGCAATAATGTTCGCGCCTCTTGCAATGGCAGATTCGTAGCTTTCCAAAATTAAAGTCGCACCACCACCACTCGGAATTAATCCATCGCGTCCTGCATCAAAAGGTCTTGAGGCTCTTTCAGGATCACTTTCTCTATTTGAAAAAACGCCTAGACCGTCAAAACTGCTCATCGCATACTTGTTGATTTCTTGTGAACCGCCAGTAATTATGATATCTTGAAAGCCGCTTTTGATTAAAAAATAAGCCAATCCAATAGAATGCGAACCGCTCGCGCAGGCCGCACTAACCGTCAAATTGATGCCACGAAGCTTAAAAATCGTTGAAAGATTCATCGTTACCGTAGAATTCATCGATTTGAAAATCGCTCCAGAACCAATTAAAGCAGTGTCTTTTTTCTCACGAACAATATCTGTCGCGTCAATGATTGCTTTAGAAACACTGTCGTTTCCGTACATAATTCCAACTTCGCGATTTTCGAAAAAAGCGTCGTCGATATTAGCATTTTTTAAAGCTTCTATAGTAGCCATATAAGCGTACTCGGTTTCTTCACCGATGCTCATACGTTGTCTGCGTGTCAATAAATTTTTTAAATCAGCTTTTGGAACCATTCCGGTCAAAGCCGATTGGAAACCGAATTCTTTTCGTTCAGAATCAAACTTAATACCCGATTTTCCGTTGTATAATGATTCCTTTACTTCATCTAAAGAAGTTCCGATACAAGAATAAATTCCCATTCCAGTAATTACAACTCTCTTATTCATGGTCTTTCAAAGTAATTTTTTATCCTTAAAGTGTAATTTTTTTAATGCTAATTTTGGTGAAGAAATAATAAATCTGCCGCTTTTCCAAGCATATTTTCATTTAGGAGGAGTAATATCCTCTTTTATTTCATCAGCCAAAGGTAGCAATTCATTCATTTTTGGCATTGCCCAATAAAAGTCCCAACTTTTATTTTTCTTCAAGCAAGCTAAAATAAATTCACCATTGCCAACATCTTTTATATATAATTCGTCACATTCATCAGTTAAATGATCGAATTTATAATTTTCATCTTCTGTTGTCTTTCTCCATGGATTTTCGAGAGAAATTTCCTCGCCTCCAATCATTGTTGTTTCGGCTTTAGTTAATCTTGCAAAAATGAATAGCAAAAGTAAGATTGAAAAAAAAATGATTATTACATATTTAACTTTCTTCATCTTTTTAAAGGTTGTTTTGGGAATTAAAAAGACTAAGAATATATTCCGCCATTAATGTTAATAATTTCGCCAGTAATATAACTTGATTTTCTAGAAATCAAAAAGCTTACCAAATCGGCAACTTCCTCAGCTTCGCCAAAACGATTTACAGGAATCAGTTTTAATAATTCTTTTTCATCCAGTTCGCTCGTCATGTCGGTTCTAATAAAACCTGGCGCAACGGCATTTACTGTAATGTTACGTTTTGCTACTTCTTGAGCCAAAGCTTTTGTTGCCGCAACAATAGCGCCTTTTGCTGCAGAATAATTGGTTTGTCCGGCTGTTCCTTTAACTCCAGAAACCGAAACCATATTTACGATTCGGCCATATTTATTGCGCAGCATTTTTTGGATAAAAAATTGCGTTACATTAAAAAATCCGTTTAAACTGGTGTTCACAACGCCATTCCAATCTTGCGGCGTCATCCACATAAAAAGGCCATCTTTTGTAATTCCGGCATTGTTTACAATAGCTTCAACTAGTGTTTCAGGATTTGCTTCCTGCCATTTGGTTAAAACTTCTTGTACTTGTTCAAAATTAGAAACGTCAAAACCTAAGATTTCTCCAGTTGCACCTAATTTTTGTATTTCCTGAAGTGTTTCTTCGGCAGCGGTTTGGTTTGAATGATAATTGATCAGAATATGATAATCAGATTCCACGGCTAATTTTTTGCAAATTGCACTTCCAATTCCTCTAGAACCGCCTGTTACTAATACACATTTCATTACGTAAGATTTTATTTTTATTTGGGGCTAAATATTATTTTTTCTTTGCAACTGGCTTTTTTGCCGATTTTGCAGCAGGCTTCGCTTCTTGTTTTGCTTCCTGTTTTGGTTTTTCAGCAGGAGCTTCGGCTACTTGCTTTTTTTCTGATTTCGAAAATAGTTCGGCATTTTCATACCATTGGTTGCTTAAAACAGTTCCGTCTGGTTTTAAGAAACCCCATTTTCCTTCGTTTTTTACTCTCGCAACTCCGTCAATAAATCCTTTGTCTTGTTGCGTAAACATGGCGATAATGGCGTTTGTTGTGATTCCGTATTGGGTCGGGATTACCAATTTTCCAGATTCGTTTATAAATCCCCAATTACTTTCTTTTACCGGAGCCAGTCCGTTTGTACTGAAAACTTCGGCATCATTATATGTTGGTTCAATAACAAATTTTCCTTCCGGATTAATGAATCCCCATTTTTTCCCAACCAAAACTGGAGCTAAATTTTTAGAAAAAGCTTTTCCTTTATCATATATAGGAAGAATTGCCCAATTCCCTTTTAAGTCAATATAACCAATTTTTCCGTTCTTTTTGGCAAATGTCAAATCCTGGGTTTCGAAATCCCAGATTTTTTCAGCACCATCAACAGGAATAAATTTTCCTGCGCTTACTAAACCAAAAGTTTTGTCTTTTCTGGCCCAAGTTGTGTTTTTGAAATAATTTCCAATTTCAGCATAAACCGGTTCAACTAATTCTTTTCCTTCGGTATTAATAATTCCCCAGTTTTTGTTTAGTTCCACTCTCGCAAAACCATTTTCAAAAGATTTGATTTGATCGTATTTTGGCTCTAAAACAATAGCCATTTTATTGTTGATCAAACCCACTTTATTGTTTTGTCTGATAAAAGCAACGCCATCGTTGAATTCAAATAATTTTTCCGAAGCCGGAGCTTTCTGGATTTCTCCTTTTGTATTGATGTAAACCCAATCCTTATCTTTTTGTACAATTGCTATTCCGCTGTTAAAATCTTTGGCATCTTTAAAATCGGCTGGAATTACCCAAGTGCCTTTTGCATCAATAAAACCCCATTTTCCGTCCTTTTCTACTGCGGCTAATCCTTCAGAAAAACTTCGGGCAGATTTGAATTGAGGTTCGATTTTAAAAGATCCGTCTTTAGATAGGAATCCGATTTTTGAATTTTTTTTAACTAATGCCAGTTCTTGACTATTAACAAATTGAATGAAAACTAGCAACAAAAAAATAAGAGGTTTTTTCATGATTTTAAGATTCAATAATTAATATGCGAAAAAAAGATTTAGCTGTTGATCAGATAATCTTTTACTTTTTGAACAAAAGGATACATTACTTGATCTTCCTTAAATTCTGGTATAATATGACGAACATCATCGTACCATTTTTTAGTAACCGATGAAATTTTATCTTTTTGACCTAAATAATCAATTGCCTGAACGATGGTAATCATTTCAATAGCTAAAACTTCAAAAGCATTTTCGATTACTTTTGAGGTAATTACTGCTGCGTTTGTTCCCATGCTCACAATGTCTTGATTGTCATTGTTGTTTGGAATACTGTGAACATACATTGGGTTTGAAAGCATTTGGCTTTCGGCAGTTGTTGAGGTTGCTGTAAATTGAACACCTTGCATCCCGAAATTAAATCCTAATGTTCCTAAATTCACAAATGGAGGAAGAATTTCGTTGATTTTTGAATTTAATAAATAATTCAATTGACGTTCTGCCAACATCGTTAATTTGGTAATAACGATTTTCAGTTTGTCCATTTCAAGAGAAATATAATCTCCGTGGAAATTTCCGCCGTGATAAACATGTTGGTTTTTTACGTCTATAATTGGGTTATCGTTTGCCGAATTAAATTCGTCTTCCAGAATAGAAGCAACATTATTGATTGTTTCTAAAACCGGACCCAAAATTTGAGGCACACATCTTAATGAATAATATTCTTGTACTTTTTCTTTGAAAATTTCTTCCGTATTTTCTCCTGAATATAAATGGTCTTCACGTTTGCGGATCAAAGTACTGTCAGAAAGATTTTGTCTCATTCTTTCCGCAATCTCTTGTTGTCCTTTATGGCGTTTAGTTTGGTTTAATTCTGCAGAAAAATGATCGTCGTACGCCTGAACTAATTCGTTTATCGCACAAGAAGATTTTAATGACCAGTTTAATAATTTTTTAGCATGATGAACATTTACAACGCCAATTCCTGTCATTACTGAAGTTCCGTTGATTAAAGCCAAACCTTCTCTGATTTCGACTTTAATTGGTTTCAAACCTTCAATATCAAAAACATCGCGGGTTGGTCTTCTTCCGCCTTTATAAAAAACTTCGCCTTCGCCAATTAAAACTAAAGCCAAATGTGATAGCTGTACCAAGTCGCCGCTCGCGCCAACACCACCGTGTTCAAAAATTAGAGGTGTAATATCTCTGTTGATTAATTCGGCCATTAAATGAATTACCGATGGATGAACTCCAGAATTTCCTAAAGAAAGTGTGTTCAAACGTGCCAAGATTGCTGCTTTTGCACAAACCGGACTTAATGGTTTTCCTGTTCCAGAAGAGTGGCTTCGGATTAAATTGTATTGCAACTGAATTTGGTCTGACTCCTTAATTCTGTATTGAGCCATTGGTCCAAAACCAGTATTTACGCCATATATAATTTTGTTTCCTGAAAATTCTTTCAAGAAATTAAAGCTTTCATTTACTCGATTTAAAACTACATCACTGATTGCAACTTTGTTATTTCCAAAAATGATTGACTCGAATTCTGCTAAACTTAAATATTCATTAATTGTGTTCATTAAACCGTATTTGATTGTGCTAATTTAATTTTATTTATCAAAATAAATGTAGTTATTTTGATGATGGCAAATGTAAGTTAATAATTCATAACATTTTTATTATGACAAAGGAGTTTGTTGATGTTTTAGTGATTGGTGCAGGACCTTCAGGATGCGTTTCAGCATCGTATCTTCATAAAAATAATGTCAAGGTCAAAGTTGTTGAAAAAGCAAAGTTCCCAAGACTTGTTGTAGGCGAGAGCCTTATTCCGCGAGTGATGGATCATTTTGCAGAAGCAGAGCTTTTTGATGCACTGAATGCAATGAACTTTGAAAAAAAATTAGGAGCTCGTTTTATTAGAGGTGCAGAAATTTGCAATTTTGATTTTAGTATAAAATTTGGAGAAGGCTGGGATTGGACTTGGCAAGTGCCTCGAGCTGATTTTGACAACACAATGGCGCAGGAAGTCGTTCGAAAAGGAATTGATTTGGAATTTGAAACCGAAGTTCTTGAAGTTTCTTTTGAAGGAAAAAATTCAAAAACAATCGTAAAAGATAAAGACGGAAATTTAAAAGAAATCCACGCTAAATTTATTGTAGATTCTAGCGGATACGGACGTGTGTTGCCTAGACTTTTAGATTTGGACACGCCTTCAAAACTAGATCCGCATTCTTCGATTTTTACGCATGTTAAAGATATAAATAGAGAAGAAGGCGAGGAGGGAACGCAAATTTCATTTGATATTTTAGAAACCGAAGTTTGGCTTTGGGTAATTCCGTTTTCTAATGGAAATACAAGTTTAGGTGTTGTCGGGCCAACAGATTTTATCAATTCACTTTCAGAAAATAAAGATAATGCTGAGGCTTTGCGAAATGCGATTCAGAAATCAGATTATTATATCAAAAGATTTAAAGGAACCGAATTTTTGTTTGAGCCAGTTAAATTAGAAAATTATTCAAGAGCCGTAAAAAGAATGTATGGCGATGGTTTTGCGTTGACTGGAAATAGTTCAGAATTTTTGGATCCAGTATTTTCATCAGGAGTGGCTTTTGCAACTGAATCTGGAATGTTGGCGGCGAAATTATATTTGAAAGAGGCACAAGGAATTCCTGTTGATTGGGAAGTAGAATTTACCCAATACATGAAACGTGGAATTGCTGTCTTCACGACTTATGTTCAAGAATGGTATACCGGAAATCTGCAAACGTTGTTTTTCCATCAGCCTGAAAATCCAGATGTGAAAGAGAAAATTTGTTCTGTTCTGGCGGGTTATGTTTGGAATGAAGAAAATCCGTTTGTCAAGAAACACGATCACGTAATTGCAAATATGGCTTATTTACTAAATATGCAAAAACAACAAAGCTCTGAATAATTCAGAGCTTTTTTTATGTCTTTTAATACAGTTTTCAATGTTGTGATTTTGCTTTTTACGTAATTCAAAAACAAATCTTCAATAGAAATATTATGAGATTAAGCAGTACTATTTTAAACAGTAATAAGCCGAAAAGCATATAATCTGCGACATAATATCTTTCATTAAGTAATGATTTAAAAACGCTAACTTTTACTATTGGTACTAATTGATTAGTCAAACTTATTTTTCTAGCGGTAATTATTTTTTCTTGCATTTGAACCGCCATAAAAGTTATGCATAAGTTTAAAATATTTAGAGATGAATTTATCTTTTTGATTTTTAATGAAACTACCGATAGATTTTTTTTAGAGAAAATAAACATAATTGTCAGTTCCATTAATCGCACTAAATCTACTAACAGAACTAACAAAGGAATTCCAAGTATTAATCTTACCAGATAGGGCTTTTCCCAATAATCAACCATAATCATTTCCTGAAGCAAATAGGCTAAAAAAAAGAGTGGTATTAATTTAAAAAACTTAATCATATTTTGATAAACTTAATTTGAAACACGATCATTTATGCTGTAAAATTTTAATTTATACATTCAAAAAAAAAATATAAAAAAAGGCTGTCTAATCATCAGACAGCCTTTTTAATCTTCAAAAAATAATATAGTAAAAAATTATACTACCAGAATTTAACGTATAAAGCCACAATAATCAATAATGTAATTACGATTAAAACAGTTGTTTGTGGTTTTACTTTGAACATTTCAGAATCAATTTCGAATGCTTTAGGGTTTACTTTTGGCCCAGCAAAACTGATTCCAATCATCGCTAACATTGTAAAGAAGAATGATAATCCCATACAAATGTGGAATGGAATTTCGAAACCACCTTTTCCGTTAGCATATGCTGTATACAATAATGTGTCGTTTCCGAATAACATTGGTGCATATTCGTTGAATAATACAGACAATAAGAATCCTAAAATTACCCCAACAATTGCAGCAGTTCCAGTTGTTCTTTTCCAGAACATACCAAGGAAGAACATTGCGAATACTCCAGGGCTAATGAATCCTGTGTACTTTTGGATGTATGTAAATCCTCCAACTCCTCCAATTCCAAGAAGGTCATTCCATGTAAATAAAACAGCTAATAACATTGCAGCAAAAACGGCAATTCTACCAATGTTTACTTGTTGTTTTTCACCAGCTTCTTTTTGAATGTATTTTTTATGAACGTCTAAAGTATAGATCGTTGAAATACTGTTTACTTTACCTGCCAAAGATGCTACGATTGCAGCAGTCAAGGCCGCTACAGAAAGTCCTTTAAGACCAGTTGGCAAGAATGTCAAGATTGCAGAGTAAGCGCCATCTTTTCCTCCAACTAATTGAGGCAAGTGTCCGTTTTGGTATAAAACATAAGCAGCAATACCAGGCAACATTACGATAAGTGGCATTAATAATTTAAGCATACCAGCAAACAAAATACCTGTACGAGCTGTTTGCAAATCAGCACCTAATGCTCTTTGTGTGATGTATTGGTTACATCCCCAATAGTTTAAGTTGATGATCCAAATACCAGCAGCATAAGATAACAATCCTGGGAAAGTCAAATATTTATCAATTTCAAGTTGAGATGAAGTTGCAGTTGGTCTAGGAATGATCATTTTGAAGTGCTCAGGAGCTTCTTTCATCAAAACTTTGAAACCTGCAATAGCATTTTCACCAACACCAAAATATTGACCAACAGTTGTTAAAGCAATGTATGAAGTTACTAAGCCTCCAATGATTAAAACAGCAACCTGAATAACGTCTGTATAAGCTACAACTTTCATTCCTCCAAGAGAAATAAATAAAGCAAATACAGCCAATCCAATCATGATTACGTGCAAATATTCACCTCCAGCAAGACCGTTAATAGCAACAGCTCCTAAATAAAGGATAGAAGTCAAGTTTACAAAAACATATAAAAACAACCAGAAAACGGCCATAATCAAAGCAGTAGATTCGTTGTAACGTGTTTTTAAGAATTGAGGCATCGTGTAGATCTTATTTTTAAGATATACAGGAATAAACCAAACTGCTACGATAATCAAAGCAATAGCAGCAAGCCATTCGTAGGCAGCAACAGCGATTCCTAAAAAGAAACCTTCACCGCTCATCCCGATGAATTGTTCTGCTGAAATATTTGAGGCAATTAATGAAGCTCCAATAGCCCACCAAGTTAAGTTTCCTTCAGCCAAAAAGTAAGCTTTAGCATCTTGTTCGTCTTGTTTACGCTTGCGGTAAACTGTGTAACCGTAGACCGAAACTACGATGAAATAAATAATAAAAACCGCATAATCGGCAAAAGCGAGGTTCTGGTTCATTGTTAATAGTATTTTAAAAAATTAGTATAGGTGATTGTTTGTAAAGTGGTTTTATGAATTCATTTTTAATTATAATTTCCGAAACCTTTTATTTTGTTGTTTTATCTTGTTAAAACTAAGATATCCATTTTTATTCTGTTATTTTTTTATGAAAATAAGAACGAAAGCCAAAAGTATAATAAAATTCCATATCTACACCATTTACAAATGTATTTTTTACATTTATAATCGATTTATTATGTTAAATTTTAAAACCAACTTGATTTTGTCTCAATTTTAAAGACTTTTATAATGCACATCTGATTGCTGTCTTAAAATCTCGGCACTTTTCTCAGGAGTGATATCTCTTTGTGATTCTCCCATCATTTCATAACCAACCATGAATTTTTTAACCGTCGCTGATCGCAACAATGGCGGATAAAAATGCATGTGGAAATGCCACTCAGGATGTTTTAAACCATCTGTAGGAGTTTGGTGAATTCCTGACGAATATGGGAAAGAAGTACTGAATAAATTGTCGTATTTTGTTGTAAGCTGTTTTAAGATTTTGGCGAAAGCCGTAGTTTCTTCAGCAGTAAAATCAGTGATTTTTCCGAAAGCTCTTTTGCTTAAAATCATAGTTTCGTAAGGCCAGATTGCCCAAAACGGAACCAATGCCACAAAATGATCGTTCTCGATTACAATACGATCGCCTGATTTTAATTCGGCTTCCAAATAATCTTGAAGAAGCGTTCTTTGGTTTTTATCGTAATAGGCCTTTAAGCTGTTTTGCGTTTTTTCAACTTGCGTTGGCAATGATGACTGTGCCCAAATTTGTCCATGCGGATGCGGGTTAGAGCAACCCATCACGCTTCCTTTATTTTCAAAAATTTGAACGTGATTGATATATTTAATGCTTCCTAAATCAGTATATTCTTTTTGCCAAGTTCTAATGATGTTTTCGATTCCGTCAATTTCCATTTCTGGCAAAGTCAAATCGTGTCTTGGTGAAAAACAAACTACTCTTGAAATTCCTTGTTCTGGTTTTGCTTTGAAGAAAGTGTGTTTGATATCTTCTTCAAAAATAATTTCGTCTTGCTTCATCGCTGCAAAATCATTTTCAAAAACAAAACTGCTTTCATATTTCGGATTGCTCATTCCGTTTGCACGAACATTTCCTGGGCATAAATAACAAGTTGGATCGTATTTTGGCAATGCTTCAGTAGCGATAGTTTCATTTTGTCCTTGCCAAGGACGTTTTGCGCGATGAGGTGAAACTAAAACCCACTCATTGATTAAAGGGTTAAAACGTCTGTGTGGGTCTTCGTTAATGTCAAAATTTTTCATGTAATGTTGTTGCGGTATTAAAGTAGTTGTGTTCCGTTTGAGATTTTTACATCATAGAATTTTAATTCAATTCCAAATGTATCTAAATAAAGGTTTGAAAATTTACGTTTTACCTCATTTTCATGTCCTTTTTTAATTAAATTTATGGTGCATCCACCAAAACCACCTCCCATTAAACGAGAACCAATTATTGCATCATCTGCTTTTGCAGTATCTACAAGCATATCAAGCTCTTCACAACTTACAGCATATTCTTGTGATAATCCGTAGTGCGTTTCAAAAAGCAATTGTCCTAAAAGTTCTATGTTTCCTTTGTCCAAAGCCTCGCAAGCTTTGATTACGCGGTTGATTTCTTTTACAACAAAATGAACTCTTTTAAAAACGGTTGGATCGATTTTATCTTGAATGCTCAAAAGCTGTTCTTCTTTGCAGTCTCTAAAAGTTTTTACTTCTGGGAAATTTTCTTTTATAATTGCAAGACCTTGTTCGCACTCGATTCTTCTTGTATTGTATTCAGATGTGAAAAGCGAATGCTTCACGTTGCTGTCCATTAAAATCAAAGAATAATCTTTGAAATCGGCATTGTGATATTCAAATTCCAATGTGTTGCAATCTAATTTGATCACTTTGTTATCAAGACCGTGAACACTTGAAAACTGATCCATAATACCGCAGTTGATTCCAACCCAGTGTTCTGCTTTTTGTCCTAATAATGCTATATCTTTCTTTTCAATTTTTAAGTCAAAAAGTGACGCAATTCCGAAAATCATTCCGCATTCTAAAGCTGCTGAAGAAGACAATCCAGAACCAACCGGAATGTTGCTGCTGAAAACACAGTTGAAACCTTCAAAAGCGAAACCATTATCCTGAAGTTGTTTAATAACGCCACGAATATAATTTGTCCAAACGGCATCGTTCAATTCGACTTTTTCAGTCAAATCGATTTCAAATTCTTCATTTAAATCAATTGCGATTACTTTCGATTTTTTGGTGTTGTTTTTCTCAAAAGCAAAACAAATTACTTTGTCAATTGCGGCAGGCAAAACGTAACCGTCATTATAATCGATATGCTCTCCAATGATGTTGATTCTTCCTGGAGAAAGTACAATTTTTTGAGGAGCAGACCCGAAAGTTTTCTCAAAAAACGCTGTCGTGTTTTGTATTAAAATCTCATTCATTATTTAGTAATTGTAATAGTATTTTCTTGTAATTTATTTGATGTTGCTTTTAGGACAATTTTCTTTTTTAAGTCTTTTGTTTTTAGAATAACGGTTGCAATTCCGGCTTCGGCTTGAACTGGATTTTGGCCAATGATTTCTGCATTTCCTTCGGTCAAAATAAATTTAACTTCATTTGTTGCATTTGGAATTACAGTTCCGTTTTTGTCTGTGATTTTGGCATAAACAAAAACCATATCTGGAAAATCAGGATTGATTTTTACCGAAGAAAGATCATAACTCAATTCAATTTTCGAAGCAGTTTCTGGCGTTTTTACACTGTTTGAAGCCACTTTTTTTCCGTTGATAAATCCTTCTGCGCGCAACGTTCCGGCTTTAAATTCGGCAACTTTAAAAATAAATGGCGCGTGTTCCAGTTTGTCGCTGTTGTTGTTGATAGTAGGTTTTTCTTTTGAAACCAAAACATCATTTAAGTACAAAGCCACTTCGTCGCAATTACTGTAAACCGTAATATTCAAAGGAGATTCTGGAGTCCACAAATTGGCAATATTAACCATTGCTCCAGAGAATAATTTTTTATCCAAAACCACATTTGCATCGCGCTGGCTTTGATAGAAATAGTATGCAAATTTTGGAATTCTGAAAATATCACTAATTCCAGAACTTTCAATATCCGGACTGTAACCGCGATTGTAATCAAACATCAGCCAGTTTGCTTCTCCAATTGTATTAGCACCTTTTCGGTTTGAGTTTGAAGCTTCTTGAAAATTGTAAGCTTGTTGTAATAAACGTTTTTCACCAGCGCCTCTTAATTGGCGAGATGTTCTTTCTTCTTCTTTTAAATTGGCAAATTCAGTTTGGTTGAAACCAGCATTTTGAGCATAATATTCCCAATCGCCATATTCAGCAATAAATATTTTGCGGTTTCCTTTGCTGTATTTTGTCCAATAATCGGGTGCTTTTGCGTGCTGACGCGCCGGAATGAACAAATCGTAGTTTTCATTGTCAATCCAACTTGCGCTGTAATTATGATCAAAAGGCAATTCTTCTTTTAAAACTTTTGTCGCCTCTTTCATGAATTCTGGAGACATGTTCGTTTCGTTTAGTGAAGCTTCCCAAAAAACAATACTTGCATGATTTCTATCTCTTCTCGCCATATCACGAATGTCTTGATAGGCATTTTTTTGAAATTCTTCTCCGCCAAAAAACTGCCAGCCCGTTAAGCTGTTCATCACTAAAATTCCCAATTCGTCGCAGGCATTTAAAAACGCTTCTGCATGCGGATAATGAGACATTCTCACGAATTCGAAACCCGCATTTTTAAGTTTTACAGCATCGCGATATTGTGCCTCGTCTGAAAGTGCATAACCTAAATAAGGATATTCTTGATGTTCGTTTGTTCCGGTGATATAGATTTTTTCGTCATTCAAATAATAACCGTCAGCTTTTAATTCTGATTTTCTGATTCCGATTTTCTCTGAATAGGCATCAACGATTTTATTTTCAGCAATTACCTGAACTTCCAATTTGTATAAATTCGGATTATGGATTGACCAAAGTTTTGGATTTTTAACCGAAATTTTTTGTGTCAACGTATAATCAGCATTTGATTTTACAGTGAAATTATCTGATTTGAATTCTAATTTTTTACCCGAATTATCCGTTAAAATAAACTTCAAAGAAGCCGTTTTATCACTTTCAAATTCATTCTTCAAATGCACTTGAACCGTTCCTGAAGCTTCAGTTTTAGAGATGTTGTTGAAATTTGCATAAATACCGCCGCTTGCTGTTTTATTAGCATTTACAGCATCCGTAATATGCAATTTTGAAGTCGTGATTAAATAGACATTTCTGTAAATGCCGCCATAATAATTAAAGTCCAAATCCTTTAAAGGTTTTCCCGGAAGGAAGTTCGGATTGTCTTCATTGTTGACTTTTACTTTGATGGTGTTTTCGTTATTTGCATTCAAATATGGTGTTGCATCAACAGTAAATGGCAAATAACCGCCTTTGTGATTCAGCACTTTTTTGTCGTTGATCCAAACATCAGCTTCTTGCATAACGCCTTCAAAATACAAGAAAGTCTTTTGATCTTTTGAAGCGTTTGTTTTGAATTTTTTCTGATACCAAGAAGTTCCCTGAAACTGTTTAATAACAACCAATTTCTCCAATCTTGCCGTATGCGGAATCGTTACTTTTTCCCAATCTGAAGTAGGAGTTTCTTCTCTTTTAAATTCCCAATCAGCACCAAAATTCACTTTTGTGCGTGATTGCGCCTGAATTTTTCCGAAAGAAAAAGTCAGAATAAATGATAAAAGAAAAAATATGTTTTTTGAAAAGATATTCATTTTGTAAAATTTAATTTTTAAAAGCATCCAATGCCGGCGAAGGTTTTCCATCCGAAAGCCAAGCATTTAATTGATAACCGCTCCAGCTTTTTTCGCCTTCTGGTTCCCAATAAATTACGCCTAAGCCTTTGTTATTTGGAACACTTTTAACCGCTTTTATTGTTGCCTCTAGAAGCTCTTTTGTATTTTGTACTAAAGTATAATCGCCTCCAACTTCAACAACCATAACTTCTTTATTGTATCTCGAAGCCATGTCTTTTAGATTGTTTTCTAAATCTAAAATCGTGCTTTTGTAATCGGTTTTGATCCAATAAGGGTAATACGACATTCCAATTACATCATATTTTACATTGTTTGCAGTGGCTTTATCAAAGAACCATCTGAATTTTTCGCTTTTGTTTCCTTCGTCAAGATGAACCACAACTTTTATTTTTGAATCGATTGCTTTTGTGGCATCATAACCTTTGTTAAGCAATTGTGCCAATTGACCAAAATTGTCTGTGCTTCCTTCCGGCCAAAGCATGCCACCCGGAATTTCATTTCCAACCTGAACCCATTCTGGAGTAACGCCCGCTTTTTTCAATAAACTCAAAACATCGTAAGTATGATTGTAAACATCGTTTAAAAGTTCAGCAAAAGAATGTTTTGCCCAAGCTGCAGGTTTGTTTTGTTTTCCTGGATCTGCCCATGAATCGCTGTAATGAAAATCAATCATAATGCGCATTCCCATTTTTTGTGCGCGAACTGCCATCACAACGGTTTCTTCCGGACTGCAGTGTCCGCTTGCTTTGTCATTTGAAGGATTTACCCAAACGCGCAAACGAATCGTGTTAATTCCTCTGTCTTTCAATAATTGAAGACAATCTTTTTCTTTTCCGTCTGCATCATAGAATTTATAACCTGTAGCTTCCATTTGTGGCAACCAGCCAACATCGGCTCCTTTTGCAAAACCTTTTTCTTCAGATTTTGCTTCCTTGTCTTTTGTTGTCGTGCACGAAGCAAAAACAACAACAGCAAAAAGGCTTACTATTAATTTGATCTTCTTCATAAATCTTATTTTACATTTTCAAATTTGTAAACTGTTTTTTGGTGGTATTCTTCTCCTTTTTTCAAAACTGAATTCGGGAAATGCGCTTGATTTGGAGCATCTGGAAAATTCTGCGTTTCAAAACAAATACCACTTGCAGGGTGGTAAACAGCGTCCTCTTTTCCTTTTAAAGTATTAAAGCAGTTTCCGCCTACATATATATGAACGCTTGGCTGATCGGTGTAAACGCTCATTTTCAATTTTGTTTTCGGACTGTATAATGTCGCCACAACATCATTTGAAGGTTCAATTACGAATGAATTGTCAATTGATGCTGGACAGTTTTTTGCTGTTCTAAAATCAAAATTATGACCAGAAACTTCAGTAAATTTTCCAGTTGGAATATTCTCTGAATTGGTTTCTAAAAATTTATCCGAAACAATAGTCATTTCCTGGTCCAAAACAGTCGAATCGTGACCATTCAAATTGAAATAACTGTGGTGAGTCAAGTTGATAACAGTATCTTCAGTTGTTGTCGCTTTGTATTCTAATTGCAATTCGTTTGCTTCTGTCAAAGTATATTTTAAATCAACATGCAAAGCGCCCGGATAATTTTGGTCTAAATTTTCGCTTAAAAGACTAAAAGTAATCGACGGATTTTCGCCTAAAGTGATATCAGAAACATTCCATGCTTTTTTTCCGAAACCAACATTTCCGCCATGCAAAGCATTTCCATTATTATTTCCTGCCAATTCAAATGTTTTTCCATTTAAAGAAAAAATACCTTTATTGATTCTTCCTGCATAACGTCCTACTGTTGTTCCAAAATAAGGCGCACTTGGCAAATTGTACGAAGCGATATATGATTCTAAAGTATCAAAACCTAAAACAACATCTACCAGTTTTCCATCAACAGGAATTTGCAATGAAGTGACCGTTGCGCCATAATTGATCAACTGTACTTTCATTCCGTTTTTGTTTGATAATTCAAAAGAGAGAATTTCTTCGTTATCAAGGGTTAAACCAAAAGATTTAAAGGCAGATGAATCTTGAATTTGCGATATATGTTTTATTTCCATGTTATTTTTGACAAAAGTGAAATCCAAAAATAGAAACATTTTACACGTTTACATACCAGTACCTACCAGTTTTTTGTATATTGCGCCAAAATTTGAATTTCTATGAATATCATTTCAATCCAGAATAACATTGGCTTGCCAAAATATAAGCAGATAATTCTTTCAATTGAAAAAGCGATTGATGAAGAAAAATTAGTGAAAGGCGATCGTCTTCCATCGGTAAATAAAGTTTGTTTGGCTTTTTCGTTATCGCGCGATACGGTTTTATTGGCGTATGACGAATTGAAAAAACGAGGCATTATTTACGCCATTCCGGGCAAAGGTTACTATGTAAAAAGCGTTGAAACTACTATAAAACAGAAGGTTTTTCTACTTTTTGATGAATTGAATATTTTCAAGGAAGACATTTATAATTCGTTTTTAAAGAATATCGGAAAAAATGTTCAGGTCGATATTTTCTTCCATCATTTCAATATTCAGGTTTTCCAAAAACTCATAAATGACAGCAATGGCAACTACACGAAATATATTATCATGCCTACCAATTTGCTCGATACGGCAACTTTTATAAAAACCCTACCAGTAAATGAAGTTATCATACTGGATCAAACCAATCCTGATTTGAAAGCGTATCCTGCGATTTACCAAAACCACGAAAAAGACATTTTTGAAGGTTTGTATAATGCCAAAGCAAGACTCAACAAATACAAAAAACTCATTTTAATTTTTCCAGGTTTTAGAGAACCGTTGGGGATGAAAATAGGCTTTGAGGCTTTTTGTTCACAATATAATTTTGAATATGAAATTATCAGTGAGTTTAAAAATCGAAATATTACCGAAGGCGATTTGTACATTACGCCAACGGATCGCGAATTGGTACATTTAATTGAAAGTGCCCGCAATCAAAACTTGAAATTAGGAACCGATTTCGGAATTATATCCTACAACGAAACACCTTTGAAAAAGATTGTTGCCAACGGAATTACGACTATTTCAACTCATTTTGAAACGATGGGAAAAATCCTGGCCGAAATGGTTTTAAAAGGAAAAAATGAACAAATCGAAAACAAGTCCTCTTTGATTATGCGTAACTCGCTGTAATTGATATAAAACAGTATTTTCTTCTTCTTGTAAACTATCTGTCAGTCAAATTTCTTTTTGCTTGACAAATCATCATTTTTTTAATTAAAAAAATAAGGAAACAATTTTTTTGTTTTTGTGGAATTATTTTACATACATTTGTAAATGTAAATTTTACACTTATTATTTGTTTCATTCTGTAGGAAAGATTTCTGTCTGATATTCAATGAAAACGAATTAAAAACCACAAATAACCAAACTCAATACCTTTCAATTTAGAAATTAAAAATGAACAAGAAAATAGATCAATTAGCAGCAGATAATATAAGAGCTTTAGCCATTTCAATGGTGGAGAAAGCAAAATCAGGCCATCCCGGAGGAGCGATGGGCGGTGCAGATTTCATGCATATTTTATATACCGAATATTTAAAATATGATCCGAGTGATATGCATTGGATTTTTAGAGACCGATTTTTTATGGATGCGGGACACCTTTCAGCGTTGATGTATGCACAATATCATTTACTTGGAAATTTTGAAAAAACCGATTTGGAGAATTTCAGACAATGGGGTTCGGTTACGCCAGGACATCCAGAAATTGATGTAAAAAGAGGAATCGAAAATACTTCTGGGCCATTAGGGCAAGGACACGCAATGGGAGTTGGAGCAGCAATTGCAGCTAAATTTTTATCCGCTAGATTTGATAATTTATTTGATCATAAAATTTATGGTTTTATAACTGACGGAGGAGTTCAGGAAGAAATTTCGCAAGGAGCAGGCCGTATTGCTGGACATTTGGGATTGAACAATTTTATTATGTTTTATGATTCAAATGATGTGCAATTGTCTTCGATGACAGATGAGGTTACCAATGAAGATACCGCAATGAAATACGAATCATGGGGATGGAAAGTCATTACAATTGACGGACATAATCATGATGCAATACGCTCAGCATTGGATGCTGCAAATGCTGAAAAAGAAAAACCAACGTTGATTATTGGAAGAACAATAATGGGCAAAGGTTGTGTTACGGTTGATGGAGCAATGTATGAAGGACAATGTGAATTGCATGGAAAACCAATCAGTGGCACAAAAGCAAATTTTGAAAAAACACTTTTAAATTTAGGCGCAAATCCAGAAGATGCTTTTGCGGTTTACAAAGATGTTGCTGATTTCTACAAAAATGTTTTGGCTGACAAAACAGCAAAAGCTGCGGAAAGTAAAGCAAAATTCTCAGCTTGGGAAAATCAAAATCCGGAACTGGCAAAAAAGGTAAAACAGTTTTTTAACGGTGATTTACCAAATTTAGATTTTGGCTCTATTGCTCAAAAAGCGAATGCAGCAACACGCGATGCTTCGGCAGCGGTTTTAGGATATTTGGCTGAAAATGTAGAGAATATGATCGTTTCTTCTGCCGATTTATCAAACAGTGACAAGACAGATGGTTTCTTGAAAAAATCATCAGTTTTACAAAAAGATAATTTCAAAGGAGGCTTTTTACAAGCCGGAGTTGCAGAGTTGACAATGGCTACAATTGCAAACGGAATCGCATTGCATGGTGGTGTTATTCCAGTTGTGGCTACGTTTTTTGTTTTTTCAGATTATATGAAACCTGCAATTCGTTTATCTGCAATTCAGGAACTTCCGGTAAAATATGTTTGGACGCATGATTCTTTCCGCGTAGGTGAAGACGGACCAACGCATCAGCCAATCGAGCAAGAAGCTCAGATTCGATTATTGGAAAAAATCAAAAATCATTCCGGTGATCAAAGTTTTGTTGCACTGCGCCCTGCAGATGCAATTGAAACTTCTGTAGCTTGGCAAATGGCACTTGAAAACAAGAAAACGCCAACCGGACTTATTCTTTCTAGACAAGATATTAAAGATCTTCCAACAAATGGAAATTCAAGATTTGAAGATGCTTTACAAGCTCAAAAAGGAGGTTATTTGGTAAAATCAGTAGCAAATCCGGATATTACTTTAATCGCAAATGGTTCTGAAGTAGCGACACTTATTGAAGCTGCAGGTGAATTGGAACAAACTATCAACATAAAAATTAATGTGGCTTCGATTATTTCTGAAGGGCTTTTCAGATCACAATCAAAACAATATCAAGAAAGTGTAATTCCGAATGACGGATTGGTATTTGGCCTTACAGCGGGACTTCCGGTAAATCTGGAAAATCTTGCTGGAAGAAACGGAAAAGTTTTTGGTTTGGAGCATTTTGGATACTCAGCGCCAGCATCAGTTTTAGATCAAAAATTCGGATTTACCAGCAAAAATGCCTGCGAGGAAATCATCAAATATTTAAAAGAAAATAATTATAACGTAGCAAAATAAAAGTCAAAATGAAATTTTTTATAGACACAGCAAATTTAAAAGATATTAAAGAAGCCAATGATTTAGGGGTTTTAGATGGTGTAACCACAAATCCGTCATTGATGGCAAAAGAAGGAATTACAGGAGCTCAGAATATTTTAGATCATTATGTGAAAATCTGCGAATTGGTAGATGGTGATGTAAGTGCTGAGGTAATTTCGACAGATTTTGAAGGAATGATTGCAGAAGGTGAAAAATTAGCGGCATTGCATCCTCAGATCGTGGTTAAAATTCCGATGATAAAAGATGGTGTAAAAGCAATCAAATATTTTTCGAGTAAAGGAATTAGAACCAATTGTACTTTGGTGTTTTCATCTGGTCAAGCTTTATTGGCGGCAAAAGCTGGAGCAACTTATGTTTCTCCGTTTATCGGGCGTTTGGATGACGTTTCGACTGACGGAATGAATCTTATTGAAGAAATCAGATTGATTTATGACAACTTCGGATTTGAAACTCAGATTCTTGCAGCTTCAGTTCGAAATGTAATGCACATTATCAATTGTGCAAAAATCGGATCTGATGTTATTACGGGACCATTAAGCGCGATTGAAGGTTTGTTGAAACATCCGTTGACTGATATTGGTTTAGCACAATTTTTAGCAGATTACCAAAAAGGGAATAGCTAAATTTTTTGCCCACAGATTTTACTGATAAAACGGATTCACACCGATGATTTGTTTTGTAAAAAAAAGCTCCCGCAGATTCGGCAGATTTTGCAGAAAAAAATCCCTTGAATCTGCTAAATCTGCGAGAGACTTAACTTATATCACGAGTTGTTTTTAATATAAAAAACCAGTGAAAACCTGTTTCATCCGTATAATCCGTGGGCCATTTAAAAAGAAAAATTTGTTTAGTTTTTTAATAGTAGTTTTATTGAAGTAAAAACCCTGAAAGTTTGTGGCTTTCAGGGTTTTGTTTTTTTTTAAGGCACGCTGATGACGCGGATCAAACGGATTGCTACAGATTGATTTGTTTAGCGGATTTAGCAGAAAAAAAATCCCTTAAATCTGCTGGATCTGCGAGAGATTTTTGAAGTTTTATCAAATAAAAAACCCTGAAAATAATTTTTTCAAGGCTTTGTTTTTTATAGCGATTTACAGATTTGGATTTAAAAATAATCAGTGTAAATCCGTTTTTATCCGCAAAATCCGTGGGCCAATCATTAAAGATTCAGAACAAAATCGTTGAGTAATTTTTCTTCATATTTCTCTTTGTTGAAAGTATACAGATAAGAACCTTTTCGAGAAGATCCCATATCTTTTTCGTCCAGTTTGTTCAAGATTTCCAACGAATTGATTTTGCTGATAAAATTTCTCTTGTCCAATTCTTTGCTCAAAATGGCTTCATACAATTCTAATAATTGACGCATAGTGAATTTTTCAGGAAGCAATTCGAATCCGATTGGTTTAATCGAAGTTCTGTAGCGCAACCTTCTGATGGCGTGTTCTACCATTTCATTGTGGTCAAAAATCAAATTTGGAGCGTCGGTTACGCTAAACCACTGTGCGTGGTAATTTTTGATCAGTTCTGCATTATGGTTTTCGATGTTAATCAAAGCATAATAAGAAACTGAAATCGTTCTTTCGACAGGGTCACGATCAATTTCAGAGTAGGCATAAAGCTGCTCCATGTAAATGTCGTTTAAACCTGTATATGTATTTAAAATTCTAATCGCGGCATTGTCCAGTACTTCGTCACGTTTTAAAAATCCTCCAATCAACGACCATTTGCCTTTTTCTGGCTCAAAGTCCCTTTTGATTAAAAGTATTTTCAATCCTTCATTGTCGAAACCAAAAATGATACAATCTACTGCTAATAATACTTTATCGGCAGAGCTATAACTGTTTAGCATAAAATCAATATTTTGATGGTAAATATATAAACTTCCTAATACGTTTCATAATTTATTAATGTAGATTTTACACTTAAAGCAAAAAATTATCAAAAAAAGAAGTTAAAAAAATGGAGGCGAATCTTAAATCTGACGATTGTTTTGTCATTTTCAAACGTTTTCGAAAAAAAATAAACTCTTTTTTTTGAAATAAAGGCAATTTCATATAAAAAAAGCGATCTCATAAACAAGATTTTATTTACAAATTAAATTTTTCTTAACCTTCAAATTATTCTAAAACAGCCTATTTATAAATTTTTTTCAAAAGCCATTTTTTTGCTTAAAAAGAAGCTTTTTGATAAAAAGTGTATATTTTACACAAATAACTTTCAAAAAAGACCTTTTTTTTGAAAAAAACACTGATTTATTAATGTATATTTTACACTTAATTTATGATATATATTTTTTTTCAGCGTTTTTTTTATGATATTAATTTGTTTTTGAGGTTTTTTTTTAGTTAAATTTACAAATGTAAAATTAACACTTATAATTATTACACTAACCAACTTAATTAAACAATATGATAACAAACCAACGATTATTTTTTTATTGCAACTTTTTGTTGCCAAAAAAAGAATGGATTTTAGCATTAGTAATGCTGCTTTTCTCTGTTAATCAAATGTCGGCTCAAGGCAAAACGATTAGCGGAGTTGTTACCTCGGCTCAGGACAAACTGCCTTTGCCGGGTGTTAATATTATGATAAAAGGAACCAAGACTGTTACCACCACCGGTTTTGATGGAGAGTATTCAATTAAAGCATCTCCAAATGATGTTTTAGTTTTTTCATTTATAGGATTTCAGAATAAAGAAATCACAATAGGAAATCAATCAAAAATTGACCTTGAATTAGGAGAGGATACAAATAAACTTAATGAAGTAGTTGTTGTAGGATACGGTACACAAAAGAAAGGAGATCTTACTGGTTCTATTGGTGTAGTTGATATGGAAGCTGCTAAGAAAACAGTAACTTACGATCCAGCTAAAATGCTTCAAGGACAAGTTGCGGGTGTAACTGTACAATCATCTGGAGAGCCAGGAGGATTTGTAAATGTGAAAATTAGAGGGATCAACTCGTTCACAAACAACAACCCTCTTTTTGTTATCGACGGTATGATTGTGGCTAGCCCTAATGATTTTGCTCCAGGAGATATTGAGTCGATGCAGGTTTTAAAAGATGCATCTGCAGCGGCTATTTATGGAGTTCAAGGAGCAAACGGGGTTGTAATTATTACAACTAAAAAAGGAAAAAGCGGCAAACTGGACATTAAATACAAGTCACTTGTAGGTTTTCAAAATGTAGCTAAAACTTGGGATGTAACAGATCGTGTGGGTTATCAAAAAATCACATCGGCGGCGGAATTAAATGCTGGATTAGGAATTGCGCCTGGAAATGATCCAAACAGCCCTTCTTACATTAAAAATGTAGATACAAATTGGCAAAAAGAAGCTTTTAAGACAGGTCTTGTTCAAAATCACTCGCTTACTTTTAGTGGAGGAGCTGAAACTTTAGGCTATAACTTAAATACTGATTATTTCAAGAATACAAGTTATTTGAATTCGCCTCAAGATTATGAAAGATATTCTATGAACTTGAATTTATATGGTAAAAAAGGAAAATTCAAATACGGTTCAAAAATTGGATATACAAAATCTGGTAAAGAAAACTTTAATGAATATAATGGAGGAGAATCTGCAATTGTGGATTTATTAGGAGCTGTTCCAACAATGCCGGTTTATGATCCAAACAGACTTGGAGGATACGGTGGAACTGACAACTTAACTCAGAGAGCGATTTCGATGAACGTAATCGGGTACAATAACTTGATTACAAATAATGGACAAAGAAGCCGTTTCATTGGAGACATTTGGGGAGAACTTGAAATTATCAAAGGCTTGAAATATAAATTAGATTTAAGCTACGATAGATTAGATTTTCAAAACAGAAAATTCATTCCGCCAAGTGATTTAGGATGGTACTATATTACTACAAATGATGAGGCTTCTTTAGATGTTGACAACGGAAACCAACAAAGAACATTCGTAAACAACTTATTGACTTACGAAATTACTTTGAACAAACACAAAATCGACGCTTTAGCTGGATGGATCCAAGAAAGAAATGATTATTATAGACATTGGTCAAGAGGTGTTGGATATACTCCAGGTGAAATCAGCCAAATTCAATATGCTGATGCTACAAGCGCTGGTGAATACAAAAACACGCTTACAAATATTTCATACTTAAGCCGTTTGAACTATTCTTATGATGATCGTTATTTTGTTACAGGAAACTTCAGACAAGATAAAACATCACTTTTCAGTGAAGATAACAATACAGCAAATTTCTATTCTTTCTCAGGAGCTTGGAAATTAAGCAACGAAAAATTCATCCACCTACCAGATTGGTTTAACACAATCAAATTAAGAGGAGGTTATGGAGAATTAGGAAACAATACACTTGGAGTTTATGCTTATTCACCAACGATCAATGCTTTTGCTGGATATGATTTCAATAATGCTTTAGCTCCTGGAACAACAGTAGTTAGTGCTATTGACCCGAATGTTCACTGGGAAAAAACAGCTACATCTAACGTTGCAGTTGAGCTTGGATTCTTAGATAATGATTTGCAAATTACTGCTGAGTACTATCAAAAAAAATCAACAGATTTATTGATTGGAGTTCCATTGCCATATTCAACTGGAGCATTCCCAGCAAGTATTACAACAAATGCAGGTGCTGTTAAAAATAGCGGTTTCGAATTTACAGCAACGTACAACAACAATCACCACGAATTTAAATACAATATTTCGGCAAACTTAGGAACCTTGAAAAATAAGGTTTTACAAATTGGTCTTGACGGAAATCCAATTTACGGAGCTGCTTCAAAAACAGAAGTGGGAAGATCTATCGGAGAACTTTATACATATCAAGTTGCTGGAATTTTCCAAAATGCAGCAGATTTAGCTTCATCACCAACTCAAACAAATGCAGGTGTTGGAGATCTTAAATTCGCTGATTTAAATGGTGACGGCCAGATAACAGATGCGGATAGAAAGTTTATGGGAGTTTCAATTCCAAAATACAGCTACGGAATCAATTTTGGTGCAAATTATAAAAATTGGGATTTCTCTATGTTCTGGCAAGGTTCAGGAGGAAACAAAGTATTCAACGGATTGTATCGTAATTTAATGACAGAGCAATATGGAAATCATAGTGTTGATGCATTAAACTACTGGACTCCAACAAATACAAATACAAACGTTCCTCGTCCAATTATTGGAGATCCAAACGGAAACGCAAGAGATTCTGACAGATTTATCGAAAGCGGTGATTATATCAAATTGCAGACATTGGAAATTGGATATTCAATTCCAATGCCAAAGGATTTGTTTATTCAAAGAGCGAAAGTATATGTAAATGGTCAAAACTTATGGATCATCAGCAAATACAGAGGTTACGATCCAGATTTTAATTACAATGACGGATTATTTTCTAGAGGATATGATGCTGGATCATTCCCAAACCCAAGAACAATTTCTATGGGTGTTGAAGTAACTTTTTAATCTATCCTAACCAATTAAAAACGAATTAAAATGAAATATAAAGTATTTAATTATATAACAGTTTTCTTTTCATTAGCGCTTGTAACTACAAGCTGCGTTGATAATGAAGACTTGAACCAAGTGGATCCTAACGTTGAAACTGCAGGTTCATTTTGGAAAACAGATCAAGATGCAATCGAAGGAGTAAATGCCGCTTATGGAAGTTTGCTTACAGATGGAACTTATATGAGAAGCACGCCACTGCTTTTGGATTTAAAAGGTGACGATACTCGCAGTAACAGCCCTTGGGGAGCGATGTACAATGTAGGTCGTTTCAACTCAAACCCAACAGATCCTGCAATTTATGGCTGGGCTTTTGAAACCTATTATCAAGGAATTTATCGTGCAAACCAAGTTTTGACAAATGTTCCAGAAATACAATTTGAGGATGCGGAACTTAAAAAAAGAATTTTAGGTCAGGCTTATTTTTTAAGAGGTTTATATTTCTTCCACGCGGTAAACATGTTTAAAAATGTTCCGTTGCCAACAGAAATTAAACTTTACACGCCACAAAAAACTCAGGAAGAAGGATGGGCGCAAGTTATCGCTGACTTTAAAGCGGCTGCTGAATTATTGCCAACTAGTTATGATGCTGTAACAGGTTTAGATAAAGGTCAAAAAGGGCGTGCTACAAAAGGTGCAGCTCTTGGATACTTAGGAAAAGCATATTTGTTTACTAAAGATTTTGCCAATGCAAAAACAACGTTCAAGCAAGTAATTGACTTAGGAGTTTACTCTTTAGTTTCAAACTATCGCGACAACTTTACAACAGCAAATGAAAACAATTCTGAGTCTCTTTTTGAAGTACAATTCAGTAGAGATGCTGGTGGAGTAGATTTAGGATGGGGCGGTGCACCAGCTTCAGGTTGGGGGAAAACATCGGCACGTGCTATTACATATGCACCAAGAGCATTTGGATGGACAGACGTTCAACCTTCATGGGCATTATTTAATGAATATCAACAAGAAAAAACAAAAACAGGAGCTGTTGATCCTCGTTTAGATGCGACGATTTTTTACAACAAACCAGGCGGAATGCAATTATACGGTAAAGATTTTGCCACTTTTTATGCAACAAGCCCAGCAGATTTAAATGATATTTTCTGCAGAAAATACCAAAATTCAGATGGCCAGTTTGCTGATGAATACGATTGGAGATCAGGAATCAATGAGCGTTTATTAAGATATGCAGATATTCTTTTAATGTATGCAGAATGTTTAAACGAAACAGGAGATACTCCAGGAGCTTACACTTATATTCAAATGGTAAGAAACAGAGTGAATTTGCCTGATTTAGCAACTGCAAAACCAGGATTGACTCAAGCACAAATGAGAGATCAGATTGGTCACGAAAGATTCTTAGAATTCCCTCTTGAAGGACACCGTTTTGACGACATTCGCCGTTGGGGATGGTTGCAAGACGCTACTAAATTGGCTTGGCTGAAAACAAGAGATGCAGAGTTCAATTCATACGCGGCAGGAAGAGAATATTTCCCAATTCCGCAGTTGGAAATGGATAACAATCCAGGTACAAAACAAAACGACAGTTATTAATATTTATTTTGAATTAGTTAGAATACCTAATATCATATGGCAGGTTGAAAAAAATCTGCCATGTGATATTCTCTTTAAAAGAGAATGAGATTATAGAGAGATTAAATTATTAACATTTACTAAAATTATTACAAATGAAAACAATAGCAAGTTTGGTTTTATTAGCATTATTATTAGGAAGTTGTCAAAATGAAGATACTATAATCCCTTCGAATGATGAGGCATCTGCAACAGTAGAAACTCAAAATTCTCAGGTAAAAAATTTAACAGCAAAAACGGTCAGCGGAAATGTTCCTTCGCATGATCCAAGCACAATAGTAAAAAGCGGTGTGAATTATTATGTTTTCACAACAGGAGATAATATTCCAATGACCTATTCAACAAATTTGACAAGCTGGACTTGGGGAACATCAGTGTTTTCTTCAACGCCAAGTTGGATTGCAGGATATGTACCGGGTTTTACAAAAACATTTTGGGCGCCAGATGTTGCGTGGTTTAACAATCGTTGGAACATGTATTATTCTTGTTCGACTTTTGGATCAGCGACTTCTGCCATTGGATTGGTAACTACACCAGCAATTTCTCAAAGCGCAGGAACAACCTGGACAGATAGAGGAGTTGTAGTTTCTTCTTCAACGGCGTCAGATGTAAATGCAATCGATCCTTCAATTTTAGTTGACGGAAGCAATGTTTACATGGCTTATGGTTCTTGGCATGCTGGTATTGGAGTCATCCAAATTAATCCTTCAACAGGAAAAACAACAGGAAGCAAAACCATTGTTGCAGGAGGAAACAGCGCATCTTGGGAAGCGCCTTGTTTGATAAAAGAAGGAAGTTATTACTATCTATTTGTAAACAGAGGTACTTGCTGTAACGGCGTAAATAGTACTTATTATATTGTTGTAGGTCGTTCAACAAGTCCTTTTGGTCCTTTTGTGGACAAAAACGGGGTATCTTTAAAAAGCGGTGGCGGTACAACGGTTTTGGCAACTCAAGGAAATTATATTGGTCCAGGACATTTATCAAGAATTACCGGAACCCAAAAAGGGTCTGTTCATTATTATGACGGAGCCGATAGCGGAAATCCAAAACTAGAAATTGTATATTTTACATGGTCATCAGGATGGCCTACACTTTCTTATTAATTTTAATATTTAGAGGAAAGCCTCAAAACTTTCCTCTTTATAAACTTATAAAACATTATGAAAAAAGCACTTTTAATCACATTTCTTATTACCCTTTGTAATCAGGTTAGTTTTGCCCAAAATCAAACCACAGTTGTAACCATAAAAAATAATGCTGATGCTCCAGTGATCAACAAAAACATTTACGGACATTTTGCTGAACACTTAGGACGCTGTATCTACGGCGGATTTTTTGTTGGAGATACTTCAAAAATACCAAACACAAACGGAGTTAGAAACGACATTATTACTGCTTTAAAAGATTTAAAAATTCCGAATTTAAGATGGCCGGGAGGTTGTTTTGCCGATACGTACCATTGGAAAGACGGAATTGGACCAAAAGAACAAAGACCAACAATTGTAAACAAATGGTGGGGTGGCGTTACAGAAGATAACAGTTTTGGAACACACGATTTCCTGAATATGTGTGAGCTTCTTGGGGCTGAACCGTATTTGTCTGGAAATGTTGGAAGCGGAACAGTTCAGGAATTAGCTGACTGGGTTCAGTACACCAATTTTGGAGGCAAAAGTCCAATGAGCGACTTGCGTCAAAAAAATGGAAGAAAAGAACCTTGGAAAGTTAAATTCTGGGGAATTGGAAATGAAGCTTGGGGTTGTGGAGGAAATATGACTGCTGAATACTACGCAGGTGAATACCGCAAATTTGCAACGTTCATGTCAGACTGGGAAAATACAGGCGGACTTACTCGTATTGCATCTGGTTCAAACAGCGCTGATTACAATTGGACAGAAGTCTTAATGAAAAACATTCCAATCAATATGTTGGGCGGTCTTGGAGTTCATCATTACGCTGTAATTGAATGGGCTAAAAAAGGCGATGACAGAGATTTTACTGAAGAAGGTTATTTCAAAACGATGAAATCGGCTTTGAAAATGGAAGAATTGGTTACAAAACATGCTGCTATTATGGATAAATATGATCCACAGAAAAAAGTAGCCATGATTGTTGATGAATGGGGTGGATGGTATGAAGTTGAAAAAGGAACAAATCCAGGATTTTTATATCAGCAAAATACAATGAGAGACGCAGTTTTGGCTGGAGCAACGCTGAATATTTTCAACAACCATGCAGACCGTGTTCGTATGGCAAACTTAGCACAATGTGTAAATGTTTTGCAAGCAGTTATTTTAACAGACAAAGCAAAAATGATTACAACGCCGACGTATCATGTAATGAAAATGTACAGCGTACACCAAGATGCAAAATTATTGCCTGTAAGTTTCCAATCGCCATTATACACATTTAATGGAGAAACGCTTCCTGCTGTATCAGTTTCAGCTTCAAAAGATAAAAGCGGTGCAGTCCATATTTCTTTAGTAAATGTTGATGCTAAAAACAAAAACAAAATTGAAATTGATGTAAACGATCTTGGAGTTAAAAATTTCACAGGAACAGTTATCACATCAGCTAAATTACAAGATTACAATTCATTCGATACGCCAAACAAAATTGTTCCAACAGTTTTTAAAGGTTTCGAAAACAAAAAAGGAAAACTTGAAATCACAATTCCTCCTTTCTCAGTTGTTGTTTTAGAAGGAAAATAAAAAGATAAAACATGAAAAAATCGAATTCCATTCTAAAAATGGGTTCTTTTATAGGAGCATTTTTAGGAGCGTTATTGGTGATTGGCTGTTCAAGCGATAGTCCAGATGCCCCTGTAACTCCTGATCCAGACCCGGTACCGCCCGTTGTGACAACACCTGCTTTTCCGGGGCCAACATACGCAGATAATTACACTTCGATCTCATCTTGGGGAAACAGAACACAATGGAATTTGGCTAACGTTCACGACCCAACTGTTGAAAAATCGGGAGAATATTATTATATGTACCAAACCGATGCTTCATATGGAAATGCGCACGATGGAAACGGGCATTTCTTTTACAGAAGATCAAAAGATTTAATCAATTGGGAATTCATGGGATCATCTATGACTACAGCTCCGGCTTGGGTTAAGGATTCTTTGAACAATAAAAGAGCAAGAATGAATCCGGCTCTTCCTCCAATTACAAATCCGAGTTACGGTTATTGGGCGCCTTGCGTTCGTAAAGTTGGAAACAAATTCAGAATGTATTACAGCATTGTGGTTACCAACCCAATTACAGGAACAGACACCAATACTTCTTGGTCAGAACGCGCTTTTATTGGTTTGGCCGAAACAGATGATTTGGCTTCAAATAATTGGGTAGACAAAGGGATGGTAGTTTGTTCTGAACCTGATGGCGTAAAAAGTTATGTTCGAAATGGAGCAAACGATTGGGATGCTTATTTTAAATTCAATGCCATCGATCCGAGTTTTATTCAAACTCCCGAAGGCGATCAATATTTAATTTATGGTTCTTGGCATACCGGAATTGCAGCTTTAAAACTAGATCCTGCAACAGGAAAACCATATCAATTAAAAACCATCGACGATTACGGAACTCGAATTGCAGGTCGCGGAAACATCAGTACAAACCGTTGGCAAGCACTTGAAGGACCAGAAATCATTTACAATCCAGACACACAATATTACTATTTGTTTTTGGCTTATGATGAATTGTCTGTTGCGTACAATACACGTGTCGCACGTTCAAAAAGCATTTTAGGGCCTTATTTAACCATCAGCGGAAGTAGTATTACAAATGGTGCAGAATGTTATCCAATGGTAACGCATCCATATCAATTTAAAAATCATACGGGCTGGGTTGGATTCTCGCATTGCGCTGTTTTCCAAAATCCAGATACAAAACAATGGTACTATGCTTCTCAGGCGCGTTTGCCTGAAGGTGTTGCAGGAATTGCAGTTTCAAATGCGGTTATGATGGGACATGTTCGTGCCATTCAATGGACAGAAGACGGATGGCCAGTTGTTGAGGCTGAGCGCTACGCAGGAGTTCCAGCAACGACAATTACCGAGGCAAGTTTTATTGGAACTTGGGAACAAATCACACTGAATTACCAATACAAAACCATGCAGAAAGCAGGAACAATTTATTTGACTGCCGACAAAAAAGTAAGCGGAGACGCGACAGGAACTTGGTCATACGACAGCACTAAAAAAGTCTTGACAGTTAATGGCGTAAAATGCAATGTTTCTGATGCTTGGGATTGGGAATTATCAACCAGAAAAGTGACCTTGAGTTATTCTGGATATACCGCTTCAGGATTGCCTGTTTGGGGTAAAAAAGTAAATTAAAAAATCAATAAGCCCTTTCTTGTTTAGGAAGGGCTTTTGCCAAATAAAATCTAATGAAAAACATATTTACAAGCCTTTCCATTTTATGCTTAATTCTGTCCTGCAATACGGCAACAAGTCAGACTGCGCCATTAAAATTGAACAATCCAATTATAAAAGATCAATACACAGGCGATCCTGCGGCATTGGTTTATAAGGATAAAGTGTATTTGTATGCAGGTCACGACGAGGCACCAAATGATTTTAATTTTTATAAGATGAACGAATGGGTGGTTTATTCTTCATCGGATATGAAAAAATGGGAATCGCATCCCGTGCCTTTAAAAGTAACCGATTTTAAATGGGCAAAAAGTGATGCTTGGGCTTCGCAGGTAATTGAGAGAAATGGAAAATTTTATTGGTTTGTAACAGTTGAACACGGAACAATTCCTGGAAAAGCAATTGGTGTTGCGGTTTCAGACAGTCCAATCGGGCCTTTTAAAGATGCTTTAGGAAAAGCTTTGATTACAAATGATATGACCAAATTTACCGATATAAGCTGGGATGATATCGATCCAACGGTTTATATCGATAATGACGGACAAGCGTATTTGTTTTGGGGAAATACCTCTTGTCATTATGCCAAACTAAAAGAAAATATGACTGAAATTGATGGAGAAATTCATCATATCGATCTGCCACATTACACCGAAGCACCTTGGATTCACAAACATAAAGATTGGTATTATTTGTCATACGCTTACGAATTTCCAGAGAAAATCGCTTATGCCATGAGCAAGTCAATTACGGGTCCATGGGAATTTAAAGGAATTTTGAACGAATTAGCTGGAAACAGTAACACGAATCACCAAGCAATAATTGATTTTAAAGGACAATCGTATTTCATCTATCACAACGGTGCATCGCAACCACATGGAGGAAGTTTCAGAAGATCGGTTTGCGTGGATAAATTATTTTACAATAAAGATGGAACAATGAAACGCGTCGTAATGACTTCTGAAGGAATACAATAGATATGTCAGTCTGAGCGAAGTCGAAGACACCGAAGTTTTCAACGGTTCTTTATATGATCTTATGAAAGTTTTCAGTTGAGGTCTAAACTTAAATTTACTTATATCACTTATATGATTTACAAAAATATAAAACACATAATTTCAGCCTTCTTGATGCTAACAGCGTCAGTTATGACAGCGCAAGAAATTGTAGTTCACGATCCCGTTGTGATCAAACAAAAAGACACGTATTATTTGTATTGCACTGGAAACGGAATCAGCGTTTTCAGTTCAAAAGATTTGAAAAAATGGGACAAACAACCTCAGGTTTTCGCAGCAAAACCAGTTTGGGCAGATGGCGTTGCGGCCGATTTTAAAAATCATATTTGGGCGCCAGATATTTCATTCCACAACAATGTTTATTATCTGTATTATTCGGTTTCGGCTTTCGCCAAAAACACTTCGGCGATTGGCGTTGCGACTAATACAACATTAGATCCAAATGATAAAAATTACAAATGGGTTGATCAAGGAATTGTCATTCAGTCGCAGCCAAACCGCGATATGTGGAATGCCATTGATCCGAATTTGGTTTTTGATGAAAACAATACGCCTTGGCTGGCTTTTGGTTCTTTTTGGGAAGGACTAAAAATGGTAAAATTAAATCCCGATTTAAAATCGATTGCACAGCCTCAAGAATGGCATACGATTTCTAAACGCAAAAGAAGTTTTGAACTAGCCGATTCTGACCCAGGAGACGCAGCATTGGAAGCTCCTTTTATTTTTAAGAAAAACGGTTATTACTACCAATTTCTTTCTTGGGATTTATGTTGCCGCGGAGAAAAAAGCACCTATAAAGTTGTCGTTGGAAGATCTAAAAATGCAACCGGACCTTATGTCGATAAAGATGGAAAATTGTTAACAGAAGGCGGAGGAAGCATAGTAGTTCAAGGCGACGAGAATTACTTTGGCGTGGGCCATAACAGCGCTTATACGTTTGATGGGAAAGATTATATTTTCTACCACGCTTATGAAAAAAAGACCAACGGAACACCAAGATTAGTAGTTAAAGAAATGCAATGGGATGCCAATTTGTGGCCCATTTTAAAATAGAATATCCAATTAAAATGAAGAAATACAATTTACCAATTTTAACGATTTTCATGTCGCTTTTGATTTTGGCTTCGTGTAAAGAAACCAAAAACAATTCGGTACAGCCAAGTGATAAAACCTCAGTTTTAAAAGCAGGTTATCAAATCGAGCCTGTGAACATTCAAAATGTAAAACTGACAGATTCTTTTTGGTTGCCAATTATCAAAAGAGTACAGGAAATCACTATTCAATATGCCATCCAAAAATGTAGTGAAGAAGGCCGTTTTGAGAATTTCTTGATTGCAGGAAAACAAAAAACTGGAACCGTTAGAGGAGAAATGCCTTTTGATGATACAGACGTTTACAAAATCATTGAAGGCGCTTCGAATACTTTGATCAGTGCTCCAAATCCTAAATTAGAAAAAGTTCTGGATTCACTTATTGCAATCGTAAAAATTGGCCAAGAAGCCGATGGATATTTGACGACTTGGAGAACTATAAATCCGGCAAAACCGCCAGCAACCTGGGTTCCAGTTATCGAAGGAAAGCGTTGGGAATCGCTTCAAATTAGTCATGAATGTTATAACGCAGGACATTTAATCGAAGCCGCTGTGGTACATTACGAAGCAACTGGAAAAAGAAATTTCCTTGACATTGCCATCAAAAATGCCGATTTGTTTGTGAAGACTTTTGGAGATGGTCCGGGTCAGGTAAAAGGAGTTCCGGGGCATCAGATTATTGAAACGGGTTTAATCAAATTGTATCAAATTACAGGAAAAGAAGATTATCTAAAATTGGCTAAATACTTTTTAGACAATCGCGGAAATCCAAACAATCATAAATTATATGGCGAATATGCACAAGATCATATGCCGGTAATTCAGCAAAATGAAGCTGTTGGTCATGCTGTTCGTGCGGTTTACATGTACGCTGGAATGACCGATATTGCTGCGATGACAAAAGATAAATCATATGAAAATGCCGTAAATAATTTGTGGAATAATATGGTGAACAAAAAAATGTACATCACGGGCGGAATTGGTTCAAGACATGACGGAGAAGCTTTTGGAGCCAATTACGAATTGCCAAACTTAACCGCTTACAACGAAACTTGCGCCGCAATTGGTGACGTGTATTGGAACCACAGACTGCATAGTTTATACGGAAAATCGGAATATTTTGATGTGATCGAAAGAACGATGTACAACGGATTAATTTCGGGGATTTCGCTTGACGGAAAACAATTCTTTTATCCAAACGCCTTAGAAGCCGATGGCGTTTATAAATCAAATAGAGGTTCTTGCACGCGCCAGGCTTGGTTTGATTGTTCTTGTTGTCCAACGAATTTGATTCGTTTTATTCCGTCAATTCCAGGATTAATTTATTCCAAAACAAATGATGTTTTATACGTAAATTTATATGCCTCAAATAATTCGGCTTTCAAATTAGGAAAAACAGATTTACAGATTTCGCAACAAACTTCTTATCCTTGGAATGGAAAAGTTGGAATCTCGGTTAATCCTAAAAAAGAAGGCCAATTTACGATCAAACTACGCGTTCCGGGCTGGGCTAGAAATGAAGTTTTGCCAGGGGATTTATACACTTACAAAAAAGCCTCAACTCAAAAAGCCTCAATTACAATAAATGGAGAAGCGGTAGCAATGCAGCAACAAGACGGCTATTTTACCATCAATAGAAATTGGAAAAAAGGCGACAAAATCGCACTTAATTTCCCAATGGAAGTTCAGGAAGTTGAGACGAATTCTAAAGTTGAAACGAATAAAAACAAAGTTTCTCTTGAGTACGGTCCAATCGTTTACGCTGTTGAAGAAATCGACAACAAAACCAATTTTGACAAAATAGATGTTTCGGCTTCAGATACTTTCAAAGTGAAAAAAGAGGCAAATCTTTTGCAAGGCGTTAATGTGATCGAAAATTCAAAATTCAAAGCCATTCCATATTATTCTTGGTCGAATCGTGGCGTAGGAAAAATGAAAGTTTGGTTGGATTATAAATAGAGACAATAGAAAATAGAAGAAAGAAGTAAGAGGCAAGATTTTATATTTTGAATGAAAAAATAAAATAAAATAAATCTGCTCAATCTGCGGAATCTGCGAGAAATAAAATTTGAACACATAGCTATGTGAATTTTAAAAAATGAAATGCCTTTTTTAGACAACGGATACTATGATTCTATGTGTTTAAATTAAAGCCAAAAGTGAAAAACAAAAATTAAAAACCCGTTTTATCCGCGTCATTCGCGTGCCAAAACACATTTAAATAAATAAAAAATGAAGTCCAATTTAATTACAAAAATTACCCTTTGCGGTTTATTGCTGAACGGCATTTATGCATCGGCACAAAAAAATAATCTTCAGGTTGATGTTGCAAAAACAGTAACCAAAATCGAACCTACAATGTACGGAGTGTTTTTTGAAGATATCAATTTTGCAGCCGATGGAGGTTTGTATGCCGAAATGATCAAAAACAGATCTTTCGAATTCCAGTTTCCAATGATGGGATGGAATGAGCCAAACAGCGACCGTCATAAATTAAACACACAATCAGGAATTGCAAATGTGATTCAGTATTCTCAAAAAGGGACAAATCATAATTATTGCAGAGTTACAATTAATGACGCAAACGGTTATGAGTTGATTAATGAAGGCTTTAGAGGAATGGGGCTTAAAAAAGATTTGAAATACAATTTATCTTTGAAAGCATCTAAAATTTCTGGAAATATTTCAAAAATTAAATTCCAATTTATTGATAAAAACAACAAAGTTTTGGGCGAAACTTCAATCGTTCCAACTTCTAAAGATTGGTCAAATTATACGGCTCAATTGACATCTTCTGCAACGGAAGCAAAAGGAAAATTGAAAATTACTTTTGAAGGAAATGGAGTGATCGATTTAGACAATATTTCGCTTTTTCCTGAGGATACTTGGAAAGGAAGAAAGAACGGAATGCGTGCCGATTTAGTACAATTATTATACGATTTAAAACCTGGATTTTTGCGTTTTCCTGGAGGATGCATTGTTGAAGGAAGAACTTTGGCAGAGCGTTACCAATGGAAAAAATCAGTTGGAAATGTTGAAGACAGAGAAACAGCGGTTAACCGTTGGAACATGGAATTCAAACACAGACCAGCACCAGATTATTTCCAGAGTTTTGGTTTAGGATTTTTTGAATATTTCCAGCTTGCTGAAGACATTGGAGCTTCTCCGCTTCCAATTTTAAGCTGTGGAATGGCGTGCCAATTTAACACTGGAGAATTAGTTCCGATGGACCAAATCGATCCGTATGTGCAGGATGCTTTGGATTTGATCGAATTTGCAAATGGCGATGCTACAACAGCTTGGGGTAAATTAAGATCAGATATGGGACATCCAAAACCATTCAATTTAAAACTTATCGGAGTTGGAAATGAGCAATGGGGACCAGATTATATTGAGCGTTTCAAAGTTTTCCAAAAAGCAATTAAAGCAAAATATCCAAACATTACGATTGTTTCTGGAACAGGACCATTCCCTGACGGAGATTATTTTGATTACGGCATGAAAGAACTTAAAAGCCTAAATGCTGAAATCGTTGACGAGCATTATTACAAAGATCCAGCTTGGTTCCGTAAAAATGTAACGCGTTATGACAATTATGACCGTAAAGGACCAAAAATTTTCGCAGGCGAATATGCAGCACAAAGTGTAGCAATTGCAAGTCCGGAGAATAAAAACAACTGGGAATGTGCGTTCTCTGAAGCAGCATTTATGACGGGAATGGAGCGTAATGCTGAGGTGGTGCATTTGACATCTTACGCACCTTTATTAGCGCACGTTGACGGTTGGCAGTGGACGCCAGATATGATTTGGTTCAACAATTTGCAGTCGTACGGAACTCCAAATTATTATGTGCAGAAATTATTCTCAAATAATAAAGGAACCGATTTGATTAACATTACAAAAGATGGAAAAGCAGTAATTGGTCAAAATGATTTGTTTGCATCGGCTGTAAAAGATGTAAATACAAAAGAAGTAATCTTGAAAATTGTAAATACATCGGCTTCATCTCAAAACGTTTCTATCGACTTAAAAGGAGCAAAATTGGAGGCAAAAGGAACGGCAGTTACATTGAAAGGAGATGGCATAAATGATGAGAATTCTTTTGAAGCGCCAACTAAAATTAGCCCAAAAGAAAGCGAATTTAAAGTAAGCGGAAGCAAAGTTCAGTATGATTTTGCGCCTTACTCTGTTACGGTTTTGAAAATTAAGATGAAATAATCGTAAGATAATAAGTGTAAATCACACGTTTATTGATTTTTTGGATTCAAAATACTTGATTTTGATGCATTATTTGTAAAAATCAAGAAGCCAGTTTTTATTAAGTGTTTTTTATACACTTATAAATTAATTATATTTATATTTGTCAACAACAAAACAAATTTAGAATGAAAAATTACGTAATAGGATTGGACTACGGAACAGATTCTGTTCGAGCGGTGCTAATAGACACTGAAAATGGGCAAGAGCTGGCATCGAACGTTTCTCATTATAAAAGATGGAAAAACAAGCAATATTGTGACGCCTCTATAAATCAATTTCGCCAACATCCTTTGGATCATATTGAAGGATTGGAAATCACGATTCAAAATGTTGTAAAAGAAAGTAAAGTGGATCCTTCATTGGTTCGCGGAATTTGTATCGACACAACTGGATCTTCTCCAGTTCCAGTTACAGCAGATGGAACGCCATTAGCATTGACAAAAGGTTTTGAAGAAAACCCAAATGCGATGATGGTTTTATGGAAAGACCACACTTCTATAAATGAAGCAAACGAAATCAACGAACTGGCAGTTAGCTGGGGCGGAGAAGACGTGACAAAATACGTTGGAGGAATTTATTCTTCGGAATGGTTTTGGGCAAAAATTCTTCACATTGCAAGACAAGACGAAGCGGTTAGAAATGCAGCACACACCTGGATGGAGCACTGCGATTTAATGACGTATTTGTTAATTGAAGATAAAGATTTAAAAACATTCAAAAGAAGCCGTTGCGCAGCTGGTCACAAAGCCATGTGGCACGCAGACTGGAACGGATTACCACCAGTTGAATTCTTAGAAAAATTACATCCGTATTTAGCGACTTTACGTGGCAATTTATATGATGAAACTTATACTTCAGATTTAGTTGCTGGAAAATTGAGCAAAGAATGGGCAGATCGTTTAGGACTTTCTACAGAAACTGTTGTAGCTGTTGGAACTTTCGACGCGCATTCTGGTGCAGTTGGAGCTAAAATCGAAGAGAATACTTTAGTTCGTGTTATGGGAACTTCAACTTGCGATATTCTAGTTGGTTCTTATGAAGAAGTGGGAACAAAAACGGTTCGTGGAATCTGCGGTCAAGTTGACGGATCTGTAATTCCAGGATTTATAGGTTTGGAAGCAGGACAATCTGCTTTTGGTGATTTATTGGCTTGGTACAAAGAATTGCTAATGTGGCCGACTGAACATTTATTAGCTTCTTCATCAACTTTAAATGATGCTCAAAAAGAACAATTAAGAGAAGAATTCAGCGATAAATTAATTGTTGAATTAACAAAAGAAGCAGAGAAAATTCCAGTTTCTGAAAGTCTTCCAATTGCTTTAGATTGGATTAACGGAAGAAGAACTCCAGATGCAAATCAAGAAGTGAAAAGCGCGATTTCAAATTTATCTTTAGGAACAAAAGCACCTCATATTTTCAAAGCTTTAGTAAACGCAATCTGTTTTGGAGCGAAGAAAATTGTAGACCGTTTTGAAGAAGAAGGTGTAAAAATCGACAGCGTTATCGGAATCGGTGGTGTTGCTCGTAAATCGCCTTTCATCATGCAGACTTTGGCTAACGTTTTAAACAAGCCAATTAAAGTGGCAGCTTCAGACCAAACTCCTGCTTTAGGTGCGGCAATTTATGCAGCAGTGGCAGCCGGAATTTATCCAAACGTTATTGAAGCAAGCCAAAAAATCGGAAGTGATTTTGACGGAGAATATTTCCCACAATTAGATCAAGTAGCAGCTTATAATAAATTGCTTGTGGGGTACGAACAATTAAGTGCTTTTGCAGATCCAACTATTAAAATTTCTCAAAATGAGTTCTCTTTATAAAGATTTAAAACAAGAATGTTACGAAGCCAACATGCAGTTGAATGCATTGAATTTGGTGGTCTATACTTTCGGAAATGTAAGCGCTGTTGACAGAAAAAATGGTGTTTTTGCCATTAAGCCAAGCGGTGTTCCTTACGAAGATTTAAAACCTGAAGATATCGTTATTGTCGATTTTGACAATAACGTTATTGAAGGGACAATGCGTCCGTCTTCAGACACAAAAACGCATGCATATTTGTATAAAAACTGGCCAAATATAGGCGGAGTGGCTCATACGCACGCAACGTATTCTGTGGCTTGGGCACAAGCGCAGCAAGATATTCCGATTTTCGGAACAACTCATGCAGATCACTTAACGGCTGACATTCCGTGTGCGCCCCCGATGGCAGATTCTTTAATTGAAGGAAACTACGAGCACAATACTGGAATTCAGATTTTGGATTGCTTCAAAGAAAAAAATCTTTCTTATGAAGAAGTAGAAATGATTTTAATTGGAAATCACGGTCCGTTTGCATGGGGAAAAAATGCGGCAAAAGCGGTTTACAACAGTAAAGTTTTAGAAGTGGTGGCAGAAATGGCTTATCTGACTTTACAAATAAACCCAAACGCACCAAGATTAAAAGATTCATTAATAAAGAAACATTACAACCGTAAACACGGAAAAGATTCGTACTACGGACAGTAAAAATTTTTGTTTCAGGTTTAAAGTTTCAAGTTGTTGGAACGTGAAACCTGAAACTTGAAACAAAATAATAAAAACAATATATAACAAAGATTTTCCGCATTTCAAACTTGACTCGAGAGCTCTGCTCGAATAGGCGAAGCAAACCTGAAACAAAGAAAACTTGAAACAAAATAAAAAACAATGATAGACATTTCTCAAAAAGAAGTATGGTTTGTAGTAGGAAGCCAAGAATTATACGGTGAAGAAACACTTAGAAAAGTAGCAGAACATTCTCAAATTATTGCAAAAGGATTAGACGCTTCATCTTCAATTCCGGTAAAAGTGGTTTACAAAGATGTGGTAAAATCGCCTTCACAAATTTTAGATGTATGTTTGGCGGCAAATTCTGAGAAAAACTGTATCGGAATTATTGCTTGGATGCATACTTTCTCACCAGCAAAAATGTGGATTGGTGGATTAAATATCCTTAAAAAACCGTTATGCCACTTACATACGCAATACAACGCTGAAATTCCGTGGGGAAGCATCGATATGGATTTCATGAACTTGAATCAATCGGCTCACGGAGATCGTGAATTTGGTTTCATTATGTCTCGCTTGCGTAAAAAACGTAAAGTAATTGTAGGTCACTGGGAAGACCAAAGAGTTCAAAAACAATTGGGAATCTGGTCAAGAGTTGTCTTAGGATGGGATGAACTTCAAAACTTGAAAGTAGCTCGTATTGGAGATAATATGCGTGAGGTTGCTGTTACAGAAGGTGATAAAGTTGAAGCTCAAATTCGTTTCGGAATGTCTGTAAACGGATACGATTCTTCAGACGTTACAAAACATATAGAAAAAGTAACAGACAAACAATTAGCTGATTTGTTAGCAGTTTATGAGTCTTCTTATAACTTAACGGATTCTTTAAAAGAAGGCGGAGCACAAAGAAGTTCATTAGTTGAAGCAGCAAAAATCGAATTAGGATTAAGAGCTTTCCTTGAAGAAGGAGGATTTGGCGCTTTTACAGATACATTTGAAAACCTTGGAGTTTGGAAACAATTACCAGGAATCGCAACACAAAGATTAATGGCCGATGGTTATGGTTTTGGTGGAGAAGGAGACTGGAAAACCGCTGCAATGGTAAGAGCTTTAAAAGTAATGTGTGTTGGTTTGGAAGGTGGAACTTCTTTCATGGAAGATTATACGTACCACTTCACACCACAAAAATCATATGTTTTAGGTTCTCACATGTTGGAAATTTGTCCATCTATTGCTGACGGGAAACCTTCTTGCGAAGTGCATCCATTAGGAATTGGAGGAAAAGAAGATCCAGCGCGTTTAGTATTCAATTCGCCTGCAGGTGATGCAATCAACGTTTCTTTGGTTGATATGGGAACTCGTTTCCGTTTAATTGTAAACGAAGTTGAAGCAGTTAAACCAATGGCAGAATTACCAAAACTTCCAGTTGCTCGCGTTCTTTGGGATTGTAAACCAAATTTAGAGGTTGCGGCAACAGCTTGGATTTTAGCTGGTGGAGCGCACCACACGGTTTACAGCCAGTCAATCACAACAGAATATATGGAAGATTTCGCAGACATCGCTGGAATCGAATTATTGGTAATTGATGAGAAAACAACTGTAAGAGAGTTTAAAGATAAAATTAATGCCAACGAAGCATATTTTCACTTATTCCAACACGGACTATAAGGCAGTAAAACGTAATTTGTTAGATGTGAAATGTGAAAAAAATTAAAAAGGTGATTTTTACATTTATAAAATGATTAAATTTCACATCTGACATTTTATATCTAACATCTAACTTTTACAAACCAAAAAAATATCATTTATGAATGCATTAAAACGTTGTGTTTTCGGAATCGGCCTTTTAAGTTTGGCTGCAGTTTCAGTTCAGTGTAAAGGCGATAAAAAAGCCGATACAGAAAAAGTTGCCACTGATGAAAAAGCATTAGTTACAATCGATAAATCAGAATACGGAACTACTGCCAAAGGCGAAAAAGTAGAGAGCTATAAACTGAAAAACCAAAATGGGATGGAAGTTGACATCATCACTTTTGGAGGAAGGATTACAGATTTGAAAGTGCCTAATAAAGCAGGTGTTTCTGAAAATGTAGTAATCGGATTCAGTAATTTGGCACAATACGAAAAAGAAAATCCATTTTTTGGAGCTTTAATCGGAAGATACGGAAACCGAATTGCAAAAGGTAAATTTTCGCTTGACGGAAAAGAATATCAATTGGCAATTAACAACGCTCCAAATGCTTTACACGGAGGTCCGCAAGGATATTTCAACGTGGTTTGGAAAGCCGATGAGGTTAAATCTGGTGAAACAGCTTCTTTAAAATTGTCTTACTTAAGTAAAGATATGGAAGAAGGTTATCCAGGAAACTTGAAAGTTATTGTAACGTATACATTGACAAATGACAATCAGTTAGAAGTGCTTTACGAAGCAACTACAGACAAAAAAACGGTTGTTAATTTAACACAGCATTCATACTTCAATTTATCTGGAGATTTTACAAAAACAATCTTAGATCACGAATTGACTTTAAATGCAGACAAATTAGTTCCAGTAGACGCGACCTTAATTCCGACAGGAAAATTAGATGATGTAGCGGGAACTCCTTTCGATTTCAGAACTCCAAAATTAATTGGAAAAGACATTAATGCTAAAAATGAGCAATTAGAAAGAGGAAAAGGTTACGATCACTGCTGGGTGTTGAACAATCCTGAAAAAGGAAAAACAATCATTGCAAAAGTATACCATGCAGCAAGCGGAAGAATTATGGAAATGACATCAGACGAACCTGGAATTCAGTTCTACTCTGGAAATTTCCTTGACGGAACGTTGCCAATGCCAAACGGAGGAACTTACGCGCACAGAACAGGATTGTGTCTAGAAACAGAACATTATCCAGATTCTCCAAACCAGAAAAACTTTCCAACAACGGTTTTAAACCCGGGAGAAAATTATAAAACGAAAACTACTTTTAAATTTTCGGTTCAAAAATAATCTTTAGAATTTGTTTAGTTAGTTCTAATTCTCTGAAAAACCTCGAAAGTGTCGGCTTTCGAGGTTTTTTGTTTTTATAAAGGAATAATTTTTTAATTTATTTCACTACTGTTAAAAGATTAACTTAGCAAGCTTAATTCATCTTAGGAAACTGAAAAATTGCAAAATGAAAAGAAAAATTATTTATATTTTATTCTCCATTTTATTTCTTCACAGCTGTCAAAATAAAGATAAAAGCCAGTCGGAAAACAATTCAATTGATAAATCAGATTCAGACAAAAAATCGGATTTATCGAATGATAGCAAGGAACAAATAGCATTAGTTAAAGACTTTATGAAATGGTATATTAAAAACATGGATATGCTGGGTAAATTTGATGTTATTGGTGGAGGACCAATGGATGAGAAAGAGAATGAGGAGGCAGAAAATTATTATGTAGATTTTAAAGAAGCCGAAAAATATATTTCGGAATTGAAAAAAAGTGGTTTTTTAACTGATAACCTTCTTAAAAATGAAGAAAAATTGTTTTTAGAAGCGGATCAATATTACAAAGAGAACCCAGAAAATGACGGACCTCCTTATGGTTTTGATTATGATCATTTCTTTCTTACTCAAGAAGCATTTGAGGAAGATCTACTGAATATTGATAAAAGTAAATATACTGTAAGTCAAAAGGATGAGTTTAATTCCGAGGTGAAGTTTGTTCTGCCTATATCTGGAGGTTATAAATATTCCTTAAAAAGGATAGGTGGCAAATGGTTTATTGAGAAAATAGAATCAGTACAATAATCAAATAATTTATGGGATTTAAACATCTATTCAAAGTCCAATTAGATTGGATTTTTAAACAAAACTCGGTTCAATCTTCCAAAAGATTCTACAGCAAAACCCATCAAATTCAAATTGAAGGAAAACCCGTTTTGGACATTTCCGCAGCAAAAGCCTTCAAAGGCGATCCAGAATTATACAATCCCGAAGATTTATTGTTAAGCAGTTTAGTTTCCTGCCACATGATGTCCTATTTATACGTCTGTTCTCAAAACGATATAGAAGTCATCAGTTATTCAGACAACGCTGAGGCAACATTAGAAGTAAATCCAGATGGAAGTGGGCGTTTTACAGAAGTTCGATTAAATCCAAAAGTCACGATTACAAATAAAGATAAAGTGGAGTTAGCTTTAGAGTTGCATTACAAAGCGAATCAATTGTGTTTTATTGCCAATTCATGCAATTTTCCAGTTTTGCATAATGCGAGTTGTGAGGTTTTCACCATATAAGTGATATAAGTTCATTTAAATAAAGAGCTTTAAACGCGCAGTTATATTTTCTTATATGGTTCAAAAAAAAACATAAAAAAACCTCTTCCGTTAAGAAGAGGTTTTTAAGTACCCGGAGCCGGAGTCGAACCGGCACGGTTTCCCACAGGTGTTTGAGACCAGCGCGTCTACCAATTCCGCCATCCGGGCTTAGCAGACGAAAAAACAATCAAAATTGATTATTTTAACGCAATAGAATGAAGTCGTAAACGATGTCATTCCTTTAACACGGTGCAAATGTAAAAAATAAAATTAAACATTCTAATAAAAATACTTAATTTTTTTACTTTCAGTGTCAATAAATTTTATAAATTTGCAGCTCGTTAAAACGACGCACACACAACTAACTACAACCGAGGTAAATACATCTAAAAGGCTAAAACAAAAAAAGTTTGGCTTATTTGACGGAAAGCTTCGGAATAAAACAACAAATTATAATGTCGCACCTAGAACCAGAAGCTAAAATTTTTGCTTGTTCACAAAGTGTTTATCTTGCAGAAAAAATTGCAGAGCAGTACGGAATTCCGTTAGGAAAAGTAACGATGTCAACGTATAGCGATGGAGAATTCCAGCCATCTTACGAAGAATCAATTAGAGGTTTACGAGTATTCATCGTATGTTCAACTTTCCCATCGGCAGATAATTTGATGGAATTGTTATTAATGATTGATGCTGCAAAACGCGCATCAGCAAGACATATTACAGCTGTTATGCCTTATTTTGGTTGGGCAAGACAGGATAGAAAAGATAAACCAAGAGTTCCAATTGGAGCTAAATTAGTAGCAAACCTACTAACAGCTGCAGGAGCAACAAGAATCATGACAATGGATCTGCATGCAGACCAAATTCAAGGATTCTTTGAAAAACCAGTAGATCATTTATTTGCATCTACAATCTTTTTGCCTTACGTGCAAAGTTTAAATTTAGAAAACTTAACTATTGCATCTCCAGACATGGGAGGTTCAAAAAGAGCATATGCTTACTCTAAGTTTTTAGAATCAGATGTAGTAATCTGTTACAAACAAAGAAAAGCAGCTAACGTTATCGACACTATGGAATTGATTGGTGAAGTAAAAGGTCGTAACGTAATCTTAGTTGACGACATGATCGATACAGGAGGAACTTTAGCGAAAGCGGCAGACCTTATGATCGAGAAAGGAGCACTAAGCGTTCGAGCAATTTGTACACACGCGATATTATCAGGCGGTGCGTATGAAAAAATCGAAAACTCGAAATTGACAGAATTAATCGTAACCGATTCTATTCCGTTAAAGAGAGAATCAAACAAAATTAGAGTAGTGAGTTGTGCACCTCTATTTGCAGAAGTTATGCACATGGTGCACCACAACAATTCAATTAGTGGAAAATTCATTATGTAAAAGCAATATGCTTTAGGCTTTAGGCCGTAAGCTTATTTGCTTTACATAAAAAAGCCTAAAGCGTATTGCTTAAAGCTTACAGCAAATTAGAATAATTTATTTATTAATAACTATATTTTTTTTACAATGAAATCGATTACAATTAAAGGATCAGAAAGAGAAAGCGTGGGCAAAGTAGCTACTAAAGCCTTACGTAATGCTGGAGCGGTTCCTTGCGTGTTATACGGAGGAAATCAAGCAGTACACTTCTCAGCAGACGCTGCAGCGTTCAAAAACTTGGTTTACACTCCAAACGCACACACAGTTGTGATTGAGCTTGGAAAAGGAAAATCATTCAATGCAATTTTGCAAGATATCCAAGTTCACCCAGTAACTGACAAAATTTTACACATCGACTTCTTCCAATTATTTGATGATAAAGAAATCACAATGGAAGTTCCTGTGAAAATCGTTGGTACATCTAAAGGTGTTCTTGCGGGAGGTGTTTTACGTTTGAACCAACGTAAATTAAAAGTTAAAGCTTTACCAGCAAATCTTCCTGATTTTGTTGAAGCTGACATCACTCCACTTGAAATGGGTAACAAATTATATGTTACTAAAGTTGGAAAACCAGAGTACAAAATTATGCACCCAGACAACACAGTTGTTTGTCAAGTGAGAATCTCTCGTGCTGCTATGAAAGCTGCTCAAGAGGCTGCAAAAGCTGCAAAAGCTCCTGCAAAAGGAAAGAAAAAATAATTTTTTTCACTCTATACAAAAAGCCCCAATCGAAAGATTGGGGCTTTTTTTTTGGAGGTTCTAAGATGCTGAGGTTCTAAGGTTCTAAGATTTTGAATTTCTTGGTAATTATCTTTGCGTAAAACCTTTGCGAACTTTTTTAAGGTTAAGATTTTAAGCGCAAATTTTTTTAATTTCTGTGAGATCTCTGCGTAAAACCTTAGCGTGCTTTGCGGTTAAACCATTACAGACAGGAAATTATCTAATTAACAAAATTGCCAAATTATCTAATTAAGTTTACTTTTGCCAAATGATAAAATGGATAACAAAACTGTTTTCATCAACACCAAAAGAAGAGAACGTAGAAGACATTATGAAAAAATACTTAATCGTAGGTTTAGGAAATATCGGAGCCGAATATGTAAACACAAGACATAATATAGGATTCAAAGTGCTTGACTTTTTAGCAAAAAAAGAAAGCTTGTCTTTTGAAACCGTAAAACTAGGAGCTTTGGCGGAATATAAATTTAAAGGAAGAACCTTTTTTCTTTTAAAGCCAAACACTTACATGAACCTGAGCGGAAAAGCTGTAAAATATTGGATGGATAAGGAAAATATTCCATTGGAGAATGTTTTAGTAATTACGGACGATTTAAATCTGTCATTTGGAACAATCCGAATCAAGCCAAAAGGAAGCGACGGAGGCCACAACGGACTTAAAAACATTAATTTGGTTTTAAATACACAAAATTATACGCGTTTCCGATTCGGAATCAGCGACCAATTCAAAAAAGGCCAGCAAGTCGATTATGTTTTAGGCGAATGGAACGATGAAGAAAATTCAAAATTGCCTGAAAGATTAGAAGTTTCATCTGAAATCATAAAATCTTTTGGAACCGCCGGTTTAGAAAATACAATGACTACTTTTAATGGAAAATAAAGATTTACAGTCGTTTGCATGATAAAAATGCAAATTATCAGTTAATTAAATTCAATTATAACGAAATAGTATTTTCAATTCCAAAGTTAAATGTCTAAATTTGGAATAAATTATTATAAACCATAAAAATTAGAATATCATGGCTTTTGAATTACCACAATTACCTTACGCATACGACGCGTTAGAACCACATATTGATGCACGTACAATGGAAATTCACCATTCAAAACATCATAACGCGTATACAACAAATCTTAATGCTGCTATTGCAGGAACAGATTTAGAAGGAAAAACAATCGAAAATATCTTAATCAACTTAGATAAATCAAACGCAGCTGTTCGTAACAATGGTGGAGGTTTTTACAACCACAATTTATTCTGGACAGTAATGTCTCCAAATGGAGGAGGATTACCAACTGGTGATTTGTTAGCTGCAATTGAATCTTCTTTCGGATCTTTCGAAGAGTTTAAAGCAAAATTTGCTAAAGCTGGAGCAACTCAATTTGGTTCAGGATGGGCTTGGTTAACAGTTCAAAAAGGTGGAAAATTAGAAGTTGTAGGTACTCCAAATCAAGATAATCCATTAATGCCAGAAGTTGCTGGTAACGGTGGAACTCCAATCTTAGGAATGGATGTTTGGGAGCACGCTTACTACTTAAACTACCAAAACAGAAGACCAGATTATATCGAAGCTTTCTTCAATGTAATCAATTGGACTGAAGTAGCAAGAAGATTTGCTTTAGACAAATAATAGTCTAAAAGAGTAAAGAATAAAGAGAAAAGACGGATGATTGAAAGATTGTCCGTCTTTTTTATTTTGTAGTAGTCTTGCTTCTGTTATCTTTCTTCTCGTTTCTAAAAAAATAAAAAAGGCGGAATCTCTTCCGCCTTTTTTGCCCCAAATCTACCATAAACTTAACCTACTAATGTTATGGTTCGGTAAATGTATGGTGGCTATTCGTAGTAAAAAAACTTTTTAGATGAAAGGCAAATATTTTCGATAAAATGAATGGATTTGCAGTTGGAAGGGGTGGAAAGGAGTGATTAGTAACTAGTGAAAAGTAAATTGTGAAAAGTGACTTGGAAAATTTAAAGGGAAAGGAGAAGGTGGAGTTTTTTTCTTTTCTCTTTCTTCTTTTTTCTCTACTCTTTTTCTTGGCTCCATTCTCTAAAAAAAAGAAAATAAAAAAGGCGGAATCTCTTCCGCCTTTTTTGCCCCAAATCTACCATAAACTTAACCTACTAATGTTATGGTTCAGTAAATGTATGGCGACTATATGTAGTAAAAAAATTTTTTAGATGAATGGTCGATATTTTCGACGAAGTGATTCTAATAAGTTGTTTTGTAAATACTTATCTGAATAAAATAAAAAAGGTGGAATTGCTTCCACCCTTTTTGCCCCAAATCTACCATAAACTTAACCTACTAATGTTATGGTTTCCCAAAAGTATTATAGCTTTTCATTTTCACCAAAGAAATAGGATGAACGGCAAAAAAAATCGATGAAATGCACAAATTAACTTTTCATTAATAGTTTTTAGTATGCTCTAGCGTCTTTTCCTTCGTAAAAATTCATGAATGCACGATTCACAACTCGGTTACCTCCAGGAGTTGGATAATCTCCTGTAAAGTACCAATCTCCTAAATTTTTAGGACATGCAACGTGAAGATCATCTACAGTTTGGAAAATAATCTTTACTTCGGCATTAATTTCTGGAGAGCTTAACATTTCGGCTATTTTTTCTGAAATTTCTTCTTGAGTAAATTGGCTGTAAATTTCAGTTACATAATTTACAACATCTTTATCGGCGAAATTTTCTTGTGCTTTACATTTTGCATAAACTTCATCTACAATATGGTAAAGGTTTCTTTCTTTTAATAAAGCAAGTGCTGCTCTAAACGCAACTAAACCTTCTAATTTTGCCATATCAATTCCGTAACAATCAGGATAACGAATTTGCGGTGCAGATGAAACGATAACAATACGTTTTGGTTTCAAGCGATCCATCATTTTGATGATGCTCATTTTTAATGTAGTACCACGAACAATACTGTCGTCAATAATGACTAAGTTGTCTTCTGGTTTGATTACACCATAAGTAACATCGTAAACGTGAGCAACCAAATCATCACGACTGCTGTCTTCAGTAATAAAAGTTCTAAGTTTAGCATCTTTGATTGCCACTTTTTCTGTACGTATTTTTACAGCTAAAAGTTCCTGAAGCGTTTCTGCAGTTAGTGTATTTCTATTTTCTAGAATATAATTGTTTTTTCTCTGATTTAAGAAATCCTGTGCAGCTTCAACTAAACCATAAAATGAAGTTTCAGCAGTATTAGGAATATAAGAGAAAACGGTGTTGTCTGTATCGCTGTCAATAGCTTTAAGAACTGCAGGTAAAATTAATTTACCTAAATCTTTGCGCTCTTGATAGATTTCAGCATCACTTCCTCTTGAGAAATAAATTCTTTCGAATGAACAAGCTTTCTTAACAGTTGGCTCTAAGATTTGTTTCATAGAAACATTTCCATTCTTCTTGATAATCAAAGCATTTCCTGGATCAATTTCCTGAACGCTTTCGAAAGGAACATTGAAAACAGTTTGAATAACTGGTCTTTCAGAAGCTACAACTACTACTTCGTCATCTTGGTAGAAGTAAGCTGGACGAATTCCTGCCGGATCTCTGAAAACAAATGCATCACCATGACCTAATAAACCAGCCATAGCATAACCTCCGTCTAAATTTTTAGCTGAACGAGCTAATATTTTAGCAATATCCAAACGCTCAGCAATTACTGGAGAAGCATCTCTTTTTGAATAGCCTTCAGCTTTACAATCTTGGTACAATTGCATTACTTCTTTATCTAAGAAGTGACCAATTTTTTCCATTACTGTAACCGTATCAGCCATTTCTTTTGGATGCTGACCCAATTCAACTAGATTTTCGAAAAGTTCTTTAACATTTGTCATGTTAAAGTTTCCAGCCAAAATCAAGTTACGGTGCATCCAGTTGCTTTGACGCAAAAATGGGTGAACGCTTTCGATGCTGTTTTTTCCAAAAGTCCCGTAACGAACGTGACCTAAGAACAACTCCCCGATATATGGAATTTTTTCTTTTAATTCTTTAATGTCGCCTCCAAGTTCTGGATGTGCTTTTAATTCTTCGCTAATTCTTTCATTAATCTGTTTGAAAACATCCTGAATTGGCTGTGCGTGATTAGAACGAACTCTACTAATGTAACGTTGTCCTGGATCAACATCTAATTTTATGCTTGCAAAACCAGCTCCGTCTTGACCACGGTTGTGCTGTTTTTCCATCATTAAATACATTTTCTGAATTCCGTAGAATGCCGTTCCGTATTTTTCTTTATAATATTCAAGCGGTTTAAGTAGTCTAACTAAAGCTATCCCACATTCGTGTTTTAAAGCGTCGCTCATTGTTTTTTGTATTTGTGTTGTTGTAAGTTGTGTGTATTAACGTAATAAAAAAAGCCCCGTGTTATCGAGGCTTTTGCGCATTATATTTCTATGTCAAACTGAGTTAACGACTTAAATTGCTGTAATCGAATCGCCACCTCGGCCTTGCTTAATGTTTCCATCCTTTCAGTTCCAAATTTCTCCACACAGAATGAAGCTAAATTTGAACCATAAATAATTGCATTTTTCATGTTGCCAAACGAAATGTTTTCGCTTTGCGCAATAAATCCAGAAAAACCACCTGCAAAAGTGTCTCCTGCTCCTGTTGGATCAAAAACTTCTTCTAATGGTAAAGCTGGTGCAAAGAATACTTCTCTATTGTGGAATAAAAGTGCTCCGTGTTCTCCTTTTTTGATCACCACATATTTTGGTCCCATATCTTGGATTTTCGCAGCCGCTTTTACTAATGAATATTCACCAGAAAGTTGTCTTGCTTCTTCGTCATTGATTGTAATAACATCTACACGTTTGATAACGTCTAGTAATTCTGGAAGAGCGCAGTCCATCCAAAAGTTCATTGTATCTAAAACAACTAATTTTGGTTTTTTCTCCATTTGGTCTAAAACACTGCTTTGTACTAATGGGTGTAAGTTTCCTAACATTACCACATCAGCATCTTTGTAGTTTTGAGGAACTTTTGGCTGAAAATCTGCCAAAACATTCAATTCAGTAACAAGAGTGTCTCTAGAATTTAGGTCGTTGTGGTATAAACCGCTCCAGAAAAAGGTTTTTCCGCCTTTTACAATTTCGATACCAGAAATATCGATATTTTTTGAAGTCAATAAATCTAAATGTTCTTGAGGAAAATCGTCGCCAACTACAGAAACAATGGCTGATTGCAAGTTAAAAAATGACGCTGATAATCCGATGTAGGTTGCAGCACCACCTAATATTTTATCTGTTTTTCCGAAAGGAGTTTCAATCGCGTCGAAAGCAACTGTTCCAACAATCAATAGTTTATTCATTTTATGAATTTCGAATTAGGGTGCAAAGATACTCTATAAGTTACAATATTGCAACGGTTTAGGTTCTCAAAATTTTCTTAAAAAAAAGACATCGATTTCGGAGTAAAATTCCTGTAAATGAGCTTTTTAAAAATGAATTTTGGAAGAGCTTAAAATAGGTTTTCTGGATTTGAAATGCAACTTATAGTTCTAAAAATGTTTTTCATTAGATTTGTTTAAATATGAAATCTCAACTATGAAGAAAATCATTCTTTTATTACTGTTTTGCGTTTTGTTTTCTTGTGAAAGAAAAGAACCTAATTTTTCTAAGGAAATGATTGAGAAATTATCTTATATGCAGGAAGATTCAGAAGGAGGGTTGTTGCCTTCTCAATATCTTAGGTTGGAGTTGTATTTAGTAACAAAGGATGAAAGAATTCTTCGCTGTAATAATCATGATTTATTCTTTTCCTATAAAAAATATTACTCAAATAAATTTGAATCATTCGAAGAGTTTTTAAATGCAGTTCTAAATGAAGATTTCTTTCTGAAGAATAAAAATCTAAAGAATTTTAATTCCTTTTATAGTTTTAAATTAAATCCCAAGTTAAAAAAGGAATATTATGATTTAGGATTTGAAAATTTTTTAAAGAAATATTCTAAAGGCCCAATTAGAAAAGGAGAATTGGAGTTTAATAAATCTGACTTAAAAAATGATGAATATTTTACGATAGCCTATTATCTATATGTAAACCAATATGATATAAGCCAAGATTGTTATCTTGGAAAAGATTACATTTATAAAAGAGAAGACTACTTTAAATAAATCTACAGCTGATACTTCTTATCAAAATAATTTTTCAAAACCCCAATCTGAATTAGCATCATAATAGGAACAATCAAAAAGGCATATAATATGTTTTTTGAAATATGAATTCCTGAAAAGATTGCAGAGATTTTATCAGTATATGATTTGTCGATTTCAAAATTATTTTCTGCCCCCGCAAAAAGAAAATTGTAAACAATCAAAAGAATGACAGCAGCGCCAATAAAAATCCAAGTTGTTGTTGAAATTAAAGGTCTGTAAGGCTTGATTTTTGCTTTTTCGGCAACAAGAATTTGCGACATCAAGTTTGAAGTAAAGTCGGCAGATGGCGATTGCAAAGCGTTTTCGGCCATCATTTTATCAATAAGGTTTTCTAAGTTTTTATCGCTCTCTTTCATAATACTCAACTATTTCGGGTTCTAACTGCGTTTTTAAAATGGTGGCTAATTTTTGTCGGCTTCTAAATAATTTTACTTTGACATTATTAGCATTTATATTCATGATTTTGCCAATTTCTTCTAAACTCTGATCTTCAAAATAAAAGAGCGTAAGCAAAAAATTATCGTCACTTGGTAACAAATTTAAGCATTTTTGAATCGCCTGCTTTCGTTCTGTGTCAACTAAAGCGCTCAACGCATTGTCCATTGTTTTAATTAAATGTGACGAAAATTCATCAATGGAAATATTATTATCTTCTTTTTTGTTTTTCTTTAAACGATCTAAACACGTATTATAGGATATTTTATAAATCCAAGTTGAGAATTTTGAATCGCCTTTAAACTTGCTCAACGAATTAAATGTTTTTATAAAAGTGTCCTGCGCGGCTTCTTCGGCTTCTTCTCTGTTTTTGACCATTTTGAGCGACAATGTAAAGATCATATCCTTATAACGGTCGACCAGCACGGCAAACAAATTGGTTTCGCCCTGCAGGATTCTGTCGATATAATGCTGATCATTTAACGTACTCATATTATATAAGACGATAGGTCTTTTGTTTAGGTTACAACAAAATGAAAAAAAATCAAAATTTAAATTTCAAATTCCAATTGAGATGGAAATTCCAAAAAATAAATTCCAAATTCCAATTGGCGGAATAATATATAGGAGAGCTTTGTCAAAGTTTCTGAGTAATAAAATTAATTGATTATCAGCAGTTTTTGGAATTTGGAATTTAAATTTTGAATTTTTTTAAAAAAACTTGTAACCTCAATTTAAAAGGTGTCGTCCTATGGAGTATCAATCAATTATAAAAACATAAAATCATGGGACCACAAGTATTAGTACCTCTTAGCCTTTTTGCAATGATCTTCGGGATCGTTTATCTAATTTATTCAACAAGAAACAGAGAACGTTTAGCTCTTATAGAAAAAGGTGTTGATGCCAGTATCTTTTTAAAAGGAGAGGGCAAAGGCGTTCCAGCTTGGAAAATATTTGTTATAAATACCGCTTTTCTTTTAATCGGAATTGGACTTGGAATGTTTATAGCTTTATTCATTACAACATATACAGCAATGAATTCTGATGTTGTTTATCCAGCAACTATCATTACAATGTCTGGAATTGGATTGTTGGTAGGATTTGGCGCAGCCAAAGACTTAGACAAAGTACAAGAAGAAAAATAAGACAGAGAAAAAAATGGAATAACGTATCAGATTAGTTCTGATACGTTATTTTTTTTATAGCAATTTAGAATCGGTGTTTTCGTAATACGAATCAATAGAAAGTTTCGGTTGCATTGATGCCATTACGGCCAATTGATCGCAACGCTCGTTTTGCGGATGATTATTGTGGCCTTTGATCCATTTAAAATCAACTTGATGTTTTCGGTATGTAATCAAAAAACGTTTCCACAAATCAGCATTTTTTCTTCCGGCAAAACCTTTTTTCTCCCAACCCAGAACCCATTTTTTTTCAACAGAATCGACAACATATTTAGAATCAGAAACAACCAACACTTTCATGTTTGGCTTTTTCAGTTTTTCTAAACCGACAATTACAGCCAAAAGTTCCATTCTATTATTAGTAGTTAAACGGAAACCTTCGTAGAATTCTTTTTTATGTGGCGTACCAACTAATTCCATTACGACTCCGTAACCGCCATTTCCCGGATTTCCTTTGGCAGCGCCGTCTGTATATATATGTACTTCGTGAGACATTTTTTAATTTTCTTTACCATATAAGTTATATAAGTTCATTTAAATATATTGACTTATATTTCTTAGGCTATTATTTAGATAATAAGTTTTAAAACTCTGGCCTTATAATTATCTTATATGGCTTATATGGTTTAAATTTTATAATTTGAATCTTCTAAGATTTTCTGGATTATTTCAGGAAAATGTTTTTGTTCCAATTCGTGAATCTTTTCTGCAACAGTTTCTGGAGTATCTTCATCGGTTAAGGCAACATTTGCTTGAAAGATAATAGCGCCTTCATCATAGTTTTCATTTACATAATGAATAGAAATTCCGGTTTCTTTTTCCTTATTATTAACGATTGCTCTGTGTATGTGCATTCCGTACATTCCTTTGCCTCCATAATTAGGTAAAAGTGCTGGGTGTATGTTGATTATCTTATTTGGATATTTCTCAATTATGTTTTCTGGAAATTTCAATAAGAAACCAGCTAAGATTATCAAATCTGGGTCGATTTCTTGTACTTTTTGTAATACATTTCTTTCTAAAAGTTCGTTTTTTGAGAAGATTTCGACAGGAATTTGATGATTTTTTGCTCTTTCAATCACTTTTGCTGAAGCATTATTTGTAAAGACCGAAACGACCTTTGCAATTTCGGTGTTCGAAAAATATTTTATAATGTTCTCTGCGTTAGTTCCTGATCCTGAGGCGAAAACGATAATTTTTTTCATAAAGTTGTGTGTTTTGAGAATGCAAAAAACGGAATAAAAATCGAAAATAAATAGCTTTAAAACGGCTTTCTTGAAATTAATTTTATAAATTAGTGTCACATTTATAAACTAAATAGTTGTTTTAAAATAAAGTTTTTTATTTTTGCCAACAAATTAAATTCTAAAATTAAAGATTATGTCAGACATTGCATCAAGAGTAAAAGCGATTATCGTAGACAAATTAGGTGTTGACGAAAACGAAGTTGTAACAGAAGCAAGCTTCACTAATGATTTAGGAGCTGACTCATTAGACACTGTTGAGCTTATTATGGAATTCGAAAAAGAATTTGATATTCAAATTCCAGACGATCAAGCAGAAAACATTGCTACTGTAGGTCAAGCTATTTCTTATATCGAGGAAGCAAAAAAATAATAATACCACACCCGATTTCTAAAAATCCCAATTTTTGAAATTCCAAATTCCAGTTGGAATTTGATTTTTGATTTTTGAAATTTTTAAGAGTCGGGTGTTATTATTTTTTTTAAAATTAAAATTCGATTGATTTTCAATCAATAAGATATATTTATATTGTAATGCCCATGGCTCTTAAGTAACATTATGTTAAGAAAGCGTGGGTTTTATTTGTTTAAAGTACAAAATACATATTTATGGCATTAAGGCGAGTTGTTGTAACAGGATTAGGTGCACTTACTCCTATTGGGAATAATATCCAGGAATATTGGAATGCACTTGTGAATGGAGTAAGCGGAGCCGCTCCTATCACATATTATGATACAGAGAAGCATAAAACGAAATTTGCCTGCGAAGTGAAAAACTTCAATATTGAAGATTACATGGATCGCAAGGAATCTCGTAGACTAGATAAATTTGCTCAATATGCAATTGCTGCCAGTGATGAAGCTATTAAAGATGCTGGAATCACAAATGATAACGTAAACAAACAAAGAGTTGGTGTTATCTGGGGAGCTGGTATTGGCGGTTTAGAAACTTTTCAAGAAGAAGTAATGTACTATGCGAAAGGCGATGGAACTCCAAAATTCAATCCGTTTTTTATTCCAAAAATGATTGCTGATATTGCTCCTGCACATATTTCTATGCGTAATGGCTATATGGGACCAAATTATACTACAGTTTCTGCATGTGCATCATCTGCAAATGCATTAATTGATGCTTTCAACTACATTCGTTTAGGAATGTGTGATGTTATCGTATCTGGAGGATCTGAAGCAGCTGTTACCATTGCAGGTATGGGAGGTTTTAGTTCAATGCACGCTTTGTCTACAAGAAATGAAAGTCCAGAAACAGCTTCAAGACCTTTTGATGCAACCAGAGATGGTTTTGTTTTAGGTGAAGGAGCAGGAGCTTTGGTTCTTGAAGATTATGAGCATGCAAAAGCAAGAGGTGCAAAAATCTATTGCGAAATTGGTGGTGGCGGAATGTCATCTGATGCTTACCACTTAACAGCGCCGCATCCAGAAGGAATTGGAGTTATTGCCGTAATGGAAAATACTTTAAGAGATGCTGGAATGACGCCTGATCAAGTGGATCACATCAACACTCACGGAACTTCGACGCCTCTTGGAGATGTTGCTGAGTTAAAAGCAATTAGTGCAGTTTTTGGTGATCATGCTAAAAATATCAATATCAATTCAACAAAATCAATGACAGGACACTTGCTTGGTGCTGCTGGAGCTATTGAGGCAATTGCTTCAATCTTGGCTATGCAACACGGAATTGTTCCTCCAACGATTAATCATAGTGTTGTGGACGAAAAAATTGATCCATCTTTGAATCTAACCTTAAACAAACCTCAAAAAAGAGAGGTAAATGTTGCAATGAGCAATACTTTTGGTTTTGGTGGACACAATGCTTGTGTATTGTTTAAAAAATTCGTTGACTAATTTTCGTATATGAATATTATCAAAAAAATATTTTCGAAATCCCGTTCTCTTGAAGACGGGATTTTTTTTGACACTATTCAGAAAATTCTTGGTTTTTCGCCTGTCAATATTGAATTTTATAGAAAAGCATTTACACATCGATCATCAAACAAGTTGGATGAACACGGTCAGCCAATAAATTACGAGCGATTGGAATTTTTGGGTGATGCCATGTTAAGTGCTGTAATTGCTGCACATTTATTTAATAAAGCGCCAAACGGAGACGAAGGATATTTGACAAAAATGCGTTCTAAAATCGTGAGTCGCGAACATTTGAATGAGCTCGGAAAAGATTTGAATTTGGTTCGCTTTGTAGAAAGCAAAGTGCCAATTCAGCATTTTGGAGAAAACATTCATGGCAATATTTTCGAATCATTAGTTGGTGCGATTTATTTGGACAAAGGATATTCTTTCTGCGAGCGTTTTATTCAAAAAAGAGTAATTACGCCTTATGTTGATATTGCTCGACTTGAAGGAAAAGTAATTAGTTATAAAAGTTTGGTTATCGAATGGTGTCAGAAAGAAAAGAGAGTCTTTCATTATGACATTTTTGAGGATAACGGTATTGATGGTCAACGCTTATTTGGTGTAAAACTAAGTATAGACAATAAAGTAATCGCAAGAGCGCGAGCAACTTCAAAAAAGAAGGCAGAAGAGAAAGCATCGCAAAGAGCTTATTTTGCATTTCAGGAGAAAATAGACAAGAAATAGCTACAAATTTGCTGTAACTATCTTAAAGCTATAACGTTTTCGTTTATAAATTAACAAAAACAACCACGTCATAACTATTGATGCTCCGTTAGAAATAGTATATTTACAACTTGATTTTTCATGACATGGCTATTCATAGATTGGATTTAGACGAATTTGACGAAATTGATTATTATTTAATGGCAATTCATACTTCATTAGAAGATTATAGATTGGCCTATTTCATCAATAAGATCCTTCCGATAAACTTAAGTAAGAGCAAAAACGAGATTCATGCTCAGACTAAAGAAGGAGAGGCAAATTTTTCTAGGTTTTATTATTATGATTCCGAAAAAGCAGTTTCATGGAATTTAATTCAGAATAAAAATGAAATCATTTCAGTGAGTACAGATGATTTCCAGAATTTGTTTTCTAATGAAACAAGTGAGGTTTCAACAACAATTCATTTACTTCCTGAATTCAAAAAAGTAGATTTTTTCCTGAAAATAGAGAATAGCGAGGAAACTCTAAATTTTTCAGAAATTCAACAACAATTAAATACCATAGAGAGTGTTGCGGCTATTTATGCTGTCGATACAAATAAAATAAAATCAAAAAACAATCTAATTTTTTAAAAAAAATGTTAACAAACAAGAAAACCAAAATTGTTGCTACACTTGGTCCCGCATGTAGTACAAGAGAGATTATCAAGGATATGATCGAGGCAGGGGTTAATGTGTTTAGAATCAATTTTTCGCATGCAGATTACGAAGGAGTAAAAGAAAAAATCGATATCATTAGAGGATTAAACGAAGAGTTTGGTTATACAACAGCAATCCTTGGAGATTTGCAAGGACCAAAACTTAGAGTTGGTGTAATGGAAGAAGGAACAGTAGTTCACGACGGAGATGAAATCACTTTTACTACAGCTGAGGATATCATTGGAACATCAAAAAGAGTGTTCATGAAATATCAAAATTTCCCAAATGATGTTAATCCAGGAGAGCGTATTTTGCTTGATGACGGTAAACTTATTTTTGAAATTGTTTCTACAGATAAAAAAACAGAGGTTGTTGCTAGAGTTATTCAAGGTGGAGAATTAAAATCTAAAAAAGGAGTTAATCTTCCAAACACTAAAATTTCTTTACCAGCTTTAACTGAAAAAGATATTGCTGATGCGATTTTCGCGATTGAGCAAAAAGTAGACTGGATTGCACTTTCATTTGTGAAAACACCTCGTGATTTACAGGATTTACAAGAATTAATCGCTAAGCATTCTGAATACAAAATTCCAATCGTTGCTAAAATTGAAATGCCAGAAGCTCTTGAGAACATGGATAAAATTGTAGCATATTGCGACGGTTTAATGGTTGCGCGTGGAGATCTTGGTGTTGAGCTTCCTGCTCACGAAGTGCCATTGGTGCAAAAAGATTTGATCAGAAGAGCAAAAACGGCTAGAATTCCGGTTATCGTTGCTACACAAATGATGGAGACAATGATTACAAGTTTGACTCCAACAAGAGCTGAAGTAAACGACGTTGCAAACTCTGTAATGGACGGTGCTGATGCTGTAATGTTGTCTGGAGAAACTGCAACAGGGAACTACCCAGTGCAAGTAATTCAAAAAATGGCGCAAATTTGCGAAGCTGTAGAAAACTCTCCGCTTATTCAAGTGCCTCAAAATACACCACAAATCAAAACAAAACGTTTTGTTACTAAAACAGTTTGTCACCAAGCAGCTTTATTAGCAAATGAAATTAGTGCAAAAGCAATTTGTACTTTAACAAACAGTGGTTATACAGCTTTCCAAATTTCAGCTTGGAGACCATCTTCTGCTCATATTTTAGTATTTACTTCAAACAGAAGAATCTTAACACAATTGAATTTGTTATGGGGAGTTAAATCTTTCTTTTATGATAATGAAGAAAGTACAGATGATACTGTAACTGATGTAAACAAAATTGCAGTTGATAAAGGATATGCAACAAAAGGTGATTATTTAATCAATCTTGCTGCAATGCCTATTAAAGACAAAGGAATGGTTAACACCATGAGAGTTTCTGAAATAGAATAATTCTTTTAAAATATAATTACTAAAAGCCATTCGAAAGAGTGGCTTTTTTTATGCTTTTATTTTTTACCCCTTTTTCAATATTTATATATAGTAAAAGAGAAATTTCCTCAATTAAAAAATAGTCCAAGAATAAATCATAATCGATAGTCTTTGTTTAATGCTTTTTCTTAAATGCTAAAACAAAGGGTTAAAATGTTCATTTTTTAACGTTTCATTTTATAAAATGAAACAAGCTCACGCGGTAAAAACGCAAATGAGCCGTTTTTTATTAGTTAATTTTGAGTTGCTTAAGAAAAAATTAAGAAAATTCTTGTTTGAGATTCCTGTGCAATTCTAGTAGAATGTGAAATAAGATTTTTATAATTTTTTGTTTAAGTAAATCAGTTACCAAAGTCATCGACTTTTTAAGCATACCATTTTAATAAAACTAATTATTAACGAATTTTATTACCATGAAACATTTTAAGTTTTACTACAAGATTAATAATGCGATGATACTATTTGCATTACTATGTTCGACTTTATCACTTTCAGCGCAGAGTAAAAAACCAAATATTTTAGTTCTTTGGGGCGATGATATTGGAATCACTAATATTAGTGCTTATAGTGATGGACTTATGGGATATACTACTCCTAACATTGATCGCTTGGCTAATGAAGGAATGCGTTTCTTGCACTATTATGGAGAACAAAGCTGTACCGCAGGGCGCGCTGCCTTTTTAACAGGTCAGCACGGTATTCGTACTGGACTTACTAAGGTAGGTTTTCCTGGAGCACCAATGGGAATGAGTCAATTAGACCCTTCAATTGGAGGAATCATGAAAAGCCTTGGTTATGCAACAGGGCAATTTGGTAAAAACCACGTTGGAGATCGTAATGAAAGTTTGCCAACAGTAAATGGTTTTGATGAATTTTATGGAAACCTTTATCACTTAAATGCTGAAGAGGAACCAGAATTGCCAGATTATCCAAAAGATCCAGAATATTTGAAAAAATTCGGACCAAGAGGGGTTTTAAAATGTACAGCAACAAATGTTGATGACCCAACAACTGATCCTCGTTTTGGAAGAGTAGGGAAACAAAAAATTGAAGATACAGGAGCGCTTACTAAAAAAAGAATGGAAACTGTAGATGATGAAACTTCAGCAGCAGCAATCGATTTTATTAAAAGACAAAATGCAGCTGGAAAACCATTTTTCTGCTGGTTCAATGCAACTCGTATGCACCTTCGTACACACGTTAGAAAAGAACATAGAGGAAGATATACTCATGGAGACAGCGAATATATTGATGGTATGATTGAGCACGATGAAACAATCGGAAGTATTTTAAAAGCTCTTGATGATTTAGGAATTGCAGACAATACTATCGTAGTTTATTCTACAGATAATGGTCCTCATATGAATACTTGGCCTGATGCCGCTATGACATCATTCCGTTCAGAAAAAAATACAAACTGGGAAGGAGCTTTCCGCGTGCCTTGTATCGTGAGATGGCCAGGTCATATCAAACCAGGTACTATTACAACGGAATTAATGAGCCACAATGACTGGATTCCAACTTTTGCTTCTATTGCAGGAGAACCAGATATAGTTAATAAACTTTTGAAAGGTTACAATGCAAACGGCAAAAGCTACAAAGTGCATTTAGATGGTTTTGATCAAACGGATTTGCTAAAAGGAGGAAAAAGCCATAGAGATAAATTTTTCTATTCTGATGATGATGGATTATTAGTAGGTCTTCGTGAAGGAGATTATAAATATGTTTTTGCAGAACAGCGTTTAGCAGGAACGATGGGAGTTTGGGCAGAGCCTTTTACAGAACTTCGTATGCAAAAAGTTTTCAATCTTTTCCAGGATCCATATGAGAGAGCTGATTTTACTTCAAATACCTATTGGGATTGGTTAGTAAACCACGTGGGTGCAATTTATGGTGCAATGAATGATGTATTTGTCTTTGCAGAAACATTTAGAGAATATCCTCCTCGTTCATTCCCACCAAGTTTTAATCCGACTACAATTCTTAAACAAACACTGCAAAGTATTAAAACGGAGCAGTATGTTGAAAAGAATATCTTGCCTAAAGTAAAAGAAGAAGAGGCGGCAGCTTCAAAAAAGAAAAAATAAATCATAAATAAAGAGATTCAGATTGAAGAGTCTGGATCTCTTTTTTAAAATGCAGAAACCATGAGAAAAAATATATACTTTTTGTCTCTAGTAGTTTTGTTTTTCCTTTCCTGTAAAAAATCTGATACGTTAACTTCTCCAACAACAGATAATAAAACAACAGAAACTACTGCAGGCGGCGATCCTTTGCCGAGCTGGAATGACGGCGCTTTAAAGAGCGATATAATTGCCTACGTAGAAAAGGTGACCAAAGAAGGAAGTCCAGATTTTATTCCGCAACAAGATCGAATTGCAACATTTGACAATGACGGAACTTTATGGGCCGAAAAACCTTATGTACAAGAGCTTTTTGCTTTTTATAAAGTTCAAAAAATGGTCGAAGCAAATCCTGAACTGGCTAAAAAACAACCTTTTAAAGCTGTAGTAGAAAAAGACAAAACTTTCTTTGAAAAAGGCGGAGACAAAGCACTTATAGAATTAGTTGCAGCTACTCACACTGGAATGACTGAAGACGAATTTGAAGCTTCGGTGGCAGATTTTTTTAAAGATGCGAAATATCCTGGAAAGAATGTTCCAGTAAAACAAATTCGTTATCAGCCTCAATTAGAGTTGCTGGATTATCTTCGTGCAAACGGATTTAAAACGTATATCGTTACAGGCGGCACTATAGAAGTTGTGCGAAGCATATCTCAAGACTTTTATGGAATTCCAAAAGATCAAGTAGTTGGGACTTCTTTCAAATATAAATATGATGGAGCCAAAAATGTAGTACAACGTGAAGCAGCTCTAGATCATTTTAATGACAAAGAGGGAAAACCTGTCGGGATTCAATTGCATATTGGGCAACGCCCTGTTTTTGCATGCGGAAACGAAGGCGGAGCTGGAGATATTGCCATGCTGACGTATTCGCAAGGAAATAAATATCCATCATTTCAATTGCTAGTCAATCATAACGATTCTATAAGGGAATATAGTTATCAAGAAAAAGATAATGCGTCATTGAATGCTGCCGCAAAAAATAAGTGGCACGTTATCAGCATGAAAGATGATTGGAAAAAAATTTTTCCAAATTAGTAGCAAAAAAATATAAGACAAATTAAAACATTGTAGTATTTTTGCTACAAATTATAAAAATAAAGTCGATTAACAGCAAACAAAAATGTAATGAAATATTTAAAATTTTATATAAAATGTTGGTTGCTTATCCCCTTTCTTCTTATAAATTTTACGCTTTTTGCCCAAGAAGAAACGGCAAAGCCAGGAGCTAGCCCACAAGAACTTGCAGATAAGTTGGCAAATCCAGTTGCAAACCTAATTAGCGTGCCACTTCAGAATAATTTAAATTATGGAATTGGGCCATATAATGGTGTAAAATATACCATCAACGTACAGCCTGTTATTCCTTTTAAATTGAGTGATAATCTAAATTTAATTAGCCGATGGATTGTTCCCATTGTTGATCAAAGAAATATTACAGGACTTAATACGCACGAGTTTGGTTTAAGCGATGCTACGGTAACCGCTTTTTTTGCTCCTAAAAGCGAAAAATTAATTTACGGAATTGGTCCCGCTTTTTTAGTGCCAATTGCAACAGAAACCTATTTAGGAACAGAAAAATTTGGAATAGGGCCAAGTGTCTTGCTGATGCATCAAGGAAAAGGTCTTTCGGTTGGTTTTATAGCCAATCAAATTTGGTCAGTGGCTGGAAATAGTGATCGTTCAGATGTTAATCAGTTTTATACTCAAATATTTCTTTCGCATAGTTACAAAAGTGGAGCATCTTGGGGTGTAAATGCCGAGATTACTCAAAATTGGGAAGGCAATACGACTTTGATTTCTTTGAATCCTACTATGGGCGGAATTACAAAATTTGGAAAACAAGTGGTTCAATTTTCTGTACAGCCATTGATTCCTGTTGTGGGACATCAATCTATAAGACCAGATTGGGGATTGAGAGCTGTAATTGCTTTTGTGTTTCCAGAATAATTTCCTCTCAAATAAAAATAAAATATGAAAAAAGTAATTCTAGTATTGTTGATTATTACATTCATTTCATGTAATTCAAATAAAAAAGATGATGTCGTTTCGGCTAATGAATCGGTAAAAGATACAACAAAATCTGTTGTTTCCGGACCAGTTCCGAATGTTATAATGACTAAAGAATATGTCTATCAGATGGGGAAACAGATGTATTTCTGGGGCTGGCCATTGGTCAATATGCATAATCGAGTATTGGTAATGCGTAAAGTTCCTGAACCAGGTTTAAATGGAGGAGCTGTTCCCGTTGCGCCAGTAAATCATTTGTGTATGACTTCTGATTACATTACTCCTGCGGAACGTTATGTTGCTTGTCCAAATCAAGATGTAGTTTACGGATTTGGAATTATGCAGCTTAATGAAAGCCCTGTCGTGGTTCAAGTTCCTGATTTTGGAGACCGCTTTTGGGTGGTTCAATTAGGAAACCAAAGAACAGACGGAATTGCAAAACTTGGTGCAATGTATGGCAGCAAAAAAGGATTTTATTTAATTGTAGGGCCAGGCTGGAACGGAAAAGTTCCTGACGGAATTACAGAAGTTTTTCATAGTGATACTAATCTTGCATTTGTAATTCCGAGAGCTTTTTTAAACAATACTCCAGAAGATAGAAAAGCGATTCAGCCCGTTATTAATCAGTTGATGGCGTATCCGTTAAACGAATATGATGGAAAAGTAAAAACAAAAGAATGGGCAAAAATACCTTCTTTCCCTGATCCAAATAAAAGTGAAGGAGGAAAAGAAGTTGCGTTTGTTATTCCTGAAAAGTTCTTTGCAGAATTGCCAAGTATTTTACAAGAAGTTCCTGCCTTTAAAGGAGAAGAAAGTATGTACGCATCGTTTAATTCAGTTTTAGATGCTGTAAAAAAAGACAGCACTTTAATGCCTGTTTTGACCAAAGCAGCAATTGATGCCGAAAAAGAATTGATTGAACCTTTTCGTCAATTTAAAAATGTTGGAGTTCCTGTTGGAAATTATTGGAACACAACCAAAAATGGAGCCGCTTTTGGAACGGATTATTTAAGCAGAACAAGTGCAGCAAGAGCAAATATATTTGTGAATCAACCACAGGAAACGATTTATTATAATCAAGATTTAGATGGCAAAGGTGCTGAATTGAACGGTAAATCAAATTACACTATTACTTTTCCAAAAGATTTAATTCCAAAAGTAAAAGGTTTTTGGTCGCTTACGGTCTATGATCATAATCATTTCTTTTTTATAAATGATGCTAAAATATATTCCCTTGGAACAAAAAATAAAAATTTGAAATACAATCAAGATGGATCGCTTACGCTGTATTTTCAAAATGAAAAACCTTCAGGCGATAAAGCCAATAATTGGCTTCCTGTTCCAAAAGATAAATTTGGATTGCTTTTAAGATCGTACTGGCCAGAAGAAAGCATGCTTAAAGGTTACACACCACCACCTTTGGTAAAAGGATAAACTTTAAGAATAAGGGTTATGAGCGGGGAATCTAAACATACAGATGAAAGTCATTTCGATCCGAAAGCTTCGAAAGCTGAACGATATACAAGAGGTACAATGATCAGAAAAAAAACGCCTCTTGCATCGCATCAAGAATGGAAGTCTTTTAGTAATAGAAAAAATCCTGTCGATATTCTGATTCAAACCAGTGTAGGGAGAGTCGAAAGTCTGCTTCCAATTCGATATCGTCGTATGATGGAATCTCCTTTTTCATTTTATCGAGGCGCAGCAGCAATTATGGCGGCTGATTTAGCGCATACCCCGATTTCAGGAATTAATCTGCAGCTTTGCGGCGATTGCCATTTGATGAATTTTGGTGGATTTGCAACGCCTGAACGCAAATTGGTCTTTGATATTAATGATTTTGATGAGACTTTTCCTGGGCCATGGGAATGGGATATCAAAAGACTGGCAACAAGTTTTGTCATTGCTGGAAGATGGAGAAAATTTTCGAATAAAAATAGCAAAGAATTTGCTTGGCATGTTGCCGATAGTTATAAACGACATATGCTCGAGTACAGCAAATTATCTGCATTGCAAATTTGGTACGCCGATCTTGATTTTGCAGAATTAGTTGAAATGGGACATGACAAAGAGCTGAAAGAGTTTCATCAAAAACGAATTAAAAAAGCATCTGAATATACGGCACACGAAAAAGAGTTTGCAAAAATGACTTATCTGGACGGAAATAGAGCTCGTATTAAAGATGATCCGCCTTTGGTTTTTCATCCAACAGGAGAATTAGAAAAATTGATTTTTAAAGAAGGGAAAGCTATTCACAATCGATATATCGAATCACTTTCAGAAGAAAAACAAGTTTTGCTAAGCAGATACGCTTTGCATGATGTAGCAATAAAGGTGGTAGGTGTGGGAAGTGTCGGAACGCTTTGTGGGATCAGTTTGCTGATGTCGGCTACTGGAGAGCCAATTTTTTTGCAATTTAAAGAAGCAAGAAAAAGTGTTTTAGAGCCTTTTGTAAAAGTAAAAGGAAAATACAGTCATCAAGGAGAACGTATAGTTATTGGACAAAAACTGATGCAATCTGCTTCTGATATGTTTCTAGGATGGACAAATGACGAGAACAATAAGTTCTTTTATATCCGCCAGCTTCGCGACGCAAAAATAAAGCCGATTTTAGAAGTTATGAAGCCTAAAAATATGGACGAATATGCAAAAGCATGTGGATGGGCACTCGCACGAGCACATGCACGTTCAGGAGATCCGTCGATTTTATCGGGCTATATTGGCGATACAGATGATTTTGCCGATGCAATTTCTGAGTTTTCAGTTTTATATGCAGACCAAAATGAGTCAGATTATAATGCGATGTTGGAAGCCATTAAACATGGAAAATTACCTATTTCAGAAGAAATATAATTTTCTATAGCAGAAGAAAAGGCAGTCGAAGGTAAAGGAAAATAAAAAAGTAAGATTTTTTGCAATAATGAATGTTAATTAAAGAAAATAATATATCTTTAGAGTATGCTAAGGTCTTGTTTAATAGTTGTTTGTATTAATTTAACAATTATTTTACATTGCTTTCTCGCCCCAAAGATTTTACATCATTTTAATACATTCGAGTTAAACTAATTTAATTATTAATTTAAATATCAGAACAATGAATATTAAAAGAACAAATCTTCGTATAATTCCGTTAGTTTTATTGGGATTATTTTACAGCTGTTCACCTACTGTAAAAGTCACCACCGATTATGATCATGCTGCAAATTTCAGTGAATACAAAACCTTTACAGTATATGATCTGAGAGCTCAAGAAGGTCAAGTAAATCAATTAAATGTAGATCGTGTTGCAAAGGCTATTCGTGCTGAAATGACTGCCAAAGGATTTGTAGAATCTACAAATAATCCGGATTTAAAAGTAAATGCGGTTTCCATACTAAAAAACAAAACTCAAGTTACTGCCGATACTAATTTTTATGGTTACGGAGGTATGTATCGCCCATACGGATATTGGGGCGGTGGCGCTATGATGGGCGGTGGTACCACAACATTTAATACGTACGATTATGTTGATGGCTCGCTTGTAATTGATATTGTTTCTACTAAAACGCAAAAATTAGTTTGGCAAGGAATTGGAAATGCTCAAATTGACAGCAAACCAGACAATCCAGAAGAATTTATTGCAGGTGCAATTAAGAAAATCTTAGAAGGCTTTCCCCCAGGTCTCGCTAAAAAATAACTTATAAATTTATCGCTATAAAGAGCCACAATACTTATCTGGAAACAACCAGATAAGTATAGCTTTATCTGTTATGGTACATTACTTTCTTTTAAAATTTATTTTTTAAGAGAAAGGGCAATTATTAATTTAAACAAATAATATATGCTGGATATAGTACTCTCTCTTTTCTTTTTTATGGCTACAATGGTAGGTTTTGCAACATCATTTATGGTGCTGTTTTCTAAAAAAAACTACTCTAAGAGTTTCTTTTTAGGACTGTTTTTGTTTAGCCTAGCTGTTGTCAGTGTATATAATTTTTATTTGTCGGCAAATGTGCTTAATTTTTTTCCTGATTTCTTCATGATCGCGAAATCTTTTATGTTTTTGGTGGCGCCTTGTGCTTTTCTGTATATTCGAAATTTATTGTTTACAGACCGTGTTTTTCAAAAATACGATTGGCTGCATTTTATGCCTTTCCTTGTTTATTTTGGTTTGACTTTTTGTGTTTGGATTGGGAATTTTGCTCATTTTCCGTTAGCACAAAGTATTTCGGATAAAATTAAAAGTCCATTTTCAATGTTGAGTTTGTCCATTTGGCTTGGTTATGCATTTTGCCAAACCATGATGGTTTTGAATTACGATTTAGAAAAATTTCAAAAAAATCATTTTAACAGAATAAAAATTATAAACTGGATACGCGTTTATAATTTGTTGATATTGTTTATGTTTTCAGCGCTTTTTGTGCATTATTTTTTAGTTAGCAGTGTTTACACTATTGATTTGTCTTGTTATGTTTTGATTTCATTTGTGCTGATTTTTACAGTGGGTTGGCTTTATTTTAAACCTCATATTTTTTATGACTCAAGCACAAGTGAGATGAACGATAATTTTCAAATTGTTGAAGACAAACTCTTGCTAATACAAGAAAATGAAACAAAAAATGTGTTGCCAATTGTAAAAGATCTGACAGCCGAAAAGAAACAACAATATGTGCAACAATTGGAAGAAATTTTTGCTTCAAAAGAACTTTTTCTCAAAAAAGATTTGGTCATCAGAGATATTGCCGATGAAACAGGAATATCGGTGCATCATCTTTCCAATTTAATTAATTCTGAATTTGGACTTCATTTTCAAGATTATGTGAACTTGAAAAGAATCGAATATTTCAAAGAAAAAATTAACGACCCAGAGTGGAAAGATCTTTCTCTTGAAGGAATGGCTTGGGGTTCTGGTTTTAAATCTAGAACAACTTGCTTTAGAGCTTTTATCAAACATACAGGAAAATCGCCTTCAGAATATTTTAAAGTGATCAGAATGAATCCTGAAAAACGCGTTCAAATTATCTGAAACCACATTCAAACTGATAAAATTAGTTTATAGACATGATTGTCAAGCCTCATTAATTTAAATTATTAAAACAATGAAAATCGAATCAAATCAATATAGACAAATCAAGCAATCAGTTATCGTATTTTCTCTCATAATGATGTGTTTTTCAGTAAATGCACAGCTTAAAGGAGGTCATATTCTTGGCGCTATGGGATTACAGTCTGGAACTCAAGCGCCAGAAAATACACTAAGCGTTTATGTGCCAAATTACATTTATACTGCCTCAACGTTGCGTGATGCAAATGGTGATAAAGCGCTTACCAATCCTGATTTAACCATGTATTTGGTTGGTGCAGGAGGATCATATGTAAGTGACTTTAAAATTTTAGGAGCCAATTATGGCGCCGCGATTTTGCTTGCTTTTGCATCAAATACAATTCAAGGAAACAATGCCAATGTTAATAATTCACTGGCATTTACTGATATGTATATTGTTCCCGTACAATTAGGCTGGCATAATAAAAGAGCCGATTTTGTTTTTAGCTATCAATTATATCTTCCAACAGGAAAATTCACTGCTGGTGCACCAGACAATAGTGGTTTAGGAATGTTCATGAACGAGTTTTCAGCAGGAACAACGTTGTACTTTAATGATAAAAAAACGTTCCATTTCTCCACTTTGGCTTCTTATGAAATTAATGGAAAAAAGAAAGATACAGATATTAAAACCGGAGATATTTTAAGTTTTGAAGGAGGTTTAGGAAGAACATTTTATCAAATGAATGCTGAAAAAACTGCACCTATCGGAATTTTTAATGCGGGTTTGATTTACTATCTGCAATATAAAGTAAGCCATGATAAAATTCCTGTTCCAGTTATTGGAGTTGTTGAGGGTGAAAAAGATAGTGTTGGAGGTATTGGAGCCGAAGTCAACTATTTGCATCTTGGTTGTAAAACCGAGGTTGGATTTCGTTGGATTGCGGAGGTAGATGCCATAAACAGATTTCAAGGAAATACTTTTTTTATAACTCTTGCGCATGTATTTAGCTTTGAGAAGAAGAAATAATCCTGAAAACATAGCCGTATTTCTGATTCTTAGATAAAACTTGATTTTAAGTAAAACAGAAAAAATCTTTATATGAAAAACAAAAAAACACCACGAAAAATAATTCTGTTTTCACTTTGCTTTTTACTATCATTTAATATTTTAAGTGCGCAGAAACACCAAGTAGTTTTTAAAGATTCTCTAGATGGCGCTTTCGATTTAAGCGATTTTCTGATTTACGCCAACGGTTTCTTAGTAGTGCCCACCATTGTCACAGAACCTGCCCTAGGCGGATTTGGAGGGGCTGTTGCACCAATTTTCCTTAAAAAACGTGCACCTGTTATTGAAGAAGATGGAACTAAACGTCTTGTAAATCCAGATATAACAGGAGGATTAGGAATGTACACGGCAAATAAAAGCTGGATGGCAGGTGCTTTTCGTTCGGCAACACTTGTAAAACCTAAGATATTATATCGTGTATTTGCAGCTTATGGCGACATGAACTTATCATTTTACGCTAATAATAGACCAAATCTAGACGATCAGGAATTTAAGCTCAATTTTAAATCGACGATATTTTATACACAATGGCTCAAACAGTTTAAAAATGCAAAATGGAGCGCAGGACCGCAATATCTGTTTTTAAATTCCGAAATAAACCTGCCTGATCTTGATCTTCCGCCACCATTTGTAGATCCAAAAGATGTTAAAAGTACCATAAGCCAGTTGGGAGCAGCGCTACAATTTGACGGACGCGATAATATTTTCACGCCCGACAAAGGAGTAAGGGTTCAGTCTGATTTTTTCTGGTCAGATAAAATGCTTGGAAGCGATTACCAAGCTTGGCGAATAAATTTATCGGCAATTGGATATTATCCGTTGGCGAAAACTTTAATAGGTGGGCTCAGGATTGAAGGGGAGCAGGCGTTGGGGAGTCCGCCTTTTTATTTAAAGCCAGGAATCAATATGCGCGGAATTCCGGCAGCACGATATATGGGAAACACCAGTATTGTTAGCGAGTTAGAATTTCGATGGGACCTTTACAGGCGATGGAGCTTGATGGGTTATGGAGGTCTCGCAAGTGCTTTTGACGATTGGGATCAAGCTTTTGCAAAACCAGTTGTATATAGTTATGGTACAGGTTTTAGATACTTAATTGCTAGAAAATTCAAGCTCCGCATGGGAATTGATGTTGCCAAAGGGCCTGAAGAATGGGCTTATTATATTGTTTTTGGAAGCAATTGGTTGAGATGATTTTATAGTCTCAGTTTTCGATCTCAGTTTTCAGTCTTGATGAGAACTTTGTCAAAGTTTCAAACTTTGACAAAGTTGTATTTATTATTTTTTCCAATAAGGTTTTACGATTTTATTTTGTCTCGCATTTAAAACAAAAAGAATAATGGTTGCAATCAAACAAATTAGAATGGCTTGAATACTGCCTTCAGGACCAAATTCACCTCCTGTAATAAATGTTGGGCCTTGTATTTTAGCTTCTAATAAACTGTTTGTTTTTTCGTTACCAGAGGTAATAGCACCAAAAATTCCGGATTGAGTAAAATTCCATGCAAAATGTAAAGCGATTGGTAGCCATAAATTACGATTGTAAATAAAAATAGCACCAAATAAAAATCCTGCTGTAGTTATGCATAAGCTGGAAAGAATCGTACTATGTGCATTCCCAAGATGCAAAATTCCAAACAACAACGATGAAATAGTAAGTGCAATATAGCTTCCCAGCTTTTCTTCGATAATTCTGAATATAATGCCACGTACTAATATCTCCTCGATAATGGCCACGGTAAACATAATGGCAAACGGAATTAGAATAGATGAAATTGGGTTAACTGCAACAATACTATAAGCTCCGCTGAGGTAAATTACTAAAATGGTTAATGATTGTAATATAAAACCAAGTAAGGCACCAAATGCAATATTTTTTAGTATTCCTTTTGAAGCAAATTCTGTAATGCTTCGATTTTCAATTTTTTTAAAGAAAACAATATAACTCAAAATGCAAGATGAAGAAACCAAAAGTCCTTTAAGCAGATTTCTGAAATTTTTATCAAGAGGAGTTATTGCTAGTAATTTTGACGCAATTTGCTGACCTATTATTACAACAGCCATAAAAACTACTAAAGCCAAAATAGCTTTGAGTATTGAAGAGTTTGATATTTTTTGTTTTACGGTAAGAGTTTCCATTTGAATTTGCTTTTAGTATTAATTTGAAGCAAATGTAAACCGACATAAAAACAAAAAATAGAATGAAATTTGCCTCTTTATAATTTTTGAAACTGCTTAGGCAAAAAACCGGTTTGGTTTTTAAAAGTTCGGATGAAATGGCTCTGATCGGCAAAACCACATTGAAGACTAATTTCCGTGAGATTGCTTTCGTGCGATTGTATCAGCGAAAGCGAACGGTTAATTTTGATTCGGCGCATATATTCGCCCAAAGTACATCCAAAGTATTTCGGAAAATGTTTTGAAATGGTAATAGGGTTGAGATTTAAAACCTGAGCAAGATCCGACAAATTCGGATTTTCATTCCAGCAATCATTCAATAATTCATTGAGGCTTTTTACCCAAAACGGACTTTTTTCAAATCGTTCTAAATGTTCATTGGTATTCGATAATTGAGAAAAGAGCATTTTCACATTGTCATTCGTAAAAACATCTGCAGTTTGTGTTTCTTTAAAAATTTTCAGAATCAAAAATTTGGCAAGCGAACTGTTTTGGACTGCTTTTTCGATCGCCGCTTCATTCAGCTGAAGTTCTTTTAATAGAGTAGCATCAATTTCAATATTGATATTTCGGGAAGGAAAAAGAGTGTTTTGATTTAAATGCAGTTCGTCGCTGTGATAAAACAATAAAGAACCAGGGCCAACTGTTTCGCTGAAATTTTTTCTTTTTTCTGTTGTCCCGCCTTTTAGGAAAAGCGTAATATGAGCATTGTTGTGCGAATGCCAGCCTTCATAAACCTTATTTTGGTATTCAGTTTCTACAACTGCAATTCCCTGCTGGGTATTGAAGATGTTTTTTGTATTGCCTAAATATGTTTCTTTTTCCAGTTCGTACATTTGCTGTTATAGTGGCATTTTGCAGAACTAAAATACTATTTATTTGTGTACTAAAAACTTAAAAAAATAGAATTTCAGAAAAAATGTCTATTGCATAATTTGTAAGGTTTTGATGCTTAATAAAAACATTGTATAAAAATTAACGGAAAAATAATAGTTTTTTTAACTGATATTTAATTGATTTGTAACAAAAATAAAATTAGACGACTCATAAGTCAACTTATTTAAATCTTTGATTATGTATAAAAATACAATGAAATCAGTGTTTGCGGCGTCAGTATTTTTGGCTGGAACAGCAGGCTGTTTTGCGCAGGATATTTTAGTAAATTCACTAAAATTAAACGCTAGCGACAAAAGTAAAGAGAACTTCAAATTTACAGAAGTAATTAATTTAGGAACAACATCAGTAAAAGCTCAGGGATCTTCTGGAACTTGCTGGAGCTACTCAACAAACTCATTTTTAGAGTCAGAAATGATTCGTTTAGGAAAACAGCCGGTAGAATTGTCTCAAATTTATTCTGCGCGAAATGTATATGTTGAAAAAGGAATCAACTATGTTCGTATGCATGGTGCAATTACGCTTGGCGATGGTGGAGCTTTGCATGATGTAATTAATATGTATAAAAAATACGGAACTGTTCCAAGAGAAGTTTATACAGGATTAAACTATGGAACAGACAAAAATAAATTTGCTGAAATGGCAGCGCTAATCGAAGGAGTGCTTTCGGCAGTGGTTAAAAACCCAAATGGTGAATTGACGCCAAACTGGCAAAAAGCTTATGCAGCGGTTATTGATTCGTATTTAGGAAAAGTGCCAGAAAATTTTACATACAAAGGAAAAAGCTATACACCACAATCTTTTGCTAAAGAAGTAGTGGGAATTAATCCAGATGATTATGTAGAAATGTCATCTTTCACCAATACGCCTTACTACCAAAAAACAACTATGATGGTGCCAGACAACTGGTCATTAGATCAAGTTTACAACGTAAAATTGAACGATATGACAGATGTTATTGACAATGCTTTGAAAAAAGGATATACAGTAGCTTGGGCAACAGATGTTAGCGAGAAAAGCTTTAGCTGGAAAAATGGTGTAGCTTATGTTCCAACAAAAAAATTCGACGACATGACAGCTGAAGAAAAAGCAGACATGTTCAACGGACCAAAAGCAGAAGCAGAAATTACTCCAGAAATGCGTCAAGCGGCGTTTGATAACTACACTACAACAGACGACCACGGAATGCACATTATTGGTTTAGCAAAAGACCAAACTGGTAAAGAATATTATATCGTAAAAAATTCTTGGGGAGAAACAAATGACTACAAAGGTTTCTTGTTTGTAACCAAGAATTTCGTAAAATATAAAACTACTGCATTGCTAGTAAACAAAGGTGGAATTCCTGCTGAAATTGCTAAGAAGTTAGGGGTTTAATTTGATTCCGATTTAAAATAGAAAAAGCGCTGCAAGTAATTGTGGCGCTTTTTTTTTTGAGCAAATTTTTCAATATTTTAGAGGGTTAATTATGTATATGACGTATATTTGGGGTTATTTAAAATAAGATTTTTCCTTAATTTTTGTTTGCGAAATTTAAAGAAAATACAAGTTTGATAAATTATAAAATAACAAGTATGAAAAGTCAAGAAATTATAGATCTTTTTATTCAATTTGAAGAAGTAGCCTCAAATGTAGAGGGAGTTGAATGCTGGAGCGCTAGAGAATTACAAAGATTGTTAGGATATAGCAAATGGGAAAATTTTGAAAAGGTAATAAGAAAAGCAAAAGATGCTTGTGTAAATGCAGGAGAGGATGCGGAGGATCACTTTCCTGAAGTCGGGAAGGTGATAGAGGCCGGAAAAGGAGCTCAACATTTCATTGATGACATAGCACTTACTCGCTATGCATGTTATTTAATTGCTCAAAATGGAGATAGTCGTAAGGAGAAAATTGCTTTTGCTCAAAATTATTTTGCGGTTCAAACTCGAAGAGCTGAAGTGGTTGAACAGCGTTTACTTGAATATGAGAGAGTAAAAGCAAGGGAAAAACTTACACAAACTGAAAAACAGCTTTCGGGAATATTGTTTGAACGTGGAGTAGATAACAAAGGTTTTGGACTTATACGTTCAAAAGGAGACCAAGCATTGTTTCGGTTGTCGACGTCACAACTTAAGAAAAAAATGAGAATTCCGGATAATAGGCCGGTTGCTGATTTTTTACCCACGATAAGTATCAAAGCTAAAGACTTAGCCGCAGAAATGACAGGTTTAAATGTTCAAAGTAAAGATTTAACAGGGCAAAATAAGATTGAAAATGAGCATATTGAAAATAATAAAGCCGTAAGAAATATGCTTACACAAAGAGGGATTATACCTGAAAATCTTTCTCCGGCTGAAGATGTTAAAAAAATACAGCGCAAGTTAGAGAGCGATGACAAAAAAATATTAAAAGATGCTAAAAAGAGAAAGTAGATTTTAAGTTTTTGCGGATACAAAAACTCAAAAACCGTATTTAAACGGCTTTTACGGTTGTTTGTGGGTTAAATAAACATAAAAAGATAACTATAACTACCTTTATACTAGATTTTTATAATTGACAGCAACTTAATCCAATTATCATGAAAAATTATGCAGAAATTTTTGTGACGATTATTTGTGTTGTTCCCTTTAGCTGTTTTGCGCAGCTTGCAGCCTCAAAAACTCCTGTCATTGCGGCGGCCGGAAAAACACAAATACAAACAGACAAGAAAGCAGCAGATGACGGTCTTGTTATAGAAGCTTACTACGTTGAAGAAACGATTAATATGACTTTTGGCAGAAGAGTAACAAAATATGAAGTTTCAAAACTAGATATGGTTAATACATACGATTTGGGGCCAAATAACACTAGAACTGTAACTCCAATTTACAGAAAACCTAAATTAAAACAAGCGGAAGTACCCTTAATGGCAAAAGTGGTAATCGATATTCCTGACGAAAAAGTAGAGCCGGTAAAAGTAGCAGTAGCCCGCCCAGCAGAAACTGCAAAATACATTGACATTGATATTTCGAAAACGTATACCAAAGTGGTCGATAAAGGTTATAAAGACATTGATATGCTTAAAAAAGTAGCCGACAAATCTTATTTTGAAGACGACATGGAAGCAGCGGCGAAATATTATGCTGAATTGATTGAAGTAGGCAAAAATCTAGATTCAATCTATTATTATCGCTACGCCGAATCATTAAAAGCCATCAACCAAACTGAAAAAGCTAATGAAATGATGCTTTTATTTGAAAGCAAAAATCCAACAACTCGTGTAGCAAAAAAATAAAAAAGAGAATGAAAGGATGAACTTTACATTTATTATATAAACAAAAAAAAGAGATATGATATTAAGCTTTATATAGACAAAGCTTTGTGAACTCATGCGCAACTATTAAGTCTCATATACTCTTAGCGACCTCTGCGTAAATCTTTGCGCTTAAAGAATCGTCTTTAATGTTGAATTTTATCTAAGTCTTTGTTCGAAAATTTTCAATTCTTCTTTTCTGACCTTGTCAATGTCATGCCACCTAATATCTTGAATTGCCCCTTCTAATGCGCAGAGCATATTAATGCATGCGCTAGGATCAATTGTTTTTAATTTAAGAAAAGCTTTTCAGCGCCTATACTTTTGAGTTCTTCAGGGGTCTTAATGTCAGCTTCAATCAATTTATCTCCTAATGCTTTTCCGATATTAATCATTTGAGACAATTTGCTCTCCATAATTATCAAGTTTCTAATATTAAGTTTTGTGCAAAAAAAAATACCACTTACAATTTGTAAGTGGTATTTGTTAAGCTCCCCCTCTTGGGCTCGAACCAAGGACCCTCTGATTAACAGTCAGATGCTCTAACCAACTGAGCTAAGGAGGAATCACCTTAAAGGTAAATATGTTTGCTAAAAAAAGTTGCTCCCCCTCTTGGGCTCGAACCAAGGACCCTCTGATTAACAGTCAGATGCTCTAACCAACTGAGCTAAGGAGGAAAGTGTTGCTCTTTTTAGCGAGTGCAAATATAATTCATTTTTTAGTTTCTCAAAAATATTTTCACTCTTTTTATTAAATTTTTTTTCTACTTCGTAATTGCCTTATAAATATCGTTTCCGTTTGCGAACAAAAGTAATGTTATAAGTAGTACGAAGCCAACCATTTGGGCGTTTTCAAGGAATTTATCGCTAGGTTTTTTGCCACTAATAATTTCGTATAATAAAAACATTACGTGACCACCATCAAGCGCCGGAATTGGCAATAAATTCATAACTCCAAGCATAATTGACAAAATAGCGGTAATATTCCAGAAAACTTCCCAGCTCCAATGAGGTGGAAAAATCTTGTAAATCGCACCAAAACCACCTACTTGTTTGTAAGCTTTTGTTTGTGGATTAAAAATCATTTTTAACTGTTTTCCGTAACCTACTAATCTATCTTTTCCTTTTTCAAGTCCAGCAGGAATTGATTCAAAGAAATTATATTTTTTTTCGGTAATCTTATAATATCCTAAGTCAGCTAGTAATTCATCATCTAATTGTCCTACAGCAATTCCTAGTTTCCCTTCTTTTGTAACAGTAAGATTGATTTGCATTTCTTTTTTCTTTCTGATAATAACAGCAGGAACCGTTTTTCCTTTGTTGTTTTCAAGAACTACTTTTGCCTGATCATAATATCTTGTTTCTTGATTGTTAAGCGAAAGAAGGATATCGCCTGACTTTAAGTTTTTATTTGGAGACTTAGCATCGACAGCATCAATGTAAAACGGAATTCTCATTGACGCAGGAAGCTCTTTTTCTTCTTTTCTTTGATCAGCAAAATCAATAGGCATATTTATACTCTGTTGAATACCATTTCTTGATATCACAACTTTTTTTGCCATAATAAGTTCTAAAGGCAAATTAGCATCTATTTTTTCCAAAGGCTCACCATCAATTGAGATGATCTTGTCTCCTGTTTTAAAACCTGCGTTAAGCATTGCTTTACTTTCAAACCAAAGACCGTCTTTTAAATCCTTATTTGCTATATAAGTATCACCATAAACAAAAGCCATTCCTATATATATAATAAAAGCCAATATAAAGTTTACTGTAACCCCACCAAGCATAATGATCAAACGCTGCCAAGCTGGTTTAGAGCGAAACTCCCACGGTTGAGGTGGCAAAGCCATTTGCTCTTTATCCATACTTTCGTCGATCATTCCAGAGATCTTCACATAACCTCCAAGCGGCAACCATCCGATTCCGTATTCTGTTTCGCCAATTTTCTTTTTAAATAGAGAATATTTAACATCAAAAAATAAATAGAATTTTTCGACTCTTGTTTTGAATAGTTTAGCAGGGATAAAATGCCCTAATTCGTGAAGAATAATAAGTAAAGATAAACTCAATAGAAATTGAGAGAGTTTGATAACTATATCCATTTTAAAATTTTAGTTCGTATTTAACGCACAAAAGTAACGTTTTCTTATTTAATATATGACCGCAATATAATACTTAAGCTTTTAAATGTTTGTTAATTAATAAACATTTAGATTTCTCCTTTTATAAGGAAGCCGTAACTTTACTTTTTGAACGGCTGCTGTCTTTAATAGGTAGCCTAAATCCATTAAAAGTTACAATTATGGCTTCACAATTATTTTCTCCATTACCATTAAAAAACATCACTTTAAAAAATAGAATCGTCATTTCGCCTATGTGCCAATATTCGGCTGAGGACGGATTTGCAAATGATTGGCATCTCGTTCATTTAGGAAGTAGAGCAAGCGGAGGCGCGGGATTAATCATTCAGGAAGCAACCGCTGTTTCTCCAGAAGCTCGAATTTCGCCTGCTGATCTTGGAATTTGGAAAGATGAACATATTGAAAAACTGAAACAAATCAACCAATTTATTGTTTCTCAAAATTCAATTCCGGGAATTCAATTGGCGCACGCAGGAAGAAAAGCGTCGGTTTCGGCTCCTTGGCTTGGAAATAAAAAATTAGATTTCGCTCAAGGCGGATGGCAGACTGTTGCGCCAAGTGCAATCGCATATCATGATACAGAACCGTTTCTTCCCGAAGCTTTAGATAAAAACGCAATACAAAAAGTAATTTCCGATTTTAAATCGGCTACAAAAAGAGTGGTTGAAGCCGGATATCAAGTTCTGGAAATTCACGCGGCACACGGTTATTTATTGCATCAATTCTTATCGCCTTTGACAAATGTTAGAACTGATGAATATGGAGGAAGTTTTGAAAACAGAATCCGATTTACATTAGAAATTGTTGACGCCGTTCAAGCAGAATGGCCAGAAAACCTTCCATTATTTGTTCGAATTTCAGCAACAGATTGGGCAGAAAACGGATGGAATCCAGAAGAATCTGTACAGCTTTCAAAAATTTTAAAAGAAAAAGGTGTAGATTTAATCGATGTTTCTTCAGGCGGATTGGTTTCGCATCAAAACATAAAAATCGGACCGGGTTATCAAGTTGCTTTTGCAGAAAAAGTAAAGCAGGAAGCCCATATTTTAACTGGTGCAGTTGGTTTAATTACGGATGCAAAACAGGCCGAAGAAATTTTGGAAAAAGGTCAAGCCGACTTAATTTTGTTCGCCAGAGAGTCATTAAGAAACCCAAATTTGCCTTTGGATTTCGCCAAAGATTTAAACGACGATATTCATTGGCCAAAACAATACGAAAGAGCTAAACTATAAATTTATTGGCCACGGATTTTACAGATTTTACGGATTTTTTTTGGGCGCTACAAATTGCACAAATTAGCACAAATCAGTGTGTGTAAAATTTTTAATTCGTGAAAATTCGTGAAATTCGTGGCAAAAGAACATAACAATGAAAAAAATAAAAACAGCATTATTATCATACGGAATGTCGGGGAAAGTTTTTCACGCTCCGTTTTTGGATATTCATCCAGGATTTGAATTATTAGGATCTTGGGAACGAAGCAAAAAACTCATTCAGGAAGATTATCCAGAAGTGAAAAGCTATGCTTCAATAGATGATTTATTGGCTGATGATGTCGATTTGGTGATCGTAAACACGCCAGTTGGAACGCACTATGAATATGCGAAAAAAGTACTTTTGGCAGGAAAACATGCTGTGGTCGAAAAAGCTTTTACCACAACAGTTGCTGAAGCCGAAGAGTTGACACAAATTGCAAAAGACAAAGGGTTGAAATTAGCCGTTTTTCAAAACAGAAGATGGGACAGCGATTTTAAAACGATTCAAAAAGTAATCAATGATGGTGTTTTGGGCGAATTGGTCGAAGCCGAATTCCATTTTGACCGATATAATCCCGTTTTGAGTCCGAAAGCACATAAAGAAACTGTCAATGATGGTGCGGGAATCCTGAAAGATTTGGGTCCGCATTTAATTGATCAGGCAGTTTGTTTGTTTGGTTCGCCAAAATCGGTTTTTGCAGATATTCGATATACTAGAGAAAACTCATTGGTAGATGATTGGATCGATTTATTATTGATTTATGAAGTTTTCAGAGTGCGATTGAAAGCCGGATTTTTTGTTAGAGAAGCTAATCCCGCATTTACCATTCATGGTAAAAAAGGCTCGTTCTTAAAACCTCGTGGCGATGTTCAAGAAGACGAATTGAAACTCGGAAAAAAGCCAAATTTAGAATCTTGGGGAACAGAACCTGAAAACCTGCAAGGCCTTTTACATACCGAAATTGACGGAAAAGTAATTCGTGAAAAAGTGCCAACATTGCAAGGAAATTATTTTTCGTTTTTTGATGGCGTTTACAATTCCATTACAAACAACACAACCGAACCTGTTACAGGACAAGACGGCGTAAAAGTGATGCAGGTTATTGAAGCCGCAATTGCAAGTAATGCGCAACGAACGGTAATTAATTTGTAGCGAAAACTGGCCCACCGATTTCACCGATTAAAACGGGTTTGCACTGGTTTTTTAAAAATAAAATCAAAGGAAATATAGTAGAGACGCACCGCAGTGCGTCTTTTTTTTACGCCCAAAATAAAAAAACAATTAATCAGTGAAAATCCGCATAATCCGTGGGCAAAAAGAACCTTTTTATAAACAATAACGTTGTAAATAAAGCAACATTTTTGATCTTAAAAGAAATCCGCTGTTTTTTTGTACTTTTATGTGATAATCCCAAAATGCATCGATTTTGATAAATTTCAATCCACTAGAACTATTCCAGACAAAAGGAAAAATCAAGAAAGTTTTTAGAGAAGCAAAAGCTTCTTATTTGAACCGAATTCGTTTTGCCGTTGGAATGTTTTATTTCGGAATGGGATTAAGTTTTGCCACTTGGGCAAGCCGAATTCCGGATATCAAAACCGCGCTACATTTAACCGAAGGCGATTTAGGATCCATACTTTTTGCACTTCCAATGGGGCAATTGATCATCATGCCATTTTCGGGCAAAATGGTAACCAAGTTTGGAAGTCACCGCATTTTGATTTTCTCCTTAATTATGTACGTTTTATGTCTCGTTAATTTGGGGCTAGCAACTACTGCATTGCAATTGTCGTTAGGATTGTTTTTATTTGGCTTGTTTGGAAATTTAGCCAATATTGCCGTAAACACACAAGGCGTTTATACCGAGGTTCTTTTTAGAAAAACCATTATGTCATCGTTTCACGGAATGTGGAGCTTTGCAGGTTTTACTGGAGCTTTGGTGGGTTTAGGAATGCTGGCTTTAAACCTATCTCCATTGCATCATTTTTTAATAGTAGCGGGAGTAGTGTTGCTTATGATTGTTTTTAATTTTAAATTTTTGGTCAAAGCCAAAGAAAAAATCAAAAACAAAGGCGAGAAGAAAAAACTATTTACAAAACCAGACAGTGCCTTGATTTGGCTTGGCGTTATTGGATTTTGCAGTATGGCCAGCGAAGGAGTTATGTTTGACTGGAGTGGGGTTTATTTTAAAGATATTGTAAAAGCTCCTGGACCATTAGTTGTTTTAGGATATACTTCATTTATGATTATGATGGCCAGCGGAAGATTTCTTGGCGACGGCCTTATCAATAAATTCGGACGTGAACGTGTCATGCAGATTAGCGGTATCATGATTTCTGGCGGACTTTTCACTGCCGTTTTTCTGCCTTATTTAATTCCGTGTACCATTGCTTTTATGGCGGTGGGTCTTGGCGTTGCAACAATTGTTCCTACTGTTTACAGTTTGGCAGGAAAAAACCCGACTGTACCACCAGGAGAGGCCTTAACGATTGTTTCGAGTGTTAGTTTTCTTGGCTTTTTAATGGGACCTCCTGTTATTGGACATATTGCCCAAAATTTCGGACTTCAATTCTCTTTTGCCTTTATCGGAATATTTGGCGTGCTGATTGCTTTTATGGTTTCTAAAATTAGAACTTCGGATTAAGTTTCTCTAAAAGTTTAATAAGCAAAGTAAATTTTTAGCGGATTTTTTATTTTCTATTTAAAATTTGCAAGAATTTTTTTCTACTTTTGTTTTTTGAAACCCCTGCAAATAGGGCTAGATTCTCTTTTCCAAAAACCAATTTTATCTTTTGAATAAGGATTTCAATCCTGAAATTATTTCAAAGTAAATTGGATTTTAATGATTAAAAAATACGTAGCAGTTTTTATTTTATTGGTTTTTAACAGTGCTTTTGCTCAGGAAACAGTTTTTCGTGGAATTGTTGTAGATGCCAAAACGCAAAACCCACTTTCGAATGTTGTCGTTAGCATTCAAAATACAGCAATAACGAAACTTAGTTCAAGAACAGGGCAATTTGAACTGCATTCACCCACCGAAGGAGAACAATTGCTTTTGATTCGCAATCAAGGATGCAAAGATTTATTGCTAAAAATTCACTCAAAATTTGGGCAGATTGTTTATCTCGGAACGCTTCAATTAGAAGATTTGTATTCTGATGAAACACCTGCTGCATTAATTACACTTTTAGATACAGATTTGTCTGATGACAGTGGTTCTTCAGATATGACTTCAGGACTTTTACAATCGGCTAAAGATGCTTTTATGCAAGCCTCGGCTTTTAATTGGGGACAAGCCCGATTCAAAGTTCGAGGATTAGACAGTGAAAACGGAACCATGATGCTTAACGGCATGATGATGAATAAAATTTACGATGGAAGGCCACAGTGGAATAATTGGGGCGGACTTAATAATGTACTCCGAAATCAAGAATTTTCAGTCGGAGCGGCAATTTCCAATTATACTTTTGGAGGTGTTTTGGGAACACAGCAAATCGCAACACGAGCTTCATTGTTTCGAAAAGGAACACAACTCGCTTTTTCAGGAAGCAATACAACTTATATAGGACGCGCAATTGGCACCTGTGCTTCGGGAATGGATATATCGGGTTGGGCTTTTGTAGTTTCTGCTGGAAAACGTTGGGCAAACGAAGGTTATTTTGATGGTACTAATTTCAATGCAGACTCTTTTTTTATGAGTGTTGAAAAGAAATTAAGTAATAAACATTCACTCAATTTTACCGGATTTTACACGCCAAATTCAAGAGGGAAAAATTCGCCAAATACAAATGAAGCAACCATTTTAATGGGCGAAAAATACAATTCGTATTGGGGGTTTCAGAATGGCGAAAAGCGAAACGCGAGAGTGAAAAACATCGAAGAACCATTGTTGATGCTTAACCATTATTTTAAAATTGATGAAAAAACCAATCTGAATTCTGGTATAATGTATCAATTTGGAAAAATTGGAAACAGCAATATTGATTATCAAAATGCGAATAGTTCGGATCCAGTTTATTATCGAAAAATGCCGAGTTATTTTAGCTCGCTTTATGCAAAAGATCATGGAGAATTTTCAGGATCTTTTACTCCCGATTATGAAAATGCTGAAAAAAGCAAAGAGATATTTCTGGCGAGTCCGCAAATTGACTGGAGTGCAATGTATTTGGCAAATCAGAAACCGACTGAAAATGGTTATGAACCTGCCCAAAGCCATTATGCTCTTTATGAAGACCGAACTGACGATAAAACATTTGCCTTAAATTCTACTTTAAATACTCAGATCAACTTAAACATTTCCTTTGATGGAGGATTTGTTTATAGAAATTTAAAATCGCATAATTTTCAGTACTTATTAGATCTTTTGGGAGGAAATTATTTTTTGGATATTGATCCTTTTTATAAGGGAAATTTATCACAATCCGATTTATTGCATCCCAATCGGTTAGTTGAAAAAGGAGATATTTATGGTTACAATTATAATTTTTTAGCCAATACTTTTGATGTTTTTACGCAGTTTAAATTTACTTACAACAAGACTGAATTCTTTTTTGGACAATCGTATTCCATGTCAAATTATCAAAGAGAAGGGTTGTATCAAAACGGACTTTATCCAACAAATTCATTAGGAAAAAGCGAGAACGTGATTTTCGAAAATTTTGGATTTAAAGGCGGATTCACCTATAAAATTTCAGGAAAACAATGGTTGTTTTTTAATGGATCGCATCTTACTCGGGCGCCCTCGCTTCGAAATACTTTTTCAAATTCAAGATTAAATAATTCTGTTGTTGATGGGGTTGAGAGCGAGAATGTTAGTAGTGCCGAGGCAAATTATGTATATCGTTCGCCTAAACTTAAAATGCGCTTGACGGCATATTACACTTCAATAAAAAACACCTCAAAAACTTCTTTTTTCTATGCCGAAGGAATTTTTGATAAAGGAGCAGGATATGATCCTACTGATGCATTTGTGAGTCAAACTTTGACAAAATTAGACAAGAAAAATAAAGGCGCAGAAATAAGTTGTGAATATCAAATATCAGCAACTCTAAAAACAGTTTTTGCTGCTTCTTACGGAAATTTTGTTTACACAAGTAATCCTGATGTAACAATTACTAACGATGCAAATCTTGCCAAGGAAGGTTCTCAAACAACTTTCGATTTTGGAAAAGCTTATCTTAAAAATTATAAACAAGCTGGAACGCCTCAGCAAGCATATTCACTGGGATTAGAATATCGAGATCCTAAGTTTTGGTGGTTGAGTACCAACATTAATTATTTGACAGACAATTATATTGACGTTTCTCCAATTTCAAGAACATCACAGTTTTATATTAATCCGGTAAATGGATTTCCTTTTCCTGAAGCAACATCTGAACGCGGAAATGAATTGCTGAAACAAGAAAAATTCAGTCCAATTACATTGCTAAATATCAGCGGAGGGAAGTCTTGGCGCATTTATAAAAAATATATTGGACTTTTTGCCAGTGTCAATAATGTATTGAATTTAATGTATAAAACGGGTGGTTTTGAACAAGCTCGAAATGCTAATTTTCGAGCTTTAAATCAAGATGTTTCAAGCGGAACGCCATCATTTGGATCCAAATATTATTACGGTTATGGCCGAACTTATTTCTTAAATCTAACAATCGGATTTTAAATTGAAATTTATTTCTTATGAAAAAAACAATTCTATTTTCAACTTTATCATTGGTTTTTTTCAGTTGCAGCACTGAAGTCGAAATGCCAAAATTAGAATGCACACAACCTGATTTTATAGTAAATAAAACAGTAGAGAAAGTATATGAACTTTCAAACCCAACAGCGAAAGAATATGCATATGATGATATTATAGAAGCTTATGTTGTTTCAAGTGATGAAGAAGGGAATTTTTTTAAAACCATTTCTTTTCAAACAAAGTCTAACGAGAAAAGCCCCGCAATAGGATTTAGTGTTCCGCTCGATGCTTCAAATTCATATATAGATTACCGAGTAGGAAATAAAGTTTATGTGAAACTTAAAAACCAGTTTACAGATTTATATAATGGTGGATTACGAATTGGGAGCTTATATGTGAGCGGTTCAGGTGATCCTACTATTGGTAGAATTTCACAAAATGAATTTCGAAACGTATTAAATGCATCGTGCACAATAATTGATGAAAATCAGTTGCTTCAATCGCTTTCTATTGAAAATGTTTTAGATGATTCGAAATTAAATACTTTGATTGAGCTTACTGATGTTGAATTTACTGAAGATGCTTTAGGCCGTCATTATTTTGAAGAAAGTAATAATGTGGGAGGCTCTACAAATTGGAATTTAAGAGACAAAACAGGAAATCAAATCATTTTCAGAACTAGTAGTTATGCCAAATTTGCAGATCATTTTGTGCCAGAAGGAAATGGAAAAGTCCGCGGAATTTTAACCAAATTTGGATCAGATTATCAATTTATGGTTCGGTTGGAAAGCGATATTGAAATGAATGGAAAAAGAAATACTCCATTTTTTGCTGAAGATTTCCAGTCGGTTAAAAATAACGTCAATTTTACGCTTCCAGGTTGGAGCAATATTGTTGAAAAGGCTACAAAACTTTGGAAAAGTATGGTGTATTCAGGAAATGGATATGCAGAATTTAATACTACAAGCACAACCGCTACCGAAAATATTGCTTGGTTGATTTCACCAAAAATTAATTTAACAGGATATAAAAATGCTGTTCTTTCATTTAGAAGCGCACAGCATGATTTAAAACTGGACTCGCCTTTAAATACTTTAGAAGTTTATGTTTCAACCAATTTTGATGGTACAAGCGTGACCAAAGCAAAATGGACAAAATTAGACGCAAAAATTCCTTCGCTTGCCACTCCAGCTCGTCAATTTATAAGTTCGGGAGGAATTAATTTATCTGGATATTCAGGAAATATCAATATTGCTTTTAAATATATCGGTTCGGGAAAAGATAAGACTTTGAACGGGGCTTTTATGGTTGATGATGTGAAGTTGTTTGGTGAAAAATAAGAGGTTTTCTTTTGGGTTTTGGGAAGAAAAACTAGTGGCGACTGTTTTTTGAGATTTTAGCTATTAGAATTTGTCAGAATTTTGTATTTTGGTCATCCCAAATTGAAACAAGAACAAAATGAAAACCTACTTTATCGCCATCTTGATGATGGTATTTCCATGCTTGATCCACAGCCAAGATCAGGCCGATGCTGTTAAATTAAAGCAAATCAACATTGTGAAAACAAATTACCAGAACTCAAAAGATGGTGAAATTGTAAACAAAACAATGGTTTTTAAAGACGGTAAACTTCAAACTATCACTACTTCAGATGTTATTCAGCACTTTTTTTACAACAAAAACGGTTTGTTGGATATGACGGTAAAAGACAAAGTAGGAAGCGACTGGAAAGAAGTTATAAACTACACTTATGATGCCAATAATAACATCACGAAATTTGTAAAAAAATATCAAGAAGGGCCTGATTACATTACAAAAGTGGTCACTTTTTTCTATGAAGGTTCAAGGATAAAAGTAACAACTAAAAAGAGTACAAATCACCAAAATTTAGTTGACGATATCGAATATATTGTAGAAAACGGAATTATTGTAAGACGTACTTCGCGCGATAGAAATAAACAAATCATTGGTAAAATTGAATACGTTTATGTAAACGATAACGTATCAAAACATAAGGGTTTGGTTGGAGATAAAATCTCAAAATCATTTACGTATGATGATAAAAAATCAGCGGACCAATTGATTGTTCAAAGCCTTTTTGGAGATAACTACAAGGTAATTGTTCCAATGATTTCGTATCATGAAGAAGAATTTGCTTTTGAATCGATTTCATATAATAATGAAATGAATTTCAGTCCATCTTCTACAGTTTTGGTTGCTGTGAGCAGAAAATATAAATACAACAAATTGAATTTCCCGATTTCGTGCTCTCAGATTGAAGAAAACGGAATTGTAAAAACAGAAAAGACATTTATTTACGAATAAATCATTTTTGATAAATCTTGGAGCCATTTATAAATTAGGTTTATTGCCTGATTTATAAATGGTTTATTTTTTGAATTGAATTTAAAATTGAAATTCTATAATTGCAGGTAGCTTACAAATGATTAAATTTGTGGCTTATTTTAAGATATGTTAGAGAAAGAAGTTATAAATTTTGAGAAAACGGCCATTGTGGGTATTGTGACTCAAAATCAAAGTGAGGAAAAACTTAACGAATATTTGGACGAATTAGAGTTTTTGACTTTTACCGCTGGTGGTGAAGTTATAAAACGCTTTTCGCAAAAAATGGAACGCCCGAATCCGAAGACTTTTGTGGGAACGGGGAAAATTGACGAAATCAATCTTTTCGTAAAAGAAAACGCAATATCGACTGTTATTTTTGATGACGAATTAACACCTTCGCAACAAAAAAATATTTCACGAATTATTGACTGCAAAATTCTGGACAGAACCAATTTGATTCTGGATATTTTTGCACAAAGAGCTGAAACTTCATACGCAAGAACGCAGGTAGAATTGGCGCAATGTCAATATTTATTGCCAAGACTTTCTGGTTTATGGACGCACCTTGAGCGTCAAAAAGGGGGTATTGGTATGCGTGGTCCTGGTGAAACCGAGATTGAAACCGATAGACGTATTGTTCGTGACCGAATTTCGTTATTGAAAGAGAAAATCAAAACGATCGACAAACAAATGAGTATTCAAAGAAGCAATCGTGGCGCTATGGTGCGCGTGGCTTTAGTTGGATATACAAACGTTGGGAAATCGACTTTAATGAATGCGATTGGTAAAAGTGATGTTTTTGTTGAGAATAAATTATTTGCAACTTTAGATACAACGGTTCGAAAAGTGGTGATTAAAAACTTGCCATTTTTGCTTTCAGATACGGTTGGGTTTATTCGAAAATTGCCTACTCAATTGGTTGATTCATTTAAAAGTACGCTTGATGAGGTTCGTGAAGCCGATTTGCTTTTGCATGTTGTAGATATTTCGCATCCTGATTTTGAAGATCATATTGAATCTGTAAATCAGACTTTGCAGGAAATTAAAAGTAATGATAAGCCAACGATTATGGTTTTTAATAAAATCGATGCTTATAAACACTTGACAATTGACGAAGATGATTTAATTACCGAAAGAACAAGAAAACACTGGACGCTTGATGAATGGAAACAAACATGGATGAGCAATGTGGGTCAGGATAAAGCTTTGTTTATTTCGGCAACTAGAAAAGAAAATTTTGAGGAATTTAGAGAAATGGTTTACGAAGCGGTTCGTCAGATTCATATCACGAGATTTCCGTACAATAAATTTTTGTATCCAGATTATAAGGATGCAATTGAAAAGGAAGAAGAATAAAACAGAAAGCGCTCCAATTGGAGCGCTTTCTGTTTTATTTTGGACTATTGGTCTATTCCTCGCAATGACTAAAAGAAGCCTATTGTTTGAATTTAGCCCCGATGGAGGCGGTATCCTTGCTGGCCCGAGAGGGCAACAGCGAGATATAGCCGAGAGCGGGAAACCATGCTTGCTAAAATGCCTTTTGTGTTGCTTCTGATGATTAGAATCCGAAGTTAATTCCTAAACCAAATACTTCTCTGGTTTGAAATCCTTGAAAAGCATTGTCATCATAAATTGTTTGGAAGGAGAAATTTGCCGATAGAAATTTATTGACTTTCATCACGATGTTTAACGAATAATTGATATCGACGTTTTGTGGATCTTCTAAATAATTTGAATACAAATTAAGCGTGTTTTCGGCAGTTACATTGGTCATGATGGCCAGTTTGTAATATACCGAAGCATAAAAACCGAGTTCGTAACGCATGCTTTTGCCGGAGTCGACACCAAAATAATAGCCGTCAGGATAAGGCAAGCCAGTTGCCGGATCGATGGCTGTGGTGTAAGCACTGTCTACAAATGTGAATTTTGAGGTTAATGGTGCAAAATTTATTTTGAGATTTTCATCTTTTGACCAATAAATACCTGGACCGGTTGTTAAATATCCCGGAGACATGAATTTAGTGTTTTCGGTTCTGATTTCTTTTCCGTTTGCATCTTGTCCGTAAATGTATCCGGTTGTGAATTGTGTCCTAAAGTTTAGGAAATAAGAGTAATACCATTCTCCAAATGCTCTTTTCCCGACAACAGAATTGAATTCGAAACGGTCATCGGTTTTCTTTTCGAAATCGGCATTTTTGGTTTGCAGTAAGCCGTAATAAGCTAGAACTTTATTATCCCAAGTTATGTCGTCTTTTTTGTAATTGAAATCATAATTGATTCCGAGTGTTCCTGAGAAGCTGTCTTCACCTCCAGCAATCCAGTTATTGAAACTTGATTGGTTTAATAAAAGTGATACGGTTCCTTTTGCTTTCCAGCCTTCTTTTTCAATTGTATCATTGATTTTTTTGACGGCTTTTTCGGTATTTTGCGCTAGTTCTTTTTCTGTATTTTGGGCTTGTACAAAAGTAAGATTCGCTAAAACGAAGAGTAATAATAGGATCTTTCTCATGGTGTTTAGTTTAAGTGTATAGCCAAATATACTAAAAACCAATGAGATGTGAAGGTGCGACCGTCTGTTATTGAAGGTTATTTCTTAGATTCTTTGTATAAAGGTACTGCAGAACATGCTTCGCCATACATAATGCTTCGTGCAAAGGGCTGTAAATATGTTGTAGCTAAAATATACGCACGCATTGGCACTGGTTTTTTAGAACAGCCTTTTACAATTACGGGTTTACTTTTGTAAACAGAATAATCTAATTTGCTTAGAATTTCTTCGTACAAACTTGCATCCAGATCTTCGATAGTTCCGTTGACCACTTTTTTTGCAAAAGGAGCCAAATGTACGCTTACTAAAATTAATGCCCAAGCAGGAATAATAGCGTCTGTACTGCAATGTACCGCAACATATTGATCTTGGTATTGCGACCAATCGTGATTTTTAAGATGCTCTCTAAAGTCTTTTTCTTTCAATAAAAATCCTTCCAAAAGCCATTGCGAAATGTCAATTTGAGTTCGCATTCCTTTTGGATAATAATCCTCAAGATCAAAAACTTCTAAAGCACTATTGGCAACTTTATTGATGATTTCTTCCATGTGAAAAGTGGTTTCAAGTTTCAGGTTTCAGGTTTCAAGTTGTTTAACCTGAAACCTGAAACTTTAAACCTGAAACAAATATTAAAGCATTCCTAATTCTAACTTTGCTTCTTCGCTCATTAAATCTTTGCTCCAAGGCGGATCGAAAGTAATTTCAACGTCTACATCTTTGATGTTTTCAATTGATTTTACTTTTTCTTCTACTTCTCTTGGCAAACTTTCTGCAACCGGGCAGTTTGGAGAAGTAAGGGTCATTAAGATTTTTACTTCGTAATCTGTGTTTACCATTACATCGTAAATTAATCCTAATTCGTAAATATCTACAGGAATCTCAGGGTCGTAAATACCTTTTAAAACTCTTACGATTGATTCTCCTAATTCGTTTGTGTCAATTTCTTGTTCCATTTTTATTTGTTGTTTTTGCCACGAATTTCACAAATTTCCCGAATTAAAAATTAGTGCTAATTCGTGTAATTTGTGGCAGAGAAAATTTAATTTTTGTTTTTTGCATCAAAAGCCAAAGCATACATTTTGATGTTTTTGATCATCGAAACTAAACCATTGGCGCGTGTTGCTGATAAATGTTCTTTTAAACCGATTTCGTCAATAAATTGTGTGTCAGCGTTTATAATATCTGATGCTTTTTGATTCGAGAAAGCACGAATTAAAATCGCGATTATTCCTTTTGTCAAAATCGCATCGCTATCTGCTGTGAAAACAATTTTATCATCTTGTTGTTCACCTTGCAACCAAACTTTTGACTGACAGCCTTTGATCAAATTATCGTCGGTTTTGTATTCTTCTTTGATTAACGGAAGACTTTTTCCTAGTTCGATGATGTATTCATAACGTTGCATCCAATCATCAAACATTGAAAATTCGTCAATTATTTCGTCTTGAATTTCTTTTATAGTCATAATTATTCTTTAGCAAAATCAGTAAGCAAATTGACTAATTTTTCAATTTCCTTTGGCGGGAAACCATTGTCGAAACCTTTTGTTTCGTAGGTTTTCTGATTTTGAGTTATTTTTAAATTTCCAATTGCGGCACCGTCATAAAAACGTTTTTCTGTTGGTGCTTTCAAATTCGGAATATTTTCTAGTTTTATTTTTGAAAACTCAGCTACAATTTGTTTCCATTTTGCATCGTCGATTTTCTTTTCAACAGCTTCTGCATTTCTGCCATTAGTCACTGAAACAGTTTTATTCTCAACAATTATCTTTTTAAAAACTCCTCTCGAAACTGCAGAATATTCCATTTTTGTCGTGGTCATATCAGCTAATTTTTGACTTGAACAGCTCGTTGCGATGAAGATGGTAAAGAATAAAAAAGATAAAAGTCTCATAAAAGTGTTTTTAGCTTAACATGGTTTGTGCTTTTTTCACAGCATCAACCATGGCGTCAATTTCCTCTTTTGTATTGTAGAAAGAAAATGAAGCACGAATTGTTCCCGGAATACAGAAGAAATTCATAATTGGCTGAGCGCAATGATGTCCTGTTCTAACTGCAATTCCTAATTTATCGATGATAGAACCAACATCATATGGATGGATTCCATCAATATTAAACGAAACTACAGAAGCTTTATTTTTTCCAGTTCCGTAGATTCTGATGCCTTCAATTTCAGATAAACGTTTTGTAGCGTGCTCTAAAAGTTCGTGCTCGTATGCTTGAATATTTTCAAAACCAATTTCGTTTAAATAATCAATTGCAGTTCCTAGTACGATTCCGCCTGCGATATTTGGAGTTCCAGCCTCAAATTTATGAGGAAGATCAGCGTAGGTTGTTTTCTCGAAAGTAACTTCTTTGATCATTTCTCCACCACCTTGATACGGAGGAAGTTTGTTCAACCAAGCTTCTTTTCCGTACAAAATTCCAGTTCCAGTTGGACCGCACATTTTATGTCCTGAGAAAGCGTAAAAATCACAATCTAATTCCTGAACATCTGGTTTTAAATGCGGAACCGCCTGCGCACCATCAATTAAAACGGCAGAACCTACAGCGTGAGCTTTGTCAATAATATATTTGATTGGGTTAATGATTCCCAACGCATTTGAAATATGATTTACAGTAACGATTTTCGTTTTGTCTGAAAGCAATTTGTCAAATTCTTCCATGATCAATTCTCCATTATCATTGATCGGAATAACTTTTAAAATCGCTCCCGTTTTCTCGCATAACATTTGCCAAGGCACAATGTTACTGTGGTGTTCTAAAGAAGAAACAACTACTTCATCGCCGGGTTTTAAAATTGAAGCAAATCCGTTTGCAACTAAATTAATTCCGTGTGTAGTTCCTGAAGTAAAAAGTACTTCGTGAGCATGTTTTGCATTGATATGCTCTTTTACTTTTCCACGCGCAACCTCGTAAGCGTCAGTTGCTAACTGGCTCAAAGTGTGAACGCCACGGTGAATGTTAGCGTTGATTTCGTTATAATATTTTACTTCAGCATCAATTACAACTTGTGGTTTTTGCGAAGTAGCTCCGTTGTCGAAATATACTAATGGCTTTCCGTTTACAGTTTGAGAAAGTATCGGGAAATCAGCTCTTATTTTTTGAATATCTAGCATGTCTTATTTAGAAAAAATCTATTTACAAAAGTACTAAAACTAAATTTGTTTATACAGAAATTCTATAATTTCCTTTTATGATGCCATTGATTGAAGGCGTAAATGCTGATTCCGTAAAAATCAATTCGGTTTTCTGAATTATCTGAAACAGTTTTCTAATTTGACACTTAAAATCGTGAACATAAATTATTTATATTGCAGTAAAAATATCTAATCATTATGAAAAAATTTCTAAAAGTATTCCTTCTTGTATTGGTTCTTGCTTTTTTGTACTTCGGATTTACGACGTATCCGAAACTTGATTTGATTTCTGGTTTTTCTGCCAAAAGTGTTGCTTCGGGGCATTTTTTGGATAATCGTCCGTTGGATTTAATTCAGAAAACCGACAATGATATCGACATGATTGATTTGGCTAAAAATTCAATTGATGATGCCGGAAAGTTTGCAGTTGCTTCAGTTTATGGATTGAAAGAAAGAAAAGCGATTTACCGTGAAGGTTTAGGAGCCACTTTGATTGATGATAATTTTGATGTTTCAAAACCATATTTGCTTCCAAAAAGAACGAAATTAGAAAATAATCTTCCTTTTCCATATGGGAATAATGAGCCAAAAGACACGGCTTTCTCAAATGTTGATTATTCAAAATTGAAATCGGCTGTTGAAAATGCGTTTGATAAAAATGGAGGAAAAAAGAAAAGAACTCGTGCAGTTGTCGTTTTATATAAAGACAAACTGATTTTTGAGAAATACGATACAGGATTCAATAAAGACAGTAAAATTTTAGGCTGGTCAATGACGAAAAGTATTACAAGTTCGGCTTTTGGAGTTTTGGCAAAACAAGGAAAAATTGATATTTACAAACCCGCTCCAGTTGCAGAATGGAAAAACGATGAACGCAAAAATATTACGCTAAACGATTTGCTTCATATGAATTCAGGTTTAGAATGGGAAGAGAATTACAGTACAATTTGTGATGCTACAAAAATGCTTTTTCAGGCAGAAGATATGGGGAAAGTACAATTGGAAAAACCAGCGCAATTCAAACCAAACACACATTGGAATTATTCTTCCGGAACAACCAATTTATTATCTCTAATTCTTAGAAGACAATTTAAAACACAACAAGAATATCTTGATTTTTGGTATAGCGCTGTAATCGACAAAATCGGAATGAACTCGATGATTGTAGAACAAGATATGAGTGGCACTTTTGTTGGTTCGTCTTACGGATGGGCAACACCGCGCGACTGGTCAAAATTCGGATTATTGTATCTTCATAAAGGAAATTGGAATGGCGAACAAATCCTTGACGAAAGCTGGGTAAAATACACGGCAACTCCAACCAATACTTCTGAAGGAAAATACGGCGCTCAGTTTTGGTTAAACGCAGGCGGAAAATTCCCAGATGTTCCTCGTGATATGTTTTATTGCAGTGGTTACCAAGGTCAAATGGTGGCGATTATTCCATCAAAAGATATGGTGATTGTGAGAATGGGAGTGAGGGAAGAAGAACCTGGATTTGATTTTAATGGGTTTTTGAAAGAGGTTATTGCTTCTGTTGGGAAATAAAATTATTTAACCGCAAAGAGCGCAAGGTATAAAAGCGCAAAGTTCGCAAAGTTTAAAACTAAACCTTGCGAACTTTGCGTAACCTTTGTGTCTTTGCGGTAAAACCCGACTACAAATCAAACCCTAAATTCACTCCTAATTTATTAGCAATAATTTTAGTAATTCTTTGTTTTAATTCTGGTATTTTAATGCTTTCGATAACGGCATTTGAGAATGCGTACATCAATAAAGCTTTAGCTTCTTTTTTCGGGATTCCGCGAGACTGCATGTAGAACATTGCTGTTTCATCAAGCTGTCCAACAGTACATCCGTGAGAACATTTTACATCATCAGCAAAAATTTCTAATTGTGGTTTTGCGTTGATTGTAGCTTTGTCGCTTAATAAAATGTTGTTGCTTTTTTGGAAAGCATTTGTTTTCTGAGCTTCTTTTTCAACTAAAACTTTTCCGTTGAAAACTCCTGCTGAACGATCAGAGAAAATTCCTTTATAATCTTGGAAACTTTCGCAGTTTGGTTGCGCATGGTTTACCAAAGTATAATGGTCAACGTGTTGTTTGTCATTCAAGATAGAAATTCCATTAAGCGTACTTGTCAGTCTTTCTCCGAAGTGGTAAAAGTTTAAGTTGTTGCGCGTAAGGTTTCCTCCAAATGAAAATGTGTGAACATAAGCGTGACTCTCTTGTTGTTGAGAAACGTAAGTGTTGTCAATTAAGTTTGCCTCGCTGTTGTCGTTTTGAATTTTGTAATAATCAACAATCGCACGTTTTTGAGCGAAAATCTCCGTAACAGAATTTGTTAAAACTGGATTTTCATTCAAACTTTGGTGACGCTCGATAATTTGAACATGTGAATTTTCACCCACAATAACCAAATTTCTTGGTTGAACCATTAAAGCAGCTTCATTTCCAGTTGAGAAATACATAATTTCAATTGGTTTATCAGCAACTTTTTTCTTCGGAATATTGATAAACGCACCTTCCATTGCAAAAGCAGTATTCAATGAAGTCAAACTATCATCTTTACTTGCTATTTGATTAAAGTAGGTATCAATAACCATTTTATATTTTGGTTTGGTCAATGCTGAAGACATCAAGCAAACATCGATTCCGTCGTGCGTCGTAGAAGACAAATGCGAACTGAAAACACCATCAATAAAAACTAATTTATAAGTGTCAATTTCGTGTAAAAAGTATTTTTTTACCTGATTGAATTCGATTGCACTTTCCTGCTTTGGAAAAACCGTAAAGTCATTTTTTAAGATGGCATTTAACGATGTGTATTTCCAAGCTTCTTCCTTTTTGGTTGGGAAACCTTTATTTTCGAAGTTTTTTATAGCATTTGTACGGATGTCATGCAAATCTGAATGCACATCAACACGCTCTTCAAAAGCCATAAAAGACGATACTAATTTTTCTTTTAAATCCATTTCTTTAGTTATAAGTTATGAGTTATAAGTTATGAGTTTGGTAAACTGTAAACTGTAACTGTAAACTAGTTTTCTGCCTTGATCCAGTCGTATCCTTTTTCTTCTAATTCGTAAGCCAATTCTTTTCCTCCTGATTTTACAATTCTACCGTTGTAAAGAACGTGAACGAAATCTGGAACGATATAATCTAACAAACGTTGGTAGTGCGTAATAACGATAATGGCGTTTTTCTCGCTTTTTAATTTGTTTACACCATTAGCCACAATTCTTAAAGCATCGATATCAAGTCCAGAATCGGTTTCGTCTAGGATTGCTAATTTTGGCTCTAACATTGCCATTTGGAAAATCTCGTTTCTTTTTTTCTCTCCTCCAGAAAAACCTTCATTTAAAGAACGAGATAAAAATTTACGATCGATTTCTAACAATTCAGATTTCTCACGAATCACTTTTAGCATTTCGTTTGCAGGCATTTCTTCCTGACCGTTTGCTTTACGAGTTTCGTTGATAGCAGTTTTCATAAAGTTAGTTACACTAACTCCAGGAATTTCTACTGGGTATTGAAAAGAAAGGAAAACACCTTTGTGTGCTCTTTCTTCTGGAGCTAAATCAGCAAGATCTTCTCCGTCAAGAATTACCTCTCCGTCTGTAACTTCATAATTTTCGTTTCCTGCAATAACAGCAGAAAGTGTACTTTTTCCAGAACCGTTTGGTCCCATTATCGCGTGAACTTCTCCAGCTTTAACTTCTATATTAATTCCCTTAAGGATTTCTTTATCACCAATCGCGGCGTGAAGGTTTTTTATTGATAACATTGTTTTTTATTTTATATAAATGTCAATTCTATTTTTGTTTGTTGGTTTAAGATGTCTGCATTATAATGCGCGTGTCCTAAATATTCCATGCCTAAATAATCGGCTGATTTTTGGAACGGAATGTAAAAACTCTCTTCGATTTCATTATCGTGTGAATTTGTAATTACTCCGATTTTCTTTCCTCTTAGTTTTCTTCCGGTTTCTTTCTCAATTCGGATTAAATCTGAAATCCTGTCAAAAAAGACCTTCATAATGCCGCTCATATTATACCAATAAACGGGCGTTGCAAAAATTAAAGTGTCGTACTTTTCGATAATTCCTCTTATCAAGGGCAAAAAATCATCGCCTATATTTTTGCTTTCGTAATCATAATAGGAAATAGTGTAATCACTTAAATTAATTACATCTATGTTGTGTTCTTTCGAAATTTCATCCACAATTTTTGTTGTGTTTCCGTTTTTTCTGGAAGAACCTAAAATGATGACTTTTTTGTTTTCCATCTTTAAATTATCCTACAGAACCTTCTAAAGAAATCTCTAATAATTTTTGAGCTTCAACAGCAAATTCCATTGGAAGTTTGTTCAATACATCTTTACTGAAACCGTTTACAATTAAGGCAATCGCTTTTTCAGTCGGGATACCTCTTTGGTTGCAGTAGAAAACCTGATCTTCTCCAATTTTACTTGTAGTTGCTTCGTGCTCGATTTTTGCTGATGGATTTTTACTTTCGATATAAGGGAAAGTATGCGCACCACAATTGTTACCCATTAATAACGAGTCACATTGCGAAAAGTTTCTTGCATTCTCTGCTCTTGGAGAGATTTGCACTAAACCACGGTAGCTATTTTGTGATTTTCCAGCCGAGATACCTTTAGAAATAATAGTCGATTTAGTGTTTTTACCTAAATGGATCATTTTTGTTCCAGTATCTGCTTGTTGGAAATTATTGGTAACAGCAATAGAATAAAATTCTCCTACTGAATTATCTCCTTTAAGTACACAAGAAGGATATTTCCAAGTTACAGCAGAACCTGTTTCAACTTGTGTCCAAGAAATTTTAGCGTTAGTTTCGCATAAACCTCTTTTCGTTACAAAGTTGTAAACTCCACCTTTTCCTTCTTTGTTTCCAGGGAACCAGTTTTGAACTGTAGAATATTTAATTTCAGCATCGTCCAAAGCGATTAACTCAACTACAGCAGCGTGTAATTGGTTTTCGTCACGGCTTGGCGCTGTACATCCTTCAAGGTAAGAAACGTAGCTTCCTTCGTCAGCAATAACTAAAGTTCTTTCGAATTGTCCAGTTCCTGCTTGGTTGATTCTGAAATACGTTGAAAGTTCCATTGGGCATTTTACGCCTTTTGGAATATAACAGAAACTTCCGTCAGAGAAAACAGCTGAATTTAATGCAGCATAAAAGTTATCTTTCTGAGGAACAACAGTACCTAAATATTTTTTTACTAATTCTGGATGCTCTTTAATTGCTTCAGAAATCGGACAGAAAATAATTCCTTTTTCTGCCAAAGTCTTTTTGAAAGTCGTAGCAACAGAAACAGAATCGACTACAATATCCATAGCGATATTGTTCATCTTTTTTTGTTCATCTACAGAGATTCCTAGCTTTTTGTACATCTCTAATAATTCTGGATCTACATCATCCAAAGTTTTATTAGGATCTACAGTTTTTGGAGCTGAATAATATGAAATCGCCTGAAAGTCTGGTTTTTCATAATGAACGTTTGCCCATTCTGGCTCGATCATTTCTTTCCAAGCACGGAAAGCCTCGATGCGCCATTCGGTCATCCATTCAGGTTCTTCTTTTTTAAGCGAAATAGCTCTTACAATCTCTTCGTTTAAGCCAATAGGAAAAGTCTCAGATTCTATATTGGTATAAAATCCGTACTCATATTCTTTAGTTTCCAGTTCGATTTTTAAATCGTCTTCGGTGTATTTGCTCATTATATATTTAATGTTGTCTTAAAATTGTAAAGTCCAAAGTTGGAAAGTCATCAAGAAGTCTTTAAGACTTTATGACTTTCGGCTTTTGACTAAAGCGAAAATGATTCTCCGCATCCACAAGTTCTGCTTGCGTTTGGATTATTGAAAACAAATCCTTTTCCGTTCAATCCGCCAGAGAATTCTAAAATTGTTCCGGCTAAATAAAGGAATGATTTTTTTTCAACCGCAATTTGTATATCGTTATCTACGAATATTTTATCGTCATCTCCTTTGGTTTTGTCAAATTTTAAATCATAAGACAAACCAGAGCATCCACCGCTTTTCACTCCAACACGTACGTAGTCGTGAGCGGCATCAAAACCATCATCAGTCATCAGGTCGATGATTTTCTTTTTGGCTGTATCAGAAACTTTTATCATTGTTTTTATGGTATTTATCTTTTTCAACATTCCTTTAATATTCATTAAAAAGTAATTAAATTATTACATTTTAAAGTGCTGTCTGTCAATGTTGAAATGAAATTGTCCGCAAAGATACGACTTAAAAACCTTTTTCCATAACGGTTCACATTATTATAACAAATGTTAAAATAGATAGAAGTTATTTTGATGTTTAAAATTGTCGGAAAGTCCCGCTATTTGTTGAGAAATAAAAAGAAACTTACAAAATCGGTATTTGTTTTGCTGCCAAATTATTAAGAGTTCCCAAAAAGCGTTAAAATACCGTATTTTTACCTATTTGTAATTTTAAATTTATGGTACTTTTGCAATAAATTATGATAAATCATGAAAAAAAATTACAAAGATAGCTGGATCAAAGCACTTTTTGCAATTATTTTTATTTTTGGCATTGGAGCCACATATTTGATTTTTAGTAGCGAGACAAATGCGATTGAAGAGAAGCCTAAAAGCAGTAGGCTTGAAATAATCGAGCCGGTTTCAGAATCTATGGATCAGGAGAATATATTGGACTCTTTGAATAATTTGAAGCTGGCTTATGATGTTGCCATTTATGAAAAAACTGCACTTTCTGAGGAGTTGGAACTTGAAAAGAAGAACATTGAAAATTTGATGGAAATCATCAAGGCATCAAAAAATCCTTCGGCAGAACAAATTAAAATTTACCGCAAACAGCTTTCGGATCTAAAAATATCATTGGACGCGAAAGTAAAAGAGGTTAAAAAACTGAAATCTCAGAATAAAAACTTGCTTACCGAAATCGAAAGCCAGAATGTTGTCATGTATAAGCAAAAAGCTGAAAATGACACCCTGATTTCGAAACAGAAAAAATTGGAATCGACTTTGAAAGATGCTGCGAAACTTTCGTTAAGCAATTTTAAAGTAACGGCCATTAATGAAAAGAGTTCGGGCAAAGAACAGGAGACAACCAAAGCAAAAAACACCAAAAAACTAAAAATAAGCTTTTCTGTAAACGGAAGTTCTGCTTCAAAAAATGGAAAGAAAGTGTATTATATCCAGGTTTTAGATCAAAAAAACACTGTCTTGGGTGAAAATAAATTGATCGAATTTGGTAATGATAAAGCTTTAGTTTACAGTTTTTTGGTTGCATGCGATTATCAAGGGAAAACAGCCAATGTTTATGGCGTTTTAAATGATGATCTGAATACATTTAAGAAAGGAACTTATTTTGTCAATTTCTTTGATAAGCAAGAAATCATGGGCAGTTCTTCTATTACTTTAGAATAAAGTTTCAAAAGTTTTGTACTGAATTTTTAGTTTAAAGAGCAGGATTTCCTAGCTTTGTTTCTTTACTAGAAATTATTTTTATGAAACTTTATCCAATAGAATCTGGAAATTTTAAGTTAGATGGTGGTGCTATGTTTGGCGTTGTTCCTAAAACGATCTGGAGCAAAACGAATCCCGCAGATGCTAATAATTTGATTGATATTGCGGCGCGCTGTTTATTGATTGAAGATGGAAACCGTCTTATTTTAATCGATACCGGAATGGGCGATAAACAGTCAGAAAAGTTTTTTGGCTATTACTCGCTTTGGGGTTCGCATTCTATAGATAAATCGCTGGCAAAATATGGTTTTCACCGAGATGATATTACGGATGTTTTTATGACGCATTTGCATTTTGATCATTGTGGAGGAAGCGTGCAATGGAATGCTGATAAAACAGGATATGAGCCTGCTTTCAAAAATGCCAAATTCTGGACGAATGAAAATCATTGGGAATGGGCAACAAAACCAAATCCGCGTGAGAAAGCTTCTTTTCTTTCTGAAAATATTCTGCCAATGCAAGAGAGCGGCCAATTAAATTTTGTTGATCGGCCTGAAAGTGATTTTGGTTTTTCTAGAGAATTAGGTTTCGATATTTATTATGTCGATGGGCATACCGAAAAACAAATGATTCCGCATATAAAATATCAAGATAAAACTATTGTATTTTGCGCTGATTTATTGGCTACAGCCGGACATATTCCGCTTCCCTATGTAATGGGTTATGATACAAGACCTTTGTTGACCATGCCTGAAAAATCAAAAATGCTAAATGCCGCCGCCGATCAAAATTATTATTTATTCTTAGAGCACGATGCTCACAATCAAATCATCACAGTTGAACATACTGAAAAAGGTGTTCGCTTGAAAGAGGTTTTTACTTGTGAAGATATTTTTTAAAATTGTAAAATGATAAATTATAAACCTGCTTTTTTATTAAAAAAAGGCAGGTTTTTTTATGCTATGTTTTTAAGAAAAAACTGCATTTTTAGTGTTTTAAAGTAGGTTTTTTATCGTTAATAATTGAATAGGAAAATTCTTCTATCTTCTACTGTGCCAATGTATTAGAATGTGTGAAATTTAACACAATCTTCTTGTGTTGATAGTCATATAAAGTTGCTTTTTAGAAATATTATAAATAGGTTTGTGCTTCAAAATTATTAATAATTAACCTATGAAAAAATTTATTGTTTTTGTTTTATTAATGTCTGTTTTCAGCTCCAAAGCACAAAAAGTAGACCTTGACCGTTTTTACTTCGGTGTAAATTATCAAATACTTCCAAAAGAATATGTTCCATTTGAAAAGAGAACATTTTCATCAAGAGTAAAATTAGGTTCAGCATTATATAGTTATGTAAATCCAGAAACTGCAAATGAAAAAGTTTATATAACAGGCTGGAAAAAAGTTGAATCAAACGGTACTGTTGATATCGAACTTAACCTAGAAGATTTTGTTGAGAGAGGTGTTTCGCCTAAATCAAGAGTTGAAGAGGAGAAAAGAGATAAAGATGGTAAAGTTACATCACCTCGAAAAGTTTTTTATTGGGTAGAGGCAACTTATGCTACAAGAGGATATGCTAAAGTAAAAGGTCCTGTTACTGCAGCACCAGTTTCAGATAAACAAATCGAAGCAGAAAAAGCAAAACAGGCCGCTGCTGCAAGCAACAGGTTTTTGAAAAATGCAGTTGTGAAAAAAGATTCTACTGTTTCAAACGAAGGTTTTAATGTTAATTTCAATGGAGAATTAAAATATACTTCAAAGGAAACTATGGATCCATCAGCATCTATGAAGGAGTTTAACATAAACAGAACTGCTATTAAAGAACAAACATTAAGAGATTTTGCTAATAATTCATTGAATACTTTCGGTAATAATATTGATAGAGTTTACGGTTTCAAACCTAAAAGTGATAACGAAATTCTATGGATTTTGGATGCGAAAAGCGACGAAGGAAAAACTCAAATTGAGGCAATTCAAGCAGTTAAGTCGTTATTTGCAACTATGAAAGCTGACGAGCCAATTGATGATTTGAAATCTAATATGCAACCTCTTATTGAGTATTTTGATTCATTGAAAACAAAATATACTGAAGACAACAAAGCTTCGCGCAAAATGAGATATTCAGCTTATTATAATTTAGCTGTTATTTATCTGATGTTAGACCAGCCAGAAAAAACTATTGCTGAATCTGAAAAATTGATCGCTAACGATTATGATAAGAGTGACGGAAAAGCATTAATCGAAAGAGCAAATAATTTAATTGCAAGCTTTAAGGCATCAAAATTAAATACAACACATAACCCAGCCCTAAAATAGAAATCCATGAAAAAAATTACAAAAATTATTTTATTTGTTGTACTGGCAGGAATTAATCAAACTGTTAGTGCTCAGTCTACAGGTTGGTTTGGTAAAGCAACGATATCAAACCCGCTTAACTTGCGTGGTCCTGTACCACCAATAAATTTGGATTACGGAAAATACAAATCATACGAGATGATTCTGGACCTTGCTCCGGGATTAGAAAGCAGTATGAACAATAGAAAGATTCCTTATTCAGCAGAAAAATATTATGAGGCTTTCGCAATTTCTGGTTTGAAAAAACAAAAAGAAGGTGATTTTAAAGTAAAATATAATCTGACTCGTTTTGAACTTGTAAATGACGAGGATTATGTTCAAAATACGTATCAAAAAGCTCCAGCATATTACATTGGTTTGGAGTCTAATTTAGAAATTACAGACAAAACTGGAAAAGTGATTTACAAAAGATACACTACTCCTAAAGTTTGTATGTATGTTATCAATCCGTCAGAAACTTATGATAATTTGACTTATAAAATATTGACTGACAATTTCTACAGCATGATTGAAGAATTTGAAGGTTTCTATTTATATGGACCAAAAATTACAAAGATGAGATATTCTGATCTTGAGAAAAAGAAAAAATCAAAATCTACTTTCAATATTGATGAGTATAACCAATCACTTCAAGTTATGCCAACTTTGGTTGATGTAGATAGAGAAAACTGGGGAGATTTATTTGGTGAAGCACAAAAATTCTGGAAAGAGCTTGTGAACTTTCAAGATAAAAATGATGAAGATTTAGCAAAACAAATCAGATTCAGTGCAAACTATAACTTAGTTGCAACTAACATCCTTTTAGGAAATGTAGAAGAAGCTTCTAAATACTTGCCTGGAGTAAAAGAAAATGAAAAAAGCTTTTTGGGTATGAGAAATGACTACCCTTATTTGGCAGGCGTAGTTGAAGATATTGAAAAATACAAAAAACTGACTGAAAAAGCATTTACTATTGAGGCAATACCTCAAGAACCAGTTTTGCCTTCATACAAAAAAGCAGCTACAGCGTTTAGATATGCAGAATTTCCGGGTGAAGTTTTAGATACAGATTCTAAAGTTTGGAAAGGTAAAGTTAGAGTAATCAGTGATTATCCTGAATTGGTAGATTTAAGAACTGAGCAAACAGTATCTGGTTTAAGATCTATGATGGATGGAATTGGTTCTGAAAAAAGCAGTGTTTACATTTATGTTGAAGGTCAGAAAAAACCAGAAAGAACTAACTTGAAAAAAGTAGTTAATATTAAAGATGAAGAAGGAAGAATGTACATTGTAGGTAAAACAGGAAGAGGAGTTTCTGCAATTTCATTTGGTGATAAGCCAGAAACTAGTTCAAAAAGATACTCAATGTTCGAAGAAGTTAAAAAAGGCGGAAAAGTTTCTCTATACCATGAGTTCTTCCCACAAGATGCTTATACTTTGAAAAAATCAGTAGAAGATGAGTTTTTCTGTCCTCCAATTTTCTTAGGAAGAAGAAAAGCATTGAAAGAGTACTTCTCTGACTGTCCAAAAATGATCGAGAACATCGAAAAAGGAGCTTACGATCACGAAAACAAAGAGACTTACATCAAAATGTTTGACGATTATACTGCATTATGCGGTAACTCATAACACTTTTTTAAATTACAATTTGAAGAAAGAGCTGTCATTTTTGACGGCTCTTTTTTTTGATTTAATCTAGCTTCCATCCAAAGGTGGTTTGGAAAACATAATCATCTTTTGAAGCTCCTGGTTTTGGTTTGTTGTCGTAGTTGTAAACAAACGAAAGCTTGATGAAAAAGTCTAAAGGCAGATCGTATTTTGTGTCCAAAGAAAAGTCGGTACGAACCCTTTTGCTTTCTGTTATACTCGGGAAAACCGTTACTTTAGATTGAATGCTGAAATCTCCGATATCGTATAAATTTAAATCGGTTCCAATAAAAAGCTCCAAACTTTTATTGGGCTCGCTAGTGTCCGTGTAACGTTCGTGGTTGAATGATAACCCAGATGCAACTCCCCAATATTTTTTATTGCTGTGCATAAGATATTTTCCGTAACCCGCTTTTGAGATGACACGAAGATCAATATCTTGTTCGGTATTAGATAAAGTGGTTACTGATAATGGAATAAAATAATCTTTTGGAAGCAAATGAACATAACTTAATTCAGAATCAATCCTGCGAATAGGGTCACTATCATCTTGGATAGATTGCAGATGTTTGTACATCGCGGTTCCATACCATCTTTTGCCAGTGTAGCCCAAGTTTACGTTTGCCGTTATTTGTTGCAGATTCTGCGCTTTGGCCAATTTTATTCCAACATCAAAACTAGCATCAAGTCTGTCCCAAAAACTTTCGTTGACAGGCTTTATATAGACAATATCAGAAAGATCAATTATGGATTTAGTCTGTGTTTCGACATCTGTAATTTCGCATTTATTTGGCGCTTTCAATTTTGAAATTTTTCCGTTCAATAAAACGCCGTTCGTCAAATTGATAATGTGAATTCTGTCTGAACCAATACTTTTTACATATTTCCATTCCAGTTTAAAATCGTCTTTGCTATAATCTGTTTCGATTTGGACGATCCCTTTATTCATTATTTTTATTTCGCCTACAAGAATATCATTGTTTTTAAGCACTAATGTATCTGAGGTTTGTGAACTGGCTTTGAAGAAAAATAAAAGAAAAAATAAAAGTATGATTTTCTTCATATAGTGTTTTATTTCTTTGGTTGTCAGCTTGTAAGACTAAAGTTAGAAATAAAAATGCAATGAAAAACAGAAATATAAAAAAATCCCATTTTCAGTATATCGAAAATGGGATTTTTAAGGTTGGTTAATCTATTTAGTTGGTTTTGAATTTCCATATTTGACCAACAGTTTCTCCGCCTTTGTTGTCTTTTACGACAACTTTCCAGTAATACTGTTTTGCAGACTCTACTGTAACATCAAAAGAGTTAGTTCCTTTATTTTCGCTTACTTTGGCAGTAGGCGGATTAGCAGTTCCAAAATAAACATCATAAGTCAGAGCATCTGCAGTATCAACATCAGAAGCTGTCCATTTTAGTGAAACTGTTCCTGCATTTAAAGCAGAATTTAAAACGGGAGCGACTAATTCAGGAGCAAATGGCAAATGATTAACAACAGCTTCACTAGCTGTGTAGAATTTAAAAACAGATGAATAAGCACTCGTAAGGCCTTTGCTGTCTATCGCTCTTACTCTCCAATAAAAAGCCGTGTTTTTATCTAATACAAAAGAAGCTGCATTTTCTGCTCCGTCAAATGTTGTAGTGATTTGCGTAAAAGCATTGTCTTTTGAAATCTGAATTTGATATTTTATAGGATCATTATTTTCGTCAGTAGATTTATTCCATGCGAAAGAAACCGTATTGTCTACACATAATTTATTATCTGCTGGAGAAGTCAATACAGGCACAGTTGGTACTACATTTACAGCTGGTTTATCTGGATCATCTGAACCTCCACAAGAAATAAACAAAAGACCGATTATTGATAGATATATGAATTTTTTCATTTTTATTTTTTTATAATTTTTACGAATTCTGGAGTTTCAAGATAAATTTTGGCAGCATAAATTCCAGATGGAAGGTTGGCAAGATTTAAATAAGCTCTTCCATTTTCAGTGTTATAAGTTGCTTTAGAAACTACTTGTCCTCCAAAGTTGTAAATTTCGATTGTAACTTCAGATTTAGCATTTGGGATTTCAATTTCAACAGTGCCAGAAGTTGGGTTTGGATAGGCAGAAAGCAAAGTTCCCAATTCTGAAGAAGAAACTTTTTTAGCAAAAATACCTTCACAGGCTTTTGAAGTTGCTACTTCAACTAATGCCGCTTTATCTAATTCTAAACTGAAACTTGCGTCAGAAGTCTGAAATTGCGCTTCACCGTCAACAAATACAGTATATGGTGCAGTTCCCTGAGTAATTTCAACATCTACTTTTTTAGAAGCAATAGTTGATTTTCCTGCCACAGTTGCTCCTTTTGGAATTACAATAGTAAAAGTCTGCTCATAAGTTTCTCCTGTAACTGCAATAACAACAGTATAAGTTCCAGGAGCAAGGTTTGTGACTTGTAAACTGTTATTTGTAAATGATTTTGCAGTTCCGTTTACAGTTGCAGTGTATGCTAATTGAGCCGTTGCTGTAATCGTAATTTGTCCGTTATTTTCTCCAGTACAAGTTTCTCCTTTTGATTCAACAGCGAAGTTTTTTGATCCTAAGCTAAATTCACATTCTGTACTATTATAATTTGTAGCTTGATCTTTAAAACTAGACCAGTTTGTATTAGAATAGGCAACATCATCGACTAATATACAAGTCAAATTAGGATTGCTTCCAAATGAACTGTAACTCTGATTTGTCATTTTTGTGTTTCCACCATTTTTTAAATTTAACTTCATCATATTGTTGTTGCTACACATAACCTGAAGCAAATTAGGATTGTTAGATAAATCTAATGTAGTAATCTTATTGTAAGGGCAATAAATACGCTCTAACGCAGTGTTTTTAGAAACATCTAAAGAAGTTAGTTGATTTGACCAAACATTTAAATATTTCAAATTTGTTTTTTGAGATACGTCAATAGTTTTGATTTGATTATAAGAACAGTCTAATGTCGTCAAAGCCGGGTATTTAGAAAGGTCCAAACTAGTTAGCTTATTTGTGTTGCAATACAGACTTTCTAAAAGTGTATTAGAAGAGAAATCTACTGTAGTTAAGCCATTTCCATTTACCGAAATATGTTTTAATTTTATGTTTTTAGAAACATCAAGGTTGATTATTTTTTCATTCGCGGCCAAGCTCAGTCTTTCTAATTCTAGATTTTTAGAAAGATCTATAGTTGTCAGCAAACCTTGTTGTGATGCATAAGAGCCTTCTTTGTTTGATCCTTCAGCATATAATTCTGTAAGAGCTAGATTTTTTGATACATCTAATGCCGTTAATCTATTAAGAGAGCATGTAAGGCTTTTTAATTCTAGATTTTTTGATACATCTAATGTCGTTAAATTATTGTAATAAACATTTAAGTTTGTTAAAGCTAGATTTTTAGAAACATCTAAAGTGGCAAGTTTGTTACTACTACAATCTAATTTTTTTAATTTTAAATTTTTGGAAACATCAATGCTAGTTAAGATACCGTTTCCGTTATTCGGTAATGTTAATTCTTCAAGAGCAGCAAAATCCTGAAGTCCTGTTAAATCCTCAATTTTTAAATTAGTATAGTAATCACTTAGATTCAAAACTGTAATTGAAGCGATTTTTTTAGTCAATACTTGACCATCTTCAACACCGTCAATTCCTTTTTTGATTAAAGTTCTTTCAAAGTTTACATCAGGAATACGAGTGTAAGCAGGAGCTTCACATTCTGTAGCAGAAAAATCAGTATCTGAGTCTTTACTTGTTGCCCAATTCGTATTTGAATAAGAAACATCGTCAACAATTATACATGTTAAAGAAGGATTCGAATTAAGAATTAAGTCACTTGCTTTAATAAGAGAATTTTTTCCGTTTTTTAGATTTACCTGCGATAAAGTTAAATTAGCACCAGCGTTTAATTTTGTTAAAGCTGGATTTTTAGACACATCCAAATTACTTAGACTATTGTAATGAGTTTCTAATATGATGAGTGCTTTATTATTAGATACATCTAAATTTGTTAATTTGTTTGAAAAACATCTTAGATTAGTAAGTTTGGTATTTTTAGAAAGATCAAGACTTGTGATTTGATTTTGAAAGCATTCAAAAGTTTGTAATTCCGGATTGTTTGAAGTATCAACAGTTTGAAGTTTATTGGTTACACAAGATAAACTTTGTAAACTTATGTTTTTTGAGATATCCAATGCAGAGATTTGATTGCTAAAACATTGTAAAATCTTCAGCTTAACGTTTTTGGTAATATCTAAAGAAGTTAATTTATTTGAATAACAGCTTAACTCGGTTAAGAGTAAATTGTTTGAAACATCAAGTGCAGTTATTGAATTCCATCCGCAGTTTAATTTGGTTAAAGCTGTGTTCTTAGAAATATCCAAAGCGGTTAATTGATTCGAAGTACCACTAAAAGAAGTCAATGCTGTGTTTTGAGAAATATCTATTGCTTTTATAAGATTACCGTCAAAACTAAGAAAAGTCAATGCTTTATTGTTGCTTAAGTTTAAGGCTGTTAATTTACAATTACCAACTGTCAATGTAGTTAAATTTGTATTTGTTGAAACATCAATAGCAGTCAGTTGCAAATTACTACCACAATCTAAAGTTTGCAAGGCTGTATTTTTCGTAACATCTACACTCTTCAATTGATTTCCGTAAACAGATAAATAAGTTAAAGCTTTAAAATCTTCAATACCTGTCAGATCAGTAATCGAACTATTGCTAATTGATAATGTTGTTAATTTCTCAATTTTGCTCGTTAATACTTGTCCGTCTGGAGTTCCTGAATCAATATTTAATGCAATTAACTTTTTCTCAAAATTAGCATCAGGAATCTTTGTGTATTTTAAAGGAACTTCATTAACATCAACCATAGAAACATTGTCTACTAATATCTCAGAATTAAGAGTTCCAGTAGTCCAGATGTCAACTTCAACATTTTCAGAAACAGTTGGAGTATAATCAAATTCAATTTTTCTCCATTCTGTAGTAGAAAAAGTGACATCTGATTTTTTGATTATTTCTTCTTTGAAAGTACCAGGTTTATGATACAAACTGAAATCAATAGATGAAAAAGTTCCTTTAGCAAGTTTATGATATAAGGTCACTTTGTAGGTTTTGCCGGCTACTACAGGGAAGTATTCACTGTTTATGTAGTTAAATGTTCCGCTAGCCACCATCATATTGGTGCTTGATGAACCATTTTGCGTAACCGAACTTTGAGAAACAAATCCGCTAAAATAACGATACCAATTGTCTGGCTGTGACGATGAAGTCCAGGTTTCAAAATTTCCGTTTGGAACTAAATTGGTTTGTGCATAAATAGAAAAATTTGCTAAAAACAGCAACAAGAGTAGTTTTGTTTTCATAGAATAAATTTAAAATTGGGTCGCCGCAATGATAGATGATTTAAAGCGAAATTCCTTACGGGAAACCGTAACTACCCTTGATTTTACTAAAAGATGGCTAATAATTAATATTTAAATAAAAAGCTCCATTTTCAACTAATTGAAAATGGAGCTTTTACTTGTTTTGACTTTTTTATTATTCGACTACAATTTTTTTAACTGAAGCCGTATCTTGATTAATTAAGTACAAATAATAAACACCTCTTGGCAATCCAGACAAATCAACTTTATTAGTAGATTCATTTGAATTTAATTGGAATGATTTTACCAATTTGCCAGTTGTGTCATAAACAGTAACTTTTTCAACAGAAACATTTTGGATATTAACTTCGCCTTTTGTAGGGTTTGGATAAACTGTTGCCTTATCAAAAACAGAGTCTTCAATTCCTAGTGTACAAGTTTCAGAATAATTTGTTGTTGTTTCTTTTATCTTAGACCAGTTTTCATTAGAATAAGCAACATTGTCAACTTTGATACAGTTAAGTTTCAAGTTGTTCAAGAAACTTGTTGTTGTTCCTGCCACTGCCTTTTTGCCGGTTTGTGATGGAAGAATAAAGTTTTTGTTATTACCGTTTTTAACATTCAATGATGTTAGTGGGTTAAACTCAACAAAAATAAGCTCTAAAAGCGGATTTTGAGAAATATCCAAAGTTGTTAATTGATTGTTGCTAACATTTAACCTTTTTAATAATGGGTTTTTGCTTAAATCTAATGTTGTCAATTTTGCATTGTTGAAATAAAGATTTTCTAGCTTTGGATTTGACGTTACGTCAAGTTGTGAAATATCAGTATAAATACAATTCAAATCTTTTAAATTTGGAAGACTAGACACATTTAATGAAGTTAAATTGTTTTCGCCACAATAAATAGTTTCTATTTCTGGGTTTGAAGAAAAATCAATACTTGTCAATAAGTTTCGGTCAGCAATTACATAGTGAACCTTTTTGTTTTGTGACAAATCAATAGATGAAATTTGATTTATGCTAAATGCCAGGTTAAATAATTCCGTATTTGCAGTAACATCTAAGCTGGTAAGCTTATTGTTGTTTAATGAAAGTTTTGTTAGCAAGGTATTTTTACTGACATCAATAGTGCTCAAATTGTTATTATCACAATCCAAATAAGTTAAAGATGTAAAAGCTTCTAAACCGGATAAATCCGTAATATTAGAGTTTGATAAATCTAAAGATGTAACCAAACTAATATCTGTAGTTTTGATTTTTCCATTTTTCCCATCTTTATCAATTCCCAAATCGATTAATTTCTGTTCAAAATTTGAATCTGCTAGTACAGTATAAACATTGCAATCGTTGCTATAACTCGCTGTATTGTCTTTAAGTGCTGCCCATTTATCAGATGAGAAAGTTTCGTTATCAACCTGAATACAAGTTAATTTTGGATTTGAAGTTAAATTAGAATTTAAATCAAGATTTGTATTGTTTCCATTTTTCAAATCTAAACTAGTTAACGAGGCATTTTTACTGCAGTCTAAAAGCGTTACTATTTTGTTTTTAGAAAGATCTAAAGTGGTAAGTAAATTTCCAGAACAATTCAATGAAGTTAAACTTTTGAAGCCATTAATTCCTGTAAGATCTTTAATTGAGCTTGAAGAAACATTTAAAGAGGTTATTCCGGTAATATTACTATTTAAAACGGTTCCGTTTTTACCATCCGTATCGATGCCTAATGCCATTAATTTTTCTTCAAATGCTGGGTCGGGTATTGCGGTAACTTGAGAGCAATCAAATGTCGAGTAAGACGCAGTATTGTCTTTAAATGCAGACCATTTTTCATTTGAATAAATCGCATTGTCAACTATGATACAAGTTAATAATGGGTTTTTGGTAAAATTAATAACATACGGTGCTAATTGCATACTGCCATTATTTCCGTTTTTTAAATTTACATTAGTTAACAACGGATTTTCAGAACAATCGATATTAGTAAGAGAGATATTTTTAGAAACGTCAAGACTTGTTATTTGGTTTACATTGCAATTAAGTAGAATCAGCGATTTGTTTTTTGAAACATCTAAATTTGTTAATTGATTTGTTGAACAAGAAAAATATTTCAAATTAAGATTGCTTGAAACATCAACATCTTTTAGGCTATTGTTAGATAGGGTAAGATTTTCAAGAGCAAGATTTTTTGAAAGATCGATTGTCGTTAAGTTGTTATAACTAGCAAGAAGATAGTTTAACGATGAATTTTGTGAAACATCAAGAGAAGTCAATTTGTTTGACATGACATTTAGCGTTTCTAATGATTTGAAATCCTGTATACCCGTCAAGTCCGAAATGTTACTAAAATAAAGATCCAATTCTTTAACATTAACGACATTCGATTTCAAGACCTTTCCATCTGGATTTCCGGAATCAATGCCTAAATCAATTAATTTTTGTTCAAAATTTGCATCAGCGATTGTGGTATATAAAATTGGACAATCTGTATTGTAGTTTGCCGTGTTGTCTTTGTAATTAGCCCAGTTTGTATTCGAATAATCAGCATCATCAACTTGAATACATTCCAAAAGAGGATTATTAGATAATATAAGATTAAAAGAATGGAAATTCGTATTGTTTCCATTTTTTAAATCTAGTCTTACAAGTTTGTTTGATGTACAATTCAGATCAGTCAACTTGCTGTTTTTACTTAAATCTAATGTCGTTAGTTCATTATTGGCACAAAATAATTGAGTTAGGTTTTTTTGTGCTGAAATGTCTAAATGGCTTATTTTATTTCCACTGAAATCTAAAAGATCAAGAGTTGTAATGTTGTCTATGTTTAAATCTGATATTTGATTGTTTTCAGAAGTTAACGCGACTAGTTTATTGCTTTTTCCAGCATTTAAAGTTGTAATTTTATTATTACTTGAATCTAATAGAGTTAACTCTGTGTTTTGGCTAAAATCCAGATTTGTAATCTGATTATTTTTGCAACTTACAAAAGATAGTTTTGTGTTTTTATTTGTATCGAGAGTTGATAATTGATTTGAATCACAACTTAAATTAGTCAAGTTTGTATTTTTCTCTATGTTTAAGACTTTAAATTGATTTGCACCTACCTCTAAACGAGTAAGCGCTGTATTATTATCCAAATTTAGATCTGTTAATTGGTTTGAAGAGGCTAACAATTCGGTTAATGAAGTGCAATTGTCGATTTCTAATTTTGGTAATTGATTTCCGCTACAATTTAGGTAGGTTAAAGTACTACATTTGCTAATATCAAGAGTTGTTAATTGATTGGCATAGCAATTCAAAGTAGTCAAAGCTGTATTTTTAGTAAGATCTAAAGTAGTTAATTGGTTTCCACTACAGTCTAAAGATGATAAAGTGATGTTTTTGCTTAAATCTAAAGAGGTTAATTTATTAGCGCCACACTGAAGATTTTCTAAAGCAGAAAATCCTTCGATTCCTTTTAAATTAGAAATATTTGCACTTGATACATTTAACGATGTTACTTTGTTAATACTTGAAATTAAAACTTTGCCATCTGCAGGATTAGTATCAATTCCTAATTCGATTAATTTTTTCTCAAAATTAAAATCAGGAATGTAAGTATAAAGATCAGCCGTTGCGCAATCTGTATTATAATTTGCAATATCATCTTTAAGAGAACTCCAATTTGCATTTGAATAAATGGCATCATCAACTTGTATACAAGTCAAATTTGGATTGTTGTTCAGTTTTGTTGAAGCGGTTTTTAACTTTGTATTATTTCCGTTTTTAAGATTTAGAATGGAAAGATTATTGTCATTACAAGTTAAATCAGTCAGAACAGTGTTTTTAGAAAAATCTAAATTTGTAATTTTATTTTTTCCACAATAGACAGCATCTAGTAAAGTGTTTTTTGAAACATCAAGATTAAGTAGCTGATTTTGTTCACAATTTAAAGAAATTAAAGCTGTATTCTTGCTGACATCGAGAGTTGTAAGGGAATTTGTATAACATTCAAGATAGTACAAAAGTGTGTTTTTAGAAAGATCTAAAGAGGTTAGTTTGTTTTGGCCACATTCTAATCCACGCAATTGTAAATTTTTAGAAACATCCAAAGTAGAAATTTGGTTATTATAACAATAAAATTGTTCTAAAGCTGTATTTTGAGAAACATTTAAAGCAGTCAATTGATTGCCCATGCAATATAATTCCTTTAATTGAATATTATTTGAAACGTCTAGCTCTGTTAGTTTATTGGCGTCAACATTAATCTGTTGTAATTGATAGTTTTGAGAAACATTTAAAGTTGTCAATTTATTATACGGTGCATGTAAAAATTTTAAAGCAATAAAATCCTGAATTCCGGTTAAGTCAGTAATGTTTTTTGAAGCAATACTTAAGGATGTTAGCGTATTGATATTTGATGTTAATACTTTTCCGTCGGGAACACCAGAGTCATAACCTTTTGCAATCAGGGCGTTTTCAAAATTAATATCGGGGATTAGCGTATAATCAAGCCCACAACTAACATCATTGTAAACCGCAGTTTCGTCTTTTTTAGTCGCCCAATTTGTATTTGAGTATGTTATGTCATCAACCAGAATACAGGATAAATTTGGGTTCTTTATAGCATTAAAATCAGTGGTAATTAAAGTGTTTTTCCCGTTTTTTACATTCAAAGAAATTAAATTATTCTCACTGCAATCTAAAAAGGTTAATGCTTTATTATTGGCAAGATTTAATCTCGAAACTTTATTCTTGCTAATAGATAAAATTTCTAAAGCAGTGTTTTTAGAAACATCAAGATTTGTTAGCAAGTTATCTGCGCCATATAAAAATTTTAATTGAGGACTTTTAGTCAGGTCTAAAAATGGGACTTTGTTTTGCTCAAAAGAAAAAGAAAACAATGCTGTATTTTTTGTAATGTCGATGAAAGTAATAAGATTACGACGACAACTCATAATAGTCAGGGAAGTGTTCTTGCTTAAATCGAGTGACGTTAATTTATTCTGGATGCAAAAAAAAGTTTCAAGTAGAGTATTTTTTGTAATATCCAATTCGCTTAAGTTGTTTTGGGAACAACCAACTGAAATTAGAGAAATGTTCTTAGTAAGATCTAAATGATCTAATTTATTAGCATTGCAGTTTAAGAGTTTTAAACCAGTATTTTTTGTGATATCTAAACTTGGCAGTAAATTATTTTGACAAGATAAATCCGTTAGATTTAGATTAAAACTTACATCTAAAGAAGTTAATTGATTGTATGAACAATCCAATTTTCTTAAAGAAACAAAATCTTTTATTCCGGTCAAGTCAGCAATATTACTTGCAGTAAGATTCAATGTAGTTACGTTTGTAACGTTTGTTTTTAATACTTGCCCATCAGGAGCTCCAGAATCAATTCCAAGAGCAATTAATTTATTTTCGAAGTTAAGATCGGGGATAGCGACATACTGCGCATAAATTGAAAAATTTGCCAATAAAAGAAACAAAAGTAGTTTTGTTTTCATAGAATGAATTTAGGGATAAGGCCACAAGTGTAATTAATTCTATGATAAATTCCTTACGGAAAACCGTAAGAAGCCACTTTTCAGAAAACTCAAAAAATAAAACCACATAAAATTTTTATAAGATTAGTTTTAAGTATTTGATATAAAGTATTTTTTGTTAGCTTTCTGTTTCCTTAAAGTAAATTTAAATAATCATAAGACAGTGTTAATCGTTAGTTTTTTGTAACAAAAAGTCCTAATTTAGGCCCATCTTTTAACTTTAACGATACATTTAATTACATGAGTCACATAAAACCATTAAAATTATCTGCTTTTGCTTTATTGGTTTTAGCAGGATGCGGGACTACTTTACAAGCGCAATCTACTGCTTCTAAAGAATTTATTAAGGCACCTTTAGCTGTTGTCAAAAAGGCTCCAGTAACTGAAAATGAACTGAAAAGATGGAGTCATCTGGATTTGGTAAAAGATTCTATCCCAGGAATGAGTGTTGATAGGGCTTACGCCGAATTATTACAAGGAAAAACAGGGCAGAAAGTAATCGTCGGGATTGTAGATTCAGGTATTGATATCGAGCACGAAGATTTGCAAGGAATGATCTGGACAAATCCAAAAGAAATTCCAGGAAACGGAATCGATGATGACAAAAACGGATTTATAGATGACGTTCACGGATGGAATTTCCTTGGCAATGCTGTTCACGAAAATCTTGAATTGACGCGTATCGTTAAAAAAGGCGATGACGGTTCAGCACAATACAAAGCGGCCTTGGCACAATATAATGATAAGTATGATGAAGCCTTAAAAAACAAACAACAAGTTGATTTCTTGCTTGATGTTCATAATACAATCAAAAAAGAACTAGGCAAAACAACGTATAAATTGGAAGATTTAAATACGTTGACATCTACAGATCCAAAAGTAGCAAGATCTAAAATGGTCATGACTCAGATTTTTACAAATGCTGGTCCAACTTTTGATCCTGAAGCTGATTTTGAAGAGTATAGAGAACAAGTTTACGACGAGTTAAACTACAATTTAAATAAAGAATACGACGGAAGAAAAATCGTAGGCGATAATCCAGATGATATCAAAAACAATCATTATGGAAATAATATTGTTTTTGGTCCAGACAAAGAAAAAGCATTGCACGGAACACACGTTGCTGGAATTATCGGACAAGTTCGCAGCAATAATTTAGGTGGTGACGGAATTACAAACAACGTTGAAATCTTGACCGTAAGAGCAGTGCCAGACGGAGACGAATATGATAAAGATATTGCACTTGCTATTCGTTATGCAGTTGACAACGGAGCAAAAGTAATCAACGGAAGTTTCGGAAAAAGCTATTCTCCACACAAAGACTGGGTTTACGATGCATTAAAATATGCTGCCAAAAAAGATGTTTTGATCGTCCACGCAGCAGGAAATGATGGGTACAACATTGATGAAACAAAAAACATCAATTACCCAAATGATTCTAAAGACAATGTAACAGAGTTTACAAACAATGTAATCACGGTTGGAGCTATCAACAAACAATATGGTGAAAATGTGGTGGCAAGTTTTTCAAATTTTGGAAAAATAAATGTTGACGTTTTTGCTCCAGGAGAAGAAATCTACGCAACGGTTCCAAACAATAAATACAAATATTTACAAGGAACTTCAATGGCATCGCCAAATGTTGCTGGTGTTGCCGCATTGATTCGTTCATATTATCCAAAACTGAAAGCAGTTCAAGTGAAACAAATTCTGATGGATTCTGGAGTGGCACTTCCTGCAAAAGTAGTTTTGGGCGAAAACGAAGAAACAGGTGAAAAACCTGCGGCAGTTTCATCAACAGAATCTTCAAAAACAGCTAAAATGGTAAATGCTTACAATGCATTGCTTATGGCCGAAAAAATGTCTAAAAAATAATCAAAAAGAATATATTAATCCGATGGAAGGGCGGCAGCTCTTCCATTTTCATTAAAATAACCATGCGAAAAATTGTACTATTATCCTTTCTGAGTTTGGGTTTAAACTCTGCTTTTGCCCAAAGTGCTCCTTATTGGCAACAACATGTTGATTATAAAATGGAAGTATCGATGGATGTAAAAACCTATCAATACAAAGGAAAACAGGAATTAGTTTATACTAATAATTCTCCTGATACTTTAAGAAAAGTTTTTTATCATTTATACCCAAATGCATTTCAGCCAGGAAGTGAAATGGATGCGCGTTTGCACACTATAAAAGATCCAGACGCAAGAATGGTTAACAAAGTAAAAGATGCTGAAGGAAAAGAAATCAAACAAAGCCGAATTGAAACTTTGAAACCAAATGAAATTGGATTTCTAAAAATCAGCAATCTTAAACAAGATGGAGTTGTGGCTCAAACGCGACTTTCATCTACAATTTTAGAAGTGACTTTGCCTAAGCCAATTTTGCCAGGTGCAAAAACTACTTTTACATTAGATTTTGACGGTCAAGTTCCAGTTCAAATTCGTCGTTCTGGACGTAATAATAAAGAAGGAGTTGAACTTTCAATGTCACAATGGTATCCAAAATTAGCCGAATTTGATTTTGAAGGATGGCACGCAGATCCTTATATCGCAAGAGAATTTCACGGTGTTTGGGGAGATTTTGATGTAAAAATTACAATAGACAAAGATTACACAATCGGAGGTTCTGGATATTTACAAGATAAAAATTCAATTGGACACGGTTATGAAGATGCAGGCGTAACAGTTACGTATCCTAAAAAAACAAAAACGTTGACTTGGCATTTTATTGCGCCAAATGTTCATGATTTCACTTGGGCAGCTGATAAAGCATATACGCACGATATTGTAAAAGGACCAAACGATGTTGATTTGCATTTCTTCTACAAAAATGACGAAAAAACAACTGGTAACTGGAAACAGCTTGAGCCTTTAATGGTAAAAGTTATGGATTATTACAACCACAGAGTTGGAGCTTATCCATACAAACAATATTCATTTATTCAAGGTGGAGACGGCGGAATGGAATATGCAATGTGTACTTTAATGCTTGGAAGCGGCACTCTTGAAGGAATTCTTGGAACTGCAACGCATGAATTAGGACACTCTTGGTTCCAACATATTTTGGCTTCAAACGAATCAAAACACCCTTGGATGGACGAAGGTTTCACAACATATATCGAAGACAGTGCTTTGAATGAATTAAAAGGAGACAAAAAAGAAGCAAATCCGTTTAAAGGAAATTATACAGCTTATTATAATTTAGTTAATTCAGGAAAAGAACAACCACAAACGACTCATGGTGATCGTTATGACGAAAACCGTCCGTACAGCATTTCATCTTATGTAAAAGGAAGTATTTTCCTTTCACAATTGGAATATGTAATCGGAAAAGAAAACGTTGACAAAACTTTAAAAAGATATTTCAACGATTTTAAATTCAAACATCCAACTCCAAACGATATTAAAAGATCAGCTGAAAGAGTTTCTGGCGCTGAATTAGATTGGTATTTAGTGGATTGGGCAGAAACAGCAAATACAATTGATTATGGAATTAAAGACGTTGCCGACAATTCTGGAAAAACAACGGTTACTTTAGAACGAATTGGAAGAATGCCAATGCCTATCGATTTAAAAGTAGATTATACTGACGGAACTTCTGAAACATTCTACATTCCATTACGAATGATGAATTTCATTAAACCAAATCCAAATCCAAACGAAAAAAGAACTGTTCTTGATGACTGGGCTTGGGCGCAATCAAACTACAGTTTTACAATCGATAAAAACAAAACTGCAATTAAAAAAATCACTATCGATCCAAGCGGATTAATGGCTGATATTAAACAAACAAACAATGTTTTTGAAGTGAAATAAGCTTTAAATTAAAACATAAAAAAGTCCCGTTTAGAATTTCTAAGCGGGATTTTTTGTTTTAATGATCAGAAGCATCACAAAGGGCATTTTAATAAACAGGGGTTCCCGCTCTCGGCTATATCTCGCTGTTGCCCGAGCCCGGGCCAGCAAGGATACCGCCTCCATCGGGGCTAGATACAAACAGTAGGCTTCTTTTAAAAAATTTGTAATAGTACTATTTATTTTATTAGCAGAAAGTTTCAATTGCCCCCAACTTTAGCTGGAGGAATGAAAATGACAACAAAAAGGGCTTTAGCCAAACTGTCCGAGTTTGGCTAAAGCTTTTATCTTTAAACAAAAAACCTCCAGCTTTAGCTGGAGGCAATTGAGATTTTTACTTTGTAATGATTAAACAAATTGTGCTAAAAATAATTTAACTCAAATGTTCAATCATATCTTTTGTCATAGTTTCCAAATCAAATTTATGATTCCAGTTCCAATCTTCTCTTGCAGAACTGTCATCAATACTTGCTGGCCAGCTGTCCGCAATTTTCTGACGGAAATCTGGATTATAAGTAATTTCAAATTCTGGAATATGTTTTTTGATTTCAGCAGCAATCTCAGTTGGAGTAAAACTCATTGCAGCTAAATTGTATGAAGAATGAATTTTGATTTCTTCTTCTGGCGCTTTCATGATATTGATTGTCGCATCAATTGCATCGTCCATATACATCATCGGCATTTTTGTTTCAGATGATAGGAAGCATTCGTATTTTTTATCGGCAATTGCTTTATAGAAAATATCAACAGCATAATCTGTAGTTCCACCGCCCGGAGGAGTCGACCAGCTGATTAAGCCAGGATAACGAATACTGCGAACATCAACACCATAAATATTATGGTAGTATTCGCACCATCTTTCGCCTGCTTGTTTACTAATTCCGTAAACTGTTGAAGGTTCCATTACAGTATATTGTGGTGTATTTTCTTTTGGAGTTGTTGGACCAAAAACAGCAATACTTGAAGGCCAGAAAATCTTTTTGATTTTTTTTGCTTTTGCTAAATTCAAAACATGAAAAAGTGAATTCATGTTCAAATCCCAAGCAAAAGCCGGATTTTTTTCTGCAGTTGCAGACAAAAGCGCCGCCATTAAATAAACATCTGTAATTTGATGTACTTCAACCAAATGTTCAATTTGATTAAAATCTAAAGCATTGACCACTTCAAAAGGCCCTGAGTTAACAACGTCAGTATTTAATTTTCGGATATCAGAAGCAATTACATTTTCTGTTCCGTATAGCTTGCGTAGTTTTTGGGTCAGTTCCGTCCCAATTTGACCGCATGCGCCAATGATCAATATTTTCGGATTCATCTTTGTGAGTTTTAGAGAGACAAATATAACGTTTTCGCAATTACATCTGTTTTTTAGAATCATAAATTATTAATTCGTTAATAAAAAAGTTTCTTTGTTGGATTATTCTCTTTTGCAGGGGTGTGTCTTTGTGCCTTTTTATTTTTGCTATTAAAAGGCCTTGTAATGAAAAGTAAAACAAAAAAAAGCTGCTTTTTTGAACTTGTTGACGAGAAAAATAATAACCTTGATTTATAGAATCTTTAGCAAAAAACAGCCTTCATAATTGTAAATTTACTTCGTAACTTTGTCGCTTAATGTTTTTTCAGATGAAATATAAAATAGCTTTCTTTTTACTTTTGATTTTTCTGTTGCAATCTTGTCAGGACGAAAATGCAAAACGCCTTGCCGAAAATCAAAAAGTAGCCAAAAAGAACGAGAAAATTTTCAATAATATTAATAAAGCGTGGACTTTTATAGATGAGCCAATCAATGAAGCTTCAGAAAAAAATGCAAGCACATGGAACGAATGGCGCGAGTTTTTAAAAGAGCTTGGAGAAAAACCACGAAGAACAATAGGAGCCTTTCAAAAAAAATCCAAAGCGATTTCAAAAAAGGCGATGGCTTTGAACAATAATATTCCGGCAGAATTAAACCAGCCAGCCATAAAAAGCAGAATTTCTATTTTGATCACCAAAGTCAAAATGATGGACTTATATATCAATCTGAGTACTATTCCAGACGATAAAGTGACTTTTTTAATTGGAGAAATCAACAAAGAAATCATTTCATTGGAAAGACAAATGGATAAGATTGTCGAAAAAGCCAAAATTCCAAAAGAGCAAGGAGAAGAAGATTTCCTGAGAATGTTAGATACAACACGCGCGATTCCGAATTCGGCGACGCCAATAGATCCAAATATACCAAAAGTTGAGTAAAAACGCCTTATATACAACCTACGATAATCTGCCAAAAGCGCAGCAGATTGCGACGAGTTTACTGGAAGGAAATCAAGTAAAAATGAATATCAGCGGATTGTTAGGATCTGCTGTTTCATTTATTATACGTTCCGTTTTCAAGAAAACCGAACTGCCTTTTTTGATTGTTTTAGACAACAAAGAAGAGGCCGCATATTATCTAAATGATTTGGAGCAAATGATTGGCGAGCAGGATGTATTGTTTTATCCCGCTTCATTTCGTCGCCCATACCAGATTGATGAAACCGATAATGCGAATGTTTTGCTTCGTGCTGAGGTTTTAAATAGAATCAATTCTCGTAAAAAACCAGCTGTAATTGTTACGTATCCTGAAGCGCTTTTCGAGAAAGTAGTTACAAGAAGAGAACTGGATAAAAACACTTTAAAAGTAGCTTTAAACGATAAAATTTCAATTGATTTTATCAACGAAGTTTTGTTTGAATACGAATTCAAAAGAGTAGATTTCATTACAGAACCAGGAGAATTTTCGGTTCGTGGAGGAATTGTCGATGTATTCTCTTTTTCGAACGATCATCCCTATAGAATTGAGTTTTTCGGAAACGAAGTAGATAGCATCAGAACTTTCGATGTTGAAACACAATTATCGGTAGAAACGCATAAAAAAATCACTATTATTCCGAATGTTGAAAACAAACTTTTTCAGGAAAACCGTGAGAGTTTCTTAGATTATATTGCCGAAAAAACAGTTCTTTTTATCCAAAATACAGAAGGACTTTTTAGTCAGTTGGACAAGCAATTTGCAAGAGCGGAAGAAGCTTTTGAGAAATTGTCGAAAGAAATAAAACACGCTACGCCAGAACAATTGTTTTTAAACCAAGCGTCCTTTATAAAAAGATCTTTGGACTTTTCAGTTGTAGAATTGGCATCAAGACCCGTTTATAAAACAACTAAAAAATTCGAATTCCACATTCAGCCTCAGCCATCTTTCAACAAACAATTTGATTTATTGCTGAATAATTTGAGCGATAATCATTTTAACGGATATGTGAATTATCTGTTTTGTTCGAATGATACGCAGGCAAAACGTTTCCATGATATTTTTGAAAGCTTAGACGAAGCCAATTCAGAAAACATCAGAAAACAATATCATACTATTGTATTGACTTTATATCAAGGTTTTATTGATGAAGAAAATCAAATAACAGCTTATACAGATCACCAGATTTTTGAGCGTTATCATAAATTCAACATCAAAAACGGCTATTCTAAAAAGCAGAATATCACTTTAAAAGAATTAACCGCACTTTCTGTAGGAGATTATGTAACGCACATCGATCACGGAATCGGGAAGTTTGGCGGATTGCAGAAAATTCAAGTTGAAGGAAAAACGCAGGAAGCCATAAAATTGGTTTATGCCGATAATGATATTGTATATGTAAGCATTCACTCGCTTCATAAAATCTCAAAATACAACGGAAAAGACGGAACGCCTCCAAAAATCTATAAATTAGGTTCAAACGCTTGGAAGGTTTTAAAACAGAAAACCAAAGCACGCGTAAAACATATTGCATTCAACTTGATTCAGCTGTATGCGAAGCGTCGTTTAGAAAAAGGTTTTCAGTTTGCGCCTGACAGTTATCTTCAAAACGAATTAGAAAGTTCGTTTATTTATGAAGATACACCAGACCAAATGAAATCGACGGCAGAAGTAAAAGCCGACATGGAAAGTGATCGTCCAATGGATCGTTTGGTTTGTGGTGACGTTGGTTTCGGAAAAACAGAGGTTGCAATTCGTGCAGCTTTTAAAGCCGTTGACAATAGCAAACAAGTAGCGGTTTTGGTGCCGACGACTATTTTAGCATATCAGCATTATAGAACTTTTTCTGAACGTTTAAAAGATATGCCGGTTTCTATTGGTTACTTAAACCGATTTAGAACGGCGAAACAAAAAACACAAACGCTAAAAGATTTAGCCGAAGGAAAACTCGATATTGTTATTGGAACACATCAATTGGTAAACAAAAATGTGGTTTTTAAAGATCTTGGTTTATTGATTGTTGATGAGGAACAAAAGTTTGGAGTAAACGTAAAAGATAAACTGAAAACCATTGCTGCAAATGTTGATACGTTGACGTTGACGGCAACGCCAATTCCGAGAACTTTACAGTTTTCGTTAATGGCGGCACGAGATTTATCGGTAATTACAACGCCTCCGCCAAATCGTTATCCGATTGAAACGAATGTGGTTACTTTTAATGAAGAAATTATTCGTGATGCAATTTCGTATGAAATTCAGAGAAACGGACAGGTTTTCTTTATCAATAACCGAATTGAAAATATAAAAGAAGTGGCAGGAATGATTCAGCGTTTGGTTCCAAATGCAAGAGTCGGAATCGGCCACGGACAAATGGACGGTGCGAAACTCGAAGAATTGATGTTAGGTTTCATGAACGGAGATTTTGATGTTTTGGTCGCAACCACAATCATCGAAAGCGGATTGGATGTTCCAAATGCTAACACAATTTTTATCAATAATGCTAATAATTTCGGATTATCAGATTTGCATCAAATGCGTGGTCGAGTAGGGCGAAGCAACAAAAAAGCATTCTGTTATTTCATCTGTCCGCCATATTCATCCATGACTGAAGATGCGAGAAAACGTATTCAGGCGCTGGAACAATTTAGCGAATTAGGAAGCGGTTTCAATATTGCGATGAAAGATTTGGAGATTCGTGGAGCAGGAGATTTATTAGGTGGAGAGCAAAGCGGTTTTATTAACGAAATTGGTTTTGATACGTACCAAAAAATCATGAATGAAGCGATCGAAGAATTGAAAGAAAACGAATTCAAAGATTTGTATCCTGAAGAAAACGACATCGACACAAAAGAATACGTAAAAGACATTCAAATCGATGCCGATTTCGAGTTATTATTCCCAGATGAATATATCAACAACGTTTCAGAACGTTTGGTTTTATACAACGAATTGGGCGCGATAAAAGACGAAGCCGGTTTACAGGAATTCGAGAAAAAACTAATCGACCGTTTCGGGCCATTGCCAAAACCTGCAGTTGCTTTACTAAACAGCATCAGAATCAAATGGATTGCAACGAAAGTGGGAATTGAGAAATTAGTGTTGAAACAAGGCAAAATGATTGGTTATTTCGTCTCAGACCAACAATCTGATTATTACCAATCGGTGAAATTCAGAAACGTTTTAAACTTCGTTCAAAAACACAGTTCACTCTGCAAAATGAAAGAAAAACAAACCGTAAACGGATTACGCTTGTTATTGACTTTTGAAAATGTGAAGTCGATAAAACGTGCGCTGGAATTGATGGAATTGTTTGAGGAGTAAAAAAAATAGCCACGAATTCACGAATTTATTTTAAGCAGATTTTCAAAAATAATTCGTGAATTGCTTCGCCTATTAGCTGTCGCTCGGGTCGTGGCGAAAAAAAAGTAAAAAAAATGGCGTAAAGAAATTCTCTACGCCATTTTTACTACTAATTAACCGACCAAAGTTTTTTATATTTTTTTCAATCCTTTTAATTCTGAAGCATTTCCTTCTTTGATGCTGATGGCAACACCACCACCAGAAGCCAAATACTGTTTTAATTTCGTTTTTGAGTTTACGATAACTTTAGTAACTGTATATTTCTGCGGATTTTGATTCCAGCTTGCTTCTTTCGCGTCAGCATAAATGGTTGCAATGTAGTTTTTTCCAGCAGGCAAATAGTCAAATGAAATGTTTGCAGTTCTTGCATTTTCATCAGTGATTCCACCAATGAACCATTCGTTTTTGCCTTTTGCTTTTCGGGCAATTGTAATATAATCTCCCGGTTCAGCTTCGAGAATATAACTGTTATCCCAATCTACAGCCACATCCTTGATGAATTGAAATGCATCTGGAAAACGCTCATAGTTTCCTGGAATATCAGCTGCCATTTGCAACGGACTGTACATCGTTACATAATAAGCCAATTGTTTTACCAAAGTAGTGTTTACACGTTGCGTGCTCCCAGTGCCGTAATACGAAAGATCAGTTTGGAAAATCCCAGGCGTATAATCCATTGGGCCTCCCATTAATCTTGTAAAAGGCAAAATGGTAGTATGATCTGGAGCTAGACCTCCCATTGATTCGAATTCAGTTCCACGAGCAGATTCTTGCGCAATCCAGTTTGGGAAAGTTCGATTCAAACCAGTTGGGCGAACGGCTTCGTGACTATCAATCATGATCTTATAATCGGCAGCGCGTTTGGCAACATTGATGTAATGATTTACCATCCATTGCCCGTCATGATGTTCGCCTCGCGGAATAATTTTCCCTACATAACCTGTTTTTACTGCATCGTAACCGTTGTCATTCATATATTGAAAAGCACGATCCAAACGACGTTCGTAATTCGTAGCCGATCCAGAAGTTTCATGATGCATGATAATTTTTACGCCTTTTGAAGCCGCATATTCATGAACTGCTTTTACATCAAAATCTGGATAAGGCGTTACATAATCAAAAACTTCTTCTTTCCAGTTTCCAATCCAATCTTCCCAGCCAATGTTCCAACCTTCGATCAGAATCGCATCAAAACCATTTTTAGAAGCAAAATCAATGTATTCTTTTGCACGTTCTGTTGTGGCGCCATGTTTCCCGTTTGGAGTCAATTTTGTAAAATCATCAGTTAATTTTACATTGTTTTCTTTTCCAAAAGCCCATGTGCTTCTTCCAGCCACAAAATATTCCCACCAAATTCCGATAAATTTCACCGGTTTGATCCAAGAAACATCTTTGTAACTTGTAGGTTCATTAAGATTCAGAATTAATTTCGAAGCCAAAATATCAGTCGCTTTATCGCTTACCACAATAGTTCTCCAAGGCGATTGTGCATCGGTTTGCATATAACCTTTCGCGCCAAGAGCATCTGGTGCCAAATGACTTTTCATTTTGTTGTTTTGAGCATCAACTTCCAGATACATTGCTGGATAATTGATTAATCCTGCCTCATGAATATTGATGTATAAACCATCATCAGATTTCATCATCGATGGTGTTTGTACAGACAATTCTTTGATTGGGCATTGGGCATTAATCTCGATTGTTGCTTTTTTCATCAAAGAAGGAATTTCTGAAATCTTTGATGTCGTGTACGCATATTCATTGGTGTCATAATCTCCCGGAATCCAGAAAATTTTATGATTTCCAGCCAGATTAAATTCAGAACGTTCTTCTTTAATTACAAAATAACTTAAATCGTTTTGCTTTGGAAATTCATATCTGAAACCTAATCCGTCGTTGAATAATCGAAAACGGATTCTGATAAAACGATTATTGTTTTTTGGCTGTGCCAAAGTGACAACCAATTCGTTATAATGATTGCGAATTGTTTTTTCTTCACCTAGAACAGGATTCCAACTTTCATCAACAGAAGTTTGTGCGGTATTTGTAATTGCAAAACCATCCATAAACGAAGCATTATTTTGAAGTTCTAAACCTAAGGAACTCGGCTTAATAACAGCTTTCTGCTTGTATGATAATTGATAAGACGGAATTCCGCCTTCTTTTAATTCAAACTTTAAAGAAAGATTTTTGTCTGGCGAAGTTATTTCTTGAGCTTGAAGCCAAAATGAATTGGCGAATGCAAAAAATAAAAGCGCTGTTTTTTTGCCCAAACGAATTTGAAGCAACATTTTTTGGGATTGAAAATTCATGTTATTTGGTTTTGTGCAAATTTAATTTTATTTAAAATTGCCTTGGAATTAATTTTTCAATACTAAATATTGAAAAGGCTGAAGCGTTATTTCTGAACCAACAGTAATAGCAGTTCCTGTAAAAGCATCTTTCCAGTTTCCTTTTAAAGTTGATGGAACAAGATGTTTAACAGTTGAACTGGTCAAATTAGAAAGAACAAAAACTTTTTCGGCTTCTTTTGTCATTGTAAAAGCGCAAACGGCATCACTACTGTAACCATTAAATTCTCCTGTTTTAATAGCATTGCTTGTGTTTCTGAAAGCGATGATTTTTTTGTATTCGGCAAGCATTGAAGCATCTGCAGTTGACCAATCAATTGGCGTTTTTGCAAAATAATTTAGCCTTTTGTCATAACCAATTTCCTGTCCGTTGTAAATCATTGGAACCGATTTTAAATAGGCAGCAACAACAAATGTTGCGATAGATCCTTTTTTGCCTCCAAAAAGCTCTAACGGCGTTCCTTCTGCAAGATTTACATCATGATTACTGGTGTATCTTACAATTCTGTTTTCTGGGTTATAATTTGTTGCATATTCTGTCGCATTTGATTGCTGAATCGTAAGTGCAGATTTATTTTCTTTAAAAAGCTTTTCTAAAGTTGAGAAAAAATTAAATCCGAATGTGTAATCGAAACCAGCCACAAAATGATTCACTTTTGAACCTTCGGCAAGCATCAAAATATTTTGATTTTTTTTGATTTTTCTCAATTTTGTTATCGCATCAGACCAGAAATTTTGAGGCACTAAATCGGCATAATCACATCTGAAACCGTCAATATTTGCATTGTAAATCCAATATGACATGGCATCGATCATTGCATCTTTCATTTCAGTATTATTGAAATCTAGTTGTGCAACATCATTGTAGTTTGTTCCTGGAGGAATAATAATGTTTCCGCTTGCGTCTTGTTGATACCAATTTTTATGCTCTGTAATCCAAGCATTGTCCCAAGAAGTATGATTGGCAACCCAGTCCAAAATAACGGCCATGTTTTTTTTATGTGCTTCTTCCACTAAAGTTTGAAGATCCTGTAAAGTTCCAAAATCAGGATTTACGGCTTTATAATCTTTTACAGCATAAGGTGAACCAAGTTCTCCCGAAGCTTTTACTTTTCCAACAGGATAAACAGGCATTAAATAAATCACATTTACTCCCAATTCTTGAATTTGAGTCAATCTGTCTTGAACTCCTTTTAATGTTCCTGCTTGACTAAAAGCACGAATGTTTACTTGATAAATAATGGCGTCTTCCTTTTTTGGCATTTTTTCGAAAGAAGCTCCATATTGCGTATAAGGAGAAACTGGAGTCGCTTCATTATCATCAGACGAACTGCATGATAGGAATGCCAAAGCCAGCAGAAATGTATAAATAGGTTTTATATTGAATTTCATATTTTTTCGATTTAGTTTATAATAAATGCCGAGTTGAAAGATAGCCTGCCTTTCGCTCAAAAAAGGCAGGTATCACTCAAACTAATCTAGCTTTATTACAATGTTAGATTATTTTTTAACGATCGTACAAGTTGCTGTTTTTGGATAGCCATTGCTTGTTGGATCTACTTCATTAATCTTGAACGTTACTTCATAAAGTCCTGCTTCAGGAATGTCGTAAGCATTTCCGTTATCTAAATTAATTGTATTCGTTGAAGGATCTGCTGGGCCATAATTGATAGTCCAACTATTGTTTAGTCTAAACTTTAGTGCTCCTGTTACCAAATTGGTCGTAATTTTCCAAGTTTTTGTTTGGTGGTCATAACTCATAGGCGTACTATTGTCCCATCCTCCCGGCTGAGAAGTTCCAACAATTCCCCAAGAATAAGGCGTTGCGCTCCATTTCAGCGTATTTAAATTTGCTTTTATTTGGTATGAACCTGCAGCAGGAAGTGTAAAATCAGTATCACTCATATTTTTCATATCGGCATTTGTATCGCCTGCACCATAGAATTGAGCCCAGTTTCTTGCTTTGTTTAATTTAAATCCAGGACCTGCACCTTCAGGTAAAGTCATATAACCTTGATAAACTCCTATTTGAATTTCTGTTAAAGCAGCAGCCGTTTCTACAGCCCACCCTTGATAACTTCCCGGCATATAAATTTCGCCTATAACAACAGTTTTCAAGTAAGGAGTAACTTGTATTGTAATAGGATTTGAATAAACTCGGTGATCCATATTAGCTTCTACTCGAATTACTAATTCTGCAGCAACATTAGGTTTCATGCCTAAATCTGTGGCAATTTTATTCAATTCAGCTCCAGTAAGAGATTTGCTTAAAACATCTTCTCCAGCTTCAACTCTTATGGCTTTTCCCCATGCTTCATTTCCTTTAATATCTGTAGGCAAATCAAATTGTATAGCATAGCTCACAGGAGCTGCAATCGGATACGTTACTTTTGGCCAAGAAATAAGTAAAGCTGGCTGATCTGAAACATCTTCTTTAAGCACTATTTTACTTGACGAAGCTTCAATTGCAGAAGGAAAAGTTACCGTTGCTAAGGTTGTTAATTGTCCTTCGGTTTCGCAAGAAGCAGCTATAAAAAGCAAACTGCCAAGTACGAATAATTTATTGATATATTTTTTCATGATAGTTTTCGTTTTTAATAACCTGGATTTTGTTTAAGTCCGTGATTCGCATCTAAAGCAGATGTTGGAATTGGGAACAATTTTCTGTAAGCAGGAGAAGCTGGTCTGAATTGATTTGCTAATAAAAATTTATCAAAACGAATCATGTCTTGTCTTCGGTGGCCTTCCCAGTTTAATTCGAATCCTCTTTCATTATAAATATCATCAAGAGTTGGGTTTGCAGCCAAAGGATCTAAACCAGCACGTTGTCTAATTTGATCTACAAATGGTTTTGCAGCAGCAGCATTTCCTAAACGCGCGTTGCATTCTGCCATCATTAAGATAACATCGGCATATCTGTAAATAGGAAAGTCATTTGAAGCTCCACCGCCTGTTTGTGCACCTGCAGGATAAAATTTGACATTGCGAACTCCAGCTTGAGGCGCAGCTCCAGGATTGTCTAACGAAGCAACTTCAAGTGTATAATTGAATCCGCCTGGTTGTTCTCCAAATAAAAATTGTTTTCTTCGGATATCATTTGTAGCATATTTCAAGAAGAAATCAGTAGGAACTATAGTTCCATTCCAGCCTGCAAGTCCAAACATTTTTGTACCCTGCGGTCCATATACACTTCGAACGGCATATACATTTCGAGAAACAACATCAAGTGTTGCGAAAATTGACAAAATAGTTTCATCCTCTGGGAGTACATCTCCAAATAATTCATAATATTTATTTCCTAATGGGCTAGACGCATTTTCTGCACCAGAATGAAGTGTAAAACCGCCTTCGCTTACTTTGTTGCAAGCGGCTAAACATTCAGCCCATTTTGCTTCTCCAGTATACACTTGAGCATTCAAATATACTTTCGCTAATAACGTATAACCTGCCCATTTGTTGAATCTTCCGTAATAATTTCCTCCTTTTGTAACAGAAAGCAATTCTACATTTTCAGTTAATTCTTTTACAATAAAATCATAAACCGTTTTACGGCTTGCTTGCGGAATTTTATCAACAGTAATGTTGTTTTCTGTGTAAAAAGGCACATCGCCAAAATCGTCAATCAATAAGTAATAAAAGAAAGCACGTAACACTTTTGCTTCAGCAATTTTTGATGGATCAGCATTTGATTTTTCTAGTAATTCAACAGCTAAATTGGCATTGAAAATACCTTTGTAAAGCCAGTTCCAAGTATTATTGATGATGTACTCAGAAGGAAGCCATTCGTGTTTGTGCAAACGAGCAAAATCCTGTTGCCAGTTACCGTCATTTCTGTGTGGAATTACTTGTTCGTCTGATGACATACAGTTCATGTCGTACCAGCCGTTATCTGCCCCTGCATAACCTACGCCAGGAACGCCTTTACGTTCAAAGTCACCTGGAATTTCTGCATAAACACTCGCCAGAGCAATGTTTGCTCCTTCAGGAGTTCCGTAAAAGCTGTCCGGTTGATATTTGTCGTATATATTTTCATTAAGATCTGTACAGCTAAAAAGGGTAGCGAAACATACGCTTCCTGCTATTACTATATTTTTAATTTTCATTTCTTCTACTATTTAAATTTTACAGTCAAACCAAATGCAACACTTCTGGTACGAGGATAAATTCCTTTATCACCACCAAAATTATCATTAGGATCACCACTTCCGCTTACGTTCAATTCAGGATCAACACCTGTGTAATTTGTAAGCAGTAGTAAATTGTTTCCGGTAAGAGAAAGTCGAATAGAGTCTACATATTTATCAGTAAAACGGAAACTATATCCAGCAGTAACATTTTCTAAACGGACAAACGAACCATCTTCTAACCATAAATCAGATGCGTAAGGAGAAGAAAAGATTCCTTTATCAACAGCACTTTGTAAAACGTTTGAACTACCTGTGTTCTCCAACATACTAAGCCTTTGATTAAGGTTATTGTAGATTTTATTTCCTCCAGAACCTCTCCATAACATAGAAACGTCAAAGTTTTTGTATCTATAAGATGGGTTGAATGCAAAAGTGTAAGTTGGTAATGCTGAACCTGCATAATAACGATCTGCGCTTGTAGCACCTTGATCAATTTTACCATCTCCGTCTATATCTTTTACAGTTTCTACACCATTACCATTTGTACCTGTACTTTCTAAAATATAAAATGAACCGATTGGTTTTCCTTGTACCAGTAATGAGTTTGGTGCTCCCCAGTTTACAAAGTTTGTGTTTAAAGGAATGCCATTAATGCTGCCACTTAAATTAAGTACTTCGTTTTTCATTAAAGATACGTTTCCAGCTAGTGTTAGTGTACTGTTTTCATTTCTGATAACATCATAAGCAAGAGCAACTTCAAGACCTTTGTTTGAAATACTTCCTACGTTTGCTTTGATTTTATTATAAGGATACGGAGGTTGAGGTACTGTATAATCAAACAAAAGATTATCTGTAGTAGAATCGTAAACATCAAAACCACCTCTTAATCGATTGTCAAAAAGACCAAAATCAAGTCCAATGTTGGTTTGTTTTTTAGTTTCCCATTTCAAATCAGCATTTGCATTTTGAGCAATGGTGAAATTGGTGATGATAGAGCCTCCAAAATAAATATTTCCTGCACTGTCAACTAATGGAAGTGAAGTCTGCGGATAAAGCCCTTGCTGGTTACCCGTTACACCATACCCAACACGCAATTTTAATTCGTTAAACAAATTTTGATTCAACATGAACGACTCTTTGTTGATTTGCCATGCAACAGATGCTGACGGGAAATTTCCCCATTTGTTGTTTGCACCAAATACAGATGAACCATCTCGTCTGATACTTGCTGTCAATAAATAACGGTCTAATAAAGAGTAGTTTAGTCTTCCTAAATAAGAAACTAATGATCTATCATTTTTATAAGATCTGATATCTCCAGCTCTTACTTTTGATAAATCGCCAAATTGTAGCGCATTGTAAGTTGCTTCATCACTAATAAAACCTCTTGCTTGAGTGTAATTACCTTGATAAGTCTGGCTTTGCCATTCGTATAAAGCCAATGCATTAAAACTGTGAATTCCAAAAGTTTTTTTATAGGTAAGACTGATATTCGTTAGCTTTTCATTTTGTCTACTGTTATCGATATTAGCAAAACCGTGTTGCTCGATTGCATTATTATCTGTTGATTCTGCTGGCATGTAATAGCCTGCAGTTCTATTCGTTTTTCTCCAGCTTCCAAACCAGTTTGCTGAAAAACCTTTTCCTAAATCTAAATCTGCTTTTAAGCTTCCAAATAAATTATCATTTTGAGTTTCATTAGTTACTTCTTGTGCGGCTGCATATGGATTTAAATAATGAAATACGGCAGCATCTGTAAAATAGGTTCCATCCGGATTAAAAACAGGATCAGTAGGTCTTGCTAATAATGAATTTGTAATTAAGTTTGACATATAGGCAACAGTTCCAATACTAGCAATACTGTTTGTGGTATTATTAACACCTGTATTTAAATTAAAAGTCAATTTTAATTTGTCATTAAGCGCTAATTGAGTTGCTTGAATACGTCCAATGTATTTTTGGTTGCTTGAATTAATTACAACTCCATCTTGCATAATTGCCGTGATTGAAGCTCTGTAATTAAATTTATCTGTTCCGCCACCAAAAGATAATGTATGCGTTTGCGTAATTCCAGTTTGCGTCAAAAGGCCATACCAATTTGTATTTGAACCGTGATTAGCAGATGCAGGAACGCCATATTTTTGAGCAGTATCCCACCATTGATTAGCATCAAGCATGTCTAATTTTTTTGGAATAAAATCTACAGAAGTAGATCCAATGTATTCCATAGTTGTTTTTCCTGCTTTATTCTTTTTAGTCGTCACAATGATTACACCAGGAGCTCCACGAGAACCATAAACAGCAGTAGCAGAAGCATCTTTTAAAACATCAATAGTTTCAATTTCAGTTGGTGGTACTTGATTCAATAAATCTAAGTTTCCTTGGATTCCATCTACAACTACCAATGGATCATTTCCTCCAATTAATGAAGAAATTCCTCTAATACGCACACTTGGCCCTGAGCCTGGCTCACTACCAATTTGCGTGATATTAACACCAGCAGCTTTTCCAGAAATCAATTGTAGCGGATTTACAATCGCGCCTTGATTCATGTCTTTTGCAGCAATTGAAGAAACAGCTCCAGTTACATCTTTTTTAGCTGTAGTTCCGTAACCAACTACTACAATTTCTTGAAGGTCAGTTGCATCTGGAACAAGCTGAATATTGATTATGCTTTGATTAGCGATTACTTTTTTCTCTTTGTATCCAACAAAAGAAACCACAATAACAGATTGACTGCTTTCAACTGTAAGTTTGTATTTTCCGTCAAAATCAGTTACCATTCCGTTTTTTGTTCCTTCTTCAATAACTGAAGCTCCGGGTAATGGCAAACCATTTTCATCTGTAATTACACCTGATACGGTTTGTTTTTGAAACGGAATTACTTCTGTTTTTAGCTCAGGTTTTTTAAGGATTATTTGTGTATCACGAATTTTGAATTCGGTTGGAGTTCCTTTAAAAATCTTATCTAGAACCACATAAATCGATTGATCTTTTACTGAAATTGAAACGGTTCGATCCAAATCGATATCGTTCAGCTTGTAAATAAATCTGAAATCTGTTTTTTGTTCTATGGTCTCAATAACCTTTTCGATTGTTGAATTGTTTAATTCTAGCGTAACTTTTGTCTTTTGGGCATAAGTATTCGCTCTAATATTAAACATGGCGACCAAAATAAGTAGTGTAGTTAGTTTCAATTTTAGGTCATTTTGGAACACTCGGTATAGAAACCCAGTATTCTTTGATTTTTTTTTCATAATTTTGTTAATTGATTGTAGTTAATTCGTTATATTCAATCACTTAGTTAATCGGAAATTGTTCGCAGCTCTTTCCGATTTTTTTATTCCCGTAATGTTAGTTCGTCATAGTTTTTTCTTGGTTTTAAGTGGTTATTTAATTAGTATTTGATTGTCTTTTATAGTATAATTAATACCATGAATATCATTGAAATAGCTCATAACGTTTTCAATAGATTCTTCTTTGAAGCTGGCATTGAATTTTTCGTTGGCTAGTTTTTCGTTTTTGTTTACAATTGTAACATTATAGCGTCTTTCAAGCTTTGTAATAATGTTTTTGAACGTCATATTTCTGAAAGTCAGGCCACCATTTATCCATGAAGTATAAATATCAGTAAGAACAGCTTTAGTTGAAATTTTGGCATTTTCTTTATTGAAACTGCCTTTAAATCCAGGTTTCAAAATGGTGTTTTTTAATGCGTCAAATTGCTCGTTCGATTCGTACATTCCAACTGAGCCTTCGACCAAAACAACATCGGTTGAAGTATCTTCAGGATAATTAGAAACGTTGAAATGCGTACCTAAAACTCGAACATTTAAGTTGTCGGCATTTACGATAAATGGATGTTCTTTGTCTTTGGCAACATCAAAAAAAGCTTCTCCATCAAGAAATACTTGTCTGTTTTCTCCAGCTATAAATTTTATTGGATATTTTAAGGTTGTTCCCGAATTAAGATGAACAAATGTTCCGTCTGATAATTGAAGACGGAATTTTTTTCCGTACGGAATTTTGATGGTGTTGTAAACCAATTTTTCAGGATTTGAACTGTTTTCATAAACTAATTTATCTCCAGTTTGATTTCCAACAATATTTCCATTTGCATCTTTTACCTGCGATGAATTGTTTTCAGAAATTACCTGAATATCTCCGTTTTCTAATTGAAGGACAATATCAGTGCTTTTGAAATCAAATTGTTTTTCAGCAGATTTAGTTGAAAGACTTTGTTTGTAGAAAAAACCAATTCCCAATAAAACAACAACAGACGCTGCAATCGAAATGTATTTTCTATAATTCGATTTTCTTGCCGGCATTTCAATTATAGTTTCATCTTTTTCTTCTTCTTTTGAAGCAGATAAAATATTCATGAAAATAGCATCGGCAGTTTGTTTGTCCATTTTTGGCATTTCGTCCAAAAGATTTTGAACATCTTCTACCGTTGGGAAATCATCAGTAAGCTGATTTTTTTTATAATAAGCAATCACCTCGTTTGTTTCTTCGGGCGTACATTGGTTCAAAACAAACTTTTGTAAAAGACGTTGCATTTCAGAATTTGAATTCATTACGAATTGTTTTTAGGTCGGGGTTTTATATAATACAGTTGAGAATAAGTTTACTACTACTCAAACGTTAGAAATTTTTCAATTTTAACATTTTTTGTATGCTCGATTTTGTTTAAAATCGATGGAAAGTATTGATTTTACTGATGTTTACGGGAATATTTTTTTTAAGAAAAGAGCAAAAAAAAATCACTCGATTAGAAGTGATTTTAATGGTTTGTGGTTTTTTGGTTTAGATAATTTCATCATGAACTTGAAAAAAGACTCGCATGGATTCCAGTGCTTTGCTCATTTGGTTCCTGACAGTATTTATAGAGATGCCGAGTTCCTGACTTATTTCTTCGTAACTCATGCCTTTCTTTCGGGACATTTTAAAAATTTGCTTTCGCTTGGGGGGCAATTGTTTTATAGCTTGTTTGCGAAGTTTTTTGCAATCTTCTTCGCGAATCGAATAATCGCCGTATTCATGAGATTTTTGGCTTTCATAAAAAACAGCTTCTTTTAAAACCTGATCGTTTGCAGCTTTATTTAAAGTATTAAAAGCTTGATTTCGCGCAATGGTGAAAATATAAGCCTTAAATGACTGCTCCAGATTCAAGTTTTCGCGATGCTGCCATACCTTCATAAAAACATCCTGAACATTTTCTTCGGCAGCTTCTTTCGATTTTAATAGACTAATGCTGTAGCCATAGATGTCTTGGTAATACAAATCAAAAAGGGAACGAAATGCTTTTTCGCTGCCATTTTTTAGTTCGTTTACCAATAATTTGTCGCTATGATCTTTGGCTTCCAACATTAAATTAATTAGTTTGTATTTAAATCTAATTATATTACGATACTATCAAAATCGATACTCTAATGTGTTGAGTGGTTAGCAAATATATAAAAATATAATTCGCATATAAAAGTCAAAAATTACACTTATTTGTGTTTTTTAAAAATTATTGCAACTTCAAAGTCAGCAAATACGCTGGTAAAATGCTTTTTATCAAGTTGATAACTTTTTGGCTGAAAATTTAAAAATTAACTATTCTGAATTTTTAATTCTGAGAATATTCTTATTGTTCAAAATTAGAATTGGAGATTCTTCAATTTTTTGAATCAAAAAATCCTTTCATCTTTTTTGTAAAAGACAAAAGGATTATTGAAAATTGAATCTATATAATTGATCTAAAATTAAATTCTGTTTTATTAGTTTTTCAAATCTTTGATTACTTTGAAAGCAACGTCAACTTGATCTTCACCAACTAAAATCGTAAATTCATTTGAAGTCGAAATTACCTCGTTGATGATGATACCTTCCCAAGCTAAACGTTGGAAAATGAAATAATAAATACCAGGAACAACGATATTTTCTTTTGGCAACTTAACTGTGATAGAAGCTAAATTGTCTAATTTCTGAATTAGTTTTTCTCTCATGAAGTGTTTTTCAACTAAATGATTCACACTGCTGCTCACTACAATATTAGTTTCGTTTACACCACGTGATGAGGTATAGAAAATATCAGATAAAGCATTAATGTCAGAAATTAAATCAGCTTGTTTGTTTAAAACAGTTTCAGAAGCTGCAAAAGTGTAATCTGTAAGCTCAGAGCGAACTGTGATTTCACCAATATTCTTGATTACTTTATTGATTTTGTGGTTTAATTTAAAATCTAATTCCTCAGTCAATCTTTTAAGAGACATTACAACAGCACCTTGTTTTACCTCTTTGCCAAACTCACTTTCCAGCTCGGTCATAATATTTCGAGACAGCGAAGTTAAATTGATAATTCCGAGTGATAATGCATTTAATAAAAACGGTTTTGTTTTGATGTAATTTTCGACGATGGAAGAAACGGTTTTCATAATTTTTTTTCTTTTTTTTTGTAACTTAATTGTGTTGGTTTAGTTAATTTGATGTTATAAATCTCTGCAAATATAAATAAAAAAACAAATTGTTACAATTATAACAAGAAAAAATTATGTTAAAAATGATAAAAAGCGTCACTAAGATGCTCAATTGCAAATGTTTCCTCGGATTTATGGATTGCAATTATGTCAAAACGAATATTTAAATCGTCATCAAAATCCATTTCCCTATCGTTTATGTAGGCATTTACTGCTTTTATGAGCAGCTGAATTTTTTTTTGTTTGACAAAATCCTGCGGAGAACCAAAATCTAAACTTGATCTTGTCTTCACTTCTACGATGGCCAAAATGGATTCTTTTTGAGCAATAATATCAATTTCGGCTTTTTGAATAACAAAGTTTCGTTCTAAAATTTCATAACCATTTTCTTCAAGATAGGAGACAGCCAGCTCTTCTCCAAGTTTTCCAAGTTCGTTGTGTTCTGCCATTGTTTTTTTGTTTCAAGTTTCAGGTTTAAAGTTTTTTGCACGCAAAAAAGTCGCAAAAGTTAAATACACTTTGCGACTTTGCTCCCGATAATTATCGGGATTGCGAGATTTTTATGTGGTATTTTTAAAAAGCTTTTTCTAAACTGAATTCAGTTCAAAAACTATTTTTGGAAAGTAAGTGTGCTTCCGGAAGCATTTACATCAATTGTAACAGTATTTCCCATTATAAGGGTTCTATTATCTCTAATATGTCCTGCTGGGAAGTTGAAAATTACAGGAATATTATATTTTTTAGTCACATCATCAATGATTTCCAAAGCGTTTTTCCCCCACGGAACTTCATTGTCTTTCATTTTGGTCATCCCACCAATAACAATTCCTTTCAAATTTTCGATGCAACCATTTCGTCTTAAATTCATCATCATACGGTCAATATGATAAAGGTATTCATCTAAATCCTCAATAAACAAAATTTTGTCTTTGCAATCAATTGCCGATGGTGAACCTAATAAACTGTATAAGATTGATAAATTCCCTCCAACTAGTTCTCCAGTAGCTTTTCCAAAACGATTCATTGGGTCTGGAGCAATAGAATAGGATACGGGTTCACCAAATAAACTTGCTTTTAATGAACTAACAGCCTCTGGTGTAGCGCGTGCAACCGTAACAGGCATTATAGCATGCAACGATTTAAAGCCCATTGTGTTTAAATGATTATGTAAAACCGTTACATCACTAAAGCCGATAACCCATTTTGGATGCTGTTTAAATTTGGTAAAATCTAATAAATCTAACATTCGCACTGTTCCATATCCGCCACGAACACACCAAATTGCTTTGATATTTGGATTGTCCATTTGTTTTTGAAAATCGGCGGCGCGTTGTTCATCAGTTCCGGCCAATTGGTGGTAATCAAGACCAATAGTGCTTCCTACAACAGCTTCTAATCCCCAACTGTGTAATAAATCAATTGTTGGTTTTAAATTGTCGTCGACATTTTTTCTAGCTGTTGCTAAAAGAGCGACAGTATCTCCTTTTTGTAAATAAGGCGGTGTTATCATGATTTGTTGAGATTGACAAGTGAGTGTATGTAAAGCAAAAGTAAGAAATGCGATTTTAAAGCAGTTAAATTTCTTTTTAAGATTAAGGAAGCTATTCATGATTTCTTATGCTGTTTTTAATTTTGGTCTGTGACAAATTTAAATATTTGAGCGCGTAAATAATTGAAATTTCTTACAAATTATTTAAATTGGCGTTTTAATTTTTTAAAGTTATGCAAATTATTAAATTTCATTTTTGTTTGATCGCTTTTTTTACAATTTCTATTTTAAGCAGTCAATCTAAAAAATACAATATTCATACTGTAGCCTTTTACAATTTCGAAAATCTTTTTGACACAATTAATGATCCAAATACGAATGATGATGAATGGACGCCTGAGGGAGCACAACATTGGACAAAAGAAAAATACGAGCAAAAATTAAAGAATCTGTCAAGAGTCATTTCGGAAATTGGAACTCCTGAAAATTCAAATGCGCCAACTTTGATTGGCTGTTCTGAAATAGAAAACAGAGGCGTTCTCGAAGATTTAGTGAAACAAGAAAAAATTGCAAATCTCGATTACGGAATTATTCATTTTGATTCACCCGATCAGCGCGGAATCGATGTGGCACTTTTGTATGAGAAAAAATATTTCAGACCAACTTCTTTTTCAAATATTCCTTTAATCATTTACAAAGACAAAATTGTTCCTAAAGAAGAACAAAATGAAGATTTGGGCGATGTTGAAATTAAAGAAGATCATAATCGAGTATTTACGAGAGATCAGCTTTTGGTTACAGGTTTTCTGGAAAATGAAGAAATTAATATCATAATTAATCATTGGCCGTCCAGATCAGGTGGAGAAAAAGCAAGCAGTCCGTACCGTGAAGCGGCTGGAAGATTGAACAGAAAAATTATCGATTCGTTGCAACAAATAAATCCCCTTGCGAAAGTTATTACGATGGGAGATTTGAATGATGGACCGTTTAATAAAAGTATAAAAGTCGCTTTAGGAGCAAAAGCTAAAAAAGCAGAAACTTCCGAATTTGAAACTTTTAATCCGTTTGAAGAAATGGCAACAAAAGGAATGGGAACTTTAGCATTTAGAGATTCCTGGGACATTTTCGACCAAATTATAATGACACAATCCCTGATACTGCCAGATTTTTCAAGTTATAGATTTTGGAAAGCAGGGATTTTCAATCGACCTTATTTGATTCAGAATTCAGGAAAATATAAAGGATATCCTCTTCGAAATACATTGACTGAAGCTGGTTTTAGCGATCATTTTCCGGTTTATATTTATTTGATTAGAGAGAATTTGTAGAGACGCGCCGCAATGTGTCTCTACAAATTCGTTAACTTAGCATTTCATAAATTCTGAAAAAAAATGGCTATAGCAAAACCTTTCAATCTTACCCAATGGATTGAAGAAAACCGACAATTACTAAAACCACCTGTAGGAAATAAAAACCTTTATGTAGATTCAGGCGATTATATCGTCATGATTGTCGCTGGACCAAATGCCCGAAAAGATTATCATTATAATGAAACCGAAGAGCTTTTTTATCAGCTTGAAGGAAGTATAAAAGTAGTAATTCAGGAAGATGGAGAGCGCAAGGAAATGGAACTGAATGCAGGAGATATGTATCTTCATCCTGCGAAAGTACCACATTCTCCAGTTCGTTCAGCAGGCTCAATTGGTTTGGTGATTGAAAGAAAGCGTGCCGGATTAGGATATACAGATGGTTTGCTTTGGCATTGCGACAATTGCAATCATAAATTGTATGAAGTGTATTTTGAACTTCACAATATTGAAAAAGATTTTCTTCCTCATTTTGAACATTTTTACAATTCTGAGGAATTAAGAACTTGTGATAAATGTGGGACTGTTATGGAAACTGATCCAAGATTTGTGGCGAAGAAATAATTTTTGATTATAATAAAATAGTAAACCCGACAGGTTTTAAAAGCCTGTCGGATTTTTCTGGTGAATTTTCATTCAAAATTAATGATTTATATTATTTTTGAATTATATTTGTATCATAAACGATATAAAAATACTTCAATTATGATACAAGAAATTATTGCTTATAAAAATATCGTCAATGATATTGAAGATTTAATGGCTAAATCACCTTTTAAAAAAAATTATATCATCGAACAAGTTGGCATTCCTAGTCCAACATTTTATCGTAAGTTGAAAACTCAGACTTTTACTCCCGATGAAATGCTTTCAATTGCAAAAATTCTTTCTCCTGAGGAAAGTTTTATGCTTGAATTAAAGGCAGATATTGAACAAGGCAAACTTGATATAAAAAATGGAGATTTTATAACGCATGAAGAAATGCTAGCCAAACTTAAAAGCAAAAATCTTATATAAAAATACTGATTGGTTTTTGTCGAGTGTTATAAAGAGCAATCAATTCAATATCATCTGCTATGAGTTCGTAGTATAAAGTTACATTTCTTGAAATCAAGATACTTCGACATTTCAACTTTGAATTATATTTTCCAATAAAAGGATTATTTTGCAATAATTGAATTGTATGCAAAACATCTTGGATAAATTTTTGCACTATAAGTGGAGACCAAAATTGTTCAAGATAATTTATAATATTCTCAAAATTGTATTCTGCTTTTTTAGACCAAATAATCTTCATTTTATAAATCTGAATATTTTGCTAATTTATAAAAATAAACTTACAAAATATTGAGTTTTACAACTCAAACTTCTTCCCTTGTTCCGGATAAATAATTCTTACGCCCAAATCATTTTGATTTTTAAGTTGCTCTTTAAGTTTTAGGATATTTTTTGTTGGTGGTTTTAAATGTGTCACAACGATTTTGAAACCTTTCAACGAACCTTTTCCTGCCAAATCTTCCAAAACTTGAAGCTCTTTCATCAAATAATTCGGTGTCAAATGGCCGAATAAAAATTGATCTGGTTGTTCATTTGGGAAAGAGACTTCAATAAAAATTCCTTTTAATTGTTTGTTTTGTACCAAAGGTGCAACTGCCGTCCATAAAGCTTTTAATTTGTCGCTTTTTTCAACGGAATCTGGGCCAGTATCACCTAAGTACAAGGCATAAGAATCATCATTTTTTATTAAAAATGCAGTACTCTCAAACGGATTAACATGGCTCAACGGAAAAGCTTTTACCGTCATTTTTGCATTTGAAATTGGCGTTTCTTCGTTTAAATTCAAGACTTGAAAATGGTATTTTTTTAAAGGAAAACCTGGTCCATGATCACCAAAATTTGCCCAAGTTTGATCATTGAAATAATGATTTTCCATCATTTCCATACATTTTTGAGTCGCATAAACAGTTTTAGAAGAATCTGCGGGAGAATTTATAATTAAACCTGAAACGTGATCCAAGTGCGCGTGCGAAATTAAATATCCTTTGATATATTTTCGTAAAACCTCGCTTGTCGAAACTTTAAAAACCTTGTTTTCAATTGCTTTTTCGATTCCGGCATTCACAGTTCCGGCATCAAGACAAATAAAATCCTTTGTGTTTGAAGGCGCTAATAAATAAGCAGAAAGATTTTTTTCATCGATTCCGCCTTTTATTCCCAGCGGAACAACTTGGAAAGAAGATTTTTCTTTTTGTGCAAAAGCATTCGCTGAAATTAAAAGGAAACAAAGCAAAAGTCGACTAAAGTTGGTCATAATTCATTTTTTAAGTAGTGCAAATTTCACTAAATAAATCCAATAAATACGGCTCTATTTCTGTTAATACTATTAAATAATCTTAAATTTACGGGTATTTATGATGACACTTCAATTTGAAATTAATTCTAAAAGAATATCTTTACATAAAAAATATAACAATTTTAACTAAAAAAGTTACAATGACAACAATAGCATCGCAATTTGGCATGAATGAAGCCTTAGAAAAACTAGGAATTAAACTAGTTAACGAAGGAACTTCAACGGGAGTAGAGAATTTTTCATCGGGAGAAATTTTAGACAGTTTTTCTCCGGTAGATGGAAAATTAATTGCATCAGTAAAAACTTCAACACTTGAAGATTACGAAAAAGTAATGCGTTCAGCAACTGAGGCTTTTAAGACTTTCAGATTAATTCCTGCGCCTCAGCGTGGCGAAATTGTGCGTCAGTTTGGAGAAAAATTACGCCAAAATAAAGAAGCTTTAGGAAAATTGGTTTCTTATGAAATGGGAAAATCATTGCAGGAAGGCTATGGTGAAGTTCAGGAAATGATCGATATCTGTGATTTTGCTGTTGGATTATCTCGTCAATTGCATGGTTTGACCATGCATTCTGAAAGACCGGGACATCGTATGTATGAGCAATATCATCCACTAGGAATTGTCGGAATTATTTCGGCATTTAATTTCCCGGTTGCAGTTTGGTCTTGGAACACGGCTTTGGCTTGGATTTCTGGCGATGTTTGCGTTTGGAAACCTTCTGAAAAAACACCTCTTTGCGGTATTGCTTGTCAAAATATAATCGCCCAAGTTATCAAAGAAAACAATTTGCCAGAAGGAATTTCTTGTTTGGTAAATGGCGATTACAAAATAGGAGAGTTGTTGACAAAAGATACTCGTATTCCATTAGTTTCTGCAACGGGTTCAACTAGAATGGGGAAAATCGTCGCTCAAGCAGTTGCCGCTCGATTAGGAAAATCATTATTGGAATTAGGAGGAAACAATGCGATTATAGTTACTCCAGATGCAGATATTAAAATGACTGTTATCGGAGCTGTTTTTGGAGCGGTTGGAACTGCTGGTCAGCGTTGTACATCAACTCGAAGATTGATTATTCATGAAAGTATTTATGATAAAGTAAAAGATGCTTTAGTAGCTACTTACAAACAATTAAGAATTGGAAATCCGCTTGACGAAAATAATCATGTGGGACCGCTAATTGATACACACGCGGTTGAAGCTTATGCAGTTGCTTTGAACAGAGTGGTTTCAGAAGGTGGAAAAATCTTGGTTGAAGGTGGTGTGCTTTCTGGCGAAGGATATGAAAGTGGTTGTTACGTGAAACCTGCAATTGCGGAGGCTGAAAATTCATTTGCGATTGTGCAACATGAGACTTTTGCTCCGGTTTTGTATTTGATTAAATATTCTGGAGATGTCGATAACGCGATCGAAATTCAAAATGGAGTTGCCCAAGGATTATCTTCAGCAATTATGACAAATAATTTGCGCGAAGCTGAAAGATTTTTGTCGGTAACAGGCTCTGATTGTGGCATTGCAAACGTAAATATCGGAACTTCGGGAGCAGAAATTGGAGGTGCTTTTGGTGGTGAAAAAGAAACCGGAGGCGGACGCGAATCTGGATCTGATGCTTGGAAAATTTACATGCGCCGTCAAACTAACACTATTAATTATACTACGAATCTTCCTTTGGCACAAGGAATTAAATTTGATTTATAAGATTTTGACAGATAGCAAAAATAACAAAGGCTTTCATAATTGGAAGCCTTTGCTTTTGAAATTAAGTTAGTCAAGTAAGGTTGGTAGTTTATTTTTTTAGAATTGTTTGATTAAAAGTGACATCTGTAGTATAAACTTTTACTAAATAAGTTCCAGGAATTAATCGGCTTAAATCAATACTTTCAGCATCTTTTCCTGCACTGCTCACTAATGTTCCAAAAATGTTATAAACCTGAACTTTTTCGATCGTTTGAGTTGATTTCGAAAAATATAAAACATCAGAAACAGGATTTGGATATAAAAGTATTTTTGAAGTTTCTGGCTCTGCAGTGACCTCTGCCGTTTTTGCCATTCGCAAAGTACTTCCACTTGTATAAGCTGTGCTGATATAGAAAAGATTTGCAACAGATCCTTTGGTAATGGTATGAGAACCTGCGGCGATTGACGCAGTTGCAATTCCAGCCGAAGCTGTATATGAAACATTATCAACTTTAATAGTTCCTGTGAAATTAGAATCAAAAACTAAAGTTAGTGTTGAAGCACTTGTTGTTGTATAGGTTATCGATGTGCTAGTTTCAATTTTTAAACGTTTAGTCAAAGTAAGTCCGTTGTAAGTTACAGAACCATCAGTTGAGTTCATATTTCCTGTTATTGCATAAAAAGAACTTGTTTTGCCAGAGGTTGTAAAATTATGAATCTCATCACCACTTGGTGTACCTGTATTGACAGTAATTGTCCCTGAACCTGTTGCTGGCGTTCCAGTTCCAGTAGTTGCAATTGAATATGATACTGAGGCTGTTGGTGTTCCTGTAATGGTGATCGTTTTTGCTGTTGTATTTTTTGTAAAACTAATTCCAGATGCTGGTAATCCTGTTACGGTTGCGTCTGTAGCTGTACCTCCCCAAGTGAAGATAATTGAAGATATTGCAGATCCGCTTGTCACTGTTTGATTGTTATTTGAAGGAGATGTCAGTGTTTGTGTGCCTGCTGCATTAACTGTAATTGTTCCTGAACCTGTTGCTGGTGTTCCAGTTCCTGTTGTTGCTATCGAATAGGAAACAGTTGCAGTTGGAGTTCCTGTAATAGTAATGGTTTTTGCTGTTGCATTTTTTACAAAACTAAGTCCTGATGCTGGCAGGCCGGTAACCGTTGCATCTGTGGCATCGCCACCCCAAGTAAATACAATAGATGCGATTGCCGTTCCGCTAGTTACAGTTTGATTTTCATTGCCACTAGAAGTAAGTGTTTGTGAACTTGCAGGAGGATTTCCTTCGCCTTGAACCGAAACTAAAGTCCCTGTATAGTTTGTCAATGCAGATTTTAAAGCCGAAATAACAAGTGAAGAAGTGTCATCAACACTGTTGTCGAATGTCCATTTCAAGTCTCCTCCAGAAACACGCCCTGCGTATTGTGTTACTTTGGTTTTTGCAGTGGCAGGTTGATCAATCGCTAAATTTTTCACATATAAAGAAGCATCAGTGTCAAAATTGTTATAAGAGTTTGCACCTGATTTTGATTTGATTGTACTGCTTACAGTTTCACCTCTTGATGTTGCAACATAGGCATCAAAATCTGTAGTTGAACTTATTTTGCCTGAAATATTGTATAACGGATTCGGATCATTATAAGCCACAAAACGCATATTGTTAGTTCCGTTTGAAGCATCAAAAGTATTGTTATATGCCTTTATAAATCCGCCGGCTTCACCAGAGAAAGTTCCCATAGTTCCAGCATTATTTACCTGATTGGCTTCGTCCCAGATATCTGTTCCTTGTAAAGAAGTCAACATTGGGTGTTTGGCATTTCTGAAATAATTTCCTTCTACAAAAAGAGAAGATCCCATAGTTGATCCAGCGCCGTATTTAGCATTTCCGTCATAATAATTGTTGTAAATATGTGCCGAATAATAACGAACACGAGGATGACGGGAATCTGAGTGGTCGAACCAGTTGTGATGATATGTGATGTACAAACCAGTTGTAGTTCCTTCACTTAAGCCTAAAAGACTTGCTTTTCCGTTATCCCAAAAGTGATTATAAGAAAGAGTAATGTAAGTTGAAGATTTGTTGTCCAAAGCTCCATCTCCCTTAATTTGATCTGCATCGCTTCCCGCATTTCCGTAAAATAAGTCGCAGTTGTGAACCCAAATATGGTCATTGTCTTGTTGCATTCCAACATTGTCTCCAGCTGTACTATTACAGTTCATAAAACCAAGATTGCTTACCTCGATATTCGAAGCTGACTTTAAGCGAACGCCCCAGCCATTTGCAACAGCATCATTTCCAATTCCTTCAATGGTTACGTAGCTTGATGCGTTGTTTGCATTTTCGATAACAACATCGCCACCTTCCATAACGGTCATATCAGTAATATTTCCAATTAATCGAATAATGAATGGGCGTGTGTCTTTTCCTTTCTTGATCGCGTATAAAATATTCTGCAGACCAACACAAGGATTTGCACTTGCTCCGGTTATGTTCATTGAAATGGTGTTTTTGGTGTTTTGCGTAATGTATAAAATTACTGCATTGTCCTTTGGCGTTCCATCAGCTTTATAACCTCCTGGAACTCGACCGCTTTCAAAAGCAAATCCGTTTCGATCATGTGCTGATACGGTTAATGTGCCAGTAGTAGATCCAGTTCCTTCTACTCCAGAAATTACTGGCTTTACTTTGACTGTGTAGGATCCTGCTTTTAATCCTGGAATATCAGCTCGAAAATAACTTCCGTAGCTTCTGATGAGCTGATCATCAATTTTTTTGTCGGTAATTCCTGCACCGGAATAATAAACATTATAGGTTTGAGCATTGCTGACGGGTTGCCATTTTACAAAAGCAGTTTCTAGCCAGCCCGATGCTTCACTAATTGTAACTTGTTGTGCCCAAGTTTGGACGCAAGCAAGAAAAACGAAAACGAAAAGTAGGTTTTTTTTCATAATTGTTTGGTTAAAATAGTTAGTAAATATTATTTGTGGTTTTGATCATCTTTTACAATTATTAATTGTAATCGATTACACAAAAATATATAATTTTTTCAAATTCATAATTATTTGATTAATTAAAAATGAATAACTTAAAAAATTACGTAAAATAATATTCATTATGTAATAAATTGCATTAATTGTAATTTATTACATAATCTGTTCAACTCTCGTGAAGTCCTATTTTTACTACGTTTTTTGCTGTAAATTGAAATAAGTTTGTTTCCGAATTTTAATTTTTATGAAGTTTTTTAAAAATTTCATCGAATTTAAATAAAGAAAGAAATGCCTTACTTTTGTGATTTTTTATTTGGGAAATTTGCTTAAAAAGAATTTAAAAAATGTCTGGTTTTCATTTTTTAAAGAAGAAAAACAAGAGTAACGTTTTGTTTTTGAATGAGGTTTTGAAAGAAAATAAGTCTTTTTAAAAGACAATTTTATTAAAATGAAAGCATAAAAAAAAGCCTTTTTGAAAATCTCAAAAAGGCTTAAAGTATAGGGTTGAAAAAATTATTTTTTCGATAATTTAGAAAGAAGTCTTAAGAATTCAATATATAACCAAACTAATGTGATTACTAATCCCATAGCTCCATACCATTCCATGAATTTAGGCATTCTTTGTCGTGCCCCTTGTTCAATTTGATCAAAATCTAAGAATAAGTTTAAGGCAGCGATTACAATTACAAAAACACTGATTCCAATACTTATCATTGAATTTCCGTAATGAACAGGAGTGAAATTGAAAATTAATGAAGCGATCCAAGAAATTAGATAGTAAGTCGCGATTGCCAATGTTGCAGCAACTACTACTGATTTGAATGTTTCAGTAACTTTTACGATTCCAAATTTATACAAGCCTAAGCAAACTAAAAAAGTCACTAAGGTTGCACCAACAGCATTGATGACAATTCCAGGATACATTGCTTCAAAAATTGCAGATATTCCTCCAATGAATAAACCTTCAAATAATGCATAACCAGGTGCTAAATATGGAGAATATTGTGGTTTGAAAGCTGAAATTAATACCAAAATCAACCCAACAATTGCACCACCTATTGCTGGCAACATGATGTTCATTCCATTAAAAGCCATCCACCAAGTTACCATGGCAGCACCAGTAAGAATTAAAAATAAAATAGCTGTTTTGTTAATTGTGCCAGAAACAGTCATTTGTTGATTGTAGTCAATAATTTGTGCTTCGTGCATTCCTTCAGCTCTTGAAACAGCATTTGATGAAAAATTTTTGCTGTTTAAAAATGGATTTTTTGAATTGAAAGCCATAGTTTAAATACATTTAGATGAACTCAAATATATGAAGTTTTTTTTAAGTCTATAAGTTTGAATAGAAATTTTTAACATGAATTTTTCTTGAAAAAACAAGAACAAAAAAAATGTCCACCAAAAGAAATTCTTGATGGACATTCTATATTTTTTTTAAAAAATTAGTTCAATAAATCTAAAACTAAAGAAGGGAATAAACCTAAAACAATGTTCAAAGTAATTGAGACAACTGCTACAGCATAAATAAGAAATGGTTTTCCTGTACGCTCTTCGTTTGGTTCTTTTGAATACATTGCTAAAATTAGTTTGAAATAATAACCAACACTAATAATTGAGTTGATTACAGCTACAATAACTAATGCAATATAACCAGATTGAATAGTTTGACTGAATAAGAATAATTTAGCAAAAAATCCAGAAAAAATTGGAATTCCGGCCATAGACAACAATGAACCAGTCAAGATTGCTGCCAATAACGGATTTGTTTTTCCTAAACCGTGGAAGTTTGTAACATCCTCATTGTCTTGATTTTTGCAAACGTATAAAATAACACTAAACGCAGCAATTCCGGCTAATGCATAAGCAGCAGCATAATATAGTAAAACTCCTGCAGATGTTGCAATAGTTAAAAATGTCATCAGCATGAAACCTGCGTGCGAAATTCCAGAAAATGCTAACATACGTTTTACATTCACTTGGCGCAAAGCCATTATGTTTCCAACTGTCATAGAAGCAATTGAAATAATAACGATAATATGTTCAAATGTTCCTAAAAGATCTTGGTTTTCTAATGAAGGAATCAAATTTAATCCTGATACTAATTTGTAAAGCGTTGCAACAGCTACAACTTTAGCCAAAGTGCTCATCAAAGCAGTTGTCAATGCAGGAGAACCTTCATAAACGTCTGGAGCCCAGAAGTGAAATGGTACAGCTGCAATTTTGAAAAACATACCAATTGTCATTAAGACCATTCCGATTGGAAACCAGATTGGCAATTCAGCAGATAAAGAGCTTTCATAGATTTCAGTAACATCGAAAGTTCCCATAGCTCCGTAAATCAAACAAATACCAAATAAAATGATTCCTGATGCGAAAGATCCCATCAAGAAATATTTCATACCTGCTTCATTACTTTTAATGTTCAAACGATCGCTTGCTGCAAGAATGTATAATGCAATTGAAAGAATTTCGATTCCTAGGAAAAACATTGCTAAGTTTCCGAAAGAAACCATAGCAACAGCTCCAGCCAATAAAAATACTTTTATCGCAACAAAATCAGAAATTTTTGTCTGATGATTTTCGTAAAAATTATGACTTAACGCTACAAGGAAAATAGTCAAAATAATAAACAATGATGAAAAAGCAGTAGAGAACTTGCTCACCACAATCATATTGTTATAATAACTTGCTGTTGATCCAAATTCATAATAGTTAAGTGCCAAAACTCCCAATAAACCTAAAATGGTAAACGGAACAATGCCTTTTCTAAAATTTAGAATTTCAAACAATAGGCAAAAAATACCCAATCCTGTTATAGCTATTAATGTATTCATTTTTGTTTTTTTGATTTAGGAAATCTAAAACGCCCTAATTTATTTTATTTAAAATATTAATTTTTATTGATAACGTTTAAAATCGTTTCTAAACTTGGTGTAATCAAATCTGTGATTGGTTTTGGATAAAATCCAAAGAATATCAAAACAGCAATAATGGCTACCATTGATATACCTTCGTTAAGAGTAACATCAGCAAAAACTTTTGAATTCGTTTCTCCCAACATTACATTCTGAAACATTTTAAGCATATAGTAAGCTCCCAAAATAATAGTTGTTCCACCTAGAACAGCAAACCAAATATTGATTTGAGACAAACTGTATAATACTGTAAATTCTCCAACAAAGTTAAATGTAGTTGGCAAAGCAACCGATGCTAGAACCAAAATTAAGAACATTGAAGTAAATTTTGGAGATTGCGTACGGATACCGCCTAGTGAAGCAATTTCTCTTGTTTCGAATCTTCTGAAGATAATTTCAGCAGCGTAAAATAACCCAACTACAACAAAACCGTGAGCGATCATTTGTAAAACTGCTCCACGTAAACCATCAACTGTTAAAGTGTAAGTTCCTGCAGCAATTAATCCAACGTGAGCTAGAGATGAATAAGCTAATAATTTCTTTAAATCTTTTTGTCTCAAAGCCACAATAGATCCATAGATAACTCCAGCAATTCCTAATGCAATGAAAATATCCATATATTCTTTTGCTGCCAATGGCGCAATTGGCAATTGCCAACGAATCACACTGTATAATCCCATTTTAAGCATGATACCAGATAAAAGCATTGTTCCAACAGTTGGTGCTTTTTGATACACATTTGCTTGCCATGTATGGAAAGGAATAATTGGAATTTTGATTGCATAAGCTAAAAAGAAAGCCAAGAATATCCATAATTGCTCGTCAGCAGAAAGATTCAGTTTGTATAAATCTTCGATTAAGAAGCTTCCGGCTTTTTGGTACAAATAAATAAAAGCGACAAGCATGAATAACGAACCAGCAAGTGTATAAATAAAGAATTTAACCACTGCTTTTCTTCTTTCGTCTGCATCACCGTTACCCCATATAAGAGCAATAAAGTAAATAGGAATAAGAGCTAACTCCCAGAAAATATAATATAATAGACCATCTGCAGCAAGGAAAGTTCCTGTCATTGCAAATGCCATAAATAAAATTAGAGCATAAAAAGCTTTCGAATTATTATATTCATTTCCAAAGGATGAGAATATAATAATTGGAGTTAAAGCAGCAGTTAATAAAACCATTGCAAGCCCAAGACCGTCAGCATTTAAGGCGAAAGAAATCTTTGGCTGTGTAATCCAGCTGTTAATTACGCTGATATTTTCGCCAGCATTATAATTATTCAATAATACAACTGAACATCCTAAAGCAGCTAAACTAAATAGCAAAGCAACTTTTGAAGCTAGTTTGTCACCAGAAAAATAAGTGGCAAATGCACCAATTAAAAGTATAATTAATATAGTAGAAACGTTCATAGTTATAATATTATTGAGCTAAAAATATATAAGATACAATGGCACAAAGACCCAACACGAAAGCAAAAAGATATAATCCGATACTTCCGGTTTGTAATTTTTTCCCTTGGAATGACAATTCATTCGCTACTTTGCCTAATCCAAAAACAAGTGTAGATAAACCAGTCTCAACATAATCTCTAAAGATTTTTGATAATCCGTTTATTGGACGAACAAATACAAGATCATAAAGTTCATCAACATAATATTTGTCGTATAGAAGTTTTGCGATGCCAGTGATATTGTCGTCGCTTTCTGGTACATTGTCTTGTTTAAAGTATTTTATATAAGCAATTAAAATTCCTAATAATCCTCCTAAAACTGCAACGCCCATTAAAGTGTACTCAGTTGTGCCTAAATGGTGTTCTTCACCTGCCACTTTTGTGAAAAGAGGAGCCAAGTATTCATTCAACCAGCTGTTTCCTGGCAAACTAATCAATCCACCAAAAGTTGCCAAAATAGCTAAAATAATAAGGGGAATAGTAATTAATGAACCACTTTCATGTAAATGATGTTTTTGTTCTTCAGTTCCTCTAAATTCTTTGAAGAAAGTCAAGAACATTAATCTAAACATGTAGAAAGCTGTCATAATTGAAGCAACAGATCCAACAACGTATAATGGAATACTGTGGTGGAAAGCTGTCAATAAGATTTCGTCTTTAGAGAAGAATCCAGAGAAAAATGGAACTCCTGAGATTGCTAATGAAGAAATCAACATGGTCCAGAAAGTAATCGGCATTGCTTTGCGCAAACCTCCCATGTTACGCATATCTTGCTCGCCATGTAATCCGTGGATAACAGAACCTGATCCTAAGAATAAACATGCTTTAAAGAAAGCGTGCGTGATTACGTGGAAAACCGCTACTTCATAAGCTCCAAATCCTAATGCCAAGAACATTAAACCTAATTGTGAAACTGTAGAGTAAGCCAATACTTTTTTGATGTCATTTTGAACTAAACCAATTGTAGCAGCTACTAATGAAGTGATAGCTCCAATAACTGCAATAACAGTTTGTACATCTGTCGCAAGGTCAAAAACAAAGTTTAATCTTGTTACCATAAATATACCTGCAGTTACCATCGTAGCCGCGTGGATTAATGCAGAAACTGGAGTTGGACCAGCCATCGCATCAGGTAACCAAGTGTATAACGGAATTTGAGCAGATTTACCACAAGCTCCAATGAATAAACATAAAGCAGCTAATGAAAGTAATGGTAAATTTAAGTTAGAAGCTCCAGCAATTGCCGTTTTTAAAGTTGCATAATCTAATGTAGAGAACATCGAACCGATGATGAACATACCAATTAAAAGACCTAAATCTCCAATTCTGTTCATGATGAAAGCTTTTTTCGCTGCATCATTGTAATCTTGGTTTTTATGCCAGAATCCGATTAATAGGTAAGAACAAAGTCCAACACCTTCCCATCCGATGAAAAGAACTAATAAGTTGCTTCCAATTACAAGCGTAATCATAAAGAATACGAACAGATTTAAATACGCAAAAAATTTGTGCATATTCTCATCATCATGCATGTAACTGATAGAGTATAAGTGAATCAAAGATCCAATTCCAGTTACGAAAAGTAACCAAAGTACAGATAATTGATCTAATAAAAATCCAAGATTGATTTTTAAGTTGCTAATTTGAATCCAATCAAATAAAGTAACTTCAATTGCTTTTCCAGTTGAAGTAATTTGATTAAAAAGAACAAGAGTAACGATGAAAGAAATTGCCACGGCAACAGTTCCGATTGCTCCAGAAACTGATTTTCCTAGGCTTTTTCCAAAGAAAACATTGATTAAAAATCCTAAAAAAGGAGTTAATACTAAAAGTAAAGCTAAATTAATATCCATTTCTTTTTATCCTTTTAAATTTTTTAAGTTATCGATACTAATTGAGCCAATGTTTCTAAAGATAGAAACCAGAATCGCTAATCCAACTGCAACTTCGGCAGCAGCAACAGCCATCGAAAAGAATACGAATACTTGTCCCTGTGCATCTTGATGATAAGTCGAAAAAGCCACAAATAAAAGGTTAACTGCATTCAGCATGATTTCGATAGACATAAAAACAATGATAGAATTTCGTCTGTATAACACACCAAAAACACCAATACAAAAAAGTACAACGCTTAAAAAGATGTAATTTTCAATACCTATTTGATTTAATATATTACCCATTACTTATTTAATTTTTCTTTTTTAGACAATAATACAGTTCCAATCATTGCTACTAAAAGTAAGATCGAAGCAAATTCAAACGGCACCATATATTCGTTCAATAATATTTTACCCAATACTTTAATCGATTGGAAATCTTCTCCTGTTGAATCGTAATCACCCACAATTGGTTTAGAATTGATGAAGATTGCGATCAAAACAATAACAATTAAACAGAAAGAAACAATCGCGCCCAAACGTGTAATTCGAGGTCGGTGCACGTCTTTTTGCTCGTTTAAGTTCATTAACATAATCGTAAATAGGAACAAAATCATAATGGCTCCAGCGTAAACGATTATATGAACAATTGCTAAGAATTGAGAGTTTAATAACAGATAATGACCTCCAATAGAGAAGAAACAAATCACCAAGTAAATAGCCGAGTGAATTGGGTTTCTGCTAAAAATAGTCAAGAAAGCAGTAATTACAGTAATAAACGCTAAGATACAAAATATCACTCCTACAGGAGTTGCGTTTGCAAGATCTGGAATGTGTATCATTAGTTAGCGTTATTAAGTTGTGAATTTTTAAGAGCCATTTCTAAAGGCATAACAAGTTTGTCTTTTCCAAAAATGAAATCTTCTCTATCATAGCTTGCAGGAACTAAAACTTTAGATTCTGTCAAGTAAATTGCATCTTTCGGGCAAGCTTCTTCACACAAACCACAGAAAATACAACGAAGCATATTGATTTCATAAATCTCAGCGTATTTCTCTTCTCTGTATAAATGTTTTTCATCTGCTTTACGTTCAGCAGCTTTCATCGTGATTGCTTCTGCTGGGCATGATAAAGCACATAATCCACATGCAGTACAGTTTTCGCGACCTTGTTCGTCACGTTTTAGCATATGCTGGCCACGGTAAACAGCACTTCTTTCGCGTACTTGCTCTGGGTAATGAATTGTAGCTTTTTTTCTGAAAAAGTGTTTAATGGTAATCAATAAACCTTTGACAATTGCCACAAGATACAATCGTTCTAAAAAAGTCATGTCCTTGTTTGACACCACTTTTTTTCTACCCGATAATGATATAGTTTCTATTGACATTTTTACTATTATAATTTATGATTCAAAATTTGGTCAATCAAATTCAAAATCTATTTTGTTTTTTATTTGAAGCTAATTACAGTTTCTTAGAACCCTAAAGCTGCTGCGATATCGTGTCTTAAAATAACAGCACCTGTAATCATGATATTAACAATCGAAAGCGGGATTAAAATTCTCCAACCTAAGTTCATTAATTGGTCATATCTAAATCTTGGAATCGTCCAACGCACCCACATGTAAAAGAATATGAAGAAACATATTTTTATAAATAAAACTCCAATTCCTAATAAGTTAGCAGTATTTACACCAACATTTTCTACCATCCATTGCATTCCAGGATAGTTATATCCTCCGAAAAACAATACAGAAATAATTGTAGAAGAAATAAACATACTTGCATATTCAGCAAATAAATAGAATCCCATTTTCATAGAAGAATACTCTGTATGGTAACCTCCAATTAACTCACTTTCACATTCTGCTAAGTCGAAAGGTGTTCTGTTAGTTTCAGCAAATGAACAAATTAAGAAGATCAAGAATGATAAAGGCTGATAAAAAACATTCCAGTTCATTCCTTGTTGCTGTAATGAGATTTCTTTCAAGCTCATTGTTCCAGTCATCATCAACAATGCAATCATTGACAATCCCATCGCAACTTCATAAGAAACCATTTGAGAAGCTGCACGAACAGCTCCCATCAATGAGAATTTATTGTTAGAAGCCCATCCACCAATCATGATACCATAAACTCCAACAGAAAGAACTCCAAAAATGTATAATAAAGCGATGTTTACGTCAGTTGCTTGAAGGATAATGTCTCTTCCAAAAAGATGAAGTTTATCTCCCCATGGAATTACAGCACTGGTCATTAAAGCAGTACTCATTGCAATTGCAGGTCCAACTACGAATAAAAATCTATTTGGTGTATTTGGGAAAAACTCTTCTTTTGAGAATAATTTCATACCATCTGCAAGTGGTTGCAATAAACCTCCCCATCCAGCACGGTTTGGTCCAACACGATCTTGCAAGAAAGCAGCAACTTTACGTTCTGCCCAAGTAGAATACATTGCCATAATCATTGTTACCGCAAAAACGACAACAATAACAACACTCTTTTCTATAATAAATGCACTTTCCATTTCTTACTATTTTTGATCTTTATCAGTTAATGGAATTGCTGCCATACTAATCTTTTTACGGTCAATATCTCTACCTAAAAGGATGTTCTTTTCAGTGTCGATTGTAACTTTCTCTAATTTTTGAGTGTAATTATTTTGGTTGATTACAGAGTCTTTTTCAAATTCTCTTGGTCCTTCAATAACCCAATCATTTACGTTTTTGTGATCAAAACGACAGCTGTTGCAGATGAATTCTTCTACTTCATGGTACTCGTCTTTACGACCAGTTACACGTTGAATTTCACCACCAAACATCCAAACGGTAGTTTTACCGCAACATCCCGGAGTTGTACATTCTCTGTGTGCGTTATAAGGTTTGTTGAACCAAACTCTTGATTTAAAACGGAAAGTTTTGTCTGTTAAAGCTCCAACCGGACAAACGTCAATCATGTTTCCAGAAAACTCATTGTCGATTGCTTTAGAAATTCCAGTAGAAATATTAGCATGGTCACCACGATCTAATACTCCGTGGACTCTGTTGTCTGTCAATTGATCTGCAACTTGTACACATCTTTGGCATAAAATACAACGGTTCATATGTAGTTGAATATTTGGACCAATATCTTCTGGCTCAAATGTTCTTTTTTCTTCAATAAAACGTGATTTTGGATTCCCGTGCTCAAAACTTAAATTTTGAAGATCACATTCTCCAGCTTGATCACAAATTGGGCAGTCTAATGGGTGGTTGATCAATAAAAATTCTGTTACAGATTTACGGGCTTCCATAACTCTGGCAGAAGATTTACTGTTTACTTCCATTCCGTCCATACATCCTGTTACACAAGATGCCATTAGTTTTGGCATTGGTCTAGGGTCAGCTTCACTTCCTTTTGAAACTTCAACTAAGCAGCAACGGCATTTTCCGCCACTCCCTTTTAATTTTGAGTAATAGCACATGGCTGGAGGCACCAAATCTCCACCAATCATACGTGCAGCTTGCAGGATCGTTGTTCCTGGCTCTACGTCTATACTTTGACCGTCTATGGTTACTTTCATCTCTTTATGATTTGAATGTTGAAAGTCGGAATATTGAAAAGAATTGCTGTCCTTTTTAACATTATGAACTTTATAACTTTCTGCTTTTTATTTTTATACGATTACTTTACCGCCTACTAAATGCTTAACTTGTGAAAAAGGTTCAGCAACAAAGTGATCTCTATTTTTGATTTTTTCAGGGAAACGAACGTGATATTCGAACTCATCTCTAAAGTGACGAATTGCTGCGGCAACTGGCCAAGATGCAGCATCTCCTAGAGGACAAATTGTGTTTCCTTCAATTTTGCTTTGAATGCTCCACAATAATTCGATATCTTCTTCACGGCCTTGACCGTTTTCGATTCTCCATAAGATTTTTTCCAACCATCCAGTTCCTTCACGGCAAGGTGTACATTGTCCACAAGATTCGTGGTGGTAAAAACGAGCAAAGTTCCAAGTGTTTCTAACGATACAAGCTGTGTCGTCATAAACGATAAATCCTCCAGAACCTAACATAGATCCAGTAGCAAAACCACCATCACTTAAAGATTCGTAAGTCATTAAGCGATCTTCGCCATTTGCTGTTTTGAAAATTAATTCAGCTGGCAAAATTGGCACTGAAGAACCTCCAGGTACAAAAGCTTTTAATGGTCGGCTTGAAGACATTCCTCCTAAATATTCATCAGAATTCATGAATTCATCAACACTTAAACCTAATTCAATTTCGTAAACACCAGGATTTTTAATGTTTCCTGAAGCAGAAATTAATTTAGTTCCAGTTGAACGGCCAATACCAATTTTAGCATAATCATCACCAGAATTGTTAACAATCCAAGGCACAGTCGCAATTGTTTCAACATTGTTTACCACAGTTGGATTTGCCCAAAGACCAGAAACCGCTGGGAAAGGTGGTTTGATACGAGGATTTCCTCTTTTACCTTCCAATGATTCGATTAATGCTGTTTCTTCTCCACAGATATATGCTCCAGCTCCACAGTGTACGTGAAGTTCTAAATCATAACCTGTTCCTAATATATTTTTTCCTAACCAACCTGCAGCTTTTGCCTCGGCGATTGCTCTTTCTAAAATTTTGAAAACCCACATATATTCTCCACGAATGTAGATATATGATAAGTTAGCGCCCAAAGCATAGCTTGAAGTAATCATTCCTTCGATCAATAAGTGAGGAATGTATTCCATCAAATAGCGATCTTTAAATGTTCCAGGCTCTGATTCGTCAGCATTACAAACTAAGTGTCTTGGTCTTCCTGATTTTTTGTCAATAAAGCTCCATTTCATTCCGGCAGGGAAACCTGCACCACCACGACCACGTAATCCTGATTTTTTTACTTCTTCAGTAACTTCATCTGGGGTAAGTGTTTTTAAAGCTTTTTCTACAGATGCATAACCGCCATTTTGACGATATACTTCGTAGGTTTTAATTCCAGGAATATTGATTTTATCTAATAATATTTTTTGTGACATCTTATTTATCGTGTAATATTATTTTATCATCTCTACAATCAGCAATTAACTGATCGATTTTCTCTTCTGTCAATTTCTCTTTGTAGAAATCTCCCAATTGCATCATTGGAGCGTATCCGCAAGCGCCTAAACATTCTACACCAGCGATGGTAAACATTCCGTCTGGAGTTGTTTCGCCCATTTTAATGCCTAATTTTTCAGAAGTATAATCCATTAAATTTTCGGCACCGCTTAAACAACAACAAGAAGTCTGGCAGAATTCAAACATGTATTTACCAATTGGCTTTTGGTTGAACATGGTATAAAAAGTAACCACTTCATAAACCTCGATTGGTTTTATCTGAAGAATTTCAGCAACTTTATCTTGCAATTCAATGCTTAACCAGTTGTTATGTGCATCCTGAACTTCATGCAAAACTGGCAATAAAGCCGATTTTTGTTTACCTTCAGGATAATGACTGATTAATTCATTGATGCGTGTCATCAATGCTTCAGTCATGTTTATTTCTTGTTTGTAATGTTTACGTTCCATTTTTTATTTTAGATTTTAGATTTTAGATTTCAGATTCATCTGTTGTCTACAATCTATATTCTGCAATCTTTATTTTTTTTGATTTCCGATTTTAAATTTTAGACTTTTCAATCTAAACTCTAAAATCTGTAATCATTTATGCGTCTAATTCTCCAGCAATTACGTTTAAACTCGATAGAATAACAATTGCATCAGAAAGCAATGCGCCTTTGATCATTTCAGGATATGCTTGGTAATAAATAAAGCAAGGTCTTCTGAAGTGTAATCTATATGGAGTTCTACTACCGTCAGTAGCTAAATAAAAACCTAACTCTCCATTTCCACCTTCAACAGCATGGTAAATTTCTGCAACTGGAACAGGAACCTCTCCCATTACAATTTTAAAGTGATAGATTAGAGATTCCATATTATTATATACGTCTTCTTTTGGAGGCAGATAATAATCTGGAACTTCAGCATGGTATTCGTTTCCAGCCGGCATTTTATCTAATGCTTGACGAATGATGCTTAAACTTTCCCAAACTTCAGCATTACGAACACAGAAACGATCATAAGTATCTCCTGATTTTCCAACAGGTACAATAAAATCGAAATCTTCGTAAGATGAGTAAGGCTGCGCAACACGAACGTCATAATCAACTCCTGCAGCACGCAAGTTTGGACCTGTAAATCCATAAGCCATTGCTTTTTCTGCTGAAATAGCACCTACGTTTACAGTTCTATCAAGGAAAATTCTGTTTCTTTCGAATAAGTTTTCGAATTCTTTCCAAGCAACTGGAAATTCTTCAAGGAAAGTTTCAATTTTTTTGAAAGCTTCTGGAGACCAGTCTCTTTCAAATCCACCAATTCTTCCCATATTTGTAGTCAAACGAGCTCCACAGATTTCTTCGTAAATCTCGTATACTTTTTCTCTAAATTGAAAAACGTATAAGAAACCAGTATAAGCACCAGTATCTACACCAAGAATCGAGTTACAGATCAAGTGGTCAGTAATACGAGCAAGCTCCATTACAATAACTCTTAAATATTGAGCTCTTTTTGGAACTTCAATGCCTAAAAGTTTTTCTAGAGTCATCCACCATCCCATATTATTAATAGGAGAGGAGCAATAGTTCATACGATCTGTAAGCGGCGTAATTTGGTAAAAAGGACGATTTTCAGCGATTTTCTCAAATGCTCTGTGGATGTAACCCACGGTTGGTTCAGCTTCAAGAATTCTTTCTCCATCCATTAATAAGATGTTTTGAAAGATACCGTGAGTAGCCGGGTGTGTAGGACCTAAATTCAGAACAGAAAGTTCGCTTCCGTCTTCATTGTGTCGCTCCTTAATTATTTTAGCATAACGATGCTCTGGTGGTAGTAATAGTTCTGACATTTTATAATGTTGAATTATTTAGCAATTTGATACTGTTCTTCCGAAGAATCTGTCGTCTTTGTCAGTTCTTCCGCTGTCTTCCATTGGGAATTCTTTTCTCATTGGGAAAGACACCATTTCATCCATATTCAAAATACGTTTCAATTGCGGATGACCAATAAAATTGATTCCGAAGAAATCGTAAGTTTCTCTTTCCATCCAATTTGAACTCAAGAAAATATTTGAAACGGATTTTATTTCTGGTTTTTCACCATCTAAATAAACTTTGATTCTGATGCGTTTATTTTCGATCCAGTTGTGCATATGATAAACGACAGCAAACTGGCGATCTTGCTCATTATCTGGATAATGGATTCCGCATAAATCGGTTAAGAAGTGAAATTGTAAGTCAGCATCATTTTTTAAAAATAATATTAATGCTGTGATTTTGTCAGCCGAAGCTTCTAAAGTAAAAATATCTCTTTCTTGATGAAAGTTGAAAACATCGTTATTGAATGTTTCTACAAGTTTATCTTGGATCAGGGTATTTTCTAAAGCCATTTTATGAGATATTATATGAAGCTAATAATTCTTGGTATTCTGGAGAGCTTCTGCGTCTAACAGATTCGCTTTTTACCAATTCCTGTAATCTCATTACACCGTCAACAATTTGTTCTGGTCTTGGAGGACATCCTGGAACATAAACGTCAACTGGAATTACTTTGTCAATTCCTTGAAGAACAGAATAAGTATCGAAAACTCCTCCTGAAGAAGCGCAAGCTCCAACAGCAATTACCCAGCGAGGCTCAGACATTTGCTCATATACTTGTCTTAAAATAGGAGCCATTTTTTTAGAAATAGTTCCCATTACTAAAAGCATATCCGCTTGACGAGGAGAAAAACTCACACGCTCTGAACCAAATCGTGCCAAATCGTAGTGAGAAGCCATTGTAGCCATGAATTCGATACCACAGCAAGAAGTCGCGAAAGGAAGCGGCCATAATGAGTTAGCTCTTGCTAAACCAACAACATCATTAAGTTTCGTAGCGAAGAATCCTTCACCAGTAACTCCTTCTGGCGGTGCAACCATATTTACTTTTGAATCGCTCATTTTTATTTTAGATTTCTGATTTTAGATTTTAGATTTTTGAAATCGTAAAAAGTAAAATCAATTTTTTAAATCAGTATTAATTGAATTGAGTTTAAATTTTAAATTTTAATTGAAGAGCTTTAATCTAAAATCAGAAATCTAAAATCTAAAATCGTATTTATTCCCACTCTAAAGCTTTCTTTTTGATGATATAAAAGAAACCAACTAAAAGCAAAGCCATGAAAACAATCATTTTTAGCATTCCTTCGATGCCAAGATCTTTAAAGTTTACTGCCCAAGGGTAAAGGAAAATTACCTCTACGTCAAACAATACAAACAAGATCGCAACAAGGAAATATTTTACCGAAAAAGGAATACGTGCATTACCAACAGATTCGATACCACACTCGAAGTTTTTGTCTTTAACTTCAGAGGTTCTTTTTGGACCTAATTTTCCAGAAATAATTATTGTTCCTACCACAAAACCAACAGCCAGAACTAACTGCATTAAAATTGGAATGTAACTATATTGATCAGATTGCATAAACTTAGGGTTTTTACTTAAAGAATAAGCCACAAAGATAACTTTCAACTATGTAAATCACAAACTAAAGGAGGATATAAGTATGCTCAGAATATGCGTTTATGCCTAATTTTTATTGATTATAAATAAGGTGCTATTTTTTTAATATTTTTTTAAGAAATAAGCAAAAAAAAACGCCTCGAAATTAATCGAAGCGTTTTTAAAACCATTCAGAGGCAAAAAAAATAAATTGCTATATTTTTCTTAGATTACTGCTACTTTAGCAGCAACTTTCCCTTTTCTTCCTTCTTCTTCTTCATAGCTTACACGGTCACCTTCGCGTAATTCTTCCGCGTTAATTCCTGAAGCGTGAACGAAGATGTCCTTTCCTGTTTCTTCGTCTGTAATGAACCCATAACCTTTAGATTCATTGAAAAATTTTACTGTACCTGTACGCATTGTAATTGTAATAATAATTTATAATAAAGCAAATGTAACATATTAACTAATACAAAAGACATGTACGTGTTAATTTTTTGTAAAAATTATTGATTTACAGTGTTTTTACGTGGTTTATTGCATCGATATGCCAATAAAATAGGATAATTTGAGAATCATTAATTGTAAGAATATTAAAAAAGGCAAAATGTAAGAATTTAGTAATCGATTGCATTTGTTTTTTTCAAAAAAAGATGAAAAAAACGCCGATTGAAAAAAAAAATCAATCGGCGTTTGTGTTTTGAATATTTTGTAAAAATTATGCAATATCAACTTTAATATGAAGTTCTTTCAATTGTGCATCGTCAATTGCAGCAGGTGCATCGATCATTACGTCACGTCCAGAATTGTTTTTAGGGAAAGCAATGAAATCTCTAATTGTTTCTTGACCTCCAAGAATTGCTACAAGTCTATCTAGACCAAAAGCAAGTCCTCCGTGAGGTGGAGCTCCAAATTGGAAAGCATCCATCAAGAATCCGAATTGTGCTTTTGCTTCTTCTTCAGTAAATCCTAAATATTTAAACATTAATTGTTGTGTCGCTTTATCGTGAATACGAATAGATCCACCTCCAATTTCGTTTCCGTTTAAAACCATATCGTATGCGTTTGCACGAACTTTTCCTGGTTCTGTTTCCAGTAAAGCCATATCTTCTGGTTTTGGAGAAGTAAATGGATGGTGCATGGCGTGGTAACGACCGCTTTCTTCGTCAAGTTCCAATAATGGGAAATCTACAACCCATAATGGAGCAAATTCTTCAGGATTACGCAATCCTAAACGAGTTGCCAATTCCATACGTAAAGCAGAAAGTTGAGCACGTGTTTTGTTTGCAGGTCCAGAAAGTACAAAAATCATATCTCCAGGATTTGCTTCTGTAGCTATTGCCCATTTAGCTAAATCTTCATTATCGTAGAATTTATCAACAGATGATTTGTAAGTTCCGTCTTCGTTGCATTTTACGTACACCATTCCAGATGCACCAACTTGAGGACGTTTTACCCAGTCAATTAATCCGTCGATTTCTTTACGAGTGTAGTTTCCAGCTCCAGGAACTGCGATTCCGACAACTAATTCTGCCGCATTGAATACAGGGAATTCTTTGTGTTGTGCAAATTCGTTCAATTCTCCAAACTTCATTCCGAAACGAATATCTGGTTTGTCGTTTCCGTATGTTTTCATGGCATAGTCGTAGGCAATTCTTGGGAATTTATCTACTTCAATACCTTTAATTTCTTTTAATAAATGTCTTGTCAATCCTTCGAAAATATTCAAAATATCTTCTTGTTCCACAAATGCCATTTCGCAGTCAATTTGAGTAAACTCAGGCTGACGGTCTGCACGTAAATCTTCGTCACGGAAACATTTCACGATTTGGAAATATTTATCCATTCCACCCACCATCAATAATTGTTTGAAAGTTTGTGGAGATTGTGGCAATGCATAAAACTGACCTTCGTTCATACGGCTTGGTACAACGAAATCTCTTGCTCCTTCTGGAGTTGATTTAATTAAATAAGGTGTTTCAACTTCGCAGAAATCTAAATCAGATAAATATTTACGAACTTCCATCGCTACTTTGTGACGGAATAACAAACTGTTTTTTACTGGATTTCTTCTGATATCCAAGTAACGGTATTTCATTCTGATATCTTCACCACCATCTGTTTCATCTTCAATTGTAAAAGGAGGAGTAAGTGCAGAATTTAAAATAGTTAATTCAGAAACTAAAATTTCGATTTCACCTGTTGGAATGTTTTTGTTTTTGGCTTCACGCTCAATTACAGTTCCTTTTACTTGAATAACAAATTCTCTACCTAGAGTTTTTGCTAATTCAAAAACGGCTTTATCAGTACGACTTTCGTCAAAAATAAGTTGTGTAATTCCATAACGGTCGCGCAAATCGACCCAATTCATAAATCCTTTATCACGTGATTTTTGAACCCATCCAGCAAGAGTAACTTCGGTATTAATATTTGAGGCGTTAAGTTCGCCACAATTATGACTTCTATACATAATCAAAATTTTAGACTGCAAAAGTAAATACAAAATTCAAGATAATATAGTAAAGTGAAAAGTTGATGCAGAATAATTTTAAATATTTTGTTAATTCTGAAATTTCAAAGCTCTTATTTCTTTAGATTTGAGATACCAAAAAACAAACCTTAATAAATTATGAAACAACTTTTTATTGCTGGCTTAGTTCTTTTTAGCACATTTAATGCTATTGCACAATCTAAAAAATATGTGACTTTTGAGGCAAATATTGCCAATAGAAATAGTGACATTATCAAAATTATCAATAAAGGTAAAATTGTAAAAACCATTACAGTTGATAAAAAAGGAATTTTTAAAGATACGCTTTCTGTTGATGGAGGCCGAAGCAGTTTTACAGACGGAGTTGAAACTTCAGAATTGTTTTTGAAAAACGGCTACGATATCAAATTGAAAATGGATGCTAAACAATTTGATGAATCGATTGTTTATAAAGGAAAAGGAAGCGATGAAAACAATGTTTTGGCGCAAAGAATTCTTGCTGACGAAAAGTTGTATGATGACGGAAAAGTGGGTAATTTTGATGATATCTCATTTTATAAATTGATCGAAGAGAAAAAAACAGCTGATGCGAAAAGATTAAGCAATAAAAAATTAGATCCCGAATTTGTAAAATTAGAAACTGAAAGAAGTCAACAAGATATTGCTTATTTGATACAACATCGTGAACAAGCTCAGAAAGTAGCGGCAATGAATAATCAAACAACTCCAGATTTTGAATATGAAAATCATAAAGGAGGAAAAACAAAGCTTTCTGATTTAAAAGGGAAATATGTCTATATCGATCTTTGGGCAACATGGTGCGGTCCTTGCCGAGCTGAAATTCCTTTTCTTCAAAAAGTAGAAGAAAAATACCATGGTAAAAATATTGAGTTTGTTAGCGTTTCAATAGATGCGCAAAAAGATCATGATAAATGGCAAAAATTTGTGACCGATAAACAACTTGGCGGTATTCAGCTTATTGCTGATAATGAATGGAATTCTGATTTTGCAAAGAGCTATAATGTCATGTCAATTCCGAGATTTATTCTAATTGATCCACAAGGAAAGGTTATTGATTCAAATGCAACACGACCATCTGACCAAGCACTTCAAACACAGTTGGATGCATTATTAAACTAATTTCTTACGAATTCGATAACGTTATCGTAATATTCTGATTTTCATAAAATACCAGCAAAACCAGTGCCTCAGCGCTGGTTTTTTTGTTTTCGGAGAATTTCCAATGTTAAGTTTTTACTCAATGTTACCAAATTGTTAAGCAAAAGTTTTTTTAATGTAAACATTTGACTATATTTGATAAAGATTTCTTAACATTAATACCTACAGATATGAAAAAGAGTGTAATTTTAGCTGCGTTATTGTTCTCTGGAATGTTAGTTGCGCAGGAAGCAAAACCTGAATTAGAAGCCGTTGGAAACAAGGTAAAAGCTACTTATTACTATGAAAATGGGAATGTGCAGCAAGAAGGCTTCTTTAAGGATGGAAAGCTTGATGGTGTTTGGGTATCTTATGACGAAAAAGGAAATAAAAAAGCCGTTGGAGAATACGCAGACGGAGTGAAAACTGGAAAATGGATTTTCTTTACTGAAGACACTTTAAAAGAGGTGGCTTATGTAGACAACAAAGTTAGTTCAGTAAAAAATCTACAGAAAAATGCTTTAGCAAACAGAAATTAATTGATTTCGACAAATTATAAAGAAACCGTTTCGTTAAAAAATGAGACGGTTTTTTTATGTCTTTTTGTTTTTATGTTTTGATTTTTTGCTTCTTCCAAACCATATTATAAAACCGGTAATAGGCAATGCTGAAGCAAGCAAACTGACTGTAAAAGCAATAATTTTTCCAGGCAAATCTAGAACTTGTCCAGTGTGAATTCCGTAGTTCATTTCGACAACTTGAAGGCCTAGTGTTTTTCGGTCGAAAGTTTGGCTCTTGATCAATTTTCCGCTTGACGGATGAAAATAATAATTGCTTTGCTGATCATAACGTAACGTATGCGGATACGCGCCTGTACTTACAATAGCACCTTTTTGTTGCGGAATCATCACAAAAAACATTTCGGCTTTTGGTTGCATTTTCATGGTTTGAACAAAAGCTTTGTCAATTGCATCAACAGCATTTGTTTTGAATTTTGTGGTATCAATTACTGGCGTTTTTGTTTCAGCTTCTTTATCTCCGCCAAAATTGAAGGTTTTGTAAATGCCGTCGCCAACCCATTCGTAAGTAAAAGTCAATCCTGTAATTGCTAAAATCAAAGCAATTAAAGCAATGTAAAATCCAGAAGTATTGTGCCAATCGTAATTTACGCGGCGCCATTTGGCATTCCATTTAATGGTAAAACTTCTTTTGATGTCGCTTTTGCGTTTTGGCCACCACTGAATAATTCCCGAAATCAATAACAAAATAAAGATTATCGTTGCGCCACCAATGATATGTTTTCCAATATAATCTGGTAAAAGCAAATACAAATGAATGTATTCAACAATGATGAAAAAATCGGATTTTGGATTTTCGGTTTTTAAATATTGGCCTGAATACGGATTGAAATACAAATATAAATTCTCGGTATCAGAATAGGTATAAACAATAGCCGATCGGTTTTTTCCGTAATAAGCCACCATGCTGACTTTATTCTTCGGAACAACTTCTAAGGCTTTTTCTTTTAAAACAGAAGGAAGAAGGAAAGCTTTGTTTTGAGGTTCAACTAAACGCCATTCTTTTCGGGTAATGTCTTTGATTTCGTCATGAAAACAGAAAATACAGCCCGTAATACAGACTATAAAAACAATAAGCCCGGAAATTAATCCGAGCCATTTGTGTATAAACCGTATTTTCGTTTTGAATCCCATTTTTTGATTTAAAGCGTAAAATTATACGCAAAATCAATAGAGGGCAAATTATTTCAGCTAATTTTTAAGAAACCGAAGTTTTAGGTTTTAAATGATAAGCTGTATAAAGCGTGATTGATGCCAGGAAAATCCAGAAAACATCAATAAAGAAAATCTGAATTTTGTTTTCCATAAAAGAATTCCAAAACCAATTTCCAGAAACAATTCCGTTTGTAATTGGAATCAAAAAGCCTAGAATACTTCCTGAAATCAAGCAGCATTTATTGGTAAAAGCGTCATTCTTTTTAATGATGAAGAAAATTGTCAAGATCAGCCATCCGCCGAAATAAATTTTAAACAAATCAGATTGCGTTAAAGGATAGAAAACTTTGCTTCCAATAAATGCCAAAGCTGTAATTGGGTACATACTCAAGCAAATTGCCAAATAAATTCGAACAACCGCTGCGTTGAAACGTCTTTTCTTTTCAGGCAGATTGTTTTTTTGTCGGGCAACAAGCCAAATCATAACTCCAGAAATAATCACAAAACAAGTAATAATTCCGAGAATAAAGCTTATGATTTTTAGCGCATATCCGCCATAATCGCCAAAATGGATTCGGTATAAAACATTTTTTACAACATCAAGATAACTAGTTTGAGAAACAGGATCCTTCTTTGCAACCACTTTTCCGTCCGCAACACGATAAAGAACTTTTCCAATTCCAGTAAATTTTTTGTTGTTCAACAATTCGCCTTCAACTAAAACATGCATATTAATATCGCCATAATTTTGGATATACACGCGCGTAACTTCAAAATCAGCCCAATTGCTTTTTGCTTTTGCAACCAGCTCATTTATGTTAAACGGATTAGCTAAATTCTTTTTTCCAAAATCGTAATCAGCATCTGTATATTCTAATTCTTTATACAATTTATCCTGATCGCCATTGTATAAAACCTTGACAGCTGGTGCCACAATCAAAAGTTTGATCATAAAAAAAGTTCCAGTTACGGCATAAACGAATTGAAAAGGCAAGCCAATCATACCTAAAGCCGTGTGCGCATCTGTCCAAAGTGTTTTTAATTTTTCTTTTGGACGAAACATATAGAAGTTGGATACGATTTTTTTCCAATGCAATAAAACTCCTGTTACAATTGCAAATAAGAAAAATAACGCCGTAAATCCAGAAAGGTAATAGCCTATAGGATAAGGGATTTGTGCAAAAAAATGCAGGCGATATAATAATTCTCCTAAAGAATAAGCTTCTTCGTAAGTATAGGATTTGTAGTTTTTATTGTTCAAATAAAAATAATCGCCGAGACGTTGCTTTTTTGGAACCAGCGAATCTTTTGTTCCTCCGAGCGAAACAGCAACTCGGTTTTCTAGATATGGCTTAGAAATCGTAATATTTCTTGCGTGCAAAACATATTTTTTATCCAAATGCTGCAGGGCATCATTGTAATCTAGTTGAATTTCTTTTGTTTGTGCTGTAGATTCACTTCTTTCCCAATTGACGATTTCATCTCTAAAAAAAGAAAAAGATCCAGCAAAGAAAATTACAAATAACGCTACGCTGATTACAATTCCGCTGACAGTATGTGTATGAAAATAGATATTATAATGACGGTTGTTCATAGATTAGTGCGCCGGTTGATTATGGGTTTGACCCAAGTAGATAAAAAGACAAAAAAGAAGACTTAAAAGAATGTAAATGCCCCAAATTTTCCAGCCACTTTTAGCCAAAAAAGCAATTACCATCAATGCGACCCAAAGAATGAATCCGCTGAAAGCCATTGTGATCAATACATCTGCACGATTGAACCAAGCAGCCAAAGCCAAATGAAAAGTGACAGACACTAAATAACCTCCTAAAATTGCTGCTGTAATTTTTAGAAAACGAGGCAAAAAAGCCGGAGTTAAATATTTTGGATTTGCTGGCATAGAAATTAAGAAGATTTAGTTGTAGTAGAATTCTAAAATGGCAACAAAAACAAGCAATGCTAGAAGCGCTTTGCTGTTTACTTTTTTTAATGGAGTCAGAATGATAATAAGACTTCCAACAGTCATCAGTTGAATAAAAAATAACAGCGTTCCACAGCCCAAAGACTTTGTAAAAAGCCACATTGAGTATGCTGTAGCCAATAGAAATAATCCAGTGATTTTAGTTTGTTTTGGATTTCTTTGCATCCATTTTTCAAACCCTAAATCATACGATAAAGTGGCTCTTTTTGAGGTGTAATAAAGCGTGTAAAAAGCTAAAAAAACGACAAGACTGGCAATTGTTATCATAATTTCTGGAATTTAAAAAACACCTTTCTGAACAAACAGAAAGGTGTTTTGTTTGACTTTTTTATTAAAACTTATAAGAGAAACTTGCGGCGAAAGTTCTAGGATCTTTTGGATGAATTGTTGACCATCCGTCATAGATTTCTTTGTTTGCGATGTTGTTTAACTTAAGCGTTATAGCGAATTTTTCTGCGCTGTAAAATAAAGATGAGTTAAGTTCTGTGTATTCCGGAATTGTAAATGTTCCTGAAACAGATCTGTTCATGATTTTGTTGTCTCCAACATAGTTTCCACCAAATCCTAAACCAAAACCTCTTAGAACTCCAGTAGTAAATTTGTAGCTCGCCCATAAGTTTGCCAAGTTATAAGCACCAGCACTTTCTGGTCTGTATCCTACGAAGTCAGCATCTCCTTGTGTCAAAGTAGCATCATTGTAGCTGTAGCCAAGAATAATGTTTAGACCTGTAATCGGATTAGCGATAAATTCAGCTTCAAAACCTTTATTGTGCTGCCCACCGTCTTGATAGTTCGTTACGGTTGTTGCATCTGGTCTTACGCTGTAAGCCATATTTGATACTTTAATATCGTAGTAACTTAAAGTAGCATATAATTTATCTTTGAAAATATTCAATTTTGTACCAAATTCGATTTGGTTTGCATGCTCAGGGTCAAAAGTTACAGGAGTTCTCACAGTTCCATTTACGTTTTCACCTGGTGCAACATTTGAGAATCCGTTCATGTAATTTGCGAAAATCGATACTTTGTCAATAATAGGTTGGTAAACTAACCCGAATTTAGGTGAGAAAGCAGTTTGATTATAGTTATCAGCGTCTGTCGAAATATCTCCCGCGTTCATAAAACGGTCTGCACGCAAACTTACCATTGCAGAAAAGGCAGGAGTAAAGTTGATTACATCAGAGAAATAAGCACTGTAAACTTCTTGTTTTGTTTTGTTGTTGTTTCTTGGGGCGTCTCCAACAATTGCATCAGATCCCGCTTTTGTCAAATCTCCTGTATCACCATTTGAAGGTCCAAATGCCGCATTGAATTGTGCTAAATTATCTCCAACATATACATAACCGTTTCCGAAATAACCTGTTCCGCGATCAAGAGCTACTCTGTTGTAATAATCCAAACCAACTACAAGTCTGTTTCTCATGTTTCCGATTTTAAAATCACCAATGAAGTTTTGTTGTACATCAAAAGTTACGTTTTTGTTGTCTTGATAGTTAAAATATCTTGCCAAAACAATTCCGTCAGTAATAGGAGTGTAAGCAGTTCCTTCGTATAAATAAGCGTAGTTTCCAGTTGACTTAGCATTACTTGTAGAGAAAATTGTTTGCGAAGTCCATTGGCTAGAAAGCTTATAGTTCATTTGTGCCTGAATGTTGTAAGAAGGCGTTTTGATTGTCAATTCGTCACTTGTGTACGAACGTTTGTTGTCGTATTTTAATTCAGCAATATTGTGAACTCTTAACGGATTTCCTCTGTCTAAAAACAACATTGTTGGGTTTGTTGTTTCATTAGTCATGAATTCTGTATTTACTAAGAATGATAATTTGTCGTTCACTTCATAAGATAATGATGGCGCGATAAAAAATGATTCTCTGAAACCAGCATCTTGAAAAGTGTTTTGCTTGTTATAAGCTGAGTTAATTCTGAAATTAAGTGTTTTCTTATCGTTAAGAGAAGTGTTAAGATCTACAGTTGCACGGTTTAATCCGTAGCTTCCAACTGTGTAATTTACATCTCCACCAAATCCTTTGTAAGGTCTTTTTGTTGTAGTATTGATTAATCCTCCGTATGAAATTAAGCTACTTCCGAATAAAGTTCCTGAAGGTCCTTTGATGATTTCAACTCTGTCAATGTTTGCAGGATCCAAACTTCCGTTTGTTAAACCTGGTACACCATTAACGATAGTAGCTTGAACTGGGAATCCTCTTAAAGAGTAGTAACTAGCACCGTCACCTCCGCGTCCTGTTGAAGCCCAAAGTTGCGTAACACCTGGAGCATTTTTTAATGCATCATCAAATGTAGTAACCACTTGTTCTTTTAATACGCTTCCTGTGATTGTAGTATAAACTTGTGGGTTTTCAAGATTTTTAAGAGGCAATCTTGAAACTTGTTGGTTGTCTTTGCGTACAAAACTGTTTTTGCGGCCATTTACAACTATTTCTGTTAATTCTTCTGAATTTGAAGTAAGGTTAATATTTTCAGTTAATTCTTGTCCTTCAGCAACAGTAATCTTTTTTTCGGTTGTATTGTAACCAACAGCTGAAACTTTTAATGTGTAGCTTCCCGGTTTAACATTTTTGATTTTGTAATTACCTTGCTCATCAGCAATTGTTCCAAATCTGGTACCTTTTAAAGCGATTGAAATGCCTTCAGGAGATTCATTATTATTTAAAGATATTTTACCTTTAACAGTTGCTTTTTCTTGTGCAGTTACTGTTGCGCCTGTCAATAAGAAAAAACAAAATGCTAAAACAGAAAATGTAAATTTTAATTTCATTTTTATTTAGAATTAATTTTAATAGCGCAAATTTAAGCGTTGAGCATCAACTATACAAGCTATTTTTATTTATTCTAAATAATTCTTTTTTAAAGGGTAAAATTTACATTTCTTTAAAAAATTAACATCTTAAGCTAAAATTAAGCTAATCTTAAGCAAAAAAACCTGTCCAAATTAATGAACAGGTTTTTCGGTATTGTCGTAAATTATTTAAAATTACAACTCTAAAGCACGTTTAGCGTCGCCATTCATCAATAATTCTAATGGATTTTCTAAAGCTTCTTTTACAGCAACCAAGAAACCAACAGACTCACGTCCGTCGATGATTCTGTGATCGTAAGAAAGAGCAACATACATCATTGGGTGAATTTCAACTTTTCCGTTTACAGCAATCGGACGCTCGATGATGTTGTGCATTCCTAAGATTCCTGATTGAGGAGGGTTGATAATAGGAGTAGATAACATACTTCCGAAAACACCACCGTTAGTAATTGTAAAAGTTCCTCCAGTCATATCGTCAACTGTAATTTGACCATCACGAGCTCTTAAAGCTAATCTTTTGATTTCAGCTTCAATTCCACGGAAAGTTAAGTTTTCAGCATTACGAACAACAGGAACCATTAAACCTTTTGGTCCAGAAACCGCGATAGAGATGTCACAGAAATCATAGTTGATTTTGTAATCACCATCCATCATAGAGTTAACATCTGGATATAATTGTAAAGCTCTTGTAACTGCTTTTGTAAAGAATGACATAAATCCTAAGCCAAGACCACCGTGTTTTGCTTTGAAGGCATCTTTATATTCATTACGGATTTGGTTGATTGGCGTCATGTTTACTTCGTTGAAAGTAGTCAACATAGCAGTTTCATTTTTAGCTGAAACCAATCTTTCTGCTACTTTACGACGCAACATAGATAATTTTACGCGTTCAGTTCCACGGCTTCCACCAGTTGGAGTTCCCATTGAAGGTACTGCGTTTACAGCATCATCTTTAGTGATTCTTCCACCTTTGCCAGTTCCAGAAACTGATGCAGGAGCAATATTTTTCTCGTCTAAAATTTTTCTTGCTGCTGGAGATGGAGTTCCTGCCGCATAACTTGTAGCTGCTGGAGCTGGAGCTGCTTTTGGTGCTTCAGCCTTTGGAGCCTCTGCTTTTGGCGCTTCCGCTTTAGGAGCTTCTGCTGCTGGTGCAGCTGGAGCACTTCCTGCTGGTTTTGCAGCATCAGTATCAATTAAACAAACTACAGCACCTACTGCAACTGTATCACCTTCTTCCGCTTTTAGTGTAATTACACCGCTCATTTCAGCAGGCAATTCAAGAGTAGCTTTGTCTGAATCAACTTCAGCAATAGCTTGATCTTTTTCTACATAATCTCCGTCTTTTACTAACCAAGTTGCAATTTCAACTTCTTTTATTGATTCCCCTGGTGATGGGACTTTCATTTCTAAAATCATCTTGTTTTTGTTTAAGGTTTTTTAAGGTTTTAATCCCGATAGCTATCGGGATTGAAACTTGAAACATATTTTTAATTATCTAAATAAATTTTTATCGAATACCATTCTAATTGCATCTGCATGACGACGTTTTGCACGTGTATAACTTCCTGATGCAGGAGCAGCATATGCTTTTAATGAAGCTAATCTCCATTTTACAAGATCAAAGTTCATTAACATAAAGCTATAAGCTCCCATGTTTTTAGGCTCTTCTTGTGCCCAAACATAATCATCTGCATTTGGATATTTTGCAATGATTTCTTTGATTTGCTCCACTGGGAAAGGGAATAATTGCTCGATACGAACAACTGCAACGTCATTTCTTCCGTTGTTTTCTCTTTCAGCAACAATGTCGTAGTAGAATTTACCTGTACAGAAAACTAAAGTTTTTACTTTCTTTTTATCTACTGTATTGTCATCAATTGTTTCTTGGAAACTTCCGCTTGCGATTTCATCCACTGTAGATACACATCTTGGATCACGCAATAAACTTTTTGGAGAGAAAACTACCAATGGTTTACGGAAATTCGTTTTCATTTGTCTTCTTAACAAGTGGAAGAAGTTAGCTGGCGTTGTACAATCTGCAACATACATATTTTGTCTTGCGCAAAGTTGTAAGTAACGCTCCATTCTTGCAGAAGAGTGTTCTGCACCTTGTCCTTCATATCCGTGAGGCAACAACATTACGATACCGTTTTGGTTGTTCCATTTGTCTTCACCACATGAAATGTATTGGTCAATCATAATTTGAGCTCCGTTAGAGAAATCTCCAAATTGTGCTTCCCAAATCGTTAAAGCTTTTGGATTCGCTAATGCATATCCGTAATCAAAACCTAAAACTCCGTACTCAGATAAAAGAGAGTTGAATACGCCAAAGTTTCCTTTTTTGTTTTCAATACCGTTTAATAAGATTACTTCTTCTTCAGAATCTTCAACTTTAACTACAGCGTGACGGTGAGAGAAAGTTCCTCTTTCAACGTCTTGTCCAGAAATACGAACATCAAATCCTTCCGTTAAAAGCGAACCGTAAGCTAAAGCTTCTGCAGTTCCCCAGTCAACAGTATTGTTGTCGTAACCTGTTTTTCTATCTGTAACAATTTTAGTGATTTTGCTGATGAATTTTTTGTCAGCTGGTAATGTTGAGATTGTGTTGATGATAGAATCCAAACCTTTTTTGTCAAAAGTAGTATCTACTTTTTGAAGCATTTGAGTATCTGTTACCTGAACAAATCCTTCCCATTCGTTTTTCATGAATGGAGTAATAATAGTCAAATCTTTTTTACGAGAAGCTTCTAAGTTTTCTTCTAAAGCAGATTTGTATTTTTTCTCTAAACCATTTACATAAGAGGCATCGATTACGCCTTCAGAAAGTAATTTCTCAGCATAAATGTCTCTTGGGTTTTTATGTTTAGCAATGATTTTGTATAAAACAGGTTGCGTGAAACGAGGCTCGTCACCTTCGTTATGTCCGTATTTTCTATATCCTAATAAGTCAATAAATACGTCACGTCCAAATTGCATTCTGTAGTCTAATGCGAAAGATACTGCGTGTACAACAGCTTCAGCATCATCAGCATTTACGTGCAATACTGGAGATAAAGTTACTTTAGCAACGTCTGTACAATAAGTAGAAGAACGAGCGTCTAAGTAGTTTGTTGTAAACCCAACTTGGTTGTTGATTACGATATGGATTGTTCCTCCAGTTTTGTAACCATCAAGTTGCGCCATTTGAATGATTTCGTATAAAATACCTTGACCTGCAATTGCAGCATCCCCGTGTACTGCGATTGGCAATACTTTAGAGAAATCATCAGCATAATATTTATCTTGTTTCGCTCTTGTGATACCTTCAATTACAGCTCCAACAGTTTCTAAGTGAGAAGGGTTTGGTGCTAAATTGATGTTGATGCTTTTTCCAGATCTTGTTTTTCTGTCAGCAGTAAGACCTAAGTGGTATTTTACGTCACCGTCAAAATATTCTTGATCGTAATCTTTTCCATCAAACTCACCAAAAATATCTTGAGTAGATTTTCCGAAGATGTTAGCCAAAACGTTCAAACGACCACGGTGAGCCATTCCCATTACGAATTGTTCAACACCTTTTTCTGCAGCTTGCTCGATCAAAGCATCTAAAGCTGGAATGATAGATTCTCCACCTTCTAATGAGAAACGTTTTTGTCCAACATATTTAGTATGAAGGAAGTTTTCAAAAGAAACCGCTTCGTTTAATTTATTTAAGATTGTTTTCTTTTCATCAGTTGAGAAAGTAGGCTGATTAACATTTACAGCTAATTTATCTTGAATCCATTTTACAACGCCAGGATTTCTGATATACATATATTCAATACCAATATGTTGGCAGTAAATAGCTTTTAAACGGTTTACGATATCTTGTAAAGAAGAAGGTACCATTCCGATTGTTTGAGCTGCATCAAAAACCGTTGAAAGATCTGCTGAAGATAAACCGAAGTTCTCAATGTCTAAAGTTGGCGAAGATTGTCTACGGTCACGAACAGGATTTGTCTTCGTGAATAAATGCCCGCGCGTACGGTATCCGTCAATTAATTTTAAAACGTTGAATTCTTTCTTTAGTTTTTCTGAAACCTGACTGTAATCTGTGTTGTCGCTTGTCACGTACTCAACAATTGTTTGCACAGGATTTTCGTCATTATAAGTCGTCATTCCAAAGTCAAAACCTTGAAAGAAACTTCTCCAGCTAGGCTCAACGCTGTCTGGGTTAACTAAATATTGATCGTATAATTGTGCAAAAAACTCGGTATGCGCTGCGTTTAAAAATGAAAACCTATCCATAATATGAGTGAATATACTTTTTTGTTATATAGAAACGCAAAAGTACAACAATCACATTTATTTAAATCTTTTTTTTACGTACTTTTACGTAAAAATTTGTTAAAATAAACGTTAACTATGAATAAAAATCAAATTTCAATCGTTTTCAATTCTTTTTTTGTGATTTTGGCAGTTTTATTTTCAACCAATGCGAAAGCACAGCAAAATTATGTTATAGACAACAGCAGCCATTTTTGGGATAAAGTGCAATTTGGAGGCGGACTCGGATTAGGTTTTGGGTCTGGATATACCAATATTTCTGTAATGCCAAGTGCTATTTACAATGTCAATGAAATTGTAGCTGTAGGAGCGGGACTCCAATTTGGTTATTTATATCAGAAAAATTATTACGAATCTTTTGTTTGGGGAGGAAGTCTTATCGGATTAGTAAATCCAATTCCTCAAATTCAGTTGTCTGCTGAATTAGAACAAGTAAGAGTGGATACGCAATATGAAGCACACTACGATGTTTATCATAATTATTATCCTGCGTATTCAGATAGTTATTGGAATACTGCATTATATCTAGGCGCAGGTTATAGAACAAACAATGTTACAATTGGTGGACGTTATGACATTTTATACAATCCCAATAAAAGTTTATACGGATCTGGATTTATGCCTTTTGTGAGGGTATATTTCTAAAAGGTACTAAGGTTCTAAGACGCTATCCCGATAATTATCGGGACTAAGTTTTTTAAAAACGAAAATTTGAAGAAATTTATTTTTATAATTACGGTAATTATAGCTTTAGGCTGTAATAATTCAAAGAAATCAGATGCGAATAATGAAGAGGTTGCAAAAAAAGAATTGCGACCTTTTTTTGATGCTGATAAAGTTGATCATTATTATTTGGATATTTCTGAAGATATTTTTTTTAAGCTCGTTAGAAAAAAAAATAAAACTGAAAAAGAAAAAGAGTTAGTCAATATCTATATACATACTTTTCCTGACAGTATCCCAAAAGAAGATTTTGAAAGAATACTTCTAAGCCATAATTACAAAAAATCGAATTTATCAATTAAGGATGAAAAGAGTGTTGAAAATGTATTTAGCGAAAAAGATTCTTTAAAAAATGATGCCTGTGCTTGTATCGCTGAATATAGAGATGTCTTTGTTTTTAAGAAAAATGCAAAAACAGTTGGGATAGCAAAGATCTGCTTTAAAAATGCTCGTTTCCAGATTATAGGAAGTAAAATAAATACTGAAGGTTTTGGACTAATTAATGAATTGGATAAGTTAGAAAGCGTTGTTCATAATAATAAGAAAAACTTAGAACCTTAGCATCTTAGCCCCTCAGAACCTTATTTGTAATAATTTCTAAACCAAACCTTCTGCCATTCTCTTTTTAAAATCAAAAAAGAAACTTGTTCGGCAAGAATCACTAAATCAGAGCCGTCGAGTTGTTTGATTTCGTTTTCTGCGACGTCAATTATGTATAAAAGATTGAGGTATTCAGCAAATTTATACTGAATCATTCGGTAGATTTTTTCGTGTAGCTGAATCTTTAATTCATCGGGAGAAATGCTTAACGGGAAATCAATTCCTTCATTGGCCAAATTAAAATCTTTGTTGATTTGCTCAATTAAGTTCAAGTACAAAGATTCCTTTTGAGCAGCTTCGAACAGCAATTCTGTATTTAAAGGTGAAACATACATAATTTCAAAAATTAGAAAGGACAATTTTCAGATTCAATAGCAATTTCAATCGGTTTGTTTGTTGTTTTTGATTTCCAATAATCAACAATTTTAGTCAACAAAATATCTCCTCCGGCGTAGAAAAAAACAGCTCCCATTGGTGGATTGGATGTCGGAATAAGCCCAAAGGTTTTTGGCGCCCATTTCCAGCATTTAAAGTAAGTTCCAGCCAATTCAATAAATATGACACAAAGGGCAATGAAATAATATAAGTTCTGCCATCTTTTTCTCTTCAAAAGCAAAAAGAAAAATATACCAAAAGTAAGCGAAAAAAGATCTTTTAGAAAAAATCCAACAGATAAAAACAATGCGGTAAAAGCAACTGCAAAACATTTTCTAAAGAAATTGTCGTTTTTTACTGCGAATTGTGTGTGGGCAAAAACATAACCCGAAGCAAAAACAATAGCATGACCAAAGGGAACATAAATTGGAATTAATGCAGTTCTGTAATCGTACATCTCGAGCAAAGTGCAAAAGATAAATTCGCCCAAATACGATAAAAATACCATTACAAACATTAATTTTCTCAAATAGGAATCTGAAAACCAGAAGAAAAATGAGAAATAAAGTACAGATAAAACATTTGTAATATCACGCCCATCAAAAAAATGCTCTTTAAAATAAACGCTGTCAATTCCTAATGCCAAAAGGGTGAAAAACGGAAAACTGATCGCAAAAAACAACTGCATTTTTGCGTTGTAATTTTTATCATTATAAAAAAGAACATTGATTAGGTTATTCATAAAGTCTTTTCTGTTAAACTTTTCGGCCCATTAGGTTTTCTCCAAATGTTCTTAAGATATTTTTCTTTTCAGGATTGATATCCATTTTTTCTAAAGTTTCAAAAGCTTTAAAAGTGTACATTTCTATTGCATCTTGGGTTGCTTTTGAAGCACCAGATTCATTGAAAATGGTCTTTGCCGTTTCGATTTTTTCTGAATTTTCGTCCAGTTGAAGCGTAAATAATTTTTGCAATGCTGCAGCTTTTTCTGGAGTTGAAAATTCTAAAGCTTTTAAATATAAATAGGTTTTTTTGTTTTCGATAATGTCGCCTCCAACTTGTTTTCCAAAAGTTTCAGGATCTCCAAAAGCATCTAAATAATCATCTTGAAGTTGAAATGCCAATCCTAAATTCAATCCGAAGTCATAAATTAAATCGCCTTCTTTTTCTGAAGTTTTGGCTACTATAGCACCCATTTTCATTGCGGCAGCAACTAAAACGGCTGTTTTGTATTCAATCATTTTTAGATATTCCGGAATGGTAACGTCATTTCTTTCTTCAAAATCAACATCCCATTGTTGGCCTTCGCAAACCTCAAGAGCAGTTTTGCTGAATAATTTGGCTAAATCTCTAAAAACAGTAGGTTCATATTGCTCAAAATATTGATAAGCCAGAATTAACATCGCATCGCCAGACAAAATTCCGGTATTGATATTCCATTTTTCATGCACGGTTTCTTCGCCTCGTCGCAAAGGTGCGTCATCCATGATATCATCGTGTACAAGAGAGAAATTATGAAAAACTTCTACTGCCATTGCGGCTGGTAAAGCCGTTGTGTAATCAGTGTCAAAAACCTCTGAAGCCATTAAGGTAAGTACCGGACGCATGCGTTTTCCGCCAAGCCCTAGAATATATTCAATAGGTTCATAAAGGTTTTTAGGTTCTTTTCGTATGCTTTGTTTTTTTAAGTAACTAATAAAAAAATCTTGGTACTGACTGATATCGTGCATAAAATGAAATTCTGATTTGCGAGGCCCAAAGATACAATTCAATTATGAATAATCTATATTAAATGCGACTATGATTTTATTGTTTGATGCAATCGCAGTGATTTTTGGATTCTGAAAATTATTTTTCAAAAAACTTGGAAACTTTTTTGGTATTCAGAGTTTCCCGTGTATATTTGCAGCTCAAAATGGAAACTGTGAACACTCTAAAAGTTTCCATATGAAATTTAGATAATTTATAAGTTTTTCAAAATCAGATATTTATGAAAACAACTTGGACTTTAGATTCGACACAATCAGATGTTTTAATAAAAATGAGACATTCTAAAATTGCTTATTTAGGAGGCATTACCAATAAATTTGGAGGTTATGTGGATATTGATGATAATGAAATTGAAGACGCATCGGTTGAGTTTTCATTGGATATAAACAATAAAAATGAAAGTTTTCAGCAGATCGATTCGCATTTGCAACTTCAGGATTTTTTTGATGAAGATGAACATCCAATCATCAGTTTTAAATCGACTTCATTTCAAAAAGTAAACAATAACATCAATTTCTTTAAAGGCGATCTAACTATAAAAGATGTAACGCGAGTGGTTGAATTAGATGCAGAATTCATTGGTATGAATACCTACAATGGAGAGAAAAAAGTAGCTTTTGAGATTAAAGGAAATATTAAACGTCAAGATTTTGGTCTTGATTATGACTCTTTTAACCATCAAAATGGGGAAGCGCTTGGAAAAGATATCAAATTAATTGCAAATTTAGAATTCAGCATATAATTCTTACATAATGAATAAATTAATGTAAAATTATTACAAATATAATGGAAACTATTTTTCTGATTTTAGTTTCCTAAGTATATTTGCAATACAATGAAAATCAAAATGAAAGAGAAAATTATATCAAAAGCTAGTGAGCTGTTTTTGAAACTTGGTTTTAAAAGTGTCACAATGGATGATATTGCAGGTGAAATGTGTATTTCTAAAAAAACGATTTACAAGTATTTCTGCAATAAAGAAGTTTTAATCGAAGAGAGTACTTCGATGGTTCACAGACAGGTACACGAGATTATGGATACCATTATAGCGAAGAATTATAATGCGATTCAGGAGAATTTTGAGATTAGAGAAATGTTTCGTGATATGTTTAAAAACAACATTGATACTTCGCCTATTTATCAATTAAAAAAACATTATCCAGAGATTTATCAAAACATTTTATCTGTTGAAATTGATCAGTGTACACAATGTTTTAGAGATAATATCGAAAAAGGAATTCGCGAAGGGCTTTACAGAAGTGATCTAAATGTAGAGGTGTACGTTAAATTTTACTACACTCTGGTTTTCCATATTAATGAAAATACAGTTTCTGAAAGTGAAGCGCAAAGAATAGAATTGGAAGCGCTGGAATATCATACCAGAGCGATGGCAACTGAAAAAGGAATAGAAGAATTAGAAAAACAACTTAAAAAAATCACCGTTTAATCGCCAATATATATAATTTATGAAAAAAATAATTGTAATACTTTTGTGCTCTCTTGGCTTGTCTGCCAATGCACAAGTCACAACGCTAACCTTGAAGGAAGCCGTTAACTACGCACTTCAAAATAAAGCCGAAGCTAAAAAGGCTAAATTGCAGGTTGAGAACAGCGAATACCAAATTCAGGAAATTCGCGCAAGAGCATTACCACAAATTTCTGCAAACGGAAACTTGACACACAATCCGATAATTCAAACAACAGTAATTGATGGTGCAGGATTTGGTCAACCAGGAACTACGATTCAGGCGGCATTTGGTCAAAAATGGACATCAAACGCTGGACTTTCTTTGACGCAGGCAATTTTTGATCAGTCGGTTTTTACAGGTTTAAGAGCAGCAAAATCTACTCGTGAATTTTATCAAATAAACGATCAGTTGACAGAGGAACAGGTTATTGAAAGAGTTGCTAATAACTATTATGCTGTATATGTACAAAAACAAAGATTGATTTTATTAGACAGCAGTTATGTGAACACAACAAAAGTTCGTGATATAGTACAAGGGCAGTTTGATAATGGTTTAGCAAAAAAAATTGACTTGGATCGTATTATCGTGAAAATGTCAAATATCGATACAGATCGCCAGCAAGTTAAAAATCAAATCGAATTGCAAGAAAATGCATTGAAGTTTTATATGGGAATGCCTATTGAAACTAAAATAGATATGCCAAAAGAAGAATTTGAAGTTGTCCCTGCTTCATTAACTGAACAACCAAATGTCGAAAACAGAACAGAATATCTGCTTTTGAAAAAACAAGAAGAGCTTTTAGTATTTAATAAGAAAGCTGTTGAAGCAGGATATTATCCTACGCTTTCTTTAACAGCGGGTTACAATTATATTGGTCAAGGTCCTCAAATGCCTTGGTTTGCAAAACCAGCCGATGGTGTTTATTGGTCTGACTACTCTTCAATTGGATTAAACTTGCATGTGCCAATTTTCACAGGTTTTGGAACTCGCGCCAGAGTAAGACAAGCAGATGTTGAAATTAGATCACTTCAAGAAGATATTAAAGACACCAAACTTTCTCTTGATTTAGATTACAGAAATGCAATGGCTCAAATTGATAACAATATTGTTACAATCAATAACCAAAGAGAAAATATGCGTTTGGCACTTGAAATTTTAAGCAATACAAAAAACAATTATCTTCAAGGATTAGCATCTTTAACTGATTTGCTAGACGCTGAAAATGCATCACTTGAAGCTCAAAATAATTTTACAAGAGCAGTTTTGAATTATAAAATTGCTGAAATTTCTCTAATCAAATCAAAAGGCGAACTAAAATCACTTACTAAATAACGAATTACAATGAAGAAAACTATTATAACAATCGTAGTCATAATCGCAGCTCTGGGTGTGATAGGATATGTTTTAAATAACAATAAGAAAAAAAATAAAGAGAAAACAGATGTTGTAGCAGAGAAAAATGCTGCAGTTTCTGTAAAAGTTACACCTGTAAAAACAGAAGTAGTTTCATTAGATTTCGTTGCAAACGGAAATTTTGCTCCAACTCAGGAATTGACTTTCTCTGCAGAAAAATCTGGAAAAGTAATTAGTGTTTTGGCAAAAGAAGGTGACTATGTACACGTAGGTCAAACTTTATTGACAATGAGAGGTGATATTATTAATGTAAGCGCACAACAAGCACAAGCAGTTTATAATAATGCAAAATCAGATTATGCGAGATACGAAAATGCTTTTAAAACAGGCGGTGTAACTAAACAACAATTGGACCAAGCAAAATTAGCTTTAACAAATGCAGAGTCTAACTTGAAACAAGCAAACATCAATGTTGGTGATACAAAAGTAAAAGCGCCAATCAACGGATTCATCAATAAAAAATACATTGAGCCAGGATCTATCTTGACTGGAATGCCAGCAACTGCTTTATTTGATATCGTAAACGTTTCTAAATTGAAATTGACAGTTACAGTTAATGAAAACCAAGTGACTAGTTTAAAATTAGGCGACAATATTAATATTACTGCAAGTGTTTATCCTGATAAAACTTTCCCAGGAAAAATCACTTTTATCGCTGCAAAAGCAGATGCAAGTTTGAACTTCCCAGTTGAAATTGAAATTACAAACAACTCAAACAACGACTTGAAAGCGGGTATGTACGGAACAGCAAATTTTGCATCGAAACAGCAAAAACAAAACCTTATGGTTGTTCCTAGAAATGCTTTCGTAGGAAGTGTGAGCAGTAACGAAATTTTCGTAGCTGAAAATGGTGTTGCAAAATTGAAAAAAGTAACAGCTGGAAGAATTTTAGGAGATCAAGTAGAAATCATCAACGGATTGTCTGACGGTGAAAAAGTAATTACTACAGGTCAAATCAACTTACAAGACGGTAATTCAGTAGAAATTATTAAGTAAGCTTTAAGCATTAAGCTACAGCGTAGTGAAAAAAATGAATTTAAACCTTAAAGCTTAAAGCATACAGCCTAAAGCTTATAGCATTAAAAATATATGAAATTAGCCGAAATATCCATAAAACGTCCGTCGTTAGTAATTGTATTGTTTACAATTCTGACTCTTGGTGGATTGTTCAGTTACAGCCAATTAGGCTATGAGCTGATCCCAAAATTTGAACAAAACGTTATTACAATTTCTACGATTTATCCTGGAGCTTCTCCAAGTGAGGTAGAAAATACCGTGACAAAGAAAATTGAAGATGCGATTGCGTCTCTTGAAAACGTAAAAAAGATTGACTCAAAATCTTATGAGAGTTTGTCTATCGTTTCGATTACCTTGACATCAAATGCAAAAGTCGATTTTTCTTTGAATGATGCACAGCGTAAAATCAATGCGATTATTAGTGATTTGCCAGATGATGTAAAAACGCCGGCATTGACTAAATTCTCGCTGAGTGATTTGCCAATTATGACGCTTGGTGCTAATGGAAAAATGGATGAAGCTGAGTTTTATGACTTGATCGATAAAAAAGTGGCTCCTATTTTGTCTCGTGTACAAGGTGTGGCGCAAGTAAATATTATTGGTGGTTCTGAACGTGAAATTCAAGTAAACCTTGATGCGATAAAAATGCAAGGTTACGGACTTTCTGTTCCGCAAGTTCAACAAAATATTTTGGCTTCAAACTTGGATTTCCCAACAGGAAATATTCAGACTAGAAACCAAAAAATATTAATTCGTTTAGCGGGTAAATATAAAAATGTTGAAGAATTAAGAAACTTAGTGGTTTCTTCTCAAAACGGAATTCAGATTCGTTTAAGTGATATTGCCGATGTTCAGGATACGCAAAAAATTGCTGAAAAAATATCACGTGTTGATCAAAAAAGTGCAATCGTGTTACAAATCATCAAACAATCTGATGCAAATGCGGTAGCGGTAAGTGAGCATTTATTAAAAACAATTGCAGAACTTGAAAAAGATTATAAGGTTAACCAACTTAAATTAGAAGTTGCAAAAGATAGTACAATCTTTACACTTGAAGCAGCGGATTCTGTTGTACACGATTTATTGATTGCGGTAATTCTGGTTGCATTTGTAATGTTGTTCTTCCTTCACAGTATCAGAAACTCGTTAATCGTAATGGTTTCTATTCCTGCGTCGTTGATTGCAACTTTCATCGGAATTTATTTAATGGGATATACTTTGAACTTGATGAGTTTATTAGGATTATCTCTTGTAGTTGGTATTCTTGTGGATGACGCGATTGTGGTATTGGAGAATATTTACAGGCACATGGAAATGGGTAAAAGCCGAATCCGAGCGTCTTATGATGGAACTGCAGAGATTGGTGGAACAGTAACTTCGATTACATTGGTAATTGTGGTGGTATTCTTGCCTATCGCGATGAGTTCTGGATTGGTTTCTAATATCATTACACAATTCTGTGTTACGGTAATTATTTCAACAATGTTGTCACTTTTGGCTTCATTTACGATTATTCCTTGGTTGTCTTCTCGTTTCGGGAAATTAGAGCATATTGAAGGAAAGAATTTATTTGGAAGAATCATTCTTGGTTTCGAAAACTACTTGACTCGTTTCACGGATTGGGTTTCTCATTTATTGACTTGGTGTTTGGATCATTATATCAAAACATTTATAGTTGTAATTATACTATTCTTCGCTTCAACAATTGGATTGATGGGTGGAGGTTTCATTGGAGGAGAGTTCTTTGCTTCTTCTGATAGTGGAGAGTTCTTGGTTCAAATCGAAATGCCAAAAGATGCTTCGTTAGAGCAAACGAACTTCATGACGCAAAAAGCAGAAGCATTTTTGAAAGCGCAAGAGTATGTTCATAGCCAAATTACAACTGTTGGACAAACTTCGGAAGGTTTTGGAGCATCTCAAGCTACAGCTTACAAAGCAGAGATTGACGTTAAAATGATCGAGCAAAAAGATCGTACAGATGATGCGAATGTGTATGCTGCCAAAATCAAACGTAAATTAGAAAAAGTATTAGTTGGAGCAAAAGTAAAAACAGTTCCTGTAGGTATCTTAGGTACTGCGGAAGATGCAACTTTAGGTTTGATCGTAACAGGTCCTTCAACTGAAGCGGCAATGGCTTATGCAAAACAAGCTGAGGCTTTATTACGTACAATTCCTGGAACAACTGAGATCAAATTAACTGTTGAAGACGGAAACCCTGAAATCAACGTAAAAGTAGACCGTGATAAAATGGCTGCTTTAGGATTGACACTTCAAACAGTTGGTTTAACAATGCAAACTGCTTTCAGTGGAAATACAGATGGAAAATACAGAGCTGGTGAATACGAATACGATATCAATATCAGATACAATTCTTTTGATAGAAAAAGTATTGCTGATGTTAGTAATTTGATTTTCATCAATGCAGCAGGACAACAAATCAAATTGTCTCAATTTGCTGATATTACTGAAGGTTCTGGACCTTCTCAGTTAGAGCGTAGAGATAAATCTGCTTCTGTAACTGTAAAAGGACAGAATGTTGGGGTTCCTTCTGGAACAATCGTTCAACAATGGCAAGCAAAATTAGATAAATTGGAAAAACCAGCCGGAGTTAACTACATCTGGGGTGGTGACCAAGAAAACCAATCAGAAGGTTTTGGTACTTTAGGAATTGCATTATTGGCCGCTATTATTTTAGTTTACCTTGTAATGGTGAGTTTGTATGACAGTTTCGCGCATCCATTCGTGGTATTGTTCGCTATTCCGCTTTCGTTCATTGGAGCGATGTTGGCACTGGCCTTGACAAACAACTCATTGAATATCTTCACCATTTTAGGTATTATCATGTTGATTGGTCTGGTGTGTAAGAATGCGATCATGCTTGTGGATTATACGAACCAAAGAAGAGCAGCTGGAGAATCTATCAGAACGGCATTAATTCAAGCGAACCACGCTCGTTTGCGTCCGATCTTGATGACGACAATTGCGATGGTATTTGGTATGTTCCCAATTGCATTGGCAAAAGGAGCAGGAGCTGAGTGGAAAAACGGATTGGCTTGGGTAATTATTGGAGGTTTGATTTCTTCTTTATTCCTAACCTTGATTGTAGTTCCAGTAATTTATAATATCATGGAGAAATTAATTCAGAAATTCTCTAAAGGAGAAAAAATCGACTACGAAGCTGAAATGGTTGCTGATTATACACCAACAGAATTAAGCGAAGACGGTTTTAATCCGAAACATACGCATTAATAGTTTTAATTTTTGATTTGTAAATCCCAGATTTCTTTATTGGAATCTGGGATTTTTTTTATTGATTTTTTTAGATTATTTCACGCAGATCTAGCAGATCAAATTAGATTAGAAAAGTCTCCATTTATCTGCTAAAATCCATATTAAAACTGCATAAAAAATTATGAGCAGTTTTTAATTAATTCCAGATTCTTCCAAATCGGAATTTGGGATTTTTTTATTGGAATTTAAATTAATATTGGCTTTTTCGTTTATTTGTATTCACTTAGAAAAATTACGATGAAACAAAAAGATAAATCGGCGGCGATTGGTTTTATTTTTATAACCATGTTAATTGATATTACAGGATGGGGAATCATTATTCCTGTTATCCCAAAATTGATCGAAGAATTGATTCACGGAGATATTAGTGAAGCCGCAAAAATTGGTGGTTGGCTGACTTTTGCGTATGCGATAACACAATTCGTTTTTGCGCCTGTAATTGGAAATTTGAGTGATAAATTCGGAAGAAGACCGATTATCTTGATTTCGCTTTTCGGATTTTCATTAGATTATCTTTTGCTTGCTTTTTCACCAACAATTATTTGGCTTTTTATCGGAAGAATTATCGCAGGAGTTACTGGAGCGAGTATTACAACTGCATCAGCTTATATTGCCGATGTGAGCACGGCCGAAAATAGAGCCAAAAACTTTGGTTTAGTTGGTGCCGCTTTCGGATTAGGATTTATAATCGGACCAGTTATTGGTGGTTTATTAGGACAATATGGCTCTCGAGTTCCATTTTATGCAGCGGCCATTTTGTGTATGGTAAACTTCTTATATGGATTTTTCATTCTGCCAGAATCTCTGAAAAAAGAAAACCGCAGACCTTTCGATTGGAAACGTGCCAATCCAGTTGGAGCAATTTTAGGTTTAAGAAAACATCCGGAATTAATAGGATTAATTTCAGCAATCTTTCTTTTATATGTGGGTTCACATGCGGTACAAAGCAATTGGAGTTTCTTTACGATTTACCAATTCAATTGGGATGAGAGAATGATCGGAATTTCATTGGGAATTATTGGGTTGCTTGTAGGAGCAGTTCAAGGAGGTTTGATTCGTTATATAAACCCAAAATTAGGAAACGAAAGAAGTATTTATATTGGTTTGGCATTATATACAATCGGAATGCTGTTGTTTGCTTTTGCTACAGAAAGCTGGATGATGTTTGTGTTTTTAATCCCGTATTGCCTTGGCGGAATTGCTGGGCCGGCGCTTCAATCTGTTGTGGCAAGTAAGGTTTTACCAAGCGAACAAGGCGAAATTCAGGGAACTTTGACGAGTTTAATGAGCGCTTCTTCAATTATTGGTCCGCCAATGATGGCCAATACATTTTACTTTTTCACGCATAGCGATGCTCCATTTAAATTTGCCGGAGCACCATTTATTTTAGGTGGATTTTTAATGTTGTTGAGTACAATTGTTGCTTATTTTTCATTAAAAAAACATACTGTTCCTAAAGCAGAAAGTAGTCAACAAGAAATCGAATAAAAACAAAAAAGCCTTCATTTTAGATAATGAAGGCTTTTTTTTATAGCTTTTAAAACGGTTATTTTTTAACGAATTTCAAAGTCTTTTGCTTGTTTTCAGCTTTTACTTTTAAGATATAAACCCCACTAGAAAGATTTGATAGATCTATTTCAGAGTGAAGATCATTTATTTTCTTGAATAAAACTGATTTTCCAGAAGCATCAATTATTTGAACTTCATCAATTGCCGAATCATTTTTAATCGTTAGAATATCTTTCACTGGATTTGGATAAAATTGGAAAGAAGTTAAGTTGAAATCAGGTGTAGCAAGCGCGCCATTTAATTTTGCCGTTACAGCAAGACGGTCTTTACTTTCAATTCCGTTGATAGTTTGTGAAGCATAATACGTAACACCATCTAGTAAAGCTGTTGTTAATGGTAAAGGAATTTCATTTGCTTTTCCGGTTGCTTTTCCTGTTCCGGAACCTGATGTGCTGTACCACTTAATGTTGTCGCCTTCAACAACGACATCGGCTAAAGTCTGCCCTGGTTTGAAACTAATAGTTATAGAATTTTTACCTTCTAGTGATGGAGCTGGTGGATTAATTGTAAAATTGAATGTTACATAGCAGCCAATTTGATCCTGAACAATTATAATATATTCGCCGGCAGTTAAATTGGTAAATTTATTACTGGCTGAAAATACATTTAAATTAGGAGAAATTGCATATAAGTAAATGCCTGTGCCACCAGATGCAGTAATTGTAGCTGTTTGATTTTCTATACTAATATTAGCAATTATTGGTGTAGGATCTGTTACGGTAATAGATATATTTTCTACACAGCCATTGCTATCTTTGACAGAAATTACGTGAGTTCCGCCATTAACGTTAAAAGTATTTGAAGCACTATAAATTCCACCATTAACAGCATAAGTATAAGGTGCCAGTCCACCTGTCGCAGTTGCTTGAATTGTTGCCGGACTAGAGCAGGTTTGTAGAGTTGTCAGTGTTGCGGTAAGTTGTAGAGGAGTCGCAGCAGTTATCTCCAGACTTAAGCTAAACACAGTGTTTTGAGAATCCTTAATCTTGCCAATGTAGTTACCGGCTATTAAACCAGTAAAAATATTAGATGAAGAGTAATTAATTCCGCCATCTATCGAATACTGATAAGGACCAGTTCCACCTGTTGCATGTATCGTTATTGATCCTGAAGCGTTGCAATTTACATTAGTTATTGTAGCAGTTGCAACTAATTTTGGTACCTCTATAATATTTATATTCGATACAGTTACGCTACAGGTATTAGCATCAATTACCTTTAGTGTGTAATGGCCAGCTATTAAATTTGTAAAAGTACTACTGCTTTGAGGTGTAGCTACTGTTACTCCATTTTCATTTTCTAGAGCGTATGAGTAAGGAGCAGTGCCTCCAGTTACGGTAGCTGTTATACTATTATTTGTTCCAATTGTAACAGTTGCAGTTAATGCAACTGCTTCTTTTACTGTTGCAGTAAAATAATACCAACAGGAATTTTGATTGTATACTGTTATGCCGTAAATCCCTGGTTTTAAGTTCTCAAATGTATCGGAATTGCCCACTGTACCTCCATTTAACGAATAAGATAATGCACCTTTTTCATAAGTTGGGATGACTTTAATTATACCATCGTTATTGCCTGGACAGCTTACATTTTTAACAATTGCAGTAGAGAAAGGCGGAGAAGAAGCATTCTCGACTATTATTTGATCTGTAACGGTGTTAAGGTCTGCATCACGAACTACTATAGGATAAGCGTAATTAGGAGTTAACCCAACAATAATGTTTGATGAGGAATACGTTTCACCATTATTTAGTGAATATTGATAAGGAGCTTTACCGCCTTTTGCAAGTATAGTTATCCTTCCTTTAAAGGTACAAGTCACAGGGTCTGAAAAAGTCGCAACAGTTAAGTTTGTTGATGTTGGAGTTTCAATTTTTATTCCTGGAATTTGGAAAGAACAGCCATTAGAATTATTAATTGTTGCATTATAGGTCCCTACAGCTAATTTTGTAAATCTACCAGTTGTATCAGGTCCTAGTTTAGTGCCTGTTACAGTATTTTCAAGATAATAAGTATAAAGGTTGCTATCGCCTCCACTTCCATTTAATACTATATTTTCTTCATTAACAATTTTATAAGTACCAGATATTGGAGAAGGCTCTGCTAAAATTAAAGTCGATGTTGTAGCCAGACATCCGTTGTTGTCTTTTACAGTAATATTGTAGTTGCCAGCACTCAAATTTTGAAAATATCTATTAGACTTAAAGTTTATTCCATCAATTGAATATTGATAAGGTTCTGCTCCTCCATTTGCTGTGGCTTTAATAAGGCCAGTAGCATTGCCAGGACAATTTATGCCAGTTTCTATGTTCGCAGAAACGGTTAAAAGAGTGGTTTGAGCAACTGTTGTAGTTAAATCTAAAACAGTGTTTTGTGCATCCTTAACTTTTATGCTATAGTTTTTTGCGGTTAAGTTTTCAAATACATTTGAGGAAACATAAGCTCCATTATCTAATGAATATTGATAAGGCTGAATTCCATCAGTTGCGTTGATTTTTATTGTTCCTGTTGGACTGCTGCAAGTTATATTAGTCGCAGTGACAGAAGCCGATAACGTTGTAAACGGAATCACATTTATGTTAGATACAGAAATACTGCAGGCATTAGCATCTATAACCTTTACAGTGTATAGACCATTTGCTAAGTTACTAAAAACATTACTGCTTTGAGGTGCGGCTATTACTACTCCATTGTCATTTTCCAGAGCGTATGAGTAAGGAGCAGAGCCTCCTGTTGCAGTAGCTGTAATAGTTTGGTTAAGACCAATTTTTGCGGTTACATTTAAAGCTTGCGGTTCAGTTACTGTAACGGTCATTGTAGAAGTACAAATATTCATGTCTTGTACTTCTATGATGTAATTTCCAGGAGCCAAATTCGAAAATGTATCAAAGTTTTGTTGTATTCCTCCGTTTATTTTATAAAGATATCTACCAGATCCGCCAATTCCTTTTACTGTTATTGATCCATTTTTTGAACCTTGACAGGTTATATTTTTAACAATGGCTTCTATAGTAGGAGCTGAAGGCACTGGATTGATTACAACATTATGAGTGGTAGTATTTAAATCAGCATCTTTAACCTTTACAGTATATGTACCAGCATTAAGAGAAGTAAAGATATTTGATGAAGAGTAAGTTGCCCCATTATTTATTGAATATTGATAAGGAGTTTTACCGCCCATAGCATCAACAGTTATTCTTGCAAAACTTAGACATCCAGGAGGATCAACAGTTGAAACTGCAGATAATGTCGTCGACTGAGAAGCTTCGATTTTTATTCCAGTTATGGTGAAGTCGCAGTCAGAATCACCAACATAAATAGTATATAGTCCCGGAGGTACTTTAGTAAAGGCACCTACAGTTTCAGGGCCGTATTGAACTCCTGTTGTAGTATTAGTTAAGTAAAAAGTATAAAGGTTACTGCCACCTTTAGGATAAATAAATATATTCTGATCGTTGACCACTTCATAGGTTGCAGATAGAGGAGATGGCTCGGATAATGTAATTGAACTAACTGCTATACAATTATTGGCATCTTTCGTGGTGATGTTGTAAGTCCCTGCTTTTAAATCCAGGAAATATCTGCTAGATTGAAACGTTATTCCATCTAAAGAATATGTATATGGACTTTTTCCTCCACTTGGTGTCGAAAGGATAGAACCAGTAGAAGCCCCATTACAAAATATCGCGGTAGATACTTTGGTAGAAAGTGTCAAAGGAGTTGACTGAGTAACTATTGCCGAAAGTGAAATTCTTACATTTTGTGCATCTCTAACTTTTACGGTGTAAGTTTGAGGAGTTAAATCATTGAATACATTTACAGAAGAATAAGCTCCATCATTCAATGAATATCGATAAGGAGGAACTCCTCCAGTGGCCGTAATTGTAATTGATCCTTTAGGGTTTTCGCAAGTTATAGCGTTTACAGCTACATTAGCGGCTAGTGTAGATTGTACTACTTTTATAGTAGATCTGGTGTAAAAACATCCATTTGAATCTGTAACCTGAGCTTGGTAGGTACCTGCAGAAAGACCTGAAAAAATGTTAGAAGTCTGTGGGCCTTTTATTGTTGTTCCCACATTATCTACAAGAGTATAACTATAAGGAGCTTTTCCTCCACTAGCGTTAATTTTGATTTGTCCATCATTATTATCTAAGCCAGCATTTGTTACACTTTCAAGTATTTCGACAATGCTAGTCATTTCTATTACTACGTCAGATTTAATTGTGCATCCTGTGGCATCTTTTACAGTTGCTGTATGATACCCTGGAGACAGATTGGCAAAAATATTGTTCGATTCAAAAGGACCATTATCCAATGAATATAAATAGGGAGCTTTTCCGTCACTAACGATTATCTCTGCTTTTCCGTCGTTTGTTCCGTAACAACTTGTATTTGTAGTGGATAAAGAAAGTTTCAGTGGCAAATAAGGAGCGATAAAAATTCCTTTTGAATTTATTGTGCTTGAGGCATCTTTTACAGATATGATATGATTGCCAGCAAATATATCAGAATAAGAATTATTTGTCTGGTAAGGTTTTCCATCTAGCGAATAAGTATAAGGAGCTTTTCCTCCAGTAGCAGTAATCGCCATTGTTAACATATCCCTTGAGCAGCTAAACTCGGTAACAAAAATTGATGATACAGTTAAAGTAGGTAAAATAGTTGCCTGAATCGTTGTAATGCAACCTAGTGAATCTCTCACCATTAGAGTATAAGTTCCCGGACTAAGAGTAAAAATATTATTAGACTGATAGCTGACTCCATCCAAAGAATATTGATAAGGTGCATTCCCTCCAGTTGCTGTAATAGTTGCTGTATTACCACTAATCAATGTAGTTGCGCTTAAGATCGTTGGAGCCGTTATTGCATAAATAATTGTAGTTGGACAACCAGAAACAGCATCTAATACTTTTATAGAATGATTTCCTGCAGCCAGATTCTTAAAAACATTATTGCTTACAAAAGTGCCACCATTCAAAGAATAAAAATATTGCCCGCTTCCTCCTGAAACAGTAACCGTTAATTCTGCAGTGTTATCTCCACTGCATAAAATAGAAGTATTGGTTGCTTTTATAGTTAAAGCCGGAGTAACTTTTATGTTAAAAGAACTCGTGGTTATTGTTCCTTTATTATCGATTCGAGCATAAATAGTTGTAGAAACTGCAGCGGTATTATAATTCGAAGGATTCGCAATTGCATTAGTGTTATTGACTGCATCGACAAGGCTTAAATGATAACTTACGTTAGTTTGATCAGGATCTAAATTGCCAATTAATAAAGTTTTTTGTTTAGATAAGTCAAAGTTGTTGTCGCCAGCACAATGTACAATATCATTTGCTTGGGAATAAATAAAAGAAGTAAATAATAAAAGAAAACAAAGTAGAGTTTTTTTCATAGTATTAGATTTGTTAAAACGACTAAAACAAATATAATACTATAAATATTGTTAAAATTACGGTTTCTCGTAAAGAGGGTAAGTTTTTAATATTCTATTTTAAATACACATAATGATTATAATAGTCAATGATTGCTTTTCCTTCAAGCAAAACATCGGCGCCAATAATGCCGTGAACGGGTTTTGCTTTATGCGATTCTAAAGCTTCGTTTACATGCGAAAGATCAAAAATCACAATGCTAAAATCGGTGTTTTTCCAGCTTCCTAATTGCAGTTTATTTTCAGATGAAATTTGCGTTTTCATTCCTGTTCCTCCCGCGCCCGACGCTTTTGTTTTTGATTTTTTTGCTGTCAGTTCAAAACGTTCGATGCTTTCAAATCCAACGCAAGAATTTGATGCTCCTGTATCTAAAATGAAGTCTCCCGAAATGCCGTTGATCTTGGCTTTTATTGCAAGATGTTGTGTTCTGGTAAGCTTGAATTTTATTTTTTTGTATTTCTCTTTTTTGAGGTATTCGTGAAGATTTTCCATTTTCGATTCCGATTGAATATCAAAAATAACGTAATTAAAGCAATTACAGCCAATAAACTAACAATATAATAGAGATAATTTCCTGATTCTTTTTCTGTCGAAATAGAGCCATAATAAACAAACGAACTCCAATAATAAGGCGATTTCTTGACATTTGAAATGGATTTATCGTTCAGATAATTGAGTTTTGCGTTCGTATTGGCCTCAAAATAAGAAGCATTATTGTTGATGTTTTTATAAAAATCTTCCATAAATACAGAAGTTGTAAAATCATTTACTTTCCATAATGAAAACATTAAATTTTGTGCACCAGCATATTGAAAACCTCTCGCAACGCTCATTGCGCCCTCACCTTTGTAAAGTTTTCCAATTCCGGTTTCGCAGGCACTTAAAACCACCAAATCGGGATTGATATGCAAATTATACAATTCAGAATATAAAATTTCCTGATCATAAAATTTAATGCTCGCCGGAGTTTCTATATCGCCTGAAGAAGCATGTGTGCTCAAATGCAAAACGGAATAATTTGGTGCATTGTTTTTAAAATTGGCAAAACTCGCAGCAGCATTTTCTAAATATTTTCCTTTGAAATAACTTTTGATGGCTTCCATTTCTTTCTTCGAATAAGTCAATTCGAAAGGTGTTTTTTCGAAGACTGGAAAAACGCCCAAAACTGTTTTTTCTGATTTCTGACTTGGTTTTGAATTCAGATAAATATTCGCCGAGGCGTTATAAGCAATCTTGAAATCATTAAGCAAATAATGCATTTTGGCAAAATTTGTCGTATTTGATTCTTTAGTAATTAAAGCTTCAAACGGAAGGAAATTTAAGATTCCGTCAGGAACAACGATGAGGTTTTTATAGTTTAAGTTTGAAGGTAATTTTAATAAATCATAGACATTTTTGCCATAATAATTGTATCCTGCAATATCATTTGTAATAGCATCTGCGGTTCTAAAATAGTCGAGAAATCTTAAAATTTTAGGAATTGCGACATCTGTAACGTCAAAATGATTTAAGCTAATTCGGTTATTTTGCACAGTAAAATAATATAGGTTTTCAGCCCCCATAAAATAATAGACCATTATTGCTTTGTCTTTTTCTAATTTTGAAAATAAAACGTTTAAATCGAAATTCTCCGAAATTGAATTTGGATTTTCAGACTGAATTTTCTTTAGCGAAAGCATCACTTCATTTTGCTTTTTTATAAGCTGATTTATTTTAGAAATATTTGCTACATTTCCTTTTTGCTGTTCTTTTAAAATCGAATTATTTACGTTTTGAATTTCTTGTAAAAATTGTTTTTCTTCTGCCGAAGCATTTTTAAAATTCGAGCGGTACCGTTGCAAAATCCCAGATTTCGTTCTTTCAGACAATTGAAAAGCCTCTTTCAAATATTCGATTTTACCTTCTTTTTGATATAAATTATTATAAATTGAAATGCATTTTTCTGCACGATTTCGAGAGCGCAATTGCATCAGGATTTGTGAGTTTTCATAAACCAAAGAATTCATAAGCAAATCTTCGATATAGAAAGAAAGATCAAAAGCCTGAAGCGCTTTTTTGGGCTGTTTTATTTTTAAAATTTCTCCCTGCAAATCAAGCGCATCAACTAAAGCAGTTTCTGCATACAATTGATTTTGATTCGGAAGAATGTTTTCTGAATTATAGTTCGGAATCAACGTTTTAAAAATAACGGTAATTTCTTTCGAACTTTCATTATACTTTCTCTCATCAAAAAGCAATAAAGCTTTTTCATAATATAAATTTGCAATTTTTCTTGGTTCCTGATTTGGGATTTTCAGAAAGAGTTCAGTTGCTTTTGTTAAATAAGAATCGGCAATTTTAAATCGATGTGTTTGCCGACTGACTGTTGCAAGATTTCGATAAGAATTGGATAAATTTTCCAAATGATCCTTGTCGTTTTCCAAATATTTAACAGCTGCTTTAAACGTGTTTTCAGCTTTTTTATAGAGTTCCTGCGTCATCAAATTACCTTTAAAACCCATCAGGTAATTGTTTCCCAAATTATTGAGCAAAATTCCTTTTTGGACATTGGATAATTTTTCGGTTTTCAACGTTTTTTCCAAAAGTTCAATTGCCAAAGAAATTTTGCCTGAGCTCTGATAAACATTAGATAAATTTAGAATCGCAGCAAATTTTTGTTTTTCAGCATCAGGATAATTTTTGGAAGTATTGACAATGAAAAAGTATTGTTTTATGATATTTTCGGCGCTATCATAATCGCCTAAAACGGTATATAAATTGCCCAAAGGTTTTAGGCAAAATTCAACTATATCATAATTTGAAAGTTTGTTTTTTTGATAAATCTGCCAGGCTTTTTCGTAGCTCGAAATCGCGTTTTGCGTTTGCCCAAATTGGTTTTCATAATACGCTTTATTGCAATTCAAAACCACAATTGCCAATAATTCATCTTTGGTTTTTGGTTTCGGATTTCTCCAAAAATCGGCTTCAGCATTCGTTAAATTCTGCAACGCTTTCGCGGAAGGATGAGCAACAAAAACATCAATGGCATTGTAAATTTTGTCTTCCTGATTTTGCGCTGAAACAGTCAAAGTTAGGAAACAGAAAATTAAACCATATAAGTGATATAAGTTCATATTAAATTATTGCGCAGATTTTAATTGCTAAAAGCATATTTGAAATTAGAAATAAAAGATAATTAATTCAAGATTTATATTTTTATCCGTCTAGTTAATATGAACTTATATGGTGAAAAAAATCAAAACTTCCAAATTCCGTAAAGCTGAATATAATTGAAATTCTGTTCAAAATTAATCACATAACGCGCACCCAAACTCGGACCAATTCTCGCGAAACCAGCTGTTAAATCAAATAAAAGTCCGGTATTGAAATCCGTAAAAGAGTTTTTAATTGTATTAGAAGTAGTCGTCGAACTGATTAGAAAATTTCCTTTGTCGCCTTCATAAAGATCTGTTTGAATACTCTGATTTTGCTCCGAAGAAACATTCACATTAAACTGAACGCCGGCACCAACTCCAATATAATTATTAATGTTATACCGAATCAAAACAGGAACTTCCCAATTGATGTTTTTATTTTCTATGGTAGTTGTCGTGTGTTGTAATTGTCTTGTTCCGTTAGCGTTTGTCAAAAATTCATCTACAACTGTAACATCGCTATTATATTGATTCAAAGCATTCAGCCATTCAGCTTGCCAGTAAAAACGATAGGATTTAAAAGGAGAAATCGTTGCTCCCACAAAATAGCTTGTTGATTTATCTAAATCCGGATAAATATTATAACCGGCTTTTGCACCAATCGAAATTCCAGGCAAGAATCGGGTAGTGGCGTAGTTGGTAATAATAGGTTCGTTTTTATCGAAAATAATTGCGGTTCGGCTTTTGGTTTTTACTTTATGAAAGTCTTCGGCAAACTTCATGGAATATTTTACAAACCCTTTTGTAGAATCTTTTTCCTGCACATTTTTTTGTTCACTTCCTGGCAAATAAATGTTTTTGAAAGTGAAAATAATCTGTTTTTGCTTGATGATTGTATCCAGACAACTCACCGTTGGCTCTTCACCTTTTGGACAAATTGGACATTCGGGATACATGCTTTCAATCTGAAAAGTCTTTTTATCAAACATATCTGGAACATCAGTTTCTAAACGAATTTTTCTCGCAGGACCTTCGCCATTATTCTGAAAACGAGTTTTGAAATTCACTCTTTTAAAACGCACCAATCTATAATTCATGAAACTTCCGTTTGATCCCATTTTGTTTGGATCATGAGAAGTTACGATTTCCATTTCCAGATTTTTTATTTTATGGTTTTTATAGCTTCGATTCGGAACAAAAATCCCGCGCATCGTAACCGTTGCACTAGTATCTTTAATCATTTCGGGCGTTGTTTTAAAAGTATAAAAAACATTGCGCGTTTCGCCTGGATTAGCGTCGTCAAATTCTAAAATCGAAACATTATGATAGGTTTTATTGGCATCTAAAAGTGAAGCATCTAGATCTTCTTCGGTCGTAGTATTTCGGTACTTTTTGCGATTGAAATTCCCTTCGGCGGAAGCCACAAAATTATTTGAATCGTCAAGATCGTCAACTGAAGCCACGAGATTTTCTTTTACTTCACGTTCATTGGCGTAAGTTCTAAAATCGCTCAATTCAAAGTTTTTGTTCTTGAATTCCTTTTCATTATAAAACAAATACAGTTTGCCACTCGAAACATAATTTTCAAGATTTTGATAACTCACTACGACTACCATTTCTTGATCTGGAATAGGATCACAATTCTTAATTATCGCAAAACCATTTTGATCCGCAATTGAGGCAATGTCTTTATAATTGTTGTCTGTTATGTCATTAACAGCTACTTTTTTCGGGCGTGTTGCTGGCGGTTTTCCATTGTCGTAATTGTTGGTTACAGCAAGGCGAGTGGTGTACGTTCCTTTGTTTTTATAAACATGTTTCGGCTCAGCTTCTTTGCTGTAATGCCCGTCGCCGAGTTCCCATAAATACGAATAACTTGGTTTTGGCGCACCCGCAATCGGAATCAGAGGTGGTGTTTCGGGTTTAAAGGTAACGGCATTTCCATTTTGGATAAAACCAATATTGGCGCGTCGGGTTATGGTGTCTTTTACTTTGGTTTGACCTATTGCGAAAATCGAAAACAGCATCAAAAAAATAGACAGTTGTGGTTTCATAACTAGTTAGTTTTTTGCCTTAAAATCATGAAAATCAATTTTAAAACGCGATTAAATGTAAAAAAAAGTGATGAGCAAATCACCACTTTTTCCTAAAAAAAGCATTTTAAAATTATTGAATAGCATTTATTGCTGCTACCAATTGCGCCTCAGTACCGACTACGGTTTCGGCAAGAGTAAAAGTGTAAATATCGTTGGCAGCGACGGTTACAGCTTTGATCGCATAGCGCCATTGACCATTGTCTTCGGTAACAAAAATCACATGGCATTTTAGACCAATCGGGATTTGGCCATAATGTTCGCTGAATAATCCTGCAGCGGTATAAGTATCTAATTTTGCAAGCGCATTTGTTCCTTCGCCGTCATAAGACAAATAAATTGCACTATTGTTGTTGTCATAACCTTCTGGAGCATCAGCAAGAATGGTTGTTTTTGGTCTTGGATCACTATAAAAACGGTCCACATTTGTCCATCCAAAGTTTCCAAAAGTCACATAATAATTGTTTCCTTCACCTTGCACGCCACCTTTTCCGTTAGCGCCGTCAGCGCCTGCTTTTGCTTCTCTCCAAGCCAATTCTCCTGCGTCGTCAATAACGCCAGTCCATAAAGTCATTGTATTGTCAACGCCATCTGTTAAAGTTGCAGGCACAATCATACTCATAGAACATGAAGTTTGAAGTTCAACGCCGCCTTGTGTCGCTTTGATGAAAAATTCTCCGCCAGAAATTAATAAGTTTTTCTTTCCGTCTGCTGTAATTCCCATTGTTGGCTTGTTGGTAATCAGCATATTTCCTTTGTCAAAAAGCTCGATGTATTCAATGTCGATTTGCCCAGTTACTGCATTTCCGTTTTTGGTCAAGCAGTTTCCGTTGATGTTCAGTTTAACTCCTTTCGCAGATGTTAAGGTAATCATTCCGGTTCCAGCAGTTGCAGTAAATTTTTGTGTGTTTCCTTTAAGTCCCTTTTCACTAATGCTTTTAAAAGCAGCTGAAGTTGGAGGCATAATTGTAATATCATTGCCGTCGCTGTTGTCGCAACTTGTAATCGAAATTAGCAATAAAAATAATAGACTGATAGTTTTAAAATTTGTGTTCATGATTTCTAGTTTTTATAAATCTGTCTTGAAAGTTTTCAAGTGGTTTTCAGATTTTGGTTGTTATTTATATTCTTATATCAATTTGGGTTTGATATTGTTACCCTTGTTTTCAAATTATTTTTTTAGGCTTGTATAACACTATATCAATTCGGTTTAAAATTTGTTACCCCTGTTTTTTAATTTTTTTTTACAGTGATAAACATTTGTCTTCAAAAAGATTTCCATCTTCATCGACTGCGACCAAAATGTTTGTCTTCCGCGAAAGCACAACAATTAAATACAGCCAGATAATAGACCAAAGTCCTAATGTGATGCAGGTAAGAAAGAGATGGAATGAATGATTGAGCGTCTTTTTTTCTTTGGACAAAACCACATACGGCAACTTTTCATTGTGTTCGACAACTATAAAACCGTTTCGTTTTTTGGCCGAAATCATTTCATAAAACTGCTCTAGACTTTTTTCTTTAGTAAATTGATACGTTTCCATTTCTTTTATTTTTTTGGTTTAAAAGCGTACTTCGGTTTTATATCAATTTGATTTTGTTTTTGTTACCCTAGATTTAAAATTATTTCAGATTCTTTTTTAACTTTAGCTTATCAAAAGTTTTTTTATGGAGAAAATTAAAATACATCGTGACCAAATGTATATTGACGGACTTGCAGCAAATGATTCGGAAATTATCGAGTCTATTTATAAAAAGTTCGTTCCTAAAGTCGTTCATTTTGTTCTGAACAATTCAGGCGATAAAGATCGAGCGCAGGATATCGTGCAAGAAGTCATGATTTTGCTTTACAATCAAGCCAAAGCGGGCACATTGAAGCTAACTTGTCCATTTGACGCTTACTTTTTTTTATTATGCAAAAGAAAGTGGCTGAATGAATTCAAAAAAATTTCCAACAAAGGGGTAACAATTCATGAAGATGTGGTATCTATCAATGAATCTGCATTGGAATTAATTACTCAAACTGAGGAATTTGACGAAAAACAACAGCTTTTTGATGCCATGTTTCAAAAATTAGGAGACAAATGTCAAGAATTGTTGAAGCTGAGTTTTGCCATCAAATCAATGGAAGAAGTGGCCGAAAAACTAAATGTTACTTACGGTTATGTGCGCAAAAAGAAATCCTTGTGCATTGGTCAGCTGACAGAGTGGATTCAGGGAGCAAAAAATTTTAATTCTCTAAAAAAATAATTAGTCATGAACGAAGAACGCTACATATTATTCGACCAATATCTGGAAGGCGAACTGACTATCGATCAAAAAAGCGATTTTGAAAAACAATTGTCTGAGGATGCGCAATTTGCGTCAGAATTTGAAACTTTCAAAGAAGTCCAATTTCAATTGCAAAATAAATTTGGATTTGAAGAAGAAAGAGAAGCTTTCAAAGAAAATTTGAATCAGATAGCCGAAGAACATTTCAATAAAAAACCAAAAGTAATTGGTTTGAAGCCTTGGTATCTTGCTGTTGCTGCATCAGTCGCAGTACTATTTGGACTTTTCTTTTTCAATTACAATCAAAATCCAGCTTTCGCCGATTACAACCATCCAGAACATGCTTCTTTTGCTGAAAGAGGAAGCGAAGATGGCCCTTTGAAAAATGCAGAAAAAGAATTTAATGCAAAAAGATATTCTTTAGCGATCCCTCATTTTGAAGCCGTTTTAGCAAAAGGAAAAACACCAGAAATTCAATATTATTACGGAATTTCGCTGTTAGAACAAAGCGAATATTTGAAAGCCGAAGCCGTTTTTAATGAACTGAAAGCAGGAAACTCAGCATATAAAGACAAAGCGACTTGGTATTTGGCACTATCTAAATTGAAACAAAGAGATTATAAGTCTTGTAAAGAAATCTTGCAGACCATTTCTCAGGATTATGAAGATTATGACGAAGTGCAATTGCTACTAGATGATTTAGAGTAAACAGCTCTTTAGAAAATATTTTCTCATTTACGGAAAACCGCAATCGAATTTGGAATTTTAATTCTAAATTCGATTTTCTTTTTATAAGAAAAATTAGCCCAAAACCACCTATTTAACCGAAACCTACATGAAGAAAATTACTTTAGTACTTTTTATTGTCTTTTCGCAAACTATTTTCAGCGCAACAAAAATCACCGAAACTGAAAAACTCGTTGCAACTTGCAAAGTCTGGGGTTTCTTGAAATATTATCATCCCGAAGTTGCAGGAGGAAAAACAAATTGGGACAATCAGCTTTTAGAAAAATTGCCTAAAATTGAAAAAGCGCAAACAAAAGAAGAGTTTTCATTAATCTTAGAAAACTGGATTGATGATCTTGGACCAATCAAAGAAATTGCACCAATTGCAGTGCCAAAAGATGTAAAGTTTTTTGATAAAAATTTTGATTTAAACTGGATCAATTCTAATAAATTGTTCTCTAAAAAGCTTTCTAAAAAATTGAAATTCATTGAAGAGAATAGATTTCAAGGGGAACAATTTTATGTTGATGGAAAAGAACATGTTGAAAATGTTTATTTGATTAATGAGCGATATGAGAATCCAAATTTTAGCGATAAAAACTCAAAACTTCGCATGATATTTATGTATTGGAATTTGGTTGAATATTTTTTTCCGTATAAATATTTGATGAGCGAGAAATGGGATGTCGCTTTACAAGAAACATTGCCGGAAGTTATTAAGAGTACCAATGGAGAGGATTTTTATATGGCGATGAAAAAAATGGCGTCTAAAATAGATGACACCCATACCGAATTTTTTATCTACCCAAATGCGTCATCACCTAGAAGAATAAGAAGATATTTTCCTGCTGATGGAAAAATAATCGATGAAAAAATAGTGGTGACAGAAATTCTAGGAGACAGTGTAGCGCAAGCGAATGACATAAAAGTAGGAGACGTAATCACTAAAATCAATGACAAATCGATAAAACAAATTATTTCAGAAAACAGAGATTTAATCTGTGCTTCAAATGATGCCGCGTATTTGGATAAACTCGTTAAAGAGGTTTTGATTAGTCATACGGACAATGTTAGAGTAGAATTTTTAAAGAATGGAAAATACGAAACAAAAGACATGATTTGGCTTGATTATCATGAATCTCATCGAAATGAATTTAAAAAAGGTGCTCAAAAAGTGAAACAAAAATTTAAGCTTTTGGATAACAATATTGGTTATGTTGATATGGGGATTATAAAATCCAAAAATGTTCCCGCAATGATTGAGGCGTTGAAATCAACAAAAGCAATTGTTTTTGATATGAGAAATTATCCAAGAGAAACTTGGGAAGAAATATCAAAGTTTTTAAATGCTAAGGAAAAAGGATTTGCCATTTATACACGCCCAGATTATACGTATCCAGGAAGATTTGTTTGGGATGGAGAAACTAAAAGTGGTTCTGAAAACAAAGAGAATTATAAAGGAAAAGTAATTGTTTTACTGAACGAAAAATCAGTAAGCCAATCGGAATGGACGGCAATGTGTTTTCAGACGGCAGGAAATACCACAATTATTGGAAGCCAAACCGCTGGAGCAGATGGAAATGTGAGCCAATTTGATTTTGATGGTTTTCACACTTTGTTTTCAGGAATTGGAGTGTATTATCCTGACGGAAGAGAAACGCAACGAATTGGAATTGTGCCTGATATTGAAGTAAAACCAACCATAAAAGGAATTCAAGAAGGAAAAGACGAGGTTTTAGATCGCGCATTGGCATTTATTGAAACCGGTAAATAATCATCAAACAAAACCTAAATCGTAATGCAAAAAATTACCTTATTACTACTGGTTTTATTTTCTCAAACTATTTTCAGCGCAACAAAAATCACCCAAACTGAAAAATTGGTAGCAACCTGTAAAGTCTGGGGTTTCTTAAAATATTATCATCCAAAAGTTGCCAGCGGACAATTGGATTGGGACAAACAGCTTTTGGAGAAATTGCCAAAAATCGAAAAAGCAGAAACAAAAGAAGATTTCTCTCTGATTTTAGAAAACTGGATCGATGAACTTGGCCCGATAAAAGAAGTTGCTTCAAATACATCTTCAAAAGAGGTAGAGTATTTTGACAAAAATTTTGATTTAAGTTGGTTTAATAACGATAAAGTATTCTCTAAAAAGCTTTCGCAGAAATTAAAGTTTATAGAACAAAACAGATTTCAAGGAGATCAATTTTATGTTTATGGCTTAGACCGTGTTGGTAATATCGGCATGCGAAACGAAAATCGTGCACATCCAGATTTTACCAATAAATATTCGAAATTGAGAATGGTATTTATGTTTTGGAATTTGGCAGAATACTTTTTTCCGTACAAATATCTAATGGATCAAAAATGGGATACAACTTTAGCAGAAATTATACCGTTTGCTATTCAGGCTGATAATCAAGCGGATTTTTATAGAGTAATGAGAAAATTTGCCAGTAAGCTTGATGACAGTCACACAGAAGTATATGTATATCCGAATGCGACTGCGCCAACTCCCAAACCTTCAAATTATTTTCCTGCTAGTGCAAAGATTATTGACGAAAAACTGGTGGTTACAGAAATTTTAGCTGATAGTTTGGCACAGGCGGATGACATAAAAGTAGGTGATGTAATTACAAAAGTAGATGGCAAAACCATAAAAGAAGCTATTGCGGAGAAAAGAGATTTTTTAAGTGCTTCTAATGAAGCTAAACTTTTGGATAAAATTGCTCCGACTCTTTTAGTGACTAAAGCAGATACTGTTAAAGTGGAGTTTTTAAAGAATGGAAAATATATCACCAAAACGATGATATGGCACGATTATCACGATTCACACCGAAATGAATTTAAAAAAGGCGCGAGGAAAAAGAAGGAAAAATTTAAGATGTTAGATAACAATATCGGTTATGTTGATATGGGAATTTTAAAAAGCAACAATGTTCCTGATATGATTGAAAAGCTTAAAGATACAAAAGCAATTGTTTTTGATCTTCGAAATTATCCAAAAGGAACTATTGATGATATAGCAAATTTTATAAGTCCAAAGGAAAATAAATTTGCTATTTATACCGTTCCAGATTTAAATCATCCTGGACGATATAAATGGGGCGATGGAACTTCATGCGGCACAGAAAACAAAGATCATTATAAAGGAAAAGTAGTGGTTTTAGTTAACGAAGAAACCCAAAGCCACGCAGAATGGTCTGCAATGGCTTTTAGAAGCACAGGAAATGCTACTATTATTGGAAGTCAAACTTCAGGCGCAGACGGAAATATTTCTGTTTTTGATTTTGAAGGATTTCGCACATTGTTCTCTGGAATTGGTGTGTATTACCCAAACAAAGGAGAAACGCAAAGAGTGGGAATTGTACCGGATATTGAAGTAAAACCAACTATAAAAGGAATTCAAGAAGGACGTGATGAAGTCTTGGATCAAGCTTTGTTTTTTATTGAAGCAGGAGATTTAAAGACCGGAGCAGCGACAAATCAAAAAGTAAATTTGAAGGAAACACCAAGTCTAAAAAACTAAGAAAATATATTATTGGGGGCAAAAGCCTTTGGCAAAGCATAAAAACTTTGACAAAGGCTTTTCAATTTTGTCATTTCGAGGAACGAGAAATGACAAGAAATGCGATTAAAAATCCGCTTCGATCAGTGCTTTCGCGAAAGCGAAACCCGTTAAATCCGTGTGCCATTCCGCACAGAATTGCTATTCTTTTAATATTGTCGTAATTTTGGCACTTTAAAATTAGAGCCTTGAATTCAACACCCATAATTACCGATACACACACGCATTTATATTCTGAAGAATTTGATCAGGATCGTGACGCTATGATTCAGCGCGCCATTGATGCCGGAATTACACGTTTTTTTATTCCCGCAATCGATGCCACCGCAACACAATCGATGTATGATTTAGAGAAAAATTATCCAGAAAACATCTTTTTGATGATGGGTTTGCATCCCACTTACGTGAAAGACAATTATCTGGAAGAATTGGCGCATGTTGAAACCGAATTATCAAAGCGAAAGTTCTACGCAGTTGGCGAAATTGGGATTGATTTGTATTGGGATAAAACACATTTAAAAGAGCAACAAATTGCTTTTAAAAGGCAAATTCAGCTGGCAAAACAATACAAATTGCCAATTGTAATTCATTGCCGAGAAGCTTTTGATGAAATCTTCGAAGTATTAGAAGAAGAAAAATCTGAAGATTTATTTGGGATTTTTCATTGTTTTTCCGGAACTTTAGAACAAGCTGAGCGTGCGATTTCTTACAAAATGAAATTGGGAATTGGCGGTGTAGTAACGTTTAAGAACGGAAAAATCGATCAGTTTATGAATCAAATTGATTTAAAACATATTGTTTTGGAGACAGATTCGCCGTATTTAGCGCCGATTCCGTACCGTGGAAAACGAAATGAAAGCAGTTATTTGGTCAATGTTATTGCCAAATTAAGCGATATTTATGGAGTTTCTGCCGAAGAAATTGCCAAGATTACGACTCAAAATTCAAAGGACGTTTTTGGGATTTAACCCAGACCTTACAAAACTTTAATTTTTTTTTTGTTCTTTTGCCCACTTAAACCCAAATAAATAATGCAGAGATTTGATGCCATTCGACCGTTTTATGATTCCGAAATAAATGAAGCACTTCATGGTGTTGTCAATCATCCGATGATGAAAACCATGATGAACTTTACTTTTCCGGAAGTAGAAGATGAGGTTTGGAAGGAACAATTGAAGAAAACACACTCTATTCGTGATTTTCAATGCAACTTTATTTACAATACAATCCAGAAAGTTCTAGAAAAAAGCTCTGAAGGTTTGACGACTTCGGGTTTTGAAAAACTAGAACCAAATACTTCTTATTTGTTTATTTCCAATCATAGAGATATTCTTTTGGATACTACATTATTGAACGTTTGTTTGTTTGAACATGGTTTGGTAATGACCGCTTCGGCAATTGGAGATAATTTGGTGAAGAAAGCTTTCTTGGCAACTTTAGCAAAATTAAACAGAAATTTTTTGGTTTTAAGAGGATTAACGCCTCGTGAAATGCTGCAAAGTTCAAAATTATTGTCTGAATATATGGGACAATTATTGCTTCGCGAAAACCGTTCGGTTTGGATTGCCCAAAGAGAAGGAAGAACAAAAGATGGAAACGACGAAACCAATCCAGGGGTTTTAAAAATGATCGGAATGGCTTCTGATGAAGAAGATTTGATGAATTATTTTAAGAAATTAAAAATCGTTCCGGTTTCTATTTCGTATGAATATGATCCTACCGATGTTTTGAAAATGCCACAATTAATGGCAGAAGCAAACAACGAAGTTTACGTAAAAGACAAAAACGAAGATTTCATGACCATTATAAGTGGTATCATGGGAACTAAAAAAAGAATACACATTTCTGTTGGCGATGTTCTAGATACAGAAATCGATCAGATTGTGGCTGAGAATGACAATGCAAACAAGCAAGTTCAAGCTTTGGCACAAACGATTGATGATGTTATTTTGAAAAACTATCAATTATGGCCAACAAACTTTATTGCTTACGATATTTTAAACGAAACAGACAAATTCACTCACAAGTATAAAGAGAGCGAAAAACAGCTTTTTGAGCGTCGTTTAGAAATGAGAATCGGAAGCGATAATCCTGTGACAAGACAAGGATTTTTAGCTATGTACGCCAATCCTGTTGTCAACAAATTAAAATACCAAGATGTCATCTAAAGCAAAAATATTATTGATTTATACCGGAGGAACCATCGGTATGAGCAAAGATTTTGAAACAGGAGCGCTAAAAGCTTTCAACTTTGGTAAATTAATTCAGAAAATTCCAGAAATCAAGCAATTGGATTGTGAAATCGAATCGATTTCATTTGAACATCCAATAGATTCTTCGAATATGAATCCTCAAATGTGGACCAAAATTGCCACAATGATTGAGGAAAACTACACTTCTTTTGATGGATTTGTAGTTTTACACGGATCAGATACGATGTCGTATTCGGCTTCAGCATTGAGTTTTATGTTGGAGAATTTGGCAAAACCAGTAGTGTTTACAGGTTCACAATTGCCAATTGGAGATTTGCGTACTGATGCAAAAGAAAACCTGATTACAGCAATTCAGATAGCGTCTCTTCAAGAAGACGGAAAACCGGTTATTACTGAAGTTTGTTTGTATTTTGAATATAAATTATACCGAGGAAACCGAACTTCTAAAGTAAATGCAGAACATTTCAGAGCTTTTACAGCACCAAATTATCCTGAACTAGTAGAATCTGGCGTTCATTTGAAATTGAACAAACATCTGTTTCTTCCGATAAATAAAGATGTCAAACTGATTGTTCATAAAAACTTAGACAATCATGTTGCCATCATCAAAATGTTTCCTGGAATGAGTGAAATTGTTCTAGCTTCAATCCTAGCAACTCAAGGTCTACGCGGTATTGTTCTAGAAACTTATGGCTCAGGAAACGCACCAACGGAAGACTGGTTTTTAAATCTAATCGAAAAAGCCATCAAATCGGGAATGCATATCATAAACGTAACCCAATGTTCAGGCGGAAGTGTGAATATGGGACAATACGAAACGAGTACAGCATTAAAATCTTTAGGTGTCATTTCTGGAAAAGATATTACTACAGAAGCTGCAATTACAAAATTGATGTATTTGCTTGGGCACAATATTCCACAAAATGAATTTAAGGATATTTTTGAGACTGCTCTTCGAGGCGAGATCTCGTAAATAAAATTCCAATTTTTAAATACCAAATTCCAAATACTTCGTGGTTAAGAACTTTGTCAAAGTTTTAAACTTTGACAAAGTTGAACAGTCCAGTTTGTCATCCTGACAAAGGAAGGATCGCACGCGGGATTCGGCAAAGATTGGAAAATTGGAATTTGGAATTTTCTAATTGGAATTTAAAAAGGTTAATTTTTGGAATTTTTATAAGTAACTGGACAACTTTCCAATTCTTCCTCTGAAGTCTGTCTTTTGTAGTAAACGTAAACAATTACAGAAATAATACAGATTATTCCTTGAATAGCAACCGTATTTCTCGTTCCGATAATGTGAGAAACATACCCAATTATCAAACTTCCCACAGGAATCATTCCTTGATAAGCCATTAAATAATAACTAATGCTTCTTGATCTCATGTTCACAGAACTTTGTGTTTGAACGTAAATGTTTATAGATGAGGTTTGCGCCATCATTCCTACGCCGCTCAGCGCCATGCAAATAAGCGCGATAGTCAAACTATTTGAGTAAGCAAGTATAATAATACTAAAACCTAATAATAAGCTCGCTGCGATCATTATTTTGCTCATATTGTCGGCTCTTTTAAGATTTGCCAGATAAATTGCGGATACGATTGAACCAATTCCGGCAGCACTTTCAAACCAGCTGAACGTTTGGGCGTTTCCACTAAAAATATCTTTCGCAAAAACTGGCATTAGCGTATTGAAAGAAATTACAAATAAACTGCTACACATCAATATTAAAAGCATTTTTGCCATTTCGCTTTCTTTTTTGACATAATCTAAACCTTCAACAAAATCATCCCACATTTTGAATTTGTCTTCGGCTTTGATATGCGGTGTGATTTTCATCATTAATAGTGAAACCAAAACCGGAATATAACTTAAGAAGTTTCCAATAAAACAAATGTCTTCGCCGTAATTGTGCAGAATAATTCCAGCAAGTGCTGGACCAGCAATTCGGGCGAAATTATTTAGAGTAGAGTTTAAGGCGACAGCGTTTGGCAAATCTTCCTTGTCATCGACAATATCAATCATCATCGTTTGACGACAAGTCATATCAAAAGAGTTGATGATTCCTTGAAAAAGACTCAAAGCCAGAATGAAATTCATGTCATAGATTTTCAAATAAATCAGCAAAGCAAGAGCTCCGGCCTGAAGCATAGCTAAAGATTGTAATAAAATCATGGCTTTGTGACGGTCATAACGACCAATAATACTTCCAGCTAAAGGCGCAAGAAATAAGGATGGAATCATACTCAAAAAAGTAGCAAGTCCCAATAAAAAAACAGATCCCGTAACACTATAAACCATCCAACTTACGGCTGTTTTTTGCAACCATGTTCCAACTACAGAAACTGATTGACCGTAAAAGAATAGTTTGAAATTTTTTGATTTTAATGCTTTAAACATGACCTGAAATATTTAATACAAAGGTCGGGATTATGATTACATTAGAAAAATTAATAATTTTACTGATAATAAGTAGTTAAACTTATCAATATGGAATTGTATCAACTTGAATATTTTATAAAAACGGCTGAAGTATTGCATTTTACAAAAGCAGCTGAATTGTGTTTTGTGACGCAATCTGGACTTTCGCAACAAATAAAAAAGTTAGAAGAAGAGCTCGGTCTGCCTTTGTTTATTCGAATAGGGAAAAAAGTTCAGCTTACCGAAGCCGGTTCAGTTTTTTTGATTCATGCCAAACAAGTCATCGAAAATGTCCAAAACGGAAAACAAGCTATTGACGATTTGAATGAAATGATTGGTGGAGAATTGCGAATTGGCGTTACGTACATTTTTGGTTTGTTGATCTTGCCTGTCGTGAATGCATTTGCAAAACAATATAAAAAACTAAAAATTATTGTAGAATATGGAACAACAGAAGGACTAGAACAAAAATTGCTTAATAATGAACTGGACGTTGTTCTGGTTATTTCCTCACATCCCATTGAGCTTCCAATTCAGAAAGTACCTTTGTTTACTTCAGATATGGTAATGGCAGTTTCAAAAACACATCCTTTGGCGCATTTAGACAAAATTCCGTTCAAGAAAATGGATGAAATTGAGTTGGTATTGCCGGGAAAAGGATCAAATTCAAGAGAATTTGTTGAAGAGTTGTTTCAGAAGTTCAATATGGTGCCTAAAATTGCAATTGAATTACATTCGATTCATGCCTTATTGCAAATGGTAGAGAATAGTGATTGGGCAACTATTGTTGCAGAAAAGGCTTTAAAAGGTTGGGATCAGCTTAAGGCGATCCAAATTACGGGTGTTGTTACTAAAAGAGATTCGTTTATGTTGACAATGGGTGGCTACCAAAAAAAAGCGGTAAAATTGTTTGTAGAAGAATTTAGGAAAAGCATTTAAGATTTAAGATTTTGTTTTTAAAACTCATTTTTTTTTGTGTTCTTTGCAGACCAACAAAGAAAGGTGTCCGAGTGGTTTAAGGAGCTAGCCTGGAAAGCTAGTATATGGGTAACTGTATCGAGGGTTCGAATCCCTTCCTTTCTGCTAATAAAAGCCCGCAATTTCATTTTTAAGAAATTGCGGGCTTTTTTATTTCTTTAAAAAACCAAAAACTTCTCTTCTAGCCCCGATAGAAGCGACATCCTTTTATGGCCCCGATAGCTATCGGGACCATAAAAGATACAGCGGATAGCGGGACTAAACTTGTTTTGAAAACGATTTTTTCTGCTTCTAAATAAAATATTAATCCTGTAAAACCATTTTTACTTTCGGCAACATGCGCTCCACAAACATTTTATAAGCACTTTCAGAAGGATGAAGGCCATCTGATGCAACTAAACTTGGGTTGTTTAGTCCTTGTCGAGTAATGTCGGTGATGGAAATAAATGCGATGTTTTTTGTGATGCAATAACTTTCGGCAAAAGAATTATAATGATCTAGTTCGCTTGAGATTTTTGTTCGGTTTGCGTCGGTGTAATTTGCTGCGAATGGAGTATAAGCATAATCTGGAATCGAAAGGACAATTACATTTTTACTGTCGCCTTTTGCTAATGCAATTGCTTTATTGAGTAATTGTGGAAATTCTTTTTCGTAAACCGAAAAATCCAAATGTTGATATTGATTGTTCACACCAATTAAAAGCGTTACCAAATCATAATTTGATTCTGGATTTTGAGTGTTTATGGCCGAAATCAAATTGCTTGTTGTCCATCCTGTTGTAGCAATGACTTTTAATGAAAATGAAGTTTCGGGATAAATGGTTTGTAATTTGGCTTTAAGTTGTTCTGGGTAACGACAGGTTTCGCAAACGCTTTGTCCAATGGTATAACTGTCGCCTAAAGCGAGATAATTAATGGATTTTGAAATTGGAGTTGTTGGAACTTCTGTAGTTGGCGGTGTTGTTGCTGGAGGAACTGAATTGCTTCCAGAATCTGATTGATCAGCGCTGCAACTCACTAATATCGAGAAGATAACCATAACTATTTGTTTGAAATGCGGTTTCATAATTTGGGAAATTAAGTTTGTGAACATCTTAAACAAATAGTTACGTTAAATTACCTATTATGGTTTTCTAGCTTCGTTATAGATGTTTCTTTCCATCGTAATGTTTAATCTTGTAAGCATTTCGGCAATGTCAAAACCTTCTTTTTTATATTCGGCTTGAACGATTTCTTTTGCCTTTTTTAAAACAGTTTCGTTTTCCCAGACGGCAATGGTGATATAAATTAAATCTCCTTTTTCATCTGTTCGTTCGTAAGCGTCGTCTTTTACAAAACCGTTTAATTTCTTTACAATATTTCTGTTAATGTCTACTCTTTTCAGAAATTCTTGTTTTGATTTTTGGGGCACGATAAATTTATCAATAAAGATCTGCTTCATGTTTTCTGATTTTTTAGTTTCTGTTTGTAAATTATTATCTGCTGTTTGTGCATTTGTTTTGTAGCTAAACAAAGTCAGGCAGATGATTCCGATTAAAAAATTTGTTTTCATAGTTCTCAATTTTTGTCTATGTAAAATTCAGAATTGCAGAAACTAAATCATTGTAAAAAATCATTGATTTACCAAAAGGAAGGAAAGTTGAAAAACTCTCCTGGAGTTTGTCCTGTAAATAATTTAAAATCTTTATTAAAATGTGGCTGATCAAAATATCCCGCATCAATTGCCAGATCGATGAGGTTTTTATTTTGCTGTTTTTGGTCAATAATTGCTTTCATTCGAATCACACTACAGAATTGTTTTGGTGATGATCCTACTGTTTTTCTAAATCTCTTTTCGAAGGCATCCTGACTTATAAAAAGGGTGTCGGCTAGTTCTTTTATTTTGACATTTCCTTTTTTGGACTGAATAAGTGAGATCGCCGCAGAAATTAATTTGTCAGGTTTGTAATTGTACAATTTAGATAATAGAAATTGTTCTATAATGGCAATTTTTTGATTATGGTTTTTGGTCTCGGCTAAGAGTTCTTCTATTGGATTTATTTTTTGCTGCGGAATAAAATTATCAAGAGGTACACTTTCTTCAAACAATTCATGAAGAGGTTCTTTAAAAAATGCTGTTGCGCCGGTTTCTTTAAACAGAATAATTAGAGTGGTTGTGTTTTTAGAATAATGAATTAAGCGTACAGATTTGCGAATTCCTGAAATTGTAGAAACGGATAATTTATCGGGATAATTTTCTTTGATGTAATTGACTTCTCCTTTACATCTAAAAGCGATTGTAAGTGAAGTGCCCGGCAAAACCCGATTAACCAATTCGTCTTGACTTTCAATAATTCTGTAAGTCTTTATGAAAGGTTTTAATGATTCTGTTGGACTGAAATCTGTAATTTTCATTTTGTATCTAGTTTACAATCAATGAATATCAAAGATACGGAAAACAATTTCTAGTTTTTTTAAAATAAAAAACGAGGTAAAAAATACCTCGTTTTTAGTTTAGACCATTTCTGCTTTTAAAAGAATTTCTTCCTCAATGGCATTCCAAAGTCCGATTCGTTTTTCTAAAGCAAGAATTGAAACTTCTTCAACTTCTTTCCATTTTTGAGCGTCATCTTCACATAAATCGGTGATCATTTGCATCGCCATTGGACCGTGTTCGTCAGCATCAAGTTCAATATGTCTTTCGAAATAATATAATAATTTCTTCAAATCTATTTCTGGAAGATTTTTTTGAAAGTTTTTCAGGATTTCAGTAAACATACTCGGAATCAAATCTTCTCTTCCAAAAGTAAAAGCAGCCGCAATTTCGTGTGGCTTTCCTTCTTCAATAACTCTGAAAGTAAAATCTAAGAAAGCTTTTATTTCTGGATGAAGCGAACTTTGTTTGATCGCTACAAAAATATTGTGAAGTGAATGTACTTCAGACAAGAACTTATTAATTCCAGATGTATCGGCACCGCAATCTTCCATTGCTTCAAGATACATTTCGTAATGGCTTTGTCTTCTCCCGTCAATTGTCAAATCAGTTTCTTCTGCGAGAACAATTTCATTAATCAAATATCTTGTTTCTGGGTTTTTTGTGGCAAACCAAGGTGTTGTTGTACAAGTAAGTTTGGCTTGTAAAGCTTTTAACAATGACATAAAATCCCAAACCGCAAAAACATGATTTTCAAGAAAACTGTGCAAGTCATCGATGTTTTGAATTTTGCTGTATAAAGAGTGCTGTAAAAGCTGGTCTTTTTGAGGTTGAATGCTATTGTTTATAGTTTCAATATTCATTTATGGTAAATTTTGGTGCAAAGATAAAAAGCTTCCCGTTTTGAAGAAGCTTTTTAAATTGATTTTGTATATACTTTAATAATTGTTTATGATTTAAATGCTGGAATTCCAGTTACATCCATTCCGGTAATCAATAAATGAATATCGTGAGTTCCTTCATAAGTAATAACGCTTTCTAGGTTCATCATATGGCGCATAATTGAGTACTCGCCTGTGATTCCCATGCCGCCTAACATTTGTCTGGCTTCGCGCGCAATATGAATGGCCATGTCAACATTATTACGTTTTGCCATCGAAATTTGAGCAGTTGTTGCTTTTCCTTCGTTTCTCAAAACACCTAAACGCCAAGTCAGTAATTGCGCTTTTGTGATTTCAGTAATCATTTCGGCCAATTTTTTCTGTTGTAATTGCGTTCCTCCAATTGGTTTTCCAAACTGGATTCTTTCTTTAGCATATCTTAAAGCAGTATCGTAACAGTCCATCGCTGCACCAATTGCACCCCATGCAATTCCGTATCGAGCTGAATCTAAACAACCAAGAGGTGCTCCTAATCCAGATTTATTTGGTAAAAGATTTTCTTTTGGAACTTTTACATTGTCAAAAATCAATTCGCCTGTTGAAGATGCACGAAGCGACCATTTGTTGTGTGTTTCAGGCGTTGTGAAACCTTGCATGCCACGTTCAACAATTAAACCGTGAATTCTTCCTTCTTCATTTTTTGCCCAAACTACTGCAATGTCAGCAAAAGGAGCATTTGAAATCCACATTTTGGCACCATTCAAAAGATAATGATCGCCCATATCTTTAAAATTCGTAATCATGCTTCCAGGATCAGAACCATGATCTGGCTCGGTTAAACCAAAACAACCCATCCATTCTCCAGTGGCAAGTTTTGGCAAATATTTCATGCGTTGCTCTTCGTTTCCATATTTCCAAATCGGATACATTACTAAAGAAGACTGTACAGATGAGGTTGATCGTACTCCAGAATCGCCTCTTTCGATTTCCTGCATGATCAAACCATACGAAATTTGGTCTAAGCCAGCCCCGCCATATTCTACTGGAATATAAGGTCCGAAACCGCCAATTTCTCCAAGTCCTTTAATAATCTGTTTTGGAAATTCTGCTCTTTGAGCATATTCTTCTATGATAGGAGAAACTTCTCTTTTGACCCATGCACGAGCAGATTCGCGAACCAATTTGTGTTCGTCAGTTAATAAATCGTCAAGGTTATAATAATCTGGTGCTTGAAATAAATCTGGTTTCATTTTTGATATGTTTTACAAAAACAAATTTACGTAATAAAAATATAACAAAACAAAGCTAAATTGTTATATTTTTTTAATTTTGTTGTAAAATTAACAAGACTATGGCAAATAAATTTTAGTATATTGAAAATTTATGCGTTATTTTTGGAATCCAAAAACAAATTAATGAGGCTAATCATCTCTTTTTTATTTTTTCTTGTTTTTAATACGAGTTTTTCTCAACAAACTCAAATTAGTGAACAGGAATACTTAGTCCTGCAAGATAAAATTCGATTCAGTTTTAATGACAACGTCGATCAAGGTCTTGCATATACGAAGGAATTGATGAAATCGAACAATAATGCGCACCTAGCATTTGCTAATGGTGCAGCTTCTTATTTGTATCAAATGAAAGGCAATCGCAAAAAATCTGAAGAAACATACAAAAAAAGTTTTCAGTATTTAGACAAAATGCCTGAATCCTCAGGAAAAACAAAACTTACGGCTTATTTATATAATTTTCGAGGATTAACCGAATGGAAAAGAGGTAATTTGAGTGCTGCAATTGAAAATTATCAAAAAGGGATTAAGTTTTCCATTAAGGTTGAAGACGTTATTCAAATCGTTAAGTTTAAAAGTAATATTGCAATTGTTAATGAGCAGGTTGGGAATTATCAATTATCAATTAAAAATTTAAGACAGAACAACGATTTTATTGATAAAAACGAAAGGGTTTATTCTAAAGAACAATTTCAAAATAGCAAAAGCAATATCAATTTGGACTTAGGTGGTTCCTATGAGGGCTATTTTATGAAAAATCAAAATAAAAAGTATTTGCTTGACTCGGCTGAATATTTTTATAAAAAAGCGGTTACTTATTCTCAAAATTTCACAAGCAATAAAATTGCAGCTAAAATGAGCTTGGGAAATATTTACCTAATGAAGAGTGACAATAAAAATGCTGAAAAAATCTATTATGATATTTTGTTTTTAGCAAAACAAAATAATTCAGAAAACCTTTATCACACTGCTAATTATAATTTGGGGGACTTGTATTTTTATGCAGGAAAATATGAGAAGTCTTTGGTTTGCTTAAAAAAAGTCGATTCTATTTCCTTGAAAAATAAAACTTTGGATGAAAGTTTTTTGAAATCAAATTACCTGCAGGCTAAAATTTACAGTGCACTTAACAAACCAGAAGAAGCTTATAAACATTCCAAAATTTACTTAAATGCTTATGAAAAATCTGAGGCAAAATTAAGAGACGAATCGCAAGAAGTAAATTATAAATTAGGCGTAGAAGATTTGGGACAGGAAATGCTTAATATTCAGGAAAAATATAAATATGATGTTTTAATAAGTAAAGCATTAAAGGTATTTTATGTTCTTCTTGTTTTGAGCATTGTATTTTTTCTAATAAAAAACATTCGAGATAAGAATAAGGCGCATAAAAAAATGAATGCCTTGATTGAAGAGTTTAAAGCTAATTTAGAGAAAAAAGAAAATCCTCCAATTTTAGTAGAAGCTACTGATAACTTGGAGACAGAAGAAATTCATCTTAAAAAAGAGAATGCCAATTTAAGTATTGACGAAGCGAAGGAAAATAAAATTGTCGAAAAATTATTGGCACTTGAAAATAAGCTTGAATATCTTAATGCCGATTTTACGTTGCCTTATGTGGCGAAGAAAATTAAAACTAATACGACTTATTTGTCTTACGTAGTAAATAAGCGATTTGGGAAATCTTTTGGAGAATATTCAAATGAACTTAAAATCAATTATGTAATCAATGAGATGATTACCAATCACATGTATCGCAAATACTCTACACAAGCTATTGCCGAAAGTGTTGGTTTTAAAAATGCAGTTTCATTTGCAAAATCATTCCGTAAAAGAACAGGCGTTTCCCCAGCTCAGTTTGCAAGCAATATTTAGATGTAAAAATTTTCACGCTTGATAAAAATTTTTCTAAGCGAAAAAAAAATACAGCTAAACTTGATAGTGAGTTTAGCTGTAAATATTTTATTTCGATATAAAAAATGGTTTTATCCATTTCCCGTAGATCCTTTTCCAGGCTCGTTTTTAACATCTGTTTCATCATCTCCTCCACGAACAGCTTTTTGCTGATTTGAAGATAATTTTAAAGTTTCAAAATCTTCGATTTTCATTTTTGTATTCTTCATGATATTTTGATTTATAAATTGATTTTTAAAAAGTATTATCCATTTCCTCCTTTTCCAGTAGATCCTTTTCCTGGGTCGTATGGAGGATAATCTTCACCGTCTCCGCCGCGTACTATTTTTTGCTCATTTTTTGATAATTTTTCGGCTTCAAAATCTTCGAATTTTAATGTCTTATTTGCCATGACTTTAATAATTAAGTTATTGATATGTCAAAGCTAGAGAAAAAGGAAAACGCTTGGTCGAGATTTGGGTTTTGACAATTTTGGAACAAAAAAAATCATCACAAATAATTGATTTTCAATAAATTGCAAGTTTACCTATGACTGGTATAATTTATAAATTGTATGTAGTATAATTGATAAAATGTCTACCAAAGGTCACTTTTTCTCGATAAAAACCACAATCTTTGTACTGTAATAACGATTTAAACGCAGTCGAAAACGATGTTAAAACTAGTCCAAAAATTTCTACAAATAAATAGATACTCAGAGATCAAAAATGAGTTCAAGGATTTGTTTTTGTCTCATCCTAATTATCCAAGTTTATTTGCGATAACAGATTCGTTAGATTTATTATCAATCGAAAATGCGGCTATAAGAGTTCCGAAAGAACAAATAGTAGATTTGCCATCTAATTTTCTAGCTTACTTTAAAGATGAACTTACTTTAGTAGAAAAGGCTAAAAACGATGTGCGTATAACAACTATTAAAAAAGGAGTTCAAAAATTATCATATGAGAAATTCCTTTTAGATTGGAATGGGGTAATTGTTGCAATTGAACCTAATAATGTTATTGCAAGAGAAAACCTTAAAGTAGAATATAATTGGTTGAAATATTCGTTGCCATTTTTGCTTTTAATTGGTTTGTCGTTCTTTTATAATACGTATGATTTTTTTAGTGTTGTATTTTTAATTACATCAACATTAGGATTCATGGTGAGTGTTTTTATTGCTCAAGAAAAATTAGGCTTTAAAAACAGCGTAATAGCTAAATTTTGCAATCTGAGCTCGGATTCGTCTTGTGATTCTGTAATTAATTCTAGTGAAGGGACAGAAAATAAAGTTTTCAACTTTTCTGATTTGCCATTAATGTTCTTTACAGCAAGTTTTGTAGCGATATTAATTCAGCCATTAAGTTCAGCCATCTTTATTGGATTTTTAAGCCTTTTAGCGATTCCTATTATAGTATCGTCTATTTGGATCCAAAAATTTGAATTGCAAAAATGGTGCGTAATGTGTTTGATGGTTTCATTTTTGATTTTTGTGCAGAGTTTTATCTGGTTTTCATCAGATTTATTCACGTTGACATTTAGTTTCGAAAGCGTATTTCCGTTTGTTTTTTCATTGGCTTTATTGGTTCCAATTTGGCTAGCAATGAAACCTATGATTAAAAACGTTTTGAATAGTGAAAATTCACTTAAAGATCTAAAAAAATTCAAAAGAAATTATTCACTATTAAATTTCTTGGCTAAAAAAGTGCCTCACCCTGATGGACTTGAAGAGTTGAGAGGTTTGAATTTTGGAAGTAGAAGTGCAGCAATTAAATTATCTATAGTGATAAGTCCAAGCTGCGGACATTGCCACAAAACATTTCATGAAGCATTTGATCTTGTTTTGAGATTTCCGGATAAAATCTATTTGAATGTTTTATTTAATATAAATCCTGAAAATACAGAGAATCCATATAAAATAATTGTTGAAAGAATCTTGACAATCAATAGAACAACACCAGGAAAAACGGTTGAAGCAATTTCAGACTGGCACATCAAAAAAATGAGCCTTAAAAAATGGCTTAAAAAATGGCACGTTGAACCTGTTAGCATCATGATCAGCCAAGAGATCAATAAACAATATGAGTGGTGTTCTAAAAATAATTTTAATTATACCCCAGTCAAAATCGTAAATGAAAAATTATTTCCAAACGAGTATGAACTGAGCGAACTAAAATACTTCTTAAACGATTTTGCTGAAGAAGTTGAAGTTCTAGAAAAAATAGCTTAGCAGCTTTACTAAATTCCTGCGCAGGGATAGACATAAGCTTCAAGTGTCTCAAAATGATTGAAGTGCTATTACCAAGAAACAAAAACCCACAAATCATGTTAGAAAAATTTTTAAAATCGGAAGGGACTAAAAAATTAACAAAAGAAGAGCAAAAAAATATTGCAGGCGGAACCGACCCTGAAGTGGGAATGTGTTGGACTATTGATAGAGGGTATTTTAAATGCCCATAAAAAGAATAGTGCAGAGAAGTTTAAAGGCTTCTCTGCAATTTCAAAAACTTGAGAATTAAATATGTTGGGTGAAGATTTTAAATGAAGTAGAGATATAAAATTGAAGATTATGTTAAAGAATATTTTAAACCTAGAAGGAACACAGGAAATAACTGCCAGTGAACAAAAATTGATCATGGGTAATTATGCGAAAGAGACTGCGTCAAAATGCAACGCATGGGATTATGTGTCAGCAATGTCATATGAAGACTGTACGGACTATTTTGCGTTAGAAATGAGTTATTCAGACACTTTGGTGCTGGGATAACATTTTCGGCTCTTAATAAGCTTAAAATTAAGCAGAGCTTTGAAAGCAAAGATGTTTTAGAAATAAAAATTGCCAAATCTTAATTTGAATTTTATGATAAAGAAAATTTTAAGTCTGAAACATGTTCACAAAATTGATAAAAATGAGCAAAAAACAATGAAGGGAGGTATTCCTGAATGTTGGATTCATGCTCTTGAGGCGGGATGTATTTTAATACCAGCCGGCGGAGTTTGCCCAATGGATACTGTGCCAGGCATTTGCAACACAGGCCGTTTATGCTGCTAAATATTAAATTTTATAAGTAAACAATATAAAGCCTTTCAAAAATTTAGTCATGTTTTTTTTTGAATCTATAGGCCGCTCGATCGTGGAACATTGAGCAAATATCCCAACATTGATGATTGGTGTCGGGATTCTCAGGAAATTGGCCGCTGCGTTAATTTTATTTGGTTAGGTTAACCAGTGGCAGATCCTAGAGAAATATAGTTTTACTGAAATTTCATTTTTTTTTTAATAGTAAACAGAGTGGATTTATTTCTTCTCTGTTTTTTTATTATATAAAGAAATATAATGTTAAATTGCTCTAGATTAAATCAACATAAAATTGAAAAAATTCCCCCATTATAAACAAGCAGATCATAAAGACTGTGGGCCAACGTGTTTAAAAATAGTAGCCAAACATTACGGAAAGACAGTCAATATTCAGGAGTTGCGCGAAAACAGCGAAACAACTCGTGAAGGAAGCAATTTGCTTTTTTTGAGCGACGCCGCCGAGAAAATTGGTTTTAGAACGCTGGGTGTAAAATTAAGTGCCGAAAGACTAGATGAAGCACCTTTGCCGGCTATTTTGCATTGGAACAAAAATCATTATGTTGTACTTTACAAAATAAAAAAAGGAATTTATTATGTCTCTGATCCAGCTTTTGGATTGCTTGAATACAACAAGGAGGATTTTCTGAAATTATGGATTGGCAATAATGCCGATGATGCTACCAATGAAGGAATTGCTTTGTTGATGGAAGCAACACCAAAATTCTTTCAAACGGATTTTGATAAAGAAGATAATAAAGGCCTAGGATTTAGTTTGCTATCGCAATATGTTTTGCGTTATAAATCGTATTTGATGCAGTTGAGCATCGGATTGCTGGCGAGCAGTTTGATAATGGCGATTATTCCGTTTTTAACGCAAAGTATTGTTGACGTTGGAATCCAAAATCAGAATCTTCATTTTATTTATCTGATTCTTTTTGCGCAATTGTTTCTTTTTGCCGGAAAAACGAGTTTGGAACTTATCAGAAGCTGGATATTACTTCATCTTTCAACTAGAATCAATATTTCTCTGATTTCAGATTTTTTCATCAAGTTGATGAATCTTCCAATTTCATTTTTTGATGTGAGAATGACTGGAGATATTATGCAACGCATTAATGATCATCGTCGAATCGAAAAAATCCTTACTACATCTTCACTAAACGTTCTGTTTTCAGTTATAAATATGTTTGTTTTAGGTGCTGTTTTGGCTTATTTCAACTGGAAGATCTTTTTAATTTTCTTTGCCGGAAGCATTTTTTATTTTGGATGGATTACACTTTTCTTGAAAAGAAGGGAAGTTTTGGATTATAAACGTTTTGCAGAGATTTCTCAGGAACAAAGCAAAGTGATGGAGCTTATCAACGGAATGCAGGAAATCAAACTACACAATGCCGAAAAACAAAAACGCTGGGGTTGGGAATATATTCAGGCAAGATTGTTCAGGGTTTCGATAAAAGGTTTGGTTTTAGAACAGACACAGACTATAGGTTCATCTGTCATTAATGAGCTTAAAAATATTTTTATTGTTTTTCTTTCTGCCAAATTAGTAATTGATGGATCTATTACACTTGGAGTTATGCTCGCCATCAGTTCGATTGTTGGAAGTTTAAACGGGCCAGTTGCACAACTTATTGAATTTGTTAGAGAAGTTCAAGATGCTAAAATTTCATTGGCTAGATTGTCTGAAATTCATGAAAAAGAAGATGAAACACAACAGGAAAGCCATCAAACCGGTGAAGTTCCGTATGATGCCGACATTGAAATAAAGAATCTTAGTTATCGATATCTAGGATCAGATATTCCAGTTTTGAAGGATCTGAATCTTACAATTCCTGCCAATAAAGTAACGGCTATTGTAGGGACCAGTGGCAGCGGAAAAACGACTTTGATGAAACTTCTTTTGAAGTTTTATGAGCCGGAAAAAGGCGAAATTACCATAGGAAATGCCCATCTTAGAAATATTTCGCAAAAAGCCTGGCGTTCAAATATTGGAGCTGTCATGCAGGAAGGTTTTATTTTTAGTGACACGATTGCCAACAATATAGCTATTGGGGTTGATAAAATTGATAAGCAACGTTTGCTTTATGCGGCTGATGTTGCCAATATAAAAGAATATATAAGCGAGCTTCCACTTGGATATAATACTAAAGTTGGAGCAGAGGGAACTGGGATGAGCTCCGGTCAAAAGCAACGATTGTTGATTGCTAGAGCGGTTTATAAAAATCCTGAGATCTTGTTTTTTGACGAGGCGACTTCAGCTTTGGATGCCAATAATGAAAAGGAAATTATGCAGAAACTGGATGTTTTCTTTAAAGATAAAACCGTAATCGTAATAGCGCATCGCTTGAGTACGGTTATGAATGCAGATCAGATTGTGGTGCTGGACAAAGGGAAAATCATTGAAATTGGAAATCACTCTGCGCTTGTGCAGCAAAAAGGAAATTATTTTGAACTGGTTAAAAACCAATTACAATTAGGAAATTAAGCCATGGAAGATCATAATACATTGGAACTAAGAAGCGAGGAAGTTCAAGACATTCTCACAAAAGTGCCTCACTGGATGATCAGATGGGGGACTGTTCTCATTTTTGTTATCATTGTGATGTTGTTTTTTGTTTCTTGGTTTGTGAAATACCCAGATGTTGTGAATACCGAAATTGTAATTACAACCAATATTCCGCCAGAAAAAATCGTTTCCAAATCGTCTGGACGTATTGAAGCAATTTTGGTTAAAAACAAAGCGACAGTTGCTAAAAATACGACTTTGGCAATCATTGAAAATACAGCAAATTATAAGGATGTTTTTTTGCTAAAAAGCATCGTTGAGAATTATAATATCAACGATTCTAATAAAGCATTTCCGTTTGCTAAGCTGAAAAATCTTCAGTTGGGTGAGATAGAGAGCGCTTTTGGTGTTTTTCAAAAAGATTATGAAGCAGAAAAATTAAACGAAAATTTAAAGCCTTTTGAAGTTGAAAACCGTGCGCAGATTTCGGAAAAAGTACAGATCAAGGAAAGATTGGAAATTCTGCAACAACAGAAAATAATCAACGAAAGCGAGCTTCAGCTTCAAAAGAATGAAATCGCGCGTTTTGAGACTTTATTCAATAAGGGAATTATTTCAGCACAGGAAATGGAAGCCAAAAAACTGGGTTATTTGCAGGCGCAGAAGAGTTATAAAGGGCTTTTGTCTTCGATTTCACAGTTGAAATCGGCTTTGATTGATAATACAAAGTTGAGTCAGACTTCTCAAATTAGTGGTACTAAAGAAGAAGTAAACTTAGGCCGAAATATGGCGCAATCTTTTTATCAACTCAAAAAAGTTATCAAAGACTGGGAATTGGCTTATACGCTGAAATCATCGATCAGTGGTGTTGTAACCTTTTTGCAAGTTTGGAACGAAAGTCAGACCATTAATGTAGGCGATAATGTATTTTCGATTATTCCCGATGCAAAAAATGGCTATATCGGAAAAGTTAAAGCGCCAGCATTGAATTCGGGTAAGATAAAAATCGGCCAGCGTGTTAATATTCGTTTGTCAAATTATCCAGACCGTGAATTTGGGGTTTTGAAAGGAGAAATAAGAAACATTTCGTTAGTTCCAGACAAAGATGGTAACTTATTGCTTGACGTAGCCTTGCCAAACGGGCTCAAAACTTCATACAACAAACAAATTGTTTTTCAACAAGAAATGAAAGGAAGAGCAGAGATTGTAACCGAAGATTTACGTTTGATTGAACGAATTCTATATCAGTTTAAAAATGTTTTTGAGCAAGTCTAAAAAAAATAAATAGAAATCTTTGTCAAAGTTTCAAACTTTGACAAAGATGAATTTACATCTTTAAATAAAATTCCTTAGTCAATTCAATATATTCTGCAGTATAAACATGACGATCAATTTCGATAACTAATTCGTCAATTTCAATTTCAGAAACGTCATTTCGGCTAAAAGCCAATAAACTGCGTTTGATTTCTGTTTTTGGAGTGCCTTTTACTCTGGTAATTTTTATTGGATACAATTCAAATTCTTTGGCCAAAGCAGTAAATTTTTCTTCTTCTTTAAATGGAATTATAACGGCTAGAATTCCGTTTTCAGAAAGCAATAAATCGGCAGCTTCAACAATTTCTTCAAAAGGCATTGCGTCTTGAAAACGAGCTAAATCGCGTTGTTCGTTATCTGTCTTATAATCTTCAGCATAAAAAGGCGGATTCGAAATGATTAAATCATACTCATCTTCTGGCTCTTCAATAAATTCATCTAAACCCGCATGAAAACAGAATAATCGGTCGCCCCAAGGAGAAGCTTCAAAATTTTCTACCGCTTGTTCATAAGCGTCTTCATCAATTTCAAGAGCATCAATTTGTTCAGCATGTGTGCGTTGCGCCAGCATCAAGGCAATAATTCCAGTTCCTGCACCAATATCTAAAACACTAAACGGATTGTGAAAAATAGGAGCCCATGCACCAAGTAAAACACCATCTGTGCCTACTTTCATAGCGGTTTTGTCTTGTTTAACAGAGAATTGTTTGAACTTAAACATATTTTATAAATTCCAATTTTTAAATTCCAAATTCCAATTTGAAAGTGAGAAGATGATTTTTCTGCTGCAAAAGTAAGATTTAATATTAATTTGTTAACTAGATGTTTTAGTAATTATAGAGGAAAGAATTTTTCTTAATTCTTCTATTTCAAATAACAAAGATTCTGAAAGTGATTTTTGATCGGGATTTAAATCGTTTAATAATTGAAGCCAATATTTTGATTCTTTTGCTTCTTTTCGAGCAATTTTTAATCTGAAAATTAAATCTTTATCACTCAATTTTTCATTTGCTTCAATGTAATTTGCGCCAATAGAGCCAGAAGATCTTATCAATTGTTTTCCGTCTTCAATATTTGATGTGTTTTTAGGTAATGTTCTTATGTAAAGTCGACATTCTTTAGCAAATAAAAATGTTCTTTCTTCTAATTGTATGGTTTATGCATTTTTAAATTCCAATAGTTAAATTCCAAATTCCAATTCTTTTGGAAAGTAAATATATTGAAAAAACAAAAAAGAAAGTTTTTTCCTTCTTTTTTAATTAAGGTTAGGAGTTTTTAAATTGCATATTTTTTCCAATATTGGAATTTGGAATTTTTTAAATTTGGAATTTAAAACTAAAGGTACATTTCAACCAATCCTTCCGGAAGATCCATGATTACTTTTTTGTTCTCGCGATCGATTTTTACAAGAAAATGATCAATCATTGGAACTAAAATTTCTACTTCGCCATTCAATACTTCAAAAAGAGGCTGAGCAGTTGAATCGTTTATAGAGGTTATTTTTCCGAAAACACCCAAGCGTTTGTCTTCAATTTCAAAACCAATAACTTCGTGGAAATAGAATTTGTTGCCAGAAAGTTTAGGCAACATAGTTAAAGGAAGATAAATGCCGTTTCCAACAAGAGCATCAGCATCTTCTTCGGTATTTACATCTTCAAAACGAACTCTTAGAAAGTCGTTTTTGTGTAATGAGCTTGTTTCAATAAAAAAAGGAACCAAGTGTTTGTTGTGTTCAACAAACACTGATTCCAGATTTTCGTATAACTCAGGTTCGTCTGTGTCTAAATAGATCAGAACTTCACCTTTGAAACTAAATTTTTTAGCGATTTTACCTAAATAAAAACATTCTTCTTTACGCATTATCGCTAAGTAAAATTATGCTTCAGTTGTTTCGTTATTCTCTTCAGCAGCCGGAGCTTCTTCAGTTGCAGCTTCAACTTCAGCAACTTCTTCAGTAGCCTCAGCAGCTTGTGCAGCAGCGATAGCATCAGCTTCAGCTTGAGCCGCAGCAGCTACACGCTTAGCGTTTACTTCTTTTTCAGCTTTTAAAGCTTTAGCTTTAGCATCAGCTTGCGCTTTTGATAAACCATCTTTTTTAGCATCAACTTTTCCAGCTTTAGCTTCTAACCAAGCAGTTAACTTAGCATCAGCTTGCTCTTGAGTTAAAGCACCTTTACGTACTCCTCCATCAAGGTGGTGTTTCAATAAAGCACCTTTGTAAGAAAGGATAGCTCTTGCAGTATCAGTTGGTTGAGCACCATTGTGTAACCATTTAACTGCGCTGTCAAGGTTTAACTCAACAGTTGCTGGGTTAGTGTTTGGATTGTAAGTACCGATTTTCTCTAAGTATCTACCATCTCTTTTTGAGCGTGCATCTGCAGCTACTACCCAGTAAAAAGGTTTTCCTTTTTTACCGTGTCTTTGTAATCTAATTTTTACTGACATAATCTTATGATTAAATTTTGAGGTACTCGACCTCTGTTAATTAAGGGCGCAAAGATATAATTTTTTTATGAAATATACGTTTCAAATACTATTAAATATTAAGAAAGCAAAATTCCGTTTTTTTTTGCTGTTTTTAGATTGAAATTTTAGATATTTATTTCAAATGCAATACTTTTGCATCAAATCCACGAAATATGAAAAAACACCTTTATTTTTTATTACTTCTTATTGTTGCCACTTCATGCACAGAAGATGTGAAATTTAATAATCCTGCTTTTCAAGGCTTGAAAGATAATGTGTTTTGGAGGGCTGTTGGTCATAAAGCATATTTAGTTACAAATGGAAATTTAATTATTGAAGGTTCATTGGGTTACGAAACTGTAAAACTGCAGTTGCCTTCTCCTATAGTGAAAACTTATATTTTAGGTGTTAATGATGTTTCAAAAGCGTCTTATGCAAATACTTTTCCAGAGCATGTTAAAGATTTTTCAACGGGAACCAAAAAAGGAAGTGGCCAAATTGTAATTACGGAATATGATACCGAAAACAATACTGTTTCAGGGACATTTAAATTTACGGCTGTAAACTCAAATACTGCTGATGTTGAAAATCCAAAACTGACTTTTACAGAAGGTGTTTTCTATAAAGTTCCTATTACGCCAACTATCGAGTATTAAGTATTCTGTTAAAATGATAGGTTTTACCATATTATGTTTTTTTGAAATCTAAATAAAAACTTAAATAAACTTACTTATAGTAGATTAGAAAAAAATAAGACTACATTTGCTATATTATAATAAATAAATATCTATGAATATTTTCATTGGAAGCCTTCCATTCAGTATTGAGGAAGCAGATTTAAGAGAGTCTTTTGAGGCTTATGGAACAGTTGACTCTGTTAAAATTATTACTGATAAATTTACTGGAAGAAGTAAAGGATTCGGTTTTGTTGAAATGCCAAATGACGCTGAGGCGCAAAAAGCAATCGACGAATTAAATGGAGCAGTAGTTTCTGGGCGTACAATCGTTGTAAACAAATCTGAACCAAAACCAGAAGGCGAAAGAAGAAGTTTTAACAACAACCGCGGAGGAAACAATCGTGGTGGTTACGGAAACAACCGTGGCGGAGATCGCGGAAACAGAGGAGAATATTAATATTTTTTTTCTAAAATATAAAAGGGATCAACGAAAGTTGATCCCTTTTTTTATGTTGTTTTTGTTTTGGGTTCCAAGTTTCAAATTGGAAAACCTGAAACTTGAAACAAATAAAACTTGAAACAAAAATTATACGTTCGCAGCTAACCAGTCACCAACTTCTTTAGTGCCGTAAGCTTTTCCACCGTTTGCTAAATCTTCAGTAACAACTCCAGCTTCTAAAGCTTTGTTTACAGCGTCTCTCATTGCTTTTCCTTCTTCCGTCAATCCGAAGTTTTCGAACATCATAGCAGCAGATAAAACAGTAGCCATTGGGTTCGCAATATTTAATCCTGTAGCTTGTGGGTATGAACCGTGAATAGGCTCAAACAAAGATACTTCAGCTCCCATAGAGGCAGAAGGCATTAATCCCATTGAACCTGAAATTACAGAAGCTTCATCTGTTAAGATATCTCCAAACAAGTTCTCTGTAATTAATACATCATAAGAGTTTGGCCATTGAACCAAACGCATTGCAACGGCGTCAACAAATTCGTAGCTTACTTCAACTTCTGGATAATCTTTTTCCATTGCTTGAACTGTTTCTCTCCATAAACGTGATGTTTCCAAAACGTTTGCTTTATCAACGCAGCATAATTTTTTAGAACGCGTCATGGCTAATTCGAAACCTTTTTTAGCCAAACGTTGTACTTCTGCTCTTGTGTAAACGCAGTTGTCGTAAGCAGTATCTCCGTTATCTTTTCTTCCTTTTTCACCAAAGTAAATTCCGCCTGTTAACTCTCTTAAGAAAACTAAGTCAGTTCCTTCGATTCTTTCTCTTTTTAGTGGCGATTTGTCTAATAAAGATGGGAATGTAAAAGTTGGTCTTACGTTTGCAAACAAACCTAATGCTTTACGCATTTTTAACAAACCTTGCTCGGGACGAACTGGTGCAGAAGGATCGTTATCATATTTAGGGTGACCAATCGCTCCAAAAAGAACGGCGTCAGCATTTTTGCAAATTTCGTGTGTTGCATCTGGATAAGGTTCACCTACTGCATCAATTGCAGCAGCACCAGTTAAAGCTGGTTTCCAAGTGATTTCATGTCCAAATTTTTGTGCAATAGCATCTGATACTTTTACGGCTTGATCGATTACTTCTGGTCCGATTCCGTCTCCGGCTAAAAGGGCTATGTTTAATTTCATTCTATATTTTTTAAAAGGTTCTAAGGTTCTGAGTTGCTAAGGTTCTAAGGTTTTTTTCCTTTTTTGACTTAGTTTTTATTTTAAAATTCTAAGGTTTTGAGTTGCTAAGATTCTAAGTTCAAAGAAAAACCTTAGTGCCTTAGAATCTTAGCAACTTAGAACCTTAAGTAATTATATTAAGCATTTTTTGCGTTGCAATAATCGCTGCAACGGTTTGATCTGAATCTAATCCGCGGGTTTTGAATTCTTTTCCGTTGTTTACCCATGTAATAATGGTTTCGCACAATGCATCAGAACTACTTCCTGGCGGAATTCTCACAGCGTAGTCAATCAATTTTGGAAGTGTAAGTTTTTTGCTTTTGTAAATTTTAGATAAAGCATTCATAAAAGCATCAAACTGACCGTCTCCTTGCGCGTTTTCCTCGATTATTTCTCCATTAAGATTTAAGGACAAAGTAGTCGAAGGGCGCATTCCTTTTGAGTGGACCAAGATATAAGATTCGATTTTGATTTTTTCTTCGTACGTATGGCTGTCCAAAACATCAGAAATAATGTATGGAAGATCTTCCTTCGTTACGGTTTCTTTTTTGTCGCCCAATTCGATAATTCTTTGAGTGACCAATTTCAAATCTTCGTTGTTTAGTTTTAAACCTAATTCTTGAAGATTCTTTTCGATATTGGCTTTTCCAGAAGTTTTTCCTAGAGCATATTTGCGTTTTCTTCCAAAACGTTCTGGAAGAAGATCATTAAAATAAAGATTGTTTTTGTTGTCTCCATCGGCGTGAATTCCGGCAGTTTGTGTAAAAACATTATCACCGACAATTGGCTTATTTGCTGGAATTCTATAACCTGTAAACGTTTCAACCAATTTGCTTACAGAATACAATGAAGTTTCTTTTACATTGATATTTACTTGCGGTAAATAATCGTTAATAACAGCTACGGTACTTTCAAGAGGTGCATTTCCAGCGCGTTCTCCCATTCCGTTTACCGTTACGTGAAGTCCGTTGATTCCAGCTTTTATCGCTTCCATCACATTGGCAACGCTCAAATCGTAATCATTGTGAGCGTGGAAATCAAAGTGAATTTGTGGGTATTTTGCTTTTATATTTGAAATAAATTCAAAAGCTAAAGATGGAATTAAAACGCCTAAAGTATCAGGTAACAAAATTCTTTTGACTGGTTGCGTTGATAAAAACTCCAAAAATTGAAAAACATATTCAGGGGAATTTCGCATTCCGTTGCTCCAGTCTTCCAGATAAACATTGGTTTCAATGTTGTTTTCTTTTGCTAAAGCAATGATTTGAGCGATTTCAGAAAAATGTTGCTCAGGTGTTTTTTTTAATTGATGCGTCAAGTGATTCATTGAACCTTTGGTTAATAAATTTTGCACTTTAGCACCTGCTTTTTTCATCCAATCAATTGAAACACCGCCGTCAACAAACGTTAGAACTTCAATTCTGTTGATGTATCCTTTTTCTTCAGCCCAAGAAGTAATGCCTTTTACGGCTTGAAATTCTCCTTCGCTCACGCGCGCCGAAGCAATTTCGATTCTATCAATATTTAATTCCTCCAACAACAATTGCGCAATGGTCAGTTTTTCTGCAGCAGAAAATGATACTCCTGAGGTTTGTTCACCGTCACGGAGCGTCGTATCCATTATTTCAATTTTTCTTTTTTCCATATTGCTGTTTTAAAACCTTTTTTGTTGAAAAGGGTATTCTGTTTGTTTATATTTTTCCCCGCACTTCATTTAATTTCATTGTCATAGAAACCGCTTCTGTTTCTACCCAATGGTCGTATTCTTCTATAGCTTTCAATCGCAAATTATTATCCAAATAACCTTCTTCTACCATTTGAGAAGATCCGGCAACTTTAGACCAAATGCCTATTTTCGATTTGTAATCTTCTCTTTCTTTGGTATAAAATTCATCCGAATTGATTTTTTCAACCGAGTGAAAACCGACTTCTTCTAATAAATTCGGCAAATCTTCTGCAATTCTATTATTCATTCCGGCATCCTGTCTCCATTTTAGGAATATATTGTAGAACTCCTGCATGCTTTCCGGAGGTGACGGATTCCAGTCTAAATTAGTGTGGTCATAATCTAAAATCGAAATTTGACCATTTGGTTTCAGTAAGGATTTCATCTTTACCAAAGCTTCCTTTGGATTGCTTAACCATTGAAGCGTTCTTGCTGAAACGATTAAATCAAATTTTTCCTCTGGATTAAAATCGAATAAATCAACATGAATTAATTCTAAGTTCGTTGTGTTTTTGTAAGATTCTTTTCCGCTTATAATGAAATTTTCAGTATTGTCAATTCCGACTACTTTTCCATTTTCTCCAACAATCTTTGCAATATCTTTCGAAATAGATCCTGTTCCGCAACCCACATCAAGAACTTTCATTCCTGGTTTTAGTATGGATATTAGATTTTTGTAATCATTTGTTAAATTTCTGTTGTCGAATATTTTATTGGCTGTTTCGTCCCTTTGAATGTGTTTGTTTGCTTTCATCTGAAAAGAATTATTGAACTACCGAAATGCACAAAATTATAAAGCAGTTACCCAGGTCAACCTTTAAAGTCGAGCTTGGATAACTGCTTTTTAGTTGGTTGATTGTTAGTAAGGAAGTTTATCAGCAAAAGCTTTAATATCTTCCTTCATATCTTGTAAATAATCAATATCGTCAAAACCATTAATTAGGTTATTTTTTTTGTAACCATTAATAGCGAAAGACTCTTGCTCACCAGTTGACAATAAAGTAATTGTTTGGTTAGGAAGATTGATTTCTAATTCTGTATTTGGATCAGCTTCTATAGCTTTGAAAATATTAGCTAAAAATTCTGGGCTGATTTGTACTGGCAAAACACCAATGTTTAAACAGTTTCCTTTGAAGATATCAGCAAAGAAACTAGAAACTACAGCACGGAATCCGTAATCGTAAACCGCCCATGCAGCATGCTCTCTAGAAGATCCAGAACCGAAGTTTTTTCCTCCTACAAGGATTTTTCCGCTGTAAGTTGGGTTGTTTAAAACGAAATCTGCTTTTGGAGTATCGTCTCCGTTATATCTCCAGTCTCTGAAAAGATTGTCTCCAAAACCTTCACGTTTTGTAGCTTTCAAGAAACGAGCTGGAATGATTTGATCTGTATCTACGTTCTCAATTGGCAACGGTACGCCGCTGCTTGTAAGTATATTAAATTTATCGTATGCCATTATTCTGTGCTTTAGGCTGTAGGCTATAAGCTTTAAGCTTTTTTCTACAGCATTTTTAGTATTGTTTTTTTTGCTTAAAGCCTATTGCTTAAAGCGTATAGCGAGAATTAGAATAATTCTCTAGGATCTGTTAGTTTTCCTGTAACAGCAGCTGCAGCAGCCATAATTGGACTTGCTAATAAAGTTCTAGAACCAGGACCTTGACGACCTTCAAAGTTTCTGTTTGAAGTACTTACTGCATATTTACCAGCAGGAACTTTGTCATCGTTCATAGCTAAACAAGCAGAACATCCAGGCTGACGTAATACGAAACCAGCTTCTGTCAAGATATCTAAAATTCCTTCTTCTTTAATTTGTGCTTCAACAACGTGAGATCCAGGAACTAACCAAGCAGTAACATTGTCTGCTTTTTTTCTTCCTTTTACAATTTCAGCGAAAGCTCTAAAATCTTCAATACGTCCGTTTGTACAGCTTCCTAAGAAAACGTAATCGATTTGTTTTCCAATCATTACGTCGTCTTCGTTGAAGCCCATGTAAGCTAAAGATTTTTTGTAAGTTTCCTCGCCACCTTCAACTTCTTTAGCATTCGGGATATGTTTTGTGATACCAATTCCCATTCCAGGGTTGGTACCGTAAGTAATCATTGGTTCGATATCTTCTGCTTTGATGTTTAATTCAGCATCAAAAACAGCGTCAGCATCCGTTTTTAGCGTTTTCCAATATTCGACAGCTTTAGTCCAAGCTTCTCCTTTTGGAGCGTATAATCTTCCTTCTAAGAAATCAAAAGTAGTTTGGTCAGGAGCGATCATTCCTCCGCGAGCACCCATTTCGATACTTAAGTTACAAACTGTCATACGACCTTCCATAGTCATGTTTTCAAAAACATCACCAGCGTATTCAACAAAGTAACCAGTTCCTCCAGAAGTAGTTAATTGAGCAATAATATAAAGCGCAACGTCTTTTGGTCCAACTCCTTTACTAAGTTGCCCGTTTACGTTAATACGCATTTTCTTTGGTTTTGGTTGCATGATACATTGAGTAGAAAGCACCATTTCAACCTCAGATGTTCCGATACCGAAAGCAATAGCTCCAAAAGCACCGTGAGTAGACGTATGCGAATCCCCGCATACAATAGTAGCACCTGGCAAAGTAATTCCGTTTTCAGGACCAACTACGTGTACAATTCCATTTTTTTGGTGACCTAATCCCCAGTGCGAAATTCCGTATTCGTTCGCATTGTCTTCAAGAGCTTTCAGCTGGTTTGCAGAAAGAGGATCTTGAACTGGAAGGTGTTGGTTTATAGTTGGGGTATTGTGGTCAGCAGTTGCAAAAGTACGTTCTGGGTATAAAACGTTAACGCCTCTTGATTTTAATCCTAAAAAAGCAACAGGACTCGTAACTTCATGAATGAAATGGCGGTCAATAAAAAACACATCTGGCCCATCTTCAATTTTACGCACAACATGTGAATCCCATACTTTGTCAAATAATGTCTTACTCATTTTTTATTTTTTTAAATTGTAATTTCTATAACCACAGCAATTTCCTGTTCATTATAATAGCAAAACAAAAGTAAAAAAAGATAAAAAAGCGTCAATTTCAATATTTCATTATATACGATACCCAAACTAAATTACAAATTGCCAATTGGCTTTTGCAACTTCAAATTTGACAGAAAAATGATTTAGAAATTAACTTTGTTTTTCTTTTTCAGATTTAATTCTGCTTCATTGTTTTTTATTTTAATAGTTTGCAAATTTATCTCAAAACTGCTATAAAATATAGATTTTTGTTTGAAAAAATGTAACAAAACAAATAAAAATAGTAATAATTGTTAGTTTTGATTTCTTTCCGTCGGTCGCGATTTTTAGGTTTTGAAAAGCTTAAAATGATGTTTTTTGCTTGTTATTTAGATTCAATAAAACGGCAAAATACTACGACATCCAAGAGGTAATTTTTTATGAAAATTTATGAAATAAGAGCTCAAAAATAAGTCCTAAAAAGAAGAAAACCGATCTCTTTTGTTTTCAAAAAAAAAGAGAATCGGTTGTGTTAATTTAATGAGTTTTTAAATTCTAATGGAGTAAGGTTGGTTTTCTTTTTGAATAATTTGCTGAAAGACTGCGGATATTCAAAACCTAATTGATAAGCAATTTCGGCAACCGAAAGATTTGTCGTAATCAAGAAATCTTTTGATTTTTCAATTAGTTTAGAATGAATGTGTTGCTGTGCGTTTTGACCGGTTAAATTTCGAAGCATATCGCTTAAATAATGAGTCGAAACATTAATTTGCGAAGCCAGAAACTCTACCGTTGGTAATCCTTTTTTCAAAGTTTCGGCGTTGCTAATATAGTTATCCAGCGTTTCTTCAACCTTTAGTAATAAATCGTGGCTGATGGTTTTTCGGGTAATAAATTGGCGTTTGTAAAAACGATTGCTGTAATTCAGCAGCACATCAATATAAGAAACAATCACATCCTGACTCATTTCGTCAATTGCGGTATTCAGCTCATTTTCGATGCTTTTTAATAAGCCAATAATAATTGTTTTTTCGCTGTCTGAAAGATGCAGGGCTTCATTGGTGTCATAAGAAAAGAAACCATATTTTTTGATGCTTTTTCCTAAAGGATAATTCCGAATAAAATCAGGATGAAACAAAAGCGTGTAACCGCCATATTCGACTCCTTCTTCGTTTTCGGTAAAAATTAATTGACTAGGAGAAGCAAACATGAGTCCGCCTTCGGTGAAATCATAATAACCCTGACCGTAACCCATTTTTCCTTTGGTAGAAAACTTATACGATATCTTATAAAAATCAAGCAAAAAAGCGATGTTTGCTATATCTTCATTAATAGCCAATTGCGTATTGTCTACCAAACTCACCATCGGATGAAGCGGTTTTGGCAATCGAAGCAAGTCGTGAAACTGCGAGATTGAGGAAATTTTTGCAGGAGTATTGTTTTTCTTTTCCATGATATAAAAGTATGAAAATTTAAAAGACTAATACCGCACAACATCTGAAGACGGGAGCAGTATTAGTCTGAAATAAATTATTCTCCAAAAAATTGCTTGCCAAATTCAGAACGAAAAACTTCGTCTCCAACTTCTAATCTTTGTTTGTAAAGTGCTTTTGCGTCTTCTCCGGCTACATATCTTAATTGGTTTTTGCCATCTGTAGCGGCTTCGTAAACCACATCGGCAATTTGTTCAGGAGTCGATGCCATTTCAAACATAACGTCAACGTTTCCGAACATTTTATTGGTCATTGTTTCGTACTCTGGCAAAGTGCTTGTGTCAAGAGAACCATGCAAGAATTCTGTTCTAATTGCTCCGGGAGAAACGGTTTTAATGTTTATTCCAAACGGATTTAGTTCATAAGCCATGCTTTCGCTCCAGCCTTCCAGTCCCCATTTTGTTGCGTGATAAATGGATCCTAAAGGAAAAGCAATCAGTCCGCCGATAGAAGTTGTGGAAATAAATGAACCGCTTTTTCTTTTTCTGAAATACGGTATAAATGCATTTGTAACTCGAATTACGCCCAATAAATTAGTGTCTAATTGTTTTGTGATTTGAGAATCAGAAAGGCTTTCTAACGGACCAATTAAACCATAGCCGGCATTGTTGAATACGATGTCAATATCGCTTAATTGAAGTGCTTTTTGAACTGTAGCTTGAATTTGGTCAAAGTTGGTCACATCAAGAGGTAAAAGTGTTACGTTTTTTAATTGAGAAAGTTCTGTTTCTTTTTCAGGATTTCTCATTGTTGCAATAACGTTCCATCCTTGCTCGTGGAATAATTTTGCTGTTGCTTTTCCTAAACCTGATGATGCGCCTGTGATAAAAATTGTTTTCATGATTATTGTTTTTTTAATTGTTATAATTTGATGAAGCAAAGTTCAGCATACACTGCAGTTTAAAAGTGTTCATTTTGAAGCAATGAGTGTCCAAAATGGATAATTGGAGTTTTTTAAGAAAAAATGAATGAAATTTCATTGTTTTTGATTTTAGAGAACAACGATGTTAATTGTGCTTTTTGTTAACAACTTCACTTTATTATTTCCCTAAAAAAAGTGTAAATTTGAATTCCTTCCATTTTTCATTTCGCATTTTGCTATGTTTCATGTTGTCAATAATTTACAATATGTAAGATATGAAATTTGAGGATTTAAAATTTGACTTTTTACAACTCTATGTATTTAATATTCGATACCGAAACAACCGGATTACCAAAACGCTGGGATGCCCCAATAACTGACTCAGACAACTGGCCTCGCTGTATACAGATCGCTTGGCAACTTCATGACGAAATGGGACAGCTTATCGAACATCAGGATTATTTGGTAAAACCAGAAGGATTTAATATTCCGTACGATGCTGAGCGTATTCACGGAATCTCGACTGAATTGGCTGAAGCCGATGGAATCACTTTGGCCGAAGTTTTAGAGAAATTCAATATTGCATTAAGCAAAACCAAATATATTGTAGGTCAGAACTTAGGATTCGACGTTAATATTATGGGAGCCGAATTCCATAGAATGGGAGTAGAATCTCAAATGAGTTCGATGCCTGTTCTGGATACGTGTACCGAAGTTACAGCTTCATTACTACAGCTTCCTGGAGGTCGTGGAGGAAAATTCAAACTTCCGACTTTGACCGAATTACACAGCTATCTTTTCGACCAGCCTTTCGCGGAAGCGCACAACGCAACTGCCGATGTTGAGGCAACTACGCGTTGTTTCTTGGAATTGGTTAGAAGAGAGGTTTTTACCAAAGAAGAGCTAGATGTTCCGAAAGAGTATTTCAAAGAATTTCAAGAAAGAAATGCGGAGCCATTCAAGTTAATTGGTTTAAAACACATCAACTTAAAAGCGGCTTCTGATAAAATCAGAGAACAGCTTAAAGCTTTAGCTGGAGAAGGTCAGCAAACAGTTGTTTCAGAAGAAGATAAAGCTGATTTCAAAGCAGCAAAATTTGCGCATTTACACAATCATACGCAGTTTTCGGTTTTGCAGTCGACTATTGGAGTTGGAAATATTGTTGCAGCTGCTGCTAAAAACGGAATGCCAGCCGTGGCGATGACAGATACAGGAAACATGATGGGAGCTTTCCACTTTGTGAGTGCTGTTATGAATCACAACAAAGCGGCTTCGGGAAAAAATAAAGCATTGGTTGAAGCAGGAGAAGAACCAACAGAAACAGAGGTAAAACCTATTGTGGGCTGTGAATTTAATATCTGCGACAACCACTTAGATAAAAGCAAAAAAGACAACGGTTATCAAGTTGTTTTAATGGCTAAAAATAAAGCCGGTTATCACAACTTGGCAAAAATGGCTTCGATTGCCTATACTGACGGATTTTATTATGTTCCGAGAATTGACCGTAAAATCGTCGAGCAATACAAAGGCGATATCATGGTTTTGTCTGGGAATTTATACGGAGAAATTCCGAGTAAAATCTTGAATATTGGTGAAAACCAAGCCGAAGAAGCTTTGATTTGGTGGAAAGAACAATTTGGAGAAGATTTCTATTTGGAAGTAATGCGCCACAATCAGGAAGATGAAAATCGTGTCAACAAAACACTGATTGAGTTTTCTCAAAAACACAATGTCAAATTAATTGCAACCAACAATACTTATTATTTAAATAAGGAAGATGCCAATGCACACGACATTTTATTGTGTGTAAAAGATGGTGAAAAACAGGCAACGCCAATTGGTCGTGGTCGTGGTTACCGTTACGGACTTCCAAATCAGGAATACTATTTCAAGTCGCAAGACGAGATGAAAAAGCTCTTTGCTGATTTGCCAGAAGCGATTATCAACATTCAGGAAATTATCGATAAGGTTGAAGGATATTCACTTTATCGTGATGTATTGCTTCCGAAATTCGAAATTCCTGACGAATTTATGGTGCCCGAAGATGAAGAAGATGGTGGTGTTCGTGGAGAAAATAAATACTTGCGCCATCTTACTATGGAAGGTGCGAAAAGAAGATATGGCGAAATTACCGAATCGATTCAGGAACGACTGGATTTTGAATTAATGACAATTTCGAATTCAGGATATCCGGGTTATTTCTTGATCGTACAGGATTTCATCGCCGAAGCTAGAAATATGGACGTTTCGGTAGGACCTGGGCGTGGTTCTGCAGCGGGTTCAGCCGTTGCGTACTGTCTCGGAATTACCAATATTGACCCAATTAAATACGACTTACTTTTTGAGCGTTTCCTAAACCCTGACCGTGTATCGATGCCCGATATTGATATCGATTTTGATGACGAGGGTCGTGGTCGTGTAATGGAATACGTAATCAACAAATACGGTCAAAAACAGGTGGCACAGATTATCACTTATGGTAAAATGGCGACCAAATCGGCAATTCGTGATACGGCGCGTGTACTGGATTTGCCATTATTTGAAGCTGATAGAATTGCGAAATTGATTCCGGGAATGATGCCGTCAAAATGGAATTTGGCGCGTTTTATTTCGGAAAGTGAAGAAGAAGTTAAAAAAGCACTTCGTTCGGACGAATTCGACAATGTAAAAGAATTAATCGCGATTGCCAATGAAGATGATTTGGCAGGAGAAACCATTCAGCAGGCAAAAATCCTTGAAGGATCGATGCGTAACACGGGAATTCACGCCTGCGGGGTAATCATTACGCCTTCGGATATTACGAATTACGTTCCGGTAACGACAGCAAAAGATTCTGATTTGTATGTAACACAGTTTGATAACTCGGTTGCAGAAAGTGCCGGATTGCTGAAAATGGACTTCTTGGGTCTGAAGACCCTTACGCTGATAAAAGATACCGTGAAATTGGTAAAATATAGAACAGGAATCGAATTAAATCCAGATACTTTCCCAATTGATGATGAAGAAACGTATGCGCTTTTCCAAAGAGGTGAAACTGTTGGAATCTTCCAATACGAGTCGCCTGGAATGCAGAAATACATGAAAGATCTGAAACCAACCGTATTTGGAGATTTAATTGCCATGAATGCCTTGTATCGTCCGGGACCTTTGGAGTATATTCCGTCTTTCGTTCGAAGAAAAAATGGTGATGAGGAAATCAAATACGATTTAGATGCCTGCGCCGAATATTTATCAGAAACCTACGGAATTACAGTTTACCAAGAGCAGGTAATGCTTTTGTCTCAGTCTTTGGCAGGATTTACAAAGGGTGAGGCCGACGTCTTGCGTAAAGCGATGGGTAAGAAACAAAAAGACGTACTAGATAAAATGAAGCCGAAGTTTGTTGAACAAGCAGCAGCAAAAGGTCACGATGCCAAAATTCTGGAGAAAATCTGGAAAGACTGGGAAGCCTTTGCGAGTTACGCCTTCAACAAATCGCACTCGACTTGTTATGCTTGGATTGCGTACCAAACAGCATATTTGAAAGCGCATTATCCTGCTGAATATATGGCAGCGGTACTTTCGAATAACATGAATGATATCAAACAGGTTTCGTTCTTCATGGAGGAATGTAAACGTATGGGATTACAGGTTCTTGGACCAGACGTAAACGAATCGTATTATAAATTTACTGTAAACGACGATTATGCCGTTCGTTTCGGAATGGGAGCGATTAAAGGTGTAGGTTCTGGAGCTGTAGAAACGATTGTAGAAAACAGAAAAGACGGAAGATATAAATCGATTTTTGATTTGGCGAAGCGAATTGACCTTCGTGCTGCCAACAAAAAAGCGATTGAGAATTTAGCATTAGCTGGAGGTTTTGATTCTTTTGAAGGAACAACTAGAGCGCAATATTTCCATGATGATGGTGACGGAATTACGTTCTACGAAAAGGCAATGCGTTACGGCTCTAAGTTTCAGGAAAATGAAAACTCTTCTCAAGTAAGTTTGTTTGGAGAAACCAGTGAAGTGCAGATTGCAGAACCTGTTGTGCCACCATGTGAAGACTGGAGTACAATGGAGAAATTGGCAAAAGAAAAAGAGGTTGTCGGAATCTATATTTCTGGACATCCGCTTGATGATTTTAGATTTGAGATGAAATATTTCTGCAATTCGAGATTAGAAGCTTTGAAAAACATGAATGAATATGTTGGGAAGAATCTAATGTTTGCCGGAATTATTAATAACGTACAACACCGTGTAGCGAAGAATGGAAAAGGCTGGGCAGCGTTCAATTTAGAAGGCTATGATGAAAGTTACGAGTTTAAGATTTTTGGTGAAGAATATTTGAAATTCCGCCATTTCTTGATTCAGAACAATTTTGCCTATATTAAGATTTTGATAAAAGACGGCTGGGTGAATCATGATACAGGTAAAAAAACAGATCCGAGAATGCAATTTGTTGAGGTTAGACAGTTGCAGGATATTTTGGAAGCATTTGCCAAAAAATTAATTTTATTGCTAGACATCAAAGATCTTCATGAAGAGTTTATTCATAAATTGAGTCATTTGTTTAGTGAAAACAAAGGGGACAATACGGTGAGTTTTGATATTATGGAAATCGAAAATGTCAAACGTCTCGTTGAAGTCGAAACGACAAGTGAATTTGAAGACAGCGAAGATGCAGTTTTTGAAGATGAAAATGACGATAATGAAGCAGTTTCTGGAGAAGCTAAAATGAAAGAGATGAAAGAGGTTGAAGAGGTGAAAGTGGTCACCAAATTAACCATGCCAAGCCGACGTTTAAAGGTGAAGATTTCAGCTGAATTGTTGCAAGAATTAGAAAAAATGCAGATTAATTTTAAACTGAACTAAAAAATTAACAGTTAAAATTTAATGGAATGTAAAATTTTAATGTTAAAAATATGCACGCATAATACTTTTTTAGTAATATTGCCCGAAATTACAACGATTTCGTTCCAAGTCTAACCATACAGACTAAAAGAATATGTTAAAATACTCTAAGTTTGTATAAATTAATTAAATCAGAATTATGAAAAAGAACCTATTTTTATTAGGATTATTAGTTTGCTCTATGGCTACAATGGCGCAGACAGAAAAAGCAGACAAGCCAGAAAGCTGGTATTTTAAATTAGGAGGATCTTATTTTAACCAAACAGCTTCAACAGAATTCCCGGTTGTTGGAGGTCAAGAACCAAATAGAGATGTATATGCTGGTACACTAGCTAACAATAAATTGGTTTCAAGAGAAAGTATAACAGGTTCTTTTGGACAAGGTTTCAGAAGTGGAATCACTGGAGGTTATCGTTTTTCTACACGTTTAGGAGTTGAATTATCTGCTAATTACTACATCAGTAATAGTAAAACTATGGCTCAAACAACTGACAGACTTATTTCATACAACCCAAATACAACAGTTGCTACTTACGTAAGTTTTACTGCAGAAGGACAAATCAAAGCTTTTGATTTAGCACCTGCACTTGTAATGTTTTTAGGAGAAGCTCACGGTTTTGAACCATATACTAAAGTTGGAGTTATTGTTCCAGTTCATGGAACTTTAGATATTGAAACAACTAGAGATTATGTGAGTTTTGCTGGCGCTAATCAAGTTGCGGCTACTAAAGCGTATTCAAAAGATGTGGTAAAACCAAATGCAACAGTTGGTTTTATGGCAGCTATTGGTACTTCTTATAAATTAGGAAAACATCTTTCAGCTTTTGCTGAGTTAGAGTATCGTAACTTCACAGTGCACGGAAAAACTAAAGAAACTACTGAATATACTGAAAATGGAGTAGATAAATTAAATACTACGACTGCATTTAGAACAGCTTCATATTCTGCTAACCACACTAATTACCATAGCTCAATTGATGCTAATTCAAACAGTACAGTTACAAATGCTGCTGGTTTTGACAGCACAAAAGCTACAGATGATTTAAGTTCTTACGTTGGAATTTCTGGTTTAGGTTTGACTTTAGGAGTTAAATACAGCCTATAATTTTCCAAAGTTTTTTATAGTTTAAAAAAGAGGATATTCGAAAGAATATCCTCTTTTTTTGCTAGTAGTACGAACCTTTGTCAAAGTTTGAAACTTTGACAAAGATTTTAGGGTGAATTGCCTCCCGCTTTAGCTGGAGGTATTTTATTCTCAAATGCAAAAAAGGCTTTAGCCAAACAATAAGTTCGGCTAAAGCCTTTTATTTTACATCAATTTTAACCTCCGGCTAAAGCTGGAGGCAATTCAATTAAAAGTCTGCTATTTCGAAGCCTCTCTAAACTCCTTCAAAACTTCATCAATAACCCAAGTAGTTCTTGCTCCTGAAGTTCCTTTAGATGGAGAAGTTCCATTGTCTAAAAGATCAGCGATAACAGTTTCAATAAACGGTTGCTGAATATGAAGGGGGTTTTCGATCAAAATACTTTCTTTTTCTCCATTTGCATATTGAATATGAAGCGGATCATTCCCAAAAGTCGAAAAAGATATTTTTCCTTTATCACCCACAATTTCGGTATTGTCATAACGCTCAAAACTTGCAAAATTCCAAATTCCAGAACCATGAATTCCGTTTTCAAATAAAAATGACATTGAAACCGAATCCTCAGCAGGATAAGCTAATAATTGAGAAGTTGCATGTCCGCGAACTGATTTTATCGGACCTAAAACAAAATCTAGGAAGTCTAAAGTATGGCAGGCTAAATCAACAAAAATTCCGCCTCCGGAAATATGTGGCAAAACCGTCCAAGGAAGATTGATTTCGTCATCATAACGTTCCTCAAATGGATGATATAAAACACAATTTACGTGTCTGATGGTTCCTAATTTTCCTTCGTCAATAATTTCTTTGATCTTTAAAAAACGAGGCAAAGCTCTTCTGTAATACGCAACAAACAACGGAACATTATGTTCTTTGCAAGCGCTAATCATTTCGTTGCATTCTTCAAAAGTCAAAGCCATTGGTTTTTCTACATAAACTGGCTTTCCTGCTTTGGCGCATAAAATCGTATATTCTTTATGAGAAGAAGGAGGAGTGGCGATATAAACAGCATCAACTTCTGGATCATTAATTAAATCTTCAGCTTTTGAGTACCATTTCGGAACATTATGACGTTTTGCATAATCTTCAGCAAGGGCTGCGTCTCTTCGCATAACAGCAACTAAAGCTGAATTTGGAGCTTTCTGAAAAGCGGGTCCGCTTTTAACTTCGGTTACATTTCCGCAACCAATGATTCCCCATTTTATAATTTTCATGTTTTAAGTTTTAAGTTCCTCAAATTTAAGGGAAATGAATTGTTTAAAAAAGGTTCGCCACGAATTACACGAATTGCACTAATTTGTTTCACGCAGATTTAAAATGATTAAAGCAGATGCGCACAGATTTTTTAAGTAAATCATTTTAAATCTGCCAAAATCTGCTGAATCTGCGTGAAACAAAAAAAAGCCACGATATTCAGAAAATAATTCGTGAATTCGTGGCTAAAAAAAATTAAGCTTAAAGTCTTACTTTTTCGGTAAAGCAGTAAAGCCCATATTATAAAGCGTAAATGCTTGGATGTCTACATTTTCTTGAATTGTAGCCGCAACAGATTTTCCTGCTCCGTGACCTGCTTTAACATCAATTCGGATTAAAACTGGATTTTCTCCTGCTTGTTTTTCCTGCAATTCAGAAGCAAATTTGAAACTGTGCGCCGGAACCACACGATCGTCATGATCTCCAGTTGTTACAATAGTTGCTGGATAATGCGTTCCTTGTTTAACGTTGTGAACTGGCGAGTATCCTTTTAAATATTCAAACATCTCTTTGCTGTCCTGAGCGGTTCCATAATCAAAAGCCCAACCTGCGCCCGCCGTAAAAGCGTTGTAACGAAGCATATCCATAACTCCAACTGCTGGTAAAGCTACTTTCATTAAGTCAGGGCGCTGTGTCATCGTTGCACCAACTAATAAACCTCCGTTAGATCCTCCGCGAATCGCTAAATAATCAGATGAGGTGTATTTTTGCGCGATTAGATATTCCGCAGCAGCGATAAAATCATCAAATACATTTTGTTTTTGTTGTTTTGTTCCTGCGTCATGCCATTTTTTTCCATATTCACCTCCACCTCTTAAATTGGCAACAGCATAAACGCCTCCGTTTTCCATCCAAACGGCATTTGCAATGCTAAAACTTGGCGTCAAACTAATATTAAATCCGCCGTAACCGTATAGAATTGTTGGGTTTTTGCCATCTAATTTTGTTCCTTTTTTATACGTAATAATCATCGGAACTTTTGTGCCGTCTTTTGAAGTATAGAAAACTTGTTTTGATTCGTAATCTTCGCTTTTGAAATCTACTTTCGGTTTTTGGTAAACTTCAGATTTACCTGTTTTTGGTTCAAAAGAATAGATGCTTCCTGGTGTTGTGTAATTTGTAAAACTGTAGTACAAGATTTTTTCGTCCTTTTTTCCGCCAAATCCTCCTGCAGTTCCAACCGCTGGAAGTTTGATTTCGCGAACTAATTTTCCGCTGTAATCATATTGCTGTACAAAAGAAACTGCATCTTTTGTATAATTAGCAAAGAAATATCCTGCACCCGTTGAAGGAGACAAAATATCTTGAGTTTCTTTAATAAAATCTTTCCAGTTTTCTGGTTTCGGATTTGCTGCATCAACTGTTACGACACGTTTATTTGGAGCATTAAAATCGGTTTCAATGAACAATTTGCTTCCTTCGTTTTCAATGATGCTGTTGTCACTGTTGAAATTGTCAACAATAGTCACAATCGGGCTATTTGGTTTCGTCAAATCTTTGATGTACAGTTCATTTCCGTAAGTCGAATTTGCTGCAGAAATCACTAAATAATGATTGTCTTCGGTTACATAACCACCAACATATCTTCTTTTTTGATCGGCACCAAAAATTACTTTGTCTTCTTTTTGAGAAGTTCCCAATTTGTGGAAATACAATTTATGCTGATCTGTTTTTGCCGAAAGTTCGCTTCCTTTTGGTTTGTCATAGCTTGAATAGTAAAAACCTTCATTTCCATGCCAAGAAATGCCACTGAATTTCACGTCTACTAAAGTGTCTTCCAGTACTTTTTTAGAAACCGCATCAATGATGATTACTTTTCTCCAATCGCTTCCGCCTTCAGAAATTGCATACGCTGCTTTGCTTCCGTCTTTAGAAAAATCAAGTCCGCCAAGCGAAGTTGTTCCGTCTTTAGAAAATGTATTCGGATCTAAGAAAACTTCTTCCTTGCCGTTTTGATCTTTTCTGTAAATAACAGATTGGTTTTGAAGTCCGTTGTTTTTAGAGTAATAAGTAAATTTTCCTTCTTTAGATGGCGCTCCGATTTTTTCGTAGTTCCAAAGTTTTTCCATTCGTTTTTTTAGTTCTTCACGAAACGGAATTTTATCTAAATAACCGTAAGTAACTTGGTTTTGAGCTTTAACCCAATCTCCAGTTTCAGCCGATTTGTCATCTTCAAGCCAACGGTAAGGATCGCTTACTTTGGTATCAAAATATACATCGACAGTTTCGCCTTTTTTGGTTTGGGGGTATTGAATTTTATTTTGTCCAAATGAAATTCCTGCTGTTGTAATCGCCATTAGTAGAAATGTTTTTTTCATATTTAAGTTTGTCGGTTTTAACAAAAATAGCATTTTTTGTGTGATTGCTGATTTTTTAACCGCAAAGCACGCAAAGTTTTTATTTATGTGAAGTTTTATAAAAACGCAAAGTTCGCAAAGCTTTGTGTCAATTCTAATCTTTGCGAACTTTGCGAAAAATCCTTGCGTTCTTTGCGGTTAAACAAAAATCTTATAAGTTGAAATTAACGCCCAAAACGATGTTTCTTCCAATGTTTGGAATACCGTCTGTTTTTAATCTTGAAAGGTGTGCAATGTATTTTTTGTCAAATAAATTGTTTCCGTTTAAGTTCACGTCAAAAGCAGTTTTTCCGAGTTTTACTGTTCCTCCAAAACCTAAATTCACCAAAGTATAACCTTTAGAAGCCGTTTCAAAACCGCTCACATTATCTTGATTGAAAGTCGAAGAAACATTCAATGAAGCAAAACCTTCGCTTAGCCAATTTTTGATATTGAATTCGGTTCTAAGCGTGTTATTCCAGTTGTTTGCCGGAATCAATGGCAAATAATCACTATTGTCTTTTTTACCAGTTACGGTTTCAAAGCTAGTTTCAAAATGCAACCAATCTAAAGGATGCGGGTGAATATGCAATCCTGCCTCACCTCCAAATAATTTTGCATTGTCTTGAACATACGCGAAAACATCATTGTTGTCTAAAATTTCCCCTGTTGGCGAAGTGTAAATGTAATTGTTCACATGATTGTAAAATCCGTTGATGAAGAATTCAAAATGTGTGTTTTTATATTCCAAATTAACATCCGTCTGAACGTTTTGTTCTGTTTTTAAATTTGCATTTCCAATTTCGTAGCGGTTTGTTCCTTCATGAACACCGTTTGAAGTCAATTCGGCTAAATTTGGCGCTCTAAACCCTGACGCAACATTTAGGCGAAGGGTCAATGGCTCTGCCAATTTTGTTTTGTATCCCAAAGATGCATTGAAGCTATCAAAAGATCGATCTAAAGCTTGAAAATAACCCTCTTCGCCCTCTGTTCCGTGTGCGATAGAATTGATGTTTCGGTTGTCAAAGCGCAATCCAGCTTGCAAAACGCTGTTATTCCATTCGTAATTTGCAGTTCCAAAAACACCAAAATCGTTAGTTGTAGCATCAGGAATCAAATATTCTTCTCCTGAATTTGTATTCGTTTGATGCATGCCTTGAACACCTAAAATAGTTTCGATTTTTCCGAATTTAGGGAAATGGTATTTTGCATTATAATTGAAAGTGTTCAATTTCATGTGAAGCGAAGCCTCGTTGCTGTCTTCAAATTCGCTTCTGTCATTGGAAATATAGCCTAAATCAACATCTAATTTTGAGTTTTCAAAAAACACAACATTGTTTAAACTCAATAAATGGTTGAAAATACCTTGTCTCGGAAATTCTGTGTCCTTGCTTGAAGTTTGTTCTGCAATTCCTTCTTCTGGAATTCCAATGTCCAATTTGTTGTAATTGTATCTTAAAACACTTGAAAAACTTGAATTGCTATACCCAATTCCGGTTTTGAAATCGGTTTCATTGTAACGTGAATTCGTTACGCGATCACCGCCAGAAATCTTGTAATCAGAATGTGTATTGTAACTTCCTCTTGCTAGAAATTTCCAATTATCTGTAGAAGTTTTTAAACCAATAGATGAATTGCTCCCTTCTGTATTGGTAAAATATTTTTGGCTGAAATTTGCTTTGAAAGTTCCTGCATCAGCAAATTTTTCAGGATTGAAATATAAAACACCACCAAGTGCATCTGAACCATATAATAAAGATGCTGGTCCTTTGATTACTTCCACACTTTCAATTCCGGCATCATTTAAACCTAAACCATGTTCATCACCAAATTGTTGATTTTCGATGCGCACACCTTGAGAATAAACCAAAACACGATTCCCACTAAGTCCTCGAATTACTGGTTTTCCTATCGAAGTTCCTGTCGAAATCTGAGCAACTCCAGGAATTGTAGCCAAACCTTCAATTAAAGTCGATGTTCCTTTTTGTTGCAATGTTTTGATGCTCTCATGCTCAATTTTCATTACGTTTTGCGATTGCAGTTTGTTGAATGGAGTTGAAACTACAACTTCATCCATTTCCATAATCGATTCTAAAAGTGTAATGTTCAGTGTGTTTTCTCTAGATAATTTTGCAATAGTTTGATTTTGATTGGCATAACCTACAAAGTTGAAAGCGAGGCGCAGACTTCCGTTAGGAAGATTGTTCAATTCGTATTTTCCGTTTACGTCAGTTGTAGTTCCTTTATGTAGTTCTGGTGCATATACAGAAACGCCAGGAATTGGTTGATTTTGATTGTCGGTAACAATTCCTGAAACCGAATTTTGAGCAGAAAGAATGCTCGAGAACCCCAAAATTAGGGCTAGTATTAATTTTTTCATTTGGAAATGATGCTATAGTTAATTGATTTTCTTCTTTCAAATAAAAAACAAAGCAAACAGCAAAGCATTCTAATCCTGATTTGTTTGAAATAGGACTAGGAAACTCAATGTAATTTGAATTTTAAATTGAAAGAAATAAGATTTTTTTCGAATGATCGAAATCTAAGAAACTAAAGCAACAGGAGGTCCCCGAAGTAAATAAACGCTTTTTGAAAACGAGCGAATGTTTTCTGAAAATGAAAAGAAATAAGGAATTTCTCTATGAAAACTGTGAAATTGAAAAGAAAAAACTTCAGCAACCGTATAACTTCCAAAAGCAAAATTACAAACATAACATAAGTCGTAATTGTGATGCTGATGCGTTATTTCACCACTCGGATCATTGTAAGCGTGATGACATTGTTTTTCTGAAAGTTGTTTTACAATATGCTCAAAACTGTGCAACGACTGAAACAATATTGTAAACAATATCGTCAGCGTCATTGAAACACTTAATATGAGCTGTTTTCTTTTCATGCAAGGCAAAGGTATAAAAGCGGATTGAAAAAATGGGTCATTTTTTGATTTCTGTTGCAGATTTATTGAAAAAAGTGCAACAAATGCCTTTGTTCGCGCTGAAAAAGAGAATAATTGTTTTCAAATCACATCTTCAACTAGCATTATATTATATTTGTATGTAAAATAAACTTACGGCAAAAAACGTTTAAACTTGAAAACCTCTTTAAAACCAAAATTCGATATGCGATTATTTTTTACTTGTTTGTTTTTTGTTTCATTTTTGAATGTCTTTTCGCAGCAAGAAGTGAAACCTGAAATCAAACCCGTAATTAAAATCGATTCTTTATATCGTGAAGATCAGTTTTACTTTTCAGTAGCGTATAATCTTTTAGTCAATACGCCCGAAAGATTGAAACAAGATAAGTTTTCTGCTGGGCTTTCTGCGGGCTTTTTGCGCGATATGCCAATTAACAAAAAAAGAACTGTTGCTATCGCGGCAGGATTTGGACTTAGCTATCAGAACTTTTACCAAAATTTCACCGTTTCAGAAGATACTAACGGCGCTCCGATTTATGGGGTAAATGACTATGGCGAGTTTGTTTCCAACAAATACAGACAATATTCGGTTGATTTGCCGATTGAGTTCAGATGGAGAAATTCGACTTACGAAAGCACTAAGTTTTGGCGAATTTATGGAGGGGTAAAAATGAGTTATATTTTCTCGAGTAAATCGGTTTTAGACGATGGAGAAAACACTTATAAAATAAAAAATAATCCTGATGTCAATACATTTCAATACGGAATTTACCTCGCAACAGGATATAATACATGGAATATTTATGCTTATTATGGCTTAAATCCTTTATTTGATTCGGTTTCAACCGTCTCTGGCGAAAAAGTAAATATGAAAGCCATGAATGTCGGGCTTATCTTCTATATTTTATAACCACAAAAATAAAAAGAGCAATTGTGGCAAGACTCCAATTGATAGTCCAATAAGAATTTCTTTTGCATCATGTGCCTGCATTTCCAGTCGGGATGAAGCAACGATTCCGGTCAATAAAATCAAAAGTGCTGGCCAATATGGATTTTGCATTTGCAAGTGCATATTCATTCCAATTACAAAAATGGCAAAACCACTAATAGCGGCTACGTGAAGACTGGCTTTTATTTTAAATAAAGAACAAACCAAAGCTAAAATCGTGGTGAACAACGCGCCTAGAAAAAAGAAATGCAATTCTGGATAACGTGTAATAATGATGCTTCTTTTTACCAATAAAATATACAGAAAGCATTGTAGGACTAAAGGAATTTTTCGTTGTGAAGTTTCATGAACCATTATAGAGGTCACGTGTCCTGTTGATTTTAACAGCAGAAAAAACATAATCGGAACTAGAATCGTAATAATCAGAATTTGAAATAAAACAAAGTATTTTTCATTATTCGAAAAAGCGTCTTCTTTGCAAAAAAGATAAAACAAAGTAGTGTACATCGCAATAAAAATCGGATGTAAGATATAGGAGAATAAAGGCAATATTTTTTTCAAAACGCGGTTATTTGTGGTGTAAAAACAAATATAATCAAATAATGGGGTTCGCCACGAATTGCACCAATTTTCGCAAATTCGATTGTGTTAATTAACATTTTATTTTTCGTCACAGTTATTTTTGCCACAGATTAAAGGATTAGAAATAATTCTAAGATCTATGTTTTTATTTCACGCAGATTTTACAGATTTAGGCAGATCAAAACCGATTTAATATAAAAAAATCTGTGGCATCTGCTAAGATCTTTTTAAATCTGCGTGAAACAAATTAATGCAATTCGTGCAATTCATGGCAAACCTTTTTTTAAATTTGACAAAAAGAATTTTTCAATGAGCATAAATATTAAAAGCCTTATCTCGGTTCTTGATGCGGAATGGATTGGCTCAAATTCGGATGTTTTTATTGATCATATTTCGATCGATAGCCGTTCACTTCAAAACGGATCCAAAACCTTGTTTATTGCCTTGTCAGGTGTTAACAACGATGCTCATTTGTATATAACTGAATTAATTGAAAAAGGCGTTCAGAATTTTGCGGTTCAATATATTCCTGAAAATGTAAAAGGCAAAGCCAATTTTTTAGTAGTGAAAAATACTTTAAATGCCTTGCAACAATTTGCCGCTTATTACAGAGATTTATTCGATTTCCCTGTAATTGGTTTAACCGGAAGCAATGGGAAAACGATTGTGAAAGAATGGCTTAACTTTTTGTTGAGTCCAGATTACAATATTATTCGAAGCCCAAAAAGTTATAACTCTCAAGTAGGTGTTCCATTGTCTGTGATCGCCATAAATGAAAAACACAATTTGGGAATTTTTGAAGCTGGTATTTCGACGATAAATGAAATGGAAAAGCTCGAAAAAATCATTAAACCAAAAATTGGAGTTTTGACCAGCATTGGCTCTGCGCATGATGAAGGTTTTGAGAATTTGGAGCAAAAAATCAACGAAAAACTATTGCTTTTCAAAAATACGGAAGTGATAATCTATCAAAAAAATGAATTGGTAGATAAGTGTCTTACTTCTTTTTCAGCAGAAAATCCAATTCAAAATAGAACTCTTTTTTCATGGAGTTTTAGCGATAAAACTGCTGATGTTTTTGTTCTGAAAAAAGAAATAAAAAACGAATCGACAACTATTCAATATCAATATCAAAACGAAATTTTCGATCTAGAAATTCCGTTTAGCGATTCGGCTTCTGTTGAAAATGCAATTTCGTGTTTGTTGGTTTTGCTTTATTTTAAATACGATTCTAAAACCATTCAAAACCGAGTGCAACTATTGTATCCGGTTCAAATGCGTTTGGAAGTCAAAAACGGAATAAACAATTGCAGTATTATTGACGACAGCTACAGTTCCGATTTTCAATCACTTAAAATTGCTTTGGATTTTTTAGAAAGCCAACAGAAAAAGAATGCTACAAAAACAGTAATTCTTTCCGATATTTTTCAAAGTGGCTTTTCGAATGAAGAATTGTATTCGAAAGTTTCGCAATTGATTTCTGACAACAAAATCAATCGCGTAATTGGCATTGGACCAACAATTTCTTCTTTTAAGGATAAGTTTTCTAATTGCATTGCATTTCAAGATACAGCTTCGTTTATTGAAGCTTTTGAAAGTCTGAATTTCAACAACGAAACCATTTTGATCAAAGGTGCGCGATCTTTTCAGTTTGAAGAAATTGTCTCGCTTCTTGAAGAAAAAACGCATGAAACGGTTCTTGAAATTAATCTCGATTCAATTAGTCACAATTTAAATTATTACAAATCAAAATTGGCCGATGATGTCAAAATCATGGTCATGGTGAAAGCTTTTGGTTATGGAAACGGAGGTTTGGAAATTGCAAAATTGCTCGAACATCATAAAGTGGATTATTTAGGTGTGGCTTTCGCCGATGAAGGAATTTCGCTGAAAAATGGCGGTATCAAATTGCCGATTATGGTTTTGAATCCAGAATCAACAAGTTTTCCGTCGATTATTCAATATAAATTAGAACCTGAAATTTACAGTTTAAAAGGATTAAATGCCTTTTTGAAAATTGCCAAAGAAAAGAATCTCAAAGATTTTCCGATTCATATAAAAATGGATACAGGAATGCATCGTTTGGGTTTTGAGGAAAATACAATTGATGAGTTGATTTCGACTTTAAAAAACAATTCAACTGTTCGCGTTCAAAGTGTTTTATCGCATTTGGCGACAAGCGATGATCCGAAACACTTTGGTTTTGTGGAAAAGCAAATCAATTTGTTTGAGAAATTGTCTTCTAAATTAATTTCGGAATTGAACATAAATCCGATTCGTCATATTTTAAATACGTCAGGAATCAGCAATTTCCCGAATGCACAATACAATATGGTGCGCTTAGGAATTGGTTTATATGGTGTTTCTAATGACCCAGCAGAACAAAAACATTTGGAAAACGTTGGAACTTTAAAATCGATTATTTCACAAATCAGAACAATTCCAGGAGGTGACAGTGTAGGTTACGGACGACGTTTTATGGCCGAAAAGGAAACTAAAATTGCGACAATCCCAATTGGTTATGCCGATGGAATTTCAAGATTATGGGGCAATGAAGTTGGTTTTGTGACCATCAAAAATCAAAAAGCCAAAATCGTTGGAAGCGTCTGCATGGATATGCTTATGGTCAATGTTTCGGATATTGATTGCAAAGAAGGTGATTCAGTAATTATTTTTGGCGAAAGCCCGACTGTCATTGAAATGGCTGAAGCATTAAAAACCATTCCGTATGAAATTATGACGAGCATTTCGCAACGAGTAAAACGCGTATTTTTTAGGTAAGTTGAGAGAAATCTGAAGAAAATTACGTATTTTCGATATTGTTATTAATAAACTTAAAAGAGATAATTATGGGATTTTTTTCAGAATTTAAGGAATTTGCAATGAAAGGCAACGTAGTTGACCTGGCTGTCGGTGTGATCATTGGTGCTGCTTTTGGTAAAATTGTAAGCTCATTTATAGAAAATGTAATTACGCCATTGTTATTAAAACCAGCTTTAGACGCAGCCCATTTGTCAACTATTGAAGAATTAACCGCTTTTGGAGGAGTCAAATACGGACTGTTTTTATCAGCAGTTTTAAACTTTATAATTGTTGCTTTTGTATTGTTCTTGATAATTAAAGGAATAAATTCTATTAAAAAGAAAGACGAAGCTCCAGCACCTCCTGCAGGACCAACGCAAGAAGAATTGCTTACACAAATTAGAGATTTATTGAAAAATAAATAAAAATATAATACCGCTACACTAAGTCTAACTTAACCACCTTCTAAAGAGGTGGTTTTTTTACAATTTGTTTATTTTATAACAATTTGTTATTTTTTGTGAATCGCCTTGCGGAGACTTTTATTATACTTATTTTTGCGCTATAAATTTGATTATAGAATTATTTAAAGATATAAAAATGAGAATTGCAGTTGTAGGTGCTACCGGAATGGTTGGCGAAGTAATGCTTAAAGTTTTAGCAGAAAGAAATTTTCCTGTTACAGAATTAATTCCTGTTGCATCAGAAAGATCAGTAGGAAAAGAAATTGAATATAAAGGAACAAAATATAAAGTAGTAGGATTGCAAACAGCTGTTGATATGAAAGCTGATATTGCTGTTTTCTCTGCTGGAGGAGATACTTCATTAGAGTGGGCTCCAAAATTTGCAGCTGCCGGAACAACTGTTATCGACAACTCATCTGCATGGAGAATGGATCCGACTAAAAAATTAGTAGTTCCAGAAATCAATGCTTCTGTATTAACCAAGGAAGATAAAATTATTGCAAACCCAAACTGTTCTACTATTCAAATGGTATTGGCTTTGGCTCCTTTACATAGAAAATACAACGTTAAAAGAATCATTGTTTCGACTTACCAATCAATCACAGGAACGGGTGTAAAAGCGGTAAAACAATTAGAAAATGAGTATGCAGGAATTCAAGGTGATATGGCTTACAAATATCCTATCCACAGAAATGCAATTCCACATTGCGATAGCTTTGAAGACAACGGATACACTAAAGAAGAAATGAAGTTAGTTCGCGAAACTCAAAAAATTCTTGGTGACAACACAATTAGAGTTACGGCTACTGCAGTTCGTGTACCAGTTGTTGGAGGACACAGCGAGGCAGTAAACGTTGAGTTTACAAATGATTTTGATGTAAACGAAGTTCGCGAAATCTTGCACAACACTGATGGAGTAGTGGTACAGGATAATTTAGATACATTCACATACCCAATGCCATTATACGCAGAAGGCAAAAATGATGTTTTTGTTGGAAGAATCCGTCGTGACGAAAGCCAGCCAAATACATTAAACATGTGGATCGTTGCTGATAACTTGAGAAAAGGCGCAGCAACAAACACCATCCAAATTGCTGAATATTTGATTCAAGCTGGATTGGTATAATCGGAGAGATTAAATAAAATTGTTATAAAGGAAAAGCCGTAATTACTTATTGTAGTTACGGCTTTTTTGATGAAACAAAATTTATTTTTAGTAATAAAAACTTTATATTAGCATCAAATACAAATAGGTAATTTAATTAAAAATATAAAATAATTTTATATGAGCGAAAATCAAACAAATGGAGCACAAACTGATCTTTCGATTCGGAATGAGAGTATCCAGAGAATTTTCAATTTTTATAAAAGTGATATACTTTTTGTAAATCGAAGATATCAAAGAAAACTTATATGGACTATAGAGGAGAAACAGCGTTTTGTTGATTCAATTGTGAAAGGACTTCCAGTTCCTTTAATACTTTTGGCAGAAACTGATGAAGGTGGAAGAACTGTTTATGAGATTATTGATGGTATGCAACGTCTTAATACTATTAATTCATTTATTGAAGGAGAATTTACTTATGATGGCAAATATTTTGATTTAAATACATTAGTAGAGTCAAAATCACTACTTGATGAAGGACTGCTCCAGCAGAAAACACCAATTCTTGATAGAAAAATATGTGAAAAGTTTTCGAGTTATATTTTACCAATTTCTATTTATTCATTTACAGATGAAAATAAAGTTGATGAAATTTTTATTCGTATTAACAGCTATGGTCGACATTTATCAAGACAAGAATTAAGAGCGGCGGGTACTTTAGAGACATTCGGAGATCTTGTTCGCCTTACTTCGTCTGAAATTAGAACAGACGTTTCACATGATGATATATTGAATCTAAAGCAGATGAAAGAGATCAGTATAACAAATTCCGGTTTAGATTACGGAATAAATGTTGATGAATTATTTTGGGTCTCAAATAATATTATTACGAAGGAAATGGTAAGAGAATCCAGAGATGAAGAAATTGTAGCTGATATTATTTCAGCAATGGCATTTACTACAATTCCATCAACAAGTTCAATAATATTAGACGAATATTATGGATTAAAAAAAAGTGACAGGTCTGAAGAATTAGATGTTGCTCTAAGAAAAGTTAAAGTTGACGTATTAAGACATCAATTTTTAACTGTTCATAATGTGATAAGACAAGTTATCTCAATTTCGGGTAAAAATTTCCGTGACTTATTGTTTAATGACAGCTCTCAAAGGATACCAAGATATTATCAAGTAGTTTTCCTTGCGATACATAAATTGTTATTTAAAGAAAATAAGGAGGTTAATAGTTATACAGAGTTAATTTCAAAATTACAAGGAATCTCCGCACAGATTAATATAACAGAAGGAGGCAATTGGAGTGCGACGAATCGAACTCAAAATGTTGATGCAATTGCTGGTGTAATTGGTAGTTGCTTTAGAGATAAAACTTCAGATCCTGCTGCGGCAAAATGGTTAACTGAATTTGAATCTTTATTAATGCAATCTAAAACCGAGCAAGCTTCATACGATTTTAAGCAAGGTTTTACTCGTTTAGATGGTAATTTGAAGTTTGATGATGAAAGCTTTGACAAAATTATACTTACTTTAACAGCTATTGCTAATATTTCCGCTAAAAGTTCTGGTTACGTATGTGTTGGAGTCAGCGATAACAAGAAAGATTCTGATAGGATTAAGCAAGTATATAACGTTGACTCTCAAAAATACAGAAATTTCTTTATTAATGGTATTGAGCATGAGATAAAAAGTATCGCAAAGGATTTAGACGATTTTTTCAGACAATTAATTCAAAAAATTAAAACCCAACCTATCTCAGATGAAGCTAAAGATTACATATCTAAAAATATTAGGATAATAAATTACTTCGATAAAGATGTAGTAATTTTCAAAACATCATCATTAAAAGCGCCAATGTTTTATGATTCCAAATATTATGTAAGACATGGGGCAAATGTTGAAGAAGTGAAACCACAAAATTATCCAACTTTCTTTCAATCATATGTCTAGTAAGATTAATGAGGAGATTTTAATTTTAGATAATAATTTTCATACCGAATAAAAAAAAGCGAGAATCAATAAATTCTCGCTTTTGTATTTTTTAATATTCAGGAGCCAATTCTAATTCCAGTCCTTCTAATTCTTCAGTAATTGGAATTTGGCAACCTAAACGGCTATTTGATTTTACATAAAATGCTTCCGAAAGCATAGCTTCTTCTTCATCTCCCATTTCTGGCAAAGCAACATCATTTAGAACATAACATTGGCAAGAAGCGCACATTGCCATTCCGCCACAAGTTCCTTCAACAGGAAGTTCGTATGCTTTGCATAATTCCATTATGTTCATTGCCATATCGGTTGGAGCTTGTAATTCATGAACAACTCCTTCTCGATCTTTAATCTTTATTAATACATCCATTTTTAGTATGGGAATTTTAATGTAGGATTTTATAACGTGAAAAAATCCTGGTTCAATTTAACTTGTTGGTTTTAGGCTGAATGCGTATTCTTTTTGCGTATTTTCTTTAAGATGCATTTTTACACCCAGATAGTTGCCTCCTTTTTCAAGCAATGTTACAACCGCAATTACAGAATAATAATCTCTATCACTTTGAAAGATTAATGTTCCTTCATACGTTGAATTCACAACTCCTTGTTTGTCTGTGGTTACAGAAACTTTTCTCGGATGTGAAAATTCAGCTGTGCTGTAAGTTGCTTTGTTGGCAAATTTTGCTTTTCCTTCGGCAAAATCATATAAAAAATCATAATTGCCAATTCTTAAACTTCCCTCTTCATTTGTTGCATTCGTATTGAATACAATTTGTCCTGAAAATTTGAAATCTGACCATTCTTCAGACTCACTTACCCATGCCTTGTCAACAATTAGAGTTTGTGCTTGCTGAGCATAATTTACAGATACAAAAAACAACAATAAAAATAAAGTGTAATAGTGTTTCATAAATTTAAGATTTAGGGTTATTTTACAAAAATAAGTTAAATAAGTAAAATAGCTTAACTAAAACTCTTAAATCTTTATATTGTTTTTTGTTAAATTCGCAATATTCAATATGTTTTTGATTGTTTTTGTTGAAAAATACAAGAAAAATATTCAAAAGAAATACTATTCTTGTTAATAATCAAAAATCATAAATCTGCAAATTTGATTTTCTACATGATGTTTACCACAGTTTCAATTTGTGGTGCATACTTTTTTATAGTGGTTTCAACGCCTGCTTTCAAAGTCATTTGATTTACGCTGCAGCTAATGCAAGCGCCTTCAAGACGAACTTTTACATGCTTATCATCATCGATAGAAACTAATGTAATATCGCCTCCATCTGATTTTAAAAATGGCCTTATTTCATCTAAAGCCAATAAAACGTTATTTGTTAATTCTTCTGTTGTCATAATATTTAATGTGTCAATTATGAAATGTGTCAATTAGAAAATTTAGTAATTAGATAATTACGCTTATTATCTAATTGGCACATTGTCTAATTATCTAATTAGTTTTTCTTTACCGCCGAACATCCTGCCATAGTTGTAATTTTGATGGCTTCTGTTGCTGGCAAGCTTTCGTTTCTGTTTACCGTTTCTTGTACAACATTTCGAGTGATTTCTTCAAAAACAGATTCGATTAATGAAGCTGTCTGCAAAGCAGCTGGGCGACCGTAGTCTCCTGCTTCACGAATAGATTGTACAATTGGAACTTCACCTAAAAATGGTACATTTAAGTCGGCAGCAAGGTTTTTTGCGCCTTCTTGTCCAAAGATATAATATTTATTGTTCGGTAATTCTTCTGGTGTAAAGTAAGCCATGTTTTCAACAATTCCTAAAACAGGAACATTGATATTGTCTTGCATGAACATTGCCACTCCTTTTTTAGCATCAGCAAGTGCAACAGCTTGTGGTGTACTTACTACAACTGCCCCTGTAATAGGAAGTGATTGCATGATAGAAAGGTGAATGTCTCCTGTTCCTGGAGGCAAATCTAAAAGCATGAAATCAAGTTCTCCCCAGTCAGCATCAAAAAGCATTTGGTTTAACGCTTTTGCAGCCATTGGACCTCTCCAGATTACAGCTTGGCTTGGCGCAGTAAAAAATCCGATAGAAAGCATTTTGATTTCATAACTTTCAATTGGTTTCATTTTTGATTTTCCGTCAACTGTAGTCGAAATTGGTTTTTCATTCTCAACATCAAACATAATTGGCATCGAAGGTCCGTAGATATCTGCATCTAAAATACCAACTTTGAATCCCATTTTTGCAAGTGTTACAGCAAGATTTGCAGTAACGGTTGATTTTCCAACTCCTCCTTTTCCAGAAGCAACGGCAATAATATTTTTGATTCCTGGAATTGCGCGACCTTTGATTTCGACTTTTTCAGGAACTTCAACTTTTACATTTACTTTTACTTTAGCGTCAGCCGAGATCAATTCATGAATTGTTTTTTTAACATCGTCTTCTGCTCTTTTTTTGATGTGCATTGCTGGAGTGTGAAGTACTAAATCTACTACAACTTCATCGCCAAATGTAATAACATTGGCAACAGCGCCACTTTCCACCATATTTTTACCTTCTCCTGCTATAGTAATAGTTTCTAAAGCTTTAAGGATTTCTTTTCTATCTAATTTCATTTTTAATGTAAGTGTTTTCTAGTGATGAAACTTGTTTAAGTACTATGTTTATTTAAACTCGTTTCAGAGTGCAAAGATAACAGATTAAGTTCGGATTCTTACCTTTTTTGAATCGTATTTATTGATATTGAAATTATTCAAAATGATGGAGTTGTATTTTTTTAAGGAGATTGCAAAAAGATGAAGTAAAAAGGAATGGGTTTTTAAATAAGAAAAATAAAATTTAAGCTTAAAATTGAAAAAAAAGAAACCCGCCAAGATTCTGATTTGGCGGGTTTCTTAAAAAAAATGGTCTACAAGTTATTCGTATTTTAAATATTTCAAAACATCTATTTTAGTTACTTGATAGGCTTTTGTCAAGACAATCAATAAAGTAAAAAACAGTAATGAAACTAATGCGATTGAAAAAGGCAAAGTTGAAATGCTGATTCTAAATGCGTAATCTTCAAGCCATTTTTGTAATAAAATATAAGCTGGAACAATTCCGATTCCAAATCCAAGTAAACAGAATAAGATATATTGTTTTGATAATTCTTTTAACAAGATATCAGTTTCTGCACCTAATGTTTTTCTAATTGCAATTTCTTTCAATCTTCTCTCCATCGAAAATGATGCCAAAGCGAACAATCCGAACACCGCAATTATAATTACAACCAAATTTAGAATGAAAAAAAGGTTTTTTTGCTTGATTTGTTCCTGATAGGTTCTTGCGAATCCTTTGTTAACAAATTCATATTCAAACGGATAATCTGGATTTACATTTTTGGCCCAATAGGTTTTTAATTTTTCTAAAGTTTCTGTCAAATTGTTTGGAGAAACTTTCACAAAAACATTGTTGAAGTTGTTCCACCCCAAAGTTTTGATGTTTACGAACACCATTGGAGGCACTTTGTTTTGTAAACCCGTAATGTGAAAATCTTTTACGACTCCAACAATTTTAAATTTCAAATTCCCACTATCGTCTTTCGACCAACCCGAAGTAATGATTGTATTTATTGGGTTTTTTAAATTCAAAGTTTTAGCAAGTGTTTCATTGATCAGCATACTGCTCACGGTGTCAGAAGCAAATTTTGGAGACAAATCACGTCCTTGAACGATTTTGATTTTCATCATTTCAAGAAAGCCAAAATCCATTTCTACATTTCGAGGCTGTACAAAAATACCTTTATGCGTAAATCCAGAACTTGAATTGGTGCTGCCACCAAAACTTCCAGCAAAAGTAGAAACATCAACAACGCCTGGAATTTTTTTGATTTCCGGTTTATCAACGCCATATTGTTGTGTTCTTTTTTGTCTGTCTGGTTTGTTGTACGGAATTGAAATTACTTGATCGCCACTAAATCCAAGGTCTTTGTTCATCATATAATTCACCTGCGAATTGACAATCAAGGCGCCAATGATGAAAAATGCTGCGATTCCGAATTGAAAAATAAGCATCGAATTACGAATCCAAATGCCACTTTTACTTCTTGAAAAATTACCTTTAAGGACTTTTAACGTCTCAAAATTTGAGATATAAATGGCAGGGAAAATACCCGCAAGAATGATTACTAATCCAAATATCAAAATGAGCTGCAGGTAAAATTCGCTGCCATTCATAGTCAAAGTCTTTTTCAAAAAGGTATTGTAGTACGGTAAAGAAAGCTCGACAATAGCTAATGCAAAAACAATTGCAAGTGTAACAATTATGGCAGTTTCAAATATAAATTGTCTGATGATTTGGCTTTTTGAAGCGCCCACAATTTTACGCACGCCAACTTCCTTAGCACGCTTGATTGCTGATGCTGTAGCTAGATTGATGTAGTTTACCAATGATAAAACCAAAATCAAAATAGACAAACCGGCCATGATGTAAAGCAGTTTTAAATTCCCCACACCTTCAGGGAAATTTTGTCCTGCTGAGCTTTTTGTTCCATGCAAACGAGACATTTGCAATTGGTCCAAAATAACCGTGACTTCACCATTTTCTTTTACATATTGCTCTGGAGTTTGGCCATTTTCTTTAGCATCTTTTAAAGTTCGGTTTACGTAATTTACGTTTTGCATTTTCTTTAAAACAGCAACAGGATCAGCATCTTTTTTGATTTTTACTAATAAGCCATAATTAAAATTTCCCCAGCTATTAATATCATTTTCACGTTTTACACCGCTAAAAACATAATTAGGCTCCATTGATGAAGGTGAAGTGATGCGATAAACGGCTTTTACAGTATAAGCTTTAGTATTGAATACAATTGCTTTCCCGATTGGATCTTCATTTTTGAAAATCAATTTTGCTTGTTCTTCAGAAAGGGCAACGCTGTTTTTTTCTTTTAAAATATTAGTTTTTGCCCCTTTTAAAATTTCAAAAGGGAAAAAATCGAAGAAACTTTCATCGCTTACAGTAATCTTTTTTGCCATTAATTTTTGGCCTTGATATTTGATGATGTCCTCATCGTACCAAGTGTTGAAAAAGCATATTTTTTCGATTTCAGGAATTGTTGCTTTGCAGGTTTCTCCAAACGGAATCGAGTTAGATCCCCAAGTGTCGCCCGTTGCGCCAATTTTGTTCAAAACCATATAAGCACTTTCCTTATTTGGATTCCATTGGTCGTATGCGTGCTCATTGTTCCAATATAAAATCGCGAAAATCACGCTCGCAATCCCGATGCTTAATCCTAAAACATTTAAAAACGAAAACAGTTTGCTTTGCTTTAAATGATAAATAAATATTTTAAACCAGTTAAAAATCATGGTGGTATGTTTTGTAGTTATTGAGGTTTATAACCCTATTATTTTTTTAAATCAAAGCCCATATTTTGCAGACAAATTCTACCAGAATTACGATTGCTGCTACGATAAATTTTACCATTTTTCTTCTTATTTAGCGTCCATAAAAACATCTACATTTCTCTGATTTAATTTTTCAGAGAATATCACACCGTCTTTCATATGAATCGTTCTTTGTGAGAACGAAGCATCATAATCAGAGTGGGTTACCATCAAAATTGTTGCGCCTTTTGCGTGCAAATCGGTTAAAAGTTCCATTACTTCATTACCATTTTTACTGTCTAAGTTTCCAGTTGGCTCATCGGCAAGAATGATTTTTGGGTCGTTTACTAAAGCTCTCGCAACGGCAACTCTTTGTTGTTGTCCTCCAGAAAGCTGTTGCGGAAAATGTTTCAAACGATGTGAAATATTTAATTTCTCAGCAATAGCTTCAATTTTTTGTTTTCTTTCTGATGCTTTTACGTTGTTGTAAAGCAACGGCAATTCGATATTGTCGTAAACAGAAAGCTCGTCGATCAAGTTGAAATTTTGAAAAATGAATCCGATGTTTTCTTTGCGAACTTGCGCTCTTCCTTTTTCTTTCAGCCCAATCATTTCTTGGTCTAATAATTTATAGCTTCCATCAGTAGCGCTGTCTAAAAGCCCGATGATGTTTAATAAAGTCGATTTTCCACAACCTGAAGGCCCCATGATAGTTAAAAAGTCCCCTTTTTTAATTTCTAAAGAAATACCGCTCAATGCTGATGTTTCTACTTCTTCTGTTCTAAAAACTTTGGTTAAATTTTGAATCGTTATCATTTTTGTTAAGGTTTTAAAATGTTGTTAATTACGTTTTTTGATTGATGATTGAAATGATGATTATTTTGGTTGTTTCAGGTTTCAGGTTTCATGTTCCTTGACTAACTTGAAACTTGAAACAATTTTTATTCGTTGTTTATGGAAAGCTCTTCGATATCCTTATAATCTGTATAAGATGATGTCACTACCAATTCGCCTTCTTTTAATCCTTCCAGAACTTCATAATAAGTAGGGTTTTCTCGGCCTAATTTTATGTTTCTTCTTTCGGCTTTATTTCCTTTTACTACAAAAATCCATTTTCCTGCAGTTTCTTGGTTGAAGCTTCCTTTTGGCAACACCAATATTTTATTTCTTTCAGATAAAATCAGTTTTACGCCAAAACTAAGTCCGTCTTGCAAAGTGATTGCTTCTTTAGAGGTAAATGCCAATTCTACTGTGAAATGTCCGCTTTTTACTTCCGGAATTACTTTGGTCACAATAACTTCAAGATTTTTTCCTTTAAATTCGACTTGGCCTTTTAAGCCTTCGCGAACTTTTTCCAAGTAAAATTCATCCACATCTGCAGCAAGTTTGTAACCGCGTTTTGAATCGATTTTTCCGATGCTTTCTCCAGCTTGGAATGATTTTCCTAAAACAGGTTCAAAAGAGGTTAATCGGCCTGTTTCTGGAGCGGTGATCAAGAAATTCTTTTTATTATTTCTCAAGATGTCCAAACTTTTTTCCATTGTTTGAATGGAACGGTTGATTTGCGAAATCTGAACTTGATTCGATTGTTTTTCTTTTTGAATACTCTGCTGAATCGTTCTTTTGCGCTCTTCCTGAAAACGAAGGCTTTCTTTAAAAGTATTCCAGTCGTTTTTCGAAATCACATCTTTGTCATATAATTTCGAATTCATATCATACAATCTTTTGGCGTCGTTGTAATCGTGCTCGATCAAAACCAAATCTTTGTTCAAATTCAATTCTTGATTTCTGATGTTCAATTTTCCGGTATTCAAATTATTGATTTGCTCAATAATTGCCGTTTCTTGAGTCAAGTAATTCAACTCTGTATTTGGGTTGTACAAACGAGCAAGTGATTGTCCTTTTGTAACCATAGCGCCGTTTTCAACAAAAATCTCTTTTACAGATCCTCCTTCTGTAACGTTTACAAGCATGACGTTCAAAGGTTCAACTTTTGCTTGAAAAACCACAAAATCTTCAAAAAAAGCTTTTTCAACTTTTTGAACTGAAATTTCTTCGGCTTTTACATTCAAGCTTCTTTTGGTATTAAAAGAAAAAAAGATGATTGCGCCCAAGGCTAAAAAAACTCCAATTGTTATTGTGAGATATCTAAATTTTCTATTTTTACGAGGAATTACCTTGTCCATTTTTTTAATATTTTACTGATAATCAATGGGTAAATACTGTGCCATAAAATTTATTATTTGTAAAGTATTGATTTTAAAGAAGCTTTAAAAACCACTTAAAAAAAGTAGTGTTCGATAATGAACAGTTGACCGTTCAAAATCGGACAAAAAAATCAACATGAGAAAAAAACAAGCTCAAATATTAATTGTTGACGATCAGGAAGAAATTCTTTTTTCGGCAAAAATGATTCTGAAAAAATATTTTGAAACCATTTTTACCACCAGCAGTCCAAAACAGATTATTTCGATTTTGAATGAAAATGAAATAAATGTGGTTTTATTGGACATGAATTACCGAATTGGTTTTGAAGATGGGCGCGAAGGAATTCATTGGCTAAAAGAAATCAAAACACTTTCTCCCAATACCATTGTGATTTTGATGACGGCTTTTGGAAAAATCGATACTGCAGTCGAAGGAATTAAAATGGGCGCTTTTGATTATGTTTTAAAACCTTGGAACAACGAAAAACTACTTGAAATAATTGATAAGGCTGTCGCCGAAAGCCGAAAAAACAGCAAAAAGCCAATTATTGAAAAAGTCGAAAAAAGATATTTTGTTGGAACTTCTCAAAAAATAAAACAAGCGTATTCTATTGCCGAAAGAGTGGCAAAAACCGATGCCAATGTTTTGATTTTAGGTGAAAACGGAACGGGGAAATATGTTTTTGCAGAATTTATTCATCAGCATTCAGAACGAAAAAACGAACCTTTCGTACATGTAGATTTGGGTTCTTTAAGCGATAATTTATTCGAAAGCGAACTTTTTGGATATGCTAAAGGCGCGTTTACAGATGCCAAAACAGATACTCCAGGAAGATTTGAAAATGCGCAAAACGGAACTATTTTCTTGGATGAAATTGGCAACATTCCGCTTCATTTGCAATCGAAATTATTGCACGTTTTGCAGACAAAAACCGTAACACGTTTGGGCGAAAGCAAAGCTAGACCTTTAAATGTCCGAATTATTTCGGCAACTAATAATGATATTAAGGCCGAGGTAAAAAACAAAATTTTCAGAGAAGATTTGTTATACCGAATCAATACAATGGAAATCAACTTACCGCCTTTACGCGAACGAAAAGACGATATTGTTCCGATGGCAAATTTTGTTTTGGAACAAGTTGCTGAAAAATACAATCAGGATAATTGGCGATTTGAAGAAAATGTTGCGCCATATTTGGAAAAATATCCGTGGAAAGGAAATGTTCGTGAAATGGAAAATAAAATTGAACGCGCTTTGATTTTGGCTGATAATAATACGATTTCTGTTCATGATTTGGATATTTTGGATTTTGAGGAAATTCAAGAAAATGATGAAAATCCGCTTTCTGAATTGGAAAAAACAGCAATCGAAAAAGCACTTTTCAAACATCACGGAAATATCAGCAAAACGGCCGAAGAATTGGGTTTGTCGAGAGCGGCACTTTACAGAAGAATTGAAAAATACGATTTAAAAAATACTTAAACGCTGTGTTGATTTACCGCAAAGCACGCAAAGTATGTTTTATATTGTGTTTGTGCTTGCTTTATTAAGTTCGCAAAGCTCTGTGGCGACCTTTGCGTAAATCCTTGCGGCCTTTGCGGTTAAGTTTTTAAGCTAAATAAAAATAAAAAATGAAAAATTGGAAGTTTTATAACGCCTTGTTTGTGAGAGTCTTGTTTGTCATGATTTTCTTTTTCTTTTGCGTTTTTCTGATTTATAAAATGTTTTATTACAATGCAATTTTGGTTGGCGTTTTCGTGTTTATAATGCTGGCCGAAATGTATTTCTTTGTCAAAAATCAACTGCAGTTTTACGACAGAACGTTGCTTTCGATTTTAAAAAATGATTTCACAACCAATTTTCCCGAAGAGAATCGAAAAGACAATTTTGAGAGTTTGTATCTTTTGTATGAAACATTGAAAGTCCAACAACAAGAACAAACATCGAAAGAATTGATTTATCGTTCGCTTTTGAACAATATTGATAGCGCAGCGTTGATTTTGGAAAAAGAAAATGAGGATTGGAATATTTTCTTGATGAACGATTGTTTTTCGGATATGTTCAAAGTACCAAAAGTGAGTCATTGGAAATACCTTAAAAATTACCTTCCCGCGCTTTGTTTGGAAATTGAAAAAACAGAATTCAGCGAATTGAAATCGGCTATTTCGATAAAAATTGAAGAGCAGGATTTGCAGACTTTTATGCTTCAAACTTCAAGAACTCAAAGTTATAACCGCGAATATTTTATTATTTTATTGGATAGTATTCAGCGCGTTATTGAGAAAAAAGAGAAGGAAGCTTGGATTAATTTGATGAAAATTATTTCGCATGAATTGATGAATTCCTTGACGCCAATTCGTGCGCTTTCGCAGAATTTACTCCACATTGTCGATCAGGAAAAATTAGAAGAAGATGATTTTGACGACATAAAAAGCAGTATTTCGACCATTATAAACCGAAGCGATCATTTGCAGGTTTTTGTTGAAAATTACCGCAAATTGGCCATGTTGCCAACACCGACTAAAGTGATGACGCCAATAAAAGAACTTTTTGATGATTGTCTTAAAGTCATGAGTCCGATTTTGAAGGCAGAGAATATTGAATTGATTAATGATATTCACAGCTCACGTTCTATTTTGATTGATAAAAACCAAATGGAACAAGTAATTATTAATTTGATTACCAACAGTATTTATGCATTAAAAGAGAAGACAGATAAAAAGATGTTTGTGTCGAGTTATACTGAAAATAACCGTTTTTTTATCTCCATTTCTGATAACGGAAAAGGTATTCCTTCTGAAATTCAAGATAAAGTTTTTCTCCCATTTTTTACGACAAGAAAAGACGGCGCCGGAATTGGTTTAACGCTTTCGAAAAACATCATCGAAGCGCATGGCGGTTACTTAAGCTACCAAACCGATGAAGATAGAACGAGTTTTGTGATTTGCTTGATTTGATTTTTTTGTGAACCATATAAGTGATATAAGTTCATTTGAAGTTTTACTTTGTCATTTAATCTCGCAAAGACGCTAAGTCACAAAGAAGATTTATAATAAGATTAGCGACTTAGTGTCTTTGCGGGAGATATAAACACAATGCTAAAATGAATTTATATCACTTATATGGTGGAAAAACGTTAGCTTTCAAATTCAGGTTGCCAAAAGTGTTTTTCAAAATCTACAATTTGATTATCAACGACTTTAATTCCTTCGTTTTCTAAAAGTTGTTGCATTAAATTGGTTCCGTCAAAATGGAATTTACCAGTCAAAAGTCCTTTTTGATTTACGACTCTGTGTGCGGGAATATCGTCCATGTTATGTGAGGCATTCATTGCCCAGCCGACCATACGTGCAGAACGTGCAGCGCCAAGTGCCTTCGCAATTGCGCCATAAGAAGTCACTTTTCCATACGGAATTTGTCTTGCGACAGCATAAACTCTTTCGAAAAAATTCTCTTCAGCCATAATTATTGCCACCGATTAAAAGTATTAGTGGGATTTTAAAATTAATATTAATCTGCTGAAATTTATGAAATCTAAGTAAAAATTTTATCTGAAGTAGTAATTCAAGATATTGAAAAGTGTTGCAAGTGCTACTAATCCTGTAATGCTTCCGATAATAGTATTCATGTTGCGCATGAAGTAATCTGTTTTCTTTTCAATTCTTCCAAAGAAAGCGATATAACTATATAAAATTCCAAAAGCGCCAAGAACAGACCCTAGTACAAATGTTAGGATAATGGAATTTTCGAATACAAAAAGATTGTACGAGGCTAAAGTTACACTCACTACAACATAATACGGAATTGGAAAAAAGTTCAAACCGGAAAGCAACATTCCTAGGAAGAAACGGCTTTTTTTGCTGCTCTTTTTGATTTTTGTTTTTTTCTTCGCTACTGGATCTTTGGCGAAAAATAAAAAGTAAATGGTTAAGATCGAAAAAATGACAAAACCAACTTCTCGCAATAATGTTATAACATCTGGGCGATTATCAATCACGCGGGCAAATAATACCGCCACAAAAGCTTGGAAGAAAATAACAAAAACAGCACCGACTACAAATGACAAAGCGTTCTTTTTGCCTTCTTTCATTTTTATTTTTGCAGCTGTCATGTTGAGCAATCCGGGCGGAATTGTCCCAATAGCAGCGGCAATAAAACCTGAAAGTAATGGAGTAAGGTAAGTCATTTAGTAATTAAAATCGATTAGAATAAAAGTTTCAAAATCAAGGTTAGTCCTTAATTTTGAAACGAATATACGTAATTGCCTTGTTAATTTCTAAATATTGTTTTTCGTAGAATGTCTGGATCGAAGTTACTACCTCTGGACTTCCTTCGTTTTTGTAAACATTATGATTAGCATAAAGCACCTCATGCCCTTCGCCATGAAGCAATCCAAGAGTATAACCGTGCATAAATTCGCTGTCAGTTTTTAGGTTTACGACACCGTCTTTTTTAAGGATTTTTTTGTACAGTTTCAAGAACTCAGAATTCGTCATTCTGTGTTTTGTTCTTTTGTATTTGATTTGTGGATCTGGGAAAGTAATCCAGATTTCGTCTACTTCGCCTTCAGCAAAAATATGATTGATCAATTCGATTTGCGTACGAACGAAAGCCACATTATGTAGTCCGTTTTCAACAGCGGTTTTAGCACCTCTCCAGAAACGAGCACCTTTAATATCAATTCCGATAAAATTTTTGTTTGGATATTTCTCTGCTAATCCAACAGAATATTCTCCTTTTCCGCACCCTAATTCTAAAACTAATGGATTATCATTTTTAAAGAAATCAGAATTCCATTTTCCTCTTAAAGGCATTAAGTTGCCTACAACTTCTTCTCTTGTTGGTTGAAAAACGTTTTGAAATGTTTCGTTTTCTCTGAATCTTTTTAGTTTATTTTTACTTCCCACTTTACAAAAATTTTCCGCAAAATTAAGGAATATAAACGAATGGACGAGGCGTAATTATGGTTTAAATTTTTTTGGCCACAGATTTTACAGATTAAATTGATGCTATATGAAAATATATTTAGTCCCTATGGGACAACTTGCAAGAGGGAAAGGGTATTGTTTTACCAATATTTTACTCCTAGCGGAGTATCTCGTAGAGATTATATATCGGTAGAAAAAATATAGGTAGAAGCCAAAATGTCCCGTAGGGACTTCATGGTTATTAATTTGTGAAATTTCCTGTTTTTAAAGTTTTCCGCCACGAATTCACGAATTTAATTTTTAGAATAATTCGTGAATTCGTGGCAGAAAAAAAATCTTTTTAACCGTAATGTGGTTCGGTGATTGGTTTTGATTTTGGATCTAAAGTTTCATCGTGTTGTGATAAATCTAATCCAATATGTTCTGATTCTTCTGAAACTCTTAACGGAATAATGAAATTCGTTACTTTAAACAAGAAATAAGCTCCGAAGAAAGTGAAAATTGAAACTAAAACTAACGCCATCATGTGATGTCCGAAAACATTCCATCCTCCGTGAAGTAAACTTGCATCTTCGCCATGAGCGAAAATCGCAGTCAGAATCATTCCCATAATTCCACCCACGCCATGACAAGCAAAAACGTCAAGTGTATCGTCGAATTTTTTAGAATATTTGCAGTTTACAGCTGTGTTAGAAACCAAAGCCGTTACAAATCCGAAAAACATACTTTCTGGAACCGAAACAAATCCGGCAGCAGGCGTAATCGCAACTAAACCAACAACGGCGCCAATACAAGCTCCAAGAGCAGAAACTTTTCTTCCGTTCATTCGGTCAAAGAAAATCCAAGTTAGCATTGCCGCGGCAGATGAAGTTGTTGTCGTTGCAAAAGCCATAGCGGCTGTTCCGTTTGCAGCAAGGGCAGATCCCGCGTTAAATCCGAACCATCCAAACCAAAGCATTCCAGTTCCTAATAAAACAAAAGGGATATTGGTTGGAATATGTTGACTGTTTTTTCTTTTTCCTAAAACAATAACTCCAGCCAAAGCGGCGAAACCAGAGCTCATGTGAACCACAGTTCCTCCAGCGAAATCTTTCACGCCAAAATAACTTCCTAAAACTCCCGTTGGATACCAAACGGCGTGACATAAAGGAGCGTATATAAAAACAGTAAATAAACTGATGAAAATCAAATAAGAAATAAAACGAACGCGTTCTGCAAACGAACCTGTAATAATTGCTGGCGCAATAATGGCAAATTTCATTTGGAACAAAGCAAAAAGCATAAACGGAATCGTACTAGCCAATTGTTTATGAGGCAAAACGCCTACATAGTCCATAAAAGCAAATGTCGTAGGATTTCCGAAGAAACTATAAAAATGCTCTCCCGAACCAAAACCAACTGGTTCTCCAAAAGCTAAGCTAAAAGCCACTACAACCCATAAAAGTGTCACAACGCCAAGGCAAATAAAACTTTGTAGCATTGTCGAAATCACATTTTTTTTGCCCACCATTCCGCCATAAAAGAAAGACAATCCTGGCGTCATGATTAAAACCAAACAAGAAGAAGTAAGCATCCAAGCAACATCAGCTGGGACAATATGGTCTGTTGTGCCAAATTCAGACAAAACATAACTATTTTCAGTCATTGCTGGCCAAAATGCACCGGTGATACACACAATGCTTATCATTATAAAGGAGATGATCCAGCGTTTTTCTATTTTCATTTTTCAAATACTTAATGGAACCCTATTTTTTTTGGGGTCAAAGTTAAAAAAAATTAAATATTTTGATTTCAAGGGCTGTTAAAATAGTGGTGTGGTTTTTATTTTAGTTGATTTTGCAATTTATGGATTGGTTTTTTGAGAGTATTTTATTTTCGACTTCTAAATTTACGCTAATATTATCAATTTTGCTATAATTATTTCGATAATATGTTTTGTAAAGCCCTCTAAAAGTTAGGATTATAAGAATAAAATCGAAAAATGTTTATTTTTTTTGAAGCTTCGCAATCAAAGCATCTTCAATTGGTGCTTTTACTTTAGTAACAGCATTCACATTATCATTCGGAATTGTCATTGAAAGCACATAATGTTGGATTTTCCATTCTTTTCCAATTTTAACCAAAACGCCAGAACCGCGGCAAATTTTCATTTGTGTATTCAGCAATTCGTCAAACCAAGCGATGGTTCCTGTTTTGTCAAAAAATATGTGACGCTCTAAAGCGGTAAAATTCCAAGTTTTTCCTTTATCGAAATAAGGTTTTGCCCAAATTTTGAAATCCTTTTTGGTCCAGTTTTCGGTTGCATCTGTTCCAATGAAAATGGCATCGTCAGCCATTAGAGCGAAATAAGGTTCAAATTTGACATCAGCTGCAGCTTTGTGCCAAGTATCTAAAGTTTGATTGATTTTGTCTTTGTCGGTTTGTGCATTTGCAAAAGAAGTAAGGAATAAAAGAAATAGGAATGTTTTTTTCATGAGTAAATAGTATTTGACTTTAAAGGTATTAATTTTTTTGAACCATATAAGTGATATAAGATAATTTAAAGACATGCCGGGTGAGGGTTGCATGCTCGGGATCGCAGATTTAAGCTATAAGCACAGATTTATTTTAATCTTTTGTGGTTTTGTAAAATCTGTGTAAAAAAATGCACATTTTTAAAAATAAAAATCCTTTTTAAATCTGCTCAGATCTGTGTAATCTGCGTGAAACAAAAAGTCACAGTAATAAAGGTAATTTATACCAAAAGTTAAACTTTAATTATCTTATATCACTTATATGGTGGAAACCCAAAAACGAGTATATTTGAGTGCTTTAAAATACCACGTTATGAATCCGAAAATCTTTATAAGTTCGCTGGCTTTTTCGTCATTGCTTTTTATTTCTTGCAAAAAGGAATTAGAGCCACAAGAAAATACAGCAACATCAGAATTAGTTCGATTAGGACTTGCAAAAGATACTACAAAACCAGCCACAACAACACCAGTTGTACAGACACAAACTGCAAATCCAAATACCGTCTTAGGAGAAACAAAAGGACTTAATCCTGCTCATGGACAACCAGGGCATCGTTGTGATATAGCTGTTGGAGCGCCTTTAAATTCGGCTCCGCCACAGCAAGGACAAGTTGTTGCGCAACCGCAAGTGGTTCAGGTAAATCCGAATCAGAAAAATGTGGTGACTACCACTACAACAACGCCAGTAAAAGTAGCAAAAGGAATGAATCCGCCACACGGACAGCCAAATCATAGATGTGATATTCCTGTTGGAGCGCCATTAAATTCGCCAGTTGCAAAACCAGTTGCGAATACGGCGCAAAGCGGAAGCACTTCACAATCGTTTACGGTAACGCCACCAGCTGGAAATAATCCAACTCCGGCATTATTAAGTACAGAAACCACTCAGGCAGTAGCGGAAGGAATGAATCCGCCACACGGGCAAGCAGGACACAGATGCGATATTGCGGTTGGAGCTCCTCTTCCAAAATCTTAAAAAAAGTAGCAAAGCAACAAAGTGACAAAGTAACAAAGCGACAAAGTAACAAAGCGACAAAGTAACAAAGCGACAAAGGTGCAAAGTGACTAAGTTTTACCCTTGTCTCTTTGCACCTTTGTTACTTTGTCCCTTAATAAATTAAAAAGCGTTTATTTTTTCGAAGGTTGTAGTTAGTGATTTTTTGATTTTGCTTAATGCGCCACTAAAAGCTTTTTCTAAAGTTTCAGCGTGTTCTGTAACGGTAATTGGCTGTAGTTTTTGAGGGCGAACTTCGATTACACATTTTTTGTCATGTAAACTGAATTTCTCGCCATTTTCATCTCCAAAGTGAACTTCAATACGGGTAATTTTGTGTTCAAAACGGGCTAAACCTTTTTCTAATTCTCCAGAAAAGTAGTTTTCTAATCTAGCGTGTCCCTCAATGTTTTTGTCGGTGTTGATTTGAATCTTCATAATGGTTTAAATTTTATGATTGTCTCTCAAAGCTATCTTTTTTGATGGAAATAGACAAGCGAGTTAAGGAAAGATTATGAAAAATTTTTGTCTTTTTTGTTATTCCCAAGAAGGCGGAATTTTAGACAATTGTTTTGTTCTTAAATTCACTGCATTTAAAATTTCTACCATGCAAGATCCTAAGTTTTTCTTGATATCAGTGCTCCAAAAACGCAAGACTTTCCAATTTTGAGATTCTAAATACGCGTTTACTTCGAGGTCGCGTTGCATGTTGCGTTCGATTTTTTTGATCCAATATTCGGAGTTGGTTTTTGGTTTTTTTCGGGTTTCCCAATCTTTTCCGTGAAAGAATTCGCCGTCGACAAAAATGGCTATTTTTAAAGAAGTAAAAGTCAAATCAGGACAGCCAAAAACCTTTTTATTGTTTTTCCGATATCGCAAACCAATATGCCATAACGCTTTAGCCAAACGAACTTCGTCTTTGGTATTCGTGCCACGAATCATACTCATGACTTTGGATCGTTGTTCTGGAGTAAAACAGTCCATGGAAATTTAATTATTAAAGGTTTGAAATTTAATAATTAGTGGTATTTAATTTGTTATAGGTTGTTTTGGTAAAGTTATATTATTATGTTGATTGTTTTGTTGAAAATTGTGTCTAAATGAAATACTTATCTTAAAAATATCTTCTTAAGGATCAATGCTTAAAGCGAACTTCATTATGGTATTTAAGAAATTCTGGATCCGGTAAAAATCTTGATGGCAAAATGATGTCTTGATTGTCTAATTTTAAGAAATATTCTTCAATAGATTTTGATTTCTTTTTATTTAACAAAGTTGGAGAGATTTTGATTTTAAAGTCAGTCGTAATAGTTAATAAGCCATTTTCAAAAGCTTTGTCATGGAGTGCATTAATTGCAATTCCATTTTGAGGATTTAATCTGTTTTTTTTATCAATACTCCAAGGCCTTATATGACTAGCGACCAAAAGTTCTGGTTGTTGAATTCCAGTGACACAGCACGTATTATTGTATGATGCTAAAATTGAGCTTCTGAAAAAAGATTGATTAACTCGAGCTTTTATGATTTGTTCTCTGGTTTTTCCCTCTTTTAATAATTCAAATTCTGGAATGTGATTTAATTGTTCAATAGGCTTGTTTTCAAAATTTGCAAGTAGTGTTTCACTTTCAAAAGCTAAAATATCCACATCATTAAAAAACTCATTCCATATTTGGACGTCTAATTTACTGGTATTTGATGCGCCTTTAATTCCTCTTGCCTTTAAACTTGGGTCAAGACTTGCAAAGTTTACGAGTTTGTAAGCAACTGCATCTGGAGTCCTTCCAATGAGATTTGCAAGATGGATTACTTCAGGATTTAAACGATGTAATCTGCCAAACGGTAATTTGTAATACAAATTTATAGTAAGAATTAGTTCGGATCTAGTCCAAAGTTTTTGTCCTTCTTTCATGAGTTATTAATTATTGTCAAATTCTAATATAAATTCAAAATTGCATTCTTTGGAAAGACATGTATGTTTTTGAGATAATTTGAATTCTTTTAAAATCTCAGTCCTATTTCCACATTTAGGACAAGTTGCTGGTTGGTCTGAGCTTAAAAATATTTCTAATTCTTTCATTATATTACATTTTTTAGAAAGTAGGGATTAAAGTTAGAAAAATCTTTTCTGGGCCACAAGTCAAGATATTGTGTGTTTTCGTAATAATTGTAAATTGAACTTTAACTTCAATTTCTAAAATTTTAATACTTCTCTTGAAACCGATTGCCCTAGCCCTGATGGGAGGGAAAATCCTTTTGTGCCGGTCCCGATAGCTATCGGGAGCACAAAAGATTGGAAGGACAGCAGGAATCAGCTCCTTATTATAATTCTAAAAACTATTTAGTCTTTTCTTTCTCCTTATCTTTTTTCCCACGCTTAATTTTCATCTTCCCATTTTCTTCCACTGCCACTAAATGCAACACAATTCCTTTTTCACGCACAGCATCACGTTCGGCTTTTGTGGCGAGTTTGGCATCGTCTTTAGAATTTCGAAGCGGAATTGTAAGTGCTAGATTTGTTCCGCGACCGAAGGAATAAACGCCTTTTGCATCAAGATTTAAAACACTCGAACTTATGGTCAGTTTGTTGACATCGACCATTTCGCCACGAAGTTTGAAATCGCCAGATAAATCACTAAAAGTTATATTTTCAACATCGCGAAATGGGAATGCGTATTTACCCACTTTCATAATAGGCTCAAATTTGATCAAAGCACCTTGAGTGACATTGAAAGTCAGACTTCCATGCGTAGAATTTGTAATCAATTCGCCGTTGCTGTTCATGAAACCGGTAACATTGGCATTGCTGGACAATTTTCCGCGAATGTTATTTGGCGTAAAAGATTTGATTCCGAAGTTATTGAACGACCTTAAAAAACTAGCAATATCAACTTGATTTACTTGTGCATTTGAACCAAAAGCGAAATTTTTTCCACTTGGCGAAATCTCGGCATTAAAATTTATGCTTCCGCCTGAAGTTTTCAATGCTCCATTTTTGATAACCAATTTTGAATTAATCATCTGAATAGTTGCTGTGGTATTTGTTGCGGTCAGTTTGTTGTAGACTATTTTATCAGCCTTGATGTCAATTACCACCGAACATTTTTCGATTACAGATCGCAAATGATGAGACATGGTCGGTTTTTTTGCCGTTGTTGCAACAGGTTTTTCTTTTTTTGAAGCAGCCATAACACCTAAAAACTGTCTGACATCAATATTTGGACAATAGATTTTCCAGTTTACGACCATTTTTTCAGGCGCATCATAATAGAGATTGAGGAAATTATCAATTTTTCCTTCAATAAAAATCGTGTTCTTTTTGTGTTTGTAAGCGATTTTTTTGATTAATAATGCTTCTTGCGTGAACTCAAGTTGCACATTTACTTTTTCGGCATGCACATTTTTCGGAATAAAATAAAATGAAGTATTCGTCACATTTACATTTCCAATGAATTTCGGCTTATTGATGTATAAATCAACAATGTCAAATTGAAAATCTAAATTGGCTGTCGCGTGTCCTTCTGAAAACTGAATCCATTTGTCGTTGCTGATTTCATTAAGTTTGCTGACATCAAAATCAGAATGGACAGTTCCAGTTGCCAATGGTTTTTCAAGATTGTTGATTGACAATTGCGGAATTTTCAAAGGAATATTTTGATAAGTCGTCGAAAATCGAGTCAAAATTACAGCCGAGTTAGCATCGCTACAACCTTCTTTCGGCTTGAAATTATTGGTAAAAATTCCTTTAAAATTACAATCGTTAAGTTGCCCATCAGGAATGCTCAATTCATTGTCTTTGATAATGGCTTGAACCACAATCCTAGGATCTCCTGCAGCATTCAAGTCGCCTTTAATGTCGCAATTCACGTCGATTGGTTTTTTCAGATTGAATCGGTCTAATTTTGAGCTGATATTTCCGGACAATAAATTAGATGCATTTTGCCATAAAATGGTGGTTCCAATATTGATTCCGAACAAAGAATTGTTTTTGGCAATATTGAAAAAAGCAACAATATCAAACGAATCGGTTCCAATTTTTAGGCCGTCTGTTTTGACATCAATTTTTTGCTTGTCCGAAGAATAAACAACATGTAAAGTTCCTTTTAGCTGTTTTTGTTTGGCAAAACTCCCGTGCACGGTATTAAAAGCTAAACTGTTAATTTGAGTATCCAAGAAAAGATCGGTCTGCCAATTATCGTCGTCATAATCTACTTTTGATTTTAAGCTGGCGACTTCAAAATCAAACAATTTATGTCCGACTAAATTGTCTATCGTGAAGCGAACATTGTTCAAGTCAATTTGATCGATCGTGGTTTCAGGTTTCTCTTTATTTTCGGGCGTTTTTTTCTTTTTCGGCTTAAAAATATTAGAGTTCGAATAGCCGTCTGCCGCTTTGTAAATATAAATTTGCGCGTCGTTAATCAGGACTTTATGAATGTTGATTTCTTTTTGAAGTAAACTTATAATGTTTAATCGCACTTCGATTTCCTGTGCTTTCAATAAAGTATGTTTGTGTTTTTCCCATTGATTGTCTTTTATCTCTACATCTTTTAGCGCCAAAGTAAAATTGGGAAAGCCGGTTAAAAACTTGTAATGAAAATCGCCAATATGAAATTTGCCGTTAATATTGTCATTGATTTTCGTGTTTACTTTAGCAATTATTTCCGCTTTATTTCGGTTGAAGTAAATGGACAAACCCCCACAGGCAATTAAAAGAAGTGCTATTAATCCTAAAATAAAAAATCCAAAACGTTTGGCATATTTTTTAAAACCAGCCGATTGGAAAAAGACTTTCATGCGATGTAGAGTTTCTTTCATAGGATAAATTTTAAATGGTCAACTAAAGATAGCGAAAAAACAATTACAATAATAAATTGATTTTCAAATTAATGCGTTGTTGAGTTTGGGAAATGAAAGTGTTTTTTATGATATAATTATTTACAATACTTTTATAATCAAAACTAATTTATGAATGGTGTATCATTGGTTTTTAATTTCTAACTTTGTACCTCAGTTTAAGAAATAACAAAAAAAAGTCTTTCGAGACAAAAGCTGAAATAACATTTAAAAGATAAATTATTATGGCATTAGCAATAACAGATGCTACTTTTGATGAAGTAGTTTTAAAGTCAGATAAACCAGTAATGGTAGATTTTTGGGCAGCATGGTGTGGTCCTTGTAGAATGGTTGGTCCAATCATTGACCAATTAAGCGACGAGTACGCAGGTAAAGTAGTTGTTGGTAAAGTAGATGTAGATGCTAACCAAGAATTTGCTGCAAAATATGGTGTGCGTAACATACCAACCGTTTTGGTGTTTCATAACGGTGAAGTAGTAGGGAAACAAGTTGGAGTTGCTCCAAAACAAACCTACGCAGATAGTTTAGACGCTTTGTTGTAATCGTAAGATTATGATTTATATAAAAAAGGTTTGGCGAAAGTCAAGCCTTTTTTATTTGTATTCGCCATGAATTATAATAATTGTTTCACGCAGATTTAGCAGATTGTAGCAGATTTATTTTAGATTTTGATTATTGGAATCTGTGTGTATCTGCTTAAATCTTTTAAAATCTGCGTGAAAAATTTAGCGCATAGATTTGTTTCGCTTCATAGCTAAAACCAATCCTTTTTTTTATTTTTACGAATCTTATATTCTCTTAAAAATGAAAATTTTTTACTGCTTTCTTGCCTTTTTTATAATCACAACTATCGGTTTTTCTCAATCGAAACAAAATGGAAATTTTATTGTCGAAAACGGCGTTTCGGAGCAATTGGCGCAATTTCGTAAGCAACAGATTTCTAATGTTCAGTACCAATTGTCTTTTGAAATTCCGAAACAAAAAAGCGAAGATATCAATTCAAGTTTGACGGTTAATCTGGTTTTATCAGATTTAAGCAAACCTCTGGTTTTAGATTTTAAAGAGAAAACAACAAACATAAAATCAGTTTCTGCAAATGGGAAAAATGTTGGAATCGTTCATGAAAATGGACATATTGTTATTCCTGCTGAAAATTTGATTTCGGGGAAAAACTCGGTTTCAATTTCGTTTATCGCAGGGAATCTTTCTTTAAATCGAAACGATGATTTTCTGTACACTTTATTAGTTCCAGACCGAGCGAGCACTTTATTTCCATGTTTTGACCAACCAGATATAAAAGCGACATATAAATTAACGCTTTCTGTACCAAAAGATTGGTCCGTTTTGGCCGGAGCCGATGTAAAAGAGAAAGTTGAAAAAGGTGATTTTACGAGCTATACTTTCGGAGAATCGGATAAAATGAGTACGTATTTGTTTTCATTTGTAGCAGGAAAATTTAAAAGTGTTACACAGAAACCAGGTTTAGAAATGACGTTTTTATACCGTGAAAATAATCCTGAAAAAATAAAAACAAGTACCGATACGATTTTCAATCTACACCAACAATCGTTGGACTTTTTAGAAAAATATACCAATCGTAAATTCCCTTTTCAGAAGTTGGATTTTGCTTCGATTCCGGTTTTTCAATATGGCGGAATGGAGCATGTTGGGGCAATTCAGTACCGTGAATCAACTTTGTTTTTGGACAACAGCGCAACCGACAGCGAAAAATTAAACCGAGCAAAACTTATCGCGCATGAAACCTCGCACATGTGGTTTGGCGATTTGGTCACGATGAAATGGTTTGATGATGTTTGGATGAAAGAGGTTTTCGCCAATTTCATGGCAGACAAAATCATGAATCCGATTTTCCCGAAAATCAATCATAATCTGCAGTTTTTTAGTACGCATTATGCCAGCGCTTACGCGGAAGATCGCTCTTTAGGAACACATCCAATACGACAACATTTGGCAAATTTAAAAGATGCAGGTTCGCTTTATGGCGCGATGATTTACAACAAAGCCCCAATTATGATGCGTCAGTTGGAAGCTTCAATGGGAAAAGATGCTTTTCAAAAAGGAATCCAAAAATACATCGAGAAATACGCCAACGACAATGCCGATTGGAATAATTTGGTGGAAATTCTGGATGCTGAAACGCCTCTAGATATGAAGAAATGGAGCGAAGTTTGGGTAAACAAATCGGGAAGGGCGATTTTCTCGGATAAAATAGAATACAATGCTCAAAACCGAATCAAAAAGTTTGAAGTTTTTCAAAAAGCAGAAGATAAATCGAATAATGTTTGGCCTCAGATTTTTCAAATTGGTTTAGTTTATGCCAATGATGTAAAAGTGTTGACGGCAAATGTTACAGATAAAAACCTGATTATTAAAGATGCTGTTGGGCTCGAAAAACCGCTTGCTTTTATTTACAATTATAATGGTTTTGGATATGGTGTTTTTCCGCTTGACGGGAATAATTTAAATGTAATTTCAAGTTTAAAAGATGAGGTTGCACGAGCTTCGGCTTATAGTAATCTTTATGAAAATACATTGATTGGAAACGTTACTCCAGAAAAAGCTTTTGATTGTTTCTTTAAGGGAATTCAGAGTGAGGAAAATGAATTGGTTTTACGAATTGCATCTGCTAATTTGAATACTATTTATTGGAGATTCTTTTCGGAAAAACAGCAAAACAAAGTTCAGAAACAACTTGAAGATGTTTTATTTGCTCGTTTGCAAACCAATTCATCGGCCAATATTAAAAAGACGTTATTCGGATTGTTTAGTTCAATTGCATATTCTAATTCGGCGAAAGCCAAATTATATCAGATTTGGAATAAAGAAATTGTGATTCAAAATTTGAAGTTAAACGAAGATGATTATACCAATATTGCAATGAATTTGGCGATTTTCAAACATGAAAAAGCCGACGAAATTTTGGAAAAAACAAGAACAACAATCACAAATCCAGATAAAAAGAAGCGTTTTGAATTTTTGCTTCCTTCTTTATCAAAAGACGAATCGGTTCGATCTGCGTTTATAGAATCTTTAAAAGACGATGCGAATCGCGAGAAAGAATCTTGGGTTTCTGTTGGTTTGGCAAATGTAAATCATCCACTTCGTCAGGAAAGTGCGCAAAAATATATTAGATTTTCACTAGATTTGGTTGAGGAAATCCAGCGCACGGGAGATATTTTCTTTCCGAAAGATTGGTTGGATAATACCGTTGGAAGATATTCATCGAAATATGCTTTTGATGAAGTACAGCGTTTCTTAAAAGAAAATCCTAATTTTAGTCCGATCTTGAAACGCAAGTTGTTCATGGCGACCGATTTGCTTTATAAAGCGCAAAATATTAAAAAAGAAACCGAATGAAAATTGAATCGGAAATAGAGAAAGTCTCGAGTTTTCAGCATCTTGAAATGCTGGCGAATCAGGTTGTGGAAGGTTTTATATCCGGAATGCACAAGAGTCCGTTTCATGGATTTTCGGCCGAATTTGCTGAGCATAAAGTCTATAACGCAGGCGAAAGCACCAAACATATCGACTGGAAATTATTCGCCAAAACCGATCGTTTGTATACGAAACGTTTTGAAGAAGAAACCAATTTACGCTGTCATCTTATTGTAGATAATTCGTCGTCGATGCATTATCCGGAACTGAAATCGAATCAGCCTTTTTATGAAAAGAAGATTGGTTTTGCAGTTTTGGCTTCGGCAGTTTTAATGAATATTTTAAAGAAACAGCGCGATGCTGTTGGTTTAAGCGTTTTCTCCGATCACTACGAATATTATGCTCCAGAAAAAGGAAGCGATCGTCACCACAGGATGCTTTTGAATAAACTGGAACAATTATTAGAACAGCCAAAAGCAAAGAAAACCACCGATACAATTACATATCTGCACCAAATTGCAGAGAAAATGCATCGTCGTTCGATGATTATTTTGTTTACGGATATGTTCCAAACACAAGATGACGAGAAATTATTCAACGCTTTGCAGCATTTAAAACACAACAAACATAAGGTGGTTTTGTTTCATGTGGTTGATAATCAAACCGAATTGAAGTTTGATTTTGATAATGCACCAAGAAAATTTATTGATTTAGAATCAGGAGAAGAGGTTTCAATTTTTGCCGACAATGTAAAAGCAGCATATGAAAAAAGGGTGGAAGCCTATTTCAAAAACTTGGCTTTAACCTGCGCGAAGAACCAAATTAAGTACGTTTCGGTAAATGTTGGCGATAATTTTGAAAAAATATTGACGACTTATTTGGTTGAAAAACAAAACTTTGGATAATTTTTTAAACAAATTTTTAATTTTTTTTATAAAAAGGCTTGCAGAAATGAAATTCTGTTATATCTTTGCAACCGCAATAACGCAGAGGTTTGGTAGTTCAGTTGGTTAGAATACATGCCTGTCACGCATGGGGTCGCGGGTTCGAGTCCCGTCCAGACCGCAATATTGGGAGAAGCCTTTCTTAACAGAAAGGCTTTTTTGCCCAAAATCGGTATCTAAGATTAGTTGTGTTGTTTTGCTACGACTTTGTAACTCGTAGCTGGTTTAGTAGTTAGACCAATGAAAAGCTTTCCACTTTTGTGGATGGCTTTTTTGATTTAAGACCTTTTGTAAAAGGTAAATTCCAAACCGAAATTTCGGTAAAAATTGCAAATTCCATTTTATCATACAGTTTGTCATTTCGACGAAGGAGAAATCTTCGCTAGTAACTCTACAAAGATTTTACTGCAAAGCACGCAAAGATTTACGCAATCCCGATAGCCATCGGGAGCAAAGTTTTTTTTAAGCTTTGCGGACTTTGTGTTTTTAACCTTGCGGACTTTGCGGTTAAATAAAAGAAAGTTCTTACTTTTTGATCAAAACCTGAATTTTTAAAATATTGGATTTTAGTCGATTAAAAATTTATCAAATTTTATTCGTAAAAACGCTTGCAGAAATGAAATTCTGTTGTATTTTTGCACCCACAATAACGCAGGGTTTGGTAGTTCAGTTGGTTAGAATACATGCCTGTCACGCATGGGGTCGCGGGTTCGAGTCCCGTCCAGACCGCCTAAGTTTGTAAAATGCCTCTCATTACGAGAGGCATTTTTTTATGTAAACTTTGTGGGGTTTAACCGCAAAGAACGCTAAGTTTTACGCAAAGCACGCAAGGTTTTTTTAGCAAGATTTATAAAAGTTCGCAAAGCTTTATCGTATAGCTTTGCGAACTTTGCGTTTATAAGCGCAATCCTTGCAAAAAACCTTGCGTGCTTTGCGGTTAAAATTCTCCTATCTTTATATTATGGAACAAGGAACATTTAAAGTAGACAAATATTATCTCACTAAAGTAGATGCCGATAAAAAAAGCATTTATTGTCATCACGATATTATGGGCGAGTTATTGGTTCCAACGCATAAGCACAACAAAGCACAAATGCTATACGCGGAAGGCGATGTAGTTTTTGTGACGACTGAAACGAAATCCTATTTTTTACCTGCAAGACATTTTATCTGGATTCCCGCTGGATTGGAGCATAGTATCGAACCAAAGTCGGAACACGTGATGATGCGAAATCTCTATTTTCCAGTTGAAAAAGACGAAGATGAATTTTACAAAAGCGAAGGCATTTATCCGGTAAACAATTTATTGCTTCAAATGATGATGTTTACCAATCAGTGGAATGGAGATTTGAAAAAAAATACTCCGAATTTTGTGATTGCAAAAGCCATTAAAGCGATTCTTCCGCAAATATGCACTAATAATTTACCTTTAGAATTGCCTCAGCCAAAAGATAAACGACTTGGAAAAATACTCCGACATATCGAAAATAATCTCGGAGAAACAATTCTCTTTGCTGATGTAGCACATGAATTTGGCTTTAGCGAACGCTCTTTGTATCGCTTGTTTCAGAAAGATCTCAAGATGTCTTTTATTCAATATTATACCATTCGAAGAATCCTTAAAGCGATCGAACTTTTATTAGAAAGAAAGCTTTCTGTAAAAGAGGTAGCTTTAGAAGTTGGTTATAATAGTGTTCCGACTTTCAGTAACACTTTTTTCAAAATTTTAGGCCAAAGACCTTCTGATTACTTAAACGGAGAAGAAATTTTGGAGCGCGGTAAATAGATTTTGTTTCGCGCAGATTTTACAGATTTAAGCTGATTGAGACAGATTTTCTTATCGTATCACTTAAAATTTTCTCTCGCAGATTCCGCAGATTTAGGGGATTTTTAAATGCGAAAATGATTGTTTCACGCAGATTTGTTTAGATTTAAGCAGATTGTGCAGATTTTAAATTAATAATCTGCACAATCTGCCAAATCTGCGAGAGTAAAAAGAAAAATCTGCATCCTCTGCTAAAATCCCCTTAAATCTGCGTGAAACAAACGTGACTTTTAATTGTTTGTTTTTCAGTATTTTAATATAACGTTTTCGAAAATGAAATTTTAACATTTGTCCGAAATGAATATGTTATTGACTTTTTATAATCTTCCGCCAAGGAAAAAATGAAGGAACTTTGCAGCATAAAATATTCAAATATTCATGTTCCTTACAAAAACAAACTCTAAAGAAGATTGTTTTCCCAGAAGCTTATTGATTTTACTAATGGTGTTAGTATTCAATAGTTTACAAGCTCAGGAAGTTCATACGGTTTCTTTACAAGAAGCGATGAAACTGGCAAAGGAAAACAACAAAAAAGTCCTTAAATCTCAACTGGAGATTACGCTCGCTGAGCAAAACATCAAAGAAAGAAAAGAACTAAGATTGCCAGATGTACAATTGAACGGAATGTACTCTAGAATTACCAACATTACAGAATTTAAAGGAGATGGTTTCTTAAACGGAAAAGAAGTTACGAAAGCAATTCCTGAAATCTACGAGGTCAATTCAACTTTTAAAATGCCAATTTACGTTGGAAACAAGATTAACAATGCGATTAAAATTGCGAATCAGGAAAACGAAATTGCAAAAATAAAATCGGAAAAAACAGAAAATGATATTGAACTGGAAGTTGTTGCAAACTATTTGGCGATTTATAAAATGATGGAGCTTCAAAAGATATTTGAAGAAAACATCAAAGAAGAAAAAAACCGATTAAAAGAAGTGCAATCGCTTCAGAAACACGGAACGGTAACCAAAAATGAGGTTATTCGTGCCGAATTACAACTCTCAGATCGTGAGCTGAATGCGCTTACAAATTCCAAAAACATTAAAATAGCGCTTCACGATCTGAAGACGTTGATTCAGATTCCGGAAAACGAAGAAATTGCTATCGATACGACTGCAAGTCTGGACGAAATGAATGGCGTAGATCCCTATGATTTCTATTTGAATAAGGCGATGCAGAATGAAGAAATGCGAATGGCAAGCCAAGAATTAGATATCAGTAAAACCGAATTGAAATTGGTAAAAGGGAATTATCTGCCAACCGTAGATTTCTTTGGGAATTATGGTTTTTATTATCCAAACTACAAATTCTTTCCACCAAATCCGTACTTGTACACTTTAGGTCAAGTTGGTATTGAGGCGCGTTTTGATCTTTCGGCTTTGTATAAAAACAAAACGAAAGTGGCAAAAGCAAGTACTAAAATCGATGCGCAGAAAATGCAGAATGAAATCATAAAAGATGAAATTCAGGATCAGTTGTACAAAGAGCATACGCAGTATCAGGAAATCCTTGAGAAGTTTGTTGTGGTGGATAAAGCTTTGGATTTAGCCGAAGAAAACTACCGAATTGTAAAGCTGAAATACTTAAACCAATTGGTTTTAATTACCGAAATGGTTGATGCTGATAATGCTTTGCTTCAAGCGAAATACAATAAAATTTCTACTCGATTGGATGCTGTTTTGAAACATTACGAAATGATGCATACGGCGGGGATTATGCCTGAGAGTTAGAAGTTAAATGTGAAAAGTTAGAAGAAAGAAGTAAGAGAAAAGATTAAAAGCAAAGTTTCTCAGTTACGTAGTAACGCTCCATATTGTAGCGCCGGATTTCAATCCGGGGAGAGAAAAGATTAAAAGTAAAGTTTCTCAGTTCCGTAGGAACGCTTCATATCGTAGCGCCGTCCCGATAGCTATCGGGGTTAATCCGGTGGAGAATTAAAAAAGAACTAAGATAAAGAGATAAAAAGATGGTTAAGATAAAAAATGAAACTAAAAGAAATAAGACGTTTCATATACTAATAACAATTATTGCGTGTACGCTGGTGATAAGCGGGGTTATTTTGGGAATTTGGTTTTATGTGTTTAACCGAAATCACGAAGAAACCAATGACGCTCAGGTAGAACAATACGTTACGCCAATTATGTCGAGAATTACAGGTTATGTGCAGGAAGTTCGTTTTGACGAAAACCAATTTGTGCATAAAGGAGATACTTTGGTGGTGATTGATAACAGAGAATACAAATCGAAATTGAATGTGGCTTTGGCAGATGTTCAAAACGCGCAACAAAATAGCGTTGTGGCTCAGAAAAATGCTATTAATACAGCAAGTGCGACTGCAATTAACGAAGCGCAATTAGAAGCTGCAAAAGCGAATCTTTGGAAAACAAAATTAGAATACGAAAGATATAAAGCTCTGGTTAGTGAAGAAGCGGCAACTTCTCAGCAATTAGAAAAAGTAAAAGCAGATTACGAATCGGCTCAAGCGCATTTTTCAGAAATGAAAAACAGAATTCATTCAGCTTCTTTAAGCACTTCTGTTGCTGAAGCGAATGTTCCAACTACGCAGACTAATATTGCTTCGAAACAAGCTGTTGCAGACAATGCGGCATTATTTCTTTCGTACACGGTAATCACAGCGCCTTATGACGGCTGGGTTGGAAAACGAACTTTACAACCAGGACAAATGGTAAAAGAAGGACAGTCTTTGCTTTCTATAGTAAGTAAAGAAAAATGGATTACGGCGAATTTTAAAGAAACACAATTGCAATATTTAACGGTTGGGCAAGAAGTAGAAATTAAAGCTGATGCAATAGATAATAAGACTTTTGTGGGAACAATTGCTTCGTTATCGCCTGCGAGTGGTGCGAGATTCTCGTTGCTTCCGCCAGATAATGCAACAGGAAACTTTGTGAAAATTGAACAAAGAATTCCAGTTAGAATTCAGTTAAAAGAACAAGACAAACAAACCGATTTTTTAAGAGCAGGAATGAACATTACGGTTGTTGCTACTCACAAATAAAATGGAAGATAAAAGTATATTCAAATCATGGGTTCCAAAATGGGCGATCATTATTATTTTGTTCGTTTGTTTGTTGCATTCCATGATTTTATTGGGAGTTTACACGTCAAACGTAACGTATGCGGCGAGTTTTCTGGATATTGAGCCAGAAGATCTGCAGTTCGCAATGTGCGTTACGTACGGAACTCTGCTAGCAACCATTTTGATAGAAAGCCGATTTTCGAGTTTTTTTCCTGCGAAAAACTATCTGATGGCGGTTTATTCCTTGATCGGAATTACGATTGTTTCATCAGCTTATATAACCAATTTTTCGGTCTTTTTATTGATGAGAGTTGCGGAGGGAATCTTGATGGCGCTTCCGGTAATTACAATCAGGCAATTGCTTATTGAGCAGTTTAATTCTAAAAATGCCATTATCATCGGGTTTTCATTTTATTATGGCTCGTTGTTGTTGTCCACGCCGTTTATTATGAATATTGCCGTGTGGTTTCTGGATCATTACGACTGGAAATATATGTTGTATGTATCGGGAGGGCTTCAGGTTCTCAATGTGTTTTTAATCTTAGTTACTTTCAGAGGGCACCGAATCACAAAGAAAATCCCATTATATCAAATTGATTGGATGAGTTATTTTTTGGTTTTAATTTCAATTCTTTGCGGTGCCTACTTTTTTGTTTATGCGGAGAAAAAATATTGGTTACAGTCATCAGAAATGGTTTTAATGCTGATGATTTCGCTTATCACAGGCGGATTATTCATCTTTAAAGAACGTTTGGTAAAAAGACCAAGTTTTGATTTTGAAGTGATAAAATACGCCAATCTGCGAATAGGATTTTTATTGTTTTTCCTTTTCTATATCAGCAGAGCGACGTTGAGTCTTTGTCATGCTGCGATGTTCTCCATTTGGAATTGGGATCCATCGCGTGTGGCAGGGGTACAATACATCAACGGATTAGGAAATGTAATCGGACTTGTTTTGGCCGCTTTTTTCCTCATGAAATCTGTTTCGACTAAAATAATTTTTATGATTGGTTTTACGCTCATTGCTATTTTCCACTTCTGGTTTACGTTTCTATTTGTGCCAGATGTTGCGCTGAGCGATATTATCGTTCCCTATATTTTGCAAGGAATCGGTGTGGGGTTTTTATTTGTTCCGCTCATCTTATTTACCACATCATCGGTTCCAGCAAATATGGCGGTTTCTTCTGGAATTGTTGGGGTTTCAGGGCGTTTCTGGGGAAGCACAATTGGTTTCTGTGTGATGCAGAATGCAATGGTTTTCTTAAATAAAAAACACTTCCTGAAATTAAGCCAATTCGTAACAGGAGAAAATCCAGAAGCGCAAAATACAATTGCGTCAACAACGCAAAGTTTTATTGCCAAAGGATATTCGGCAGATAATGCCAATGTTTTGGCAATGAAAAAGGTTTTCGGTACAATTGCTAAACAATCGACTTTATTGGCTGATATGGAGATTTATACCATTGTAGGTTACGGTTTAGTGGTTTTGATTATTCTAATTGCGTGCAATCAGCATTTGAGACAGACGATGACTTTGGTGAAAAGTAAAATTTGGATCGGATAATTTTGTTTGCTTCGCCTGTTCGAGCATAGCTCTCGAGTCAGGTTTAAAGTTTGAACCTCAAAGTTATTTCCGTCTAGTTTGTCATTCCGACGAAGGAGGAATCTCCGCAAGTAACTCCGCAACGAGCGTCCAATCTTTGTAGAGCTTCTCGTGGAGATTCCTCCTTCGTCGGAATGACAAACAATACTTGATAATCCATTGCTTAAAAAACTCAGCGAATCTCAGCAAAAACCTTTATGAATCTCTACGTAATAACCGCTTTATTGCCTTATCTTGCACCCGTTTAAAAAACAAAATAAAATTATGAGCCAACAATGTGTAATTTTTGATATGGATGGCGTGATTTGCCACACCAATCCGCATCATGTAGTCGCTTTTGAAGAGTTTTTCAATAAATATAATATTCCGTACACCAATGAAGAGTTTGAAGAGCATATGTACGGAAAACACAATAGTTACATTATGTCGCATTTCTTTAAGCGTCCGATTCAAGGAGAAGAATTGACAAAACTCGAAGACGAAAAAGAAGGAATGTTTCGTGAGATTTATAAAGACAAAGTCGAAACGATTCCGCACTATATGCAATTTTTAGAAGAACTAAAATCTCGCGGATTCAAGACAGCTGTTGCAACATCGGCGCCGCGTGCGAATTTAGATTTGATTGCCAATTTCTTGAAACTCGACCAAAAAATGGATTCGATGATGTCAAGCGAAGATGTGAAATTTCATAAACCAAATCCAGAAGTATATTTAAAATCAGCAGAGCGTGTTGGAGTTTCTCCGTCTGATTGTGTGGTTTTCGAAGATTCTTTTTCGGGTATTACAGCAGGATTAAATGCCGGAATGAAAGTCGTTGGTGTTTTGAGCACGCATACAAAAGAAGAACTTCCTCCATGTGATTTTTATATCAATGATTATAGCGAAGTGAATGTGGATAAAATAATTACATTATTAAATTCCAATAAATAAAATACAAATTCTAAAACTATACAGGAGACCTTTGTCAAAGTTTAAGATTTTGACGAAGGTTTTTTTGTGAAAGGAGAAATTTACATAATTAAACCCGACAGGTTTTTAAAATCTGTCGGGTTTAGACCTGTGAATCTCCTAACTCCGTTTTTTAAAAATAATTGTAACCACAAAGTTTGTCATTCTGAGGAACGAAGAATCGCACGCGGGATTCGATTCAGATTGGCGAATTCACTTTGCGGAATTTCTCGTGCGATTTCTCCTTACGTCGAAATGACAAACGAGGTGAATTGCATTCTTTTGCCCAAGAGGTTTTATGGTTTTGAAGGGATGGTTATTGTTTTTCTTCCCAGAATATTTTTTTATTGTGTTCCACTAAATAGAAACAAGTTGTATCTGTAAGAGTTATGTCTTTTTTTAAGTCGAGAAAATAAGTTCCTTTAGATCTTATTTCTCTTCCTTCGCCACAATCGCTCCAGTAATCTTGGACTATCTTTTTATTTTTAATCATTCCGCTAATTTGTTCGTAGGGGAAGTTATCAGCAAATTCAAATTCTTTAAAACTAATATATTCTGTTGATTGACCTTTTTTTAACGATCCAATAAAAGTTCCGGCAATAACTAAGGAGTCAATGTCGTCTCCTGTTTTATTGTAGAATTTTGCATGAAAGCCTTTGAAATTTAGAAAACTAATCAAAATGATAATGGATAATAAAATAAAAAGAGAAGATTGAATGATTTTTGATTTTGAAATCTGCATTTTCTAAAAGAATGATTTTTATACAATATTATTAAACAAATCTAAAAAAGAAATGAATTGCCTTTAGTTTTAGCGGGAGTTTTTTTATGTCTAAAATTAAAAGGCTTTAGCCGAATCAATATTTCTCATCCAAAAAAGCCTTCCAACCTTTCTCAAATTCTTCAGTCGATACGTTTAATGTTTTTTCGATATTCCCAAAAGAACCAATTAATTTGGGTAAAATATCTTTTCCCCATTTTTGAGTAAGATATTCGATTATCGTATATCCAATATTATAAATCTGATTGCTTTTGTTAAGTTCAGCTAAAGTCAGATTTTTGCTTTTAGCATATTTTACGCTTAAGGTATTTACTTCTTTCGCTTCGAAAATACTGATGGCTTCCCAAAGCCAACGTGGATATTCAGAACCAAACTTTTTGTCGAATTCCTTATCAAAAGTAAGTCGGTCTTGCGTGATGATGGTTTCTTTTGCTTTGTCGATTAAAATGTTTAACTGAACACAATGTGTAAATTCATGTACCGCAGTTTTAAGTGGATCATCAGGAAAAACCGAATTAAACCAATTCGTCCAAAGAAAATGAAACTCATTTGGTCCGCGACTTGTTCCATTTACATTTCCTTTTAAACCTGTTGCTTGATTGAATTTTTGTTGCGAACCATAAATGAAAACCTTTATGGTTTCATGTTCCAAATCTTTTAAATCAGCTCTAACTTTCGCAAAATTATTTTCAAGCTGTTGACGGATTTTTTCTGCATCGTTCTTGTAAATGCCACTATAGCAAATAGTAAAATGCTCCGATTTTAGGATTTGAATTTCCTGTTCAACGGTAAAATTTCGAATCATTTTCGAAATAAAGAAAACCAAAATAATTCCAATAATAACAATGAAGAATTTGCGCTTTTTCATATTGTTTTAATTGAATTTAAAAGAAATTAATATTGTTTAATATGTTGTTTATTAGAGTGTTGATTGTTCAAAAATATGATATTTACTGAAATAAAATATGGGCACACCAAAAATTAAATGTTGACTTTGGAAGTTTGGTTTGCAAGTAAATGACTTGGGCAAAAGTCTTATTTTTTAATTGTCGTTTTCCAAACTTGATTCTTTTCATCAAGAATATAAACTTCATTTAAAGTTAAACATAGAAATTTTTGAAGTTTAATTTTTTCAGGGAAAACAATTTTTCCGGAAGGACGTAGTTGTCCATTTTCCATTTGAAGTATCTGAATCGTTTTTCTTTGATCTGTTGAGGGATCATTGTAAACGATAAACGAATTTGTGTGTTCAATTCGTAAAGGAAAACCTCCTAAGGTTAAAGCATTGCAGTTTTTTTTATTTAAAAAAACGTAAAATTCTTCATTGTAGGTAAATTTATTTAAAACAATGATTTCTGTTTTTTCAATGTAGCCTAATTCTTGAAATTCAACATAATTCTCATCTGAATCATCGTTGCAAAATGAAGTTTTTGAACCATTGCTGCATTTATAGTTAAGGCAGTTTGGTTTTTTCTTTGGTGGTTTGGTTTTTACAAGTTGAACCTCATAGAGTTTTTGAGTTTTTACTTTTCCGGATACTTTTAAAAATACATTTTCAGTAGTTTTTTGAGCATTGGCAAAATTTCCAACAGCTAAAAAGCAGATCAATACAAGGGTTTTTATAAAGTTTTTCAAAGGCTATTTTTTTATTTTTCTTCCCAAAATATTTTCTTGTTATGCGCTACTAGAAACAAGCTAGGATTTCCCTCGTCGTTCACAGCTTTTTTAATATCAAAAATATAAGAACCTTTAGATTTTGTATTTCTTTCTGTACCACACCAGCTCCAATGTAATTTATCTAATTTTTTATTGTTGGTAGTTCCGCTAATTTCTTCGTACGGTAAATCACCGTCAAATTCAAATTCTTTAAAGCTAATATATTCTGTTGATTGGTCTTTTTTTAATGATCCAATGAAAGTTCCGGCAATAACTAATGAGTCAATATCTTCACCGGTTTTATTGTGAAATTTCACGTGAATGCTTCTGAAACTTACAAAACTGCTTAGTATAATTAAGCTCGCGAAGATGAAAATAACAACTTCTATTTTTCTTTCTTTGGATAGCTTCATTGTTGTAACGAATAGTATTTAAGGGTAAATGTAAAAATTATTCGCCTTTGTTTTTAGCAATCAACTTAAATATTGTTTTTGAAACTGAGGCAAATTATTTTACAAGTTTTAAAACCTCTTTCGGAACCGCTAGGTCTCCAGCAACGCATGGCTCGGAAGCAATAGATTTGCAATCAGCTTTTATGACTATGTTATTTTGCCCTTGTTCAGTTCCTTTATAAGTTTCTCCAACTTTAAACTCCCGCCTCCAAATACCAACAACACCGCCTACGTATATATTGCCTTGATAAGGAGCGATAAATTCATACGTTCCTTCAACTGGTTTTGGATCGTCATCAGAAGAACAGCCCAGAATTCCTAAAGTTAAAATCAAAAAGCAAATCAATTTTTTCATAAACAAACGTTTTTATTTTTTTCTTAAAAAAGATCCATCGCCTCCTATTGCAAATACTGCACCGTCTTTAGCAATGATTTTCGTGATCGATTCATTCGGTTTTCCTTGTTCAGCTGGGGAACTGTAAACTATTTTCCAATTTAAGCCACCATTTTTAGTTTCAAAAATTTGCCCATCATACGCTGAGAAGTATCCTGTATTTTCATTTGTAAAACAAACTGATAATCCTGTAGTAGGCAAGTTTGCTATTTTTGTCCAACTATTTGAACCGTTGCTCGTTTTGTATAATTCTTTTTTTGAATTGATATAGTAGCCAATATTGTCTGATATAAACCAACTTGATAGATTTGAATCTGAATCTAATGTTTTAGTCCAGGTTTCACCGCCATCGATAGTCTTAGCAATTTGACCTGCATCAGAAGAATCAGAAGTATATCCGCCCGAAGCATATCCTACCAAAGCGGAGGTTTGTTGTAAATCATTTAATAAATTCAAGTCATTATTTATTGCTGTCCAAGTATTTCCAGAATCGCTTGATTTTAAAAGCGAACCACCGCGTATTATTACTCCTGTAGTTGAATTAAAAAATTGAATTGCAAAAATGGTTGAAGTACTTGGCAGGCTCTCAATTTTCTTGAACGTAGTGCCCGAATTTGTAGTAGCAAACATTTCGAGTCTTGCGGTATAAAAATTCTGTTCATTTAGCATAAAAGCACTCATAAATGTTTGATTAGTTCCTACATTTAATTTAGTCCATGTTCTTCCGCCGTCATTAGTTTTTGCTAAATAGCCAAAGCCACCGCAAATTATTCCTTGGTTTTTATTGATAAAAGAAATATTGCTTAAGCCTATCGAGGGAGCATCAGTAGTTATTTTTTCAAATACAGCTCCATTATCATCTTCATCAGACGAACAGCCAAGAATTCCTAAAGTTAAAATCAATAAGCAAATCAATTTTTTCATAACAATCTTTTTTTAGTAGATGTTTGAATATCAAAAAGGTTGCGTAAAATTGGGAAGAATTTTCTATTTAAACATTATTTCGAAATATTTTTTATTGTGATGTTTCTGAAATCAATTGGCGAACGCTCGTAGTTTAAAGAGATTTTACCTTCCGTTGCCGAAGCTTCGGTGCATTCGTTTACCAATTTTCCGTTTAAATATTGCGTGATTTTTCCGTTTAAGGATTTAATTACAACCACATTCCATTCGCCATACGGTTTCTCATTTTCCAAAAATTTAGGCGAAACGACACTTGCGCCGGCTTCAATTGGTTTTCCATTTACTTTAGCCGTTACTTGATCCAAAAAGATTAAATCGCCGGTAGTTTTTTCTTTGATTTGAAACTGAATTCCCTTTGGCCAAATTCTGTCTGAAGCATCTAACGGAATATTATACATCACACCGCTGTTTTTTACGCCTTTCATTTTGTATTTCTCTTCCATGTTCCATCTGTACTCCAATTCCAGTTCAAAGTTTTTATAGCTTTCTTTGGTCATCAAACAACTCGGATCTTCTCCATACATGCGAATCATTCCGTCTGTGAATTCATAAACTTTTGAAGGTTCTTGTCTGGCAGTATTTGATTTGGTAAATGCATACCAGTCCTGCATTTCCAAGCTTTTTCGCTGCACAACGCAAGAATTTAATAGGAGAACAAGAAGAATTGCGAAAGCTGATTTTTGGAACATAATTGAAAGCTAATTTGGTTGATAGTTTATAAAAGTAAAAATAACGATCCAAACCAATATAAAAATATGCAGTTGTGTTTTTTTTGTTTTGAAAAGTTGTAAAAAGAGCTTTTTACGTTTGAAGGAATACTTGAGTTGAAAATTATTTCAAGGGGAAATCCAGCAATTCTTTAGGTTCAACATCTAAAGCATTGGCGATTTTTATAAGAGTTTTTATGGTGGTATTTATTTCAGCTCTTTCGATTCTACCTATTTGAGTTTTACGGATTTCACAGTCATCAGCTAAATCTTGCTGCGACATGCCTTTCTTTTCTCGTAATTGTCTAATGTGAACGCCAAGATTTGCAATAAAAGTTTCCTGTGAAATATCCATATTTCAAAATTCCTAAGATTTATTTTTGCTCAGGTCACATTTATGTGTTCAAAAGTATTATATTTGAAAACTTTAAAAAATAAGATAATGGCTACATATTCGTATTCAAAAGAAGTTGAAACCAGATTAAAAGATTTTTTTACTGATGTTATAGAATCAGATGATATGGCAAAAACCATTCGTCAAGTAAATTACACGCTTTCGTTATGCGCAATGCGAGGATGCGAAACGGTAGAATCTGAAATAAAGAATATTGAAGATAGTTTTTACTGGCTCAATAAACTAGCAGAAGTTCTAGACCCTTATTTAGAGATTGATTAAAAAATGTGTTTAAACACAGTTCATTTCGACGAAAGGAGAAACCAAACAGCAAAACCGACAAAAACTCCGAGTGATTTCCGCACTTTTTCATAATTTGACAACTGTTGGTAATGCTGAAAATCTCCTTTCGTCAAGGTGAAAATCTTTGTGGTTGATGGATTTTAATCCATCTTCCCAATCATAATCGTCAATTTTGTCATTCCGAGGAACGAGGAATCGCACGCTGGATTTTGCAATCTATATCAAGCTTTATGCCTTAGAAGAATTTAGACGATTAACAATAAACTGATTTTAAAGGATTAAATAGATAGTGAAAAGGAGAAATCTTAAAAATATATTTGTATCGTAAGAAAAACATGTATATTTGAAAATATATAAAACAAAAATTTCTGCTTTTTCGGACTCGTTTTAAATGATTATATATTGTTGTATTATGCAATCGACGTATTTGAGCTTAAATCAATAAATCATAATAATTAGATGGAATTAATAAAAAGTTTACCTTTTAAAATTATTTTACCATTAGTTTTGTTGGGGGTACAATTTTCTTTGAAATACTTTATTGATAGAAGGGCTACTGCATATAATTTTGCAACATCTATTCTTGAGATACCAATAAGTATTTTATTTATATCAATTTCTCTTTTGTCTGGTTATATAATTGCGGAATTATATAATGTTCAGACTGCTTTTTTGTATTTATTGGGGATCATAGTTATTGTAATATTTTGCATCTTTTTTTGGAGACGTTCTATAGAACATCTTGAAAATAAAAATTTTGGATATTCTATTATGCTAGGAATCCTTAATCTAATAATTTCACTTCCGATTTTAATTTTTATTATATTCTTTATAATTTCAAATACTATTAAAAAATAATGAACGATATATTTTCAAACAAAGATTTTATAATAACCGTGATGAGTCTAACAATTTCTATTGTAACTATTCTACTTGCAGTTATGTTATATGTTAGGTATAGATCTCAAAAGTCTTTAATGGAAAGATATGATTATGAGGCAAAAATGGTTGAACTCGAATATGTGAGGAAAAATTTAGAATTGCAATTATATGATGTAAGTAGAAAATTGGAAGAAAATGAAAATAGATGGAAAGATATAAATCATTTAGTTATTTCTTCTCAAAATCGATCCGAAATTGAAAATGTGAATAATCCAGCTGTAAAGCAAAATGAATTTTTGAAAAATTTTGGTCTTTCAAACGTTGATTTTGTTATTGATGAAAAACAAGTTTTTATGTTGACTCCTTTTAATGACCAATATCGCTCAGATTTTAAAACGGTACGAGAAGTGTGCAATAATTTAAATTTAAATTGTATTAGAGGTGATGAAGAATATGTTCCAAATGATATATTTGGACATATTTTAAAGCAAATTGTAAAATCAAGATTAATTATTGCAAACATAACCGGACGTAATCCTAATGTGTTGTACGAGTTAGGTGTGGCTCATACCCTAAATAAACCAACATTAATTATTGCAAAAAATTTTAATGAAATTCCTTTTGATTTAAATAATAAAAGAATTGTAATTTATGAGAACGATAGGGATCTTAAATTGAAAATTGAAAGATCAATACTAGATATGCTAATTAGTAAAATAATTTAGCAACTTGAAAAATGCAGGAATTGGAATAATTATTTAAGATTAAAATATACAATTATTCACAAAAACAAAAAAGCTTCTGAAAAAATCTTCAGAAGCTTTACTTAAGTGCGGATAATAGGACTCGAACCTACACGCCTTGCGGCACCAGATCCTAAGTCTGGCACGTCTACCAATTTCGCCATATCCGCGGTAATTGTGGGTGCAAAGATAAGCATACTTTCCAATAATCAAAGGATTTTTTCAAAAAAATTATTAATTCTCTTTTTCGTACTTTTGGGTTTCTATAAAAATTATTTAAATGGAAAATATTAAGTCCTACGTTCAACAACATAAAGATCGGTTTATCAATGAATTGATCGAATTATTAAAGATTCCGTCGGTTAGTGCCGACACTGCATATTCGCAAGATGTTATTGACACAGCAGAGGCTGTAAAACAAAGTTTATCAAAAGCAGGGTGCGATTATGTCGAAACTTGCGACACTCCAGGTTACCCAATTATCTACGGTGAAAAAATAATCGACCCAAATCTTCCAACAGTTTTAGTTTACGGACACTACGATGTTCAACCGCCAGATCCATTAGAATTATGGACTTCACCACCATTTGAACCAGTTATCAAAACCACAGAAATTCACCCAGAAGGAGCAATCTTCGCGCGTGGAGCGTGTGACGACAAAGGTCAGATGTACATGCACGTAAAAGCGCTTGAATATATGGTGCAAAACAACGAATTGCCTTGTAACGTAAAATTCATGATCGAAGGAGAAGAAGAAGTAGGTTCAGCAAGTTTGGCTTGGTTCGTAGAGCGCAATCAAGAAAAACTAAAAAATGATGTTATCCTTATTTCTGATACTGGAATGATTTCGAATCAACAACCGTCAATTACTACAGGTTTAAGAGGTTTGAGCTATGTTGAGGTTGAAGTTACTGGTCCAAATCGCGATTTGCATTCAGGTTTGTACGGAGGAGCTGTGGCGAACCCAATTAATATTTTGGCAAAAATGATCGCTTCGCTTCACGATGAAGACAATCATATCACAATTCCAGGATTCTACGATAAAGTTCAAGAATTATCTGCAGAAGAAAGAGCTGAAATGGCAAAAGCGCCTTTCAACTTAGAGAAATATAAAAAAGCTTTAGACTTAAATGATGTTTATGGCGAAAAAGGATATGTAACCAACGAAAGAAACTCAATCCGTCCAACATTAGACGTAAACGGAATTTGGGGCGGTTACACTGGCGAAGGCGCAAAAACGGTTATTGCGAGTAAAGCTTTCGCTAAAATCTCAATGCGTTTGGTTCCAAATCAAGATTGGGAAGAGATTACAGAACTTTTCACCAAACATTTCACAAGCATTGCGCCAGCCGGAGTTACGGTAAAAGTATCGCCTCACCACGGCGGTCAAGGTTATGTAACGCCAATTGACAGCATTGGTTATCAAGCGGCAAATAAAGCGTATACAGAAACTTTTGGAGTTCCGGCAATTCCGGTTCGTTCTGGAGGAAGTATTCCAATTGTGGCTTTATTTGAAAAAGAATTAAAAAGCAAAACCATCTTAATGGGATTCGGATTAGACAGCGACGCGATTCACTCGCCAAACGAGCATTTCGGAATCTTTAATTACTTGAAAGGGATTGAGACTATTCCGTTGTTTTACAAGTATTTTGTGGAGCTTTCGAAATAGTTTTTTAACCGCAAAGAACACAAAGAATTTACGCAAAGCGCGCTAAGTAATTTTAAAGCGAACTTTGTGTTTATAGGCGTAATCGTGAAAAAAAACCTTGCACTTTGCGGTTAATTTTTACCGCAAAGAACGCAAAGGTTTACACAAAGGACGCTAAAAATTTTTAAAGCGAGATTTATAAAAAGTTCGCAAAGCTAGACGGATAAGCTTTGCGAACTTTGCATTTATAAGCATAACGTTAAAAAAATCCTTGCGTTCTTTGCGGTTAAATTTTTTCACACGCAAAGACATAAAGCTTTTATACCTAGAGTATTGGAATTTAAATTAAATCAGTATTTTTATCAGAAAATAACTAAAAAAATACCACTATGTCCCCAAAAGTAGATTCGGTTTTCAAAATGAAAATAGTTTTGTGTTTTGCTCTTATTTTACTTTTCAATGTCAGAACTACAGCGCAGGAAGCAAAGCCAAAACCTACTCCAGAAGAAGCGCAAAAAATGCGAAATGACATCGAAACATATTATGCCAATACTACTTTTAAAATTAAAAATTACGAAGGAGTTTATGTTGCAGAAAAGAAATTTACTGCTCTTGACCCTGTAGAAGAAATGGAGGCTATAAAAGTTTTTTTTGAAAATAGGAAATTAACCAAAGGAGAGATTACCGAAAAACTTAAAAAAGGCGGACCAGAAACGGAAGAAATTACGCTCCCTAAGATTGATGAAAATAATGTAATAATGGTTCGAAACGGCTTTTATCAAACAGCAGATTTAACCGAAAAACCAACTTATCCGGGAGGAATGCCGGAGTTTTATAAATTTTGCGGGCATTTTTATAAAGTGCCGTCGACACCAACAGGAATTGTGATAAAAGGAACCATCCGCGTTACTTTTATTGTCCAAAAAGACGGCTCGCTAACCGATATGCAAATTGTAAAAGATCTTGGCTACGGCACCGGCGAAGAGGCTTTGAGAGTACTGCGATTATCCCAAAAATGGATACCTGGCAAACTAAACGGCCAAGTAGTTGCGGCTAAATTTCATCTTCCAATTTCTATTCAAGAACCTGATTAAACGAACAGTAAAATTTTAGTCTAATAAAATTTTTAGCTAAAAAAGTTGCACGTTTGAATTTTATCTCTACATTTGTAGAGCAATATCTATAAATGTAGAAATAAAGCATTTTATGAAAAAACAATTTTTAATAGTGTTTTGCGGATTATTACTTTTGAGTTGCAAGAGCAAACCGGTTAATCAAAAAATTGATCATAAAAGAGAAGGCATTTGGATTGATAATTATAAGCAAGACAGTACGGTTTACAAATCATACGAATATTATAAACATGATGTTCCAGTAAGAAAGTGGAAATCGTATATCAACGGAAAGCTTTATAAAACTGAAAAATATAAAAACGGAATTTGCATTGTAAAAAGTTATTACGAAAACGGAAAACTAGAATCAAAAGGAAAAACAAAATTAGAAACGAATTCGGTTGAAACGCATTGGTTTTATTTTGGAGAATGGAAATTCTATTCGGATAAAGGAAAATTAAAAAGCATCAAAAATTACGATAAAGGCAATTTAATCTCAGAACAAAATATCAAATAAACCACGATCATTAGTCATGAAAAAAATAATTGTTTTTAGTTTTATTGTCCTGATTTGCTTTTCCGCGAAAGCACAGACCTATAAAGAATGGGTGCGCAAAGCAGATTCTTGTTATGGGAAGGAAAACTATAAAATGTCTGTTTCTTTTTATGAAAAAGCTTTTAAAATAGAGCAAAAATCGGCGAAAAATTTCTACAATGCGGGCTGTTCTGCTGCCTTGGCAAAAGAAAATAAAAAAGCATTTAAATGGCTAAATCTGGCAATTGATAATGGATTTCAAAACATGGATGAACTTCAAATTGAGATGGATTTAAAATCATTGCATTCAGAAAAAGAATGGACAAAAACAATTGAAAAACTGCAAAAGAAACTTGAGATTATAGGAGTAAATTACGATAAGGCGCTGGAAAAAGAACTTTCGGAAATTTATGCCAATGATCAGGAGATTCGAGGAGAATTTTTGAATGTTTATAAAAATCCAAAGTCAGATAAGAAGAAAATTGACAGTATTGGTAAAATCATGATTAAAAAGGACAGTGTTAACCTGATCAAGGTCATGAAAATATTAGACGAAAGAGGATGGTTAGGAAAAAATGTTGTTGGCGTTCAGGGAAATAAGACTTTGTTTTTAGTTATTCAGCATGCGGATTTAAAATATCAACAAAAGTATTTGCCAATGTTGAGAGTAGCAGTTAAAAATGGAAATGCAAGCCCAATAAATCTAGCCTATTTAGAAGATAGAGTGGCTTTACGAGAAGGACGAAAACAAACTTACGGAAGCCAGACTGCAAAGAATAAAAAGACGAATAAATGGTACATATCGCCTCTAATAGATCCAGATAATGTGGATAAAAGACGCGCTGAGGTAGGATTGGGGCCAATAGCCGATTATGCGGCCAAAATGAATATTGACTGGAATTTGGAAGAGTACAAGAAAGAATTGCCAGAATTGGAAAAACTTGAAAATATTACAAAATGACACAATTATCAAACGCAGAAGAACAATTAATGGAACATTTATGGAAGCTTGAAAAGGCTTTCATGAAAGATTTGCTCGAAGCTTATTCGGAGCCAAAACCGGCAACAACAACTGTTGCTACATTGCTAAAGCGAATGATCGACAAAAAGTTTGTTGCGTACAATGAATTTGGGAATTCGAGAGAATATTATCCTTTGGTAAAGAAAACTGATTATTTTTCGAAACACGTAAAAGGATTGATTAGCAATTTCTTCAATAATTCAGCATCACAATTTGCTTCATTTTTTACAACTGAAACTAATTTGAGTGCTTCAGAATTAGAAGATCTTAAGAAAATAATAGACTCGGAAATTCAAAAGAAGAAAAAATGATCGACTTTCTTATAAAATCAACTATTGCTTTAGGAGTTTTTCTCGCCTTTTACCATTTTGTATTAGAGCGCGAGAAAATGCATCGGTTTAATCGATTCTTTTTGCTTTTTTCGATTGTGTTTTCGTTAGTCATTCCGTTTGTTTCATTTGAAATTGTCAAAGAAATTCCGGTAAATGTTTCAAATCAAATTGCGGTAAATCAGCCTATAATTCAAATGCAGAATGTTGTTGAAGAAACCAATTATAAATTGATTTTTTTATGGAGTTTGTATGTATTTGTGACTTTAATGTTGGCAATACGATTTGGAACAAATATTAAAAACTTTGCGACTAAAATAAGCCAAAATCCGGCAGTAGATTTTAAAAATTCAAAATTGATTTTGGTAGAAGAAGAAATCTTGCCGTATACTTTTTTGAATTACATTTTTGTCAATGCTAATGATTATAAAAATCAAAATGTTGAAGCCGAATTGTACACGCATGAGTTGGTTCATGTAACGCAGAAACATACGCTCGATATTTTGTTTATAGAGTTTTTGAAGACTGTTTTTTGGTTTAATCCCATCTTCTTATTCTATAAAAAAGCAATACAACTTAATCACGAATTTCTTGCCGATCAAGAAATTGTGGAAACTTATAACGATGTTCCATTTTATCAAAACTTGCTTTTGCAAAAAGGAAGTGGAAATCAAACGATTTACTTGGCCAGTAATTTGAATTATTTAGTAACAAAAAAACGATTAATTATGATGAAAAAAAGAACATCAAAAAACACAGCGTTTCTAAAGAAAATTGCTGCCTTGCCCGTTGCCATGACTTTAATGAGCCTTTTGTGTATTGAAACCGTTGCTCAAGAAGTGAAAACTAATGCGAATCAAGTAAAGCAAAGTGATGCTTCACTTGGAAAATATTACGCTAATACCGCTTTCGTTTTCAAAAACAAAAACAGTAAAATTGCTATTAAAAAGCAATATAATGAATTAACGGCGCAGGAGAAAAAACTCATTCCGCCAGTGCCAACTTTGGCTAAAAAATCTCCAGATTCGAAGGATTATGAAGGTTTTAAAAACAGCGAAAATTACGCCGTTTGGATCGATGGAAAACATGTTCCAAATGCAACTTTGAATGATTTTCAAGCAAGCCATTTTGTTTCTTACTTTAATAGTTTTGTGTATAAAAATGCTAGAAGCACGAAATTTCCGCAACGTTATCAGGTTACATTGTATACTGCCGAGGGTTATGAAAAAGCGTATGGCAAGGATAAAGTAAATGGTTCTGGAACAATTACACTTTTACTGAACGAAAATGCATCGAAGAACAAAATTCAAAAAGCTCCGGAAAAAGAAAATGTTCCAGTTGTTAACGGAATTGAAAAACAACCCGAATATCCAGAAGGAACATTGGCGTTTTACAAATTTATTGGAAGAACCTTTAAAGTACCAGCTGAAGCAGGTAAAATTGAAGGAAAACTATATCTGGAATTTATGGTTGAAAAAGATGGTTCGCTTTCAGAATTTAAAGTGGTAAAAGATTTAGGATTTGGACTTGGTGATGAGGCAATTCGTGTTTTAAAACTTTCTCCAAAATGGAATCCTGGAATTCAAGATGGAAAACCAGTTCGAGTATTGTACAAATTGCCAATTACGATTCAGACTGATAAGTAACAAAGTGACAGAGTAACAAAGTGATAAAGGTTTTTTATTGCAGAGGCCTTTGTCACTTTGTTACTCTGTATCTTTGTTCCTTAAAAAGAAAAAATCCGCTTCTGTTGCATCGTAGAAGCGGATAAAATAAACTAAAAAAAAAATTCTAAAAAATTAAAATCAAAAAACTAGACTAAAACAAGTCTGGGTTGTATCCAAAATAGGGTACTATTTGCTCATTGAATACAACCCCATATTCTTCTAACTCCTTTAAAATAGGCTCGTAAACTTCTTTTTTAATTGGAAGTTGAACGCCTGGAGTTGTAATTTTCCCATTTAAAATCAATAGTGTCGCCATCGCTACCGGAAGTCCAACGGTTTTTGCCATTGCGGTATAGGTTTGATCATCGCCGATGCAGACCATTTTTGAGTCGATTTGTTTTTTTTCGCCGTTGCATTCATAACCAAATTTATGATACATGACGATCATATCTTTGTCATCTGGTTCGAGCGCCCAACTGTCGGTCAATATTTTTTCTAAGATTTGAGCCGGAGTTGCATTTGGCAAATTCACTTTTTTGTTTGGGTTGAATAAATCCAATTCCAAAAGTTTGTCCCACATGATATCATCTTGATCAATTTTTAAGATGAATCGTGTCTTAATTTCAACCGAATCAGTTGGATGATAAGGCAAAAATGAATTCATGAATTGGCGATAGCTCATATTTTCAGAATCTTCAATAACATAACTGTCGTCTGTCATTCCGAGTTGAACGAACATATTCCAAGCTTTTGAAAAACCAACTCTTCGAATGGTTCCCCGATATAAAGTTAGAATATCGTCAAGTCCATAAACTGATCTGTATTTTAGTGAATCACGATTCGAATAGGCCTCAAATTTTCCGTAGCCTTCCACTTCTAGAAATTCAGTTCTGCGAAACAATGCGCTATACGGAATATATTTATAAGTGCCTTCCTGAATAAATTTGGCTGCGCCTCCTTGACCGGCCAAAACCACATTTCGTGGCGCCCAAGTGAATTTGTAATTCCATAAATTGTTATCAGATTCAGGAGCTACAAGTCCGCCACAGAACGATTCAAACAAAAGCATTTTACCACCTTTTGATCTAATTTCATCAATCACTTTCATGGCGCTCATGTGATCAATTCCAGGATCAAGACCAATTTCGTTCATGAAAATTAAATTGTTTTTCTTCGCTTCTTCATCAAGTGCCTGCATAGCATCACTTATATAAGATGCTGTGACAAGATGTTTTTTGAAATGAAGACAATCTTTGGCAATTTCGATATGCAAATGTGCTGGAAGCATCGAAATAACAATCGAAGCTTCTTCAATTGCCGATTTTCGTTCTTCGGCATTAAAAATATCTAAAGCAATTGGAGTTGCGTTTGGGTGTTTTTGCGTCTTTTTTTCGGCTAAAGCCAAAGATAGATCGGCAACAACCAAATGAAGGTTCTCACTTTCTGATTTTGAAAGTAAATAACGAATCAAAGATGACGCTGAGCGTCCTGCTCCAAAAATTAATATGCTTCTCATATTTTATATTTATAACACAAATATATTAAAATGTTATAAATATAACATGTATAGGTAGTAAAAAATGTAATTTATTTTTCAAATAAGTTAAAAGATGAATTTTTCAGTTACAGTGATATTTTTTGGCAAAAAGCAAACGGTTTTTTCTAATTGTATTGAGTATTTTTGTTGGGTAATTAGAAAAACAGAAACATGAAAAGAAGAATAGTTTTGACGGGAGCTTTTATCGGAATGTTAGCTATTATTTTAGGCGCTTTTGGAGCTCATTTGCTAAAAAAATATTTATCTGTGGAAGAACTGAATACTTTTGAAGTTGGAGTTCGTTATCAAATGTATCATGCTTTCTTTTTGTTTTTCGTTTCGACTCGAAAAGACATTTCTGAAAAAACCTTAAAAACCATTTATAATTTGGTTGTTGCAGGCGTTGTACTTTTTAGTGGTTCGATTTATTTATTGGCTACAAAAAACTTCACTTTGTTCGATTTTAAATTTATAGGATTCGCAACACCTTTGGGCGGAATGCTATTAATTATTGCTTGGTTGACATTATTTGTTACTATTTTGAGGCAAAAATCATAAAATCCCGAATAAAAAATTCTATCTAAAAATTAATATTTAATTTTGTCTCATAAATAACATATAATCTTATTTGTGTGAATTTATTTTGTTTTTCACTTTAAAAAGAGAAAAATATAACAAATTTGACTAAAAGGTTATAAGATAACAAATTAGAAGCTCTTATTTTTTTATTTTATTGAATTTAAAGTTTAAATTTTGCTTTTTTGATATAAATTAAAGTGAAATTGAAATATTTTTAAAGGATTTACAATAAATCTGTAATTTTGCATTCTATCAAACATCACACACAACTTAAAATTTATGGACACTAACACACTTTTCTCGCAATCGATTTCGTTAAAAGAATTAGGAATTGAAAATGCTAAAGTTCGCTATCAATTATCCCCAGATGAATTGCATGCCATTACTTTACAATCAGGCCAGGGTGTCGAAAGCTCAACAGGAGCATTGGCTATTAATACAGGTGAATTTACAGGACGTTCTCCGCAAGATCGTTTTATTGTAAAAGATGCGATTACAGAAGATAAAGTTTGGTGGGGAAATGTAAATATTCCTTTTGCACCAGAGGCTTTTGAAAAATTATATAATAAGGTAACAAAGTTTTTATCAGACAAAGAAGTTTTTGTTCGTGATTCATACGTTTGTTCAGACAACAATTACAGATTAAATGTTCGTGTTGTAACCGAAACAGCTTGGTCAAATTTGTTTTGCTACAATATGTTCTTAAGACCAGAAGAATCTGAATTGGCAAATTTTACTCCAGAATGGACAGTAGTTTGTGCACCAAGTTTTATGGCAGATCCTGCTGTAGACGGTACACGTCAATCTAATTTTGCAATTTTGGATTTTACTAAAAAAATCGCATTAATTGGTGGAACTGGGTATACAGGAGAAATGAAAAAAGGAATTTTCTCTGCTTTGAATTTCATTTTACCAGTTTTCAAAAATACACTTCCAATGCACTGTAGTGCAAATGTTGGGAAAAACGGAGATACTGCAATTTTCTTCGGATTATCAGGAACCGGAAAAACGACTTTATCTGCAGATCCAGAGCGTAAGTTAATTGGAGACGATGAGCACGGATGGACAAGCGAAAATTCAGTTTTCAACTTTGAAGGCGGTTGTTATGCGAAAGTAATCAACTTATCTGAAGAGAATGAACCAGACATTTACAGAGCGATCAAAAAAGGTGCGCTTTTAGAAAATGTGGTTTTCAAAGCTGGAACTAACGAAGTAGATTATGATGATGTTTCAATCACTCAAAATACACGTGTAAGCTACCCAATAACGCATATTGACAATATTCAGCCAGGTTCAATCGGACATAATCCTAAAAATATCTTCTTTTTAACAGCAGATTCTTTCGGAATTTTGCCTCCAATCTCAAGATTGACTCCTGGTCAGGCGGCCTATCACTTTATTTCTGGATATACTGCAAAAGTTGCTGGAACTGAAGCTGGTGTAACAGAACCACAACCAAATTTCTCTGCTTGTTTTGGAGCGCCATTTATGCCTTTGCATCCAACAAAATATGCTGAAATGTTGAGCAAAAAAATGAAAGATGCTGGTGTAAAAGTTTGGTTGATCAATACAGGATGGACTGGAGGCCCTTACGGAACAGGAAGCCGTATGAAACTAAAATATACTCGCGCTATGATTACCGCTGCATTAAATGGAGAATTGGATAATGTAGAGTATAAAGATCACGCAGTATTTGGAATTGCAAAACCACAATCTTGTCCAAATGTTCCAGAGGAAATTTTAAATCCAAGAAATACTTGGGCAGACAAAGATTTATACGATAAAAAAGCGTTAGAATTAGCTCAGAAATTCAAAGCTAATTTTGCCAAATTTGAAGAATTTGCGAATGCTGAAATTTTAGCAGGAGCACCGATTACAGAATAAAGGGGCAATTACTAATTCAAAATTAAAAAAGCTGTTCGTTTTGAACAGCTTTTTTTGTTTGGTTTCCAATCGCAGAAAAAAAAATAAATAAACACTGAAAACTGCGACCGAAAACCTTGACAGAATGCTTATTTCTTAGCTTCGTCAATGCGTTTTTGGATCAAATCCCAAGTATAATAATGAAAGGTCATTCCGTTGCTCATGGCTACGAAAAGTCCGTTTTTGTATTTTGAACCTAAGTTTACATTGGTAACATCGGCACCGTCGCACTCAATTGTTGAAGTTGGAATTTCGGCTAATAAAGGATAACTGTTTGGATTTCCTTTAGAACCTTCTCTCGGATAAACCATAAAAGAATTTGCTTGCTGATTTGAAACCAAAATATATCCGGTAGAATCTGTTTTCTTGTAGATTGCGATTCCTTCATGATCTGCTTTGAAATCCTTTTGTCCAAAAAGTGCCAATTCTTTATTATCATTTAAAGCTGGATCTGCTTTGTATTTTCTGATTCCGAATTGTTCGTCACAATAGTAAACAGCGCCTAATTCATTGTCAACTGCAATCGCTTCGATTTCTTTTTTGCCACTATAAGCTCCGAATTTGCGAACTACTTTTGCGACAGCATTTTTTCCTGAACCCGAAAGTTCATATTGCCATAAATAACTTCCAGAAGGTCCCGTTTTTCTTCCCACAATAGCAAAAATCTTTCCATCATTTGGACGTGTGTACAAAGCAACTCCCATTGGGTCGCGTTGTGCTTCGCCTTCAAAAACTGGAATTCCGCCGTTGTCAATTGGTTCTAAATCTGGTAAACTAAAAATTCTGATTTTGTTTTCTTCACGTTCTGTAGTTACCGCAACATCTACTTTTTTTCCGTCAATAATCAATCCGTAAGCGATATCAACATTGTTTGGACGTTTTAACGGAATCGATTTTTTAAGGATTTTTCCATTCATATCAAAAGCATATAAACCGCCGTCTGTGTCCTTGTCTGTTCCAACAATAATACTTTTTGAAGGATCTGTTGGGTGAATCCAGATTGAAGGATCATCTGTATCGTGAGGCAAGGCTTGAGTGACAGTTGTTGGCTTAACGGCATTTGGTTGTACCGGTGCTAATTTATCATCTTTACAAGCTGTAAATGAAACTGCTAAAAGTAAAAGAGCAATTAAAGATTTATTTTTCATTGGTATGATATTTTAATGCAATTAGACAGAGCGCTAAACTCTGTCTAATTTAAGAATTTTAAAAAAGTGCGGCTTACAAGTCTAATTTCAATCCTAAATTGTAACGTCCTTGGTAATATTCAGCTTGTTTTGTGTGTGCTTCAACTCCTTGGTAGTAACGCAATGGCTGATTTGTTAAGTTGTTAGCTTCTGCGAAAACACGAAGTTTAGGTGTGATTTTATAAGAAGCATTTGCATCCAAGAAAAATTGCTTGTCATAAAAACTGTCTTTATAAGATTCTGAACCTAATTCATCTAAATAATCAGAAGTGAAGTTAGTTGAAACTCTCGCTGAAAAACGTTTGTTTTCCCAAGATAAAGATCCGTTGAACATGTGTGGTGCTGTACCTGGAAGACTGATATCGTTTCTTTCATTTCCGTCTTCATCAGAAATACCTTTTGCTTTAGATTTTGTATACGTATAGTTTACATAAATTGAGAAGCCTTTCAAGAAATCACCTGGCAAGAAATCTAAACGACGCTGAAGCGCAACTTCAAATCCGTAAACGTCAACGGTGTCTCCGTTTCTTGATTGTAAAAATGACCAGTTTTCTCCCGTTGGAATTGGGTTAACTTGATTAGGAAAATCTGCAGCAAATTTTTCAGTTGTATATTGATTGTCGCTGTAGTTGTATATGAAATCATGTAATTTTTTGTAGAAAACACCTCCAGAAATCAAACCAACAGATTTGAAATAATTCTCAGCCATGAAATCATAATTGTATGAGTATGTTGCATCAAGATCTGGATTTCCAGCTGTAATTTCTTTATCAGCAGCGATATTGTTTACATAAGGTGCTAATGCATAATAGTTTGGACGAGCCAAAGCTGTTGTTGCAGCCGCTCTTAAAACTAAATCTTTAGTCGCATTGTATTGAAATGAAATGCTTGGCAACAAATTCGTATACGTGTTTTTGGTGTTGATTTGACTTTCTAATTCTTCCTCATCCAAAACTCTATTTCCTGTATAATCAATGTGCGTATTCTCGACACGGAAACCTAAAACCATAGAAAGTTTATCGTTAAAATCTTGATCCCATCTTACATAAGCAGCGTAAATACTTTCCTTAGCATTGTAGTTTACAGCTAAATATTCTGCTGGATCGGCTTCTTTATCAAATAATGTCGGATTGTTTAAATCTAAACCTCCCAAAAACGCTGCAGAAGCAAAAGTTCCTGGCACATATTTGCTTCCTGGATTGAAGTTTTTTCCATCAAAATACGATGTTGGAACTTGTGATAATAGCGCCATATCATCATTGATCGGTTCGTAAGAATAGAATGAATTGTTCCTTTCTTTTTCTTTCAAACGAAGTCTAAGACCAGTTCTCAATCTTCCTTTTTCTCCTGCAATTACAGAGAAAGGAAAACGGATATTTACTTTTGCTCCAAATTCGCTTTCGCTTGTATCATCTGTATTTTCAGTAACCGAATCAAATTTGAATTCGTCAACTGATTCACCAACCGTTGTCATCAAAGGAAATCTTGGATCAGATAAATCTTCCATCATTTCCAAACCTTTCTGACGGTATTCGATATAACGTTCTTGCGGGCGATATTCTCTCGCTTTTGCATAATTAGCAGACCAATCCAAATCTAGAGTTGAATTGATTAAATGCTCTCCTCGAATTGAGTAATTCTGAACCGTTTGTTGTTCTAATCTTCTGTTTTTGTTTCTATTGCTGTCAACTCCACCTTTTGTTTGACGTTTTACACGACCTTCAAAACCAGTGATTTCTTCGCCGTTGTAAATTGGCTCGATATCATCATAAGTAGTTCTGAAACGGTTTTCTCTGTCATCTCTCCAGTTGTAGATTGCATTAGCAAAAATGGTATTGTTTTCGTCAAATTTGTAATCCAAAGCCACAGAAGCACTACGACGAATACGTTGTACATCGTATTTTCTGATTTCTGAAGCTTGTAGATATTCATTTCCAAAATCATCTTTTACCCATTCGTTTTCGATGTTATCAGAACCGTAATCTACATTATTATATGATCCGCTGAAAACTGCTCCAAGTTTATTGTCGAAAAAACGATTTCCGTAAACTAAACCTGCAGTATAAGATGCGTGGTCGCGAATTGGCAAATAACCTCCAGCAAGCGTTGCAGAGATTCTTTCGCCATTTGGAGTTGCTCTTGTAATCAAGTTTACAGAACCTCCAATCGCATCAGCATCCATATCTGATGTAAGCGTTTTGTTTACTTCGATAGTCGAAATCATATCAGATGGAATCAAGTCCATTTGTACGTTTCTGTTATCTCCTTCAGCAGATGGAATTCGGTCGCCATTTAAAGTAACCGAGTTCAATGAAGGAGCAAGACCTCTAATAATAATGTTACGCGCTTCACCTTGGTCGTTTTGCATGGTGATACCTGGAACACGTTTTAAAGCGTCTCCAACATTAGCATCAGGAAAACGTCCAACTTGGTCAGATGAAATTACGTTTCCAATGTTTTTGTTGTTTTTTTGCTGATTCAGCGCTTTGGCCTGACCTTTTAAAACGTCTCCAACTACAACTTCGTTCAGCTCAGTTCCAGAAGTTTTTAAGGCAAAATCAATTACATTGTTTTTTCCTTGTTCAACGGTGATTTCCTGAGTTATTGCAGTATATCCAATATATTTTACAGTTACTTTATAAGTTCCTGTATTTACGTTTAATAATTCGAAACGGCCATTATAATCTGAAACCGTGTATTTGTTTTCGCCTACGATTTGAACCATCGCTCCAGGCAAAGGAAGTTTGTCGTCAATATCTAATACTTTTCCCGAAATTATTGCTTTTTGAGCATAACCTGAAAAGGCCAATAGCATAAATGTTACTAATAAATAAATTTTTCTCATTGTGTTTTAGTTTGATTTCCTGCGAAACTAGAACCTTAATGTTATTAAAGAAGTTGAAAAAAATTAACATAGTGTTATGATTGCCCTAATAAAAAACGAACTTATTAATGTTAAAGTAACACTTATTTATTTGAAATAATTTAAGGCGCAAATGAAAACAAATCAACTATTTACCTCATAATTAAATTTTTGGCGTTAAATTTGTTCTATCAATCACAATCAAAAATCATCAATCATGTTAAAACAATTTTTTATCCTATGTTCAGGAGTCGACCGAGATCTCTTGAAAGATTGTTCAGAAGGCGAACAAACCAAATATGTTGGAATTGGCGCCACTGTATTTTTTACTGCTGTAATGGCATTTTTAGCCAGTGCTTATGCGCTTTTTACGGTTTTCGATTCTATTTATCCCGCTTTGATTTTTGGATTTGTTTGGAGTTTGCTGATTTTTAATCTGGACCGATTTATCGTTTCGACAATTAAAAAGAGAGACCGTTTTATGGATGAATTCCTGCAAGCGACGCCTCGAATTGCTTTGGCAATTATTATTGCGATTGTAATTTCAAAACCTTTGGAAATTAAAATCTTCGAAAAAGAAATCAATACTGTTTTGTTGAAAGAGAAAAACGAAATGGAATTGGCCAATAAAAAACAAGTTGGAAACTATTTCAAATCGGATTTAGATAAAAATAAAGCTGAAATTGCGGCGCTAAAGGCAGATATTGTAAAGAAAGAGAAAGAAGTAAACGACTTATATTCTGTTTATATTACCGAAGCCGAAGGAACTGCCGGAACCAAGAAATTAGGAAAAGGCCCAGTTTATAAAGAGAAACGAGAAAAACACGATGCGTCGCTTAAAGAGTTTGAAACTTTAAAAACAACAAACGAAGCAAAAATCGCCGAAAAGGAAAAAATCGGGAAACAATTACAAGCCGATTTAGATAAAAAAGTTTCGCAAACACAGCCCATCATTGAAGGTTTCGACGGATTAATGGCGCGTATCAATGCACTAAACAAATTGCCTTGGCTTCCGTCATTTTTCATTATGCTATTGTTTTTAGCCATTGAAACTTCTCCAATTATTGCCAAATTATTAGCACCAAAAGGAGAATTCGATTTCAAACAAGAAGAAGCCGAAACTGCGATGAAAGCGACTTTGGCACAAAATAAATACCAACGCGATTTACTCGTAAAAACCAGCGCCGAAATGCACGACAGAGTGTACGCTGATATCGCCGAAGATAAAGGATTATTTGACTTGCAACGTAAAAATGCCAAGGAATTACTGGAACTACAGTCGCATAAATTTGTAGAAAAGCAGAAAGCGACGCTTTAGTCAGAAAGTTGGAAATTCGAAAGTCATAAAGTCGAAATACAGACTTAAAAATAAAGTCCGAAATAGAATTTCTATTTCGGACTTTTTATTTTGACAAAGTCAAGAAAACTTTAAGACTTTCGACTTTTGACTTTAAGACTTATTTACATGTAACTTAAAATCTCTTTCTTATAAGCATCATATTCTCCTTGCATGATTAAACCATTGTCAAGAAGTTTTTTGTAATTCTGCAATTTATCAAAAAGTTCTTCTTTAGATAAATCACTTAATTTGCGTTCTCCTGCTGGTTGAGATGGTTGCGTTGGAAGCGGTTCGTAAGTTTCTGTAACAACTGGTGCTGCAGGCAAAATTTCTGCGAAACTTGTCACTTCTTCTGTTTCTACTTCTTCAACTTCGTCTTCGTCTTCAAAAACTGGTTCTTCTACTTGAACTGGTTCTTGAACAGGAGTTCCAGCTTGAACAGGATTTTTCAATAAATCCAATTGCTCTTTAGCATAGGTATAAATTTTTCTAGCTTGAATTTTCGGGATATAATCGATAGAAACAGCTAAATCAGTTTTTGTTCCAAATGAAAATTCAGAACCTAAAATATTTTCTTTAACAAACGTACTTGCAATATCATCCCAAGTATAATCTGTGAAGTCCATAGAAAGACCCAAATTTTTAGGTTTGCAGATAATAATACGTTTATTGGTTAATACAATGCTGTCCGGAAAAACAGTAAGTGCAGGCTTTTTTTGCACTGCGATATATCCAACTTCTTCGCCTTTCATTAATAAATCTGTAAGTTTCGAAGTGATTTTTTCAATCGCTTTTGGATCTTGTTCTTCGTTCAGAAATTTTTTAAATTGTTCTTTCATTTTTTTAAAGGTTCTAAGTTGCTAAGCTACTAAGCAGCTGCGTTTTTTTTCTTACGTTGCAAATGTAATGCCTAATTTTCTAATTCGGTTATTTCATTTTGAATTTTCTTTGTTAAGCTTTTGAAAACCAATTCGTACGAATGGTCTATGAGTTCTTTCACAAATTTATCTGGGAGATTTCCGTTTAAGGCCACGGTATTCCAATGTACTTTGCTCATATGAAATCCTGGTTTTATTTCGTCATATTCTGCCCTTAGTTCTTCTGCACGGTCTGGATCACACTTTAAATTGACCGAAGCTTCATTTTTTTCCCATTGTGAAAGTGACGATAAGGCAAACATTTTTCCGCCCACTTTAAAAACTAAAGTATCTTCATCAAAAGGAAAATGCTCACTGACGCCTTTTTTCGAAAGACAATATTCATAATACGTTTCTAAATTCATACTAGTTTATTTACCAATTTCACCTAAATGCGTGTATTTAAAACCTTTTTCATATTTGAGGCCGTAACCAAAAAATCGATCCATTGCCGAATGTGAAAATAAAATAATTCCGGCTAACTGCAACAATTCATTTTTAAAATAAGAACCTAAAAGATATAAAAGAATTGCAATGCCTTTATGGTGAAAGACATTATAAAGAAATGCTCCACCTTTATTTCCAAAAGCATAGCCAATCATGGATAAATCGGGAGCTAGAATTAATGCCAAAAACCACCACCATTCAAAATTCAAAAGACTAAATAAATAGATTCCCAGAATAAACAAAGCGACTTCTTCAAGTTTTAGAACTGTTTTCATTTGACTATTTTTTCCATCATCTTTTCAGGATGATTCAGTTTTGTAAATCCGAATTTTTCATATAAAAAATGCGCATCAGTGGTTGCCAATCGCCAAATTTTGACTTCTTGTAATTGAGGATCGTTCATCATCGCTTCAATTAAAATGGATGAATATCCTTTTCCACGATGTTCTTCAGTAATAAAAACATCCATTAAATAAGCAAAAACCACATAATCGGTAATTACGCGCGCAAAACCAATTTGTTTGTCGTCCAAATAAATTCCAAAACAAACCGAAGCATCGATCGTTCGTTGAACTTCATCAATTGTTCGCCCTGCGGCCCAATAAATATCTTTTAGAAAATTCTGTATAAACGGAACATCAAGTTTTGTTTTATCTGTAGAAACGGCTATCATTTTAATTTTAGATTTAAGAGTTCAGATTTTAGATTTTTTTAGAAGTGGAATCTAAAATCTACAATCTAAAATCTGCAATTTTATATAATATAGGTTTACTTGGACTTGCGTCATTTTCAAACGAAGCGATTTGAAGATTTAGTATATAATTTCCATCTTCAATTTCATCGGGAGCATAAATCATTTCTGTAATTGTAGCATTTAGTCTGGCGTCAGAATTGAGATTTACCGTGTCTTTTACATTCCAAAACGCTTTGTGAGCTAATAATTTTCCTTCGTCATGTTCTTTGTCGACACTTGGCAAATCGATTAATAAATGTTGAATTTCGCTTTCGCGGATGAAAATCGCAGCATCTTCAGCTAAATATGGCGGATTTGTATTCGAATATTTTCTTGATTTTTTATCTAATTGATTTGGAAGCGTTCTGATAATAATCGACTCTATCTTGCTAAAAGGAGTCGAAGCATTTGTTACATTGAGCGAAGTCGAAATGCATTCTTTCGTAATCACAAAATCATCTCCAATTTTTTCTGGTTCAACCGTGATCAATTTTGCCGTAAAGAAAAACTGTTTCAATGATTGATTAATGCTATAAAAATCATTCGTGATATGTCCTAAACATTCTGTATGCGTGCCATGTCCATGCGGATTGAAGAAAATGTTGTTGAAATTCGTAGACGATTTCCCTTCCGAAACTTTCCCAATCCAGTCGCCAAAAACTACCGGTTCAATGGAAGGTTTTTCGATATACCAAGCAATCGGATTTGCATCTGTATTGGTTAATGGAATCGAAATATCGATGGGTTTTGATAAGTCTATTTCGAAGTTGTTGATTTTTGCTTTCATAAGTTTTGTTTAACCGCAAGGCACGCTAGGAATTACGCAAAGGTCGCAAGGATTTTTATTAAAGATTGTTTGCCACTCTTTTTATTCCATTTTTTAATAAAGAAACATTGAAGTTAATTAATAAGCCTAGTTTGCAATTTGTTAGTTTTAAGTAAGTCAATAACTGAGCAAAATGAACCTCATTTAAACAATCGACTGCCTTTACTTCCAAAATTAGTTTATTTTCTATTAAAATATCTAAACGATAACCAACATCTAATTTTACTTCTTCATAAATTAATGGTAATGCTTTTTGTTTTTCGATATTAAGCTCTAATTTCTTTAATTCATAGAACAAACATTCCTCATAAGCACTTTCTAAAAGACCAGGACCTAAAGTTTGGTGTACTTTTAACGCCGCATTAAACACAATTCGAGATAGATCATTTTCTGACATAAGCAGTTTCAATAAAAATTAAAACTCAAATATAAAACTTTATGTACAAAATATAGTTCAATTCTTACAAAATAAAAGATAGCGTTCTTTGCGTAATTCCTAGCGTGCCTTGCGGTTAAGTCTATTCTTCCAAATTTAAATAAAACAAATCACTCGCAATTCCATCCGTTAAAAATTTTCCTTTTGGAGTGGGTTTTAGAATGTTATTTTCAATTGAAAGAAGATCATCATTTAAAAACTTTTCAGATTGTTTTTTTAGATAGTTCAAATATTCCAAACCAAATTCCTTTTCAATTCTGTCCAAAGAAACCCCCCAAATCGTTCGTAATCCCGTCATAATATATTCATTATAACGATCTGAAATCGTCAATGTTTCCGTTTCAATAGGAAGTTCATTGTTTTGAATTGCTTTTATATAAAGTGAATTATTGGCGATATTCCAGCCTCTTTTTTCTCCGTCATAACTATGCGCCGAAGGACCAATTCCGATATATTTTTTGCCTAGCCAATATGCCGAATTGTTTTTGGAGAAATAATTCTCTTTTCCAAAATTCGATAATTCATAATGAATAAAACCGTTTTTCTGAAGCATTTCAACCAAAATCATAAAATGGTTTGAAGCGACATCGTCCTGTGGTTCAGCAATTTTTCCGGTTTGAATTAATTTGCTCAAAGCTGTTTTTGGTTCCACCGTCAAAGCATAACTCGAAATATGCGGAATACCAAAATCTAAAGCCGTTTGAATATTCTGTTTCCACATTTCGTCGCTCATTCCCGGAATTCCGTAAATCAAATCCAATGAAATATTATCGAAATATTTAGTTGCTTCTTGCAAACATTTTTTGGCTTCCGCCGAATTATGAGCACGGTTCATCATCTTCAAATCGGCTTCAAAAAAAGATTGAATTCCAATGCTTAAACGGTTTATTGGACTTTTGGATAATTCTAAAATTCGTTCTGGCGACAAATCATCTGGATTTGCTTCCAGCGTAATTTCAGGATTTTCGATGACTTTGTAATGCTTGTAAACTTCAGAAATCAGAAAATTAATTTCTTCATTACTTAAAACCGAAGGCGTTCCGCCACCAAAATAAATTGTTTCAATAATATTGTCATCCTGAGCAGAGTCGAAAGGTTTACGCATACCAATTTCTTTGGCTAAAGCCAAAACCATATCGTCTTTCTTTTTCATAGAAGTCGAAAAATGAAAGTCGCAGTAATGACAAGCCTGCTTGCAAAATGGTATGTGAATATAAATGCCCGACATAATAAAAAAAGAGCAAGGTAAATCTTGCTCTTCAATATTCAATATTATTTGACGAAAAAATGCTTTTAATTCTATTTTCTTTCCTTGAATGTACCATTTGTAATGGTGATTTTTGCTTTGGTTACAGGATGTGTCGCAGTAAGATTAAATGTTCCTGTCACGTAAAAATCATTTATGGCCGTGTAATTTATTGTTCCTGAAACGATGTAATCAATATTTTCATGAGTTGCAACATCATATTTTTGGAAAGAAATTTTGTATGCCGAATTATTTGTGAAAGTATAAGTTCCAGCTTTAGCACCAGAATAAGGGAATGTTATGTTAATTGTATATTCTCCATCATTTTGAGCATACAAAATATAAGATTCCATATTTTCAATTGTAGATGACATCACTAAACCATGCCAGTCTTTTCCGTCTAATTTTGCAAAAGTACCTTGCCCTTCAAAATCGGATGCGATTTCTTTGTATGGAATTTTAAAAGAACCACTTACATTTATGAAGTCAGATTGATAATCGTATTCGTCTTCATAAATTTTGCCAGAAAATTTTACCTGAACAGTTTTGTCCGTTGGATTTAAATTTTCTAAAGTAAAAGTAAATGTGTTCGAACTGAAATTTCCTAATGCATAATGATTTGGAATTGTACTTGTTATTGATGTTGAGTTCGTAATAGCTTCGTACAAATTGCCATAGGTATTGAATTTAAAATCAATAGCAAAGCCTTCTTCAGATGTACCTAAAACTTCTATAAAATCACCTTGTTTAATTGCTTCCCAGGTTTTGACTTTTTGTGTTTTGTTATTGTAAGTAAAGTTGAAATAAGCATCCCCAGATTGGCTTCCATCACCGCTTTCGTCTGAAGAACATGATGAAATAAGGATCGTAAATAAAGCAAGAGCAATAAGTTTAAGGTTTTTCATTTGTGGTATTATTAGGTTAAATTTTAACCCAAATATACTTATTTTCTTATTTTATCCTCGTTTTGTTTCACAAAAGCATCCCAACCTGAATAACTTTTTCCAGCAACAACTTTTCCCGAATTAAAATGATGGCAAACTGCAGCGGCCAAACCGTCTGTTGAATCTAGGTTTTTTGGCAATTCTTTTAAGCCCAAAAGTTGTTGCAGCATTTTTGCGACTTGTTCTTTGCTGGCATTTCCGTTTCCGGTAATTGCCATTTTTATCTTTTTAGGTTCGTATTCTGTAATCGGAATGCCTCTTGAAAGTCCCGCCGCCATTGCCACACCTTGCGCGCGTCCTAATTTCAGCATCGACTGAACGTTTTTGCCAAAGAAAGGCGCTTCAATTGCGATTTCATCAGGACAATGCGTTTCGATTAATTCGATAGTTCTTTCAAAAATAACTCTTAGTTTTTGGTAATGATTGTCGTATTTGGAAAGCTGCAATTCATTCAATTGCAGAAATTCCATTTTTTTATTGGTTACTTTAATCAATCCGAAACCCATAATTGTGGTTCCTGGGTCAATACCTAATATGATGCGTTCTTGTGTCAAGAGAGTTTTTGTTTCAAGTTTCAAGTTTAACGTTTCAAGTTTCAAGTTTTTTAAAAATCAAAACGATTCATTTTCTAATTGTCATATTGCCTAATTTACAAATTGTTTACTTTTGCGGCATGATTTCAATTCCACACAAAGCTAAGCAATTCCTAGTTCTTCTGGCCAAACTTTTAATTGTTGGCGGCGCATTTTATTTTATTTACAATCAGCTGGCTAACAATGACAAATTAGACTGGCAGAAGTTCATTGTTTTGTTCAAGAAAAACCAGTCGGTTTTAGGGATTGGATTTATCTTGCTTTTGAGTGTTTTGAACCGTTATTTCGAGATTTTGAAATGGCAGAATCTGGCGCAAGTCATTCATAAAATATCAGTTTACGAATCCACAAAACAAGTTTTAGCCGCTTTAACTGCCGGAATTTTTACGCCAAATGGAGTAGGAGAGTACGCAGGAAAAGCTTTGTATTATCCAAAATCTGAAGCCAAAAGAGTGGTTTTTTTAAACTTGATCTGCAACGGAATCCAAATGATTTTGACGATTATTTTCGGGATTTTCGGATTGCTTTATTTCAATGCAGAATTCAATGTGATTACAACCCAAACCGTTCTCATTCTTTTTAGTGGATTTGTATTAATTTTAATTATTTTATTTTCAATTAAAAAGATAAAAGTAAAAGGATATTCGATTGAAAAACTGATTCATAAAATCAATGAAATTCCGAAATCAGTTCATCGAAAAAACATTTTTTTAGGAATTTGCCGTTATTTGGTTTTTTCGCATCAGTATTATTTTTTGTTTTTAGCTTTTGATGTCGATTTACCTTATTTGACTTTAATGGCAGCGATTACATCAGTTTATTTTCTGGCTTCTTCATTGCCAACATTTCAATTTTTGGATTTTGCAGTAAAAGGAAGTGTAGCCATTTATTTCTTCGGAATTCTGAAAGTAAACGAGTGGATTGTAGTTTTTATAAGTACTTTAATGTGGTTTTTAAATGTAGTTCTTCCGGTAGTTTTAGGAAGCTATTTTGTACTGAATTTTAAAACTAAAACGACAACATGATTTTGGAATTATTCTTCATATTAGCCATTTATAGCATCAGTATTGGTTTGCTTGTTTATGGTTTTTTCAGAATAAAAACTTATCAAAAGAACAATTTAGAGCCGAAAATAAGTTTTACAATAATAGTTCCGTTTCGGAATGAAAAGGAAAATTTGCCAATACTTTTAGAGAGTTTTTCTAATTTGAATTATCCAAAAGATTTATTCAAAGTTATTTTAGTGGATGATAATTCAAACGAGAAATTCCACATCTCACATTTCACATTTGACATTTCACAAATCGACAATATACGAGTTTCAAAATCTCCCAAAAAAGATGCGATTACAACTGCAATGCAACATGTAGAAACCGATTGGGTTATTACAACCGATGCTGATTGTATTGTTTCAGAAAACTGGCTTTTGACCTTAGACAATTACATTCAGGAAAATAAAGTTTCGATGTTGGCGGGTGCTGTGACATACAACTGCGGAAATTCTTTTTTAGATCATTTTCAGCAATTAGATTTAACGAGTCTGCAGGGAGCCACAATTGGAAGTTTCGGAATCAATAAAGGGTTTATGTGTAATGGAGCCAATTTTGCCTACACAAAATCATTGTTTGAAAGTTTAAATGGCTTTGATGGAAATGACAAAATTGCTAGTGGTGATGATGTTTTTTTACTCCAAAAAGCCATTGAAAAGTTCCCAAATCAAGTTCATTATTTAAAAGCAGACGGTGCCATTGTCATCACAAAACCAACTAAAAACTGGAAAACATTATTTCATCAAAGAGTACGTTGGGCAGCAAAAACAAGTTCTTATAAAAGTGCTTTTGGCAAATTCTTAGGAGTGATTGTTTTCTTTGGAAATCTGAGTTTTGTAATTGGATTTTTCTTTCTTCTTTTCGGAATTTGGTCGTATCCGATTTTTGTAATTTTTGCTTTTTTTAAGTTTGCAATTGATTTTGTTTTGCTTTCCGTTACCAATAAGTTTTTGACAAAAACTAAAATCAAAAGCCTTTTGCTGAGCAGTTTGCTATATCCTTTTTTTAGTTCGGCTGTGGCTTTGTATAGCTTGTTTGGTTCTTATGAATGGAAGGATCGACGCTTTACGAAATAAATTAAAACCATATAAGTTATATAAGAAATTTAAGTTGCAAATCACTGTCACCTTGCAGTAAGTTTAAATGAACTTATATAACTTACATGGTGAAAAGTTATGGTGAAAAAACTATTCTTTAGCTTTTAAAATAACAGGCAAAATAAATTGCGTTTTTACCGGAATACCACGCTTGATAGCTGGATTTACTTTAGGAAAATCAATTAAGCGTGCGTGCAGAATACTATCTACTTTGATGGTGTCATAAGCAACAGAATCTTTAGGGAATTGAGGCTCGAATTTCATTTTTGAATTCGGAAAAACAGTTACTTTTACCTGGATGGTGTCCAGTTCAGGATACAGAATTGACAGACTATCGATTTGTAGTTTCTCTTGAATAAGTTGTGCCATTACATCAAAAAAACATTTTTGGCGTTGTTTTTCATCTGCAATACTTTCGCATTCGGCGACGGTAGGATATTCATCTACTTCTTTCCAGTTAATGGATTTTAGCTCTTTTTGAAGCAATTCTTTTTCAGACGGAACCTTCTTCTCAAAATATTGACAAGAGTTCAAAAGTAGGAAAGCTAAAAAAATGAAAAACTGCTTCAAGATTTTGAGGTTGAGTTGAATAAAGTGCTTTTGTGGTATAAAAATACGATTATTTTTTTTGTGAACCTTTGTATTCTAAATAATCTTCATAGCTTTCAGAAAGCCACTGTTGTTTATTTTGCGCAGCAAGTTCTTTTTGGTCAGGATATAATGAGGCAAGCCGATCTGAAAATGTTGCGATCTGAACGGTGTAGGTGTAAAATTCGGCTTTTGTAAGTACAATATTTGGATCTTGTTTGCGATTAAAGAATTCAAGAAAAAGGGTGTCAAATTCCTTGAGAGAAAAATTTAATACTTTTTTCTTATTACTTTTATAAATGCTGTCCTGCATTAAAAGATCATCTAAAGGAAGTTTTTGAGTTTGAGCACATACGTTTGAATGGATTGAAAGAATCAAATAGAAGAATGCAAATATTTTCAAAAATCGTCTCATAGCTTGTTTTTTCTAGGGATTTGCAAATACAATTTACAAAAAATATATGGATTTAGTATTGTTGTTGCTCGGTTTTATCTGTATGATTATCGGTATTTTTGGTAGTTTCTTGCCTGTTTTGCCTGGCTTGTCAAGTTGCTGGGTCGGATTATTGCTTTTGTATCTCACAAAGGCTGTCGAGAATAATTACTGGGTTTTGGGCATTACATTTCTTATTACAATCGTGATTACAATTTTAGATTATATAATTCCGTCAAAAGGAACTAAAAAATTTGGAGGAAGCTCTTACGGAGTATGGGGAACAAACATTGGTTTAATAATTGGGATTTTGGCTCCTATACCTTTCGGAGTAATTATTGGACCATTCGTTGGGGCATTTATTGGAGAACTTATTTATGATTCAAAAAACCATCACAGGGCATTAAAAGCGGCTACAGGATCGTTGCTTGGATTTCTTGCTTCAAGCTTTATTAACTTTATGTTTTGTGTTATTTTTCTTGGAATTTTTCTGCATGTAACATGGGAATATCGAAACATTTTATTTTAATTCTGTAAAAGTACTTAGGATTTTTCTTATTTTTTGTAGGTTTTTGAAAAATATTCAAAAATTTGTAAAATTTTTTTCCATTTCCTTTTGATAACGAAAGTATTATGTTTACTGATATTGGCAACAATTTATGTTAATAACCTGTTAATCGGGTATGTATATTCTTAACTTATTTTTTGGAAATGTTAAAATATTTTATATTTTTATCCTGATAAACGATAAAAAGCCTCACTTTATCGATTATTTCGAACAATTATAAATAATTATTTTATAAGTTATGAGTATGACCCCAAACCTACAAATTGAACTTAGACGTTTTATTTCTTCTAATGTTGTTTCTAAGCTAAACAAGTTTTATTTCGAAAACGATGCACTTTTAATCAAGGGAATTGATGTTTCAATAGGCACAATTTTAATGGGCCTATATAACAAAGCCGAAGAATTAGGCTTTTATAAGGAAGTCATCTCTTTGATCGAAGACGATTCAACCTTTTATCAGGAAGTCGATTTTACTTCAGGCCGAATCTTATCAGTTGACGACTGTTACCGAATTGAAGGAAACGCAATTTTAAAAGAAATCTTCACCAACAAAAAAGGCAGAATTTCTGAAATGATTTCAAATGAAGTCGGAATCAAGAGCGAAACTGCCCGAGAAATACTTAACTTTTCAGCACTTCTTGTAGTCTCTTATCTTAAAAATAATATCCAATTATTAGACAGTTTAAAACTTCTTTTGGAAGAACAAAAAAGAGAAATCCTGAACAGCATCCAACCTGGAATCAAAATCATACTTGGTTTTTCGAATTACGAATCAGTTGAAGAAAAAAATCAAAACATCGGAAGATCAATCTTCACACTTTTTGGACATAACTTTTTCAGTTTCTAAAATAAAAAAATCCCGTCTTACAAAAGCAAAACAGGATTTGATATTTAATCTAATTTGAGAAACTTAAGAGTTTTTCAAATTGATAATTTCTTGGTCTGTCAGAAAACGCCAGTTTCCTCTAGGCAGATTCTTTTTAGTTAAACCAGCAAATGAAACGCGGTCAATACGCAAAACATTGTAGTCAAAACTTTCAAAAATAGAACGAACAACCTTAACGTTTGATGTACGTAATTTAAGGCCAACTTCGCTTTTTGCTTCTTTTTCAATATAACTGATTTCCTCAACAGAAACACGGTGTCCTTCAAGAACTAAACCTTTGCTGATTTTTTCCAAATCCTCAAACTTCAAGTTTTTGTCTAGCGAAACCTGATAAATTTTTGATGATTTTTGATTCGGCAATGAAAACTTACGAATCATATCAGTATCATTAGTAAACAAAAGCAATCCCGTTGTATTCTTGTCCATACGTCCTACAGGAGCAATTTTTGCATTTGTAGAACCACGAACAAGTTCCAATACATTGCGATATTCCTGACCTTCATCAAGAGCAGTAGTAAAGTTTTTCGGTTTGTTCAGTAAAATATATTCTTTCTTTTCTGGAGTCAAAACAACGCCATCAAAGTTTACAACATCATTGATTTTTACTAAATATCCCATTTCAGTAACTGGAACGCCGTTAACTTTAACGTTTCCAGACTGAATATAAATATCGGCATCACGACGTGAACACACTCCAGAATTTGAAATGTATTTGTTCAAACGAATTTCGTCTGAAGCTTTTTGTCTCTTAGCCGGCTGATTTTGTTTTCTGAATTTTTCAGCAGCAGCTTCCTGAGCAGCTTTAACTTCAGGTTTCACTTTTTTTGGCCCCTGAGCGCGTTTTTGCATAGGAGGTTTTGGCTTGCTAGAGTTTGGTCTTGAGCTATTTGGTCTCGATCCGCCTCTTCTATTATTGCCTTCCTTGTTGTTCATAAAGTCATTAATTTGTGCAAAGATAGTTTTTTCCCGCCAATAAATCTTAAGTTCAATGTTCTTAGATTAATAGCGTTGATTTTTAAATAGATAAGGAGCAAGACGAAAGGCTTTTTTTCGGGCATGGTTTCCCGCTTTTTGTTCCCAATCTTTTATTTTTTAAAGAAAAAAATAAAAGGATTTCCACGTCAATCGGGGCTAGACTCAAACAATTGGCTTTTTTTAAACAATTTAGCTGTTTCGCAGAGTTTCAGAAAAATTATAAAAGATTTTCAAATTTTAAATCAGCGCAATCTGCCAAATCTGCGAGAGAGAAAAATTAGTAATTAGAAATCAATTCGCGCCCGTGCCACAAAACACTCGGATTGATCAAAACAATGCAGAAAACGCCAGAAACGATCAAGAATTTCAAAACATTATGAAGCATTAAAAATTGTTCTTTAGAATTTGATTTCCACAAATAAAGAAGGAAAAACAACAAAACCGCAAAACAGATATAAAAGTAAATATCCATATAGCCAACATCATAAACATTGACTAAAATATAAACCGGAATAATGGTCAAAAGCGTCAAAAGCGTTATAATTTGTTTTGAAGTTTTTTCGCTATAAAGTATCGGAATCGTTCTGTAATCATTTGCCAAATCGCCTTTCAAGTTTTCTAAATCCTTGATCATCTCTCGAATCAAAAGCAATAAAAACAAGAAAACCGCATGTGCCGAAATGACCATAAAATGACTCATATGATTTTCAATTTCTTCAAACGAAATCGAATTGTAGAAATACAATAATATCGCAAAAAATGGGATTACTGCCATAAGCGCAGCGGTCAGATTTCCAATAAATGGATATTTTTTTATTTTATGCGAATAAAACCAAATCAGGAAAATGTAAGCAGAAAAAAATAAAAACGCACGCCAAGAAACAATTGAAGCCATTAAAACCGCCAAAAAATTCAAGCTGAAATAAACGGATAATTTTGTTTTCTGACTAACCAAACGATCCAGCATCGACTTGTTAGGCCTATTGATTAAATCTTTCTGACTGTCGTAAAAGTTGTTGATGATATATCCCGAAGCAATTGTAATTGCCGAAGCAAAAACAATCAGAAATAAATAAAAATCCAAGATAATGTCAAGTGCTCTTTTCTCTGGAGCCAAAATAAATATCGCCGACAGATACTGCGCAATAACGATAATAGGGATGTTATAACCGCGTACCACAGAAAACAAACTAACAATTTTCATTACTATAAGTTTGTGCTGTCTGCTTAACATAAATTACAATTGTGATGGATTAGATTGTGGAAGTTAAAGTATATTTTTTTATTCTAAAATTTACAGTTTGTTTTTTAACAATTCTTTAGAACCATAGCCGAGTTTTCGAATACATGCCAAAGCTTGTTTTTGAGTAATCTCAATTTCTCTAATGTCTTTTTTTTCTACAATAACCACAGAACCACTCCAAGGATTTGGTGCATCTGGAATAAAAACAGTAAAAGAGTTGTCGTTTATTTGCTCAATCAAAAAGGCAAATTGCCAACCAGCATCAGTAGGAACCATAATTACTTTTAAATCTTCATTAGATTCAAAACCCATTATGCTTTCGTTCATGTTTTTCATAAATGCATAACCCGGAACAAAACTCAGAATATTGTCTTCAATTTTCTGAACCAAGTTTTTTGCATAAACTGTTTTTGCTAATAATCCTGCGATGAAGCAAATAAGAACAATTATAGTAACGCCAATAATTTCCTGAAGTGCAAATCCCATAAATTTTACCCGAGGCAAACTGTTGACAATGGGATCTGTAATTTTTTGAACAATATGATATCCTTTTTCTAAAAGCACCAATAATAAAATCAGAGGTGCCAAAAATAGAATTCCGCCTAAAAAAGTTGCTTTGATGATCTTTAAAATACTTTTCATATTCAGTAACTTTTAGAGGTTAAATTTCAGGAAAGTCTATTCAAATAATTGTCGTTTTAGGAAATTAAAATTGATATACTACTTCTAATTTGTAGTCTTTCAAAGAAGCTTTTGCACGTTCTAGGTCTTCGGTGAAACCAAGAATATAACCGCCACCGCCAGAACCGCAAAGTTTTAGGTAATAGTCATTGGTGTCAATTCCGTGTTGCCAAATTCCGTGAAATTGTTCTGGAATCATTGGTTTAAAATGATTTAAAACAACTTTCGAGAGTTTTTTGGTATTGGTAAACAACGATTTCATATCGCCATGCAAGAAGTTTTCTACGCAAGCGTCAGTATATTTAACAAACTGATTTTTAAGCATAGCACGGAAACCTTTATCTTTTAGGTTTTCCATAAAAATGCTAACCATTGGAGCAGTTTCACCAACGATTCCTGAATCTAACAAGAATACGGCGCCTTTTCCATCAAAACTTTGAGTCGGAATACCGGTTGCTTCAATATTGTCTTTAGAATTAATCAAAATCGGAATACTCAAATAACTGTTCAATGGATCCAAACCAGAACTTTTCCCGTGGAAAAAGCTTTCCATTTGAGAAAATATATTTTTAAGCTGTAATAGTTTTTCGCGTGTCAAATTCTCTAAAACCGTGATTTTGTTTGTAGCATATTTGTCATAAATAGCTGCAACAAGTGCACCGCTGCTTCCAACACCATATCCTTGTGGAATACTAGAATCGAAATACATTCCGGTTTCAACATCATTTTTTAAAGTTACTAAATCGAAAGTAACCAATTCTGGTTGCTGTGTGTGTAACACTTCAAGATAAGAAGCAAAACTTCTTAAGCTTCTGTTTGATGCAATCGCTTCAGCCGAAGGTTCTTCGGATTTCTTCAATGCACCGTTGTAAAAGTTATAAGGAATAGAAAGTCCTTTAGAGTCGCGGATAATTCCGTATTCTCCAAAGAGTAATATTTTTGAGTAAAATAGGGGTCCTTTCATGATTTATTTTATGTCTTTCTTTATTTTTATTTGGGGCTTGAATGATTCTAATTTTTAATTTTCGAATCTTAAATTTTAATTAAAGATACGGAAAATTACAATGCAATTGCACCGCTTCCAATTTTGTCGCAAATGTACTGACCATTCTGACAAAAAACAACTAATTCACCCTGAATAAATTGTAATACTTCTTCGCTAACGTTTTCAGGATAAAGTACATGAACATTTGCTCCAGCATCAAGCGTAAAACATACTGGAATTTGGGTTTCATTTCTGAATTTCCAAATCGCATTAATGATTTGCAGCGTATTTGGTTTCATCAAAATATAATACGGCATCGAAGTCATCATCATGGCATGCAAAGTCAAGGCTTCGCTTTCTACAATTTTGATGAATTCGTCTAAATTTCCACTTTCAAAAATGGCAATTAATTTATCTAGATTTTCATGCGCTTGCGCAAAACGTCTTTCAGCGTACGGATGATTGTGCATTAAATCATGTCCAACCGTGCTTGAAACCTGTTTTTCGCCTTTGTCAACTAATAAAATCGTGTCTTGGTAATTCTTGAAATTTTCGTGAATGGCATAAGGAAATTCAACTCCAAATAAATCCGTACTTCCTTCGATATTAGCTTGATTTCCCCAAACTACTACATTTCCTTTTACACTTCGGCACGCACTTCCAGAACCCAATCGAGCCAAAAATGATGCTTTCTGATAGAAATAATCGTCGGTCATTTCAGGATTCAATTTTCTTTCTAAGCTCATAAAATTCATTGCCAAAGCGGCCATTCCAGAAGCAGAAGAAGCAATTCCTGAACTATGCGGAAAAGTATTTTGGGTATCGATTGTAAAATGATAGTCTTTCAAAAACGGCAAATAAACTTCAACTCTTTCTAAAAACTTCTGAATTTTCGGTTTGAAATCTTCTTTTGGTTTTCCTTCAAAAAGCAAATCAAAAGAAAAATAATTCGTTAAAGCCGAAGTATCTTTTTTAGAAAAAGCTAATTTCGTAATCGTTTTACAATTGTTAAGCGTAAAACTTACTGATGGGTTTGCTGGAATCTGGTTGGCTTTTTTCCCCCAGTATTTTACCAATGCAATGTTGCTTGGAGCGCTCCATTCAAAGTTTCCGTTTTCGATTGTTGAAGTATATGGATTTGGAATAAAATCAGTTGCTGTAAACATGAAATAAAATTTTGGCAAAGATAACTTTTTCACCATATAAGTCATATAAGAAATTATAAGTTGGGTTTGCTAAAATGAACTTACGCTACTTATGTGGTTTAAATTTTTCTTTTGATTATTTTTGACTACAAAATATGATAAAATGAATAAGTTCGTAAAAATTGCTATAGCTTTAGTAATCTGTTTAACAGTAGGGTATTCTGCAAGTTTGGTTACAAGGCCAAGCATAGAGACTTGGTATGTAATGCTTCAAAAACCAGTTTTTAATCCGCCGAACTGGATTTTTATGCCGGTTTGGTCGTTGCTTTATATTTTAATGGCAGTTGCCGCAGGATTAGTCTGGGACAAACTAAAAGAGAATTCTGAGGAAATAAAAAAAGCATTGCTTTTCTTCATTATTCAATTGATTTTAAATTCAATTTGGTCGTATATATTCTTCGGATTAAAAAATCCGATGTTGGCTTTAATCGAAATTATTCTTTTATGGTTGTTGATTTATGAGACGTATTTGAAATTCATCAAAATCAATAAAACTGCCGGTTATTTATTGATTCCGTATTTGGCTTGGGTAGCTTTTGCGACGGTTTTAAATGCTAGTATTTGGTGGTTGAATAAATAGTTTTTTGTTTCAAGTTTAAGGTTTTCTTTGTTTCAAGTTTAATCAATCGTTTGCTCTATGAATAGATTTAAGTTTTTTCTAGTTGTTTTGGTTTTAATTTCATTTAAGACTTTTGCTTGTTTGAATGGCGAAACTAAGATTCTTAAAAATGGAGAATATGTTTATATCGATTACAGAGGATTAGTACCGCACGGGCATCATTTTGCTATCAATGATTTTCCTAAAGTTATAAAACAACTTGACAGCGCATATACAAAGACTAAAGACATTGATTATTTGTCTGACAAAGGTTACCTCTTGATTGTTCAAAAGAAATATGCAGAAGCCTTAAACTTGTATTTGAATATTGAAAAAATTAGCCCGAACAGATACTCAACAGCTTCTAATTTAGGAACGCTTTATGAATTGATAGGCGAAAATCAAAAAGCATATACTTGGATTAAAAAATCTATTGGAATTAATCCTGAATCTCATAATGGTTCTGAATGGCTTCATTTGAAAATATTAGAAGCAAAAATCAAGAATTTAAATGATGTTTCGGGACAGTTTTTAATAAATACAGATTTTGGGAGTTCAGGCGTACCTCAAACTAATTTATCAAAAGAGGAAGTTGATAAATTAGCGAAAGCTGTTTATTTTCAAGTAAATGAGAGAATATCATTTATTGAGCCTAAGGATAAAATTATTTCGATTCTGCTTTTTGAACTCGGAAATCTTGTGGAGTTGATAGGAGAACATGAAAACGCTCTTCGCATTTTTAAGAGTGCAAGAATTTATGGTTATAATAAGGATATTCTCTTTGAAAGGGTAATTAACAGTGCTCGAACTGATAATGTTTATTTTCGTGAAAGAGCTGTAAAATATGGTTCTCAACTTCGAGCTTTAAGAGAAAGTAAAGGAAACATATATTCTAATTATATCTCTCAAATAGAAACAACTATTGTTATTCTTTCAGGAATAATAATAGTTTTATTAATTTTCTCAATCGTAGTTTTCTTAAAATGGAAAAAGCTTAAGAATATTACTTCAGCTTCTTAAATTCTTCATTTTTAGTATAAAGAAAATCCATAACTGCCAAAACATTTGGGTTTTCCAGAAGCGTTTTCGATTTCGGATCTGACTCGCAAAAATCAATAAAAAGTTCCTTTTCTTCGGGTTTCAGTTTTAAATTGTTGATGAAAAAATCGGGTGGGCAATAAGCAAGTGCTAATTTCTTAAAACGATCGTCGTCAAGTTCCATTTTTTTCTTCGGCTTACCTTTTAAAGGGAATGAAACTCGAAGTGCTTCTCTAATTGTATTATCACTAACTCCTGTATTCCAGAATAAATTTTTGGCATTTTTATCGATTAAAATAGCTGCGGTAGCATCAGCATCAACCTTGACTTTATCAAATTCGACCTTCGTTATTACAACTTCCTTCAATTCTTCAGGTTTTAGAACCGTATTCACGATTATAGTATTCTGATTAATATTTTCCTCAGAAATTTTTAACCTTGAGAAAAAAGAATCTTTATAGAAAAAAATAAGACTGTCCTGTGCCTTTACCAAAATTGAAAATTCTCCCAATTCATTTGTTTTAGTGCTGATTTTAGTGGTCTTATTAATTACTTCCACTTTGCTCAGTGGCGTATTCTGCGAAAGAACTTTTCCGTGTACTAATTTTTCGGTTTGAGAAATACTAAGCTGATAGGTGAAAAAAGAAATTGTGGTAAGTAGTTTTGCTTTCATCAAACTTTAGTTTTTAATTTCGTTTTTTAGCTTCTTAAATACATCGTTTTTAGTATACAAAAATTCCATAGTGGCTAGGATATTTGGATTTTCTAAGAGTATATCAGATTTTGGATCGGCTTCACAGAATTGAAGGAAAAGCTCTTTTTCATCCGGATTTAATTTTAAATCTTTGATAAAAAAATCTTCAGGACAGGTTGTTGCAATTAACTTTCTGAAATCAATTTTTGGAAGTTCTTTTCTTGACTCTTCTTTGCCTTTTTTGAACAAGTTGTAAACTTCTTTGCCAAGACGGATGAAATCTGCATCTAAAGGCGTTCCTTTTGCTTCATTAAAACCTTGAATTTTTAAACCTTCTTTTGTTTTATGTGAATTTAGTTTGAGTTCGTTTAGATCTTCTTTACTCAGTGAAATTGAGGTAGTTTTTTTGTCTAAAATCACCACTTCATTTAATTCTTCCGCTTTCGGAATCATATTTACAACAAGGTTATTAGTTTCGATTTCCTTTGCTGTAATTTTTAATCGTGTGAATAAATAATCTTTTGCAAAAAACAATAAACTGTCCTGCGCTTTTACAGCAATAGAAAATTCTCCCGAAGCATTTGTTGTCGTGCTTGTTTTGGCCGTTTTATTTATAACTTCAACGTTTCGCAAAAGTAGATTTTGAGAAATGACTTTCCCGTGAAGCATTTTTTCGGTTTGAGAAATACTGATTTGATAAGTGAAAAAAGAAATTGTAGTAAGTAATTTTACTTTCATTTAGTCGATTTTAGTTTTTGCTTTCAGCATTTAGTTTTTGAAACTCTTTGTTTTTAGTGTGCAAAAAATCCATGGTGTAGAGTAGATTTTTTTGTTTTACAAGAATTTTAGCTTTAGGATCGGCATCACAAAATTGTAGAAACAAATCTTTCTCTTCTGGATTTAATTTTAAATCATTTGTGAAGAAATCGAGCGGAACCGTTGCTTCTGCAAGCTTTTTAAAATCTAATTCTTTGAATTTTTCTTCAGCTTTTTTATGCTTTTTTCGAAATAAGCTGAAAATGGCCATCAAATCGACTCCACCTGCTATCGTTCCATCGTAAACGCCAGTTGATAGCGGAGGTCTTGGGACTATAATTGAGTTTTCGTCGGCTGGACCAACTTTAGGAAAAGTAATTTTGCTAAGAACCACTTCGTCAAGTTCTTCAGGCTTTAAAACCATATTGACCGTAATATTGTTTTGATCAATAGTTTCTTGCCAAACTTTTAATCTTTTAAAGTAATAATCTTTAGAGAAAAATAGTAAACTGTCTTTTGGCCGAACCAAGATAGAAAATTCTCCGAGCTCGTTTGTACGTGTACTCGTTTTGGCAGTTTTATTAATTACTTCTACTTTATCAAGTGGAACATTCTGCGATAGCACTTTTCCCTGAAGTAATTTTTCGGTTTGAGAAATGCTGAGTTGATAGGTGAAAATAGAAATTGTGGTAAGTAATTTTACTCTCATACAGGATTAATTAGTTGAGAGTAAAATTATTAGAATAGTCTTAATGAAAACTTACAGATTCTGTAAATTCTTGTTAATTAAATAGGGTCGAGTTGCTGAATTTCTGCAATTCGCCATTATTAAATAGAACAGGACCATGGCCAAAGCACAATATTTTCGGCTGTAACGAAGCTAATTTTAGAATCGATTTTCTATTTGTTTCTTGGTTTGTAGTAAATAAATGTGGTGGTTCGTGAAGACCGACTTTTGTAGTCAATAAATTCATATTGGTCATAACATCGCCTACAATTAAAACGCCATCTTTTTCTCTAAAAAAAGACAAATGACCTCTTGAATGTCCAGGAGTTTCAATAACCGTAAAACCGCCAATTTGATCTCCTTCTTTTAAAGTTTGAGAAACCGAATGTCCTTTTCCTGCCCAGAAATTCTTCTGAAATTTTGAAATAATATGATTCGGATTTGGGTATTCTGTAATTACGTTCCCGTTTTCGGCGAATTCTTTTTCAGGTTCGCTGCATAAAAGAGGAATGTTCAACGTTTCACAGATTATTTTACTGCTTCCTTGATGATCGGCGTGCGCGTGCGTGAGCGCGTGTTGGGTAACCGATTTGTCTTTTATTGACTTTAATATTTTATTGGCAGAACTTCTAATTCCGGCATCAATTAAAACATCTTCGATCAAATAGCAATTGATGGCGTTGCGAGGAAACAGTGGAATTTGGTAAACGTCTTTGGCGATATTCTTCATCTTTACAAATTTTATTTTGACAAAGATTCGAATTCGGTTTTTCAATCCACTTGATAAATGTTAAGAAATATCCTGACGGATTCTGCTCAACGATTCTGGAGTAATTCCGAGAAAAGATGCAATATAAATTAAAGGTGTCCGCTGAATGATTTTGGCTGGAGCCGAAGCTAAAAAAGTCTGGTATTTTTCTTTAGCGGGAATCATTTGAAGTTTTAAAACGCGATCGGCCATGCAAAGGTAATTCTGTTCCGCTAAAATTCTCCCGATACGTTCCCAATTCGGGATTTCGTGATACAGAAACTGCATTTTTTCGAAAGTAATCGAAAGCACTTCGCAATCTTCAATACATTGAATATTTTCAAAAGATTGGGTTTGATTGATAAAACTGGAATAGGAAGCGATAAAACCTTCATCACAACTTAAATAGGTCGTAATTTCTTTTCCATCTTTTAAATAATAAACTCTCGCCAATCCGTTAAGGATGAAAAAAATCTTCTTGCTGATTTTTCCCATTTCCGAAAGATATTCTTTAGCTTTAAACTCTTCATATTCAAAACAAGAAGCGATTGCCTCAATTTCATTTTCAGGAAAAGAAGCAATCGCTGTGATTTGTTTTTGTAATGAAAGATGCATTTTTATAGAATCTCAATCAATTCTGAAGCCGTATTGACAACCATTTTCGCACCGCTGTTTTTCAATTCTTCTTCAGTTCTATAACCCCAAGTAACGCCAACTGGAAACATATTGGCATTTACAGCCGTCTGCATATCGATATCAGAATCGCCAACAAAAAGGATTTCTTCAGGTTTTAGATTCCATTTTTTACCAATTTCTAAAGCTTCAAACGGATTTGGTTTTTTTAGTGCTTCTGTGCTTAAACCAACCGCTTGATCAAAATGATTTGGGAATATTTCTGATGCTATTTTCTTTGTCAATTCATCGGCTTTGTTGGAGAAAACCGCCATTTTGATGTTTTGCGAAGTCAGGTTTTCTAACAACTCGACAATTCCATCATAAGGTTTGGTTTTGAGTGTGCAGATTTCACGATATTCGTTAATCATTCGATCAAAACAAATTTCGATTTGTTCGTCTGAATTGTCGGTTGCCGGAAGTGCTTTGCTTACTAAATTTCGCAAGCCACTTCCAATAAAATATTGATAGGTTTCGTAAGTGTGCGTTGGGAAATTTAGACCTTGAAGCACTTTGTTCATAGCATCTGAAATGTCTTCTAATGAATTGACCAAAGTTCCGTCTAAATCGAAAATAATTCCTTTAAATTTCATTTTGTATTAAATATTTTGAGCCAGAATAAACCCGCTTGTCCAGGCATTCTGAAAATTAAACCCTCCTGTTATGGCATCGATATTGACAATTTCACCAGCAAAATAAAGGTTTTCATGAATTTTGCTTTCCATTGTTTTAAAGTTAATTTCTTTTAAATCGATTCCGCCAGCAGTTACAAATTCCTCCTTAAAAGTACTTTTTCCGTTGACTTTAAATTCGGCTTTTGTTAATTGTGAAGTTAGATTTTGCAATTGGTTTCTAGATAAATCTGCCCATTTCGTTTCTGCATCAATTCCCGAAGCCAAAACCAAACTTTCCCATAAACGATTCGGAAAATCAAAAGGTGATTTTTTAGAAACTGCTTTTTTAGCATGTTCCTGTTTTAATTCTTTTAGGATTTTTTCAGCATCTTCAAAATCAACATCATTTAACCAATTCACAAAAATCGTAAACTGATAATTTTTATCATGCAGAATACGCGCTCCCCAAGCCGAAAGTTTCAAAATCGCTGGTCCGCTCATTCCCCAATGCGTGATTAACAAAGGTCCTGTCGATTCCAATTTGGTGTCTTTTACGTTTACGGTAACTTGTGCAGCAACTCCCGGTAATTCTTTAATTCGCGGATCTTTGATGTTAAAAGTAAATAGGGAAGGGACAGGACTTACAATAGCGTGACCGTGTTCTTGAAGCATTTCCCAGATTTTAGGATTGCTTCCAGTTGCCATGACTAATTTTTCTGTAGCATAATTATCGGTTTGCGTATCAATTTTCCAATGATTTTCTTTTTTGAAAATGGATTGAACGCTTTGTCCTGTCAATACTTTAATGCCTAATTTTTCGGTTGCTTTTAGAAAACAATCGATTATAGTTTGTGAAGAATTGGAAACAGGAAACATTCTTCCGTCTTCTTCGATTTTTAATTCGACACCGTGTTTTTCAAACCATTCAATCGTATCTCCGGAACAGAATTGATGAAACGGCCCCCGAAGTTCTTTTTCGCCGCGAGGATAAAACTTCACTAATTCGTTGGGCTCAAAACAAGCGTGTGTAACGTTGCATCGTCCGCCACCAGAAACGCGGACTTTAGAAAGAACTTCTTTTCCTCTCTCTAAAATGGCGATTTTCAGTTTCGGGTTTTTCTCAGCAATATTAATTGCAGTAAAAAAACCAGCAGCGCCTCCGCCAACGATGATGATGTCGAAATTTTTAATCATATTTTATCTGGATTATCAGAGATAATTCCGTTTGCTTTATAACTTTTTACTTTTTGAATGTCTTCGTCCGAGTTTACTGTCCAAGGGAAAACTAAAAATCCTTTTTCCTGAATTTGCTGAACATTTTCTTTATTCAATAACTGAAAATCGGGATGAATTGCTTTTGCTTTTATTGATTCGGCGAAAGCCAAGGCGTCTTCAATATTTTCTTCTGTTAAAACTCCAATTGGAATGTTTGGATTTAAACTTGAAGTTTCCTGAAGCATATTCCAATCGAAACTTGAAATTATAAAATTATTGTAATTCCATTTTTTTTCTGAAATATATTCCTCAATTAACCGGACAACTTTAGGAGCAGTTCCTAAACCTTTTAATTCAATATTGATCAGACATTTTTTGTCTACCAAATCAAAAACCTCGTTTAGAGTTGGAATTTGGTATTTTTCATCAATCAGAAATGATTTTATTTCAGATAATGAAAAAGTATTTATCAAACCTTTTCCATTAGTTGTCCTGTCTATAGTTTCGTCATGAATTACGATAATATGTCCGTCGGAACTTAAGTGAACATCAAGTTCAATTCCGTCTGAATGCAAGTCTAAGGCTTTTTGAAAAGCTTGAAGTGTATTTTCAGGTTCGTATGCTTTTGCACCTCGATGAGCTATTTTTAGCATTTTCTGCGTTTTTTTCTAACCGCAAAGGTCGCAAAGTTTTACGCAAAGGTCGCAAGGAATTTAAAAAATAAATAGCCACGAATTCACGAATTTTTATTTTCAAAGATTGTCAAAAAATAATTCGTGAATTCGTGGCTAAAAAACCTTTGCGTGCTTTGCGTAAACCTTTGTGTCTTTGCGGTTAAATTTTTTCTAATAAAACAATTCCAAATTCGCTGTCAATAATCACTTTTCCATCAACAACTTCTGTTACTTGATTGGAAAAACCATCTCGTAATTTAGTTCCGTTTTCGAAAAGAGAATACACAGAAAGTTCCTTACGACCTTCAGGTAAATCTAAACCAATTAATACTTTGTCTGCAAACAATCCTTTAGAATACGTTCTTGAAAATAAATACGGCTGACTGCTTAATTGCGTATGAACGCCCGCGCCAACCGCAGGATGATTTCGTCTAAACTGACCTAATTTTTGCCAGTGTGAAAGCATTTTCTGCGTATCAGGATTGTTTTGGATATCATCCCAATTCATATTCGAACGTAAAGTTGCATCACCTTGAGTTCCTTCAACAACCAAAGAACGATTCGATTCGTCTCCGTAATAAACTTGTGACATTCCTGGTGAAAGCAAGAGTTTTGTTCCTGCTTCAAAACCTTTTACACGATTGGCGTCAAAAGGTTGTCCGTCGTCGTGAGAAGACATATAATTAAGGACAGAATAGCCTTTTAAGTCGTTATTCAAATGATTCGAATATTTCGAAAATAAAGTTTCATAATCGCTTTGACCGGCATTCCATTTAAACTCAAAATTGATCATGCTGTTGAAACCATTTTGGAAGTAATTGACTTTTCGATCTCCAAAATCATAATCTTGTCCACCGCTGATTCCGTAACCGTAAACTTCAGCGATTGTATAAAATGGGTTTTGATCTAAAACTTGCATCGGGTGATGTTTTTTCCAAGTTTCAAACGCGTAGTCACATTCTTTTTTGAAATCGGCCCAAACATCTTCATTAGTATGTTTTACGGTATCGGCGCGGTAACCGTCAATTCCGAATTCTGTGATATAATCGGTCAACCATTTTATGATGTAATATTTGGGTGTTTTTGGATAACCGGTTCTTTTGAAAAACTCATTCAAAGAAGCGATTTCCTTTTCGTAACGCCCTTCTTTTTTCCATTTTTCGATTAAAAAAGGAGGAAGTTGCACTTCTTGATTGCTTTCGGTTCGCACATCTGGAAGATTATCCACCAAAGTACACATTGTAGTATTGTCAAATGATTTGTAATCGCACACAACACCAGTTCGAACCCAGTCAGAAGGCCAAATTGGATCTTCGGGAGTTACGGGGCCTGTATGGTTGATTACGCCGTCTAGAATTATTCGGATACCTTTTTCGTGTGCTTTTTTTACCAATTTGGCTAAATCTTCTTTTGTTCCAAAGTTCGGATCAAGGGCTGTCCAGTCTTTTGCCCAATAACCATGAAAGCCATAACTCAATCCTGTTCCTTCATCAACGCCATCATGAATTTGTTCTACAATCGGCGTAAGCCAAATGGCATTGATTCCTAATTTTTCAAAATATCCTGATTCGATTTTTTTAGTGATTCCGATAATATCTCCGCCTTCAAATCCGCGCAGTTTTCCAGGTGTTTTAGTTCGGTTGAAATTTAAATCGTTTGATTTGTCGCCATTGTAAAAACGGTCTGTAAGTAAAAAATAAACATTTGCTCCTTCCCAAACGAAAGGTGTTTTCGAAGTATTCTCGTTATTCATTGTAACTGATTTTGAGCCAGAACAACCCATTATGAATACTAAAGATAAAAAAAGGAAAGTGTATTTTTTCATTATTTAGGAATTAATTATTAAAAAAAATAGCCACGAATTCACGAATTATTTTTTGACAATCTTTGAGTGTGAAAAATCGTGAATTTGTGGCGGAAAATTTTTAAACACATAGAGTCATAGGCTTTACTTTGTCTTTAAAAGATTTAAATAAATGATTTCAATCATTAACACATAGTTTGAATATTACAACTATGTTTATTTAAACAAGTGAAACGCCTTTATTGAGTTTTAAAATCTATGTTTCTATGTGTTTAAATAAAATTTATTCCAATTCTAAAATCAGAGCTGATTTTGGTTCTAAAGTAATTTCAGAAGCTAAATCAAATGTTTTTCCTGTGATAACATCTTTTCCTGATTTAAAGTTTTTGATATTTTCTTTGAAACGGTTTGTTTTTACAACTTGTTCTTTTGCATTGTTATTGAAAACTACCATTACCGTTTTTGCATCGTTATATCTGAAATAAACATAAGTATTGTTTTCCGGGATATAATGCGTCATTTTTCCAGTATGAATCACTTCGTTTGATTTTCTCCAGTTGAATAATTTCGAACTGAAATCAAAGAAAGAAGCTTGTTGAGCCGTTCTTCCTGCTGCAGTAAAAGCATTGTTTTTATCGCCAGCCCATCCGCCTGGAAAATCCTGACGAATATCGGCATCGCCTTTGCCTTTGTCTCCACCCATTCCAATTTCAGTTCCATAATATACCTGTGGAATTCCGCGAATAGTTGCAATCAAAGTCATTACCATTTTGTATTTCGTCAAATCATATTTATACACTTCGTTGATACGATTTGTATCGTGATTTTCAGCAAAAACTAAGATGTTGTTGGTATTTGGATATAAATAATCCATTGCAAAATTGTTGTAGAATTTAATCAATCCGCTGTCCCAGTTTGGAGTATCTTCACTAAAAACAGAACCAATTTGGTCTTGCAAAGTAAAGTCCATTACACTCGGAAGATTTGAATTATAATTTTCAATCGCTCCAATTTTACTGTCTTTTTGCCAATAAGCCAAACTCGCCTGATTGTGCATCCAGATTTCTCCAACAATATTGAAATTCGGATATTCGTTCGTAATCGATTTTGCCCAATTTGCCATAGCAGTTGGATCAGAATAGTTGTAAGTATCCACGCGGAATCCGTCAAGATTTGCAAATTCAATCCACCAAATGGCATTTTGAGTTAAGTATTTTGCAACAAGAGGATTTTTTAAATTCAAATCAGGCATTGAAGGCACGAACCAGCCATCAATACAAATTTCCTGATCTAATTTTGAAGCGTGTGTATCTGGAATTACTTCACGTCTATGGTGTGTTTGTGTGAAACTTTCGAATTGGTTGAACCAAGTTTTGGTCGGAATATCTTTCATCATCCAGTGCGTAATTCCCCAGTGATTAGTTACATAATCCATAACCAATTTCATGTTCTTTTTGTGCATTTCTGCAGATAAACGAGCATAATCGTCATTCGTTCCGTAACGAGGATCAATTCTGTAAACATCAGATTGTCCGTAAGTATGATATGAATGTTGCTTGTCGTTGTCTTCGCATAAAGGCGTGCTCCAGATTGTAGTGGCTCCAAGAGACGAAATATAATCTAAGTTTTTGATGATTCCTTCGATATCACCGCCGTGACGCCCGCCTGGTTCTGCGCGATTTCCTTTTTCAGTCAAAACAGGATCACTGTCGTTTTTCGGATTTCCGTTCGCAAAACGATCCGGCATGATTAAATAAATCAAATCAGATGAATCGTAGCTTTTTCTGTTGGCAGAATTCGCTCTTCTTTCTTTCAAAGCATATTTTTGAGTAAAAGCCACTTTGTTTTTCAATTTAAATGAAAAAGTTAGTTCAGAAGCTTTAACATCTTTTGTATCGATAGTTACGAAAAGGTAATTTGGGTTTTCCGTTTTTTCGACGTTTTTAATCGCAACATTATTTGAAACCGAAGCTTCATATTGCGAAATGTTTTTTCCGTAGAACATAATCTGAAGTTCCGGATTGTTCATTCCGGCATACCAGAAAGGTGGTTCTATTTTTTGGATTTGCGCTTTCGCGGAAGCGGAAAACAATAAAACCACTAGAAGTAATTTATAAAAAGAATGATTTAAGAAATTCGTTTTAAGGTTTTTCATAGTTTATTTTTTTTGATTTAATAAATAGCAATTCTTACCAGATTTTTGAAGCCTTAATGAAGAATTGATTTGAGAGAAACGACTATTTTTTGAAAAACCTTTTTGTGAAATTTTTTTAGTCACATGGAATTCCAAATAAATCTAAGCCATCTCCCCAGTATACTTTTATAGGTTTATCTTTTTTTACAATATATATCGCTCTTCCTGGGAAATCACATTTTGATTTTTGCGGATATTTTCCCCATAGAAAATCATCATTATATGTAAAATAATAATCTCCAATATTTGCGAATACCTTGGTTTTTATTTCGTCTTTGTAATCATAATTTTTGCTTTCCTTTTCATTGTATTCGCGTATTTTTCTCTCAATATCCGAATAGTTGTTTTGATAGTTTATTTTAAGCAATTGTTTTGAACAAAAAATTGGATTGCCATTTTTAGCTGTATCAAAATTTTGAATTGGAAAAGCAATAATATTTGTGCGACACTCATCAAGTCCGCAAACGACATTGTTTATGTTCATTTTCGAAAATCCTTTCGTGCCATAAACATAATAGCTGTTATCGACTATTTTTTTGATCTCACTTTCTAATGCTTTGTTTCTTATGAGTTTGTAACTTCCTAAAGTGTCAAAATATTCAAAATTTCTAGCTTTTGTTGTGTCTGTTTCTAAAACATTATACAAAGAATCTTTTGCATTGATCTGATTGAATATTTTATCAAACGGATTGGCATTATTGGAATTTGAGTCATCTAGATTCACAACAATTGCTATCGTTGTTTTTGATAAATTATAAACCGAAAATAGTTTTTTGTCTATATCAGGATTCTCTAAAGAATCTATTTTTGTATTTTGACTGTTTGTTTTAGTAATCTGCTCTTTTCGCTGATTACATGAAATCAGTAAAATTGTGAAAAGAATAACGGCAATATTTCTCATTTTATTAATTTGTTTTTTCATAGAATTTCGGTCGTCGAAATTTTGAACAAATGTAATTAAAAAGACAAATAAATAAGTTTTTTCTTTCTTTTTTAAACCGTAAAAATTTTTTTAGTTGAAAATGTATTTTATTTGATACGTTATAGTAGTAAAATAGAATTTAGACCATATAAGAAATGCAAGAACAATTAAGAAAAAAACTGGGGAGATTTTAATTTTAAATGAACTTACATTTTCTTATATCGCTAATTAAATTATTTATTTAGTTTCAATAACACTTATCGCATATCCTCCTCCAGGAGCAGAAAACTGAGATAATTTAGATTTGTTTGTTACAGCAATTTTCTTGATCGTATAAGCTTGCGGATTTGTTTTGTAATGCGCATCTTTTGCATCAGCATAAATTGTTGCTGTATATTTTTTACCTTTTTCAAGGAAACTGAAATCGATGTTTGAAGTACGAGGCGTTTCTCCGTTTACGTTTCCGATAAACCAGTTGTTTGTTCCTTTTGCTTTACGAGCCACAGTAATGAAATCTCCAGGTTCAGCCTCGATATATTTACTTTCTGACCAATCTACAGCCACATCTTTAATGAATTGGAATGCATCAGGAAAACGGTTGTAGTTTTCTGGAGTATCAGCTGCCATTTGTAATGGACTGTACATCGTTACATATAAAGCTAATTGATTACAGATTGTACTGTTTACATGTGATTTGTTATCAGGATTCATTTTGCTGATATCCATTTCGAAGATTCCAGGCGTATAATCCATTGGGCCACCAATTAATCTTGTAAAAGGTAAAACCGTTACGTGATTTGGTTTAGAACCACCAAACGCTTGGTATTCTGTTCCTCTTGCAGCTTCGTTTCCAATTAAGTTAGGATACGTTCTTGCGATTCCTGTTGGGCGAACTGCTTCGTGCGCGTTCACCATGATTTTGTAATCAGCCGCTTTTTCAATTGCGTATTGATAGTGATTTACAATCCATTGATCGTAATGATTTTCACCACGAGGTAAAATATCTCCAACGTAACCGCTTTTTACAGCATCATATCCGTTGTCTTTCATGAATTTGTACGCAGCATCCATGTGACGCTCGTAGTTACGCGTAGAACCAGAAGTTTCATGGTGCATGATGATTTTTACACCTTTAGATTTTGCATATTCGTGAAGTCCTTTTACATCAAAATCTGGGTAAGGAGTCAAGAAATCAAAAACATAATCTTTTGAATGTCCGAACCAATCTTCCCAACCTACATTCCATCCTTCAACCAAAACAGCATCAAAACCATTTGCAGCAGCGAAATCAATGTATTTTTTTACGTTAGCATTGTTTGCTCCGTGAGTACCGCTTGGTTTTGCTTTTGAGAAATCAGAAACTCCCAATTGAACTGTTGGGAAATCATTTGTGTAAGACCAAGAGCTTTTTCCTGTGATCATTTCCCACCAAACACCAACATATTTTACTGGTTTGATCCAAGAAGTATCGTCAATTTTTGATGGATCGTTTAAGTTATAAGTCATTTTTGAAGCCAAGATTTCTCTAGCATCATCACTAACCATAATGGTTCTCCAAGGCGAATGACTTGGCGCTTGCATATACCCTTTATCACCTTTTGCATCTGGAGTCAACCAAGATTCGAAAACTAAGTTTTTATCATCTAAATTCAAGTGCATACAAGAATAGTTGATCAAAGCCGCTTCGTGCAAGTTAATGTAGATTCCGTCAGCCGTTTTTAACATTAAAGAAGTCTGCACTCCTGTTGGTGAAAAAGATTTTTGAGAAACGTTTGCAGTGTATGCTTTTTGAGATAGACCTCTAATTTCAGACAATTTAGATTTTGTATAATCGTATTCTTGAGTATCGTAATCTCCAGGGATCCAGAAAGCAGTGTGATCGCCAGTCATTGCAAATTGCGATCTTTCTTCTTTGATTACGAAGTAAGTAAGATTCTTTTGCGCTGGGAATTCGTAACGGAAACCTAAACCATCTTCAAACAAACGAAAACGGATAATGATTTGTCTGTCTGTGCTTTTTTGGTTTAAAGTTACTGCTAACTCATTATAATGATTTCTGATGTGATCAACTTCTCCCCAAACTGGTTTCCAAGTTTCATCAAAAGTTGAAGTTTTTGTGTCAACAACAGTAAAGTCGTTCAATAAAGATTTTTTATCATCTTTAAGTTCAAGACCTAATTTACTGGTTTTTACAACTTCTTTATTTTTATATTTTAAATTGTAAGTTGGAGTTCCGTCGCTTTGAAGCGAAAATTCCATTACGAACTTTCCTTCGGGAGATTTTAATTGCTGCGCCTTAGCAATCGTGCTAACCGCAAACAAAACTAAACTTGCGAAAAATAAATTTTTCATGTTTTTTAGAGTTTTAGTGTATTGTAATTTAATTTATTTGTACAAATTTACTTGCAATTACAGGATTTCCATTAACTACAATTGTTAAATCTTGATCGCCGTCTACGGTAAAAGTGGTTTCGTTGTGATTTACAGTAACTTTCAAAATTTGGTTTCTGAAATTGATTTTAAACGAATATCCTTCCCATTCTTTTGGAATTTTTGGTGAGAAATGAAGTTGGTCGTTTTTCACACGCATTCCTCCGAAGCCTTCCACGATACTCATCCATGTACCTGCCATTGACGTGATATGACAACCTTCTTCCACTTCTTTGTTATAATCGTCCAAATCCAAACGAGAAGTCCTTAAATAAAATGTATAAGCCATATCCATTTTATCTAAAACTGCAGCCTGAATCGAGTGTACGCAAGGCGAAAGCGAACTTTCGTGTACTGTAAATGATTCGTAGAATTCGAAATTGCGTTTCAATTCTTCTTTCGAAAAATGATCTTCGAAGAAATAGAAACCTTGTAAAACATCGGCTTGTTTGATGTATGGCGAACGTAACACACGATCCCAAGACCATTTTTGGTTGATTGGACGCTGTGATTTATCTAAATCTTTAACAGGAACTAATTCCTTGTCTAAGAAACCGTCTTGTTGCAAGTAAATTCCAAGTTCTTCAGAAACTGGGAAGTACATATTGTCAGCTACTTTTTTCCATTCCTGAATTTCTGCTGGTGAAAGAGCAACTTTTTCCATCACTCTTTTGTGATCTGCAGGATATTCTGAAGCTACTTTTTCAATTTGTTCCGAAGCAAAATCAATACACCATTTTGCAATATAATTCGTGTAGAAGTTATTGTTGATGTTGTTTTCGTATTCGTTTGGACCAGTAACTCCAAGAATTACATATTGATTTTTGTCTTTTGAGAAAGAAGCTCTCTGATGCCAGAAACGCGCAATTCCGATTAAAACTTCTAAACCTTTTTCAGGAATATAAGAGTAATCTCCCGTGTAACGGTAATAATTGTAAATTGCAAAAGCAATCGCTCCATTTCTGTGAATTTCTTCGTGCGTGATTTCCCACTCGTTGTGACATTCTTCACCATTCATGGTCACCATTGGATACAAAGCTGCACCGTTTTTGAAACCTAAATTATCTTTCGCGTTTTCAATCGCTTTGTCCAATTGATTGTAACGGTACGTCAATAAGTTTCTCGCAACCTGCTGATCTTTTGTAGCCATGTAAAACGGAATGCAATACGCCTCAGTGTCCCAATAAGTAGATCCGCCGTATTTTTCTCCGGTAAATCCTTTTGGACCAATATTTAATCGGCTGTCTTTTCCTGAATACGTTTGGTTCAATTGGAAGATATTGAAACGAATTCCTTGTTGTGCCTTAACATCACCTTCAATAGTAATATCTGACATTTCCCAAACTTTTGCCCAAGCATCGATTTGGTTTTGAAGCAAAGTGTTGTAGCCTAGCGCCACAGCAGATTTAATTACTTTTTCTGCTCCGGCCAAAGTATTTTCGTGGTTTAAAGAAACCGTATAACCTCCAATTTTTTGGATCGTTGAGGTTTGTCCTTTTGCGATAATAGTTCCGTAAGTGTACTGAACTTTATCAGTTGTTGAATCGATTGTCGACGGAGAAACATTGATGTTTTCGCCATTTGCCAAAATCGTATTGTGCATGAAAGTCGTAACTTTAAAATGCGTTTTGAAAGTCTGAGCGGTTACAAAAGCTTCGTTCGTACCTTTTTTAACTTCAAGAGGTTCCCAGAATTTTTCTTCCCAGTTGGCATCTTCATTCGTTACACCCGCATCGATGTACGGTTTGTAAACGATTTTTGCATCTTTATTTAAAGGCGTAATATCGTATTTGATCACTCCGGCTTCGTCTAAATCTAAAGAAAGAAAACGACGGATGTTTACCGCGATTTCAGTTCCGTTTTTTAGAACAGCTTCAAAAGAACGGTTGTACCATCCTTCTTTCATATTCAATTCTCTGCGGAAATTTCTAACTTCGGTACAATTGTGTAAATCAAGGTTTTCTTCGTTGATTTCGATATCAATTCCAATCCAGTTTGGGGCATTCAAAACTTTGGCGAAATATTTCGGATAACCGTTTTTCCACCAGCCCACTTTTGTTTTGTCTGGATAATAAATACCTGCAATGTAACTTCCTTGGAAAGTTTCGCCAGAATATTTTTCTTCAAAATTCGCACGCTGTCCCATAGCACCGTTCCCGATACTAAAGAGACTTTCAGACGATTTTACTCTTTCGACATCAAATCCTTCTTCTATTATGGACCAATTGTCTGGTTTTATATAATCTTGATTCATCTTTTAAATTAGATAATTCGGCAATTTGGTAATTAGATAATTGCCTTGGTTTCTTATTAACTTTTTACATTCATTTGATTAATTAAAGCATTAGAATATTTATCTACGAGATTCATTTTCTCATTGACACATTTTCTAATTACCTAATTAATTTCTCAATAAAGCCTGGTGTGATTTGGGTAAAATCTTTAAAAATATGATCAGCTTCATGTAAAATTGTTTCCTCACCAATTCCAACACTTACCATTTCTGCAATATTTGCTGCCTGAATTCCGGCAACAGAATCTTCAAATACAATTGAATTTTTTGGATCAATATTTAACGATTGAGCCGCTTTTAAGAAAACTTCAGGATCTGGTTTTGCATTGGTAACGTCATTCCCGTCAACAATAACATCGAAGTAAGATAGAACTCCTGTTTTTTCTAAAATTGGTCTTGCATTTTTGCTGGCAGAACCCAATGCAATTCCTTGATTTAAATCTTTTAATAGCTGGAGAATTTTTAAAACTCCTGGAAGAATCTCACTTTCATCCATGTCAACTAAATAAGATAAATAATCTTCGTTTTTTTGAATCAGCCATTTGTCTTTGTCTTCTTGCGAAGCTTGAACATTGCCTAATCCAAGTATGATGTCTAACGAACGAACTCGGCTCACGCCTTTTAAAAGTTCGTTGTCTTCGTGTGTAAAGTTTATATTTAATGACTGAGCGATTTTTTGCCACGCCAAAAAGTGGTATTTAGCGGTGTCAACGATTACGCCGTCCAAGTCGAATATAAATGCTTTTTTATTCATGAATTTCAATTTTATTTCTGTTGTTCACTCTTAGTGTCAGCAATCCAGCAAGTATCATAGATACTCCTCCAATAATCAGAGCGTAAATTGGTTCACTGTTGAAGAATTGTTTTATTATAAATCCTAATATGGTGGCCGCTACAATTTGCGGAATAACTACAAAAAAGTTAAAAACACCCATATAATATCCCATTTTTGCAGCTGGCAAAGCACCAGAAAGCATGGCATACGGCATTGACAAAATACTGGCCCAAGCGATACCAACGCCTAACATTGGTAAAATCAGCATTTGTTTATCACCAATGAAATAAATTGAAATTAAACCAACACCTCCAGCACAGAGGGCTAATAAATGTGTTGCTCTAACGCCAACTTTTTTTGCAATAATTGGTAATAAAAAGGCTACTGCCGCAGCGACTCCGTTATAAACTGTAAATAAGACAGAAACCCAGTCGGCAGCGTCATTATATAATTTTGAAGTGGTGTCGGTTGTGCCAAAAATGTGTTGTGTAACGGCTTGAGTAGTGTAAATCCACATAGAGAAAAGCGCAAACCATGAGAAAAATTGAACCCAAGCTAATTTTTGCATTGTTTTTGGCATATTCAATAAATCGGTCATGATTATGGTAAAACCATTTTGGACTTTTTTAGTGCGTAATTGTGATGCTATTGCAAATAAAACACCCATAAAAATCAATCCAACAAATAGAATGTAGAGTTCTTTTGCTAGACTATTTTCAAAAATTAAAAACGAAATCAATCCCCCAATTGCAGCAAATACAATTCCTAAAGTCAATTGTTTTTTGGTTGTAACGCCGGTTTCTGTTTCAGAATTTTGAGTGTTGTTTTCAGAATCTTTTTTGCTTTTGGCTTCAAAGGCATGAAGTTCTTCAGGAGTATATTCTGTTGTTTTAAAAACAGTCCACAAGACAGAAAGTAGAAAAACAATTCCGCCAATATAAAATGACCATTTTACTGCATCAGGAATAATACCTTTTGGCGCAACGTTGCTTACATCAAAGACATTTGTGAAAAGATAAGGCAAAACAGAACCGACAACAGCGCCCGTACCAATGAAGAAACTTTGCATTACAAAACCTAGTGCGCGTTGTTCATCGGGCAAATTATCTCCAACAAAGGCGCGGAAAGGTTCCATGGAAACATTTATAGAAGCATCCATTATCCACAAAGTTCCTGCAGCAATCCACAAGGTAGGAGAGTTGGGCATAACGAATAATGCCAACGAAGACAAAATAGCTCCAATTAAAAAATAAGGACGGCGTCTTCCTAAACGAGTCCAAGTTCGATCACTAAAATAACCAATAACTGGTTGAATGATTAATCCTGAAACAGGAGCCGCGATCCATAAAATTGGAATTTCGTCAATTTTAGCACCTAGGGTTTCAAAAATTCTTGAAGTGTTTGCGTTTTGCAGTGCAAAACCGAATTGTATTCCTAAGAAACCGAAACTCATGTTCCAAATTTCCCAGAAACTTAATTTACGCTTTTCCATTATCGTAATTTGAAAAATTATACGATAAGCGCTTTGCTTATCAAAACTTGCTGTTTTTTTCGAAGTAAAACTAAAAGCCTTGACGGGCGTAAAAGTATAAATTATTTTTTTATTTACGCTAATAAAAAAGCCATAAAAATTTTTTATGGCTTTAGAATGTATTGATTTTAAGAAAATTAGTCAGTGGATTCTCTTTTTATTAAGTGGGTTTCGATGACCTCAGTTGTGTAATTTTCATTTTCATCATCGTCTTCGTCATGTTCCGCTTCTAGTCGTTCGATAAGCATTTTAGCAGCCTTATTTCCCATTTTTTCACCGCTCTGACTTACGGTTGTGATGCTTGGAGTTGAATATTTTGAAATAATTCCATCAGTAAATGCAATTACGGCTAAATCTTCAGGAACTTTTAATCCCATTTTTGATGCGGTTTTGATAATTGTTACCGCAAAAAGTTCATTTACGGCAAAAACAGCATCAAAAGCTCTGGCGTGCAAAAGTTCAGAAATAGTGATTTCGCAAGTATCTACATCTTCAATTTTGATGATTAAGTCTTCGTTGAAAGGAATTCCGTTGTCTAAAAGTGCTTTTTCGTAGCCATCGGTTCGTAGTTTTCCAACGCTTACATAATCTACGGTAGTTACTAATGCAATCTTTTTTCGGCCGTTATCTATCAGGCTTTGAACAGCTTCATAGGCTGCTGCTTTATCGTCAATGATGACTTTATCGCATAAAATATCATTGGTTACACGGTCAAACATGACAACCGGCATTCCTTGATTGATGACTTCGGTGATGTGGTGAAAATCGCCTTTGAACTGTGTTTCTTTAGAAAGCGACATGATAAAACCATCGATACTTCCGTTGGCTAGCATTTCCATATTCAAAACCTCTTTGTCAAAAGAATCGTCTGATAAACAGATTACTACACTATATCCGTGTTCATTGGCAACTTGTTCAACTCCATTGATTACTGTGGAGAAAAAGTGATGCACAATTTCAGGTATAATAATACCGATACTCTTGGTTTTTCGGTTTTTAAGACTCAGGGCAATATTGTTGGGTTTATAGTTGTAAAACTTCGCAAAAGCCTGCACTTTTAGGCGTGTTTCTTCGCCTATTTCTAGACTGTTTCGTAGTGATTTTGAGACAGTTGAAATAGAGACATCAAGTTCCTTTGCGATCTGTTTTAAGGTTATTTTACGTTTCATAGCGCTTTTTGGAAAAAATCTAATTGATAATAAAGGTGGTTATAATTTTTGGTATTGGCAATTTTTGACTTAAAAGATTACAAAAAATAGAAAGTTTTCAACACTACCACGTTTTCGTAAACCAATAAAAATTGCCACCGGTTGTTCGTGTTAATAAATTCATAATTTTGAAATTCGAAGTAAAATTAAAAACTTAACTAACAATCACAAACTCAAACTAATTTAAACAAAAAGTATGAAAACAATTTACAAAAAGTTGTTATTTTTATTCCTACTGCTGCCGTTTACTGTGTTAGCTCAAAGCACATTAAATGGAACTGTTGTCGACAAGGCAACTGGGCAGCCGATTCCGGGAGTAAATGTTAATGTACAAGGCTCAAAAGCAGGTACTTCTACAGATTTTGATGGGAAATTTCAATTGCCAAACTTGAAGAATGGCGATAAAATTGTCGTGTCATTTATTGGTTATGTAAGTACTACTGTTACTTTTTCTGGACAAAAAACAGTAAGCGTTTCGCTAGAAGAAGACACCAACCAACTTAAAGAAGTTGTTGTACAGGTAGGTTATGGAACTGTTAAGAAAAAAGACGCGACAGGAGCTGTAACAGTATTATCAACAAAAGATTTTAACAAAGGACCAGTAAGCTCTGCAGATCAAATGATCCAAGGTAAAGTAGCAGGTTTACAGATTATTAACGGTGGTGGTTCTCCTGGAGCTGACCCAATCGTTAGAATCCGTAGCGGATCTTCGCTTAGTGCAAACAATGATCCATTATATGTAATTGATGGTATTCCTGTTGCAAACGGAGGAGTTGAAGGAGGAAGAAATCCATTATCTACAATCAACCAAAACGATATCGAATCGATTTCTGTTTTAAAAGATGCTTCTGCAACTGCAATTTATGGTTCTAGAGCTTCTAATGGGGTAATCATTATTACAACTAAAAAAGGAAAAGCTGGCGATATCAAAGTAAGCTACAATGGAAACTTCCAGGTTTCAGAAGTAACACAGCAAGTTGATGCTTTATCAAGCGGACAGTTTAGAGATTTCGTTAATGCTCATGGAAGTGCATCTCAAATTGCTGCAATGGGACAAGCTAATACAAACTGGCAAGATGAAATTTACAGAACCGCTATGGGTACTGACCAAAACATCTCTGCAAGTGGTGGAGCTGATAATGTTGCCTATAGAGCTTCTGTTGGATATACTAATTTAAATGGTATTTTATTAAGAGATAACTTTGAAAGAACAACTTTAGGAGTTTCGTTAACTGGAGACTTTTTTGACAAACACTTAAAAGTTCAGGTAAATAACAATACCTCTATAATTAACAGTAATTATAGTAATACAGGAGCAGTTGGAGCAGCTGTAGGTTTTGATCCAACTCAGTCTGTAAAAAATGCTGATGGAACTTACTTCCAATGGATGACATCTCCAACAGAATTTAATCAATTGGCTGGAAAAAATCCACTTGCATTAATTAACCAACAAAATAACTTAGGTACTTTTAATAGAAGTATTGGAAATATCCAATTAGACTATAAAATGCACTTTTTACCAGAATTAAAAGCTACAGTGAATTTAGGTTACGATCAAATGAGCGGTAGAGGTTTTGGAGGAACGAATGGAGATTATTTATATGGTCTTAAAGGTTCTGGATACAATAATACTTATGAAAATATTGAAAAGAGAAATAACAAGTTAATGGACTTGTATTTGAATTACAATAAATTGTTCGAAAGTATTAAAACGCAGGTTGATGTAACAGCAGGTTATACGTATCAAGATTTTAGAGAAGAAAAAAACAAATCAAACTATAATTTTGAAAATGATGTAAATACTGTAGAGTTGTTTACTCCAACACATATTAACTTACAGTCTTTCTTTGGTAGAGCTAATTTCACAGTAGCTGATAAATATTTAGCAACTGTTTCTTTAAGACGTGATGGTACTTCTAGATTTACAGAACAATATCGTTGGTCAAATTTCCCAGCTGTTTCTGTGGCATGGAAATTAAATGAAGAAAGTTTCTTAAAAGATGTTGCAAGCATTAACTCTTTAAAATTAAGAGGAGGATGGGGTATCACAGGTCAACAAAATATCGGAAATGCTTATCCGTCTATTCCATTGTATTTAGCATCAAATAGTGCTGCTCAATATCAAATCGGAAATACATTCTACACAACTTATAGACCACAACCTTATAACAGCAACCTGAAATGGGAAGAGACCACTACAATAAACGTAGGAGTTGATTTCTCTCTTTTTAACAATAGAGTTTCAGGTACTGCAGATGTTTATCAAAGAACTACAGATGATTTATTGTTATATACTCAAAATCCTGCTTTCTTCGGATTTTCTAATTATGACAACTACAATGTTGGTAGTCTTAAAAACAAAGGAATTGAGTTATCTGGTGAAGTTATTCCAATTCAAAAAGATAATTTAGAATGGAGAATTGGTGGAAATATTACTTTCCAGAATTCAAAAATTACAAAATTAACAACAACTCAAGATAATACTCCTGGATTAGAAGCTGGAGATAATATATCAGGAGGAACAGGAAATAAAATTCAAAACAATCAAGTAGGTTATGCACCAAATTCATTCTATGTATTTGAGCAGGCTTATGATGCAAGCGGAAAACCAATTGATGGTGTTTATATTGACCGTAATAAAGATGGAGTTGTAAATGAGCAAGATATGTATCGTTTTCATAAACCAGCTGCTGATGTTTTCTATGGTTTTTATACAAGCTTGACATACAAAAACTGGGATTTCTCTATGAACTGGAGAGGTTCTTGGGGGAACTATATGTACAATAACGTAGATTCAGGTAATGGTACATATAACAACATCTTGATCAGACAAAATGATTTGTCAAATGGAGTTGAGAATCTTTTAGAAACAGGATTCAAACAAGGAAGTAATTTCCAATTAAAATCTGATTACTATGTTCAGGATGCATCTTTTGTAAAATTGGATAATGTTACCGTTGGATACACTTTTAAAGAAAAAATAAAAGGGATTTCAATGTTAAAATTAACTGGGTCAGCACAAAATGTTTTGACAATCACGAAATATGAGGGATTAAATCCTGAGATTTCTAATGGTATTGATAACAATATTTACCCAAGACCAATTACGTTCATGTTAGGACTAAACGCTAACTTCTAATTCAAATAACAAGAATAATGAAAAAGATACAAATAAAATTATTAGGTATTTCTTTGTTTATGATGACGATGCTGGTTTCATCATGTACAGACGATTTAAACCAATCGCCAGATACAGGGGATTCTGTTAGCGCTGATGAGCTTTTTAAAGATCCAGCGTCATACAAAGAGAATTTATCAAAACTATATGCAGGTTTTGCAACAACTGGTCAACAAGGACCTGCTGGAAGTCCTGATATTTCTGGAATTGATGAGGGAACAAGTCAATACATCAGAGGTTTTTGGATGATGCAAGAATTAACAACTGATGAAGCTGTTATTGCTTGGAATGACGGAACAATTAAAGATTTCCATTCACAAACATGGTCATCTGCAGATTCATTTATTGCGGCAACTTTTGCACGTTTTTCTTTTCAAATTGTAAACTGTAATGAGTTTTTAAGACAAACTACAGATGCAAAACTAGCATCAAGAGGAATAACAGATGCAACAGTTTTAGCTGATATTAAAGCATACCGTGCAGAAGCTCGTTTTTTAAGAGCGATGACGTACTGGCATTTAGTAGATACTTTTGGAGCTGGGTCTATAGTAACAGAAGATTCTCCAACTACATTCTATTATCCAGAATATGCTTCAAGAGCTGAAATTTATAAATTTATCGATGAAGAGCTTACTGCAATTGAACCATTATTGAAGCAACCAAAAACAAACGAGGCATACCGTATCGATCAGGCAGCGGCTTGGATGTTGCATGCTAAATTGTACATGAATGCAAAAGTTTATATTGGAACTGATCATTATGCTGAGGCACTTCCTTTAATTGATAAAGTAATCAATTCTGGTTACACACTTCATAATAATTATAATCAGTTATTCTTAGCTGATAATGATAAAAATGGTGCGCAGAAAGAATTTATTTTTACAATTGGTTTTGATGGAATCCACACTCAAACTTATGGAGGAACAACATTCTTAGTTCACGCTCCAGTTGGTGGAAGCATGGTGGCTTCTGAATATGGCATCAACGGAGGTTGGGGTGGTATCAGAACAACTTCAGCTTTTGTTGACAAGTTCCCTGCTGTTACTACTGATACTCGTGCTCAGTTCTATACAAACGGACAAAGTAAAGAAATTGCAAACATTGGAAATTTTACTGATGGATATGCGATTATGAAATTTAAAAATGTTGATGTTAATGGTGTTCAGGGATCAGATAAAGCAGGAAATTTTGCAGATACTGATTTTCCAATCTTCAGACTTGCAGATGCTTACTTAATGTATGCGGAGTGTGTTGTTAGAGGTGCAGGCGGAAGCTTAGCAACGGCAACTACTTATGTAAATGCGTTAAGAACAAGAGCAAAAGCAAATATTATTACTCAAACTGATCTTAACTTGAATTTTATCTTAGATGAAAGAGGAAGAGAGCTTTACTGGGAAGGACACAGAAGAACAGATTTGATCCGTTTCGGAAAATTCACAGGTGGTTCATATTTATGGCCTTGGAAAGGAAATGTGGCGGCAGGTACTTCTACACAATCTTTCAGAGATATATTCCCGATCCCAGCTGGGGCTTTAGGAGCAAATCAAAATTTAAAACAAAATCCTGGATACTAACTAACTAAAAATATACCAAATGAAAAATATAACTAAATCATTAATTGCTTTATTAGCATTAGTTGCAATATCATGCAGCGTTGAAGATGTACAAGACAGACCTGTTATTGAGGGAGTTGATTCTCCTGTTTTAACTGCTCCTCAAAGTGGTGCAGCATATGTTTTAACTCCAGATGCGGCAGACAATCAAGCAGAACGTTTTACATGGAATTCTGCAAATTATGGCGGAGATGTTGTGATTACTTACGCAGTTGAGATGGACAAAAAAGGAAACAGTTTTAAGACTCCTAAAGAATTAGGAACTGTACAATCTCAAAACCAAGTTTCAGTTTCTGTTGGTAAATTAAACACTGCTGCCTTGGCTTTAGGTTCAACTCCATATGTTGCAGGTGATTTTGAAGTGAGAGTAAAATCTACTGTGAGCACAAACATTATGTATTCAAATGTTGTTGGAATCGTTGTAACTCCTTACACTACTGAAACTCCAAAATTATGGGTTCCTGGTGGATACCAAAGCACAAGTGGTTATGGTTCAGATTGGACACATTCTTCTGCTCCAACATTATTAGCTGAAGGTTACGGAAAAACTGCTTTTGAAGGTTATGTATATTTTGCAACTGCACAAGATCCAACACAAGATGGAAAAGGATACAAATTGTCTACTGAAGCAGGTTGGGGAGGTACAAATTATGGAGCTGGTGCTACAGCAGGAACATTAAGTTCTGCTGGAGATGCTAAAAATCTTGCAATCACGACTCCAGGATACTATAGAATTAAAGCAGATACTGATCCTACAAAATTATCAATCGCTACATTAAAAACTACATGGGGAATTATTGGTAACGCAACTCCAGGAGGATGGGATACTGATACTCCAATGACATATGATCCTGCTACTAAAAAATGGACAGTTACTGTAGTTTTAACTGCTCAGTCAGCTCCAGACAATGGATTGAAATTTAGAGCTAATGGTAACTGGGATCTTAACTACGGAGATACTGGGGCTAATGGTAGTCTAGAAGAAGGTGGAGCTAATATTGGAACTGCTGCTGGAACATTTGTAGTTACATTGGATTTAAGCAATCCAAGAAACTATACTTATACAATAGTAAAAAAATAATTTAAATAAAAGAAAGAGGCTATCTACGGATAGCCTTTTTTAATAACAAGATCATTTTATGAAAAAAACTTTACTATTATTTTTTCTTTTGTTGTCAGGGAGTTCATTTGCGCAACTTGCACAAACAGTGACCTATTCTGTAAGCCCGGCCGCTTTTGAAGAGACTACTTCCATTACTATTACAATAAATGGAAACAGTATTGATGAATCAAGTTGGAGTGTAACAGATAATTCGCTTTATATGTGGGCATGGGCATTTGATACAAATGATACCACTCAAAAAGGAACACCAAACAACGGTTCTTGGGAAGCATCAAGCGATGCAAGTAAATTCACATACAATGCAGCAAACGATACTTATACAAAAACAATAACACCAACAATTTACTACAATACAACAGGAATCGGAAAAATTGGTTTTTTAATTAAAGCCAAAAATGGAACTGGAGACAAAAAATCGCAAGATATTTTAGTTGAAGTTGGCTCTTTTCAAGTAACATTGACTTCTCCAACAGAAAACAGTACTACAATATTAGCATCAGGTTCTAATTTTAATATTGCAGCGACAAATACAAATGGGGCAGCAAGTTATACTTTAAAAGCAAACGGAACTACAATTGATACTAATGCAAGTACTGCAAGTTATTCTTATACAGCAAATAATCTTACTAATAATCAGAGCTATGAATTAGTTGCGGTTCAAGGAGCTGTTACGATTTCTAAAAAGTTTTCGGTTGTTGTGAACCCAAATACAGTTTCTGAGGCAATGCCTGCAGGCTTAATTGACGGGATAAATTACAATAGTGCTGATGCAACAAGAGCAACTCTAGTTTTAGACGCACCTTTAAAAGATTTTGTTTACGTTGCCGGAAGTTTTAATAATTGGCAACCAACAACTTCTTATGCCATGAAAAAAGATCCTTCTTCGGGGAAATTTTGGTTGGAATTGACAGGGTTGGTTTCAGGAACAAATAATACGTATCAATATTGGGTAGGCGAGAGCACGCCTTTGGCAAATTCTCCTGCGTTGGTAAAAACTGCAGATCCATATTCTACTTTGGTTTTGTCGCCTTATGATGATTCTTCGATTCCTGCAGCTTCGTATCCAAATATGCCAGCTTATCCAACAGGACAAAATTTTGAAGTAACGGTTTTGAAAACGGGGCAAACGCCATACAATTGGCAAGTAACTAATTTTTCAAAACCTGAAAAAGACAAATTAGTGGTGTATGAACTTTTGGTTCGTGATTTTGATGCTAAAAGAAATTACCAAACATTGATTGACAGAATAGATTATTTTAAAACACTTAAAATAAATGCTATCGAATTAATGCCGGTAATGGAATTTGAAGGCAATGAAAGCTGGGGATATAACACTTCGTTTCATATGGCTTTGGATAAATTTTATGGTACATCAGATAAGTTAAAAGAGTTTATCGATCTATGCCACCAAAACGGAATAGCTGTAATTCTTGATGTTGCTTTGAATCATGCATTCGGAAGAAACCCAATGGTAAGAATGTGGATGAACGATCCAGACGGAGATGGTTTTGGATCACCAACTTCTGAAAATCCATATTTTAATACCGTTGCAAAACATACGTATAGCGTAGGTGAAGATTTTAATCATGCCTCTCCAAAAACACAATATTATGTAGAACGCGTTGTGAAACAATGGATTGAAGAATATAAAATTGATGGTTTCCGTTGGGATTTGACAAAAGGATTTACGCAAGCATGTACCGCTTCAGATGAAACATGTACAAACGCTTATCAACAAGACAGAGTTGATATTTTGAAGAAATACGCTGATTATTCTTGGAGTCTTGATCCAACACATTATACGATTTTTGAGCATTTAGGATCTGATTCTGAAGAACAGCAATGGGCAAATTACCGTGTTGCTGAAACGCCAAGCAAAGGTGTTATGATGTGGGGAAAAATGACAGATCAATACAATCAATTGTCAATGGGATATTCATCAAGTAGCAATATTTCAAGAATGATGAGCTCTAGCCGTGGTTTTACAGCAAATCGTTTGATGGGTTATGCTGAAAGTCATGACGAAGAACGTTTGATGTATAAAAATGTACAATACGGAAACACTTCAGGAACTTATAATGTAAAATCATTAAATACGGCTTTATCTAGAATGTCTGCAATTGGAGCGGTTTCATTGTTGATTCCTGGTCCAAAAATGATCTGGCATTTTGGTGAATTAGGTTGGGATGATTCAATTTATACTTGCAATGACGGAACTGTAAATGATAATTCTGCAACGATTTCTGGAGATTGTAAATTAGATACCAAACCACAGCCACAATGGTCAGAAAACTGGTTGGGCGATACAAATCGTAATAAAATCTATTATGATTGGGCAAAAATGATCAACATGAAAGTGACTGAACCTGTATTTTTAGGAACAGCAACGATGGCAAGTGCAAATACGTTGACAGTAAACATTAAAATTACGAACAGCAATTTGGCGGCAACTCAATTAAAAGATGTTTTGATTTTGGCCAATTTTGATGTGACGCCACAAAACGTTGCTACAGGTTTTCAATATACTGGCACATGGTATAATTTAATGGATAATTCTTCGATTAACGTTACTGATGTGAATGCAACGATCAATCTGAATCCAGGAGAATACAGAATTTACGGAAATAAAACGGCTAATTTGGCGATTCCAGATTTTGATAAAACAAGTTCAGTTAATTTATATCCAAATCCGGTTTCAAATTATTTTACTTTAAGTGTTGTAGCTTCTAAAGTTCAGGTTTATTCTATAACAGGCCAACTGGTAAAAAGTTTCACTTCAAATGGAAATGTTGATTTTCAATATAATGTAAGCGATTTGAAAACAGGTTTGTATGTTGTAAAAGCAATCGACGAAAACAATAAAGTTCAAGTAATGAAATTTATAAAAAAATAAAAGAAAGTAATTGAAATTTGGTTTTTTAGTAATGTAAAAGGGCTGTCTATTTGATGTAGACAGCCCTTTTTAATTAAGTCGTTTTGGTTATTTTTTCTCGTTGTATTCTCCAATCAAAGAAAAATAGCCAAAAGTTCCTAAGCCTAGAACGATTAATGGGGTGAGAATGAAAAGGATGATAACTCCAAACACCAAGTCATCCTGCTGGTCTGATAAAAATTTTGGCAAGCCAAATTCAAAGATGCAGAAGTAAGCGGCAAGAATGGAAATTATAATCCACAAAACACCTAAAATTTGTTTAACGGTATTCATAATTATAAGTAGGTATTAAAGGTGATTCGTTTTGTTTTTATTGTCAATATAAATCATTCCAATTACAAAGCAGATTGAAGCAATAATAATTGGGTACCAAAGGCCGTCAAGATAAAACTCTTCTTTTTCATTTGCTTTGGCATGTGTTACAAGATAAGTTGAAATTGCAGGTAGCAAACCTCCAAAAATTCCATTTCCTACGTGATAAGGAAGTGACATTGAAGTATATCTGATTTTAGTTGGAAACATTTCCACTAAAAAAGCTGCAATTGGACCATATACCATTGTAACAAATATTACTTGAATGAAAACCATGAGAATTAGCATCCATTCGTCATTTGAATTTATTTTAATCGTAACACTGCTTTGTGGTTCTTTTTTATCGGCAAAAACAGTTTTCTTTTCCATATACGAAGTTCCATCCGTATAGGTTTTAGAAATTGTAGTTACAACATCGTTGTTTTCTTTTGTCTCGGTATTTTGGGTTGTTTTTTCAGTAATTTCTATTTTTTGTTTTACGTCTGTTGTGTTGTACATCTCTCTATAGATTGGTCTATAAAAAAATATTGCCAAGAACATTCCGGTCATCATGATGTATTTTCTTCCAACTTTATCGCTTAGCCATCCAAAGAAAATAAAAAATGGTGTACCTATTAATAATGCAATTCCCAAAAGTCCATCAACTTGCGAAGAGTCAATATTCATTACTGTTTTCATGAAACTCATGGCGTAAAATTGTCCCGTGTACCAAACAACGCCTTGCCCCATCGTCGCGCCAAAAAGTGCCAATAAAACAAACTTTAGATTGTATCGATTTCCAAAACTTTCCTTTAAAGGATTAGCGCTCGTTGTTCCTTCTTTTTTTGCTTTTGCAAATACAGGCGATTCGTCCATATTTTTTCGGATCAGATAAGAAACGCCAACCATTACAATGGAAACCCAAAACGGAACGCGCCATCCCCAAGTATCAAAATCTTCAGCAGAAAGTATGCTTTTTGTTGCCAAAATAACCATCAACGATATAAACAAACCTACAGTAGCAGTAGTCTGAATCCATGAAGTCCAATATCCTTTTTGCCCAACAGGAGAATGTTCAGCAACATACGTTGCAGCGCCACCATATTCCCCACCTAAAGCAAGGCCTTGCAACAAACGAAGAACCAATACTAATAAAGGAGCTAAAAAGCCAATAGTTTCATAACTCGGAATGCAACCTATTAAAAAGGTCGAGCCCCCCATTAATAATAAGGTAGCCATAAAAGTGTATTTTCGGCCAATAATATCACCAAGTCTGCCAAAAAATAAAGCACCAAAAGGTCGAACAACAAATCCCGCTGCAAAAGTGGCTAGCGTCGACAAGAATGCTGCTGTTGGATTACTGCTCGGAAAAAATTTGGTTGAAATAACAACAGCTAAACTTCCAAAAATATAAAAATCGTACCATTCAATCATAGTGCCCATTGAGGACGCCGAAATAACTTTCCAAATACCTTTAGTAGAAGTTTTGCTCATAAAACCGTTTTGTGTACTTAATAATTATTAAATGATAAAAATATAGTTTTACGAATATAGAAGATATTTTTTTATTCACTTAATACTTTTTTAACAAAAACTACTAATTTGTTGACATTGTAAATCACGATTCAAAATTTTAATCAGAACAATTTTATATTTGAAAAAGTTTTTAAATTTTAGTAAAAAATGAAACAGTTTTCAATAGTGTTTTTTTGTATGATTTTTATTTCTTGTGCGAATAGAAAAAATGCGACTTCTGGTGTAGAAGACAGAAATAATTGTAAAGCTATTCCAGTGACATCAGAAGAGGTACAACAATATTTACATTTTACAAAAGATTGCAGTTTTTGTGAAAAGGAATTTGAAAACTTTAAAAAAATAAAAAAAGGAGTTTTACTTTATCATTGGAAAGAGGGGATTGGAAGCAATCAATTTTTAATAGTTGATTTTGATAAAGGCTTTAGTTTTTTTATTAAGTCGGAAGATTTTACAAAACAAAAAGATTTTATTTTAGAGGATAAAAAGAAGCTAAGTTTTATTTTGGAAGCTTTGGAAAAAGGAAATTATTATCAAAGTTGTGAGGGATTTGATGGACATTCAAATTTATATGTATTAATTGTAAGGAACAATGATGAAATGAAAGTTCAGTATTTCTCAGGTTTTACAGATCTTTATAAAGTAAAAACAGTAGATATAAATGTGAGCTCAATTAAAGAAGTTTTTGGAATAATGGAAAGAAACTATTATCGAAGTATACCAATAAACAAGAAATAGAAGTTTAGAATAATTTTGGGAACCTAGCGTGAAATACTTAGCGTCCTTTACGGTTAAACCCAAAAAGTATAAAAACAAAAAACCCGAATATTGCTATTCGGGTTTCGTGGTACCTCCAGGGATCGAACCAGGGACACATGGATTTTCAGTCCATTGCTCTACCATCTGAGCTAAGGTACCGTCTTGTGCTCAATGCGGGTGCAAAGATAGAATCATTTTTCGTTTATCCAAAACATTTTTTTAAAAAAATCAATTCGTATCTTCGCAATGGTAAAAAAATAGATATGATTTTAACTATTGATGTCGGAAACACGCGAATTAAAGCAGCTGTATTTGAGGGAAGTAATGCGCTAGAAAATTTTGTTTTTGAGAAAAATGATCTCGAAAAAAAAATTAAAGAAATTTTAGAAAAATTCCCAAACTGCTCAGATTTGGTTGTTGCTTCTGTCGGAAATGTCGAAAAACAATCTTTTTTGGCTTTTGAAAAGCAACTGAATATTCATTTTTTTACGCATGAGGATATTTTTCCTTTCCATAATAAATATGCAACGCCAAAAACGTTAGGAATTGACAGAATGATTTTAGCTGCAGGGGCAACTTTGCAGTTTCCTACAAAAAACAGATTAGTAATCGATGCGGGAACCTGCATTACCTATGATTTTATCGACGAAAATGACAATTATCTAGGTGGAGCAATCTCGCCCGGACTTAGATTGCGATATGAATCTCTGCACCAATTCACTGCCAAACTGCCTTTGCTGACTTTTGAAGAGCCAGAAAATTATGTAGGAAACTCAACTCAACAAGCCATTCATTCAGGTGTTGTCAATGGGTTCGTCTATGAGATCGACGGTTTTATCGATGAATATCGAGCTGAATTTTCAAATTTTATAATAATTTTAACGGGAGGTGATGCAGAATTTTTGGCTAAACGATTAAAAAATACCATATTTGCCAATTCAAATTTCCTACTAGAAAGTTTGAACCAAACATTTCAATATAAAATCGACAATGATTAAAAAAATTATAATAAGTGCTTGTTTACTTATCTCGTTCGTTTCATTTGCTCAGCAAGGTACAGCTTCACCGTATTCTTTCTACGGAATTGGAGATGCAAGATTCAAAGGTACTCTAGAGAATAGATCTATGGCTGGGGTTTCAATAGAGCAGGATAGTATTCACTTGAATGTTGATAATCCGTCAAGTTATGCTAGTTTAAGACAAACTACATTTACAGTTGGTGGAAGTTTTGGTACAGCTACATTAAAAAATTCTGATCACTCAGAAAAAGCGCAAAGAGCGACTTTTGATTATTTGGCAGTAGGGATTCCTATGAAGAGATTTGGAGCAGCTTTTGGTTTAGTTCCATTATCGTCTGTTGGATATAAAATCATCAATGATAATACCGCTACAGAAGGCGCAACAAGCAACCAGTTTCAAGGAAAAGGTGGTGTTAATAAGGTGTTTTTTGGTTTGGGTTATAAAATTAGACCAAACTGGAATATTGGAGCAGATGTACAGTATAATTTTGGATCAATTAACACATCAAGTGTTGAGGCCATTACAGGGGTGCAAAATGCAACTAGAGAAACAAATGAATCTGATTTGTCAGGGGCTAATTTTAATCTTGGGACAATGTACCAAACCAAGATTTATAAAAAAACGATGTTGTTTACAAGTTTGAACTATACATTTGCTAGTACATTAAAAGCAAGTAATGTTAGAACTATTGAGGTAGATACAGATCCAGATCCAATCATAGCGGACCCAGTTGAGGCAAAAATAAAACTTGGAAGTAAGTTGACCATCGGAGCAGGGGTAGGTATTCCTAGAAAATGGCTTGTTGGAACAACGCTTGCATTTCAAGGTAGCGGACAATACGCGAATTATTACAATTCAAGTGATGATGTTCGTTATGAAAAATATTCAAAATATGCACTTGGAGGTTATTATATTCCTAATTATACTTCATTTACAAATTATTTCAGCAGAGTTACTTATAGAGCTGGTTTGAAATATGAAAAAACGGGATTAGTAATTAATAATCAGGAAATAAATGATGTCGGAATGACGTTAGGAGCTGGTTTCCCAATTACAGGTTCGTTCTCAAATGTGAATATCGGAATTGAATTTGGAAAAAGAGGTACTACTTCTGCAGGTTTGATTCAAGAGAATTATTTGAACTTTAGTGCAAGTTTCTCTTTCAACGATAGATGGTTCTCACAACGAAAATTTGACTAATACCTGAGTTATATTTTTCTAAGCTCATTACAATTTACTACTTTTGGCAAATGAATTTACCAAAAAGATATACTATAGCCGTTGTCACAGCTCTTGCTGTGACACTGTTTTTTGGATGCGAAAGTAATTTTAAGGAAGTGCAAAGAAGTAATTTTGCAGAATTTGTTCCAGGAAGCGATGTTGATACGGTAAATATAAAATATACAGATTCTGGGCGCATAACCGGTGTTTTGATTAGTCCAAAAATGCTGGATTATTCAAATCTTGAATTTCCTTTTACTGATTTCCCAAAAGGAATTGATGTGACTTTATATGACAAAAAACAAAAACGTACTTTTATTAAATCGAATTACGCAATCTCATATAAGGCAACCGGAATTATTGATTTGCAAGGAAATGTAAAAATTACTTCGGAAACGGGACAAATGTTGGAAACCGAACAACTTTATTTCGATCAGAAAAACGAATGGTTTTACACCGAGAGAAAATTTAAGCTTACAGATGCCAAAGGAGTGTCTACAGGTCAGGGAATAGATTTTAGTAAAGATTTTAAAATGATCAATTCACAGCGAATAAGCGGTGAGATTGAATCAAACGAATAAAAATAGTATGGGTTATTTAAAATACACACAATACGTATATATTGCATTTGCAGTTTACTTTATATATGACGGAATTACAAAAATGAATGAAGGCAATGAATCTTATGCCTTAAGTTTTGTAATTGCTGGAATGGCAGTATTTATGTTTTTCTTCAGAAGAAAATTTGTCAAGAAATTTGACGACCGTAACAAAAAGCAGTAAAAATGGAAATTAGTATTATAATATTGTGTTTAATACTATCAGCCTTTTTTTCGGGAATGGAAATAGCTTTTATTTCCTCTAATAAAATTTATCTTGAAATCGAGAAAAAGCAAGATAATTTTTTATCAAAAATCCTAACCAGACTTACTCAGAATCCTTCAAAATTTATTGCCGCAATGCTTATTGGCAATAATGTCGCGCTCGTTATTTATGGGTTTTACATGGGAGATTTGCTTCTGGAATGTATGGCAGGTCTGGGATTTCAATTTTCAGATTTGACAAGTTTGTTGATTCAAACGGCACTTTCTACTTTCATTGTTTTGATAACGGCAGAATTTCTTCCGAAAGTCTTCTTTCAAATTTATGCCAATTCATTAGTTAAGTTTTTTGCTGTTCCGGCTTATCTTTTTTACAAGCTGTTCTATTATATTTCGACTTTTTTTATTTGGATTTCTGATTTCGTTCTAAAGAAGTTTTTCAAGACCGAAGGTGATCAGGTGCAATTGTATTTTAGCAAGGTCGAATTAGGGAATTATATAACCGAGCAGATGAATGCTGTTGAGGATGACGAAGAAGTGGATTCAGAAATTCAGATTTTTCAGAATGCATTAGAATTTTCGGGCGTAAAAGCACGTGATATCATGACGCCTCGTACTGAAATCGTCGATGTTGATTTGTTTGACAGCGTTTCAGATCTAAAAGCACTTTTTATAGAAACAGGCTATTCAAAAATCATAGTCAGTCAAAATTCTCTTGATGATATAGTAGGTTATGTGCATTCTTTTGATTTGTTCAAAAAGCCTTCTACAATCAAATCAGTTTTAATGACAGTCGAGTTTGTTCCAGAAACTATTTTGATAAAAGATGCTTTAAATCTTCTTATTAAAAAAAGAAAAAATGTCGCTGTAGTTCTTGATGAATATGGAGGGACATCTGGAATTATTACCATAGAAGATATTGTTGAAGAACTTTTTGGAGAAATTGAGGACGAGCATGATCTTGATGAAGAGCTTGTTGAACAGGAATTGGGAGATGGAAAATACCTTTTTTCTGCCCGATTGGATGTTGAATACTTAAATGAAACCTACAAATTAGAAATTCCAGAAGAAGATTCATACGGGACATTAGGAGGTTTTATAGTGAATTCCACTAAGAAAATTCCGCAAAAAGGAGACGAAATTGTAATCGATAGCTATCATTTTGTGATCGAAGAGGCGACAAACAAGAAAATTGAATTGGTGAAAATGTCCATAAAAGACTGATTTTTTTCAATAATTAAAAAAATTGTGCAAAATAAAACGCTAGTTGTATTGTTATTAACTAGATAATTGTATTTTCGCAAACTGAATATAAAATTAACGATAATAAAAATGGCAGTTTTAGCAAAAATTAGACAGCGTTCCGCTTTGTTGATAGGAGTTATTGCACTTGCATTATTTGCATTTATAATACAAGATCTATTCACAAGAGGGACATTTAGTCAAAGTTCAAAAGATGTGGGAAGCATCGACGGAAAAGATATTTCATTTGAAGACTTTAGAGTTAAAGTTAGCAATGTTGAAAAAAGTGGTCAAGGAATTACTTCCACTGAAGCTGCAAACAGAGTTTGGGATCAAGAGGTTTCAATCGCATTATTATCTACTCAATTTGAAAAATTAGGATTAAGAGTAGGTGAAAAACATTTGATTGAGGTTTTAAAAGCAGATCCAAATATTGGTAAAAATCCAATGTTTTTAAACGCAGCAGGAATATTTGATGTTGTAAAATTCAAAGAATACTTCAAAACTAATCCTGAAGCGGCTCAATATATTTCTCAAAAAGAAAAAGATGCTGAGTTGAATGCAAAATTCCAAATCTACAATACATTAATCAAATCTGGACTTTACACAACTGCTAGTGAAGGAAAGTTGAAATATGAAATGGAAGCGAACAAAGTAAACTTTAGTTATGCTGCAGCTTTATATTCTTCTATTAAAGATAGCGACGTGAAAATCTCTGATGATGAGATTGTAGAATACATGAAGAAAAACGAGAAAAAATTCAAAGCTGATGAAACTCGTGAAATTCAATATGTTTTAGTTGAAGACAAAGCTTCAAAAGAAGACGAGGCTGAAATTAAAGCTAAAATCACAGGATTGTTGAACGGAAGTGTTGTTTACAATGCTAAAACTGGTAAAAATGATACTTTGCCAGGATTTAAAAACGCTACAAACATCGCTGATTTTGTAAACTCAAATTCTGATGTTCCTTACGATTCTACTTATGTTCCTAAAAACGCTTTGCCAGCTGTTGATGCTGACAAATTATTCAGCTTGCCAGCTGGAGCAATTTATGGTCCATACGTTTACGGAAGATATTATGCTATCTCTAAATCTTTAGGATTTAAAGCTGGTGTTAACGCAAAAGCTAGCCATATCTTAATTGGTTACGAAGGATCTCAAACACCTAACCAAAAAGAGAAAAGAACTAAAGAAGAAGCTAAAGCTAAAGCAGAAGAAATTTTAGCTCAAGTTCAAGCTAATCCAGATAGTTTCATGATGCTTGCTTTCACAAGCTCTGATGATTCATCTGCTCAACAAGGTGGTGATTTAGGATATTTTGGTCAAGGCCAAATGGTAAAACCATTCAATGATTTTGTATTCAACAACGGAATTGGTAAAGTTGGATTAGTTGAAACTCCATTCGGTTTCCACATCATCAAAATTACTGACAAACAAGACGGTATTCGTTTAGCTACAATTGCTCAAAAAATCGAGCCTTCTGAAGCTACTTCTGATAAAGTATTTACATTAGCAACTAAATTTGAAATGGATGCTGCTGATAAAGATTTTGCTGCAACAGCAAAAGAATTAGGTTTAAAAGTTGCTGCTCCAGTAACTGCTAAAGCTATGGATGAAGCGTTTGGTCCTCTAGGAAACCAACGTAACATTATCAGATGGGCATTTGACAAAGAAACTAACATTGGTGATGTAAAGCGTTTTGAACTAGCAAATATCGGACACGTAATTGCACAATACAAAAGTGAAAACAAATCAGGTTTAGTATCTGTAACTTTAGCTAGACCTTATGTTGAGTCTATCTTGAAAAACAAGAAAAAAGCTGAAATGTTAAAAGCTAAATTAACAGGTTCAACAATCGAAGCTGTAGCTAAAAGTGCTGGTGTAGCAGTTCAACAAGCAACTAATGTTACTATGGACAATCCTGTTTTGCCAGGTGGAGTTGGACAAGAGCCTAAAGTTGTTGGAAATGCATTTGCTTTAGCAGCAAACAAAATTTCTGCACCAATTGAAGGAAACACTGGAGTTTATGTAGTGAAAAACGTAAGTACAGTTAAAGCGCCTGCAATTGCAAACCACGCAGAATATGTGGCTAAATTAAAAGCTCAAAGTGCATCTGACGCAGGTAGAGTTTTGCCAGCCTTGAAAAGCAATGCTAAAATCGAAGATAATAGATTACAATTTAACTACTAGTTTTAGAAGTTAAACCAAAATATAAAAACCCGAAACATTTAAATGTTTCGGGTTTTTTGTTTTAAAAAAAGGAAGAAACGTATTTGTTTTGTAAGGCAAACAACAACTTTTTTTGTAAGTTATATAGGAATAATAGAAATATAATTTAAAAAATTTGGGTTATTAGAATTATTGCATTTAATTTGTTAAAGTTTTTATTTAAACAGAATAAATTTTATCCGTACGATATTTAAAAAATTGTGAGAGAAAATGAATGAGTACTTTAATAATCAAATAGTTAATGTTTTTTTCGTTTAACCCTTTTAGAAGAAAAGCGAGAGTATATTCCAAAATTGAGAATCATATTTACGGAATTATTATTGAGCTTTTGAAAGTAAGCAGTACTGACATCAATGTTGATGAATTGGGTGGCAAATACTATTTAAGCAACGAGGAGCAACATTTTAAAGTTACAATATTGAGCAATGATTATGTGATTAGATTAACTAATACGCGTGATTCTGTTGCTGAAAAATATGACAAAGGATTTGTTGAAGATGTTTTGAAAGCGGTTAAGGAAGAAAAACATCGAAGAATGGAACTTGTTTATGAGTCGATCAATAATAGCATCGAAAAGATGGCGGAGCGTCTTCATAATACGCTTATTGAATCTAATGAATTAGAGAATCAAAAGGTCCGTCATTTGCAATCTGAACCTTCTGAAGATAAAAAGGTAAATTCTTAAGTTTTATAAAATCATTTCTTCATACGTAAGAATCGTTGGATATCCTTTTGAAAGAAAATAATCTTTTGGGTCTTCTTTAGAAATAACCATCACAAAATCGCCTCCCCACGCGCCAAGACTTTTAATTGTACCATTAAAATCAGGAAAGACTTTTTCTTTAATTGTGCTTAATTCAAGAATATCGCTTAAATGGTTTTCATGTCTTTCAATTGCGTGTGCAAACTCTTTCAACGTTTTGGCATGCAGGATTGCATTTGTGATTTTATTGTTTTCGGCAACGTTTTTAGTTAAGTTCTGATTTTTATGTTTGTTGTAAGCATGAATGGCTGTTTTGCTGTTCTGCTTTTTATTTAGATAAACAAAATATAAGTTTTTTGTAAAATCAGGATTGAAAGTTACAGGCTCAACAGCGTTGTTTTCTATTTTGTAAAGAATAGGCGTATCGTTTTGTGCGCAGGCAATGTCGTAACCGCTTCCGCCAAAGCTATTTCGCAATAAGGTAAAAGCATTGATTTTCGTCCATTGTGCAATGTTGTTGATCAAAGTCGACGAAGTGCCTAATCCCCATTTTCTAGGAAAAGTAAGGTTTGTAGTGATTTTATACCCTTCCGATTGATTAATGAAATCTGGATTTAGCAAATAAGCTTCATGTAAAATATTGATCAGAGTGCTTTTTACAGTTTCAATTTCTGAATTCACATTATTGATAACTTCTTCAAATGTGATTGTGTTTTCAAACCAAAGCGTGTTGTCAAAATCATAGCTTTTCCAATCAATGATTTTGTCTTTTGCATTTTCAACAATCAAGTTCTGTCCAAATTTAGTTGGCAAAGCAAAAGCATCTGCACCGTCTAAAACTAAATATTCTCCAGATATGAATAATTTTCCGTTACTGTAAAAAGTTGTTTTCATGCTTCAATTTTTTAAAAAACCAATATCTAAATTCCAAATTCCAATTATTTTTGGAATTTGGAATTTTATTTTGACGTTATAAATTCTTGGAATTTTTATTTATTTTATTTTCTTAAATTTTCAATAAACTCAACTACTGCGCTGTGGGAAACGGCAGTTTTCTTAAAATGAGTTTTGATCAAATGGCGTTCTTCTGCTGTTGCTTCAAACTGATTGATAATGTTGTTCAGGTGCATTTTCATATGTCCTTCCTGGATTCCTGTTGTAGTCAAAGAACGCAATGCCGCAAAATTTTGCGCCAATCCGGCAACGGCCGTAATTTCCATTAATTCTGTTGCTGAAGGTTTTTCAAGTATTTCTAAACATAATTTGACCATTGGATGCAACGAAGTCAATCCACCGACTGTTCCTAGTGCTAAAGGGATTTCCATCCAAAATGTAAAAATTCCGTTTTCGATTTTTGCGTGAGATAAACTTGAATATTGGCCATTTCTTGATGCATAAGCATGAACTCCTGCCTCAATTGCTCTAAAGTCGTTTCCAGTTGCTAGAACAACGGCATCGACTCCGTTCATGATTCCTTTATTGTGTGTAACGGCTCTAAATGGTTCCACTTCGGCAATTTGCACTGCTTGAACAAAACGCTCGGCAAATTCATGTGGATTCGTAATGTGTTTTTCTGATAAATCTTCAATTGGACATGAAACTTCAGCTTTAACAAGGCAATGCGGAACGTAATTTGATAAAATACTCATAATTACTTGCAGATTGTCTTCTTCGGAAAATAAATCAGAATGCTGAAATTCATCTTTTAAGGTTGAAGCAAATTGCTCTAGACATGAATTGATGAAATTTGCACCCATGCTGTCTTTCGTTTCAAAAGTGGCATGAAGCTGAAAATAATTTTCAAGCAAATTTCTTTTGTCTTTTAATTGTATGTCCAAAATTCCACCACCACGCTGTTGCATGTTTTTGGTAATGTTTTGGGTTTCAGAGAAAAATTTTGGCTTTATTTCGTCAAAGAAAGAATGCAGTTTTTCAGCATTTCCTTTGAATGTAAAATGAACTTGCCCAATTTTTTCGGTATTGATTATTGTAGTTTTGAAACCGCCACGTGTTGACCAGAATTTGGCCGCTTTTGATGCTGCAGCAACAACTGAACTTTCCTCAATTGCCATTGGAATAGTTTTATACTTCCCATTTATTAAAAAATTGGGTGCAACTCCAAGGGGAATATATAAATTGGTGATTGTGTTTTCAATGAATTCATCATGAAGTTGTTGAAGCTTTTCGTCTGAATTCCAGTAATTTCTTATAATATTTAGCGCCTCTTCGGGTGTAGAAAAATATTCGTTGGCGATCCAATTAATTTTTTCTTTTTTGGATAATTTAGAAAATCCGGAAACAGCGTTGTTCATTCTCAATGTATTAAATAATATTGTGTGCACAAAGATACTATTTTAAGAGTTTTGATTGCAATCTATTTCATACATGAAAGTACGCAATCGTTATTTTTTTTAACATTTAACACTTAAAATGTGTATTATGTTTATTTTTTTTACTAAAATTGGGCTCTTTTTATATTTAAAATAATTATAATGAATACAAGTAAATTTACTGCAGTACTTTTATTTTTAACTGCGGTTGTTTTTGGACAGCAGAAAATAACTGTCGAAAACATTTTTGGAGGTACGTTTCGGGCTAAAGGAATGGACCAAATGCAATCCCTAAAAAATACTAATCAATATACTGTTTTAAATGTCGATCAGGCAAGCAGAAGCATGCAGGTTGATTTATATGATTTTGCAACTTTAAAGAAAGTTTCGAATTTAATTGACACAAAAAACTTTAAAGAACTTGCCGACGGAATTGATAGCTACACTTTTGACGCTTCTGAAAAAAAGATGCTAATTGCTTGTAATTCAAATAAGATTTTCCGTCACTCTTTTACTGCTGATTATTTCGTTTATGATATCGCAGGAAAGACTTTGACAAAATTGGTTGATTCTCAAATTCAAGAACCAACTTTTTCACCTGACGGAACAAAAATAGCTTACGCAAAACAAAACAACCTTTATATCTACGATGTAGCTTCTAAAAAAGCAGTTGCAGTTACAACAGACGGTAAAAAGAATGCTGTAATAAATGGTATTACGGATTGGGTTTATGAAGAAGAATTTGCATTTGTGCGGGCATTTGACTGGAGTAAAGACAGTAAAAAATTAGCGTATATTCGTTTTGACGAAAGCCAGGTTCCTGAGTTTTCGATGTCAAAATTTCATAAAGATTTATATCCAACGATCGAAACGTTTAAATATCCAAAAGCGGGAGAGAAAAATTCAGAAGTTTCATTGCATATTTTTGATGTAGCAGTTTCGACTTCTAAAAAAGTGGATTTAGGAAATTATAATGATTTCTACATTGCGAGAATGCAATGGACAAATGACAATAATATACTGTCGGCTCAAGTTTTAAATCGCCACCAAGATAATTTAGATTTGTTGTTTATCGATGGAACTACAGCTGCTGCAAAAGTGGTTTTGAACGAAAAAGACAAAGCTTATGTTGATGTTACTGATAATTTGACTTTCTTGAAAGACAACAGTTTTATCTGGACAAGCGAAAAAGACGGATTTAATCATATTTATGTTTATGATAAAACCGGAAAACTTAAAAATCAAGTTACTAAAGGGAACTGGGAAGTTACTAATTACTACGGTTTCGACGAAAAAACAAAAACTATTTTCTACCAATCTACAGAAAATGGTTCTATCAACAGAGCAGTTTACCGTATTTCATTAGACGGAAAAAACAAAACAGCTTTAACTTCTAAAATTGGAACAAATGCTGCGACTTTTAGTCCGAATTTCCAATTTTTCATCAATACATATTCTAGTGCTTCTCAGCCAACAATTTATACTTTGAACGAAGCAAAATCTGGAAAAGAGATTCAAGTTATTGAAAACAATCAAGCACTTTCTGATAAATTGAAAGCATATGATCTTCCTACAAAAGAATTTTTTGTTTTAAAAACGGCTAAAGGAAACGAATTGAACGCTTGGATCTTGAAACCAAAAGATTTTGATGCCTCAAAAAAATATCCAGTATTTATGATTCAATATTCTGGTCCAGGTTCACAACAAGTAGTAAACGGATGGGGAAGTTCTAATGAATATTGGTTTGAAATGCTAACACAGCAAGGTTATATCGTTGCTTGTGTAGATGGAAGAGGAACTGGGTTTAAAGGTGCTGCTTTCAAAAAAGTAACACAATTACAATTAGGTAAATATGAAGTTGAAGATCAGATTGATGCAGCAAAAGTAATTGGTTCATATCCTTATGTTGATGCTTCAAGAATTGGTATTTGGGGATGGAGCTATGGTGGATTCATGGCATCTAACTGTATTTTCCAAGGAAGTGATGTTTTCAAAATGGCAATTGCTGTTGCTCCAGTTACAAACTGGCGTTTTTATGACAGCGTTTACACAGAAAGATACATGCAGACACCACAGGAAAATCCAAACGGATACGATCAAAACTCACCAATAAATCACGTTGAGAAATTAAAAGGGAAGTTTTTATTGATTCACGGTTCAGGTGATGACAACGTGCATGTTCAGAATTCAATGCAAATGATGGAAGTATTGATTCAAGCGAACAAACAGTTTGATTCTCAAATCTATCCAGATAAAGATCATGGTATTTATGGCGGAAAAACGAGAATTCAGCTGTACAATAAAATGACTAACTTTATCAAAGAAAATTTATAATCTAAATCTAATAACTTAAATTAATACTGAATAAATATGGAAGAAACTAAAGTAAAAACTGGGCATCCAAAAGGGCTATGGGTATTGTTTGGAACGGAGATGTGGGAGCGGTTCAATTTTTATGGAATGCGTGCTTTATTGACTTTATTTCTTGTAAATTCATTGTTGATGAAGGAAGAAGAAGCTTCATTGATTTATGGAGGCTTCCTTGGACTTTGTTATTTAACTCCAATGCTTGGAGGATTTATCGCTGATAGATATTTCGGAAATAGAAATTGTATCATATTGGGAGGTTTGCTTATGGCGCTTGGCCAACTTTTGCTTTTTACCAGTGGAAGTGTTTTTGAAGGAAATCAGGATTTGGCGAGAGTGATTATGTTTTGTGGTTTGGGAACAATTGTGTTTGGAAACGGTTTTTTTAAGCCAAATATTTCTAGTATGGTTGGTAGCTTGTATCCAAAGCAAGAGAAAACAAAACTAGATTCTGCTTTTACAATTTTCTATATGGGAATCAATATTGGAGCCTTCTTGGGGCAGTCTATTTGTCCAATTTTAGGAGATGTTAAAGACGCGTCAGGTTTTAGAGATGTTCATGCGTTTCGATGGGGATTTTTAGCGGCTGCTATCGCAATGCTTTTAGGAACGATTTTATTTTATTTTTTAAAGAATAAATATGTGGTTTCTCCAGAAGGAAGGCCATTAGGAGGATTGCCGTCAAAAAATGTTGCTGAGGATTTTGAAGAAGGAGAAGCGCAAAAAGCTAATTTTTCAAGTCAAGCATTAACAATTGCAGGAGTGGCATTTTTAATTTTAGGAGCAATTATTCATTTTGTTTTTGGCCAGAATTTAATCTATACTCTAATTTATTCGAGTGGTTTGGCTTTGGCTGGATTGATTATTTCAGATAAATCTTTAACAAAAGTTGAGCGTGATAGAATTTTTGTAATTTACATAGTTTCATTCTTCATTATTTTCTTTTGGGCGGCATTCGAGCAGGCAGGTTCTTCTTTGACATTTATTGCAGACAATCAAACTGATAGAAACTTCTTTGGGTTTTTAATGCCGGCTTCTATGGTTCAGATTTTTAATGGAATGTTTGTAGTGATATTAGCTTTGCCTTTTAGTATTTTATGGGATGCTTTAAGAGCAAAAGGAAAAGAGCCAATTTCTCCGGTAAAATTAGCATGTGGTTTAGTAGTAATTTCTATAAGTTTCTTTATGATCGCTACTCAGGTTTCTTACATTGGAACTTCAGGTTTGCTTTTAGTTAAATGGCTGATTTTATTATATTTCTTAAATACTTGCGCAGAATTATGTTTATCTCCGATTGGTTTGTCATTAGTTGGTAAATTATCTCCAAAACGTTTTGCTTCTTTATTATATGGAGTGTTTTTCTTGTCTAATGCTTCAGGATATGCATTAGGAGGAACTTTAGGGGCAATTTTGCCTGCTACTGGTGATAAATTTGCTAAAGCAAAAGAGTTAGGTATTGATCTTCAGGCTGTTTTGGACAAAACGGTTACACCTACAGCAGAGCAATTAGCATTGTTGGAAAAAAATCAAATCAGCGCCGCAAATCACTTTTTTGCAGGATTTGAAATTCATAATCTTTATGAATTCTTTATGGTGTTTGTTGTGCTTACGGGTATCGCGGCAGTTGTATTGTTTGCTTTGACTCCGCTTTTAAAGAAAATGATGCACGGGGTTAGATAATTAGAATGGAAAAGAATATTACTTTAGAAGAAATTCAAAATTTTAAAGGCAAATATCCAAAGCAATTATGGTATTTGTTTTTAGTTGAAATGTGGGAACGTTTTTGTTTCTACGGAATGAGAGGGGTTTTGGCATTTTTTATGGTTGACCAATTAGGCTTGCTAGAAGGAAAAGCAAATCTTCAATATGGTGCCATTCAAGCTTTTGTTTATGCATTTACTTTTATCGGTGGAATTTTTGCTGATAAAATTTTAGGATTCAAAAAATCACTTCTTTTTGGAGGAATCATTATGATTTTGGGGAATTTGCTTATTGCGGCTTCTCCACATGATTTCTTTTATTACGGAATAACACTTTCGATTATTGGAACAGGTTTTTTCAAGCCAAACGTTTCGTCAATGGTTGGTGAATTGTATCATGAAGAAGATGGAAGAAGAGATGCTGGTTACGGATTATTCTATGCCGGAATCAATATTGGAGGAATGTTGGGTGGAGCTATTCCTATTTACTTAGGGAAAAACTATTCATGGAGCCTTTGTTTCTTGTCTTCGGCAATTGTAATGATCATTGGAGTTGTGACATTTTTGCTGACTAAAAAACATTTAGCGCCAATTGGAAATTCTCCTCTTGCAGATGCCTTGCCTTCAAAAAGGAAAACGTATGAAATTGCGGTTTACGTAGGATCGTTACTAGTTATTCCACTTATTTATATAATGGTGATCAACTCTGATTTCACAGATTATTTCATGTACACAATCGGAGCTATTGCGGTGGGCTATTTTATTTTTGAATTAATATTGATTAAAGATAGGAATCAGCAATATAAATTATTGGCAGCATTTATCTTTATTTTTGGGTATTTTATGTTCATGGCAATTTCTGAACAATCTGGAGGATCACTGTCATTGTTTGCGAAGGATAATTTAACTAACAATCTGTTGTTTTTTAATATCGATCCGAATGTTGTAAATAATAGTATAAACTCTTTATACGTAATTATCTTTAGCCCACTAGTTGGTTTTCTTTGGATATTTATGGGGAAGAAAAAAATTGAACCAAACACTGTAATTAAATTTGGATTCTCATTTGTTTTATTGGCAATAGGATTTTTTGTTTTCTATAGTGCAAGATTTTTTGTGAATCCAGAAGGATTAAGTTCTTTAAATGTTTTTGCATTTGGGTATTTGGTTTACACACTTGGCGAATTATGTATTGGGCCAATTGGAATGTCGGTAATTACGAAACTTGCTCCGAAACGTTTGTTTGGAATGATGATGGGGCTTTGGTTCTTGTCAAGTGCATTCGGACAATTAGCGGCAGGGAAACTTGGATCTGAAATGTCAGACGCAAATACCGGAACAACTTTAATGTCTAAGCTTATTGCATATACTGATGGATACTATCAATTAGCGTTATATTCTTTAATTACAGGTATAGTGTTGATCGTTATTACTCCATTGATTAAAAAATTAATGCAAGAAGTAAAATAGAAGATGTTTTCTGATTCCTTTTTTGTTTAAATTTGTGGAAAAATATAGAATATGAAAAAATTTTATTTAGTCGCTTTGTTTTTCATCGGAGCTTTTGCAACTCAAGCGCAGGAACTTAAATGGTACACTGATGTCAGAGAAGCTATTACAGTGAGCAATACTGTACACAAGCCAATGCTGATGTTTTTTACAGGAAGTGATTGGTGTGGATGGTGCATTCGTTTGCAGAATGAAGTTTTGAAGACACCAGAATTTAAAAAATGGGCAACTGATAATGTTGTTTTGGTTGAATTGGATTATCCAAGAAGAACACCTCAAACACCTGAAATTAAAAATCAGAACAATGAATTGCAACAAGCTTTTGGAATTCAAGGTTTTCCAACTATCTTTTTCACAAGTGCTGAATCTAAAGATGGAAAAGTAAATTTTAAAGGTCTTGGTCAAACAGGTTACGTTGCTGGTGGTCCAACAGCATGGTTGACTGTAGCTGATGGAATAATAAATCCGAAGAAATCTTAAAGATTAAAATATAAAAATTTAAAGCTCCTTGTGCTCTTTGCACAAGGGGCTTTTTTTTGTTTAGTAGGAAAGTTTTTATATTAGTGATGGTTGAATTGTGTATTTGATATTTTATTGTGTATAAAAAAACACATTATGTATTTTTTGTATTAATAAAAATTGGATAATTAAAATATTATGTTAATTTCGTCAATCTAATCTAACCAAAACCAATTATAATATGACCAAAAAATTACTTTTCCTACTATTTTTTTTAGGTTCATTTTTTATGCAGGCGCAAAATCTTCTTTGGAAAACAAATATGGCCGATGCAATTGCAATGAGTAATGAACAAAGAAAGCCAATGTTAATTCTTTTCACTGCCTCAGGTGTACCAGAGAATCTTCAAAATGAAATTTTTAAAACGCCAGATTTTGCTGTTTGGTCACGAGACAACGTGATTTTAGTGAAGCTTGATTTGTCTGATAATTCGGCATCTGATAGTGATAAAGAGCAAAATCTTAGATTAAAAAGTGCTTTTGGTGTTGACGAACTTCCTCAGGTTTGTTTTGCCAGCGCATCGATCAGAAAAACTAAAACTACTTTCAGTGCTTTAGGAAAAATATCTTATAAGCCAGGAGGAGCAAAGGCTTGGATCGCCGAATCTAACGCGATTTTGCACCCAAGCGAGTAGGTAGAAACTGAAATTTCTTGTGATATTAATCCCTTTTTACAATGTAAAAAGGGATTTTTTTATGATAGCTACAGCTAGTTTGATAATTTAGGACAGGTTTTTTTTTCATTTTTATATTTATTTAACTTTTAATTAGCAATTTCGATTTTCTTAAGTTTTTTTTCATTTTTTTGTTTAAAGATGGGCTTTTTAGTGGGATATTATATTACTTTAGTCGAAATTAACCTACTCCTAAAACCCAAATTATTATGACTAAAAAAACACTTACCCTGTTATTTTTACTTGGTTCGTTTTTTATGCATGCGCAAGGATTAGTCTGGAAAACTTCTATGACTGATGCAGTTGCAGCAAGTATGGAACAAAAAAGACCGCTATTTATTTTCTTTACAATTGCGGGTGCCCCAACAAGACTTCAAAACGAAATTTTCAATACCCCAGATTTTGTGGTTTGGGCTAGAGATAATGTTGTTTTGGTCAAACTAGATTTATCTGATACGACAATATCTGATGCTGAAAAAGAGCAAAATGTAAGTTTGAAAACAGCTCTTGGTGTCGTTGAATTGCCACAGGCTTGTTTGACAATAGCTGCCGTGCGAAAAACTAAAACGACCTTTAATTTATTGGGCAGATTGCCTTATAAACCCATAACGGCGAAAGCATGGATTGCCGAGGCTAACATTATGATGAATCCAGACTAAAAACTTTATTTTAACTTATAATATCCCTTTTCAGCAGTGGCATGAAAAGGGATATTTTTTTTGAGACAGCTTCTTTTCCATTTTTTTTGAATTGTGTTTGAATTTGAAGCATCGGCGATTATTATTCGTGGATGTATTTCTTGTAAGACTCGATCTAAATTTATTTTTGGAGATTGAGTCAATAATAAAATATCAGGTTGGATTTTATTTTTATAAATGCCTGAACTATCAATGATGAAGATTTTTTTGCCATTGTAAAACAATACATTCTTAATTTGGTTGGCCGATTTAATTTTGCCGAAATTTCCAACTAAATAGGAATTCAATATGTTGTTTTTTGGATTGGCTAACATGGATTTATTATTGGTAAAAAGTGTAATATTTTTCCCTGAACACATTGTAATCAAGGTTTGCTTCTTTGCATTGTAAATAATCATTTCGTTTTTAGTCTCGTTTTCCTTTTTGGTATAAATGAAAGAAATCTGTAACACGATTATCGAAATCATAAACGTGACTAATTTGGGATAATCGGGTTTTTTAAGCCAGATAATGATCGAAATTATTAAGAGGTAAAAAGTAATTAAGAAATAAAAATTAAAACTGATGTCCAAAATGACAAATGATTTTATCGAAGCGACACTATGAATGATTTGGTTTAAAAGATAAATGCTTTTTTCTAGTATTTTGGCCAGAAATAGTGGAGGAGAATCAAAAACAGCATAAGTCATGACTAGAATTCCAGCAATCATTACAAAAGCCAAAACTGGAATAATAGCAATATTGGTGACGAAAAATAATCCAGGAAATTGATGAAAATAATAAAGGCATAATGGAAAAGCGCCAATTTGTGCTGCAAATGAAACAGTTAAAGCGTTCCAGATGTAAAGTGCAATTTTGTTTTTTGGACTCCATAATTTTTTTAATAATGGCTGAAGCCAAAGAATAAAAAATAGGGCAATATAGCTTAACTGAAAACCTGCATCAAATAAGAAGTAGGGCTCAAAAAGTAAAATCAGAAGCATGGAAACTAGTAAGGTATGGTAAATATTTCCTGTTCGGCGAAGATGATTTCCAATTGCAAGAAAGGAAAACATAACAACAGAACGCAAAACAGAAGGAGATAAGCCAGAGATAATGGCGAAAAAACTTAGAGCGATTAAAATGGAAATCAATTTTATAAACGAACCTTTTCTAGTGTTTGGAATTGGTTTCAAAATAAAATTTATGAGAAGCATTATAAAACCAACGTGCAATCCTGAAACGGATAAAATATGCGTTGCGCCCGAATATTGGTAATCTTGGATAATATCTGAAGAGATTTCTTGTTGTTGGCCAAGAATTAATGCAAGCGCGACATTCATTTCGGCAGGATTGAAGTGCGATTTTTCAAGATTTTGAATGATGCGCTGATGAAGACAATCGGAGTAATACCAAATATCCTTTTTTATGTTTTTATTGATTTGGATCTCTGTTTTGTTGAGATAAACTTGTGCGTAAATTTGACGATCGGCCAAGTATTTGTCGTAATCAAATTGATTTGGGTTTTTGTTCGAATTGTTTTTCTGTAATATGGTTTTTGCTTTGATATGACTGCCAATTATGAATGAATTTTTGAGACTGTCTTTTGCAATATTTACAATGATCTTTCCAGAATGTTTTTTCCCTTCAATTGTTTGTATGAGTGCAGTAAAGCGATCACTATAGGAATTGCTTTTGAGTTTTTCGCGTAATACAAATGTTATTTCCGTTGGAAGTTCAAAAGCTTTTTGGCAATGAATATAATTTGATTTTTGAAGCGAATTAGTGTGTGCAATAAGCGTAATTCCGCCAATAAAAAACGAAATGAAATATGTGCTGATGCCAAAAGATGAAATGAATATTCTATTTCTGTTGCTGAAAAAATAAGAAACAAAAAATAGTAGGACGCCTAATGCCAACGCTATTTCAGAGATGAATAACGGGATTTTAATATAGTAGAAAAATATAATGCCAAGAACGAACCAAGTGGTAATTCGGGTCAACGGAAAATCTAATACTTTCATGGTATAAAAGTATTAAAATTTTGTAAGAAAAAGAATATAAAATTTTTATTCCAGAATTCTGTTCACTTGAGCTAATGAATTTTGGTAATAAGGTTCTTTTGTTGAAGAAATAATGACACCTTTCGAGGTTGAAGAATGGATGAATTTAATCTCCGAAGCATTTACTTCTGTAATCAACCCAACATGATTTATTTGCTTGCTTTTATTGGTTTTAAAGAAAATCAAATCTCCTTTTTTAGCATCTTTCAACGGAATAACGGTTCCAATTTTTGCTTGTTCGAATGAACTTCTAGGCAATGTTATGTGCTCTGATTCAAAAGTCGTATAAACAAGTCCGGAGCAATCAAAACCGTTTTTAGTTGTGCCACCGGCCTTATATTTTACCCCAAGATTATCTGATGCTGTTTCAATTAAATGATTGACAACAGTCTTGTTTTCTCGTTTTGTCTCCTTTTTGCTGACAGCGCTTGAAGAAGATTTGCAAGACACAAAAACGATTGCTAAAAGCAGTAAAACAATTATTTTTTTCAAAATTAAAATAGGTTTAGGCTTGCTTTAAGTCGGCAACTATTAGTTTAGCGGTTTTCTTGCTTGCGCCAACACCACCAAGTTTTTGTTCTAAAATATCGTAATTCTTCAATAGCTTTTCGCGATATGTTGGTTCTAATAACTTTTGAAGTTCTTCTTTGATTCGTTTTGTGTTACAGTCATTTTGAATCAATTCGGTTACCACTTCTTGATCCATAATTAGATTGACAAGCGAAATGTATTTTAACGTAATAATTCGTTTTGCAATTTGGTATGAAATCTCGCTTCCTTTGTAGCAAACCACTTCTGGAACTTTAAAAAGAGCAGTTTCAAGAGTTGCTGTCCCTGAAGTTACTAATGCCGCAGTCGAAGAACGCAATAAATCATAAGTTTTGTTTGAAACAAATGCGATATTTTTATTCTTTAAAAACTGTTGGTAAAATTCATATTCCTGACTAGGCGCGCCGGCAATTACAAATTCATAATCTTGAAAATCATCAACAACGCTCAACATTACGCTCAGCATTTTCGTGATTTCTTGTTTTCGGCTTCCCGGAAGAACAGCAATAATAGGTTTTTCACCTAAATTATTTTCTTTTCTAAAAACAGTTTCGTCAAATGCGGGCTGATTTTGAATAGCATCAATTAATGGATGTCCAACAAAATCTACCGGGAAATGATGTTTGTCTTCATAGAAACTTTTTTCAAACGGAAGAATGACAAACATTTTGTCAACATCCTGTTTGATGGCTTTGATCCTGTTTTCTTTCCAAGCCCAAATTTGAGGTGAAATATAATAGTGCGTTTTGTAATTTAGAGCCTTCGCCCATTTTGCAATACGCATATTAAAACCTGGGTAATCAATAAAAATGATTACATCTGGCTTGAATTCAGAAATGTCTTTTTTGCAGATTTTGATATTGTTTAAAATGGTTTTCAAGTTAAAAATAACTTCAACAAACCCCATAAAAGCTAAATCACGATAGTGTTTTACTAAAGTTCCGCCTGCTTTCTGCATTAAATCTCCGCCCCAAAATCTGATTTCGGCTTGCGGATCTTCTTCGTACAAAGCTTTCATTAAGTTAGAACCATGCAGATCTCCAGAAGCTTCCCCAGCTATTATGTAATATTTCATATCAATTTTTTTAAAAGTACGCTTCAATTATTGAACACGACATTTTTGCGCACAAAGATAAGGTTTATATAAATAAAGTTGAAATTGCTAAAACAATCACGGCAAATACAACGCCTCGAGCCATTAATTCTTTGTTTCTTTTTAATAGGAATAAAAACAAAAGCAGGTCTAAAATAGTTCCTAGCGTAATGACTTTTCCTAAATATCCATATTGTTTTATGGTTTCAAGTCCATTTGAGAGATCAAACGAAGTAAATAATTTAATGAAAAGATAACTTCCAATAAGTGAAGTGATGATTCCGAGAATGAAACCAATTAATAGGTCTATTTTATTCATTTAATTTCCAAGTATTAAGTTGTTGCATTGAGTGATGAGCGGTTAAATCGAACTGAACGGGAACCACAGAAATATATCCGTTTTCCAAAGCCCATTCGTCTGTATCTTCGCCTTTGTCTTCATTGGTGAATTTTCCCGTAAGCCAGTAATAATCTTTTCCGAACGGCGTTTGGCGTTTGTCGAATTTTTGCGCATAATAGGCTTTCGCTTGGCGGCAAATTTTAATTCCTTTGATTTCGTTTTCTTTTAACTTCGGAAAATTGACGTTTAAAACGACGCCAGTAGGTAATTTATTGGCAAGCGTTTCTAAAACTATTTTTTTGACGAAAGATTTTACAGGTTCAAAATCGGCATTCCAATCAAAATCCAAAAGTGAAAATCCAATTGCCTGAATGCCTTCGATACCAGCTTCAACGGCGGCACTCATTGTTCCTGAATAAATTACATTGATGGATGAATTTGATCCGTGATTTATTCCAGAAACACAAAGGTCTGGTTTACGTTTTAAAATTTCATTTACAGCAAGTTTCACACAATCTACAGGAGTTCCAGAACAGCTGTACTCGGTGATTGCATCATCTTCTTTCGAAATTTTATCTAAAAATAAAGTGTTGTTTATGGTAATAGCGTGCCCCATGGCGCTTTGAGGTTTGTCTGGTGCAACAACCACAACTTCGCCAATAGTTTCCATAACGCTGATCAAAGCTCTGATTCCAGGAGCAAGAATTCCGTCGTCATTGGTCACTAAAATTAAGGGTTTTTCGTCTTTCATGCGCTGATGTTATTTTTTAATTTTTCAAAATTAAGGCTTATTTAAGCAAATGTAGTAACAGATTTTGGTAGAATACTAACAAATAAATAAAAATTGCAAACTAAATCTTAAAGGACTTTTGAACAACAAACTATTTTATATCTTTAACAAAAAATTATAGTGAGCTTGGCTTTGTTGGCACAGTTTTTACCGTAACTTAGATTAAAAAATTTGATGAATGCTATTATTAAGTTTATGAAAAGAAATTATAAAATACTTATAGCCGTATTATGTTTGTCAGTTACCTTGTTTGCATTTAAGATAAATGCTGATAAGTCTGAAGATCCGGATCCAAATAGAGACAAAACGCTTTTAGAATTGCTTGCCTTTGTTATTGAAAAAGGACACTATAGTCCGGCTGAGATTAACGATGAGTTTTCTAAAGGTATTTTTAAGGATTATATCGATGCACTTGACCCTTCAAAAAGGTTTTTCCTGCAATCGGATATTGACGAATTCAAGCAGTATGAATTACAGCTTGATGACCAGTTTTTGAATAAAGACTTGACGTTTTTCAATCTTACTTATACAAGATTGATGAAACGTATGGAAGAAAGTAAAAAACGCTACAAAACGATTTTGGCACAGCCTTTCAACTACAATGTTGATGAGACTTTCAATGCCGATTACGAGCATCTTCCTTATGCTAAAAATGCTACTGAAATCAATGAAAGATGGAGAAAACAAATTAAATTGTCTACACTTTCTTCATTGGTTACAAAACAAAAATTAGAAGAAGACAAAAAGAAATCGGATCCTAATTATAAAGAAAAATCTTTTGAAACATTAGAGAAAGAAACTCGTGAGAGCTCTCTAAAATCATTGGATGACAATTTCAGTTTAATTAAAGATTTGAACAAAGAAGATTGGTTTTCTGTATACGTGAACTCAATCATGACGCGTTTTGATCCTCATACAAGTTATTTTGCTCCAGAAGAAAAAGATCGTTTTGATGTTAACATCAGTGGAAAATTAGAAGGAATTGGAGCTCGTTTGACTAAGAAAAATGATTTTACTCAAATTGACGAATTAATCTCTGGCGGACCAGCTTGGAAAGGAAAACAGCTTGAGGCAGGAGATATGATCTTGAAAGTTGCTCAAGGAAACGAAGAGCCTGTTGATGTTGTTGGAATGCGTCTAGATGATGTTGTGAAAAAAATCAAAGGTCATAAAGGAACTGAAGTGAAGCTTACAGTTAAAAAAGTTGACGGAAGTATTAAAGTGATTTCAATTATTAGAGATGTTGTTGAAATTGAAGAAACATACGCAAAATCTAGTATTGTTGAAAGAAACGGATTGAAATACGGAGTAATTTACTTGCCTAAATTCTACATTGATTTTGAAAATAAAGATGGCCGCGATGCCGGAAAAGACATTGCTCTTGAAGTAGAAAGATTGAAAAAAGAAGATATCAATGGTATCGTACTTGACGTTCGTGATGACGGAGGAGGATCTCTTTCTACAGTTGTGGACATTGCAGGTTTGTTTATTGAAGAAGGACCAATTGTACAAGTAAAATCTGCTGGTAAAAAGAAAGAAGTTTTATACGATAAAGATAAAAAAATCGAGTGGGACGGGCCATTAGTAATTATGGTTAACAGCTTCTCGGCTTCGGCTTCAGAAATTTTAGCAGCTGCAATTCAAGATTACAAGCGTGGTGTGATCATTGGAAGTAAACAAACTTACGGAAAAGGAACAGTACAAAATGTTCTTGATTTAAACCAATTTGTTCGTAATGCAAACTACGGTGATCTTGGAGCTTTGAAAATTACAGGACAAAAATTCTACAGAATCAACGGTGGTTCTACTCAATTAGAAGGTGTTCATAGTGATGTTGTGATGCCAGATCGTTATGCTTACTTGAAAATGGGAGAGCGTGATATTGACAATGCAATGCCATGGGATAAAATTGATCCAGCTGATTACAGCACTTGGACTTCTAATGAAAAATTCAACCAAGCGATCAATAATAGCCGAAACAGAATTGCAAACAATGATCAATTCAAATTGATTGAAGACAATGCAAAATGGATTGATATCAAAAATAAAGAGAACACTTATAGTTTGAATATCAAAAACTTTAAGGCAACTCAAGAACAAGTTGAAAGTGAAGGTAAAAAATACAAACCAATTGCTGATTACAAAAACAATTTGGTTTTCAAATCATTGCCTTACGAAGAACTTGAAATGAAAAACGACGCTACATTAAAAGAAAAAAGAGATGCTTGGCACCAAGCATTGGCAAAAGATGTTTATGTAGAGGAAGCTTTGAATGTTTTGGATGATTTACAAACTAAAAGTTACGTAAAAAATACAGTTGCTCCTAAAATGAAAAAGGATAAACTAGTTAAATCTTAATTCAATACAGAATTAATTTGTTATTAAAATGCTCCATAAATTTTATATTTGTGGAGCATTTTTTTTGTAAGTTTATTTTTAAATAAAATTAAAATTGATGAAGAAGTATATTGTTTTGGGATTGATTGGATTAGGATTGTTTTCGTGTAAAAAAGAAAATATTGTGAAGGAAGAAATGACACAGGAAAAGCCGACTTCGTTTGCAACTACAAATTATACTTCGGATTCTTCGTACCCGATTGCATATTTACCGACATCAACTACTGGGCAAATTGTGAAGCATACTTATTATACGCTTTCGTATAATGAAAAATACGAACAAGCTGAATGGGTTGCTTATGAATTGAAAAAGGAATATTTAAAAAATGGAGATTATAAGCGTCCTTATTTTATTGAAGATCCAAAAGTGACAACAGGTTCTGCAGATTGGAGAAATTATAAAAATTCAGGTTATGACAAAGGACATCTTTGTCCAGCTGGAGATATGGAGTTTAATAAAGAGGCTTATAACGATACTTTTTATACTTCGAATATTTCACCTCAAAAGCACGATTTTAATAGCGGAATTTGGAATAGGATTGAGCAAAAGACACGTTATTTTGCTCAAAAATACAACGATATTTATGTTGTAACGGGTGGAATTTTGAAAGATTCAGATAAAAAAATAGGGACAGAAAATGTTGCTGTCCCTAAATATTTTTATAAAATTGTCTTGACTAAATCTGGAAAAGAACATAAAGCAATTGCATTTTTAGTTCCGAATGAAGACAGTTATAAATCAATTTATGATTTCGTGGTTCCGATTGAAACTTTAGAAAAAATGACCGGAATTGATTTCTTCCCGAATTTAAAAAACTTAAAAAGCAGTAAGGACTTTTAATTCGGCTATTGTATTAGTTGGATTTTCAGCCTTAAAAACAAAGCTTCCTGCAACTAAAACATCAGCACCTGCTTCTACTAGTTGTTTTGCATTTTTGCTTGTTACGCCACCATCAATTTCAATTAAGGTTGAAGCATTTTTGCGTGTAATTAAAGCTTTTAGCTTCTTTACTTTGTCATAAGTGTTTTCAATGAAAGACTGTCCGCCAAAACCAGGATTCACACTCATAATGCAAACAACGTCGATATCATTAATAACGTCTTCTAGTAAATCAATATTTGTGTGAGGATTCATGGCAACTCCAGCTTTCATTCCTTCGGCTTTAATGGCTTGAAGTGTTCTGTGCAAATGCGTGCAAGCTTCGTAATGTACTGTTAATCCGTTTGCGCCTAAATCAGCAAAAGTTTTGATGTAACGATCTGGATCAATAATCATTAAATGTACATCGATATATTTTTTTGCATGTTTTGAAATGGCTTCTAAAACAGGCATCCCAAAAGAAATATTTGGAACAAAAACCCCGTCCATGATATCAATATGAAACCAATCGGCTTGACTGTCGTTGATCATTTCGATATCGCGCTGCAAATTGGCAAAATCTGCCGCAAGAACTGAAGGAGCTATAAATGTATTTTTCATTGTGTAGTTATGTTTATGCAAATATAAATTTTTAACCGCAAAGAGCACAAAGGTTTACGCAAAGAGCGCAAAGTTTTTTATTTTGAATTTATGTCAAGTTTATAAGGCTAACAAGGCTTTGCGAACTTTGCGTTTGAAATAAATTTAGCTTAAATAATCTTTGCGTGCTTTGCGATTAAATAACAAAAATAAAAAACTCCGGTAATCAGCCGGAGTTTCAATCATCAATCAAAAAACGAACAGTCAATCAAACTGTTGTTTGGGATAAAATTCCAAATTATAAATTCCAAATCCCAATTAGATTGGAATTTGGGATTTTAAACATTGAAATTTAATATTGTTTTATCCTAAGTATGTTTTAAGGATTTTACTTCTAGAAGTGTGTTTCAATCTACGGATTGCTTTTTCTTTAATCTGACGAACACGCTCACGAGTTAAGTCGAAAGTTTCTCCAATTTCTTCAAGAGTCATTGGGTGTTGGTCGCCAAGGCCAAAATACAAACGAACTACATCAGCCTCTCTTGGAGTCAATGTTTCTAATGAACGCTCGATTTCAGTACGAAGAGATTCGTGAATTAATTCTCTGTCTGGGTTTGGAGATTCACCAGAACGTAATACGTCATAAAGGTTAGAATCTTCACCTTCAACAAGAGGTGCATCCATAGATAAGTGACGTCCAGAGTTTTTCATAGACTCTTTTACGTCATTTACAGTCATGTCAAGTTCTTTTGCAATTTCCTCAGCAGAAGGTGGGCGCTCATTAGATTGCTCTAATAATGCATACATTTTGTTGATTTTATTGATAGAACCAATTTTGTTCAAAGGTAAACGAACGATACGAGATTGTTCTGCCAATGCCTGAAGAATCGATTGACGAATCCACCAAACGGCATACGAGATAAATTTGAAACCACGAGTTTCATCAAAACGTTGCGCAGCTTTGATAAGACCTAAGTTTCCTTCGTTAATTAAGTCAGGAAGAGTTAATCCTTGGTTTTGATATTGTTTAGCAACCGATACTACGAAACGCAGGTTGGCTTTTGTTAATTTTTCTAATGCTCTTTGATCACCCGCTTTAATTCTTTGTGCTAATTCTACCTCTTCATCTGCGGTAATTAGGTCAACTTTTCCGATTTCTTGTAGATATTTATCTAACGATGCAGTTTCACGATTGGTTACCTGCTTGGTGATTTTAAGTTGTCTCATGTTTTTGTCTCCTCAATTTTTAAGTGTACAAATGGTTATACGTACGAAGTATCAAAAAAGTTACAACTAATTTAAAAAAAAATTAAAACTTGTATAAATTACACTTTTGAATCGTGATAAATTATACAAGTTTGCTTTTAGTTTTTATTGTAAATATCTTGTAGTCAGTCTTTTTTTTGTGTTTTGCCTGTCTTTTTTTTTTGGGATTTAATTACTTTCTTTTTCTTTTATTTCTATAAAATCTTTTATAAAAACAGGTTTTCCAGAAGCAGAAAATCCTTCAAGCGTTACTTCATATTTTCCTGAAACATCAGAAGCATAAAATTTAATGTTTGAGTTTGTTTTGCTCAAATCAATGCTTGGTTGCCATAAAAGCTGATGTCTGTAATCAGGAATTCTTGCATTCTTGTTATCTGTGTAATCAGGGCTAAAATAATTTTTCTTTACTTCAGGTCTTAAAATTTCAGGTCTCACAATAAACTTGCCTTTAAGCTTGGTGTCATAATCGCCATTTTTTGTTGTAAACGAAACAATACCGTTGAATGATTTTGAGCCATAATAGTAAAGCCCTCTAACTACATTTACTTTATAAATACTTTTAGGAGTAAAGGCAAAAAACTCATTCAAATCTTCAATAATTAATCCGTCAACAACAATTAATGCTGGCAACGCAGATTCATAATTTTCATCATAATCGAAAACATGAATGGCATATTGGTTATTGTTTTTTCTGTAGTAAACGCCTTTTATAATTTCAGTAATCGTTTCTTCCATATTTGGGAATCGCGTATAATCATCCAATTTGAATTCTTCAGATGATGCCCCAAAAAATGGAAGAGAAGCGCCAGGGGGAAGTAGGCTGTCTTTTTTGACATCATAATAAGCATTTTCAACTTGAGTAGAAATTAATCGGTCCTTTATGTTTTGTTTGAAATCTGAATTGAATTGAACAGCAGGGAAAGTTACATTAGAAAAATTTATATCTTTTTGTTTGTCGATTTCAATTACATAATCTTCTTTTCCACTTTCAAGTACTTGAACAATAATATTTGAATTTGGATTTTCTTTCTCCAAAATAAAATAGAATTTGCCTTGCTCATCGGTTTTTGCAATTTTCAAGTCAGAATTTTTTCCAACAATTGAAAGTGCTACTTTCTTGTTTTTAATTTCAGCATTTGTTGAAGTTATTTTTCCTGTTATGATTTCACCACGCAGTTCTGGAAGTGCAAATTGACCGTTTGTTATTTCACCGTTTTGATTTGTGATGTTGCTGAAAGTGGATTTGCTTTGAACCAAATAACCATCTGTTTTTCTAACTGAAACCGTGTAATTTCCTTTCGTAAATTCTTCTGAACCAGCTTTGATGTTTAGTTCAATCAAATCACGGGTGTTGAACGATTTGGTTTTTATATCAAATGAAATATTGCTGTTTTGTATAGCTTCAGAAGAAACGGCATTATAAGAAACAGTATTGCTGCTTGGATTTTCTTTATATGGATTTACAATATAGATATCCGCAGAAAAATAATCTGGAGCATTTTTATTCAACATCCAGTTTGTGTATCCAATCAATTTATAGCTTCCGGTTTCTAAGGTTGTTGGAATAAAAAAGTCGCCATTTCCTGTTGCTTTGTTAAGGAACAATTTATGTGTAAAGACTGTTTTCTTATTATTGTCAATCAACTGCACATAACCGATTTTGCTGAAAATTGAAGCAGTATTCGTTATTTTGTCAATGCAGAATAATTTGTAATACAACGTTTCACCTGTCAAAAATGAATTTGCATTTGTGCTAATGTAAATTGACTCATTAATTTTTTTGTCAACTTCATTCAGTTCGCTTACAGAATTGTTTTTTTGAGCCAATACAATCTGCTGGCCACTAAAAACGAGTGCTATGAATAATATGTATCTTAATCTATCCAAAATGGTGGTTTTATGTTTGATGAAAATGAAGTGCAATCGCCGCATTCTATTGGGTATAAAATGTAACTTGTAGGGAATTCGGTAGGGAAATAAACTTTCTCACCACTTGATAAAAAGTTTAAAATGGCCTCTCCCTGACATCCAAATGCTGGATTTTTGTTGAAACAGTAGCTAAAAATATAGTCGCCTACATTCTGTTCTGTAAATTCTATAGGACAATTATATTGATATGCCGGAATAGGTTGCCCATTTAGTAAATCTTTGAAATTAAAAAAGATTCTTTTTTCTGAATAAGAGGACACATCAAAATAGCCAATAACTTTTTCTGAAGGATTTTCAACAGATTTTATGTTTCCGTAGAAAAAACCAGGTTGTGTTTGTGATAAAATGCTTCCTGAATTTGAAATTTCTTTAAGTGTTTCAGAAAATGTATGAGCAGCGAGACTTTGAACATATTGCTTAACAAGTATGCTGTATCTATTTCTGATAATTGGATCAGTGCTAGGAATAAATCGCACTGGAAAATTCGTTACTCTATCTTCTGATAAATCATTTGTGCTGGTTAAAAGTAATTCTGTAGAACTCTGGCTCGAAAAACAAACTTTTGCTTCTTCAGTGCGATCTTCAATAACAACTTTTCCAGGAGGATAAGTGCCTGGTGGAAAATAAACGGCTGTTGCTTTTTGAGGATACCAGTTTGGAGCTACAATTTTATAGGTCTCGTCATATTCGTATCTGTAATAGTGTGAGCTGTTTGTTGGATCATAACTATTTACGGTGATTTCAATACCAAGTTGTTGACCTTTGGTTTTTGCATTAGCTTCTACACTTTCAATTTCGGTTTGTTGTGGCAAAGTTTCTGCACTGGAAATATAAGATCTGCCATCTTTTGTACGGACATGTAATTGATACTGTTTGTTAGGCGCCACCTGAAAAGAGGTTACTGAAGTATATTTGTCAGTATTTTGTTTGAAATCGTATTTGTTGCCGGTATTGTCTGTAACATATACGGTCGCTCCAGCTTCAAAAATTGGTGCTTTATCATCAAGTTTATAAGCTCTTGTAATTTTTACTTCTTGTGTTTTATTTTGATTTGTGATTGTTGATTCAATTACAATAATATCTTCATAGCCGCTGCTTGCTTGGTAATCATAAGGTGTTGTACAGCCAAATACCGCAACGAGTAGTGTTGTTATTAGAAATCTAGTTAAAAAGATTTTTTTCATAACGATTAAAATTTAAAATTATAAGTAATAGTTGGTACTGGAACTGCAAAGATTGAGGTTTGATAAGCTTTTATCTGGCCGTCTTTCGTTACAAAAAATACGGAATACGGATTGTTTCTTCCTAATACATTATAAATTGATATGTTCCAGAAACTATGCGCTAATTTTTTTATTTTGTGATTTCCTTCGATGTTTAATCCGATGTCTAAACGGTAGTAATCGGGAATTCTGAATTTATTTCGGTCTGTGTATAAGGTATACTCTGCACCGTTATAATAATATTTTCCAACAGGATAAGTGATTGGTCTTCCTGTTTGATATACAAAATTAGAAGAAAAACTGTAACGATGTGTAAACTTGTAATTCATTACAATGCTGAAATCGTGCGGTTTATCAAAATTGCTTGGAAAGTATTCGCCATTATTTACTTTTTCATCATTAAACTGACTGTCTAATTTTATAAAAGATCTTGAATACGTATAGCCAATCCAACCATTAAGTCTTCCGATTGATTTTCGTAATAAAAATTCAATTCCGTACGCTTTTCCGTCACCTTGAAGCAATTCGGTTTCTAAGTTTTGATTTAGTAAAAGTTGCGATCCCACTTTGTAATCCAAAATGTTTTTTGAAGTTTTGTAGTATCCTTCAAGGCTTAATTCAAGATCGTTATATTCCAATTTTTTGAATATTCCCAACGAATACTGCAAACCGCTTTCTGGCTTCACATTTAAATCAGATAATTTCCAAGTATCAGTTGGCGATTGCGTTGTGTTGTTTGTAAGCAAATGAATGTATTGGTAGTTTTTGTCAAAACCAGCTTTTACAAAAAGATTTTCGTTGAAAATATAACGCAAACCAACTCTAGGTTCAAAACCGCCGTTTTTAGTGATTACTTCATTGTTGCCATACGTTTTTTGTTCGATTACGGTTGCTGGAGTTTTAGGCACGCCATCTGCATAAATATTTTGTGTTGATGGGCCAAGAGCCATATAATAGGAATATCGCGCTCCAACATCTAAGAGTAATTTTTCAGAAATTTGAAATTTATCAGAGAGAAAAGCGGCAGATTCCAGACCTTTTTCACTCTCTATAGTAAGTGGCGTGACTATTGAATTTTCGCCATTTGGTGATAATTCTCCTGGATTTACTTTGTACAGTTTGCTTGAGATTCCGTACGTCAATTTATGCTTGCTGTTAAGTTCGCTAGTAAATTTAAAAACAGCCTGGCTTTCGTTTATTTTATACTTTAAAAGAAACGATTCCGGATTTACAGATTGGTAATTAATGCTGTATTTGTATTCACTATTTGTAACATTAAATTCGCTATTGTTTTTTTCATTAAAAGCGTGTTTCCATTTCAATGAAATTAATCGATTGCTGTATTTAAACAACGAGTCTGGAGTCAACGTATAAGAATCCTTGCTGTAATAACCTGTTCCTTCAACTGAGTTATTTTTATTGATTTTATGATTGTATTTTGCAAATAAATCATAAAAAGAAGCATGGCTGTTTTTCAATCTTTCATCATCCAAAGTTTTTAAGATCCAGTCCGAATACGTTGCACGTCCGCCAACAAGCAAACTTGCTTTGTCTTTTACAACGGGAACAGAAAGAGTAAGATTGCTGGTTACCGGGCCAATTCCTCCTTCTCCAGAAATTTTTTCTGTATTTCCGTTTTTGGAAATAATATCAAAAACAGAAGATAAACGTCCTCCAAATTCAGAAGGAATACCGCCTTTGTAAATATCTACTTTATTAATTGTGTATGGATTGATCGAAGAGAAAAAACCAAACAAGTGCATCGGATTGTAAATTGTTGCATTGTCTAATAGCACTAGATTTTGATCTTCTTTTCCTCCTCTAACATTAAATCCAGAAGATCCTTCTCCTGCGGTTTTGATTCCAGGAATGGTTAAAGCGACTTTCAAAATATCTCGCTCTCCAAGAACTAATGGAACAGTTTTTACACCTTCGGCTTCAATTGTGGTAACTCCTGTAATAGCAGTCCTGATGTTTTGGCTGTCTTTTCCTTTAACTAAAACTTCATCTAGTTGATTAATTTTTTCAATTACTGAAAAGTCTAAAGTACCATTGCTGTATATCATTATTTTTCTGGAAGTACTGTTGTAAAATAATGATTCAACTTCAATTGTGCTTAATCCTGTTGGAAGTTTAAAGCTATAAAAACCTTCTGCATTCGTGGTCGAAACGATTGCTGTATTTTTTACTTTGACATTAATATCTGCTAAAGGTTTACCATCTTTTAAGTCGGTAATATGACCTGATAAAGTATATAAATCTACTTCTGAATCCGTAGCTTCTTTACCAATTAATGCAATTGGTGCAGTTGTTCCAGATTTATCTTTTTTGACCGAATCGTATTGCTGGAAAAAGATTGGAGCATTTGCATCCTTCTTATTGTTTTGAAACTTATCATAAATGATGCTGTTTTTTGTCAATATGATTTTGTTCTTGCTGATGTAAAAATTAAGCTCGGTATCTTCTAAAACTTTTGACAAAACTTCTTCAATTGTTTTGTTTTGATAATCTCCAGAAATCAATACTTTTTTATCAAACCAATTGTCTTGGAAATAAAATTTGTATGAAGTTGAGGCTTCAATTTTCTCCAAAACAGCAACTCTGTTTATGTTGCTAAAAGTAATGTTTATTGTCTTTTTTTCGCCTTGTGAATGCAGTAACTGATTAAAACCGAAAAATAGTAAAAGGATAGTAAATATTCTCATTTGTATGTTTCTTCGAGGTTTAATTGTTGATGTATTTCATTAAGTTTTTCATGAATAATGATGTGTTTTCCTTTCTCAACGTTCTATTCATAAGATAGTAGTCATTTATTTTTCGTTTGCTTTCTGGAAACATTTTTATCAGCGCATTTTTGTCATTGATTAAATTGAATTTGTTGTCTTTCCATAAAACAAAGTCAAATCGAGGAATGTATTCGATCAAATTCATTTCTACTTTGGCGTTTTTCTTCTTCTCTTTATAATACTTGATGTATAATGTTTGATTGTTGCTAAGATTGATTTCTTCGTAGTAACCACTTCTAAAAGCAGTATTGCTCAATTCTTTTAAATTGACAAAGGTTTCAGTGCCAATTTTAAAATAAGAAATGTTTGATTTTACGAGATTTATTTTTGTTACATTTTGCTCGTCATAAGGACGCCAAACAAGCTCATCAGCGTAGATGTCGTATTTTAGGGACAAATCAAAGTAATTTTGACCGTTGTATGTAATGTTTCCTTTTTTGAATTCATCTGCACCGTAGTATCGATGCTGATTATCGACCGTTTTGTCAAAGTTTAAATGCGCAGGCCCATTTTTAATATCTAATGATTCTACACTTGCATTTTTGTCAAACCAATTGAATACTTCTATTTCTTTGACGCTTTGACTGTGTATCGAAGGAATGTTTAATAATAATCCAAATAAACATGGGAATATTATCTTTTTTTTGGAATTTTTCAAAAGATTGGTGGATTTTTGGTTTTGTTTCGGTTAATTTCAAAAGTATTAAAAAAAAGTTATAAATGGCAGTCAAAACTGTTAAAATGTGATAAAATGTTTTGATTTTGTTTTAAAAAACAGCTTAATGTTTAAACAAATAACAAAAGCAATTGTAGGGTATTTGATCTTTGCGCCTTGATTTTAGAGATTTTGGTTTTGTATGAACTTAGTCAAGGCACAGCTGCTTTATATTATTTTACTTCAAAACTTTCTTTTAATGAAACCGGGATTCCATCTTTTGTAAATCCTTCTAGATTTATTTCATATTGCCCAGAAACATCAGAAGTGAAAAATGAAATCGTCTTTTCTTTCTCTTCTAATGATAACTCAGGTTCCCAAAGCAATTGATATCTATAATCGGGAACACGATCAAATTTGGTTTCCGAATAATCTTGTTTAAAGGGTATTATTTTGTTTAAAGGTCTTTGAATTTCTGTTTTTAAAATATAAGAGCCTTTCTCTTTTGCGTTGTAATCATTATTTTTTGTGGTAAAGCTAATAATGCCATCAAATGCTGTAGGGCCATAAAAATAAATGCCGGGAACTAAACTAATTTTGTAAATATTATCCATTTTAAGGTCGATTAGTTCATTTGTATTTTGAACCAACAAACCGTCTACTAGAACTAAAGATGGCTCTGAGAAAAAATTAATATCACGATTGATATCTCTCACGTGCAAAGTGAAATTTTTGTTTTCTTCGCGATAGTACATTTCCTTAACTATTTCGATCGTAGTTTCTTTTAAGGTTGGAAATCGTGTATAATCGTCGAGAATATATTCTTTTTGTAATGGATGAAAAAACGGAAATGTCTTTGCGTCTGTTTGAACGCTATCCTTTTTTAAATGATAATAAGCATTCTCGATTTGATTAGCAATTGATCTTTCTTCAAGGCTGGTTTTGTAATCTGAGGTAAGATAAAAATCTTCATCTTGTTTTATTTCAGCTAAATTATATCCGTAGTTTTTGCCGATTTCAACAGTATAATCATTTCTGTCATTCTCAATAACCTGAATGATTGCATTAGAATAGTTTGGACTTTTGTCGAGAATAAAATTGAATTTCCCATTTTGATTAGTTTTTGCAACTTTAAAAGCGAAAGCTTTTCCAGGCAAAGATAATGCGACATTTTTGTCAGCTATTTGGTTAGGGTCTTTATTGTTCTTTATCGTTCCCGATATTATTTCACCTCGTACTTCAGGTAAAAATGTTGCAGGATTATTTGAATTGTCTTCAGTGTTGGATTTTGCAAATTCATATGAATTTATTTGCTCTTTAAAGGGCAAATTGTTTGTTTTTTTAATTGAAAGAGAAAAACTTCCTTTATTATCAAGGTTGTTTAATGACTTTATTTTAAGTGTAATTTGTTCTCTTTTCGAAGCCGTTTTTTTGCTTATTTCTAATGCAAAAAGTTGGTTTTTAGTAGAAGAATTTATTGTAGTAGATTGACTTTCGGTGCTTTTTTCTTTGTTTTCTTGTGTTGAGGATTGCGTTTGTTTTTTGTTGCTTGTTGTATAAGGGTTTATAATGATAAGATCAGTAACAGATGCTTTTGATATTTTGTTATTCAGCATCCAGTTTGTGTAGGCAATAAGTTTGTAGTTGCCTGTTTCAATTGTAGTTGGAATAAAAAAATCGCCTTCGCCCGTACCATTTTCAAGATAAACTTTATCGCTGGAAATAATTTGTTTCTCATTATTGACAATTTCGACACGAGCAATTTTGCTATTAGAACTGAAATTATTCGTAGGTGCGTTTAAGCAGTAAAACTTGCAATGCAACGTTTCTCCTGCGACTAAGGTTGTGTTATTTGCGTGTACAAATATATTTTCGTTATATATTTTCGTTTCATTTTTTGGCAATGAACTATTCTGCCCAATAACCATGTTTACGGTTACGAGCATCATGATGCGTATTATTTTTTTTAATCTATCCAAAATAAAGGTTTAATGTTAGATGAAATTTTGGTACAGTCCGTACAACCTGGCTCGTAAAATATCATGGTCATACCATCTTCGGCATAAAATACTTTTTCAGGCGCAGGTGATTTAATTAAGGCAAGTATAGTTGCTCCGCTACATCCTTTTGAAGTCCAGCAGTTGGCTAATAATGATGGACGGCATTCTGAATAAAATGGTGGATATTGATCATCTGGAAACAGATCTCTGAAATTAAAAAAGATCCTTTTTGATGAAACGGATGATACTTCAAAATAGCCAATTATTTTTTCATCAGGATTGTCATCGGACTTTAAATTGCCATAATTAAATCCAGGCTGTACTTGTGACAAAACACTTTTCGAAGATGAAAGGCTTTTTTGTGTAGTATAGTAAGTGTATGACTCTAAATTTTGAATATATTGTCGTACAATAATACTGTAACGCTCATTAAGGATAGGATTTTTGATATCGATGAAACGAATGGGAAGATCGATGCGATCTTCGCTTGAGCCAACTGTACTAAGTAGGATCAAATCATCTGATTTTTTTGTCGTATAACATATTCTCGTTTCGCCTTCTCTAGGAACGACCAGAAAATTTGGCTGTTCTTTATTGGGGCTATTTGGATCTACAATAAGTTTGTCGGCGCCCCATTGAGGAGATATTATTTTATATGTTTCTTCATATTCGTATCGGTAGAATTTTGATTTTGCACTTGGGTCATAATTAGTTACTTTAATTTGGACTCCTTTGTATCCATCGATAGTTTCTACTTTTGGTTCTACCTGAACATCACTAACAGCCGTCAAAGTTTGTGCTGCTGATGAATAGGATTTTCCATCTTTTGTCGTAATGTGTAATACATATGATTTTTCCGGAAGTGCTTGAAAAGGAACTTTTGAAACGTATAATCCTGAGTATTCTTCAAATTCAAATTCGTATGTTTTGTTACCATCTTCACTAATATAAACATTTGCACCCGCCTCCATTGTTGGCGTGGCTTCTCCTAAACGAAATGATCTCGAAACTTTTATTTCTTGTGTTTTAAGCTCATTCGTAATTCGAGCTTGAATTACAAGTATGTCTTCAAAAGTGTTAGATTGAAAAATATATTGTTCTGTGCAACTGCTTATGGTGATACAGAAAAGTACAAGAAATATTTTCTGGCATAAGTGTTTCGTATATAGTGTTTGAAATTTCATTTCGCTATTGATGCTTAAAATTTGATATTGTAAGTTATTGTCGGAATCGGAACAGAAAATATTGAAGTTTTGTAGGCTTTTATTTGTCCGTCTGTTGTCACGAAAAATATTGAATAAGGGTTATTTCTTCCCAAAACATTGTACACCGAGATATTCCAGAAACTATGTGTTAGTTTTTTGATTTTATGATTTCCTTCGATGTTAAAACCAAGATCTAATCGATAGTAATCTGGGATTCTGTATTTATTACGATCACTGTAAATAGTGTATGACATATCATTATAAACATAAGTTCCAATAGGAAAGGTGATTGGTCTTCCAGACTGATAAACAAAATTGCTTGAAAAGCTATATCGTTTAGTGAGTTTGTAGTTCAGAACAGTGCTTACTTCATGCGGTTTGTCAAAATTTGTTGGGAAATACTGACCGTTGTTCACTTTTTCATCAATAAAATCAGTGTTTATTTTTATAAATGTTCTGGAATAAGTATATCCTAACCATCCGTTAAGTTTTCCAATATTTTTTTTGACTAAAAACTCAACTCCGTATGCTTTTCCTTCACCTTGCAAAAGCTGGGTTTCGGTGTTTTCACTCAGCATTAAATCAGAGCCTACTTTATAATCCAAAAGATTATTTGATTTTTTAAAGTAGCCTTCGACACTTAATTCTAGTTCGTCATCTTTAAGGTTTTTGTAAAATCCTAATGAATATTGTCGTGCTTCTTGTGGCTTAATATTTAGATCAGATAATTTCCACGCATCTGTAGGCGATTGTGTGGTGTTGTTTGTTAGCAAATGAATGTATTGATACGTTTTGTCGAAGCTTGCTTTTACAGAGAAATCGTCATTAAACAAATAGCGCATGGCAATTCTTGGCTCAAATCCGCCATAGGTTTTGATCACTTCATTGTTTTTATAATAATTTGTGCCAATAACAGTATTATCGTTTACCGGAGCATTTGGCTGATAAACGCGCTGCGTAGATTCTCCCAACGCCGAATATGTCGAATAACGAAGTCCGAGGCTTAATAATATTTTATCGTTCAAAGTATAATTGTCCGAAAAATAAATCGCCGACTCTAATGCTTTTTCGCTGTCAATTTGTACGGGTACAATAGTCGACTGCGGACTTTTCGGATTTAAATAACCGGGGTCAACATTGTAAAGTTTGCTTGAAATACCGTAGTTAAAAGCGTGTTTAGAATTCAGTGAATAATTGGCGTTGGCAATAAATTGAGTGTCATTTAATTTGTATCCGTAATCAAATGAATTAGGAGTTCCGTTGTCAAAGTCAATATTGAATTTGTAGTTGCTATTTGTAAATATGAAATCGGCTTTGGTTTTTTCGCTAAATGCGTGATTCCACTTCAATGAAATTAATGCGTTGCTGTATTTGTAAACAGAATCAGAAGAAATACTAAAACGGTCTTTGCTATAGTATAACGTTGACTCAATGTTGTTTTTAGGATTTATTTTGTGGTTATATTTTATAATGCCATCAAAAAAAGCGGCTTGACTGTTTTTTAAATCCTCATTGTCGAGCTTCTTTAAAATCCAATCCGAATAAGTAGTTCTGAAACCTACCAATATACTGGCTTTGTTTTTTATGACTGGAGCTCCAATGGTTAGGTTGCTTGTAACAGATCCGATGCCACCTTCGCCTGAAAATTTTTCTGGATTGCCATTTTTAGAAGCAATATCGAAAACTGAAGACAGTCTACCTCCGAATCTTGCCGGAATACTTCCTTTGTAAATATCAACTTTGCTTGTTGTATATGGATTTACAGCAGAGAAAAAACCTAGAAAGTGTGATGTGTTGTAAAGAACAGCATTGTCCAAAAGGATTAGATTCTGGTCATCTTTTCCCCCTCTCACATTAAATCCTGCCGAGCCTTCACCGGTTGTTTTAATTCCCGGCAAAGTAGTTGCAACTCTAAAAATGTCTCTTTCGCCTAGAACTAAAGGAACATTTTTTATTTTTTCGACATCAATTGTTGAAACTCCGCCTATAACATCTTTTACATTTTTGTTAGCGCTAGTTTTAACAACAACTTCATCTAATTCATTAAAACTTTCATCAAGAAATAGGTCAAGTTTTCCATCGTCATAAACCATTACGGTTTCTGTGGTTTTTTTATGATTGACAAGTTCTACATCAATATAATTAAGGCCGTAGGGTACAGCAATTTTATAATTTCCGTCATTGTCTGTAACGGTACTGCTGTTTTTTCCACGGACTCTTATGGTTGCATTAGAAAGAATATTTTTTGTTTTTCCATTTTTTACAGAACCAGAGAGCGTGTACGATTTTAGTTCGGCTCCCTTTTTTTCTTTACCAATGTATACGATTCCTGATACATTACGATTTTGTGTTATAGTATCGTATTGTTGATGAAATACTGGTTTTGCAGATGGTTTGTCTGACGGGGATGTAGTTTTGTCAAAATAACCTGCAGGCAGTGAACTATGGATTGTGCTGCTTTTAGTTAGAATGATAATGTTATTATTTATATAAAAATTTAAAGTTGTAGTTTCGAAGAGATCATGCAATAAATCTTCAATAGAAACATTGTTATAGGCTTTGTTGATTAAAATTGGCTCGTTTTTAAGCCAGTTTTCATCAAAATAAAACTTGTAATTTGTTGTTTTTTCAATGCTTTCTAAAGCTGTCTTTAGATCAGCATTCTTGAATTCAATGGAAATTTTATTGCTTTTTTCCTGACCGAATGTTATTGTGCAAAAAGCTAATAAAAAGATGACAAGTATAATTTTTTTCATTTTTAATTCGATTCAGTGGCGTGTAAATTGCTGATTTCTTTTATCAGATTTTCAATAAAAATTTTATTGTCCGATTCTTCTAACCGATAATTACTACTGTAATAATTTTTTATTTTGCTTTTATATTCTGGGAAAATTTTGATGAGATCGTTCTTAGAAGCTATTTTGTAGTAAATGTTTTTAAGTTTTAATACAAACTCATTTTTTTCTGTAAATGAATCTGTTGTAGATTGAGTGGTTCCATCTGCAACAGATTTGTCCATTACGGTTGATCTGTTTTTATGGTGTTTGATATAGAGTGTCATTTCAGGAAAAGTAATTTCCTGATAATATCCATTCATAAAATCAGGACATGAAGGATTGTTATAATTTATATTGATGAATTTCTTATCGTAAATTTTAAAATTGGCAATATTTTGTTTTATGGTATTGATGCCGAGAAAATCATATTTACCGATCGGTTTTAGGACTAAAATATCGTTGTTGATGTCGTATTTCAAATCGACATTGGCGTAGGTCTGATTTTGATAATCGAGGTTTCCAGAAGTATAGTTGCCAGATATATAGTAACAGTGTGTATTGTCTAAAGATCTATATTGATTTACATAACGAGATCCATTGTAAATAGGCAGATTTTCATTTCCAATCGCTTTGTCAAACAGGTTTTGAATAGGTGTGTTATTGCTGTTATTTTGGCTGTAGATTGATAGAATGTTTAAGGATAATCCAAATAAGATGAATATGATATTCTTTTTTTGGTAATTTTTCAAAGGATTAATAGATTTTTGGATTTATTTCGGTTACTTTCAAAAGTATAAAAAAAAAGTTACAAATGACACTCAGGATTGTTAAAATGTAATATTTTTTCTATTTTTGTTTAATAAGAATTTGATTTTATTGAACAAATCTAAAAAGCAAAAATTGAATTTTCAATAATGAAAAGAAACGAAAAACCCCAATTTAATTGAATTTGGGCCACTTAAGGAAGGCGATATTAAAAATGTAAATCTACCTGAGAATTTATTTTTTCTAAATAATGATCTATTTTTCTAATTATTCTATTGAAGAATAGATTTTGTTCTTTTAAGCCAGACTGTTTTAGCGATTTTGAATTGATGATTTGCTGTTTGAAAAATTGATGAACATTTTTGCAACTATCTTCATTGTCAGTAATAAAATAGCCTAATAATGTATAAGGAACAAACATGGTTAATTTTTCTTCCGTTTCAATTAACATATTATTATTTAACAGAATCAGTTCATTATAATAAAGTGAAAAGTTGCTAGTTGAAGAATTGCATTTTTCCTGAATTAAATTCACTATTCTTTTTAAATCTTTACATAATGCATTGGCACTCTTTAGGTTTAATAGGCCAGCTTCATAAAAATATAAAATCTGTTGTAGACTGCTGTTAACGGTAGTATCATTCCAAATTTCACAAACATTAGCCTTTTCGTATATTTTTTTCAGTTGTTGCATGTACTCAGAAAAAGATTCTTCAATAACAAAGTTTTCAAATGAAACCTTCTTTTGGCTATTATTTAAAAGATTCAGCCAGACATATGCTTTGAACTTGGAAAGAATGGTTCCATCCATAAAATAAAACAATGGAATGTCTTTGGCAGAATAAAAAAGGGTTGTATTAGGGTTTGTTGTTAAAAAGCTAATTTGGTTTGCTGAGGTTTTGAAATATTCCAACATATCTTTCATAGTAGCTATTTCAATAGTTTTTTCCACAATTATTTTTTCCTTTTTTGAAAATAATCGATCTAAGGAAATATTGAAATGGTGAGCTAATTTGATTGTTTCATCAATTGAAAACTTGCTTTTTTGCGATATCCTTCTGTGCGAAGCATCATAGCTGATCTCTAAAACGGAAGCGATTTCTTCTATTAAAGATAATGATTGAGGTATTTTGCTTCTGATTGCTTTTAAAAATGATTCTTGATATTTCATAATTTGTGATAATCGCAAATATAATAATTTGTTTAATTGATTTTTGCAATAGCATATGCGATAATTGCAATAGGTTTGCTTTTATAATTTTAAATAAATCTTATGAAAATATTTAATTTAATTACAAGTGAAAGAATTTTTAAAATTGCTGTTGGCATACAATTGATTGCGCTGTTTTTATTTAGCGGATTTTGTGTTGGGCAGAATAATTCATCAAGGGTCGCGGATAGTGTAAAGATAAAAAATACCGATCCGTCCATTTCCGGAATATTGGATGGTAAGGAATTAAATCTGAAATATTTTAAATGGAAGTCTGATGCTAATTTAAGAAACGACAGTATTAAGATTTTTAGTTTGTCGCCAATCTCTAAAAGAGTGAATAAGGTAAACGGCTTTGTTCTTGGGGTAGGACATTATGAAAATCAGAATATTAAACTTCAGACAGTTAATGGGTTAAATGTGGAGGCGAGTCCACTTTCATTGGTTTTGTTTACTTATTGTATTAATGTTCCATTTGAATCGATTTTTGTTGGTATCAATGATAATGCTATTAGCAATGTTGCTTTTTTTGATGATTTACGAAAAACCTATATTAAGATAAATGGTGTGAATTTGAGCTCGGGAGGTTTTATGGGAGGTGCAGAATTTAGAGGCATAAATGTTTCAATAATTTCTGCAATGAATAAGATGAATGGTTTTTCTGTTGGAGGAATTTTGAATACAAAAAGTTTTGCAGGAGTGAGTATTTCGGGCCTGGCTAATTTGTCTGATTTTGGAAGTGGGATTCAAATCGGTGTTTCTAATGTTTCACGTAGGCACAATGGGGTTCAAATCGGATTGTTCAATAATTCTAAAAATTTAAGAGGAATGCAATTTGGGCTATGGAATACGAATGGAAAAAGAAGGCTTCCTTTTGTGAACTGGCAGTTTAAGAGCTGAGGCAGGTTGTATTAAAAACGAAAAACCCCAATTCAATTGAATGAATTGGGGTTTCCTATGAATAAACCTTTAGTAAACTAAGATCTGATTACTCTTTTTTCTCCTCACGTGGAGGTCTTGGAACAAGTGCTTTTTTAGACACTTTTTCTTTTTTAGTTTTAGGGTCGATTCCTAGGTATTTAACTTGGAAAACATCTCCCATTTTAACTACGTCAGCAACATTTTCAGTGCGCTCCCAAGCTAATTCAGATACGTGAAGCAATACTTCATTTCCTGGTGCAGCAGTATATTCAACTACAGCTCCAAAATCAAGCATTTTGATCACTTTTACTTCGTAAGCTTCTCCAACTTGAGGTTTGAAAGTTAATGCATCAATTTTAGCCAATACAGTTTTGATACCTTCTGGGTCAGTTCCTAAGATTTCAACAACTCCTTGTTCGTCAACTTCATTGATTACGATAGTAGTTCCAGTAGCTTTTTGTAATTCTTGAATTACTTTTCCTCCAGGTCCGATTAATGCTCCAATAAAGTTTCCAGGAATAGTTCTAGTAATGATTTTAGGTGCATGAGCTTTAACATCTGCTCTTGGAGTCGCGATAGTTTCAGTTAATTTTCCTAAAATGTGCAAACGTCCATCACGAGCTTGAGCTAAAGCTTGTTCCATAATGTCATAACGCAATCCTTCGATTTTGATGTCCATTTGGCAAGCTGTAATACCGTCAGCAGTTCCAGTTACTTTAAAGTCCATATCTCCTAAGTGATCTTCATCTCCTAAGATATCAGACAATACAGCAAATTTCTCACCGTCAGTAATCAATCCCATAGCAATACCAGAAACTGGTTTTGTCATTTGAACTCCGGCGTCCATAAGAGCCATTGTTCCAGCACAAACTGTTGCCATAGAAGAAGAACCATTAGATTCTAAAACCTCAGAAACAACACGGATTGTGTAAGGACAATCTGCAGGAATCATATTTTTTAAAGCTCTTTGAGCTAAGTTACCGTGACCAACTTCTCTTCTTGAAGTTCCTCTTAATGGTTTTGCTTCACCAGTTGAGAAAGGAGGGAAGTTATAGTGTAAGTAGAATTTCTCTTCACCTTGCTCAGATGGAGAATCGATTTGGTTAGCTTCTCTAGAAGTTCCTAAAGTTACAGTAGCTAAAGCTTGAGTTTCTCCACGTGTAAATAAAGAAGATCCGTGAACAGATGGCAAATAATCAGTTTCACACCAGATTGGTCTGATTTCTGTTGTTTTTCTACCGTCTAAACGAATTCCTTTTTCAAGAATTACGTTACGAACTGCTTCTTTGTTTGTTTTGTAGAAGTATTTTCCAACTAAACCTGCAAGATCTGCATTTTCAGCATATTCTTCTTCTGTAAATAAAGCTTTTGCTTCTTCTTTTACAGCTGCAAATTTTTCACCTCTTTCTGATTTTCCAGAAGCTTCTTGAGCAATTGCATAGCATTTGTCGTAAGCAGCAGCTTTTACTTTAGCGTAAACAGCTTCGTCTTCAACTTCGCCTTCGTAAGTTCTGTATTCTTGAGAGCTTAATTTTGCTCTTAATTTTTGTTGAGCAACAATTTGAACTTTAATAGCTTCGTGAGCAAATTTAATTGCTTCAACCATTTCAGCTTCTGAGATTTCTTTCATCTCACCTTCAACCATTGCAACAGAATCCATAGAAGCTCCAATCATCATATCGATGTCTGATTTTTCTAATTCTTCTCTGCTTGGGTTGATCACTAATTTTCCGTCGATGCGTGCAACACGTACTTCAGAAATTAAGTTGTAAAATGGAATATCTGAAACAGCTAATGCAGCAGATGCAGCTAAACCAGCTAATGCATCTGGCATAACATTTTCGTCATGAGACATTAATTGAATCATAACTTGAGTTTCAGCGTGGTAATCATCTGGGAAAAGCGGACGCAATACACGGTCAACTAATCTCATTGTTAATACTTCGCTGTCGCTTGGTCTTGCTTCTCTTTTGAAAAATCCTCCTGGGAAACGTCCTGCAGCAGCAAATTTTTCACGGTAATCTACCGTTAATGGTAAAAAGTCAACACCTGGGTTAGATGTTCTTGCAGAAACTGCAGTTGCTAAAAGCATACAGTTTCCTAAACGTACAACAACTGAACCATCGGCTTGTTTTGCTAATTTACCAGTTTCGATTGAGATGCTTCTTCCATCTCCCAAATCGATAATTTCTTGTGAAACTTGTGGAATCATAAATTTTTCCTTTTTGATTATACAATGGGTTTTAGTTGTGTTGTAGTTGTTGTTGTGTGTAGTTGTTGTTATCTAAAACCCAATGAAAAACCAAACTTTTTTTCTTGTAATATGCTTATTATAAACAGTTCTAATGTAAAAACAAAAAGAGGCACTCTCGCACCTCTTTTCTATATTGATTATTTTCTGATATTCAATACTTTGATAATCTCACGATATCTGTTGATATCTTTCTTTTTCAAGTAGTCCAACAAAGCTCTTCTTTTACCTACTAATAGGACAAGAGAACGCTCAGTGTTGTAATCGTGACGATTTTTTTTCAAGTGTTCAGTTAAGTGAGAAATTCTGTAAGTGAACAATGCAATTTGACCTTCTGCGCTTCCAGTGTTTGTTGCACCACCGTGTTGTGCGAAAATCTCTTCTTTCTTTTCTTTAGTTAAATACATTCCAATATTATTTAATGATTTTTATGTATGTCAATACAACTTTTGTAAGACGGGTGCAAAATTAGGGTAAAAAAACAAAAGAATCAAACAAAAGTAAAAGAATCTGAGAAAAAGATCGCTTATTAGAAATTTTTGAGTAATTGGTCTTGATAATTGTTTATGTTGTTTGTTCCTGTTGGATACGGCTGAATTGAATTTGTTTTATTTGTTGCGGTTATTGTTATTGGTATCGAATATAATACGCTTTTTGGAATTCCTTTGAATTTTCCAGGAATCCATTTTCCGTAACCTACAATTGTTCTAATGGCTTCTTCTCCTGTTCCGTAGCCAATATCTCTTAAGATTTTTAGTTTGGTAGGATTGCCATCTTTGTCAATTACAAAACTTATGTATATTTTTCCTTGAAGCCCTTCGACTTTTGGCGTTTTGAAAGTTCTTCCAATATATCTGTAAAAATTCTCTAATCCTTTTACGGGAAGAGGTTTTTCAAATGGATCTTTGTAGTCGTGTGAAATATTGTTTTCGTCGATGCTGGTTCCTGAAATTAACTCTCCGTCATTGTAAGTTTCTTTAAAGCTATATTTTTCCTTACTATTTTTGCCTTCCCAAACACCATTTTTTTCTCCGTTTTTTATTTCTCCTTTTTCATAGAAATATTCGCCGGATTCTTCAATATATCCATTGCCATTTGTAACGGTTTGCTCTTTTTCCGGATTCCAAAAATGATTGATTTTAGAATTGGTTTTCACATCCTTATTGTCGAAATACTCCACTTCCGACTTCATGTTTCCGTTTTCATACCAATTAAATTCCTTTCCTGTTTTTTTTCCGTTTGAATAAGTTGACATTGACTTTTTTTTGCCATCTTCATAGTAAGAGATAAATTGTCCATCTCTTTTTATAATGTCCTTGTCTAGAGTAGAACCAATACATTTTATTTTTGAAGATTTGTAATATTCCTTGAAAACATAACTTTTTTTAGCCGAAAAATAGTCTTCAACAACTCTTGTGTATTTAAAGTTTTCTGGGGTACTTTCTGCTTCAGTCGAATCTATATAAATTAATTTTCCAACCGGAGTAGAGGCTTGCGGGAACAGCCTAAAGGAAATAAAAAAAAAGAAGAAAAGGCGTAAAATAACTTTCATAAAATGACTAGTTGATTATTACGCCAAAGTAATATTATTAGTACAATTTGGCAACTTCTTGGTTCACAAATTCTAAAAATCTTTCGTCTGCTTCAGTAAATGGATCAATAACGTGGCTGTCAATGTCGATTTGGCCAATGTTTATGCCGTTTACAAACAAAGGGACAACGATCTCTGATTTTACAGTTAAGCTGCAGGCAATATAATTGTCTTGTGCTTTAACATCTGGCACCACAAAATTAGCATTGCTTTCGGCAACTTGTCCGCAGATTCCTTTTCCAAACGGAATAACAGTATGATCTGTTTCAGCTCCAACATATGGTCCTAAATGAAGTGTTTTGTTTTCGTGATTAGCAAAATAAAAACCAACCCAGTTGTAATACGCTACATTTTCATTTAATAATTGACAGATCGCCAATAATTTTTCGTCTCTAACGGTATTGTTTTCAGCGACAATAGCGCTTATTTTTGGTTGTAATTCTTGAAAAGTCATGATAAATAAATTTTATACAAAAGTATTTAAAGCCTGACTTAAAAAATACATAAATTTGAAAAAAAATTCCGTTGAAAAAATATTTAATACAATTTAAACCTTTCCTGATTTTTATAGGCACTTTTTTCTCCGCTTATATTTTACTTACAATCGTTTATAAATTCTATTTGAATAGTTTTAGCCCGATTGATCTTGACGGAATTTCAAAGTTTGTCGGGAAAAATGTCGAACAGCTGATGTTGCTTTTTAATTGTAATGTCGATATTGTAAAAAGCCTTTCGCAACCTGCTTTGGAAGTTTGGTACAACAATAAATTTACAATTCGAATAGTCGAAGGTTGCAATGCAGTAAGCGTGATCATTTTGTTTGTTTCATTTATAATCGCTTTTTCTGGAAAGCTCAAAACGACTTTATTGTTTATTCTCTTTGGAACACTTTTTATTTATGTTTTAAACATTTTCCGCATCATGTTTTTAACGATCTTGCTTTTTAGATATCCAGAAAATGAACATTTTTTGCATGGTGTTTTATTTCCGCTGATTATTTACGGACTGGTTTTTCTTTTATGGGTTATTTGGGTAAATAAATTTTCGAAGTATGCTAAATAGTCTGTTGGAAAATAAATTTAAAATTTTGATTTCAGTTTGTATTGTAATTTGTTTTGGAATTATTCGTGCATTTGAAAACAGTCTTTTTTATGATCCTTTTTTAGAATATTTTGAGAAAGATTTTAAAAATTTGCCCTATCCTGAAATCGATACGATTAAGCTTTTCTTTGGGCTTTTTTTTCGATATTTTTTGAATACAATCCTTTCTGTGGCATTGATTTATATACTGTTTAGGGATGTTGATATTTTTAAATTCAGTTCCTTTCTATATGTCTTTTTTGGAGTGATTCTTTTCGTAGCATTTTTAGTGATTTTGGAGTATTTTCCAAATGCAAATTGGCTTCTTTTTTACGTTCGAAGATTTATAATTCAGCCCATATTTGTATTGCTTTTTATTCCTGCATTTTATTATCAGCAACAAAATTTAAAAAAATAACAAATCATTTAAATATTTTTTCGGTCTTTTTGAATAGTTTTGCAGTATGAATTTAAAAAAGTGCACAGGATTATTTTTAGCGTTCCTATTGTTGGTCTCCAACATTGGGTTTGCTTTTGATGTGCATTATTGCGGGGGCGAAATAGCTTCTGTGTCTTTGAATACTTCAGTAAAAGCTTCTCCAGAAAAAAAATGTTGTGGAGAACAAGAAAAAAAATCTTCTTGTTGCAAAGACAAAGTAGTTCATATTCAAAAAAAATCAGACAATGCTACTTTTAAGATATTCTTTTTCCAGCTTGATTTTCCGGCTGCGATCCAAGAATATAATACAATTGCTTTTTTATCAATACCAAATTTCAAAAGCAATCAAATAACTTCGTATTATTCTGATGCGAATGCGCCTCCTTTTTACAAGTTATATAATCAATACATTTTTTATTCCTGATTTTAATGTTTAGAATCAAGCCGATTTTTCGTGCTTGAAAGTCGCTGTTTGTCTTAAATCAAAAACAGCTTTTCTAATAACATTAAAATTATTTATATGCACAAAAATATACTGCTTTTTGGCATGATTTTGTTGTCTGCTACTGCTTTTTCGCAGGAAGATTTGCAGGAAGTCAAAGTCAGCAAGAAGCAAAAAGGAATTAAAAAATCCTATACACTTACATCCAATACATCTGTTATTACGAGTAAAGAACTGCTAAAAGCGGCATGCTGTAATTTGGCCGAAAGTTTTGAAACAAACCCTTCAATAGATGTCAATTTTTCGGATGCTTTAACGGGAACTAAACAAATCAAAATGTTAGGTTTGACGAGTCCTTATTTAATGATTACTGAAGAAAATATTCCTTCGGTTCGTGGGGCTTCTCAAGCTTACGGATTATCATTTACGCCGGGAACTTGGATCGAAAGTGTTCAAATTACGAAAGGCGCGGGGAGCGTTATTAATGGTTACGAAAGTATTTCGGGTCAAATTAATACAGAACTTTTAAAGCCTTTAAGCGATATTCCGTTTTTCTTAAACGTTTATGTTTCAACAGATGCACGTTTTGAATTGAATACACATTTCAATAAAAAATTATCTGATAAATGGGCGACAAGCCTTTTTGTTCACGGAAATACACGAGTTGCCAAAAACGACATGAATGATGATGGATTTTTAGATAATCCGCTAGGAAAACAAATCAATGTTTTAAATCGTTATCAATATTATGATCCAGAAAGCGGTTTGGTAAGTTTTATCAATTTCAGATATATGAATGATAAAAAACAAACGGGTGAGGTTGATTTTGATAAAGATATTGATCGCGGTACTACGAATCATTGGGGTTCAGAAATCAATACGGAGCGTTTTGATGTTTCTACAAAAATTGGATATGTTTTTAAAGATATGCCTTATCAAAGTATCGGGTTTCAAAATGCTTTCAATAGTCATAATCAAAATTCTTATTTCGGGTTGAATTTGTATGATATCAAACAGAATAGCTTTTATTCGAATTTGATTTTCAATTCGATAATAAACAACACGATGCATAAATTTACGACTGGATTAAATTTTGCATACGATCAATATCAGGAATTTGTGAATACTGTAGATTACAGCCGAATCGATAATTCAGTTGGAGCATTCTTTGAATATACCTATGATAACACGGATAATTTTAGTTTGATTTTAGGCGGAAGAGTGGATAATCACAATAGATTGGGCTTTTTTGTGACGCCTCGCTTGCATATGAGATACAATCCTTGGAAAAATGGTGTTCTTCGTTTTTCTGCCGGAAGAGGAAAACGTTCAGCTAATATTTTTGCAGAGAACCAGCAACTTTTTGCTAGTTCTAGAACGTTCTCAATTTTAGATTCAAATGGAAAAATCTATGGGCTAAATCCTGAAATTGCGTGGAATTACGGAATAAGCTTTTCGCAAAAGTTCAAGATTTTCAATAAAAATGCTGAAGCAGGATTTGATTTCTACAGAACTGATTTTCAAAACCAAGCTGTAGTAGATTTAATGCAAAGTCCACAACAAGTTTTATTTTATGATTTAAAAGGAAGTTCCTTTGCGAATAGTCTGCAGGTAGAATTTAATTATGAGTTGATTCATAACCTGAATTTGAGAACAGCTTATAAATATTATGATATTCAAACAGATTATTTACGAGGAACATTTCAGCGTCCGTTGCAGGCAAAACACCGTTTTCTTGGGAATTTAGAATACGAAACTACATCTGACGATGGAAGACAATGGAAGTTTGATTACACGTTCAACTGGACTGGAAGTCAGCAATTGCCTTATACAGCGTCAAATCCTGCTGAAGATCAATTTCCTGATTTTTCTCCTTCGTATGCAGTCATGAATGCACAGGTAACAAGAGTTTTTTCAGACGTTTTTGAAGTGTATATTGGTGGAGAAAACATTGGGAACTACAAACAGAAAAAGGCAATTTTAGGAGCTGAAGATCCGTTTGGACCAAATTTTGATGCCTCTATAGCTTATGCGCCAATTTTTGGGCAAATGTATTACGCAGGTTTGCGATTTAAAATAAAATAATAAGGCAAATATCAATAACAATATCAAATATTTTAAAAATGAAAAAATTAATTTTAATAGCGATCATTGGGTTTTTGGGATTTTCAGCGCAAGCTCAAACCAAAAAGAATAAAAATTTAAAATATACTACAGAAGTAAATGGAAATTGCGAACAATGTAAGAAACGTATTGAAAAAGCGGCTTTTAGTGTTCCAGGCGTAAAAACGGCAAATTGGGATATCGCTTCGCATCAGCTTTCTGTAATTTTAAATGAAGAGAAATCATCTCCAGCTGATTTGAATAACGCAATTGCTAAGGTAGGGCACGATACTAAAGATGTGAAAGCTACTCAAGCTGATTATGATAATTTGCACAGCTGTTGCAAATATGTAAGAGAATAATAATATTTGAAGCCTCAGGAATTATTTCCTGGGGCTTTTTTTATAGTTAATTTATCTTTAAAATACCGCATTTTATTGTGGTTGAACTAAATTATTGTTACTTTCACAAACTTAAATTAAGTATAACCAAACCATTTTTATGAATAATTTTGATTGGACACAATTAGTCAACCCTGAATTTTATATTACTTTAAGTATCGGTGGTTTTCAAATTGGTTTATACATCGTGCTGTTTATTGTTTTTGCCGAAACTGGGCTTTTTGCTGGTTTCTTTCTTCCTGGTGACAGCTTGCTTTTTTTATCAGGTATTTACAGCCGTGACCTAATCGAAAATGTGGTTTCTATTCCGAGTGATTTTATAAATGTTTTTATCCTGTCAACATTAGTTGCCATGATGGGTGTTTTTGGAAACATGACTGGATATTGGTTTGGTGCAAAAAGCGGTTATTATTTGTTCAAGAAAGAAGATACATTTTGGTTCAAGAAAAAATATTTGCTTCAATCTAAAGACTTTTTTGAAAAATACGGCGGGAAAGCAATTATTTACGCTCGTTTCCTTCCAATATTTAGAACTTTCGCACCAATCATTGCTGGAATAGTTTCTATGGATAAAAAGAAATTTATGTTCTATAATATTTTGAGTTCATTTTTATGGTCTTTCGTATTGATCTTTTCAGGACATTACTTATATGGAGTGTTTTTAGAACACGGAATTGATTTGAAAGAACATATTGAAGTAATTGTAATAGGAATTATAATTGTGTCAACGTTTCCAGTTTTCTTAAAGCTTATCAAGAAGAGAACAAGCGGAGAGAAGGTATAATCATAAAGGATAAAATATAAAAGTCCGAAGTTTTAAGCTTCGGACTTTTTTATTGGAATTCATTCATTTTAATGTGAATGAAATTATTTTGAATCAATAATTAAGATAAAATTCGATACTCTTTTTTGGATTTGATTTGGGATCTGGTGCTTTACATTTGGAATTTAAATTACCATTCATTCACTTTATTAGCGTCCATTTTTAAGAAGATAAACAGCAAAATAGTGAATCCCCAGAGTCCAGAACCTCCATAAGAAAAGAACGGCAAAGGAACCCCAATAGTCGGGAAAATACCAATAACCATGGCAATATTTACAAAGAAATGGATAAACAAAATTCCGGCAACGCAATAGCCATAAACACGGCTAAATTTAGTTTTTTGTCTTTCTGCCAAATAAATTACTCTTAAGAATAAACCAATAAAAAGCGCAATCACAACTAATGAACCCACAAAACCCCATTCTTCACCAACAGTTGTAAAAATATAATCGGTATGTTGTTCTGGTACAAAACCTCCTTTGGTTTGTGTTCCTTGTAAAAAACCTTTTCCTAGCCATCCACCAGATCCAATAGCAATTTCAGATTGGTTGGTATTATATCCAATACCTTTCATATCGACAGTTTTACCAAGCAAAATATTAAAACGGTCTCTATGGTGCTGTTTGAAGACATGTTCAAAAACGTAATCTACAGAGAAAACAAAAGCCGAAATAATAGCTAAAAGGATACTGCTCATTAATAAATTTCTGTCAACAACTCGGCCTTTAAAATGTATGATTGCAAGAACAACTGCTGCTAGAATAATAACAACATACGGTTCAAGAACTAATGTTAATACAAACAATAAAATAGTAATAAAACCAGTCCAAACGTACCAAGATGGCAATCCTTCTCTATATAAAACAATTATAAAAATACTATAGATCAAGGCGCTTCCCGGGTCTGGTTGCGGTAAAATAAGCATAACAGGCAAAAACACAATGGCTAATGCTTGTATTTGCCTATTGACATCTTTGAGGTTGATTTGTGTGTCACTCAAGTATTTTGCCAATGCAAGCGAAGTGGCGGCTTTGGCAAATTCAGAAGGTTGCAGAGTGAATCCTCCAATCGCGTACCAGCATCTTTGCCCAGCAATGGTTTTTCCAAAAAGGAATAATCCAGCCAGCGACAAAAGTGAGACTACAAATATGATACTGGCATATTTTTCATAAAATTTTCCGTCAACAAAAAGAACTACAAAAATCAACGGAATGGTACATCCAATAAAAATCAGCTGTTTTTGGTATGTTCCTTCAGTTGATAGTAAAGAAGAGGAATAGATATTCAACCACCCTAATATCACTAACGTGCTGTAGATAAAAACACTTATCCAGTCAATATTATTTTTTACACTTTGATTTTTCATTTGAAATAATCTTTGTTAGTTCTCTTGGGTGGAGTCAATGGTTACTTTTTTAACGTCTGTTTTAGTTGGTACTTTTGGAGTAACAATTTTTGCTTTTAAAACAGAATCTTTTGGTGTTGTTTCAATTGCACTAGCATCGGTCATTCCTCCTAATTTGGCATATTCGCTAACCAAACTTTTATTTAGAACACGAACTTCTAAATCAGTTCTTGTGATTTTTTTTCTTAAATATTTTTCAATCATCAAACTCGCAATAGGCCCGGCTACATTTGCACCAAAACCTCCATTTTCAATCATAATTGCAATGGCGATTTTAGGATTGTCTTTAGGAGCAAAAGCCACAAAAATAGAGTGGTCTTTTAGTTTTGTTCTAACTCCGTTAATTTTTGCATAGTTTTCGGCAGTTCCTGTTTTTCCACAAATATCAATGCCTTGAACTTTAAGCGCATAAGCGGTACCTTTGTTATAAACGTCAAATAATCCGTTTATTACAGGCGGAAAATATTTTTTGTCAATCGTGGTTTCGTGTCTTGTCGTAAATTTTGCGTCAATCTTTTTACCTTCGATTTTTTTGATGATATGAGGCGTATAATAATAACCTTGATTTGCAACGGTTGCCATCATGTTTGCCAATTGAATAGGAGTCATTAAAACTTCTCCTTGTCCAATCGCATTAGAAACAATTGTTGTACTTCTCCATCCGCCATTTGGATATATCTTTTTATAGGTTTTAGAAGTTGGGATGTTACCTTTTCTTCCTGTTGGCAAATCATAACCCATAAATTGGCCTAGTCCAAAACTTTTTACGTGATTACTCCATACATCAACAGCATAGCCAGGGTTTCTGTATTTGTTAATTGTCAACATATACGATTGTGCAAAGTATGTGTTGCAAGAATTGTATATACCATTATTCAGTTGATGCGGACCAAAACCGTGGCATTTCATAAATCGGCCTCTACCATAACTGAAACCATGATGACACATAAATGTAGTGTGCTCATCAATAACTCCTTCTTGAAGAGCAACCAATCCTGTTAAGATTTTAAATGGAGATCCGGGAGGATACTCGGCTAAAAGTCCTCTGTCGTATAATGGTTTTGCAATAGAATCACGATATAAAAGCGTATAGTTTTTAGATCTTTGTCGTCCAACTAAAATGCCAGGATCATATGAAGGAGCAGTAACAAGGGCTAAAATTTCTCCTGTTTTTGGCTCTAGCGCCACAATTCCACCTCTTTTGTTGATCATTAATTCTTCGCCATATTTTTGAAGTTCAGCATCAATTGTTAAATTGATATCTTCTCCTGCCACGGCGATGGTATCGTATTTTCCGTCTTTATAAGAACCTATTTCACGATTGTATTTGTCCTTCTGAATGTATTTTACACCTTTTATACCGCGCAAAACTTCTTCATAGCTTTCTTCTACACCTTGTCTTCCAATTAAGTCACCGCTATTGTAATACGGATTTTTGGCAATCTGGCTTTCATTTACCTGAGTGACACCTCCAAAAATGTTTGCACCATAGTCTACTTCGTAATCTCGAAGTGATCTTTTTTGGAAATAAAAACCTTCGTATTTTCTGATTTTCTCTTGAAAAGCGGCAAATTCATTTTTGTTCAATTGTGCCAAAAATACAGAGGGAAGTCTTGGGCTATAAACTTTTGCCTTGGCTATTCTTTTATCGTATTCTTCTCTTGTAATGTTTAATAAAGCACAAAATTCAGTAATATTCAAGTCCTCTTTGATTTCGCGAGGAATAACCATGATATCATAAGAAGCCTGATTGGCTACTAGTAATTTGCCGTATCTGTCGTAAATATAACCTCTTTCAGGGTAGTCATACTGTTTTTTTATTGCGTTGTTTTCCGATTTTAGCTTAAATGAATCGTCTACAATTTGCAAATAAAATACCCTGATCACCAGTAAAGATCCTGCAATGATAATTAAAGCGGGCAGCAGAACTTTTCTCATCGTTTATTGGGCTTAATAAGATAAATTATTATGATTGAAGTTATTATTGTGAATATTGAACTAAATAATGTTCGGAGTAAAATGTCCCAGATAAATTTAAATTGAAACGCTTCTAAAACAAACAATATAATATGATGCAGCAAAACTGATACCAAAATAAATGAAAACCTTTCCGGTGTTAAAGATTCGTTTAATTTGATGGTTTGATATTCATAACTCAGTCCAAACGAAAACTTAAATATATATGGCCTGTAATAAGCGAGAATTACACATGCTGTCGCGTGGATTCCGCCCGAATTGCAAAACATATCCATTGTCAATCCAAGTAAAAAGCTTGAAATAATCAATCCTGATTTATTGCTGTTGACAGGATAAAGAATGATATATAAGATATACGGAAAAGGACTTATGTAGCCTAGAAAGTTCATATTGTTGAAAATAACAATCTGAATTGCCAGTAACATAATAAATCGAAAAATATTGACTAACAATGCGCTATTCATCTTTTTCCTTTTTTTCTAAATTAATAAGTTCTTCTCTGTCTTTGCTTTTGATAATATAAACATGTCCAAGATTTGTCATATCGTTAAATAGTTTAACTTTTATGACATAGAAACTTGTCTGTTCTTCTTTATAAACGGTTTCAACGGTACCAATGTTGATTCCTTCAGGAAAAATTACAGATTGTCCTCCTGTTACAATGGTGTCGCCTTTTCTAACAGTAGCCAATCTAGGAACATCTCGTAACTGTACAAAACCTGTGCTTTTTCCATCCCAAGTTAAAGAACCAAAGTGATTTGATTTTTTAAGTTTGGCATTGATCTGTGACTTCATGTTCAAAATACTAACTACAGTAGAATATCTTGGAGATGTATTATCAACTACTCCTATAATTCCTAAACTGTTGATTACACCCATATCTTGTTTCACGCCGTCATTAGCTCCAGAGTTTAGAGTAATGTAGTTTTCGTGTGTGTTATAAGTGTTGTGAATTACTTTTGATACAATTATGTCAGCAGGTTTTACTCCTTTAATTGTATCAGGCAAAGGTAATTTTGTTGTGTCTTCCTTATTGAATAAAAGACTTTTTAATCTTGCGTTCTCAAGTACAAGTTCGTCGTTTTCAGCTCTTAAATTCAAATATTCGTTCACATGATTAATCCTTTCGTAAACACCTCCGCTTAAGAAATTGGCAGAACTGATTACTTTGCTTCTGTGATAGGAATGAGATTGAATAGTGAGTCCTAACGAAATACCTAAAAGCAGCAAAAACAGCAATCGATTACTGTTTCTTATAATGAAATTAAATATTTGCTGCATTTCTTGTCTGGTTATTTTGTTTCAGGATATGCTTTAGGTTTCAAGTTTTATAAAGGTCAAATCATAGAAATTTGACCTTTATAAAAGTAAATTAGTTTGTTATTTCGAATCTTATTTGATTAAGATGCTTTTAAATTTTGCAATGTTTTTAAGCGCCATTCCGGTACCGCGAACAACAGCTCTCAATGGATCTTCAGCAATATAAACTGGCAAATCTGTTTTTTGAGAAATACGTTTGTCAAGACCTCTCAACATAGATCCACCACCTGCTAAATAGATACCAGTGTTGTAGATATCTGCTGCTAACTCAGGAGGAGTTTGTGATAATGTTTCCATTACCGCATCCTCGATACGCTGAATAGATTTATCCAATGCTTTTGCAATCTCACGGTAAGATACATCTACTTGTTTTGGTTTACCAGTAAGCAAATCTCTACCTTGAACTGACATATCTTCTGGTGGTCCATCTAAATCCTCGATAGCCGCACCAATTTGAATTTTGATTTTTTCAGCCGTACTTTCTCCAACGAAAAGGTTGTGTTGCGTACGCATGTAATACACGATGTCATTTGTGAAAACGTCACCCGCGATTTTTACAGATTTGTCACAAACAATTCCGCCTAATGCAATAACAGCGATTTCTGTAGTGCCACCTCCGATATCTACGATCATGTTACCTTTTGGCTGCATAATATCGATACCAATACCAATTGCTGCCGCCATTGGCTCATGAATCAAGTAAACTTCTTTTCCGTTTACACGCTCACAAGATTCTTTTACTGCACGCATTTCAACCTCAGTAATTCCAGAAGGAATACAAACAACCATTCTTAAGGCTGGTGTGAACATTCTCTTTTTTAACGCAGGAATACTTTTGATGAACATGTTGATCATCTTTTCCGAAGCATCAAAATCGGCAATAACACCATCCTTCAAAGGCCTTATGGTTTTGATGTTTTCATGCGTTTTACCTTGCATCATGTTGGCCTCTTTACCAACAGCGATGATTTTGCCTGAAACTCTGTCGCGTGCTACGATAGAGGGGCTGTCAATAACAACTTTATCATTATGAATGATTAAAGTGTTTGCGGTACCAAGGTCTATTGCAATATCCTCGGTCATGAAATCAAAAAATCCCATAAGTTTTTTAGGGGTTTAAAATGTTATAAATTATTTATCGAACAAAGTTAAACAAATTAATGTTTAAAATGACGAGTTCCTGTAAATACCATTGCAAGATTATTTTCATTGCAATAATTTATGCTTAATTCGTCTTTTATCGAACCTCCTGGCTGAATTACAGCAGTTATTCCCGCTTTTTTAGCTAATTCAACACAATCCGGAAATGGGAAAAATGCGTCACTTGCCATCGAAGCTCCTGTTAAATCAAATCCAAAAGCTTTTGCTTTGTCTACAGCCTGCATTAATGCATCAACTCTAGAAGTTTGACCTGTACCTGAAGAAATCAATGTTCCGTTTTTAGCAAATACAATTGTGTTTGATTTTGTATTCTTGCAGATTTTAGAAGCAAAGATCAAATCTTCGATCTCTTGAGCAGTAGGTTCTGTAATGGTAACGGTTTTTAAATGCTCTTTATTATCCGTAATATTATTTCTGTCCTGAATTAACAAACCATTAAGACAAGTTCTTACTTGACGAGCTGGTAATTCAACTTCATTTTGGACTAAAATAATTCTGTTTTTCTTTTCTTGTAAAACTGTAACAGCCTCATCATCATACGCTGGAGCGATTACCACTTCACAGAATAATTTGTTGATTTCTTGTGCAGTTTCTAAATCAATTTTTGTGTTTGAAATCAAAACTCCACCAAAAGCAGAAGTTGGATCACAAGCTAAAGCCGCTAAATAAGCCTCGCTGATTGTTTTTCTTGAAGCCAATCCGCAAGCATTGTTGTGTTTCAAAATCGCGAATGTTGGTCCGTCAGTTTTAAATTCAGCAATTAAATTAACTGCAGCGTCAACATCTAATAAGTTGTTGTATGACAATTCTTTTCCGTGAAGTTTTTTGAACATAGCATCAAAATCTCCAAAGAAGAATCCTTTTTGGTGAGGGTTTTCACCGTATCTTAAAACTTGACCGTTTGCAATACTTTCTTTGTAAATAGTCTCGTCTGTGTTGAAATAATTAAAAATAGCTCCATCATAGTGAGATGAAACATGGAAAGCTTTAGTAGCAAACAATCTTCTGTTTTCTAAAGTTGTAGAACCATTTTGCTCTGTAATCAAATCCAAAAGCAAGCTGTATTCGTTAACAGAAGCCACAATTACAGTGTCTTTGAAGTTTTTTGCGCCTGCGCGGATTAATGAAATTCCGCCAATATCAATTTTTTCGATGATATCTTGTTCGCTTGCACCTGAAGCAACAGTTTTTTCAAAAGGATACAAATCAACAATTACCAAATCAATTTGAGGAATGTCAAATTCTTTCATTTGCTGCACATCGCTCTCGTTGTCCTGGCGGTTTAAGATTCCTCCAAAAATTTTCGGGTGCAATGTTTTTACTCTTCCTCCAAGAATTTCTGGAAATGAAGTAATATCTTCAACAGGAACTACAGGAATTCCAAGATTTTTGATGAAATCTTCTGTTCCTCCAGTAGAGTAAAGTGTTACATTTTGTTCGTGTAATTTTCTAACGATTGGCTCTAATCCGTCTTTAGAAAAAACCGAAATTAGTGCTGATTGTATTTTTTTAGTTGTGCTCATTGTGTAGTTATGATTTTCAGACTGCAAAAGTAGTTTTTTTATATATTATTTTAAAGAAAATTAATGTAACATTATGCTAAAAAAATCTACTGATGAGTAAGTTAAGTTTTATTAGGTTTTTGAATTTAAATTATTGAATTTTACTTTATTGAAAAATACTATTATATGTTTCTTTACCTCCGATTATTAAAAGAAAGTTTCAGTTTTGCCATAAATGCGTTGCGAAATAATAAATTAAGAACTTTATTGTCTTTGCTGGGCGTTACTATTGGTATTTTTTCGATTATTGCTGTTTTGGCTGCTGTTGATTCTTTAGACCGAAAAATTTCTAAAGATTTGAGTAGCTTAGATAAAAATACGATTTATTTAATGAAATATTGCTTTGGACCATCCGAAATTCCACAATGGAAAAGAGAGCAGTTTCCAAATGTAAAATATGATGAATATGTTGGGCTGAAAAATTCGCTGAATAATACGGATCAAGTGGGCTATCAGCTTTTTGTGGCGAGAGAAACTTTAAAATATGATTCTAGAACAGTTGCCGATGTAAATATTATTCCGTCGTCATTTGAAATGGTTGACATTGACGGATTGAGTTTTGATAAAGGAAGATTTTATAATGAATCTGAATCAAATTCAGGAACAGCAGTTATTGTTTTGGGATACGATATTGCCGAAGGGCTTTTTGGAACCAGCGATCCGTTAGGAAAAAATATTCGTTTGTACGGACAGCGTTTTACTGTTATTGGCGTGATTGCAAAACAAGGGGCTGGATTTTTTGGAGACAGTAATGATACTTCAGTTTATTTACCTGCTAATTTCCTTCGACGAATGTATGGCGATAGCGATTCAATGACGCCTGTAATTGTTTTGAAACCTGTAAAAGGAGTTGATATGGAAGCTTACAAAGCCGAAGTTGCTCAAAAACTTCGTGCCATTCGTGGTATGAAAGCGGGTGAAATGGATAATTTCTTTGTAAATGTGCTTTCGGGTTTTACTGATTTTATTGACGGAATATTGGGGTCTTTAAGAACTGCTGGAATTTTCATCAGTATCTTTTCTTTCTTGGTTGGCGGTTTTGGAGTTGCCAACATTATGTTTGTATCGGTAAAAGAGCGCACCAATTTGATTGGTATCCAAAAATCTTTGGGAGCAAAAAATAAATTTATCTTATTTCAGTTTTTATTTGAAGCTGTGATGCTTTGCTTGATTGGGGGAGTAATTGGCTTGCTGATTGTTTGGTTGCTTTCGCTTCTTCTGACCAATTTATTGGAATTTGAATTTGTTTTAAGTTTCTGGAATATTTTCATTGGTGCAGGACTTTCTATTTGTGTTGGAATAATTTCGGGAATTTTACCGGCAGTTTCAGCAGCAAATCTCGATCCGGTTGAAGCAATTAGAACAGGAATGTAATATTGTTTTTGTGTTATTTTACTGTAAATTTTGATGACTCGAAATAATTAGATATTTTTGATAGACCAAGAACATAAACCACTAAATAAATGAGCTTTAACCTTAAATCTGTTGACACTGTCGAGTCTATTTCTAGAGAAGATTTTAAAAAGAACTATTTAGATAAAAGAAGGCCTTTAATTATAAAAGGGCTAACGAAAGATTGGCCTGCTAGAGAAAAGTGGTCAACCGAATATTTTAAGCAGATTGCAGGTGATATTGAGGTTAAATTGGTTGATAATTCAAAAGCAGATCCTTCAAAAGTAATTAATGCTTCGATTGCTAGCATGAAATTTGGCGAATACTTGGATTTGATCAAAAGAGAGCCAACTCAATTGCGCATTTTTTTCTTCAACCTTTTCAAACACAGACCCGAATTAATTGATGATGTAAAAATCCCAAAAGAATTAATGGGCGGTTTTATCGAAAGCATGCCGGCAATGTTTTTTGGTGGTTCAAAAGCAATAACTTTTTTGCATTACGATATTGATTTGCCACATCTTTTCCATACTCATTTTGGAGGCCGAAAACACATTATATTATTCGATAATAAATGGAAAAAAAGACTTTATTGTCTTCCGAACACTACGTATGCATTAGAAGATTATGATGTCGCCAATCCCGATTTTGAAAAATTTCCAGCCTTAAAAGGAGTAGAAGGGTATGAAGTTTTTCTGGAGCACGGAGATACCTTATTCATGCCAACAGGAATGTGGCACTGGATGCGTTATATAGATGGTTCTTTTTCGCTTACACTTCGCGCTTGGGATCAATCGGTGTCTAGAAAAGTAGCAAGCGTTTGGAGCTTGTTTATGCATGGCGCAGTTGATAGTGCTATAAAAGTGGTTTTCAGAGAGCGTTATGCCGCTTGGCGCGAGAAACTGGCTTTTAAAATTGCTGAAAAAGAGTTGAGAAAGGATTTGAAGAATGATTTGAAAAAAGCGAGCTAAGAATTAAACAATAAAGAAAAATTCCGTAGGAATGGAATATCGGTAGCAATAGAATTTATTCCGATGAAATTGATTGTTCGTCAAAATGGAGTTCCGTAGGAGCGATATATAAAAAATCCCAAGAAACTATTTCTTGGGATTTTTTGTTTCATCTCTTTTTTGTAACAAATTTTAGTTGTTTAGGAAATTTGATTTGTTCAGGAAATTTAACTCTTGTGCTATCCCATTTAATGTTTTTAGAGTTGTAGTATGAGTTGCTTTTTTTGTATTTTAAAACAGTATCTTCCTCTTGTGTTGTTCTTCTGATGATAACAAAATCTCGATCTCTTTTAAATTTGTTTAAAGACTTGTTTAAATCAAAGAATATTTTCGACTTCAATGTATCAGATTGAGAAGCAATAAAAGTTTGATTTCTGAAATCATCTTTATAGTTTAATTTTATAAAATCATAGATGTTTTTATTTGAGATTTCAATTATTTCTATAGGTTGTAAGTTTGTAAAATAAGGGATTGTATCAGCTGTTGGGGTTCCGCAGACTACCGCCATTCCTTTTCTTTGAAAATAATATGCTGTGGAATCTGAGTTTATGATGAAAGTATTAGTTCCATAAAATAGCCAACCAGGAATTGGCGGTGGCGGCGGAACAGTGTCTTTGCCGCGAATTATTTCTTTATTATTCTGTGAGATGATATAAGGAAGATCTTTTTCTTGATTTTCTTTTTTGCTACAACTCAAAAGAAGAAAGCAAATCATTAAGCCAATAAAAACTCTTGTCATAGAAATAAGATTTAAAATAAAGATATAAAAACAGAAGTGTAATACCTACAAGATTTTTAAAACCTTGCAGGAAAAGCTTAACTGTGCTTATATTACTTATATGGTTTAAAAACAAAAAATCCCAAGAAGCAATTTCTTGGGATTTTCTATTTTAAATAGTTTTAAAACTATCGAATATCATTGTTTTGAATCAAATCGATGTATAAGTTGATCTTATCTTTCAATTCTTTTCTTGGCGTGATAAAGTCTAAGAAACCGTGCTCTAATAAGAACTCAGCAGTTTGGAAACCTTCTGGCAAATCTTTTCCTGTAGTGTCACGAACAACACGCGGACCAGCAAAACCAATCAAAGCGCCTGGCTCAGAGATGTTGATGTCTCCTAACATAGCGTATGATGCTGTTGTTCCTCCAGTTGTTGGGTCTGTACAAAGAGAGATATAAGGTAATTTAGCTTCAGCTAATTGAGCTAATTTTACAGAAGTTTTTGCTAATTGCATTAACGAATAAGCAGCTTCCATCATACGAGCTCCACCAGATTTAGAAATCATAACAAAAGGCAATTTGTTTTTGATCGCGTGATCAATACCTCTTGCAATTTTTTCCCCTACAACTGCTCCCATAGATCCACCAATAAAAGCGAAATCCATACAGCAGATTACAAGTTCTCTTCCTTTAGATTTTCCTACTCCAGTACGTACAGCGTCTTTAAGGTGAGTTTTTTCCATTACATCTTTCAAACGCTCTGCATATTTTTTTGTGTCCACAAAATGCAAAGGATCTTTAGAAGTCATGTTTTTATCTAACTCAACAAATTCGTTGTTGTCGAATAAAATTTCAAAATAGGTTGCGCTTCCAATTCGAACGTGAAAATCATCTTCAGGGCTTACGAATAAATTTCTCGCTAATTCGTCAGCATCAATAATTTTTCCAGTAGGAGATTTGTACCACAATCCTTTCGGAACGTCCATCTTGTCTTCTGTAGCGGTCGTAATCCCTTTTTCTTGTCTTTTAAACCAAGCCATATTTTTAATTGATAATTGATAATTGACAATTGATAAATGTTATCAATTGTCAATTGTTAATTGTTAATTACAACGTGTTTACGTTATTTAAGTCTGCAAAAGCTTGCTCCAATCTTGCGTTGAATGTAACTTCACTTTCACGTACCCATCTTCTTGGGTCATAGTATTTTTTGTTTGGAGCATCTGGACCTTCTGGGTTACCAATTTGAGATTTTAAATAATCTAAATTTTTAACCATATAGTCACGAATTCCTTCAGTGTATGCAAATTGTAAATCTGTATCAATGTTCATTTTGATAACTCCGTAGCTGATACCTTCTCTGATTTCTTCAAGTGTAGAACCTGAACCTCCGTGGAATACGAAATCAACTGGATTGTGTCCTGTGTTGAATTTGTTTTGTACGAAGTCTTGAGAATTTTTTAAGATTTTTGGAGTTAATTTTACGTTTCCTGGTTTGTAAACACCGTGAACGTTTCCAAAAGCAGCTGCAATTGTAAATTTAGGACTTACTTTAGATAATTCTTCGTAAGCGTAAGCTACTTCTTCTGGTTGCGTGTATAATTTTGAGCTATCAACATCAGAGTTGTCAACACCATCTTCTTCACCACCTGTAATACCAAGCTCGATTTCTAATGTCATACCCATTTTGCTCATTCTAGCTAAATATTCTTTACAGATCTCGATATTTTCTTCGATTGGCTCCTCAGACAAATCGATCATGTGAGAACTGAATAATGGTTTTCCTGTTTCTGCGAAATGTTTTTCAGAAGCATCTAATAAACCATCGATCCAAGGCAATAATTTTTTTGCGCAGTGGTCAGTGTGTAAAATTACAGTTGCACCGTAAGCTTCAGCTAAAGTGTGAATATGTTTTGCTCCAGCGATTCCTCCAGCGATTGCCGCTTTTTCACCAGCGTTAGATAATCCTTTTCCAGCGTTGAATTGAGCTCCTCCGTTAGAAAATTGAATAATAACTGGTGCGTTTAGTTTTGCTGCAGTTTCAAGTACACCGTTGATTGTGCTTGATCCAGTAACGTTCACTGCAGGAAGTGCAAATCCTTTTTCTTTTGCATAGTTAAAAATCTCCTGAACTTGGTCTCCTGTAGCAACTCCTGGTTTGATATTGTGTGCCATTGTAATTTTTTTTATAGTTGTTTTTAGTTTTTAGGTTGCAAAAATAAGAATTAATTAGCATTAGAAAGGATAATTTATTCCAAAATTTAAAACAGAGTGCCCAAAATTATATTCTTTAAACCATCTGTCTCCCTTCTCATGCGCCGGATTATAAGTCTTGAAGCCTAAATCTAATCGCACAACAAAAAAGCTTAAATCGTATCGTAAACCAAATCCTGTACCCAAAGCAATTTCAGCTAAATCGTTTACGTTGTTGAATCTCGCCTTTTCATCAATAACATTATCGAGCACATTCCAGATATTTCCGGCGTCTGCAAAAATGGCTCCTTTGACATCTCCAAGAATTTTAAAACGATATTCGGCGCTTAATGCGATTTTCATGTTGGCCTCATTAAAATCATCCATGGCATCTGTACTTCCTGGACCTAATGAATAAGGTTGCCACGCACGGTTATCGTTTGAACCTCCTGAATAATAACTTCGTGAAAACGGAATATAATTTGAATTTCCAAATGGAATTGCGATTCCGAAAAAGCTTCGTACGGCTACTACATTTTCTTTACCAAAATCCCAGTGTTTGATATAGTCAAACTCGGTTTTAATGTATTCTGAATATTCTAAATTGAATATTTCGTAGTTGCCATTTGTGTTTTTAGGCAATTTGGCAATCTCTGAAATGGCAGATAATAAACTACCTGCAGATTCTATTTTGGTTTTAAACTGATAGAAAGTATTGTCGGCGAGATCTTTTTTAGTTGTTTTGGTAAAGCTGTAACTTGTAGATAGAATAAAGTCGTTTTCGGTCAAACGGACTCTTCTTTCTTCAATACTTTCAACATCTTTGTATTGTGGGTCGCCCGGTTGTAGGGCTGTACTGTTCGATAAAACGTCATTTGTAAAACCTGTTGTTCCTTTAGGTATAGTTAAGTCTTTTCTGGCTTGTTCTTCTGCTGTGGTTCCCCAGTTGTCCGGATTGATGTTATAATCTTTTCCAATGCCATTCAACTCATCGTAAGAAGAGGTGTATACATTAAAATAATTGTCAGGATTTAAGTTTCGTACATATTGTGCATTAAGCAATTCCAATTTTGCAGTGTTATGACGTTTTGGAGACCAATTGTATGCAATTCCTCCTGTGAAATTTTCTTTATCCAAACCAATATTTCGTTGTTTTGAAAAACCGCTTGAGATTGAAGTGTAGGGAATCATTCTCTTCGGAATAATTTTTTCGGTTCCAAAAGGAAGCAGAATCCTTGGGAAATTCAATTTCATGTCCAATCCGTATTCAGAAACATTGAAGAAATTATTGTTTGGATTTGCCATATCTTTTGAAGATCCAACATTGACACGTGCTGATATTTCTAATGTTTCGGCTCTATTGAATACATTTCGAATGGTTTCTGAAATACTCGCTCCAATCCCGAAATCCTGAATATTAGAATGCGTCACGTCTAGCGTTGCACCAAAACTGTATTTTTTTCTTGGCGTTAAATAAACATTAGCAATTAATGACTGAGCGGTAGAATCTCTTTTATCGACTTCATATTGTATGGAAGGATAATTGAAAATTTTTAAATTGTTCAAGTATCGAGAAGAAAGCGTTGTTCTTGTATCAGAGAAAATGCTTCCTTTGGTTATGAATATGGCGTCGGTAATAGCTCGCGGTTTATATTTGATTTTTTTGTAACCGTATAAATTGAAGTTATTGTATGAAATACTATCGCTAATTTTTGCTTTGGCATTAGCTGCTGAATAATCTGTATAAATATTGACATCACTGATTTTATACAATTTAAAAGGTTCGGTTCTGCTTGAATCTCTTTCTTGTATACTATTGTTGTTGATGATTAAATTTACGTCAGCTTTGTCTTTTTTGCCAATGGTATCTATGTCGAAAGTCACATAAGTTGGCTGGAAAAAATAAGCGCCATTGTTTCGGAAGTAAGTTGTAATACGATTTTTTTCTTCTTCAAAATCAGTGGTTTTGTATTGGTTTCCAGATTTTAAGATTGAAGGTTCTCTGCTGTTGTTGTACAAAGAGTCAAGAGCGGGAGTCATAATTGTAGTTCTAATAGAATCTAATGTATATGCTGGACCCGTTGTTATGTTATAGTTTATTTTGGCTCTTTTAATTCCAACAGTGTCAATAGTATAATCTGTTTGCACTTTGAAAAAGCCATTATTTAAATAGTAATATTTTAAACGAAGCAAAGACTTTCTTGTTTTAGCAGTGTCTATAATTACAGGAGGTTCACCAGTGTTTTTTAAGAAATCATTTAAGCCTTTGTTTACAAAAGACTGACCAAGACGATCAACCTGTTTTGCCGATAATAATTTTGACCAACGCTCATATCTGCCAGGATGATTGTCGAATTTTGCTTTATAAGTAGAGTCTGGATTTAAATTGGCTAAATTGTATAAATTCAAACGCAATTTAAAACCTAACAGTTTTCCGTTCGGTTTTTGGTACATTTGATTCGTGGCAATTTCGTCATTTGTCGACTTTCCGTTAACTAGAATATTATTTTTTACAAGAAGATTTTTTCCATCGGGAACTCTTTTTACGGCATTACAAGCACAAATAAGTGTTGCTATTAGAATAAATGCTGTTATTTTTGTGGAATTATTTTTCAAGTGTTTATAAATATTTAATTCAAAAGTACATTATTTTATGGTTAGTAAAAACCAAATAAAACTTATCTCAGGCTTACATCAAAAAAAACAGCGTTTTGCAAATCAATTATTTTTTGCCGAAGGAGTAAAAGTAATTCAAGAATTGTTGCAATCCAACTTTGAATTAGAGCATTTATACACCACGCAAAATGATTTTGAAGCAGTTCAATCTTCAAAACGTACTCTTATTAATGAACAGGAGTTAAAGAAAATAAGTGCTTTGTCAACTCCAAATACTTGTTTGGCTGTATTCAAAATCCCTGCCGAAAATAAAATAATCGAATCAGGATTGATTTTGGCTTTAGACGATATTCGTGATCCTGGAAATTTAGGAACCATTATGCGTCTTTGCGATTGGTTTGGCATCAAACAAATTATTTGCTCCAAAGAAACTGTAGACATTTATAACCCAAAAGTGGTTCAGGCTACAATGGGATCTATTACTAGAGTAAATGTAAGTTATGTTGATTTGAAAAGCTTTATCGCTCAAACAAAACTGCCAATTTTTGGAACCTTTATGGATGGCGAAAACATTTATAAATCAAATTTGCCTGAAAATGGAATCATTATTATGGGTAATGAAGCCAATGGTATTTCAGAAGAAATTGAAAAAATGGTCACAAGCCGACTCACAATTCCGCGATTTGGAGAGCTACAAAAAACCGAAAGTTTAAATGTAGCTACCGCAACAGCAATTATTCTCAGTGAATTTAAACGAAATAGTTAGCTATTTGTTTTAATGAAAAGTGAAATTTATTAAAATAGCTCTAGATTTCATAGAATCGATATTTCCTGTCCAAGGGCTGTTTGGATCATTATCTCTGATCAATTCATCAGTAATGCCAAACATTCCTCTGATTGATGGAGAAAAAATGAAATATTCTGTAAAGAAATCAATCCCAACACCCATTTCATAAGCCGCTGTCCAAGGTTTTACTCTGAATTTTTGTTGCGAGTTATCATCTTGAGATTTTGAATTGCTTGATAAATTCAGCGTTGTTGACATTCCGCCAACTAAATAAGGACGGATGTTTCCTGTACGCAAAGAAGAGAATTTCAGCAATAGAGGGAAATGAATATACGTACTATTTACTTCTCTTAAATAGTCATTTTGAGAAGAGAAATTTGGGTAATATAAATCGCGTTTTGTATAATATAAACCTGGTTCAAAACGCAGGTTTATATATTCTTGTAATCTTAAATCAGCTACAACACCAACATTGAATCCGGTAGTTTTTTTGACTTGGATATCTTGATTTACAACGTTTTTATAGTCGAATTTAAAGTCAAAACTATTGAATCCTAAATAGTAACCAAAATAAAGGCGTTGCTTTTGCCAGTTTTCAAGGTTTATAATGGGATCTTTGCTAAACATGCTTTTAGCAAATTGCGAATATCCTTTTGTCGATAAGACTAATAAAATTAAGATTACTGTTTTTTTCATACTATTTTTTAGAAGCAGAATAAATGGTTGCAACTCCAAAGGTTTGAGGCATAGCCACAACATCTATAAACCCGATTTTTCTCAAAATATTGTTTAATGCTTCTCCATAAGGAAAAACAGCAGCAGATTCTGATAAATAACCATAAGCAGAATTATCTTTAGAAAATAATTTCCCGATTATTGGGAGTATGTTTTTGCTGTAAAATTTATATCCTTGTTTGTATGGAGTTTTATCTGGGACAGAAGTTTCGAGAATTACAAATATGCCATTCGGTTTTAAGACTCTTAAAATTTCGGCAAATCCTTTTTCTAAATTTTCAAAGTTTCGAACACCAAAACCAACAGTTATGGCATCAAAATAATTATCCTCAAAAGGAATGTTTTCAGAATCTCCTAGAACTAAGTCAATAGTATTTGAAAGATTTTTTTCGGCTACTTTCTTTTTTCCAACTTCAAGCATTCCTGCCGAAATATCTAAGCCTATTATTTTTTCGGCATTAGTTTGCGCCATCAAAATAGCAAGATCACCAGTTCCTGTAGCAATATCAAGAATGATCTTTGGTTTTGTGTCAGATACTAATTTTAATACTTTTTTACGCCATTTCACATCAATCCCAAATGAGATGACACGGTTCAAATTATCGTAATTCCCAGAAATGTTGTCAAACATTTGGGCAACCTGCTCTTTCTTCCCTAAAGAAGAGTCTTTATATGGAGTTATTTTTTCAGACATTTTTTTTATTTAGGCAAATATAATACAATCTGACTTAACTGTAATTGGCTTTTTTAATTTGTAAATCAAATGTTTTAAAAGTGAGATTTTTGGGAATGCGAGCTCACTGTTTTTAGGTAGTTGCAATGCCTCACTAAAAGTGGGTATTTTGAAAAAATCACTAAAAGTTGGTATTGTGTAGTGCTGGATTTATATACAACTTTGTCAAAGAAAAAATGATGAAATTTTAATGATTGATTGAAAAATATGACTTAAATCAAATGATTGCTTCTTTTGCACTGGTAATTCAGTTGTTCTTGTAAGTAGTTTTGAAATGCTGTTCTTAAAAACAGCATCATTTTAAAAGTGCAAAATACGTTCTTAGGATTAAATTTGTTTTTGGAAATTTTAATTTTCTTGCCTTTAATATCTTAGTGGTATTTGTTATTAAAGGCGTTTTGAGACTTGTTCTCAATTAACATTTATGTTATTCAGTTATTTCAAGTGTTTACACATTTGTGATTTTTTTTACCAAAACTATTTCTCGAAAGAGTCAAAATCTTAAAATCAATTGTTTAAAAAACATCCTTCAAAAGAGGATGTTTTTTTATTTGCGTATATACGTTTCATAAGTGTAATCGTAAAGATGTTTGTCATCCTTAAAATTCTCTTCTGATTCTACCAACATCCATTCATTGTCACTGATTTTTGGAAAAAAGGTATCTGCGTCAAAAGTATGGTGCACTTTGGTTATTTCAATGATATCAGCATAAGGCATTGCAAGATTGTAAATTTCTCCACCTCCAATGATATATGAATCTTCATTTTCAGGACAAACCGCGATTGCTTTTTCGATACTGTCAACAACAATGCAACCCTCAGGCTTATAATCGGTTTGACGAGTTATGATAACATGAGTTCTGTTAGGCAAAGGTTTTGGAAAGCTTTCAAAAGTCTTTCTTCCCATAATGATATAATGATTTGTTGTAAGAGATTTGAATCTTTTAAAATCATTTGGCAAATGCCATACTAAATCATTATTTTTTCCGAGAGCATTGTTTTCGGCTACAGCCGCTATCATTATAATCATGGCATTCTAAACTAAATTTTATTTTTCAGTATCCGCATTTATTTTGGATTCTAATTGACTGATTCTTTTTTGTTGCAGCGCAACAAGTCTGTCAATTTGTTCTCTTTCCCATTTTTTATTCATGAATCGATCTGTAATATAGACTTTTATAAAGTGTAAAATAAACAAAAAGAGCCATATCGTAATTCCCCATATACACCAATTTTGATTTGTTCCTGCTCCAAAACCGAAAAATCTATTGGCAACAAATAAAAATAAGCTTCCTATTAGAAAAAGCACAAAATGAAAATACAGGATTTTCTTCTGTCTGAGTCTTCTTCTGGCATATTCATACTGTTCGTGTACTTCTTTTTCCATAAGGTCTTAAATGAAATGAGGTTATAAAGTTAAAATTTATTTTGAAAACAAGGAATTTTGATTCTATAATATTTGCCTTTTAAGTAGTTAAGAATTTGAAATCAAAAAATTATCAGTAATTAATTTATGGATATGATTAAAAAAATAATACATTTTTGTTATTGTCGTAAATCGGATATCGAGTCGTTGAAAGTTAGGTGGAATTTGCTTAATTTAGACGTATCAATCTAAAAACTAATTAGTTATGTCTTTAAAGAAACAATTTATCAAAACAAAACCAGTGTGTAAGGTTACCTTTTCTATAGAAGCAAAAGATGCAAATTCAGCAGCTGTAGTTGGAGATTTTAATAATTGGAATCCGGAAGAAGGGACTTTAAGCAAGTTAAAAAACGGAACATTTAAAGCGACTTATGACTTGGTAAAAGATGCTATTTATGAGTTTAAGTACTTAATTGACGGAGTTTATGTTAATGAACCTGAGGCAGATTCATATAAATGGAATGATTTTGCCGGAAGCGAAAACAGTGTTCTAGCAGTATAAAAAAATCCGCTTAAATTCTAAGCGGATTTTTTTGTGTTTTTATACAGCGACACTTCCTTTTATTGCAGGATGCGGATCATAATCTACAAGAGTGAAATCATTATAATCAAAATCAAAAATGTTTTTAATCGCAGGATTCAAAATCATTTTTGGAAGCGGTTTTGGTTCTCTTGAAAGTTGTAATTCCAATTGCTCAAAATGATTGTTGTAAATATGTGCGTCTCCAAAAGTGTGAATAAATTCGCCAGCTTCAAGATCGCAAACTTGAGCAATCATCATGGTTAATAATGCATAAGAAGCAATATTAAAAGGAACTCCTAAAAAGATATCGGCACTTCGTTGATAAAGCTGACAAGAAAGCTTGCCTTTTGTTTCGCCTTTTTCAATATCGGGACTCGACACATAAAATTGAAAAAAGGCGTGGCAAGGTGGCAAAGCGGCTTTATTGTTTGCTACGTTTTCTTCAAAAGATTTTTTGGTATCTGGCAAAACCGAAGGATTCCAAGCCGAAACGAGCATTCTGCGGCTGTTTGGGTTTGTCTTCAATTCAGTGATTAATTCAGATATCTGGTCAATTTCTTCACTGTTCCAGTTGCGCCATTGATGGCCGTAAACGGGTCCTAAATCGCCATTTGAATCGGCCCATTCGTCCCAGATTTTAACTCCGTTTTCTTGAAGGTATTTTATATTTGTATCTCCTTTTAAAAACCAAAGCAATTCGTAAATGATTGATTTTAAATGAAGTTTTTTAGTTGTAACCATTGGGAAACCTTCGCTTAAATCAAAACGCATTTGATAGCCAAAAACGCTTTTAGTTCCAGTTCCGGTTCTGTCTCCTTTTTGATTGCCGTTTTCTAAAACGTGTTTTACTAAATCTAAGTATTGTTTCATTTTTGCTTTAGGCTTTAGGCTTTAAGCTTTAGGCTTTTTCCTAATGCTTAAGCTTGTTTTTTATATTTACGGCAATATACTTTAAGCTTATAGCCTAAAGCTTATTGCCTATAGCGAATAGTTATCTTTTTGAGATTTCGTCTCTGATTTTTGCGGCTTTTTCGTAATCTTCTTGAGAGACTGCTTGATCCAAAAGCTCATTTAATTCTTGCAATGAATGTTTTGCGTATACATCGCCAGATTGATTGCTTTCTTCTTCATGTCCAAAAGTTTCTGGATTAGAAAGTACATCGTCGATTTCTTGAGAACCTTGGTCGCCATCTCCAGAATTTGATTTTAAATAAATTCCGGCTTTGTCCAAGATGTTTTTATAGGTAAAAATTGGTGCGTTGAAACGCAAGGCTAGTGCAATTGCATCTGAAGTTCTTGCATCAATAATTTCTTCGATTTTGTCTCTTTCGCAGATCAAACTAGAATAAAAAACACCGTCAACAAGTTTGTGTATGATTACTTGTTTTACCACAATGTCAAATCGCTCTGCAAAGTTTTTGAATAAATCATGCGTTAATGGACGGGGAGGTTTGATCTCTTTTTCTAAGGCAATAGCAATCGATTGGGCTTCAAAAGCGCCAATTACGATAGGTAATTTTCTTTCGCCGTCAACTTCGTTCAAAATTAAAGCATAAGCGCCATTTTGAGTTTGGCTGTATGAAATTCCTTTTATGGATAATTTTACTAGACTCATATATGATTGAAAAAAGGGCACTTAGCGCCACATTTTAATACTTTTTTTGATTGGAAAATAAAGGTGCAATTTTAATCAAAAAATATCGAACAAAAAAGCTGCCTTAAAACAAAGATACGATTATCTTGTTTTTAGGCAGCTATATTATTTAAGAATTCTTTGATTAAGAATGCTGAGCTTTAAAAGCTTTAAGTTTCTCCGTTAATTGAGGAACGATTTCAAAAGCATCTCCAACAATACCATAATCAGCAACTTTAAAGAAAGGAGCTTCTGGGTCATTATTGATTACCACTTTTACTTTAGAAGAGTTGATTCCAGCAATATGTTGAATTGCTCCAGAGATACCAATCGCAATGTATAAGTTTGTTGCAACTGGTTTTCCTGTTTGACCAACGTGCTCGCTGTGAGGTCTCCATCCTAAATCTGAAACAGGTTTAGAACATGCCGTTGCAGCACCTAAAACTTCAGCTAGATTTTCAACCAATCCCCAGTTTTCCGGACCTTTCAATCCGCGTCCGCCAGAAACTACGATATCAGCATCAGCGATAGAAACTTTTCCAGTCACTTTTTCAACAGATTCTACTTTTACACCAAAATCATTGTCTCCAATTGTTGGGTTAAAATCTTCTGCTGCTGCAGCTCCTGCGCTTTCAAAAATTCCGTAAGAGTTTTTAGCAAGTCCGAGAACTTTTACATCTGTATCAATTTGAGTGATGTTGAAAGCTTTGTTTGAGAAAGCATTTCTTTTTACTTGAAAAGGAGAAGTGCTCACTGGCAATCCTACAACATTTGAAGCAAAACCTGCATTTAAAGCTACTGCAACTAATGATGAAAGATAAATACTGTCTGTTGTAGAAGAAAGCAACACTACTTTTGTTCCTTCTTTTTCAGCAGCTTGTTTAATAACATCGGCGTAAGCCTTAGCTGTAAAGCCAGCCAATTTATCATTGTTTACTTTTAGAACTTTATCAACTCCGTATTTTCCTAATTCGCTTACATCGCTAATGTTTACAGTTAAAGCTGTAACTGTAGTTCCTAATGATTCTGCTACTTTTTTAGCGTAAGAAGCTAATTCAAAAGCAACTTTTTTAAATTTTCCTTCTGCAGATTCTGCATATATTAATATTGACATGATGTTTTTGTTTAGAGGTTTAAAGTTTCAGGTTTCAAGTTCGTAAACTGAAAACTGCGACTAAAAATGATGTTATTAGATTACTTTCGCTTCGTTGTGTAATAAATTGATTAACTCATCTAAATTATCTGCAGATACTAATTTCACTGCTGATTTTGGAGCTGGTTTTTCAAATTTCACCGCTTTTGTATTTACCGCTGCATCAACTGGCTCAAGAATAGTCAAGGCTTTTGTTCTTGCTGTCATGATTCCTCTCATGTTCGGGATACGTAAATCTTTTTCTTCAACAAGACCTTTTTGTCCGCCAATGATTAATGGCAAAGTCGTGCTTACAGTTTCTTTTCCACCGTCAATTTCACGAACTGCTTTTACGTTATTTCCGTCAACAGTTATCGCTGTACAAGAGTTTAAAAAGTTAGAACCTAAAATTCCTGCAATCATTCCAGGAACCATTCCGCCATTATAATCTAAAGATTCTTTTCCAGCGATTACAAGATCGTAACCACCATTTTTAATTACTTCAGCAAGTTGTTTTGCAACAAAAAATCCGTCAGTAGGATTAGCGTTAACACGAATTGCTTCGTTTGCACCAATTGCTAATGCTTTACGTAAAGTTGGTTCAGTATCTGGTCCTCCAACATTAACAACAGTTACCGTTGCTCCTTGTTGTTCTTGAAACCAAATGGCACGTGTTAAACCAAACTCATCATTTGGGTTGATTACATATTGTACACCATTGGTATCAAATTCTGAGTCACCGTTGGTAAAGTTAATTTTTGAAGTAGTATCAGGCACGTGGCTGATGCAAACCAATATTTTCATAAGTATATATTTTGAATTTAATAATATGCTTTGACAAATTTAGAAATTAAAATCGGAATAATATACTATGCATGCATAATATTTTTTAAAAACTATTACGTTTTCGAAGATTTTGAAATTTGAAAGTGCTTTTGTCTGGTTGTAGAATTGAAAATTCAGTTATTTTGCCTGATTCTTAGTAAATTCGCAATGGACGAAAAGATGCAAACTGTTAAAATTAGAGCAGATTTATACTAGATTTTGATTAATTCCGTTTAAGTAGTCGAATTTGAATAAATCAGAATTCAACAAATAGAGTTGGATTTGTATGAAAAGTGTTTTTCGGCAAAGAATAATAACAATTATATCGATTTCGTAAATATCACAATAAGTTTTAAAAAGTTAAAAGCAGAAGAATAGGATAAAGTTCATGAGATTTTAAATTCAATTTATGCTTTTAAGTGATTTAAAATATTTATTTTTGCTCTTCAGAAAATTCAACATACAATATAAATATGAGAACAATACAATTTAGAGAGGCCATTTGCGAAGCGATGAGCGAAGAAATGCGTCGCGATGAATCCATATATTTAATGGGAGAAGAGGTTGCAGAATACAACGGAGCTTACAAAGCTTCAAAAGGAATGCTTGCTGAGTTTGGTGAAAAGAGAGTAATCGATACTCCAATTGCTGAGCTTGGTTTTTCAGGAATTGCAGTAGGTTCTGCAATGAATGGAAACCGCCCTATTGTAGAATATATGACATTCAACTTCTGTTTAGTTGGTATTGATCAAATTATAAATAACGCAGCTAAAATGCGTCAAATGACAGGGGGGCAATTTAATGTGCCAATCGTTTTCCGTGGACCAACAGCTTCTGCGGGTCAATTAGGAGCGACTCACTCACAAGCTTTAGAAAACTGGTTTGCTAATACTCCAGGTCTTAAAGTTATTGTTCCTTCAACTCCTTATGATGCAAAAGGACTTTTGAAATCTGCAATTCGTGATAATGACCCTGTAATCTTCATGGAGTCTGAGCAAATGTACGGTGACAAAGGTGAAGTGCCAGACGGAGAATATACAATTCCAATTGGTGTTGCTGATATTAAACGTGAAGGAACAGATGTAACTATCGTTTCTTTCGGAAAAATCATCAAAGAAGCTTTCATCGCTGCTGACGAATTAGCTAAAGAAGGAATCTCTTGCGAGATCATTGATTTAAGAACAGTTCGTCCAATGGATAAAGATGCAATTCTTACTTCTGTTAAAAAAACAAACCGTTTAGTAATTCTTGAGGAAGCTTGGCCAGTTGCCAGCCTTTCTTCTGAGATCACTTATCTTGTTCAAGAGCAAGCTTTTGATTTCCTTGATGCGCCAATTCAGCGTATCACAACTGCTGATACTCCTGCACCTTACTCTCCTGTATTGCTAAAAGAATGGTTGCCAAATGCTGGTGACGTTGTAAAAGCAGTAAAGAAAGTAATGTACAAATAAGAAATTCAACAATACTTAATAAAACTTCATCAGTCATATTAATTGATGAAGTTTTTTTTTGCCAAATGATAAAAAGAATAATTTTACTCAGCCTATTTTTTGTATTCGCCTTTGTGAATCTTGGAACTGCACAAACAAAAGTGAGTGGAATTGTTTTGGATAAATCAAATCAGCCAATTCCTTTTGCGAATATCGTTTTTAAGGGTTCAAATACTGGAATTGTTTCTAATGAAGATGGCCGATTTTATCTTGAATCGCCGAATACCTATACCGCATTAATTGTAAGTTCAGCAGGATTTTCAGACAAAGAAGTTCCTTTGGAAAAAGCAGTCAATTATAATTTTAAAATTGTTCTTGGCGAAGCCGAAGCACTTAACGAAGTTGTTATTTATACCGGAAAAACTTCTAAAAAAAATAATCCAGCCTTAGATATTTTGAGGAAAATTTGGGAAAGAAAACGTAAAAACGGACTTTACCAATTCAATCAATATCAAATGCAGAAGTACGAAAAAGTCGAGTTTGACATGAACACGATTGACAGTGCTTTGATGAAAAATAAGCTTTTTAAAGGAATGGAGTTTATCTTTGATCATGTTGATACTTCTGATGTTACAGGTAAAACGTATCTTCCGATTTTTATCAACGAATCAGTTTATGATGTTTATGGCGATAATAAAATAAAGAAAGTAAAAGAGAATTTGACAGGAAATAAGATGTCTGGTTTTAATGGAAATCAGCAAATTTTATCCTTTGTAAAAGACCTTTATTCTGATTATAACATTTACGACAATCACCTTAAATTTTTCGATAAAAGCTTTACAAGTCCGCTTTCAAAAACGGGAATTGACGTTTATAACTATGTTCTAAAAGACAGTGCATTTGTCGATAAAAAATGGTGTTATAATATTGTTTTTTATCCGAGACGTAAAAATGAATTGACCTTTAAAGGAGATTTTTGGGTTAATGACACCACTTTTGCGATCAAGAAAATTAATATGGGCGTTACTAAAAGTGCCAATATTAACTGGGTAAAAGACATTTACATTGAGCAGGAATTTGAAGTAGAAAATGATTCTATTTTCCTTTTGACACGTGATTATATGATGTCTGATTTTGCTTTGAATAAAAAAGAAAAATCAAAAGGAGTTTATGGAAAACGAACGACTTTGTATCGTAATCATAAATTCAATATTCAGAAACCAGAGAAATTCTATAAAGAAGAAGTCAACTTTATAGACAATGCCGTTTACGATCGACCGCCCGAATTTTGGGAAGAAAATCGTTTTGAGAAATTAAATAAAGACGAAAAAGGGATTTATAAAATGCTCGATACCTTGCAAACGGTCAAGCGATTTAAGCAATTGTATAGTCTCGTCTCCATTTTAGGAAGTGGTTATGTCGAGTTTAAAAACTTCGATTATGGCCCGATTTTCTCCACTTTTGGTTATAACGAAGTCGAAGGCTTGAGAGTTAGAGTTGGAGGAAGAACCTATTTTGGACCAAATGATCCGTGGCGTATTCAAGCTTATACGGCTTATGGTTTTAATGATAACAAATTCAAATACGGAGTTTCTGGAAAATGGATGGTTGACAAGAAAAACCGAATCATTATTTCTGGAGGAAATAGGCGTGATATTGAGCAAATTGGAGCAAGCCTAACAACCACAAATGATATTTTGGGACGAAGTTTTGCGTCTTCTGCTTTGTTTACAACGAGCAGTAATGGAAAATTAACCAATATTAATTTGAGTAATGTTTCGTTTGAAATTGAAGCCAAGAAGAATTTTATAATTCAAACTGGTTTTTCATACAGAACACTAGAATCTGCATCGCCAACATTTAGTCTAGATTATTATAGTACTTTGCCTAGTCCATCAAATCCAGCTGGAGTTATAGAAAGCAAAGTGAGACAATCTGAGGCTAATATTCAGTTTGAGTATATGCCAAACCGCAAAACCATTGGTTACGGAGTTGAAAGAGATTTAGTTGATAGTCCATTTAGTCATTTCTTTGTGAATTTCAGTTATGGATTAAAAGGCGTTTTTGAAAGTGATTTTGCCTACGAGAAAATACAAGTTTACTATAAACAACCTATTATCATTGGACCTTTAGGAAGATCTAATATTATTGTGGAAACTGGTAAAACATTTGGTACAATTCCGTTAGGTTTGATGAGTGTTGTTCCTGGAAACCAAACCTATTGGACAATTGAAAATACATTCAGTAATTTGAATTTCTACGAATTCATTACTGATCAATATACAACTTTGCAATGGAATCATGATTTTGGCGGAAGATTGTTTGCCAGAGTTCCGTTTATGAGAAAATTAAACTGGAGAGAATTTGTTGGTATAAAAGCAGTTCATGGAACGATTTCAAATGCCAATAGAGAAATAAACGCTTCGGGTCAGCCGTACAATGCACCCGAAAATGTGTATTGGGAATACAACGCCGGAATTGGAAATATCTTTAAAGTTTTCCGCATCGATTTCTCATGGAGAGGAAGTTACCTAAACATGCCGGATGCTAATAAATTTGCAGTAAAAGGATCTTTTGGGTTTTATTTCTAAGGATATTTGATTTTGTATAATTTGTTTTAGTATAAATGATTGATGATTAAAAATCAAAATGGAGATAGAATGTTGTGGGCCGAAATTATCAGAGTGCTAGCAACTGTTAGTGTTATATTCTTGCATGTAGTAGCTGAGATCTTGAATCAATATGGTAATATACCTAGTTTTGTATGGTGGACTGGTAATATATATGAGAGTTTAGTTCGTCCTTGTGTGCCTTTATTTGTCATGCTTACGGGTGTATTTATGCTAAATAAAACGTATGAATTAAGTGATTTTTTGAAAAAAAGATTTGCTCGTATAATATTACCTTTCTTATTTTGGAGTATTATTTATGCTCTTTTTGCATGGAATACTAAAGTCTTAGAAAATCAAGAAGTTCACGTTTTTGAAATCTTAAAATGGCTAAGTGGTAAGCTTTTACGCGGTGTATCGTTTCATTTTTGGTACATTTACATGATTATAGGGATTTATCTTTTTATTCCAATCATAAATAAATGGATTCAAAAAGCTACTGAAAAAGAAATTTTATATTTTATTTTTATTTGGTTAATTGCTTTAATAATTAATCAGCCTTGGTTGTCTAAATTTAAGGGAAGTATTGATTTGAACTATTTTTCGGGATTTATTGGCTATCTAGTTTTAGGATATTATTTGTCAGTCAAATCTTTTGCAATCAACAAGCAAACCGTAAATTTAATTTCCTTGTTTCTTATCGTTACAGGATTTGGGCTAACACTTTTTGGAACTTACTTTTTGTCATTTTCAGAAAAAAAGTTTAATGAATATTTCTACAATTATTTTGCTTTAAATGTTTTAATGTCTTCCACAGGTGTTTTTATGATGTTTAAGAATTTACAAATAAATTATTCTCCAATTGCAATTAAAATCATTAGTTTCATCAGTAAATATAGTTATGGTATTTATTTAGTACATATCTTGGTTTTAAATTTCATGAAAACATATGGAATAGATTGTGATTTTATAAACCCAATATTTGCAATTCCTATAGTATCTTTGGGGTGTTTATTTATTTCAATATTGATAATATATTCTATTAATAAATTGCCTTATGGGAAGTATATTTCAGGGTGAAATATATAGCGAAAGGAAATCGTATTTTTTGAAATTTTAAAAAATAATATTTTGCAAGAAGCCATTGATTTTCTAATAACAAAAAATCCAATTTTTCAGAAGATAATTGATAAATATGGATTGCCACAAATTCCGAGACGTCCTCAAGGTTTTGAAACTTTGGTTTTATTAATATTAGAGCAACAAGTTTCTATCGATTCGGCGAAAGCCACATTCTTAAAAATAAAAGCGTACAAAGCTTGTAATCCAGAAAATATGGCTGTTTTATCTGATGAAGAATTCAGGAATCTTGGCGTAAGCCGTCAGAAAACAAAATATATTAAAATTTTGGCAGAAGCCGTTTTGAGCAAAGAATTAGATATTGAAAGCCTGCCTTTAAAATCTGCAAAAGAAGTTCGGGAAGAGCTAATCAAGCTAAAAGGAATTGGAAACTGGACAATTGATATTTACTTAATGTTTTGTTTAGAAGAGCCCGATTTGATTCCGCTAGGAGATATAGCAGTTGTAAATACAATGAAGGAATTGTTTAATATTCATGATAAGCAAGAAATGGAAATCCATGCCGAACAATGGAGTCCATACCGATCTTATGCAACATATTTACTTTGGCATCATTACTTAAAAAAGAGAAATCGAACAATTACCTATTAAATGCTTGTTTTTTAATAGATAATACAGATAATTTAACCTGTTTTTTTATTGTAAAAATAGAATGTTTGGTTACTTTTGCAACCGAAATTATAAGATATAATAAAAAACGAAAATGACCGCAGACAAACTAACAACTTTCGATGTATTAATCGAAATACCAAGAGGAAGCAGAAATAAATATGAGTACGATTTTGAAATCAAAAGAATGCGTTTTGACAGAATGTTATTCTCTTCAATGATGTACCCAGCTGATTATGGATTTATTCCAGAAACTTTAGCTTTAGATGGTGACCCTCTTGATGTATTGGTTTTAGTAAACGAACCAACTTTCCCTGGATGTGTAATGGAAGTTAAGCCAATTGGTGTTTTCCACATGGCAGATGATAAAGGACCAGACGAAAAAATTATTTGTGTACCTGTTTCAGATCCAATCTGGAATTCATTAAACGATCTTTCAGATATCAACCCTCACTTAGTAAAAGAAATTGAGCACTTCTTCCAAGTGTACAAAGATCTTGAGAACAAAAAAGTTGATGTTGAAGGATGGGGAGACGTAAAAGAAGCTTATGCAATTATTGCAGAGTGCACAAAACGTTTTGATGACATTGAAAATAAACCAGCAGGATTATTTAGCATTAAATAATTTTAGCATTCATATTTTATAAAAAAAGCAATACTTCGTTAGGAGTATTGCTTTTTTGTTTAAATTCGTTTTAGTTAGATTGTTGACTATTAACCAAAACCATTAAAATATTATGAATGCATTTATGATTTACCTGCCAATTATTATGGCAGTTTTAGGATTACTTTTCATGGGAATAAAAAGGACTTGGGTTTTAAAACAAGACGCTGGAGACGGTAAGATGAAAGAGATTTCAGATTACATCTACGAAGGAGCCTTAGCCTTCCTCAAAGCCGAATACAAACTATTAACCATCTTCGTAATTATTGCCAGTTTAGCTTTGGCAGGAATTACTTTTATTCCGGGAGTAAAAACCCATTTATTAATCGTAGTAGCATTTATTTTTGGAGCATTATTTTCGGCTTATGCTGGAAATATCGGAATGAAAATAGCAACCAAAACAAACGTTAGAACTACTCAGGCTGCACGTACAAGCTTGCCTCAAGCTTTAAAAGTTTCTTTTGGCGGAGGAACTGTAATGGGACTTGGCGTTGCAGGTTTAGCTGTTTTAGGTCTAACAGCTTTCTTTATCATTTTCTTTAATTTATTTTCTGGCGGAGTTTGGAAAGATACCGATACAATGACTGTTGTTCTAGAAACTCTAGCAGGATTTTCACTTGGTGCAGAATCAATCGCTTTGTTTGCTCGCGTTGGAGGCGGAATTTACACAAAAGCGGCCGATGTTGGTGCTGATTTAGTAGGTAAAGTTGAAGCCGGAATCCCAGAAGATGATCCGCGTAATCCTGCTACAATTGCAGATAACGTAGGTGATAACGTGGGAGACGTTGCGGGTATGGGAGCTGATTTATTTGGTTCTTATGTTGCGACGGTTTTAGCTGCAATGGTTCTAGGGAATTATGTAATAAAAGATATGGGTGGAAGCATTAACGATGCTTTCGGCGGAATCGGACCTATTTTGCTTCCAATGGCAATTGCTGGTTTCGGAATCTTGTTTTCGATTATCGGAACGATGTTGGTAAAAATTTCAGATGATAATGCCAGAGAAGCGCAAGTACAAAAAGCATTAAACATAGGTAACTGGGTTTCCATTGGTTTAACTGCAATTGCTTGTTTCTTTTTGGTGCAACATATGTTGCCAGAAGTAATGACAATGGAATTCTTTGGAGAAGGATCACAGCAAATTTCTTCAATGCGTGTTTTCTATGCAACATTAGTAGGTTTAGTTGTTGGTGGCGCTATTTCGTCAGTAACAGAATATTATACAGGATTAGGAACAAAACCAGTTTTGGCAATTGTTCAAAAATCATCGACAGGAGCAGGAACAAACGTTATTGCAGGTTTAGCAACCGGAATGATTTCTACTTTTCCAACGGTATTATTGTTTGCTGTAGCAATCTGGATTTCTTATGCTTTAGCTGGATTTTATGGTGTTGCTTTAGCGGCTTCTGCAATGATGGCAACAACAGCTATGCAATTAGCAATCGATGCTTTCGGACCAATTTCTGATAACGCAGGAGGAATTGCTGAAATGAGCGAATTGCCAAAAGAAGTTCGTACAAGAACCGATATTTTAGATTCAGTTGGAAATACAACCGCAGCAACAGGAAAAGGATTTGCAATTGCTTCTGCAGCTTTGACTTCATTGGCTTTATTTGCTGCGTACGTTACGTTTACAGGAATTGACGGAATCAATATTTTCAAAGCACCAGTTTTGGCAATGTTGTTTGTCGGAGGAATGATTCCGGTAGTTTTCTCAGCTTTAGCTATGAATTCTGTTGGAAAAGCAGCAATGGATATGGTTTACGAAGTGCGTCGTCAGTTCAAGGAAATTCCAGGAATTATGGAAGGAACTGGAAAGCCTGAATATGGAAAATGCGTTGAAATTTCTACAAAAGCCGCTTTACGCGAAATGATGCTTCCGGGAATTTTGACAATTGGTTTTCCTATTGCAATTGTATTGATTGGGAAGTTAGTTTACGCAGACAATAATCAACTTATTGCTGAAATGTTAGGAGGATATATGGCTGGAGTTACGGTTTCTGGGGTGCTTTGGGCAGTTTTCCAAAACAATGCCGGAGGTGCTTGGGATAATGCTAAAAAATCTTTTGAAGCTGGCGTAATGATCAACGGTGAAATGACTTATAAAGGTTCTGACGCGCATAAAGCAGCAGTTACTGGAGATACTGTTGGAGATCCATTTAAAGATACTTCAGGACCATCAATGAACATCTTAATCAAATTAACTTGCTTGATCGGATTAGTTGTTGCACCAATTTTAGGTGAGGGACATGCGACAGCAGGTATGGCAGAAAAAGGTTCTTGTTGTGTAAAAATGGAAATGCACGCAGATGGTGTTTCTAAATGTGGCGATTTGTCTGGAATGACTAAAGAAGAATGTATTAAAATGTGTAAAGAAAAAGGATGTACAGCAGAAGAAACTGCAAAATGCCTAGCACATTATGATGCAAACGGAAAATATATGCACCAAAAAACAGATTGTTTTGATACAAGCAAATATGAGAAAAAAGCCCTTAAAGTAGAACTGAGAAAAGAAAACGGAAAAACCATTGGAACTGTTACAAAAACTGAAAATGGCAAAACCACAACCGAAGTTTACGAAGGAACTGAAGAAGAAGTAAAAGCTAAAATTGATGCTGTAAAATAATGATTACTGATAACTTTGTCAAAGTTTTAAACTTGACAAAGTTGCTTAAAATAAAAAAAGCCTCTAAAAATTTTAGAGGCTTTTTTGTATTTCGGATAAATTGATGTTCTAAAACAACCCGTTCAATTCAGCATCAATTCTATTAATGATATTTCCTAAGTCTTCAGGATTGTCAACAAAATTAATATTGTCAACATCAATGATTAATAATCTTCCTTTTGTATAAGTTTGAATCCACGCTTCATATCTTTCGTTCAAACGGCTTAGATAGTCAATTGAAATTGAGTTTTCATATTCGCGTCCGCGTTTGTGGATTTGCCCAACAAGATTCGGGATAGAACTTCTCAAATAAATCAATAAATCTGGTGCCTTTATTAGCGATTCCATTAATTCAAACAACGAAGTATAATTTTCAAAATCACGACTCGTCATCAAACCCATAGAATATAAGTTAGGAGCAAAGATGTAAGCATCTTCATAAATCGTTCTGTCTTGAATGATTTTTTTCCCGCTTTCGCGAATTTGCTGCACCTGACGAAAACGGCTATTCAAGAAATAAATCTGCAAATTGAACGACCAACGCTCCATTTGATGATAAAAATCGTCTAGATATGGATTGTCAACCACATCTTCGTAATGAGGCTCCCATTTAAAATGTTTGGCTAATAATTTAGTCAAGGTAGTTTTTCCTGCGCCTATATTTCCTGCTATTGCTATGTGCATTACGGTGTTACGATTTTATAATTTACAATTTCTTTAGCTGTAAAAATAGATAAAATTTGGTCTTTGTAATAGAAATTATCAAACGATTTTTGTAAAATTTCAATTTCAGAAATTACATCCGTTTTCTCTTTGCTAATGTCTCTTAAATACAAGTGATTACCTTTGCTGAAAATGTATTTTTGCGCATCAATTATTTCGATTTTGTCAAAATCTGGGATATTTCCAAGACTGGTAATTTTTCCGAAAATATCACATGAAAACCAGTTGTTTTTTTTATCAATCCAATAAAAAGTATTGAAATCAGTGTGGTAATACTTGATCGTTTCTGTTAGTGGAATTGAAACTGTTTTATATTCGTTTTTTAAATAATCAAACAATCCAATTTGTTGGTTCAATGTATTGTAAATCCATAATTGATTTTGTGTTGACATTCCTATGGCGCTTACAACTATTGGCGTAGCGTTTAATGTAAAATTGATTTCGGTAATTTTATTTAACTGATTGTCCAATAAAACAACCGAATTGAAATCTTCATAATACAAAACCATTTTCAGCGGATTCTGCAGGTCGGTTCTTGTAATGCTTCCTAAAGAAACATTTTTGTATTCAAATACCTCTTTCCCTTTGATTTTGCTGAAAACATTGTTGTTTATCTGATACATAAAACCAAATGAATCATAGCCTAAAAAAGTATCGGCATTAAGAACTGTTTGAGAAATTGAAACCGGATTTATTTTTAAATTTTGTGCCAAAAGAACAGACGGAAAACCGGACATTAAAACAAAAAATAGAAATGTAAGTGCCTTTTTGGTCATGATTTTTTGGGTTTCTGTAGAGCCAAATTACAAAAAACTGCATTATTGAGGACTAAAAAAGTGCGTTTTTGCCGATTTTATAATTTAAACCTTTTTAAAACGTAATAGTCTAAATAATAGTGCATTTTGTCTATGCCTTAAGAGAACTGATATATTATATTTTTAGTATTTTAAAATAAATAATACATTTGAGTGTAAGTTTTATAGGATTTACCAATTTAAATAAAATGAAAATGAAAAAAGTGTTTTTTTATATGTCTTTAATGCTTGTTTTTTCTCAAATGCAGGCGCAAAAAGATTTTCAGGGAATGGCTGTTTATGAGTCAAAAACCCAAGCTCCAAAATTTGACGGAATGAGACCGGGAAATCGCGACATTACGCCAGAAATGCAGAAAACAATGGAAGAGCGAATGAAAAAAATGCTTGAAAAAACGTTTATTTTAAATTTTGATAAATCGGCTTCTATTTATAAAGAAGAAGAAAAACTGGAAGCTCCAGGACAACAAGGTGGAGGCATGCGCATCATGATGAATTCGTTCATGGGTGGTGGTGGCACTTTTTATAAAAATGTAAAAAGCAAATCCTATACAGTTGACAAAGAATTCATGGGAAAAGAATTTCTGGTTGTGGATTCTTTGCCAAAATTAAATTGGAAAATGGAATCTGAAACCAAACAAATTGGTGGTTATACTTGCTATAAAGCCACGGCCATAAAAGAAGCCAGCAAAACCGATTTCAGAAACTTCAGACCAAAAAACAACGACGATAAAAAGCCAGAAGAGAAGAAAGATGATGTGAAGAAAACTTCGGGCGAAACGAAAACAAATTTTCAAGACAACTTCGAAATTCCGAAGGAAATTATCATTACCGCTTGGTATTCTCCAGAAATTCCAGTGAACCAAGGACCAGAAAATTATTGGGGTTTGCCAGGTTTGATTTTGGAAGTAAATGACGGAAGAACCACTATTTTATGTTCAAAAATTGTTTTGAACGCCAAAGATAAAGTTGAAATAAAAGCACCTACAAAAGGAAAAGTAATTTCTCAGAAAGATTATGACGAAACCGTAATCAAAAAAATGGAAGAATTCAGAGAAATGAACCGTGGTCGTGATGGCGGTCCGGGTGGTGGTCCAGTAATGATCAGACGATAATTTTTGCATATCATCCTTTAGATTTTCTCCATGAAAAATATACTTTTTTTCGTCATTTTTTTAATGACCTCGATAACTTTTGCGCAAACCGTTCGTTTTGATGGGATTATTCAAGACGAGCAAAAAAATCCGTTGGAAATGGCCAATATTATGGCAGTCAATAACGGTACAAAAGCAATGGATTCTTATGGCATTACAAATGATAAGGGTAAATTTCAGCTTACTTTAAAGCCAAATACTTCTTATACCATTAAAATAAGTTATTTGGGAATGAAGTCTAAAGAAATGGCAGTTTCGACCAATACAGAAAATATGGTTCAGAATATCGTTATGGATGGCGCTGGAATAGAATTGGAAGGCGTTGAAATTGTTCGAGAAATGCCAGTTTCTATAAAAGGAGACACGATTGTTTATAATGCCGATTCTTTTAAATCGGGAACAGAAAAAAAACTGGAAGATGTTTTGAAAAAATTGCCTGGCGTTGAGGTTAATGCCGACGGAGAAATTGAAGTCGAAGGAAAAAAAGTCAGCAAACTAATGGTAGAAGGAAAAGATTTTTTTGACGGAGATACCAAACTCGGCGTTAAAAATATTCCTGCAGATGCAATTGACAAAGTTCAGGTTCTTAGAAATTATAATGAAGTAAGCCAATTGAAAGGTTTGGAAAATGATCAAGATAATGTAGCGATGAACATCAAATTAAAGTCAGGCAAAAAGAATTTCTGGTTTGGTGATGTTACTGCCGGAATTGGCGTTGCAGAGCTTGACAGTCGTTATATTATTAATCCGAAGTTGTTTTATTACAGCCCAAAATACAGTATTAACTTAATCACCAATTTTAATAATATTGGCGAATTGCCTCTTACGGCGCAGGATTATTTCAAATTTACCGGAGGTTTCAAAAACATGATGAAAAAGGGCGGAAGCAACTTTAATGTTTCCTCAAATGATTTGGGAATTTCCGTTTTAAGAAATAATCGTGCTAAGGAAATCGAAACCAAATTTGGCGCAACGAATTTTTCGTATAATCCAACAAAAGCTTGGAATATTAGTGGTTTCGGAATTCTTTCGGTTTCAAAAACAGATTTAGAAACCAAATCACAAACCACAATTTTGGATTCTGGCGATCAGCAAAAACGTGATGAAAATACACATCAAAAAAATAATCTTGGACTTTTTAAATTGAGTTCGAGTTATAAGCCAAATGACAAGTTTCAGTTTGACTATGATATTTTGACCAAATTATCAAAACAAGATGAAGATACCGATTTGCTTCGTGAATCGGTTGTGAGCAATGTTTCTTCTTTAGAAACTATTTTGACACAGAAAAAGCAAGATCCAACATCGGTAAATCAGAATTTAAGTTTGTATTATACACAAAGCGATAAAAACATTTTTGCTTTCGAAATGCAACATTTGTATCAAGACGAAAATCCATTTTATAATGCCAATTTGCGTTCACAACCTTTTGATTTGGCTGGATATATTTCAGGACAAAATCGAAATGACTTGAATCAGGATCGTTTTGTGAAAACAAATAAAGTTGATGCAAAATTGGATTACTATTATATGGTGACGCCAAAAAGTAATTTCAATGTTACTGTAGGAAATACGTATTCCTACCAAAATTTCAATTCTCATATTTTCCAAATGTTGGACAACGGAGATAAAAACGACTTGAATGAGCCAGAAAATAATAACGATGTTGATTATCGATTTAATGATGCATTTTTAGGATTTCATTACAAAATCCTGACAGGAAAATTTACTTTTACGCCAGGAGTAAGCCTGCATTCTTACAATATGACAAATGCGCAATTGGGAACAGATTATTCACAAAGTTTCACAAAGTTTCTGCCTGATTTCTTCGCTTTGTACCAAATCAAAAAATCAGAAACATTAACTTATAATTTCTCATTATCAAATGATTTTACTGATATCAATCAACTAGCTTCGGGTTATGTTTTGTCAGATTACAGCAGTTTGTTTAGAGGAAATCGTTTCTTAGAAAATGCGACTTCACAAGTACATTCGCTTCGTTATTTTAAATACAATATGTTCAATTTTGAAAATATTTTTGCCAATGCGACTTACACTAAAAAAGTAGATGCAATAAAAACGAAAGCTAATTTTGACGGAATTAATCAATCTTCAGTTCCGTATAATTCTAATTTAGCCGATGAAACTTTAAGCGGAATGGGAAGCTATGGGCGTTCTTTTTTAAAGAACTACAAAGCATCGGCAACGGCAAGTTTGAATTGGTCAAAATTCAATAATATTCAGAATAATGTTTTAGCCACAACCGAAAGTTTTACCCAAAGTTATACGGTCAAAGCGGCAACAAATTATAAAAATTTGCCGAATTTAGAAGTTGGATATAATGCTTTGATCAATCAGTATAGTGGTTCGACTTATTATACAGATAAACCTTTTGCGAGATTGGATTATTATTTCTGGAACAGTTTTTCATTTGTTTCAGAGTATGAATTCTATCACTATTATAATGGAAACAAAACAGTTGATAACGAATATGATTTTTTAAGTGCGAGTTTAGTTTATCAGAAAAAAGACAGTAAATGGGAATACAAAGTTTCGGCAACCAACTTGTTGAACACAACGTATCTTAATGACGACAGCTTCTCGCAGTTTTCTACGCGAGTTTCGCAATATACCGTTCAGCCTCGTTACATCATCTTTTCAATGAAATATAATTTGTAGTATTTTAATTGCAAAAATTTGCCTTTTTGATGCTTTATTTCGTAAGAATCAAATATCTTTGCGCTCAATATCAGCAGTAAAAATTAATAGCTATGCGCAATTTTATTTGGAGCTTATTGCTCTTGTTTTCAGGAATATTTGTTTCCTTTTCTCAGACAAACGGAATCGAAAAAGGAACGTATTTATCCACTAATAAAGGTGGAAAAATCAAGCTGAACTTGTTAGATGATAATAAATACGAGCTGGTTTTTTATACAGGTAATTATGAAATCAAAGGTGATTCTTTAATCTTTATTCAGAAAGAAAATGCTGAAAACGGTTTTGATCTTGCTTTTGCAACCGATAAAAAGGCAAAAAAAATTAAAATCAAGTTTTCAGATCCATCGTATTATTCTTTTTATATAGGAACACAAAAAGGAAATGAAGATGTTGTCTATCAAAAACTTTCTGATATTAAAACCAAACTTGATCCGAATTGGGAAAAAGCAGATTTAGAATTTGATATCGAAAAAACCGATTATTTATATCTGGTTTATGAAAATTATGATGGCAAAAGTAATGTTTGCAAATATGCATTGCCAAAAGATGTTTCTGAGGTAACAATAAAATATGATTTTGCACTTCTAAGTGATTTAAAAATTACAGGTTTTTTTGATAGAAAAACAAATGAATTAAAAGTTTCTGAACAATCAGGAAAGGATCCATTAGTATTTGTAAATGAAAAAAATACACAGCCAGAAAAAGTAAAGAAAGTAATTCCTCTTGAAAACCAATTAATCTCAAATTGGTCTTATCCAGGAAAAGAACCTGTTTTGGCTACCGAAGATTATGGTTCAGATACCATGGTAGTTGATAGCGCAGCCGTCGTAGATTATGCAGTTGCACCTCCTGCCGTTCCTGCGCAATATGATTTTAAATTAAAAATAGAGAATAATCTAAAAAATGCATTAGCAGCAACAAAAGAGGCAAAACTCAAATTTTTAATGTTTTATGCTAATAGCAAAGATAAACTTGCAAAAGAGAATTTTGATGCCTTTGTAAAAGATCAAGAAACCCAAGCTGGATATAATATGTACGATGCATACAACCCAGTTTACGATGTTTATAATTATTATTTTGCTGGAGCCGATGATAAAAAATGGCTAAAAAATAATAAGATAACTGATGATCCTGCTGTATTGGTTTTAAATGGTGAAGGCGATATTTTGGCGAAAGCCAAATCTGATTTGTCAGACAAGAGTTATCAGTTTAGTTATTATGGAGATTTGTATAAAAAGTTGCAACGTGCCAATGCTTTTGTTTACATAAACAAAACATTCAAAAACAAAAAAGCAACGGATGCTGATTTGATAAGAGCTTTTAATAGAGCCGCAGTTTTAGAAATTTCATACGATTATGATTCAGATGATGCAGTAACTGATCCTAATTCTACAGATTTTGTCGTGACAAAATCTTCTGTCGATAAGAAAGAAGTTGCCCAAATATGGAAAAACGTAATCGAAGCGCATCAAAAAGATACAAAACCAGATATGTATTTGGTGGAAACAATTACGAGAGAAATCAAAAATCAAGGTTTTACAAAACAGCTTTTTAATGAAGAAAGAGTTTTGAATGATACTGATTTTCTGGCTATAGATTATCTTTTGAAACATGCCGATAGAATTGAAGAGAATCGTGTTGAGTTCAATAATAAAGAAGGAGAAGTACACAATTTAGGAAATGTGATTTCTGAAATTTCTTCGGCTTTGCAGTCGAATACTTATGTCGCTCAAGATAAATCTTCTTCGGATGTGAATAAGGACAGAAATATTAAGGTTTATAAAAAGATAATTGCTTCAGGAAAAGGAAATTTTGAATCTTACCGAAATTATTTTGATTACCTAAGCCAAATGGAAGAAGATTCAAAAGCTAATTATTTAAAGGAATTCAGTACTTATTTTGATACAAATTTAGCCACTGCAAATCCAATTGAAAAATTGGATGAAATATATTCTTCATTAGATCCAACTTCTAGTTACCAGTATGACGGATGGAATTCTTTTAAAGATTATCACTCCAATTTGTGTAACAATGCGGCGTGGGAAACAGTGCTGAAACCTGAAAATGCTAACTTTTTAAAAGAAGCGATTAAATGGTCAGAATATAGTTTGGTAGTTACAAAGAACAATCCGTATTATTTAGATACGTTGGCACAATTATATTACAAAGATGGTCAAAAACAAAAAGCGATTGAAACACAAACTTTAGCGGTTAAATTCTTAAGCGCCGTTACAGAACCAGAAACGGCTGCTGATATTCGTGATACTTTATCCAAAATGCAAAACGGAACGTATTAGAATTTAATAGTTATGAAAAATGCAATGGCTGTCTATATGGACAGCCATTTTTGTTTGAAATTTGCTATTAAAGACTGTTTTTGATGTTAAAAAACCAAAAATTTTGATGTGAAATGATTAAGTTTGGATTAATAAAATTAAAACACATGAAAAACAAAATGATCCTTGGTTTGCTTGCCTCTGGAGCAATGACTTTTGCACAGGCAGTGAAAAAACCATTAGTTGCGGCAATAACTGATAAAGATCTAAAAACGGATATGTATCAAATGGCCGGAGACCACTTTAACGGCCGTGAAGCAGGTACTCTAGATGAATTGAAAGTATCAATGTGGCTGGCGAATAAAGCAAAAGAAGCAGGAATGGCACCAGCAGGAGATGACGGAACTTATTTTCAATTTTTTGATTTGTACAGACACCAAGTGACTCCAAATACAAAATTTAAAATCGGACAAAAAGAATTTAAACTTTGGAAAGAAGTATTGGTAGCCGAAACAACTAATATTAAGGTAGAAGGTTCATTAGTATATTTAGGTGCGGCAACAAAAGAAGAAATCGAGAAAGCTGACGTTAAAGGAAAAGCAGTCGTTTTATTAGCTTCAAAAGAAGGAATTGCGGATGATATTTCGCTTTTTGACAGACGTTATCCAGGTTTGGTTCGAAATAAATATTATGATCTTGTAGTTAAAAAAGGTGCAATCGCACTTATTATGGTTGCAGATGAATTAGCGGAACAAAGCTGGTCTCAAGTGGAACCGCAAATGACAAGAGGTATTTATGGAATTGAAGGTTTCCGCGATAAAATTGGTTCGACAATGCCAGTTTTCTGGGTTCACGGCGATCAATTGAATTATTTGAAAACAACTAAAGATTTGTTGTCTGCTGAGGTTGTTTCTGAAACGTATAAATATCCTTCAGTAAATGTTGTGGGAACAATTGCAGGAACTGATCCTAAATTAAAAAATGAATATGTGCTTTTCAGCGGACATCAAGATCACGATGGAGTACGTCAAAAATACGGTCAAGACTCTATTTATAATGGAGCTGACGACAATGCAAGTACGTGTGTAGCAATGTTGGCAATCGCGAGAGCTTATAAACAACAACCGGGAAAAAGAACTTCTTTATTTGTGTTTCACGGTTCAGAAGAGCGCGGTTTATTAGGATCAAGATGGTATGCAGCGCATCCTACAGTTCCAGAAAAAGATATTATCGCAGTTTTGAACGGAGATATGATTGGAAGAAATAATGTAAATCAAGCGGCTTTGCTAGGTTCGTCTTCGCCTCATGAAAACTCTTCAGACTTGGTAGCAATTGCTAAAAGAGCAAATGACGAAGGACCAAAATTCGACTTGGATAAACTTTGGGATAGACCAGAACATCCAGAATATTTTTACTTCCGTTCAGACCATCTGCCTTATGCAAGAAAAGGAATTCCTTCAGTTTTTTATACCAGCGTTTTACACAGTCAATATCATACGCCAATGGATGAATCTGAAAATATTGATTTTGTAAAATTGCATAAAATGACAGAGTGGATTTACAGAACGGGCTGGATTTTATCAAATGATCCTAATCGTCCTAAAACATTACCAAATGTACAATTAGAAAGATAAACATCTAATAAAAAACAAAACCCGATTTCAATTCGAAATCGGGTTTTTTATGTTTAAGATTCAGATTGAATTACAATCCAAATGCAGCTTTTACTTGGTCAACAAAATCAAGTTTTTCCCATGTAAATAATTCTACAGTAACTGTTTTTTCGTTTCCACCTGGAGCAGAGAAAGTTTTAGTTACAGTTTCTGGTTTACGTCCCATGTGTCCGTAAGCAGCAGTTTCACTATAAATAGGGTTTCTTAATTTCAAACGTTGCTCGATAAAGTAAGGACGCATATCAAAAATAGCTTCAACTTTTTTAGCGATTTCACCGTTAGTCAAGTTTACTTTTGAAGTTCCGTAAGTTTCAATGAAAATTCCCATTGGTTCAGCAACTCCAATTGCGTAAGAAACCTGAACTAAGATTTCGTCAGCAACACCAGCAGCAACTAAGTTTTTAGCGATATGACGCGTTGCATAAGCAGCACTTCTATCAACTTTACTTGGATCTTTTCCAGAAAATGCACCACCACCGTGAGCACCTTTTCCACCGTAAGTATCAACAATGATTTTTCTTCCTGTCAAACCAGTATCTCCGTGAGGTCCTCCAATAACGAATTTCCCTGTTGGGTTGATGTGGTAGTTGATTTTATCGTTGAATAAATGAGCGTGTTTTGGGTTTTTAGCGATAATTCTTGGAATCAAGATTTCAACGATATCTTTTTTGATTTTAGCCAACATTGCAGCTTCTTCATCAAAATCATCATGTTGAGTTGAGATAACGATCGCGTCAATACGAGTTGGTTTGTTATCGTCGCTGTATTCTAAAGTTACTTGAGATTTAGCATCTGGACGTAAATACGTTATTTCGTTGTTTTCGCGTCTTAAAATTGCTAATTCTTGTAATAATTTATGAGATAAATCAAGCGCTAATGGCATGAAGTTTTCAGTTTCATTTGTAGCATAACCAAACATCATTCCTTGGTCACCAGCACCTTGCTCTTCTGGCTTAGCTCTGTCAACACCTTGGTTAATATCTGCAGATTGCTCATGAATTGCTGAAAGAATTCCACAAGAATTTGCTTCAAACATATATTCACTTTTAGTATATCCAATTTTGCGGATTACCTCACGTGCAATTTGCTGTACATCAAGATAAGTATTTGATTTTACTTCTCCTGCTAAAATTACCTGACCTGTTGTAACTAATGTCTCACAAGCTACTTTTGAGTCAGCGTCAAAAGCCAAAAAGTTGTCAATTAATGCATCCGAAATTTGATCTGCAACTTTGTCTGGATGCCCCTCACTAACAGATTCTGACGTAAATAAATAAGCCATAATAATGATTAAATTTAAAATTAAGCGAGGAAAATAATTGCTAAAAAGGGCTAAAGGAGAGTGTCTGCTTTAGCATTTTTTACTGCCGAAATTAATCTCTCAGCACTCATAACGAACCATTTCATTATGAAGAGGTTGCAATCAGTTCAAATTTTTCCTCTGTATTCGGGTGCAAAGGTATAAAACCATTTTGATTTCCAAATTAAAGTTCAACTTTTTTTATTTTTTTAAAGAGAAATTTAACAGTAGCATACTAATCTGATAGGGTAATGGAAAATATTTTAAATTTTGTTTGGCAGATTCAAAAATAGTTCTCAACTTTGCCTCGTTGAAATAAAAAAGAAACAAAAAATGAAATTTACAATTTGCAATATGATGTCTTGTATGATGCCGGAATATGCCGCAGAGACACTATTGTGATTTTTTTTCAGAAAAAATAGATATAGAACCTCTGCAGACCGCAGAGGTTTTTTTTTGGTCCAAACAGAATTTAAAACGGTAAGAAAATAAAACTTGATTTTTAATTTGGTAGATAAAAAAATACTTATTACATTTACTCTATCGAATTAGTCGAATTAAAAAAAAGAAAAATAATTTTAATTGAAATGAAAACAATAGCAAGAAAAAATATGATGTGTTGTAGTATGATGCAAATGTGCATCCCAACTTGCTGTTGCCAAAAGTGAAAGATAAAATCTTTGTTATAGTTTCAACTATAAGCCCTTTTGGTCGCCATCCGAAAGGGCTTTTTTATTTACCATTTAAAATTAAAATCATGAAAACATTAAATTCCATAGCAGTAGAATATTTATTGAGAAATGATTCTCAAAACAATAATAAGTCAGAAGAAATCTCGAGAGAAGTGAGCAGAATAAATTCTGAACAATATGCGAGAAATCAAAAATCATTGCTGCTTCAAATGTATGAATTGGAAGAAGGAGACTTTTTTGCTTAAGCCAATTCAAATCAAATATAATTTCAAAAATCAATTACACTATAATATAGTATTAACAATATCTAAAAAACTAAGAAATCATGAGTACACAAAAATTTGCAACAAACGCATTACACGCAGGACACGATGTTACTAAAAACGCAGGAACTAGAGCAGTGCCAATTTACCAAACTTCTTCATACGTATTTAATAATGCAGATCATGCAGCCAATTTATTTGGTCTTGCCGAAGCTGGATTTATTTACACACGTCTAAATAATCCAACAAATGATGTTTTGGAACAACGACTTGCGGCGCTTGAAGGTGGCATTGGAGCAGTAGTAACAGCATCTGGTGCATCGGCAATTTCTACAACTTTATTAACTTTATTAAGAGCTGGCGATCATATCGTTGCTTCAAATAGTTTATACGGCGGAACTTACAATTTGCTAAGTGTGACTTTGCCACGATTAGGAATTACAACCACTTTTGTAGATCCTTCAAAACCAGAAAACTTCACTAAAGCTGCAAAAGAAAATACAAGAGCGTTTTTTGTAGAATCATTAGGAAACCCAAAACTTGATGTTTTGGACTTAAAAGGAATTTCGGCGGAAGCCAAAGCATTCAAAGTGCCGTTTATAGTAGATAATACAGTTGCGACACCTTATTTATTAAACCCAATTAAATATGGTGCCGATATTGTAATTCATTCCTTGACTAAATATATTGCCGGAAACGGAACTTCATTAGGTGGCGTTATTATCGATGCCGGAAATTTTGATTGGGCAAACGGGAAATTCCCTGAATTTACAGAGCCTTCTGCCGGATATCACGGATTAGTTTATCATGAAGCCCTTGGAAATGACGCTTTTATTGCAAAAGCAAGAATTGAAGGATTGCGTGATTTTGGGGCAGCCTTGAGTCCGTTTAACGCTTTCCAGATTATTCAGGGATTAGAAACTTTGCCAATCCGAATTAAGAAACACAGCGAAAATGCTTTGGCCTTGGCTGAATGGCTTGAAAAACAAGATGAGGTTGTTTGGGTAAATTATCCAGGATTGAAATCAAGCAAATACCATGATTTAGCTAAACAATATTTGCCAGAAGGACAAAGCGGGATTATCACTTTTGGATTAAAAGGCGGATTTGATGCAGCGAAAAAAGTAGTTGACAAAACTAAATTATTCTCATTGTTAGCCAATATCGGTGATACAAAATCATTAATCATACATCCAGCAAGTACGACGCACCAACAATTGTCTGAGGCGGATCAATTAGCAACTGGAGTTTCTAAAGATTTGATCCGACTTTCTGTTGGAATCGAAGATATTGAAGATTTAATTGCTGATTTGCAAACTGTTTTCGAAAGCATTACGCAAGCGCAGTACAGTATCAATAAAAATTAGGTTTTTTTGTTTTTTGTTTGAAAAATTGCCTTTAGCGGTGTGGTGCCGCTAAGGGTGATTTTTTATGAATAAAACCACTATAAAATTTTTAAACCATATAAGGAATATAAGTCCATTTAAAGTGGACGCTCAAATTTGGAGGATTTACTTGGACGCATTGCTTGCGTCGTTATTGCGCATCTTTACTAAAATGAACTTATATTACTTATATGGTAAAAAACAAAAAATGCGAGAAATTATGTCAAAGCTTAAAATAAATATTATTCTTTTTGGGATTGGGAACATCGGAAGCACTTTAATCAATCAGATTATTGAAAGTCAAGAGTTTTTTCTGCAAAGCAAAAATGTCGATTTTCATTTTCCAATAATAACCAATTCAACAGTTGCTTTTTTTGAGAAGGAAGGTGTTGGGTATTCGTGGGAAACCAATTTTAGAGAATTGGCCGTTCCTTTTAGAGTCGAAGATATTGTTCAATTTGCAAAAGAAAATGAATTTGAGAATTTGATTGCTGTTGACGCGACAGCTAGTGATGAACTCATTGGTCATTATAATACGCTGATTGAAAACGGATTCAATATTGTGGCAGTAAATAAAAAAGCCAACACGCTTCCAATTGATCTTTATAAAAAGCTTAGAGAAAATCTAAAAAAGTACGACAAGGAATTTTTGTATGAAACTTCAGTTGATACCGGATTTCCGGTTTTGCAGACTTTAAGAGATTTGTATTATTCGGGCGAAAAAATCACGAAGATCAGGGGTGTTTTTTCAGATCATCTGAGTTATGTGTTCAATAGATATTCTGCAGAAGAAAATTCTTTTTCAGCTATTTTGAAAGATGCCAGCCTTCTCGGATTGATGCGTTCTACTTTTAAAGAAGACTTGTCAGGAAATGATACCGCTCGAAAATTATTGATTTTGACGCGCGAAATAGGAAGAGAGTTCGAATTAGCCGATATAAAAATCAATCCTATTATAAAAGAAGAACATTTAGAGAAAAACGGAATATTAAATAAAGAGGCCATTGACAAATCATATAAAATTGCAAAAATCACTCAGGCCGAAAATCATGTGTTGCGATATGTAGGTGAATTTGATGTTGCGAAAAACAGGCTTGAGGTGAAATTGGTTTCAGAACCTATTACATCAGCAATTGGTCAGTTGAAAGGATCAGATAGCATTTTTGAAATTTATACGCAATCTTATACGAATGTTCCAATTGTAATACAAAGCGCATCACCTACAAAACAGGCAATTTCAAGAGGAATAATTGCAGATATTTTAAAAGTTGCTGAAAAAATTAAAAATAAGGAAGCAGTCTGGCTTTAAGTGGTTTTTCGATATTAGGAAAAAAGTTCTTTGAAAGATTGAAACAGAAAAAGTTAGTTAATTTTTGTAGGATAAAACTGTTGTTTTGTTGAAATGTGATTTTGTAAGATGTTTTTTGACGAGAAAAAGATGTTTTTTAACGTTTTTTTAGAAAAAATAAGCTTTTGTAACTTGGTTTATTCAAAAAAAAGTCGCAAATTTGTAAGACAAGTAAGGTATGTTAAAAACAGGCGCTTAATTGTTAAAAAATAAATGACTATTTCCTTTTAGATCTTAATCAAATCTAAAAGTTTATTAAAGAAAAGTAAATGCAAGATTTTATTAAAATAGAATTCAAATCACAGATGAATAAGTCCCTACAGATGAACAAGATGTTTAACGTCGCACGTATTTGTGTATGCGTCTGTTGATACTAAAAGTATATATAAGTTTCTATAAAAACTTAAACCCTTTTGGTATTAAAAATCCAAAAGGGTTTTTTTATTCATTTTGATTACCATAACACAGATTTAAAGAAAAAGTAAAGATTATAAAACGCAAACTAACTTAAACTTAAATATCATGAGCACATTAAACTACTTAAGAAAAAAGATTTCAACTTTCAAAAGCATCAAAAATGAAAGAAACAATCCGCCTCCAACAAATGAGTTGATCCACCCAAGTTTCGGAATCACGGAGACAGATAAAAAAGAAGTGAGAAAAGAACCAAATTCTTTATTATTCTTGATGTATTCAAAAGAAAATGAAACGCTTTTTATCTAAATCAAAAAGCATCATAAAATAGGGTAAAACCCGCTTAATTTTACTGGGCAGTTTGTTCGGTAATTTTTTGCGTATAATAAATTCTGATTTAAGTATGTTTAAGAAATTATAGAATCAGTTTCGATAAAATTTGCTTGTTTAAGAAATTAGTAGTTAATTTGCACCTTTAAGTTCAAAAACGTATTGAAAATGTTATAAAGAAAGGAGGAGGGATTAGACCCGATGAATCCTTAGCAACCCTTCGTTAATTCGAAGAAGGTGCTGCATTCTACCACGCCCAAACGTGGAAAGATAACAACAAGAATTTTTCTAGTTTCAAACTCTAGACTTTCTTTCTAATATTTCCACATACAAATCAATAATAAAAAGATTTGAAATTGGAAAATATACCCAATCCTATTATAATTCAAGATTTCATCACAGAAAGTGGTGCAATATTTTCATTATTACCGTTAAGTTTTACGCTTTCTGGCTTGCCTTTGCATACAGCGCCAATTGTTTTGGTCAATCATGCTTTGACAGGAAATGCGCAAGTAACTGGCGAAAACGGATGGTGGAATGATTTGATTGGCGACGGAAAAACAATTGACACCAACAAATACACCGTTTTAGCATTTAATGTTCCAGGAAACGGAAATGATTCATTTCTAATCGATAATTATCAGGATTTTACAACCAGAGATGTTGCACGCATTTTTATCAAAGGTTTAAAAGCGTTAAACGTTGAAAAAGTATTTGCAGTAATCGGCGGTTCTGTTGGTGGCGGAATTGCTTGGGAAATCTTGGCATTGGAACCAAACATCACAGAACATTTAATTCCGATTGCAACCGACTGGAAATCGACCGACTGGATGATTGCAAATTGTTACCTGCAGGAACAAATTCTGAACAATTCATCCCGACCAATTGAGGATGCCAGAATTCATGCGATGCTTTGTTATCGATCTCCTGAATCATTCAAAGAAAAATTTCAGCGAACCATCAATCAAGATCTTTTGATTTTTAATATCGAAAGTTGGCTCGCACACCACGGAAAAAAATTGCAACAAAGATTTCAATTGGCATCCTACAAATTGATGAACCAATTGCTCAAAACCATAGACATTACTCGAAATAGTGAGGATTTTGAAACCTTAATGTCTAAAACGCCGGCATCGATTCATATTATCGGAATCAATTCGGATTTGTTTTTTACGCCAAAAGAAAACCTGGAAACGTATCAGGAATTAAAAAGGTTTAAAGACAATGTTTTTTACAGCGAGATTGATTCGGTTCACGGACATGACGCTTTTTTAATCGAGTACAAACAATTAGATCATTTACTTGCCGATATTTTTAAGGCAGAAACAATAGCAAAATAAAAATGAAAGTATTAAAATTTGGAGGTAAATCGTTATCGAATGGAGAAGGACTTAACAAAGTCGTTTCAATCATTTCAGACAAAGTAAATCAAGGCGAGCAAATTGCCGTAGTTGTTTCTGCACGCGGTAACGCGACAGATGAATTAGAAGATATTTTAAGAATTGCCGCTAAAAACGGAAATTATAAGCCATTATTGGAAAGTTTCAAAGCGTATCAAACTTCAGATTATCCAGAAGTTGATTTGTCTGAAGAATTCAATATTTTGGATAAACTTTTTGAAGGAGTGAGCCTTATTGGCGATTACAGCAGTAAAATTAAAGATCAGATTCTGTCGAAAGGTGAATTGCTTTCGGCTAAATTATTGACTGCGATTTTGATCGAAAAAGGAATTCCTGCGAATTTTGTTGATACAAGAGAATTATTAAAAACTGATTCGAAATTTGGTGATGCGCAACCTTTGGAACAACTTTCAAAGAAAAACGTAATCAATTATTTCAAGCTTCATAATGGAGAAACGGTGAATATCGTTACAGGTTTCATTGGTTCAAACAACAATAACGACACTACAACTTTAGGAAGAAACGGAAGTAATTATACGGCTTCGTTAATTGCGAATTATTTAAATGCTGAAGAGCTTCAAAATTTTACGCACGTTGACGGAATTTACACAGCGAACCCTGATCTAGTTGCTGATGCTAAAAAAATCGAATATTTGTCGTTTAATGAGGCGAATGAGTTGGCAAATTTTGGTGCAACAATTCTGCATGCAAAAACGATTATTCCATTATTGGAGAAAAACATTCCGCTTCGTATTTTAAATACATTCAATCACGAAAATCACGGAACTTTAATTACGTCAAATTCTCAAAAAGAAGGAATTAAAACACTTTCTGTTTTAGAAGATGTTTCTTTAGTAAATCTTGAAGGACGCGGATTACTTGGAAAAGCGGGAGTTGATGCTCGTATTTTCAAAGTAATGGGAGATCATAATATCAGCGTAAGTATCATTTCGCAAGGTTCTTCTGAAAGAGGAATTGGATTGGTTGTAGCAAAAGACAAAGCAACACTTGCAATGGTTGAATTAGAAAAAGAGTTCGAAAATGACTTTTATTCTAAAGATGTAAACCAGATTACGGTAACAGATAATGTTTCGGTAATTTCGATTATTGGACAAGATTTAAGTACGTTCCATAAACCATATACAGCTTTAATCAAAAACAAAATTGTTCCAATTTTATTCAACAACACGGTTACGGGTAAAAACGTGAGTTTGGTTGTTAAAAAAGAAGAATTAAACAAAGCCTTAAACGTAATTCACGGAGAGATTTTTGGAGTTTCTAAAAAAATCAACATCGCGATTTTCGGCCACGGATTAGTTGGTGGAACTTTAATCAATCAAATTTTAGAGTCGGCTTCGTCAATTGAAAAACGTAAAGATGTAAAACTGAATGTTTTTGCAATTGCCAATTCTAAAAAACTGCTTTTAAATAAAAATGGCGTAACTTCAAATTGGAAAAACGACATTGAAACTAAAGGACAAGCTTACACACTGAATGATATTATTGCTTACGCAAATGAGTATCATTTAGAGAATTTAATTGCAGTAGACAATACGGCAAGTGCAACATTTGTAGAAAACTATATTCCGCTTGTAGAAAGCAGTTTTGATTTGATTTCGTCAAACAAAGTTGCGAATACTTTAAGCTATGGTTTCTACAAAGAATTAAGAAAAGCTTTGGCTGAAAACCAAAAGAATTATTTATACGAAACCAATGTTGGTGCAGGTTTACCTTTAATTGATACAATCAAATTATTGCATCTTTCTGGTGAAAACATCACAAAAATCAAAGGAGTTTTCTCTGGAACTTTGAGTTATTTATTCAATAATTTTTCTGCAAAAGATGCTCCGTTCAGCGAAATTCTGCAAGAAGCAATTGATAACGGATATACAGAACCAGATCCGCGTGAGGATTTATGCGGAAATGATGTGGGGAGAAAATTATTGATTTTGGCGAGAGAATTAGATTTACAGAATGAGTTTGAAGAAATCTCTATTCAGAATTTAATTCCGGAACATTTAAGAGAAGGAAATGTTTCTGATTTCTTGACAAAATTGAAAGAATTTGATCCGATTTATGAGAAAATAAAAGCAGAACAACAGCCAAATCACGTGTTGAGATACATTGGTGAATTGTCTGGAGATTTGCAGAATGATAAAGGAAATTTAGAAGTAAAATTAGTTTCAGTACCAAAAGACACTGCTCTTGGCGGATTAAAAGGTTCTGATTCTTTCTTCGAAATTTACACAGAATCTTACGGAGATCGTCCAATCGTTATTCAAGGAGCCGGTGCAGGTTCTGCGGTTACGGCGAGAGGAGTTTTCGGAGATATTTTGAGATTGTCTGATAAAGGATAATTGAATTTTAATTTTTAGATTAAAATCTGAATTCAAACAAAAAACAAAAAAATAACAACACAATGAAAGTAACTTTAAACAGAGTAAATGACGCATTTCATTTCAAAGTAAAAAATGAACGCGGACACGTAGTTGACGTTGACAGCAGAGCCGAATTTGGCGGAAGCGATTTGGGAGCAAGTCCAATGGAATTAGTTTTAATGGGAGTTGCAGGATGCAGCGCTATCGATATGATTTCAATTTTGAAAAAACAGCGTCAGGAAATCACTTCTTTTAATGCTGAAGTTGAAGGTACAAGAGTACAAATCGAAGAAGCAAAACCTTTTAAAGAAATCGATGTGGTTTTTTATTTGGAAGGAGAAATCAATCCTGAAAAAGCAAAAAAAGCAGCACAACTTTCTTTTGAGAAATATTGTTCAGTTGCCAAAACAGTTGAACCAACAGCAACAATCAAATACAAAGTGGTTTTAAACAACGAATCTTTGTAATGATTAGAAAATAAGTCAATTAGAGGATTTCTCTAAACGGTTTGAATTTTAAGTTTGGTAACAACTTGAAACATGAAACCTGAAACAAAAAAACAAAACAACACAATGAATATAGAAGAATTTGGTTTTGAAACACAAGCCATAAGAACACATTTAGAAAGAACACAATTCCAGGAACATTCAACTCCTTTGTATTTATCATCAAGCTTTATATTTGAAGATGCAGAGGATATGAGAGCTTCTTTCACGGAAGAGAAAGTCCGCAATATTTATTCTCGTTTCAGCAATCCAAATACAACAGAATTTGTTGACAAAGTTTGCGCGATGGAAGGCGCCGAAGCGGGTTATGCTTTTGCAACGGGAATGGCGGCGATCTATTCTACATTTGCTGGATTATTAGAATCAGGAGATCATATCGTTTCGGCGGGAAGTGTTTTCGGGTCTACACATGCTTTATTCATGACGTATTTTCCAAAATGGAAAATCGAAACTTCGTATTTCGATATTAATAAACCAGAAACAATTGAAAGCTTTATTAAGCCAAATACTAAAATTCTTTATGCAGAAACACCAACAAATCCGGGTGTAGATGTAATTGATTTAGAATTGTTGGGTCAAATTGCAAAAAAACACAATCTGATTTTAATCATTGACAACTGTTTTGCTACTCCATACATTCAGCAACCTATCAAATACGGAGCGCATATCGTAGTGCATTCGGCTACAAAATTAATGGACGGACAAGGTCGTGTTTTGGGTGGCATCGCAGTTGGAGACGCTGAACTAATTCGTAAAATTTATTTGTTTTCAAGAAATACAGGACCGGCAATGTCGCCATTTAATGCATGGGTTTTGTCAAAAAGTTTAGAAACTTTAGCTGTTCGTGTTGACAGACATTGCGAAAATGCTTTAAAAGTGGCTGAATTTTTAGAAACACACCCAAATGTAAACAGTGTGAAATATCCATTCTTGAAATCACATCCAAAATATGAAATCGCCAAAAAACAAATGCTTTTAGGTGGTAATATTATTGCGATTGAAATCAAAGGCGGTCTTGAAGCAGGGCGAAACTTTTTGAACAAAATTAAATTATGTTCGCTTTCTGCTAATATTGGGGATGTAAAAACAATTGTTACGCATCCAGCATCAACAACGCACAGCAAATTGTCTGAAGAAGATCAATTGGCGGTTGGAATTACGCAAGGTCTGGTTCGTGTTTCTGTTGGACTAGAAAATGTAGAAGACGTAATTGCCGATTTGAATCAGGCATTATCTTAAAATATAATCATGAAATGAAAAGGGCTATTTGTTTTAAATAGCCCTTTTTTGTTATCTTGAAATTGCTAAAATTGGAAGTTTGATTAAATATGATAAAACCAAGATTGATTTTGTTGTCGGATTTATTTGGCGGTAATCCAGAATGGATTCAGCATTATATAGAAATCTTAGAGCCTAAATTTGAGATCCAATATTACGATGTTTTAAAATTAGCTCAGATTGATTCTTCAGCTGATGAAAAGGAAATTCATAATCAATTTTTAAACGGAGGGATTGAAAGGGCTGTAAACAATTTATTAGATTATGAAAAAGAAGAAGTAGCCGTTTTAGGTTTCAGCATTGGCGGAACAATTGCTTGGAAAGCTTCGTTAAGAAGTTTGAAAACGAGCCAATTGATTGCTGTTTCATCAACAAGATTGCGTTTTGAAACTGAAATTCCAAACTGTGAAATTGAACTTTATTTTGGCAGTAATGATTTTAATAAGCCCAATCAGCAGTGGTCTTTAGATTTAAAACTAACGAATAACATTTTTGAAAATGAGGATCATCAGCTCTATTTAAAGAAACAGAATATTTTGTTGATTTGTAGTAATTTTTTGTAATTCATTCGTCAAAAAGTATATTTTTGCCAATACCAAAATTAAAATAAATTATTAATCAAATTAACTTAACCAACCATGAGTAACTCTACCTATATCCTTGATGACAAATTAGTGGCTTCAAACGGGCAAAGATTTGCTAATTACATTTTAGACACTGCTATAGTTTTTGGCTTAGTGTTTTGCTTCGCAATTTTTTTAGCTTTATTAGGAACCTTACTTGGCTTTCAAGGATTATTAGCTTGGCTTGAAAATATAAGCACATTAGAAGATAGATTGATTTTTATTCTTATAAACATTCTGTATTATGTTTTTACAGAAGGGCTTTTTGGAAGATCTTTCGGTAAATTAATTACGGGGACAGTTGTGGTAGATGAGAACGGGTTAAAGCCTTCTTTTGGAACAATTGTAAAAAGAAGTTTTTGCCGTATAATTCCTTTTGACGGTCTTTCGTTTTTTGGAAGCAGAGGTTGGCATGATTCAATGTCGGATACTTATGTTGTCAATAAAAAAGCGCTTGACGAAGAATTAAAAACATTTCACGAGTTTAATTTGATCGGAAGTGATGAAGTAATCTGATAGGCTAAGTAGAATTTAACTACTGTTCTTTTATTATTCTCATTTAAAAAGCCTATTTTTGTTGCAGAAATAAATGTGTCAATTACAAGACATTATATATTCAAAACTAATATTTTGCAATTTAAAATTTAAAGATGCTTTCAAAGAAAACAAAATACGGAATTAAAGCTTTGACTTATTTGGCGAGAAGAGAGAACAATGAACCTGTTCAAATTGCTGAAATTGCGAAAAATGAACATATTTCGATTAAATTTTTAGAGAGTATTTTATTGCTTTTAAGAAACTCTGGTTTTCTTGGAGCCAAAAAAGGAAAGGGTGGAGGTTATTACCTGATAAAAGACCCGAAAGACATCAGCATGGCGAAAGTTTATCGAATTCTAGAAGGGCCAATTGCATTGTTGCCTTGCGCTAGCCATAATTTCTACGAAAGATGTGATGATTGCGATGATGAATCTACTTGTGCCGCACGACGACTAATGACAGAGGTTCGAGATAATACGCTTAAAATATTAGAAAGTAATTCTTTGGCAGATATTGCGTTTTAATTTTTAAACCATATAAGTAATATAAGTTCATTTAATAAAGCTTAGCCTTAACGCAAAGTATAAATGAACTTATATTACTTATATGGTTTATTTTTTTTTAAAATATCAATTTATATCCTGCAAAGAAAAGCATTACAGCAATTGCGTTTCTAAGAAATTGATCAGGCACTTTGCCGCTCAACATACTTCCACAATATATTCCAGGAAGTGATCCCATCAATAATTGGCCCAATAACCCTATATCTAAGTTCCCCATAGAAGCATGTCCAAGACCTGCAACTAAAGTTAATGGAACGGCATGCGCAATTTCAGTTCCAACCAAACGAGGCGTTGGCAATAATGGATAAAGGAAAAATAAAGTTACAGTTCCAAGTGCTCCAGCTCCAATAGAAGTCAAAGTTACGGTTGCTCCCAATAAAACTCCAATTCCAATTGTCAGCATATTTTGAGTAGTACTTTCGTTATGAAATTTATCTCCGGCATGTTTTTGAGAAAAAACTAAAAGTTTCTTTTTGAATATAATCGCTACGGAAGTAAACAATAAAGCCCAGCCTAAACTGTACTTAATTACACTATTGACTTTTTCGATATCGGTTTTAATACTATTTAAGATCCAAAGTGTTACCAATGCAGCAGGAACGCTTCCTAAAGTCAGCCAACCTGTGATTTTCCAATTGATATTTCCTTTTTTGTTGTGTACAAATATACCGCCAGCTTTTGTAAAAGCAGCATAAAGTAAATCGGTTCCAACAGCCTTTGTTGGTGGAATTCCAAAATACAATAAAATAGGAGTCATTAAAGAACCTCCTCCAACACCTGTTAACCCAACTATAAATCCGACAACTAAACCTGCTATTACAAGACCAATTTGAAAATCCATAAAAAATAATTTGCTGCTAAAGTAAAAACAATTTTATAATTATCCTATAGATTTGGTAGAGATTTAAAATCTATTTAAAAAACAAATCTTTTAAATGCTTTTATTGTTTAAATATCAGGGTTTAAGGTTTTATTTGTTATAAAATTGAGAAACTATCTTAATGGCCTCTTTAAATGTAATTTAAGGGTTTAAAAAAATAAAAATATTGCTTTGATATTTAGAAATAAGTAGTATTTTTGCAAAGTAATCTATTAACCCGATAGGGTAATGGATTTTCAAAAGAAAAGAAACTCTTTTGATTTGGTTATAAAACTGATTTTTTAAAATAGGATCTGAATTATTGTAAAAGATAATTTTAGAAAGGAAGATAGATTATGAGTGCGAGTATTGTACAAGAATTATTAGAGAAAACAAAAGATTTTTCGCTTGACGAAACCTTAGTTTTTTTAGCAAAAGAATTTCCGGGAAAAGTAATTTTTTCGACTTCTTTCGGTCAGGAAGATCAAGTGATTACAGATTTCATCGCAAAAAGTAATACAGATATTAAAGTATTCACTTTAGATACTGGAAGATTGTTTCAGGAAACTTACGATGTTTTTCATAAAACATTAAAAAAATACAAAAGACCAATTGAAGTATTTTTTCCAGAAGCGGCTTCAGTAGAAAATTTGTTGAAAACAAAAGGACCAAACAGTTTTTACGATTCAGTTGAAAACAGAAAAGAATGCTGTTTTATTCGAAAAGTGGTTCCGTTGAGAAAAGCTTTAGCAGGAAACTCAGTTTGGATTACGGGTTTGAGAGCAGAACAATCAGAAAACAGACAAGATTTAAGTTTGTTTGAATATGACGGAGGTTTCGAAATAATCAAATTTAATCCGTTATTAAAATGGACTTTAGAAGAAGTTGAAACGTATCTTTCAGAAAATAATGTTCCTCAAAATGCTTTACACAAACAAGGTTTCGTAAGTATTGGATGCGCGCCTTGTACAAGAGCAATTTTTCCAGGCGAAGATATCAGAGCCGGAAGATGGTGGTGGGAATCAAGCCATAAGGAATGTGGTTTGCATAGCGCTAAAAAAGAATAAAGAGAATAGAGAATAGAATACAGATTAAGTTCCGAAGGAACGATTCATATTGTAGCGTCGGGTTTCAACCCGATGGATAAGCAAGAGAATATAGATATAGATTTTAGTTCCGAAGGAACGATCCATATTGTAGCGCCGGATTTTAATCCGGTGGAGATTAAAGAGAATAGAATAAAGAGTGGAGATTTTAGATTGGGCGAGAAACTTGAAACCTGAAACAAAATTTTCACAAATAAAATATCAAACAAAAACACAATGAGTTCAGTATTAAAAACAAACGCTTTAGAGAGTGAAGCGATATACATTTTCAGAGAAGTAATTTCACAGTTTGACAAACCGGTTTTACTTTTCTCAGGAGGAAAAGATTCTATTACATTGGTGCGTTTAGCGCAAAAAGCATTTTTTCCTGCTAAGATTCCGTTTCCTCTATTGCACGTTGATACAGGACACAATTTCCCTGAAACAATTGCTTTCAGAGATAAATTGGTAGAAGAATTAGGTTTAGAGTTGATCGTTCGTAATGTTCAGGATGCTATAGATGAAGGAAAAGTAGTTGAAGAAACTGGAAAATATTCAAGCCGTAACAGCTTGCAGACTACAACACTTTTGGATGCAATTGAAGAATTTAAGTTTGATGCTTGTATTGGTGGTGCGCGTCGTGATGAAGAGAAAGCAAGAGCGAAAGAACGTATTTTCTCTGTTCGTGATGATTTCGGACAATGGGACGAAAAAAATCAGAGACCTGAGTTGTTTGATATTTTAAATGGAAAAATTGAAAATGGTCAAAACGTTCGTGTTTTCCCAATTTCAAACTGGACAGAATTAGATGTTTGGAGTTATATCGAAAAAGAACAAATCGAGATTCCATCAATCTATTTCTCACATAAAAGAAAAGTTTTTTTGAGAGACGGTTTAATCTGGTCGCATTCTCCTTTTGTGTACCAAGAAGAAGACGAACAAATCGAAGAAAGAATTGTTCGCTTCAGAACCGTTGGAGATATGAGTTGTACAGCTGCTGTTGAATCTTACGCAGCAACAATCGAAGAAGTTGTGGGCGAAATCAGATCATCAACTATTTCTGAAAGAGGTGCCAGAATCGATGACAAACGTTCTGAGGCTGCAATGGAGAAAAGAAAACAACAAGGATACTTTTAAGTTGTTGGTTGATAGTTTTTAGTTGATAGCTGAAAATTCAATAATTATAACAATAACATAAAAGAACAGAATTAATATTTTGATGGTTTTAGTTGATGTTTTAGAAAAACCAACAACCATAAACCAACAACCAACAACATAAAAAGAATGGACGTTTTAAAAATAGCAACAGCAGGAAGTGTAGATGACGGAAAAAGTACTTTGATCGGAAGATTGTTGTACGATACAAAATCATTGACAACAGATAAAATTGAGGCAATCGAAAAAAGCAGTAAACAAAAAGGATACGATTATTTGGATTTCTCTTTGGCAACTGACGGATTAGTTGCAGAAAGAGAGCAAGGAATCACGATTGACGTTGCGCACATTTATTTTTCGACTGCAAAGAAAAGTTACATTATTGCCGATACTCCGGGGCACGTAGAATATACAAGAAACATGGTTACGGGAGCTTCAACTTCTCAGGTTTCTATCATTTTGATCGATGCTAGAAAAGGAGTTATCGAGCAGACTTACCGTCACTTTTTCATCAACAATTTATTGAGAGTAAAAGAAGTAATCGTTGCCATCAACAAAATGGACTTAGTAGATTACTCAGAAGAAGTTTTCAATAAAATCAAAGCTGATTTTGAGGCATTAAACGCTAAAAGTACTTTCAAAGAACAAAACGTAAGCTACATTCCGTTAAGTGCAATCAACGGTGGGAACGTTGTGGACAAATCGGAAAACATGCCTTGGTACGATGGACAAACAGTTTTAGAACATTTAGAAGGATTACATTCTCATGATGTTTACGAGCCAGGAAAAGCACGTTTCCCAGTTCAGACGGTTATTCGTCCAAAAACTGAAGAATACCACGATTTCAGAGGTTACGCAGGAAAATTATATGGAAACTCAATTAAAGTTGGAGATGCTGTAACAGTTCTTCCTTCTTTAACAGAATCAAAAGTTACCAAAATTCATTTCTTCGATAAATCATTTGACGAAGCTTCAGCAGGTTCTTCAATCACAATCGAATTAGAAAATGATATCAATGTAACGAGAGGGGATATGATTGTAAAATCAGACGAACTTCCAAGAATTGAAAAAGATATTACAACGACAGTTTGCTGGATGGACAGTAAAAAACTGGTTCCAGGAACTAAATATTTAGTACAGCACAATACGAACAGAGTTTTAGCAAAAGTAGAAAGCATCAAAAACACAATTGCAACTGATTATTCAGGAACAACAGAAGCTTCACAATTAGCAATAAACGAAATCGGAGAAGTGAGCATCAAATTAAGTAAGCCTTTATATTTTGACGCTTACAACGAAAACAAATCAAACGGAGCTTTTATCTTAATTGATACAGCAACGAACACAACAGCAGGAGTAGGATTTATTCGCTAGTTGCTAGTTGATGGTTTTTGGTTGATAGTTATTCTGCCAGCAAACCAACAACCAACAACAGACAACCAACAACTAAAGACAAAATGGAAAGTTTTAGAACAGAAATAGAAAATCCGGTAGTTCAGAAGGAGATTATCGAATTAGAAAAAAAGATTCACTTATTCCGTGGAGGAAAAATTGATGATGAGCGTTTTCGTAGCCTTCGTTTAGCGCGTGGTATCTACGGTCAGCGTCAGGAAGGCGTTCAGATGATTCGTATCAAATTGCCTTATGGTAAAGTGACGAGCGAGCAATTGAGAAGAATTACGGAAGTTTCAGATAAATATTCTACAGGACGTTTGCATATTACAACACGTCAGGATATCCAGATTCACTATGTGAGTTTGGACAGAACGCCTGAACTTTGGTCAGAATTGGCAAAAGACGATATTACTTTGCGTGAAGCTTGTGGAAATACCGTTAGAAATATTACAGGAAGTGAATTAGCTGGAGTTGACGTAAATGAGCCATTTGATGTTTCGCCTTACGCACACGGCATGTTCCAATACTTATTAAGAAACCCAATCTGTCAGGAAATGGGACGTAAATTCAAAATTTCGTTCTCTTCTTCAGATGAAGATACAGCTTTGAGTTATTTACACGATTTAGGATTTATTCCGAAAATTAAAGACGGACAAAAAGGATTTAAAGTAGTTTTTGGAGGAGGTTTAGGATCTCAGCCAGCACACGCAGAATTACTTTCAGAGTTTATTCCGGTTAACGAAATCATTCCAACAGCAGAAGGAATCATTCGTATTTTTGATAGATATGGTGAGCGTGCAAAAAGAATGAAAGCCCGTATGAAATTCTTAATCAAAGAAATGGGGAAAGACGCTTTCCTTGATTTGGTTGAAAAAGAGAAAAAAGCAATCGCTTTTGAAACATACGAAATTGATACCACTGCTTTTGACGGTCCAATTCCGGAACCAGTTTTAGAAGTGCCGCAAGTTACAATCGAAGATGTTGCAGCTTATGAAGCTTGGAAAAAATCGAATGTAATTGCACAAAAACAAGCAGGATATTATGCTATCGGAATCAAAATTTTATTAGGAGATTTTTATACTGATAAAGCGAGATTATTAGCAGATTTAATTAAAAATTACGCAGCAAACGAATTGCGTTTTTCATTGCGTCAAAATATTGTAATACGTCACGTAAAAGAGGAAAATCTTCCTTTCTTTTATCAAGAATTAGCCAAACTTGACTTTGTTCATTTAGGATATAATTCGGTTGGAGATATTACGGCATGTCCGGGTACTGATACTTGCAACTTGGGGATTGCAAGTAGTACCGGTATTGCGGAAGAATTAGAAAGAGTTTTAAGTGCAGAATATCCTCAGTATTTAAACAACCGCGAAATTGAAATTAAAATTTCAGGCTGTATGAATGCTTGCGGACAACATAATATGTCTGCAATTGGATTCCAAGGAATGTCTATCAATTCAGGAAAATTAGTGGCTCCGGCTTTACAAGTTTTATTGGGTGGAGGAAGATTAGGAAACGGAGAAGGACGTTTTGCTGATAAAGTAATCAAAATTCCAAGCCGTAGAGGGCCAGAAGCTTTGCGTACCATCTTAAATGATTTTGACGCTAATGCAAATGGAGAAAAATTCCTAAACTATTATGATGCAAAAGGAGAGAAATACTTCTACGAAATCTTAAAACCATTATCTGATGTAACTAATTTAACAGAAGCTGATTTTGTGGATTGGGGTAACGCAGATAACTACGTAAAAGCAGTTGGAGTTGGAGAATGTGCTGGTGTTGTGATTGATTTAGTTGCTACTTTATTATTAGAAGCTAAAGAAAAAATCTCTTTCGCACAAGAAGCTTTCGACAACCAAAAATGGTCAGATGCGATTTATCACGCTTACGCTGGATTTGTAAATGGAGCAAAAGCTTTATTGTTGGCAGAAAACCAAAAAACAAACCACCACGCAGGAATCGTTGATTTGTTTGACACTGTTTTTATCGATACCAATAAAATCGAATTGAATTCAACTTTTAAAGACTTGGTTTACCAAATCAATAAAAATGAACCATCTGAAGCTTTCGCTAAAGATTACATCGCGCAAGCCATTGTTTTCTTTGATAAAATCGAAACATTCAGAGCACAAGAATTAGCAAATGCTTAATATAAAACCCAAAATAACTTTAGTCGGTGCAGGTCCGGGTGATCCCGAATTATTGACGCTGAAAGCTGTAAAAGCACTGGCTGAAGCTAATGTGGTTTTATACGACGCCTTAGCCAACGAAGAAATTCTTGATCATGCACCAAAAAATGCCATTAAGATTTTTGTTGGAAAACGAATTGGAAACCATGCTTACACGCAAGATCAAATCAATCAATTGATTGTCGATAATGCGCTGACGTATGGAAATGTGGTTCGTTTAAAAGGTGGCGATCCGTTTGTTTTTGGAAGAGGAAGCGAAGAAATAGAATACGCAGAAAGTTTCGGAATCGAAACGATTGTCGTTCCAGGAATTTCATCTGTAGTGGCCGTTCCCGCAAGTCAAGGAATTTCGATTACAAAAAGAGGTGTTTCAGAAAGCTTTTGGGCGATTACAGGCACAACATCAGATAGAAAATTATCTTCAGATGTAGCTTTGGCGGCGCAATCTTCTGCAACAGTTGTAATCTTGATGGGAATGCATAAACTGCCTCAGATTATCGATTTGTTTCAAAAAGAAAACAAAGGAAATCTGCCAGTTGCCATCATTCAAAATGGAACAACAGCAGAAGAAAAAGTAGGTGTAGGAACAGTCGATTCGATTTTAGAAATAGTAAAAGCAAAAGAATTGGGTTCTCCGGCCATTATCGTTTTAGGCGAAGTGGTAAAAGAAAGCCACAAACTAAAAGGATTTTACGAAGAATTTTGTCAAAAAAAGGAGTTAGATAAAATGTTCCGTCAGAACCAATTTATTGGAAAAAAATAAACGGTTTGATGATAAAGTTCCGAAGGAACGATTCATATTGTAGCGTCGGGTTTCAACCCGATGTAGACAAAGAAATGAAAAACATAGCCCAAGGTTTCAACCTTGGGAAACTTGAGATTCATTATTTTTGATGAAACAAAAGATTAAAATGGAACAAAACGAATTATATCCAATATTTCTAAAGCTTCACAATTTAAATGTATTAATTGTAGGCGGAGGAAATGTAGGTCTGGAAAAGCTTTCTTTCTTGTTAAAGTCAAGTCCGAATGCAAATGTTGAGGTAGTAGCAAAAGAATTTCATTTAGAAATAAAAGTTCTGGCAGAGCAACATCCTTCGATAAAATTGACAAAATCGAAGTTCAAAAGGAAAATGCTCAAAAAGCGCCATATGGTAATTGCTTGTACAGATAATCTTGAAGTCAATAAAAGAGTGTACGATTTAGCCAGAAAGCGTTATTTGATTTGCAACATCGCCGATACGCCAGATTTATGTGATTATTATTTGGGTGGCATTGTAACAAAAGGAAATGTAAAAATTGCCATTTCAACCAACGGAAAATCGCCAACAACAGCCAAAAGGCTTCGAGAGTTTTTCGAAGAAGTAATTCCGGAAGATATCAATCAAATGGTTGAGAATCTGAACGAATACCGAAAGACGCTAAAAGGCAATTTTGAAGATAAGGTAAAAAGAATGAATGAAATCACTTCTTCATTAAAAAATAGAGAGTAAAAATTTCCAAAGAAATGAATGATAAAAATCATTGAATAAAGAATAAATTATTCGTTTCTTTGTATTATTAAGAATGATTATAAACAACAACCGTAATGATTAAAACAGATATACTTATAATTGGAGCAGGACCAACAGGTTTATTTGCCGTTTTCGAGGCAGGATTATTGAAATTAAAATGTCATATCTTAGATGCTTTACCGCAGCCAGGAGGACAGCTTTCAGAATTATATCCTAAGAAGCCAATTTATGATATTCCTGGATTCCCAGAAGTTTTAGCCGGAGATCTTGTAGACGGACTAATGGAGCAAATCAAACAATTTGAGCCTGGTTTTACTTTAGGAGAGCGTGCTGAAACAATCGACAAGCAAGAAGACGGAACTTTTATTGTGACGTCTAATAAAGGAACTAAATTCCACGCGCCAGTTATCGCAATCGCAGGAGGTTTAGGAAGTTTCGAGCCTCGTAAGCCACTTATCGAAGATATCGAGTTTTATGAAGATAAAGGAGTAAAATACTTCATCAAAAATCCTGAGAAATTCAGAGATAAAAGAGTTGTTATTGCAGGAGGAGGAGATTCAGCATTAGACTGGTCAATTTTCTTGGCAAACGTAGCTTCAGAAGTAACTTTAGTTCACCGTAGAAACGAATTTAGAGGAGCTTTAGATTCTGTAGAAAAAGTACAGGAATTAAAATCAGCTGGAAAAATCAAATTAATTACTCCAGCAGAAGTTATCGGAATCAACGGTGCTGAGCACGTAGAATCTTTAGATATCGAAGAAAACGGAGCACACCGTAAAATTGATTGCGACTATTTCATCCCACTTTTCGGATTAACGCCAAAATTAGGTCCAATTGGAGACTGGGGATTAGAAATCGAGAAAAATGCAATTAAAGTAAACAATGCATTAGATTACCAAACAAACATTCCTGGAATCTTCGCAATTGGAGACATCAACACATACCCTGGAAAATTAAAATTGATTCTTTGTGGTTTCCACGAAGCAACTTTAATGTGTCAGGCTGCTTATTCAATCATCAACCCAGGTAAAAAATACGTATTGAAATATACTACAGTATCTGGAGTAGACGGTTTCGACGGAACTCGTAAAGAGGCGCCGAAGGCAGTTGTTAAAGCGATAGTCTAAGTTACTGAGATGCTAAGTTTCTAAGCTACTAAGATTTTTATATAGAAAGCTCAAACTATAAGTTTGAGCTTTTTTTTTATGAAACAAAATTTTAAACTTAGAGTCTTAGTCGCTTTTCAAAAACTTAGAAACTCAGTATCTTAGAATCTTAGCAACTTAAAAAAAAACATTTGCAAATCGTATTGTCATTTCATACCTTTGCACTGTTCTTAAAATTTATTGTTCGTTATCACGAAAGGCGGAGGGATAGACCCGATGAAACCTTAGCAACCCTTTACTATAAAGAAGGTGCTAAATTCTACTTTTTACCATAAACACAGGTATTTAAGATAGATAACACAAATACATTCTAGTATTTCTCAAAACTTTTCTAAACAACTTACAAATAATTTACCGAAAGCAATTTCGGTAAGGAGCGAATCATTGGCGCATTTTTGCAGTCAATAGTTCCCGCTTTTCGTTGCAATCTTTTGCTTTTTAAAGAAAAAAGCAAAAGGATTTCCACTTCAATCGGGGCTAAAGAGCCAGCAATAGTGCACTTTTGGAATTAATTAGAATTAAAAAACTTAGCATCTTAGAACCTTAGTGTCTTAGAATCTAAAAGGAAAAAATATGTCGATTACAATTCAAGAAGCAATAAAGAAAAATATCCTAATCCTTGATGGAGCAATGGGAACTATGTTACAACGCTACAACTTCTCAGAAGAAGATTTTCGTGGCGAGCGTTTCAAAGATTTCCCGCATCCGCTAAAAGGAAACAACGATTTATTATCCCTGACACAGCCACAGGCAATTCGTGCCGTGCATGCTGCTTATTTTGATGCAGGAGCAGATATCGTAGAAACCAATACTTTCTCAGGAACAACAATCGGTATGGCCGATTATTTCATGGAAGATTTGGTTTACGAACTAAACTACGAATCGGCTAAATTGGCGAGAGAGGTTGCGGATGAATTCACAGCAAAAAATCCAGAAAAACCACGTTTTGTAGCCGGTTCAATCGGGCCGACAAACCGTACGGCAAGTATGTCACCAGACGTAAACGATCCAGGCTACAGAGCCGTAACTTTTGACGATTTGCGAATTGCATACAAAGAGCAAGTAGAAGCCCTAATGGACGGAGGTTGCGATTTACTTTTAGTAGAAACGATTTTCGATACACTAAATGCAAAAGCAGCACTTTTCGCCATTGAAGAAGTAAAAGAAGAACGCAATCTTGATATTCCAATCATGGTTTCAGGAACAATTACTGATGCTTCAGGAAGAACACTTTCTGGACAAACAGTTGAAGCGTTCTTGATTTCAGTTTCACATATTCCGTTATTAAGTGTTGGTTTCAATTGTGCTTTAGGAGCCGATTTGTTGAAACCGTATTTAAAAACATTAGCTCATAATACAAGTTTTAATGTTTCAGCACACCCAAATGCGGGATTGCCAAACGCGTTCGGACAATACGATGAAACTCCAGAACAAACTCAGGCATTCATCAAAGAATATTTAGAGGATAATTTAATCAATATCATTGGTGGTTGTTGCGGAACAACTCCAGATCATATCCGATTAATGGCAGAAGTAGCGAAGGATTATAAGCCACGTGTAGCGCCGGTTTTTGAATAACTTGTTTTTCGATTTAAATTAATATGACAGTAGGAGCGTTAACAAGTATCAGCATAATAGTAGTAATGTCTATACTTGCAAAGATTTTTCCATATAAAAAGCCAGAAGGTAATTTAAACGTTGATATAAATACGTTAAGAGGTAAGTATCAAATTTGGGATTTATTTTCTGCGGTTTTGATATTTATATTAATTCCAGGAATAACATATTTAATAGGTTCGCTGTTTTCGATTATTTTTTATTCGACTAAAGTGAACAATCCTGAAATTATATATCATATTGGTACAAGTAGGTTAATGTGGTATATGCCAGCATTAGTTTTGTCTTTTGGATTAATTAGAATTCCAATGACGTTAATTTATAAACTTATTTTTAAAGAAGACTATAATCAATTTATGTTGTATTCAGATTTAAAAACGGGTGTTGATGGTATGCGAGTATTAAATTATATGACTTGGATATCAGGAATAGGATCGGTTTTGCTTTTGATTTTACTATCCGATTATTCGGTTGATATTTATAAAGAAAAGATTGTATTAAATGATTTTTTAACTTTTTCAGATAAGTCATATTCATTGTCTGAAATACAGTCTATAAATTATATTCAGCCTATAAATCCAAATACACAACAACCTGAAAAAGAATCATATTTTATTAGATTTAATGACGGTGGGCATTGGGATACAGCTAGAGGTCTTGAAGATGATAATAATAGACAGAGTGAAATCATTAATTTTTTATCTGAAAAAACAGGATTAAAAATTAACGAGTTGCAAAAGAATCCAGAATAATAAAATAATTATCCTTAGGGTTTTGGAAACCTTGCAGGAAAGAAATAAGAATAAAAAAACTTAGAACCTAAGCCTCTCAGAAGCTTAGCAACTTTAAAGAAAATGACTGAAAAAAGAAGAGACCTTGTATTATCAGGATTAGAACCTTTGATTATTACGCCAGAAAGCGTTTTTGTAAACGTTGGAGAGCGTACGAATGTAACGGGTTCGCGAAAATTCCTTCGATTGATCAAGGAAGAGAAGTATGACGAGGCACTTGATATTGCAAGACAGCAGGTAGAAGGAGGAGCGCAAATCATCGATATTAATATGGATGAGGGAATGTTGGATGGTGTAAATGCCATGACCAAATTCCTAAATTTAATTGCTGCAGAACCAGATATTTCGAGAGTGCCGATTATGATCGACAGTTCGAAATGGGAAATTATCGAAGCAGGTCTGAAAGTAGTACAAGGAAAAAGTGTTGTAAACTCGATTTCGTTAAAAGAAGGCGAAGAAGCTTTTATTCATCACGCTAAATTAATCAAACGTTACGGTGCGGCGGCTATTGTAATGGCTTTTGACGAAGTAGGTCAGGCTGATAATTACGATCGTCGTGTTGAAATTTGTGCGCGTTCTTATGATATTTTGGTCAACAAAGTAGGTTTCCCTCCGCAGGATATTATCTTCGATTTGAACATTTTCCCAGTGGCAACAGGAATGGAAGAACACCGCCTGAATGCATTGGACTTTTTTAGAGGAACAAAATGGGTTCGCGAGAACTTGCCACACGCACATATCAGCGGTGGTGTGAGTAACGTTTCGTTTTCGTTTAGAGGAAATGACGTTGTTCGTGAAGCAATGCACTCGGTATTTTTATACCACGCAATTAAAGAAGGAATGACGATGGGAATCGTAAATCCGGAGATGTTGACGATTTACGATGATATTCCGAAAGACTTATTAGAGCACGTTGAAGACGTAATTTTAGATAGACGTGATGATGCTACGGAAAGACTTTTGGATTTTGCAGAAAATGTAAAAGGAGAAGTAAAAAGCGACGAAAAAGCGGTTCAGGAATGGCGTTTAGGATCGGTTCAGGATCGTATTACGCATTCATTGGTAAAAGGAATCGATGCTTTTATTGAAGAAGATGTTGAGGAAGCACGTTTAGCAGCAACAAAACCAATTGAAGTTATCGAGATCAATTTAATGGCCGGAATGAATGTCGTTGGAGATTTGTTCGGAAGCGGAAAAATGTTCTTGCCTCAGGTAGTTAAATCGGCTCGTGTAATGAAAAAAGCAGTTGCTTATTTATTGCCATTTATTGAAGCAAGTAAACAAGCTGGCGACAAACAAGGAAACGGAAAAATCCTGATGGCGACTGTAAAAGGTGACGTTCACGATATTGGAAAAAACATCGTTTCGGTAGTTTTGGCTTGTAACAATTACGAGATTGTAGATTTAGGTGTAATGGTTGCTCCAGAGAAAATCATTGCAGCAGCTATCGAACATGAAGTAGATATTATCGGATTAAGCGGATTGATCACGCCTTCGCTTGACGAAATGGTGTATTTGGCCAAAGAATTAGACAAGCAAAATATTAAAATCCCGATTATGATTGGTGGGGCAACGACTTCACGCGCGCATACAGCTGTGAAAATTGCACCTCAATACAGAGAAACTGTAATTCACGTAAACGATGCTTCGAGAGCCGTTACGGTTGCAGGAAATCTTTTAGATCATAATCGAAAAATATATGCTGCAGACATTCGTGCAGAATACGATTCTTTTAGAGAAACGTTTTTAAATCGTTCAAGAGATAAAAACTTCTTAACGATTGAAGATGCGCGTAAAAATAAATTACCATTGGATTGGAGCGAATATACTCCAGTGAAACCAAAAGTAATCGGCGCACAAACTATAGAAGTAGAATTGGATGTTTTGGTTCCATACATCGACTGGACGCCATTCTTCCAAACTTGGGAATTGTACGGGAAATATCCAGCGATTTTAACGGATGAGGTTGTGGGTGAACAAGCGACTTCTGTTTTTAATGATGCTCAGGCAATGCTGAAAGTTATTTTAGAAGAGAAAAAACTAAAAGCAAAAGGTATTTACGGAATTTTCCCTGCGAATCAGGTAAATGATGATGATATCGAATTGCGTGATGAAAACGGAAAAGTTTTAGAGAAATTCTTAACGCTTCGTCAGCAGTCACAAAAAACGAAAGGCGCACCAAATATCGCTTTAGCCGATTTTATTCTGCCAAAAGAAAGCGGAATAGAGGATTATATGGGAGCTTTCTGTGTAACCACTGGTTTTGGTGTAGACGAATGGGCTGCAGAATACGAAAAGAATTTAGACGATTATAATTCGATTATGGTTAAAGCGCTTGCGGATCGTTTTGCTGAGGCTTTCGCCGAATATCTTCACGAGAGAGTACGTAAAGATTTCTGGGGCTATGATTCTGAAGAATCTTTAACTAATGAAGAATTAATTAAAGAGAATTATAAAGGAATTCGTCCCGCTCCAGGTTATCCAGCTTGCCCAGATCACTTAGAAAAACCAACGATTTGGAAACTTTTGGATGTTGAAAAACAAACAGGAGTGAAGTTGACAGAAAGTATGGCGATGTGGCCAGCTTCATCGGTTTCAGGATATTATTTCGGGAATCCAAAAAGTAGATATTTCGGATTAGGAAAAATAAAAGAAGATCAAGTTACAGATTACGCAAAACGCAGAAATGTACCGCTTGATTACGCAATGAAATGGTTAAATCCTAATATAGCGGATTAATTTGGTTGATGGTTTTTGGTTGATAGTTGATGGATTGACCAGCAAGACTAACAACCATCAACTGACAACAAACAACTAAAACAAAAATGGAATACAGTAAATTGGATGTGTGGCTGGAGGCGAGGAAGTTGGTGAATTTGTTGTATGATTTTTCAAAACTGTTTCCAAAAGAAGAATTGTTTGGATTGACGAATCAAATGCGAAGAGCATCAATTTCAGTACCTTCAAATATCGCAGAAGGGTGTGGAAGACAGACGTCAAAAGAAACAATACATTTTCTTCATATTTCAAGAGGCTCGCTATATGAATTGGAAACTCAATTTTATTTGGCCTTTGATCAAAAATATATTGAAGAAAATAATTTTAACATCGCACTTGCACAGATTGAAACCTGCAAGAAGTTATTAAATGGATTTATTAATTATTATAAAAAGATAATGTAGTTGAAGTTGTGATTGTAAAGTTCCACAAGAACCATCAACCATCAACCATCAACCATCAACCAAAAATAAATGAAAGTAACAGAACATATAGAAAACGCCAAAGGAAAAACATTATTCTCATTTGAAATTATTCCGCCTCAAAAGGGGAAAAGCATTCAAGAATTATACGATAATATTGATCCGTTGATGGAGTTTAATCCGCCGTTTATTGATGTAACGACTTCTCGTGAAGAGTACATTTATATTGACAAAGGGAATGGACTTTTGGATAAAAAACTAACTCGTATGCGTCCGGGAACGCTTGGAATTTGCGCTTCTATAAAACACAAATACAATGTGGACACAGTGCCGCATTTGCTTTGCGGTGGTTTTACAAAAGAAGAAACTGAGTACGTGCTGGTTGACTGTCATTATTTAGGAATCAACAATGTAATGGCACTTCGTGGAGATGCCATGAAAGACGAGCAGTCTTTTGTGCCGAAAGCAGGTGGAAATCATTATGCAATTGATTTGGTAAAACAAATTAAAGATTTAAACTCTGGACAATATCTGCATGAAGTAATCGATACTGATAACAGAGCCGATTTTTGTATTGGAGTTGCAGGTTATCCGGAGAAACATTTAGAATCTCCTTCTTTGCAATCCGATTTAAAAAGATTAAAAGAAAAAGTAGATGCAGGAGCTGATTATGTAGTAACGCAGATGTTTTTTGATAATGCTAAATATTTTGCTTTCGTAGAAAAAGCGAGAGAAATGGGCATCACGATTCCGATTATTCCTGGAATTAAACCAATTGCAGTTCAAAGACATTTACAAGTATTGCCACAAATTTTCAGAATCGATTTACCAGAAGATTTAATAGATGCAGTTGACAAATGCAAAAATAACGCTGAAATCAAACAAGTCGGAATCGAGTGGGCGATTCAGCAGTCATTAGAATTAAAAGCGGCCGGAGTTCCGTTTTTACACTATTATTCAATGGGGAAATCTGAGAATATCCGTCAGATTGCTAGTCAGGTTTTTTAATGACACACGCATAGAACTTTGTCAAAGTTTTAAACTTTGACAAAGTTCTTCACGTTTTGTTTGTAAATTGGAATTTGGATTTTTTTTAAATTTGGAATTTAAATCTTGTTATCATGAAAAATGAAGAATTACAAGCCATTGCCTCTCAATTAAAACATCCATCAGGAGAAAAAGGAATCGAAATGGGAAATATGATGAACGAAACGAACATCAATATGACCAAACATTCCATTCAAAATCTAAATATTTCGGCAGCAAATAAAATTCTAGAATTAGGTCACGGAAACGCAGGCCACGTAGAATTTCTTTTCGAACAGGCAGATAACCTAAAATATTACGGACTTGAAATGTCGGAATTGATGTTTCAGGAAGCGCGCCAGATCAACAGAAATTTTGTTTCTCAAAAACAGGCATTCTTTTCGCTTTATGACGGAAATAAAATTCCTTTTGAAGATGAATCTTTCGATAAAATTTTCACAGTTAATACCATTTATTTTTGGCAAAAGCCAGAAGAGTTGCTTTCAGAAATCTACAGAGTTTTAAAACCAAACGGAAATTTTTGTCTGACATTTGCTGAAGAAGATTTTATGAAAACGTTGCCCTTTACTCAATTTGAGTTTGAGCTTTACAGCACTGAAAAAGCAAAGAATTTGATTGAGAAAACCACTTTTAAAATTGTTTATACCGAAATGCAGACCGAAAAAGTGAAAAGCAAAACTGGAGAACTTGTCGATAGAGCTTTTACCACATTTGTTCTCGAAAAATAATAAAAGAAAGAGTATTAGTTTTAGTACTCTTTTTTATTTAATTTTAATTCCAGTCTCTAATGCCTTTTTACAAATAATGGAAGTCAAAAAAATTAATTTTATACAAAGTTACAGCAGTATTTTAATGCTTCTTGGCGGTATTATTATCGGCAGTATTTTTGGTTTAATTTTCAAAGAAAAAGTTGAGGTTATAAAACCTTTAGGAGATATTTTTCTGAATTTGCTTTTCACAGCAATTATTCCGTTGATTTTCTTTACAATCGGTTCTTCAATTGCAAATTTGGAACAGAAAGAAAAGTTAGGGAAACTGTTTTTTATTATGGTTTTGGTTTTTCTTTCAACGATTCTTATTTCTGCAATCGTAATGATTTTTGCCGTTTATCTTTTTCCAATTCACCAAGATATTGCTGTTGCGAAAGTTCCGTTTGAAAATATTCAATCTGGATCTGTCGGCGATCAAATTGCTAAGTTGGTTACGACAAATGATTTCTTCGAATTATTGTCCAGAAAAAGCATGTTGGCACTGATAATATTCTCGTTTTTAATTGGTTTTGCGACTTTACAATCAGGAGAAAAAGGAAATGCTTTCAAGAGTTTTCTGGATTCTGGAAATGAAGTCATGAAGCAATTGCTGAATATCATCATGAAATTTGCTCCAATAGGTTTAGGAGCTTATTTTGCGTATCAAGTTGGTATTTTCGGGCCACAATTATTTGGCGTTTATGCAAAACCTATGGCGGTTTATTATGCAGCTTGTGTGTTTTATTTCTTTACATTTTTCAGTTTGTATGCGATTGTTGCTGGTGGAAAAAGAGCTTTCAAGGTTTTTTGGAGCAATAATATTACGCCATCTTTAACTGCAATTGGGACTTGTAGCAGTATCGCAACCATTCCTGCAAATCTAGATGCTGCACAAAAAATGGGAATTCCAGCACATGTCCGAAATCTAGTAATTCCGCTTGGAGCGCCTTTGCATAAAGATGGTTCGAGCATGTCATCTATTTTAAAAATTACTTTTCTGTTTGCCATGTTTGGAAAAGATTTTACAGAACCTTCAACGATTCTTCTCGCCTTAGGAATTACCATAATTGTTTCGATTGTCGAAGGCGGAATTCCGAACGGCGGTTATATTGGAGAAGTTTTGGCCATTACCGTTTATGGTTTTCCGATGGAGCAAGCTTTGCCGGTTGCGATGATTTTAGGTACTTTGGTTGATCCAATTGCCACTTTACTGAATGCAAATGGTGATGTAATTTCATCGATGTTAGTCTCTAGATTTTCTGAGAAAACGAAATGGTAGACAATTTTGATTTATAACGAAATCTTTGGTAGATAATAGATTTAAATACATCGATTCTTTCTTGGGATTAGTATAAAACTTTAAGCCGTTATTTTATTATAAAGTAGTTTTACCGAGACAAAAACATTTGGTTTTGAATCGTAAAGCTGTCTTATTTATAATTTTATTTTTTCTTGTATTAAAAATACAGGCACAATTGTGTACCGGAAGTTTAGGTGATCCTGTTGTAAAACTTGATTTCGGAACAGGAACGGCTTCACATGGAACTGCACTTGGAACAAGCATTACGAGTTATAATTGGACCACTGCAGACTTTCCAAATGATGGTTCTTATACCATCGAAAAAACAACGAATACGCCAGGGACTTGGTGGACAACGACTGACCATACTGGCGGTGGTTATATGATGGTGGTAAATGCAAGCCTTTCTACAACCGATTACTTTTATAAAAATACTGTCACTGATCTTTGTCCTGATACAACATACGAGTTTGCAGCGTGGATTATGAATCTGTTGCGTTCAAATGATACTAGCCCGCCAAATATTACTTTTACGATTGAATCAACTTCTGGAACTATTTTAGGAACCTATAATACTGGAGATATCGGCTTAAGTTCAAGCGCGGTTTGGAAACAATATGGTTTCTTTTTCACCACTCCAGCTGATATTTCTACCGTTGTTATCAGAATGCGAAATAACAAAGCGGGTGCAGCACCCGGAAATGATATCGCCTTGGACGACATTACTTTTCGCGCCTGCGGTCCAACAGTTACTTCATCTGTTCAAAATAATACCAATACTAGTTTAACAATTTGTCAAGGTGATTCTCAAAGTTATACTTTGACAGGAACCGTTTCTTCAGGTTATTCGAATCCGGCGTATCAATGGCAAGTAAGCAATGATAATGGAACGACCTGGTCTGATATTTCTGGAGCAAATTCATTAACGTATTCTTTTGTCCCAAATGCCGCAGTTGGCACCTATTTATATCGCATGGCGGTTGCGCAAAGCGTGAATATTTCCTCGGCTTCTTGTAGGGTCGTATCAAATACTATCAGCTTTAAAGTAAATGAAAGCACCGTAGTTCCAACTTTCACTACTGTGCAGCCCACATGCGATGTGCCAACTGGAACTATAACTATTACTTCAACAGCAAATACTACTTACAGTATTGATGGGACAAATTATCAGGCATCGGGAATATTTTCTGGTTTGGCTGGTGGCGATTATAATGTTACAGCAAAATTAAGTTCAGGTTGCGCGTCAACGCCTGCTATAGCACATATTAATTCTGTTGCTTCATCAAGTGCAACACCATCATATTCAGTTATTCAACCTGTGATTTGTTCAAATCCTTTGGGTACAATTACGATTACAAGTTCAGATTATGAATACAGCTTTGATAATGGATCGACTTGGTCAACAAATAATGTGAAATCAGGTTTGGAGGCTGGCGATTATCTAATAAAAACCAGAAATAGCTCAGGTTGCGAAACAACAGCAGTTTCTGTTGCTGTTTTAGTGCCACCAGGCTATCCGCCAACGCCGACCGTTTCTATTATTCAGCCCGATTGTTTGTCCTCGACGGGAACAATTACAATTTCTGATTCGGCGTCATCATATAGTTTTGATAATGGGGCAACTTGGATCAATTCAAATTCAAAAAATAATTTAATAGCGGGAATTTATAAAGTTCTTATAAAGAATAATTTAGGCTGTGTTTCTTTACTGCCGAATGAAGCCGAAATCAAGGCTTACATTAATACGGAGCCACTTCCTTCAGCAACAAGTCCGCAGGCTTTTTGTGTACAACAAAATGCAAGCTTGCAAAACATTTCAATCAGTGGGCAAAATATAAAATGGTATGATGCGCTGGTAAATGGAAATCTTTTGTCAGATGCTACAATCTTAGAAAACAAAACTTATTACGCATCGCAAACAGTTAATATCTGTGAAAGCGAGCGAATTCCAATTATTATAAATATTCAAGATACACCAGCTCCAACAGGAGATTCAAATCAAAATTTTTGTACTTCTCAAAAACCGACAATCGGAAATTTAATTGTTGAAGGAACAAATGTTGTTTGGTATGACAATATAGTCAATGGTGCTATTTTATCGGCATCAACAAGTTTGGTAAATGGGGCAACTTATTATGCTTCGCAGACCCTCAATAGTTGCGAAAGTGTAAATCGTTTGGCAGTTTCGGTTTCTATAGTTGCTCCAAGTTTACCATTAAATGATGTTGCTGCAAATGTTTGCGATGAAATAAATGATGGAACAGAAGTCATAAATCTCGCAGATTACAATTCACAATTAGTAACATGTACTTCTTGTGTTTTCAATTATTATACAACATTGGCTGGCGCCGAAAATCAAACTTTAACCGATCAAATTACAGCCGTTTCCAATTATAATTTATTGGCTGGAACAACTACAATTTATGTGAGAATTGATTCTTCGGATAAGTGTTTTCAAGTAGCAGAATTGAAATTGACTTTGGTAAATGTCCCCGTAATTTCAATTTCAGATGTGGTTTCATTGTGCCAAAATAAAGATGTTGAAGTTCACGCAGGAGTTGGTTTCGACAGCTATTTATGGTCGAATGGAGCTATTTCAGAATCAATTGTAATTACAGAAGCTGGATCTTATTCAATAACTGTGACTCAAAATCATGGAAATGTTGTTTGTACTTCAACAAAAGATTTTGAAGTAAAACTCTCGAATAGTGCCACAATTCAGAATCTTGCCATTCAGGATTGGACGGATTCAGAAAATGTGATTGAAGTTCAGTTGGCAGATATGAGCCTTGGAAATTATGAATATTCAATTGATGGAACGTCTTATCAGGACAGCAATATTTTTTCAGGTTTAGAAACGGGCGATTATGTGGTATATGTGCGCGATAAAAATGGCTGTGGTATTGTAAATCAAGAGGTATTTCTACTCAATTATCCCAAGTTTTTTACTCCGAATCAAGACGGTTTTAATGATACTTGGGGAATAAAATTCTCTGAAACTGAACCAACAATCAATACTAAGATATTTGATCGTTATGGCAAGTTTTTAAAAGAATTAAATGCATACACTACTTGGGACGGTACTTACAATGGAAAAGAGCTTCCGGCTTCCGATTATTGGTTTGTGGTTACACGCGCCAATGGGAAAATTTATAAAGGGCATTTTAGTATGAAGAGATAGGGTTTTTTGGCTTTTTTTATCAGAAGAATCGAGATTATTCCTTAAATTCGAGAAAACATTTTAACGCAGAAAAAATGAACTCAGCATTACAAAATGATCTTAACAATTTTGAGAATATTTTAGAAAAAACAAAACAACAAGGGATTGATTTTTTGAATAACCTTGATACTATTCCCACTTCAAATAAAAATACAATTGATCCCAAAAGCATCTTAAATGAATTTGGTTTAGGCTCGATTGAAGTTTTAAAAGAATTCAATGAACGATTAGCTCCATTAATGGTTTCATCTTCTGGACCTCGTTATTTAGGCTTTGTAACTGGAGGTTCTACACCGGCATCTATTGTAGGTGATTGGCTGGCTTCGGTTTATGACCAAAATACGCAGGCGGTGAAAGCGCAAGGAGGTGTGTCGGCATTGATTGAATTTGAAACTATTAATTTGCTTTTGCAATTGCTGGATTTGCCAGATTCATTTCTTGGCGGATTTGTAACGGGAGCAACAATGTCGAATTTTACCTCTTTAGGTGTCGCCAGACAGTGGTTTGGAAAGCAATTAGGAAAAGATTTTGCTAAAAACGGAATCTCAGAAAACATCCATATTCTTACTGCAACGCCACATTCTTCTTCAATTAAATGCTTGTCTATGCTTGGAATTGGAAGCCAAAATTACACAACTTTAAAAACAATGGAAGGCAATCGTGAAGCCATTGATATTGCAGATTTAGAAGAAAATATTAAAAAATTAGAAGGCAAACCTTTTATCCTGATTTCAAGTGCCGGAACTGTAAATACCGCAGATTTTGACGATTTTGATGCTATTGCTTCGCTAAAAGAAAAGTATAATTTTTGGTGGCATATTGATGCGGCTTTTGGCGGTTTTGCGGCAGTTTCAGAAAAATTCAAACATTTGGTTGAAGGTTGGGAAGGAGCAGACAGCATTACAATTGATTGCCACAAATGGCTGAATGTTCCTTATGAAAGTGCTTTTTATTTGATCAAAAAAGAACATGTTAATTTACAGATTGAAACATTTCAGAATTCAAATGCGCCTTATTTAGGAAACCCGCTGGAGAATTTTAATTATCTAAATGTTCTTCCTGAGAATTCACGTCGTTTGAGAGCGCTTCCAGCTTGGTTTTCGCTTAAAGCTTATGGAAAAGATGGTTTTAAAGATATTGTAGAGAACAGTGCAGCATTGGCAATGCATTTTGCAAATTGCTTAATTGAAACTGGAAGTTTTGAATTGCTGGCTCCAATCAGGCTGAATAATGTTTGTTTTACTTTAAAAGGAAATCATAATCAAGATAAAGTAAGCGAGTTTTTGACGATTTTGAATGATAAAGGGAAAGTTTTTATGACGCCAACAGTTTATGAAGGCCGAAAAGGAATTAGGGCTTCCTTTGTGAATTGGCGCACAACAGAAGAAGACGTGAAAATTATTATAGAAGAATTAAAGGCGTCAATTCTAGACTTAGAAATATAATTGAATGTGAACTGAAATATAAAAGAGCCTGCTAACTACAAACAGGCTCTTTACTAACACAAAAAAAAACAAAAAACAAGAATCGAAAGGTTGATTAACGTATGAAATTATGACGTTTCCGGATGCAAATATAATACTATTTATATCAAGTCTAAATAAAAATAGTTAAAAATAATCAATAAAATGTTAATCGTTTGAATACGAGTTGATAAGAAATGCTTGAAATAGTGGAAAAAGAAAAGCCTATTTATTCTCTTTAGAATAAATAGGCTTTGTTCGTATAGATAGTAAAGATTTTATTTGGTAATTTCTCTAAAAACAGCTTCCAGATTTTTGTTCTTCTGATTTAATTGAAGTGTTTTTAAGCCATTTTCATTAGCAAAATCAAATATTGCCGGACGCATATCCTTTTCGGTTACAAAAGTAAGCTCCCATGTCATGTCATGGGTGTTTACGTATGAAGTAATGTTTTCGAGTCTAGCCAAAAGTTGTTGTTCAACTTGGTAATCAAACTCAACTTCAATTACTTGCTCTTTTGTATCGGCAACTAAATGATCTAATTTATTGTCGGCAACTATTTGTCCTTTGTCAATAATTATGACACGATCGCAAATCGCTTCAACTTCTTGCATGATATGTGTTGATAAAAAAACGGTTTTGTCTTTCCCGACATTTTTAATCACATTTCGAATTTCCATTAACTGATTCGGATCCAGACCGGTAGTTGGTTCGTCCAAAATTAAAACATCAGGATTATGTAGTAAGGCATTCGCAAGTCCAACGCGCTGGCGGTATCCTTTTGACAATTGGCTTATCTTTTTATGGCTTTCCGGTGTCAGTCCTGTCAGTTGAATAACCTCTTCAATTCTTGATTTAGGAACATTATAGACATCGGCATTAAAAGCCAAATATTCACGAACATACAAATCCAAATACAACGGATTATGCTCAGGCAAATATCCAATTGAGCGCTGCACTTCTTTAGCGTTTGTCATGACATCATGGCTATTTACAAGGGCTGAACCGCTATCGGCAAGTAAATAAGTGGTCAAAATTTTCATTAATGTAGATTTTCCGGCTCCGTTTGGGCCAAGAAATCCCACGATTTCTCCTTTCTCAATTTTAAAAGAAATTTCATTTAAAGCTTTTTGCGCTCCGTAACTTTTTGAAATACTGTTTACTTCTATCGACATGGACATTTTATTTCCTGCAAAAGTAACGAGAAATAGTTTCGATTGCTACAATTTGTCTTTTAAAGTATTTATAAAAAAAATCGAAAGGCCTGAATTCACGGCATTGTTGTTGTTAAAGGAAACATAAATTTTAAAATAAACCCAAATCATGAAAAAAATTTTAGTGATGGCTGCTTTAGCTATCTGCAGTTTTGCAAACGCACAAAAAGGTACAATCTTAGTTGGTGGAAACATTGGTTATACTTCTGAAAAATCGGAATACCAATTCAGCGAAACAAAAACAAGCACTTTTAGCTTTTCTCCAAAAGTAGGATACCAGTTTAATGACAACTGGACTGTAGGGGGAGAATTTACTGTTGCTTCGTCTAACGATGACAACGGAAACATTGAGTACAAAGATAATAGCTTTAAATTAGGTGCATTTGTACGTTATTCTGTGCCATTGAGCCAAACTTTCTCTGTTTTCGCAGATATGGGAGCAGGTTTCCAAAACTTAAAAAATAAAACTTACGGTCCTGGAAATGCTTATTCAAAAGATAAAGCTGACGGAATGTATGTAGGTGTTACTCCAGCTCTTTTCATCAATATGAAAAAAGGTTTCGGATTAAACTTCAGTATTGGTGGTTTAGGATACGAGACTTTAAGCTTTGATAATAACGGAGCAGATTACAGCAAATTCTACTTCAACTTTGGTCAAACATTTAACATTGGAGTTTCTAAAAACTTCTAATCTTAAAGTTTATATTCAATTTCAGAAAGCACTCCAATTTGGAGTGCTTTTTTTGTTTTGTAAGATTTAAAAAGTTTGTAATGTATTGTTTTTTAGTGTTTTTGTTAAAAAAATAGTGGAAAATCTTATTGGCATCTTTCTTGTTAAATTGATTCTAAAATTTAACAAATATCACTTATGAAAAAAATTCTAGTTATTGTTGCGCTGGCAATGTCCAGTTTTGCAAATGCCCAAAAAGGGTCGGTTTTGGTTATGGGAAGTTTTGGTTATAATTCTATAAAAAGATCAAATATCCCGGGTGATAATAAGTATAATACTTTTAGTTTTTCGCCAAAAGTTGGATATCAATTTCATGAAAACTGGACGACCGGTATTGAAAGCGGAATGTCGATCGTAAAAGATGAGGTTCCAAATTCGTATTATAATAAAACAAATGCTTTTACTATTGGAGGTTTTTTGCGTTATACTAAAACTTTAAATCAGACTTTTTCAGCTTATGCTGATTTGGGTTTGGGTTATCAAAATACAAAATCAACTTACAACAATGAAGTAGTCAATGTAAATAGAATTGATAAAGGAAATGGATTTTACACGCATCTTACGCCAGCAATTTTTATTAATGTTCATAATGGTTTTGGCTTGAATTTTAATATTGGAGGGATTGAATATGGAAGCTTGAATTATGATGGCGATAGTGGATCAAATAGTGCGAAAAATTTTAATATTACCTTTGGACAAGCTTTTTCTGTGGGGATATCAAAGAATTTTTAATATCGAAATCATATAAATATAAAAGCACTCCATTTGGAGTGCTTTTTTGTTGGATAAAATCTATTGAAAATAAAAACTTCTCGACTAGCCCCGATAGAAGCGGCATCCTTTTTCTGGCTTCTTTAGCCAGGAAAAGATACAGCGGATAGCGGGACTGAACTTGTTTTGAAAACAAGAATTTCTGCTTCTAAATTTTCACGAATTAATTTAAGCACAACAATTTGTGAAAATTTGTGAAATTCGTGGCGAACAAAACAGTTAATATTTTAAATCAAATTAATCTGTGACCTATTTTTATTCAATATTATCCTAAAATAAAATGTATTTTTGGACTGAAATCTAAAATCAGAAATCTGCAATTAAAATGAACTGGGAGCAACTTTTATCATTAAAACGACAAGGCGATACAAGCAAAAGATTACGTGTAGAACAAGATGACACGCGATTGGGTTTTGAGGTCGATTATGACCGAATCATATTTTCGTCGGCATTTAGAAGTTTACAGGATAAAACACAGGTTATTCCGCTTTCAAAAACAGATTTCGTGCATACGCGTTTGACGCACAGTTTGGAAGTTTCTGTTGTAGGACGTTCGCTTGGACGTTTGGTTGGGAAAAAGATTATTGAAAAATATCCTTATTTAAAAGAAGTCCATGGGTATCATATGAATGATTTTGGGGCAATTGTTGCGGCCGCATCTTTAGCACACGACATTGGAAATCCACCTTTTGGACATTCAGGTGAAAAAGCAATTGGAGAATATTTTTCAAGCGGAAAAGGTTTAAAATACAAAGACAAACTTACTGCAAAACAATGGCAGGATTTGATTGATTTTGAAGGAAATGCCAATGGTTTTTCAGTGCTTACGGCAAGTCGTCCAGGAATCGAAGGCGGACTTAGAATTTCGTACGCAACGCTTGGTGCTTTTATGAAATATCCAAAAGAGAGTCTTCCAAAAAAGCCTACAAACAAGATTTCGGATAAAAAATACGGCTTCTTTCAATCGGATAAATTATTTTTTGAAGAAGTGGCTCAGGATATGGGTTTGATTGCTAATAAGGAAGATGGCGATATTGGTTTTGAAAGACATCCGCTAGCGTATTTGGTTGAAGCTGCAGATGATATTTGTTACACAATTATTGATTTTGAAGACGGAATCAATTTAGGTTTGGTTTCTGAAGATTATGCTCTGGAATATTTAATCAAACTGGTAAAGGATAATATTGGTGTTGCCAAATATAAATTGTTAGAAACAAAAGAAGACCGAATTAGTTATTTGCGTGCTTTGGCAATTGGCGCTTTGATCAATGATGCAGTTGATGTTTTTATTGAAAATGAAGAAGCGATTTTGGCTGGTGATTTCCCTTTTGCGTTGACTGACAAAAGTAAATACAAAGCGCAGATGAACGATATTATCAAATTAAGTATCGAAAAAATTTATCAGAGCCGTGAAGTTATTGAGAAAGAAATTGTGGGTTACCAAATCATCCAGACTTTATTGGATAAATTCATAACAGCATTTAATAACAAATATGAAGGAACAGCATCAAATTACGATAAGCTGATTCTGAAAATGCTTCCTGAAAAACATCATTTAGAAAAAGGTAATTTATACGAGCGTTTGCTTCATATTTGTCACTATGTTTCGCTATTGACAGATGGAAATGCCTTAGAATTATATGAGATGATCAGCGGTCGAAAAAAACGCTAATTCAATTATTGGAAAGCGTAAACTAAACCAACGCCAAGAACTTGACGTAACTGCATTCTTGGTCCATCGTTAACTTGTGTTTTTGCGCCAGTTGTTGGGTCGATAACATCTTTTTTGGTTTTGATATCGTCGTCATAAACAAGATGGATGCCGATATTAGCTTTCACATAAGCATTTACGACAAGATCTAATTTAGTGTCATAGTCGACATCGACATTTCCAAATTTATTTAAATAATCGGTATATAAGCTTAGACGGTTTTCGTAGAATACATTTTTGTAAATTTCACTTTTCATGTAACCTGTGAAAAGAATACCAAATTCGGCTTTTACTTTCTGGCCTTCTTCCACCAGAATTTTATTGTTTGGATCAGCAGGATCAGTGATATAAACGGCTTTTTTAACCCCAAATGCTCCTTGATTTGCTAAATCTTGGTCTAAAACCAAAGTAGTTTTTAACGTAATTGGTGAGAAATAAAAGGTTCTATTTTTCTTTTTGTTTGAATTCTCAGCTCCGGCTCCAAGGAAAATATAAGCTGGTGCAAATGGTTTAGAAATTGCTACATCTCGGTTTGGATAATTGTAACCGTTTGTAAACTGTGTGTTGAAATTTAATTTTGAAGAATAATACCAGTTTGAAATCGTATCTTTTCTAAAACCGTAAGTAGAGTTGAACTGCAAGGCGTCATCGGTTTTTCTTAATTCAATTCCGTCTTGTTTATTTAAACCGTATTTTACGATAAGTTCGTTAACCCATTTATGATTTCGCTTGATGTATGTTCGCCCAAATTCGCCTTTAAAAAGTCCTGAAATTGAGCTGGTTCCCCCCGCACTCCAGTTTACAAAAGCAATCTCTGAAATGTCAAAACCAAGCTGATTTTTTTTAGTCCAATAGGTCGGCAATTTTGGAAGTTGCGATGGATCTAAAGTAGTTTGGATGATCTGGGCAAAGTTATTTGACGTACTCAGTAGCAATAACAGCAAAAGGGTAGAACGCAATAATTTCATTAGGCTAATTTTTGGTTTTTTTGGTTGTGCAAAATAATTATTTTGGACCGTTAGAAAAAAGATTTACCAAACTTTTAACGTCTATTTTACACAAATGTTGTAGCTGAGACACGCTTCCATGCTCAATAAAATGGTCAGGAATTCCTAAAATTTCAACATTTTTTTTGAAATTTTGTGATGCTGCATATTCTAAAACAGCACTTCCGAAACCGCCATTTTTCACCCCATCTTCTATTGTAATTACGCCCTCAAATGATGAAAATATATGGTTTAATGTGTTGATGTCTAAAGGTTTGATGAAGCTAAAGTTATAGTGGGCAAATTTGTCTGCGTTGTTGCATTGTTTCAGAGCCTCAATAACATTATTTCCAATCGTTCCGGTCGAAAGCACAGCAATTTTCGTACCATCTTTTAAGCATTTTGCCGGACCAATTTCAATTTTTTCATAATGTCCGAAATTTTCTACTTCCCAATTTGGCAGAACACCTCGCCCGCGCGGATATCGAATTGCGATTGGATGATTCAAGCCTAATTGCGCTGTGTATAGTATATTTTGAAGTTCAATTTCGTTGAGTGGTGCATGAATAATCATGTTTGGAATTGCTCTTAAATAAGCAATATCAAAAACACCATGATGCGTCGCGCCATCTTCGCCAACTAAACCTGCTCGGTCTAAACAAAATATGACTGGCAAATTTTGTAAAGCCACATCATGAATAACTTGGTCGTATGCTCGTTGTAAAAAAGTCGAGTAAATATTGCAAAATACAATCATTCCTTGAGTCGCCATTCCTGCAGAAAGCGTTACAGCGTGTTGTTCAGCAATTCCAACATCAAAAGCGCGTTCTGGCAATTCATCCATCATGAATTTTAATGAGCTTCCAGATGGCATTGCGGGCGTGATTCCGATTATTTTTTCATTCTTTTTAGCTAAATCTAAAATGGTCAAGCCAAAAACGTCCTGATATTTTGGAGGAAGATTTTCTTCTGATTTAAAATGAATTTCGCCAGTCGAAGCATCAAATTTTCCAGGCGCATGATATTTGACCTGATTTTCTTCTGCTTGTTGCAAACCTTTTCCTTTTGTGGTTACAATATGAAGGAATTTTGGGCCTTTTATCTTTTTTAAGCGATTTAATTCTTTGATTAATTTTGGAAAATCATGCCCGTCAATTGGTCCGGAATAATCAAAATTCAGGGATTTGATGATGTTATTCTGCTTCGGATTTTTTCCGTTTTTAACTGCAGTCAAGTATTTTTTCAAAGCCCCAACGCTCGGATCAATCCCGATTGCGTTATCGTTCAAAATAACCAAGATATTCGCATCTGTAACTCCGGCGTGATTTAAACCTTCAAAAGCCATTCCGCTTGCAATGGACGCGTCGCCAATTACGGCAATATGTTCTTTTTTAAAATCGCCTTTTAGTTTAGAAGCAATCGCCATTCCGAGTGCCGCAGAAATAGAAGTAGAAGAGTGGCCTACCCCAAAAGTATCATAAATGCTTTCGCTTCTTTTCGGAAATCCAGAAACGCCATCTATTTGTCTGTTTGTGTGGAAATTTTCTCGTCTTTCGGTTAAAATTTTGTGTCCGTAAGCTTGATGTCCAACATCCCAAACCAATAAATCATCAGGCGTATTAAAAACATAATGCAAAGCAATTGTCAATTCTACAACGCCCAAACTTGCACCCAAATGACCTTCTTTTACAGAAACAATATCAATGATAAAATCTCGTAATTCTTTTGCCAGTTGTGGCAATTGACTTTCGTCTAGTAAACGTAAATCGGCTGGATTGTATATGTTTGAAAGTAAATCGCTTTTCATTGTAAGGTAAAAAGCAAATTTACGGTTTTAAATTTAATTTTGTTGTGACGATCTATTCTAATGTAATTGGCAAAGAATATTGCCTTGTGATTTTTTTTCCATTTGATGTCCCAGGTTCCCATTTCGGACATAATTTTAAAACTCTAACAATTTCGTTTTCTATAGTTTTATCAACTTCTGGATCAGATTGAAGATAAGATACAGATCCGTTTCGTTCTACTGCAAACGAAAGTCTGATTTTTGTGCTATTCGAACCTTGAGGCATTTTAAATTCTTTTCCAAAAAAAGTATAAAATTGGTCAATACCGCCAGGGAAATCGGCATTGGTTTCAATAGCGACTCCACCGTTATAAACGGGTTCTTCAGAAACTTGATTTTTCTTATTTTTTGAAGATGCGTCTGTTGTTTTGTTACTGGTTGCTTTTTCTTTTGGCATCACAAATTTAACTTGATCCGTTTTTGGAGGCGGAGGCGGAGGTGGTACCTTGTGCAAAGTATCTTTTGGATCATATTTTGGAGTAGGAGCGCTTCCTACAATAACTTGTTGCATTTTTGAAGTGTCTTCAACAACTTCAACAGCTTCAATTTTTTTCTTTTTGCCCTCTTTATCGGCACAACTAAATAAAGTTGTTCCCATAGTGATAAACAGCGCTAATAAAAATATTTTGTGGTAATGCATTTGTGTATATAAAATTTTACTTGGAATTTGAATTGTGATGGTATCTAATTGTGATTTTCGAAATCTGCCACAGATTTTCTCGTTTTGATTTTGGGTGAAAAAATGCTGAATTTCTTCTGGAAGCATTTGCGTAAAATCAATAACCGTTTTAGAACAACTCGCACAAAAACGACCATTTTCATTTGGCGTCATTTTGTCCCAGTTTTCGTGGCAAGGTTCCGGAATGGTTATTTTGTGTTTCATTTTTTATTGCTTAAATGGAATTTCTAAAGTATAAGTAGATCGAACAACTCGGTCTTTTTGTTTGCCAGGATTCCAATTTGGTGCTTTTTCTAAAACTCCGATAATATCTTTTTTGCTTGCAGAAGTTGTATTTTTAAGGATATTAAAATTACTAAGACTTCCATCGCCTTCAATTACAAATAAAATCGATATTTCTCCTTGTTTTGCAGTAGTTAGATTTTTTGAAAAATAAGAATAGAATCTTTTCATTCCTTTTTTTGCAGTAGGTAAAACATCTAAATGACTTGGGTCATGAACAATTCCATAAATTCCGTATTCCCTAGGTTTGGCGTTTAGTGTGTCCCTATTAATTGCAGGAAGTCCTGTAAGAACTTGTGGTTCAGGTTTGATATCTTCTACAATTTCAACCTTGTCAATTTTTTGTTTATTTCCGTCTTTATCTTGACAGCTAAATAATGTTGTTCCCATCGCTATAAAAAGCGCTAATAAAAACATTTTTCGATAATGGATTTGGCTATATACTATTTGAGACGGAATCTGAATATTTATCTCACTTAATTGTTCACTTTTGAATCTTCCACAAACATTTTTATTTGAAATAAAATAATGCTGAATTTCATCTGGTAGCATCGACGTAAAATCAACCACGGTTTTTGTACAGCTGAGGCAAAATCGTCCATTTTCATTTGGCGTCATTTTATCCCAGTTTTCGTGGCATGGCTCAGGAATGGTAATTTTCAGATTTTTTTCCATATTCAAATTTCAGAATTTAAATGTAATAAAAATAATGTGTAAAGTTTTACTTTTGCACTTATGGAAAATCCTTTCACCGACGAATATTTTATGAAAAAAGCACTGCAGGAAGCAGAAGAAGCCTATTTAAAAGGTGAAATTCCTGTTGGAGCTGTAATTGTGGTTGCTGATAAAGTTATTGCAAGAAGCCACAATTTAACCGAATTATTAAATGACGTGACCGCTCACGCCGAAATGCAATCGATAACTGCGGCGGCAAATTTTTTGGGTGGAAAATATTTGAAAGATTGCACGCTTTATGTCACTTTAGAGCCTTGTCAAATGTGTGCTGGAGCTTTGTATTGGAGCCAGATTTCGAAAATTGTTTTTGGCGCGCGCGATGAACAACGCGGATTCCTAAATATGGGAACAAAACTGCATCCCAAAACTACAGTTGTTTCGGGTGTAATGGCAAATGAAGCTGCCGATTTAATGAGACGTTTTTTTCTGGAAAGACGTAAGTAGTTAAAACAAATAGCCTCCCAGATAAAAACAAATAAATATCATAAAGGAATTAAAACAAACAATATTGTAAAAGGTGTTTTGCGAAAAACCTTTTTCCGAAAGCATTATTTTTAGGCTTATTCCTAATGAAAAAAGTAGGATAATAAATGAGTAAAATGAAATTCCGTTGATGCCTAATCCGCTAGAAAGTAAGTCGGTATAGTCTTTTTTGTCAGACTTTACAGTTGTTACAAATTTAAACAATAAGGAAGTTTCAATTGAAATGTTGCCTTCTTCAATAAATTCTTTTGTTGTAGAAAAGGTATATCCTTTTTGTGTAAAATAATGATAAGAAACCTTTTCTTTTGATTTTCCAGAAGTTCGAACTAAGTACTGGGTTATTATATCATTTGTCTTTGAAGAAGGCAAAACATAATAATCTGCAAAAGCGATCAGAATAAAAAATGATACTGCACCCAACAGATAAATAATGATCTTTTTGTTTTTTACAATAAATTCATTTTCAGTAGAATATGCATTCGAATTGTTTGACATTCTTTTTTAAATTTAGAAGTATGAATATAGCATTTTAAAAATTTGTTTTTTGCAAAACTTCAACAAAAGTTAAAAATCAATAGTAAAGAAAATTCTTCTTAAAACGACACAAAAAATATTTTATATTTACTACAATATAACTATGATTTGTTAGTTATGGTTTTAACAGTCAAATGTTAAAATGTTCTCTGATTTTTTAAATTTTGTAACCCATTAACTCTAAATAAAAGTGAAAGCAAAAGGATTAGTTTTCGTGTTTTTTGTGTTTTTTATTTTTCAATCTTGCGGCAGAAAATCAGCAGCCGATTTTAATTCTGATTTTTCATTATTTAAAGAGTATATAGTCAGTTTCACGGGAGGAATAGTCTCGTCGGAATCTGATATAAGGGTGGTTTTGGCTTTTGATAAAAAAGAATGGAAAGCCAATCAAGAATTAGACAGCGATTTATTTGATATTTCGCCAAGCGTTGACGGAAAAGTGGTGGCACTTTCACCAAATACAATTGCATTTATTCCAGAAAAAAAGTTGAAACCCGGCACCGAATATCAGGTGACTTTGAAATTGGATAAATTGATTACACTCCCAAAAGAGAAAGAAAAGACACTTTCCGAATTCAATTTTACTGTCAAAACCATTAAGCAGGATTTTACGATTAATACGGCAGATATTCAGTCGTACAGCAAGGAATATCAATATTTGAACTGTGTTTTGAAAACAGCTGATAATATTGATATTGAAACGGCAAAAAAGTTAGTTGAAGCCAAACAAAAAGGGAATAATCTTAAAATTAAGTTTGATAACAGTCCAGCTTCGGGCAAGGAATTTCATTTTATCATTGATAGCATTCAGCGTTTTTCTGAAGTTTCAAATCTGGAAATTTTATATGATGGAAGCGATTTTGATATTGAACAAAAAGGGCAAATCGATTTTCCGATTACCAATATAAATGAGTTTAAAATTGTAAAAGTTGAAGTCCCAGAGGGAAGCAATCAATCGGTTTTGATAAATTTTTCTGAACCGTTAGAAAAAGGACAAGATTTTAAAGGTTTGGTTTCGATTCAGAATACTAATAATCTAAAATTTTCTACTGATGGAAATTTGTTGAAAGTGTATTTTAATAATGAAAAAGAAGCTCCTGCCAAAAAAGAAGAAGTTATTCCGGTTGAAGAAACGGCAGTTTCACTTGTAGATTCAACTGTGGCTATAGTTGATAGTGCTGCGGCGGTAGTTTCGGAGCCAGTTGAAGTGGTTCAAGAGGAAGAAGCTGAACCGGAACCAGAACAAATTACGGTTGGTGATTTATTGATAGAAGTTTTTCAAGGAATTGAAAGCCAGTATGGCAAAAAAATGGATGCAAATTATTCGGAGAAAATTTCTTTTGATCAAATAAAACCAAGCGTTCGTTTTATTAAAAACGGAACAATTCTGCCAAGTTCAAACAATTTGAAATTGAATTTTGAAGCCGTAAACTTAAAAGCTGTTGATGTAAAGGTTTATAAAATTTATAAAAATAATATTCTGCAGTTTTTGCAATACAACGAATTGAATGGAGGCCAAAATCTCAAGAAGGTCGCCCAGCCTGTCGCAAAAACAACGCTAAATTTGGTTGAAAGCAAATTAACGAATCCAAGTAAATGGAATACTTTTGCATTGGATTTATCCAAAATTATAAAACCAGAACCAGGAGCAATTTATAGAGTTGAATTTGAATACAAAAAGAAATATTCGCTTTATAAATGTGAAACATCCGATGGCGATCAAGACGAAAGTGAAGACGAGGAAGAAGTTGATGAAAATGATGTAAACTATAGCGGAAACTCGTACGACGACTACTATTATGATGATTATGAGTGGAGAGAAAGCCAAGATCCTTGCTCGAATTCCTATTTTTATAATGCAAAAATTGCGACCAATATTTTAGCTTCAGATTTAGGAGTTATTGCCAAAAGAGGAGAAAATAAATCGTATTTATTTGCCGTAAATAATATCGTTACGACAGAACCAGTTTCGAATGCGAGAGTTGATTTGTATAATTTCCAACAACAAAAAATTGCTACAGAAGCGACAAGCAGTGAAGGTGTCGCGTCTTTTCAATTGAATAAATTCGCCTATTTTGCAATTGTTACTTTAGGCGATCAATCGACCTATGTGAAATTAGATGACGGACTTTCATTGTCGGTAAGTAATTTTGACGTTGCGGGTGAGACTTTACAAAAAGGCTTAAAAGGATTTATTTACGGAGAAAGAGGTGTTTGGCGTCCGGGGGATAATTTGTATTTGTCATTTATTTTGAATGATGTGGCAAATAAACTTCCGAAATCACATCCGATTAAATTCAGATTAAACGATCCAAACGGAAAAACGGTTTATCAAACAGTTCAGAAAACAAACGAACTGAATCATTATGCTTTTACAGTTCCAACAAATCAAGATGCGCCAACAGGAAACTGGGAAGCGATGGTAAGCGTTGGAGGCGCAAAATTTTATAAAAGTATCAAGATTGAAACGATAAAACCTAATCGTTTAAAAATCAAAAATAAATTTACAAGAACGACACTTTCATCATCGTATCCAAATACAGATAATTTAGAAGTGACTTGGCTTCATGGCGCAATTGCGAAGAATTTGAATGTTGAAATGCAAGCCAAATTTTCGCAACAAACGACAACTTTTAAAGGTTTTGAAAAATATACGTTTGATGATTTAGTTCGTCAATTCAGCACAGAGGAGATTAATGTTTTCTCAGGGAAATTAAATGAAAGCGGAAAAGCTTCTCTGAATATTCAGCCTAAATTACAAGGTCAGGCGCCTGGTATGTTGCGCGCTTCGTTTATTACAAAAGTATATGAAGAAGGTGGAGATTTTAGTACTGATGTTGTGGCAACGACGTATTCTCCATATAAAACATATGTCGGAATCAAATCGCCTGAGCTTAATAAATACAACATGCTTGAAACCAGAACAGATAATCGTTTTGATATTGTTACGGTTGATGAAAATGGAAGACCAAAATCGGTAAGAAATTTGGAAGTAAAAGTATTTAAAGTAGATTGGCGTTGGTGGTGGGATTCTTCAAGCGATAATTTGTCAAATTACAATTCTTCTAACGCAACGACTTCGTATAAAACATTTATAGTAAATACAGATTCAAGCGGAAAAGGAAGCATTCATTTTGCATTAACCGATGAAGAGTGGGGACGTTATTTGATTCGTGTTTCGGATGGTACAGACGGTCATGCAACAGCTCTGACCGTAAATATTGACTGGCCAATTTGGTCTGGAAAAACAAGAAACAGAGATGCTTCAACCGCAAATATGTTGGTGTTTTCTACCGACAAGAAAAATTATGCTGTTGGAGAAAAAGCACAGATTTCTTTCCCTTCAAGCGAAGGCGGACGCGCGTTGATTTCAATAGAAAACGGCTCAAAAGTAGTGCAAACGCTTTGGGCAAAAACCAAAAATGGAGAAACCAAAGTTGAGGTTCCAATTACGGGAGCAATGGCGCCAAACGTGTATTTCAATATAACATTATTGCAACCTCATGCTTCAACCAAAAACGATTCGCCAATTCGTATGTACGGAATCGTGCCAATTGAAGTGGTAGATAAAAACACCATTTTGGCACCAACTCTTACTATGCCAGATGTATTAAAACCTGAACAAGCTTTCACAGTAAAAGTAGGTGAAAAATCAGGAAAAGAAATGACCTACACCATTGCAGTTGTTGATGAAGGACTTTTGGATTTAACTCGTTTTAAAACTCCAAATGCTTGGGACAGTTTTTATGTTCGTGAAGCTTTAGGCGTAAAGACGTGGGACGTTTATGATGATGTAATTGGCGCTTATGGCGGAAAAATAAATCAGATTTTCAGTATTGGAGGTGATCAGGATTTAGGAGGCGGAAAAGCTAAAAAAGCAAACCGATTTAAACCAGTTGTATTATACTATGGGCCATTTAAATTAGAAAAAGGACAAACTAAATCGCATCAATTAAAATTGCCAAAATACATTGGTTCAGTTCGAACAATGGTCGTAGCAGGTGATGCTAATACAAGCGCTTACGGAAGTGTTGAAAAGGCAACTCCAGTTAAAAGTCCATTGATGGTTTTGGCTTCGTTGCCGAGAAAAATTTCGCCTTCAGAAAAAGTAACGCTCCCAATAACAGTATTTGCAACTGAAAATAAAATCAAAAATGTTTCAATTCAGGTAAAAACCAGCAACGGACTGAAAGTAATGGGAAGTGCGGTTCAAACATTGAATTTTGCACAGCCAGACGAGAAAATGGCGTATTTTAATTTGGTTGTCGGATCTGCGACCGGAATTGCAAAAGTTCAGGTAATTGCAACATCAGGAAGTGAGAAGTCAGTTTATGATGTTGAAATTGATATGACCAATCCGAATCCAGTTACGAGTACTTTTACAGATGTTGTTTTGACTCCAAATAGTTCAAAAACAATTTCATGGAAAACATTCGGAATTGCAGGAAGCAACAAAGCGAGATTAGAAGTTTCGTCAATGCCGTCTATGAACTTAAATGGAAGAATGCAATTCTTGATTCAATATCCTCATGGATGTGTAGAGCAAACGACTTCGTCGGTTTTCCCGCAATTGTATTTAGGTGATGTGGCTGATATTGATGCGAAACGCAAAAGCCTGATTCAGAAAAATGTGACGGCAGGAATTGCAAGATTGGGCAATTTCCAATTATCAAATGGAGGTCTGCCTTACTGGCAAGGAAATGCAATTGCAGATGATTGGGGAACTTCTTATGCAGGACATTTCTTGATTGAAGCAGAGAAAAAAGGATATGTATTGCCAATTAATTTCAAATCGAAATGGCTTTCCTATCAACAAAAAGAAGCGAAGCAATGGCGTTTTGAACCGAAATACGGAAATGATTTAGCTCAGGCATATCGTCTATATACTTTGGCTTTAGCCGGAAATGCAGATTTATCGTCAATGAATCGATTAAGAGAAACAAAAGGTATTTCAAATGAAAGTATGCTTCGTTTGGCGGCGGCTTATGTTTTAGCAGGTCAAAAATCGGCAGGACAAAGTTTATTCTTAAAGACAAGTATTGACGGAAGTTCAGACGGCTACAGCTATTACTATTATGGCTCAAGCGAAAGAAATAGAGCAATGGCTTTGGAAACGATGCTTCTTTTGGATCAAAAGCAAAAAGCCTTTGTGACAGCAACGAAATTGGCTAAAGAAATGTCGGCTAATCAATGGATGAGCACGCAGACAACGGCTTATTGTTTGTATGCGATGTCGAAATTTGCAGTGAGCAACGGTCCAAGAGGAATCAATATTCAGTTTAGTAAAAATGGAAAAGGAGAAACCATAAACACAGGAAAATCTGTTGCAGATCGCAGTTTGTCTGTTGCTTCTGGAACAAACAGTATTACGCTGAAAAACAATAAAGCGAATACAGTCTATGTTCGTGTATTAAATACTGGAATTTTGCCAATCGGACAAGAAAATGCAGTTCAAAGCGATGTTACGGCTTCTATTGTTTTCAAAAACAGAAAAGGAAGCGTAATCAATGTTTCAAAAATCAATCAAGGAACTGAATTCGTGGCTGAGGTTACCATTAAAAACCAAAGAGGAGAAAGTGTTCAAAACGTAGCTCTATCGCAAATTCTACCTTCAGGATTCGAAATTGTGAACACGCGTTTCACCGATTATGGAGATGCAGTAAACAACATTGCAGATTATATTGATATCCGCGACGACAGAACGAATTTCTATTTCGGAATGAAAGCCAGAGAAACCAAAGTTTTCCGTATTCTGCTGAACGCATCGTATTTAGGAAATTATTACCTGCCAGGATTACAATGTGAAGCGATGTACGATAATACATTCTTAGCAAGAACAAAAGGATTTTGGGTTGAGGTTGTGAAATAATTTAATGGATCACTGATTTTACGGATTAAACAGGTTCGCACGGATTTTTTAAAATTATGCTGCGTAAATCCGTTTAATCCGTAAAATCTGTGAGATCTGCGAGAGAAAAAACTTTGCGAACTTAGTGTTTTACTTAGCGCATTTGCGGTTAAAAAAAAACAAGCATTGAAAAATAAATTAAAGGCGTTTCTTCAACGCATTGTAAATTGGATAAAAAAGAATAAAATAAAATCAGCAATTGCATTTCTGCTCTTGCTGATTTACTATTTTTCGATACCTCGAACATTATTCCAAGAACCATATTCAACCGTAATAGAAAGCAAAGAAGGAGAATTGCTCGGCGCTAAAATTGCTCGTGACGGACAATGGCGTTTTCCGGCACAAGACAGCGTTCCGGATAAGTTCAAGAAATGCATTGTTTATTTTGAAGATGAATATTTCTATAAACATCCGGGCTTTAATCCCGGCGCAATGGTTAATGCTTTTAAACAAAATAGAAAAGCTGGCAAAGTGGTTCGAGGAGGAAGTACGCTAACGCAACAAGTAATTCGATTATCTCGAAAAGGGAAGAACAGAACCTATTTCGAAAAAATAATAGAAATTATTCTTGCGACAAGATTAGAATTAGGGTATTCTAAAAATGAAATTCTTGAAATGTATGCAGCGCACGCGCCATTTGGAGGGAACGTTGTAGGATTAGAAATGGCTTCATGGCGTTATTTTGGAGTTCAATCAAATCAGCTTTCATGGGCAGAAAATGCTGTTTTAGCTGTCTTGCCGAATGCGCCAAGTTTAATTTATCCAGGAAAAAATCAAATTAAGCTATTAAATAAACGTAACCGACTTTTATTAAAACTCCATCAGGAAGGTATAATCGACAAGCAGACGTACGAACTTTCGATAGAAGAGCCATTGCCACAAAAACCGTATGATTTACCTCAAATCGCACCGCATTTGCTTCAGAGAGTGGCTAAAAACGAAGAAGGAACAAGAGTTAAAACCACAATTGATTACGCACTACAAAACAGAGTCAATCAAATTGCGAGATATTACTACAATCAATACAAACAGAATGAAGTTCATAATCTGGCGATTTTGGTCATTGATGTTCAGAGCAGGAATGTAATGAGTTATGTTGGAAATTCTCCAGCAGATTCAGACCATCAAAAGGATGTAGATATTATTGATGCACCAAGAAGTACTGGAAGTATCTTAAAACCACTTTTGTACGGAGCAATGCTTGATGATGGCGAATTACTGCCGAATACTTTAGTTGCTGACATTCCAACGCAAATTTCGGGTTATACACCGCAAAACTTTAATCTTACTTTTGACGGAGCTGTTACTGCACATCGTGCGTTGTCACGTTCGTTAAATATCCCTGCCGTTTTAATGTTGCAGGATTTTAGCGTAAATAAATTTTATGAAGAACTGCAGAAATTCAAATTAAGAAATATTAATAAAACACCCGACCACTATGGTTTATCATTGATTTTAGGGGGGGCAGAAAGTAATTTGTGGGATTTATGCCGAACGTATGCTAATCTGTCTTCTACGGTCAATTATTACACTAAAAATAAAGGACAATATAGAACCAACGAATTCACAGAACTGAATTATAAAAACGATTTTAAACCCGATTTTGGTTCAGAAACCAATCAAAAGAATATTTTGGGTGCAGGATCAATTTGGCTGACTTATAACGCAATGGAAGAAGTCAACAGGCCAGAAGGAGACGAAGCTTGGAAGTTTTACGACAGTTCGCTTAAAATCGCTTGGAAAACCGGTACCAGTTTCGGAAACAGAGATGCGTGGGCGATTGGCACCAATTCTCGATATGTAGTTGGGGTTTGGGTTGGAAATGCAACAGGCGAGGGAAGACCAACTCTAACGGGAGTTACCAGCGCCGCGCCAATTTTATTTGATGTTTTTAATTTATTGCCAAGACAAAGATGGTTTGATACACCATATAATGATTTGGCTGAGGTTGAGGTTTGCCGATTAAGCGGTTATCTAGCAAAAGATAATTGTCCAAAAATCAAACAATGGGTTCCTAAAAAAGGGAAATCGACCAAGGTTTGTCCGTATCATAGAACCGTTCATTTAGACAAAACGGAGCAGTTTCAGGTTAATAGCAGTTGTGAAAGTGTAGATAATATTGTAACTAAAAATTGGTTTGTACTGCCTCCTGTAATGGCATGGTATTATAAAAGCCAGCATATTGAATATCTGCCGTTACCACCGTTTAAAGAAGGCTGCGAAGGAACACAAACCACAACAATGGATTTTATTTATCCAAAAGCAAATAGCAAAATCTATTTAACGAAGGATTTTAACAGCAACGTACAGCCTGTTATTTTAAAAGTAGCTTATTCTGAAAGAGATAAAGAGTTATTCTGGTATGTTGATGATGTGTACAAAGCTACAACCAAAACGTTTCATGAATTACCAATCACTCCAACAACCGGAACGCATTATATTACAGTCGTTGATGCTTCTGGAAATGAAATTAGGAGAAAAATTGAAATAGTTCGTGAATAATTTTTCCGCCACGAATTCACGAATTGATTTTATAATTCGTGAATTCGTGGCGGAAAAAAAATAAAAAAGGCACAAAAAAACCGCCAATCTTTCGAAAGGCGGTTTTTGTTTTTATTCTGAAATAACATTTCCTTTTTTGTCGTAGAAATGGTATTCTAAGTACGTGTAAGCGTCACGAGGTATGATTTTCACCCATTTCTTATGTTCAAAAAACCATTTTGAACGTAATGATGGAAAACCTTTGCTGAGGTATGCAGCCACAAATGGGTGTGTATTAAGCACAACCTTATTGTGGGTTTTTAAAAGTCTTTCTAAATCAGCGGTGATCTTATCAATGATCAAAATTGGAGCTTCAATTTCGCCATTGTGTTTGTTAGGATCTTCCTCTCTGGTTTTGATATTCACTTCTGGTCTTACGCGCTGTCTTGTAATTTGGACCAAACCAAACTTACTCGGCGGTAATATTTTATGCTTTGCTTTATCGTCGCTCATTTCTTCTCGCAAGAAGTCGAACAAAACTTTCCTGTTTTCTGGATTAGACATATCGATAAAATCAACTACGATTATGCCGCCCATATCACGAAGACGAAGTTGTCTTGCGATTTCTGCTGCGGCAATCATATTTACTTCCATGGCTGTATCTTCCTGGTTGGTTGCTTTGTTTGAACGGTTCCCGCTATTGACGTCTATAACGTGCAATGCTTCAGTGTGTTCAATGATAAGATAAGCACCTTTACTCATGGAAACAGTTCGGCCAAAAGAAGTTTTGATTTGTCTCTCTATATTGTATTTCTCAAAAATCGGAGTGTCATTTGATTGATAAAACTTGACAATTGATTGTTTTGAAGGCGCAATTTCTTGCAGATATTCCTTCGTTTGATGGTACAACTCTTCATCATCTATTTGAATACCGCTGAAGGTATCGTTGAATACATCTCTTAATATTGAAGAAGCTCTATTGAGCTCTCCTAATACTTTTGATGGATGATGAGCAGTTGGTAATTTTTTACACATTGCAGACCATCTGCCAAGCAGGTTCTGCAAATCTTTTTCTAATTCGGCTACGTTTTTGCCTTCGGCTACTGTACGAACAATAACACCAAATCCTTTAGGTTTGATCGATAGAACAAGTTTTTTTAGACGATCCTTTTCTTTTTTATCTTCTATTTTTTGAGAAATAGAAACACGATCAGAAAAAGGAACTAGAACGATAAATCTTCCGGCAAGAGAAAGCTCAGCACTTATTCTTGGTCCTTTGGTCGATATAGGTTCTTTAACTACTTGAACTAAGACAGATTGATTGGCACTTAAAATATCAGTAATGATGCCATCTTTGTCAATCTCTTTTTCAAACTGAAAGGTTTTTAGGGAGAAATCTTTTAATTTACCTGCGCTTACAAGTTTTATGAATTTCAGCTGAGAAGCTAGATTTGGACCCAAATCATGATAATGTAAAAAGGCATCTTTTTCAAAGCCTACATTTACAAAAGCGGCATTAAGTCCAGCAACTGGTTTTCTGATTTTGGCAATAAAAATATCACCAACCTGAAAGTTGCTTTTCTCTTCTTCTTTGTGTAATTCAATTAGTTTTCCATCTTTTAATAAGGCAAAATCTACTGCTTCAGAACTAGATCTAATGATTAATTCTTTATTCACACTGTAAATTTTTATCTGTTTTTTCAGAAAATAGAAAAAAGAGAAAAGAAATAGACTTATAAAAATCTAAAATCTGGAATCTAAAATCTAAAATCTTATCTACAGATGGATTAAACAATTATTTTAACAGGTATTAACCCGGAGGGAAAAGTTAAATCTCAATTTTTAATTCCAAATTCCAATCGAACCGTTTTATTGGCTTCTTAATTTTTGGATTTTGGATTTTATTTTTTGGAATTTTTGAAATTTCCCAAATTTCAATGAACGTTTAAAAAGAAAAAAGTAGTTTAAAACTACTTTTTCTTTTTGTGGCGGTTAGCTCTCGCTCTTTTTTTACGTTTGTGAGTAGCTACCTTATGTCTCTTTCTTTTTTTACCACTTGGCATATCGTGTCAGATTTTATGTTAATTAATAGTATTATTTTGCTTCGTTGTTCGTTTTTACTCCTTCTACAAAAACTTTTGCAGGTTTAAACGCAGGGATGTTGTGTGCTGGAATTTTGATAGTAGTATTTTTAGAAATATTTCTACCAGTTTTTTCAGCTCTTGTTTTAACGATAAAGCTTCCGAAACCTCTTAGGTAAACATTGTCTCCTGTTTCTAATGAAGTTTTAACTTCTTCCATAAAAGTTTCTACTGTTGCTTGAACATCTCCTTTTTCAAGACCTAGTTTCTCTGAAATTTTCGCTACGATATCTGCTTTCGTCATTTTCTTTCCTATTTTATTTTATAAATGATGTACTATTTTTTTGAGTTTGCAAATATAGGAATTAAAAAAATAATTAATCAAGCTAAATCGTTAAATTTTAATTACATAAACATTTACTTTTGTTTTCTAAGTATTTTCAGATGGATTTTTATAACATATTGATAAATTGGTATTTACAAAATAAACGCGATTTGCCGTGGCGTAAAACAGCCGATCCGTACGTGATTTGGCTCTCAGAAATAATGCTTCAGCAGACTAGAGTCGCGCAAGGAATGCCTTACTTTTTTGCATTTACGAAGGAATTTCCTACCGTTTTTGATTTGGCAAATGCCTCAGAAGAGCAAGTTTTGAAACTTTGGCAGGGATTAGGATACTATTCTCGTGCTCGAAATTTGCATAAAACGGCTCAATATGTTGCAAATGAGCTAAACGGTGTTTTTCCTGAAAACTATAAAAGTTTATTAAAATTAAAAGGCGTAGGGGAATATACTGCTGCCGCAATTGCTTCTTTCTCTTATAATGAGGCAGTTCCGGTTGTTGATGGAAATGTCTTTCGAGTGCTTTCGCGCTATTTTGATATTGAATCGGATATTGCCTTGCCAGCCACAAAAAAAGAATTTGCTGAATTGGCTTTTGAATTAATGCCAAAAGACAATCCTGCGATCTTTAATCAAGCTATAATGGAATTTGGTGCTTTGCAGTGCGTACCTAAGAGTCCGAATTGTTTGGTATGTGATTTTAATACAAGTTGTGCGGCTTTACAGAAAAAGAAAGTTTCAGTTTTGCCTGTCAAATCAAAAAAGACTAAAGTGACGAATCGCTTCTTTAATTACTTGGTTTTAGAAGATGCTTTGGGAAATACTTTAATTCAAAAAAGAACCGAAAAGGGAATTTGGCATAATTTATATGAATTTCCGCTATTGGAAACTGATGATATTGTGGGTTTTGAAGTGATTTCCAAAGCCGTTCAAAATGATATTTTTTCGTCCTATACTATTATAGGTATAGAAGAATGTGCTGAAACTGCTGTTTTGCACAAACTTTCGCATCAACATCTTCATATTCAGTTCTGGAAGGTCAGAATTAGTGAAGTAATTGAGAATGGTTTGAGTTACAGTGAGTTAAAAAATAATCCGTTTCCAATTGTGATATATAATTTTATTGAAAAGCAAGAATTAAATTGCTAAAAAAATGTATCTTTGGGAGAAATACTACCAAAAACTATGAACGGAACACTAAATAAAGTTATGCTAATTGGCCATTTAGGCGATGATGTAAAGATGCATTATTTTGACGGAGGGAATTGCATCGGGCGGTTTCAATTGGCTACAAATGAAGTTTATATTAATAAAACCACCAATGAAAAAATAACTTCAACAGAGTGGCATAATCTAGTTGTGCGCAATAAAGCTGCCGAAATTTGCGAGAAATATTTATCCAAAGGAGATAAAATTTATGTCGAAGGCCGAATTAAATCGCGCCAATGGCAAGCAGAAGATGGCACCACAAAATATACTACAGAAATTCAGGTGACGGAGTTTACTTTCTTGACTACCAAAAAAGAAACCGGAAATCATAAGCCAAATCAAGAGCAGGAATCAGCAAAAAATGCTACCTTTGATGCATCTAATGAAGGTTTGCCTATAAACGACTTGCCTTTTTGATTGTTTAACTAATCTTTTTTAATTTGGACCCAGAGCCCAGTTTACTTTTATCTACTACTTTAGACATCAATTTAATTATTGGTTTTGTCGGAATATTTATTTTGCTGTTTTTATCAGCGATTGTTTCTGGTGCCGAAGTTGCGCTTTTTTCATTATCACAAAAAGATATCGATGAAACTTTGCACGAAAACCTTTCCAAAGGAAAAATCATTTCCAACCTTTTGGATAAACCTAAAAAATTGCTTGCAACGCTTTTAGTTGCGAATAATTTTCTAAATATCGGTGTTGTTATTCTGTTCTCTTTTATTGGTCGAGATATATTTTCACATATTACTTCACCCGCTTTTAAATTCTTTTTAGAAGTTGTTCTAGTTACTTTTCTGATTTTATTATTTGCTGAAGTTTTGCCGAAAGTTTATGCGAGCCGAAACAATATAAAATTCGCTAAACGTGTTGCTTATCCTATTGCTTTTTTAGACAAATTACTTTCACCTATAAGTTTGCCAATGCGTGCTGTTACCTTATATTTGCAACGTAAATTGGGAAAACAGAAGAATAATTTTTCAATAAATCAAATTTCGCAAGCATTAGAACTGACAGATTCTGAAGGTACATCGACTGAAGAACAGAAAATTCTGGAAGGAATTGTCTCTTTCGGAAATACAGATACAAAGCAAGTTATGAGTCCGAGGATTGATGTTTTTGCTTTGGAAATTTCAGAAACATTTGCAGAAATTTATCCGAAAATTATTGAAAGTGGTTTTTCGAGAATTCCGATTTATAGAGATAATATAGATCAAATTGAAGGTGTTTTGTTCGTAAAAGATTTACTGCCTCATATTGATAAAGAGGAATTTGATTGGACAGCCTTGATGCGAGAAGCGTTTTTTGTTCCTGAGAATAAAAAATTGGACAATTTATTAAAGGATTTCCAAAGTCTTAAAAGCCATTTGGCGATTGTGGTTGATGAATATGGTGGCACTTCTGGATTAGTTTCTTTAGAAGATGTAATTGAAGAAATAGTAGGGGATATCAGCGATGAGTTTGATGATGAAAATGTGAATTTCTCGCAGATAGATGAAAAGAATTTTCTTTTTGAAGGAAAAATAAATCTGAAAGATTTTTACAGAATAGTGGATGTGGATGAAGATGTTTTTGACACGCGAAAAGGCGAAGCCGAAACATTAGCCGGATTTATTCTGGAAATCTTAGGGAATTTCCCGAAAAAAGATCAAAAAATAGCTTTTGAAAATTGCGTTTTTACCATAGAAACAGTAGATAAAAAGCGTGTAAAACAAATAAAAGTAACGATAGATTAAAATGTTAAAAAAGATAATTTCAACGGCAGTAATTTTACTGACTCTAACTTTGGTAAGCTGTAAAGATGATGTTTTGCCAAAACCGGCAAGTTTTCTGCGTTTGGATTATCCGGAAGCAAAATACGTTCATTTTGAAAATAATTGTCCGTTTGCTTTTGATATGAATGAAACGGCAATCATTAAAGGCGAAAAAGATTGTGGTTTTTCAATTACCTATCCAAAAATGAAAGCTACGATTTATTTGACATATAAACCTGTTCACGGAGACATCAATAAATTGCTGAAAGATGCTCAAAAACTTACGTACGAGCACGTAATTAAAGCCGATGATATTCTAGAACAACCCTATTTAAATGCTGAAAGAAAGGTTTATGGAATGTTTTATCAAGTGGATGGAAATGCCGCTACAAACTCACAATTTTACGTTACAGATAGTACAAAACACTTTATAACAGGCTCAATGTATTTTTATGCAAAACCTAATTTTGATTCAGTTATGCCGGCAGCTAGTTATATTAAAAACGACATGCAAAGGTTAATGGAAACTTTGAAGTGGAAATAAATAAAAAAGGAATCTATTTTAGATTCCTTTTTTATTTGTATCCTTGTGTTCGTGGGCTAGCAAAGGATTATATTATTTAATTTAAAAATCTTATGCAATTAAAAATAAATTTTTTTAGTCAACTTAAAATGTTGACTGATTTTATTGTTATGTCTGTTATATGTTCAATTGCAATTTTGGGAATAGTGGAAGCATGTGAGCCTAATGTTGTTCCTTTTTTTCTGATACCTTATTCTTTATTGTTTTTTTTTCCGCCAATTATTCTTCATTTAAATTATTTTGAAAAAAATAAGAATATAATTTTTGAAATAAGAAAAAATGAAATTGTAAAAATTAAAAATAAAGAGATTTTAGAAGTGAGGAATAACGACATAAAAGAAATTGTTTTTTTTACTTCTTTTACAAGAAATACAGGTACTTCTCGGTTAACATACAGTTCCTATTATTATGCGAAAATTGAACTTTTAGATGGAAATTATTTTGTGATTACTTCTTTGGTTTCTAGTAAGATAGATGAGATGTTAAAAGAGAATATGAATGACGTTAAAATAAAGACAGAAAAAGTTTTTTATCCTATGATTTAATTTTAATTCTATTTGTGACAAGGCAATAATTAAAAAATGGCGTTACGTTAGCCCAGATTTTGCAATTTGTGCTAACGATCAGTAGATCTGCGCGATCGGATGTAGTATAATAGCCAAATTACGCAGACTAAAATTAGAAAAGTATAAAATCCTTTGGTCTGATTTCCATTAAAGAACAATTTGCTTATGATCCAAATAGTGCCTTTGAAGATTATTTCATTCATAAAATAAATAAATAATAATCCTGCAATTGCATAAATAAATATTTTGCCAATTTTTCTCATTTATAATAGGGTCTGTCTTAGAGATTTTCGATTAAAAGCATTTTGCTTATGCATTTGCCCAACTTCTCAGTTAGTAGCTTGGCATAAGACAGATGTTGTTTAACACCCACCTTGACCTTTTATTTTTATAATTTGCTTAAATTTATTTTTCTGTACTATTTCTAATGTTCCTTTAAAATCGCAAGATTCATCTTTTTGATTATACAATTCAAAATTTATTATTGTTTTGAAATCATTTCCAATGAAGACGTCGATAAATTTTTTTTCTGAAATCTGTTTACTTTCGATAGTGTCTTTTTTTAAATAGACCTCTTTGCCATTTATTTTAATTATTGCAAAATCGGTTATATTAGAAACGAATATATCTTTGGGTAATGATTTGTTTAGAGAGTCATATCCAAAAACTATAACTACATCCATCAATAGTGTCAGGAATTGCTTCAAAATAGTCTAGATTGATTTTTTCAGAATTCGTTAAGCTTTCAGTAGGTTTTATAACTGTATCAGTAGAATTTTCTTTTTTACAAGAAAAAAGACAAATAGAAAAAATTACAATCAATATTGTGTTTTTCATGATTTAATAAGATATCAAATTAGTTTCTAAAAGTTCAGGCTAAAGAGAGAGGGTGTATTTTTTTTCTGCTTAAAAAGTATAATTTGCTGAAACGTCTAATTTTTTTAAAAAATACAATTTCATTGATAGGTTTGTCTGCGAACAACAAGTTTTCCTTGATAATAGCTATGTAATTATTGTTTTTATTGTCAATTACGAGGTATAATTCGTAAAATGTTTCGGGGGCATAAATAATTCCTTCTTTATCTAATTTTGAAAAATTATATGATTGATCATTTTTAAATAAAATTAGTTTGAATAAATTATTTGAATTTATTGCTTTTTTTAATTGCGATAAAATTTTCTCATTCTCGATTTCATTAATTGATTTAAGATAGTAAATCTGCTTAATGTTTTTCTCTGCGATATTCTCTTTGATGAAAAAACGAATTTTATTTAAGTTTTTATTTCTATTGTAAAATTCTAAATCGGTCATAACTAATTTCAATTTTGAAAATAAAGGTAATAAAAAAGGCACCTAAGATAAGTGCCATTTTTGTGTTAGAATTCTAATTTAAGACTTAAATTTCGAAACCTTATATGTTTTTCCGTCTCCAGTTCCTTGAACAACTGTTGTCAAAGAATTTTCATTTTGAATCGTTTTGTCAAAAGTTACAGTGGCTGTTTTTTTGTCGAAATCCACTGTGGCTTTTTCTACACCGTCAAGATTTGATAATTCTTTTTCTATTGTTTTAGCGCATCCCATCGCGCAAGTCATTCCTTCGATTTCAAAACTTGCTGTCTGTACATTTTCAGGAGCAATTGCTTTGTGTTCTTTGGCAACTATTTCTTCTTTTTTGAAATTAGCTAGATTTTTATCTTCTTCTTTTTTACAGCTTACCAAAACCAAACCAGCGATGGCAAGTGATGCTATTATTTTAGTGAATTTCATATATGTAGTTTTAAATTGTCAATATGTTTGTTGCAAAATTAATAAAAACCGAGAGGTCAGTCCGCAAAATTATTACAAATTTGCAGTAAAATACAATTTATGGACACAAAACAGTTAAAGTGGATATACTTGGCGATTCTTTCCTTGATCTGGGGAAGTTCCTTTATTTTGATAAAAAAAGGATTAGTTGGTCTAACTGCGATTCAAGTTGGTTCTTTCCGAATTATTTTCGCAGCGCTGTTTCTATTGATTGTAGGATTTAAAAGCCTGAAAAAAATCTCCCACCGTCAGTGGAAATATGTCGCCATTACTTCGCTTTTCGGAACTTTTATGCCGGCTTATCTTTTTGCAATTGCAGAAACGCAGGTAAATAGTTCTATTGTCGCTATTTTGAATTCGCTAACGCCTTTAAATACTTTGATTTTAGGAATTATAGCATTTGGGATTCAGTTTCAAAAGCGACAAGTTTTAGGGGTTTTTGTAGGGCTTGTGGGATGTTTGCTTTTAGTTTTGAATGGTGATTCGACGAGTGGCACTCAGAATTACATCTATGTTTTGTTGGTTGTTATTGCGACTTTAAGTTATGCCATCAATGTAAATTTAATCAAGAAATATTTGCACGATCTCAATTCAGTTAGTATTACGACAGGAAATTTTACGGTTTTATTTTTGCCTGCTTTGATTATTTTGAGCACAACCGATATTAGTTCTAAAATTCAGTTAGTAGAAACACAGCATTCCATATTTTTTGTAATGATTCTAGGTGTTTTGGGAACTGGAATTGCGAATATTTTGTTCTTCAAATTAATCCAAATGTCTTCTCCAGTATTTGCGACATCAGTAACGTATTTGATTCCGATAGTGGCTTTTTTCTGGGGATTATTAGACAATGAATTTCTAACGCCAATTCAGTTTTTTGGAGCGTTTGTCATTTTGATTGGCGTTTATCTTTCGGCTAAGAAATAAAAAAAGCTTTGTCAAAGTTTCAAACTTTGACAAAGCCTATGGATAAAAAACTTAGCATCTTAGTAGCTTAGTCCCTTAGTATCTTTCTATAAAAAATCTGCATCAGAAACGCCTTCGTTTATTTTAATGTCAGACATTTTGATGTCCAATTCAAAACCAACATTCTGAACTAGATTAAAAGGAACTTTCACGCCTTTTACTTCTTTGTAATCATTGAAATTGGTGATTTGCGTCATCGATTTTCCGCCTTGTTCGCGAACTTTAGATTCTGCAACTTTTAATCCAGATTTAATATCGTAGAAATACGTTGTTTTTCCGTCCTTAATCGCATAAGCGTCGCTTCCGTTGATTGGTTCAATACCGTCAACTTTCAAGTCGGTTCTTTTTACCAATTGTAATTCCTCAAATGGAGCTGCATTAGCTTTCATGTCTTTTAGGTCATCGCCTTCTAGATTTTTGCGTTGTCCTTGTTGTTCAATATAAGCGCCTTTTTCATTCACAACCTGTTTCATCAAATTCATAGTTCCCATTGAAAGTGAAACCAACATTTTTCCTTTAGAATCTAATTTTGAAGTAAAAGTCAATGGAGTAGGAGCTTGTGGAATTGTCGTGCTTCCGTTCATGAAAAGTGTTTTTACAGAAGTAACGGCTTTTTCACCTCCAATTGCTTTGATGTAATTTTCAAAAACTGTTTTCGCAGTAACACTTGCAGGAGCTTCTTTTTTGGTGGCTGGTTTTTCAACTGGATTTCCATATTTGTCGAAATAGTAAATCGGAATTTGAGTTTTTTCCAAGCCAGCAATCACGTCAGATCCTTTTCCAGCAATAACAATTCGCATATTGTCAAGCAAGAAATATTTGTTTGCTACACGGTAAATGTCATCAGCGGTTACATTGTTTATGGTCTGAATGTATTTTTCGTAGAAATCAGCAGGAAGTTTTTCTGTTTCAATGTTCAAAGCATAACGTGCAACAGCTTGTGGTTTCTCAACTTGCATTACAAAACGGCCGATATATCCCGCTTTTACATTTTTCAAAACATCATCAGATACTTTTTCCGTTCTGATTCTTTTGATTTCTTTGATAAATTGAACAACTGCACTATCTGTGACTGTATTTCGAACGGCAGATGAAGCTTTGAATTTTGTTACATATTTTCCGCTTCCAATGCTTGAATTTGCACCATATGTCCACGCGTGTTGTTCACGCAAATTCATGTTCAAGTAACTGTTGAAATCCCCTCCTAAAATTTGATTTGCAATTACCGCAGGGAAAAAATCAGGATCGCTCATTCTTAAATTCACGGTGTTTACCAATGAAATTTCAGACTGAACTGCATTTGGAACATCTACAAAATCAATTTGAAGTTTAGATGCATTTTCTGGATTCGGATACGTGTTTTTTGGAGCCGCTTGTTTTTTCCATCCGCCAAAAAGCTTTTCAACTGCTGGTTTTACATCTTTGAATTTTACATCTCCAATGATTACTAAATAAGCATTTTCAGGAACGAAATACGTGTTGTAATTTGCTTGAACATCAGCAAGTGTTACATTTTTTACTGTTTCTTCAGAAAGATATTCTCCTGATGGGTGATTTTTGCCAAAAGCCAAAACATCAACGACACGATTGGCGATTGCAGGAACGCTTTTTTCCTCTGCTTTTAAGCCTTCAAGTAGTTTTGCTTTTTCTTTGTCAAATTCAGTTTGAGTGAAATTTGGCTGTAAAGCACCTTCTGCCAAAAGTTCTAAAACGCGTCCAGAATATTTAGAAAGCGAGCTTGCAAAAGCGCCTTGCGAAGTAAAATTGATGTTTGCGCCATAAAAATCAATTTCTTCGTTAAAAGCTTCTTTGGTTGTTTTTTTGGTTCCGTTTCCAATTAAGCTGCTCGTTAAATCATCAACACCTTTTTTATTTCCTTCGGTAAAAGGAGCATTGTCTAGTGTCAAATTGAAGCTAACTCTTGGTAATTTATGGTTTTCAACAACTAAAACTTTCATGCCGTTTGCCAACACAAAAGTTTGTGGCTTTTTAATGTTGACTACTGGGGCGTTTCCTGGTTTTGGTTGTGGACGATCTTGTGCTATCATAATTCCGCTTAGGAAAAAAAGGATTAAAAAAAGATATATTTTTTTCATGATTCGATACTTCTTAGTTTTGTGATTTTGCAGTTGGAATGTAATCTAAAATCAAACGTTGGTTCGGATTTAAATATTTCTTCGCAACTTCTCGGATTTCTTCTCTGGTAATAGAATGGTAGATATCAATTTCAGTATTGATCAAATTTACATCTCCATAAAGCAAGTAATAAGAAGCAAGATTTTCTGCAATTCCTTCTACGCTTGAATTGGCGTTCACAAAATTATTATCGAATTTATTCTGTAATTTCTCGTAATCTTTCTCGGAAATCAAATCGGTTTGGATTTTTACGATTTCTTCATCCATTTCTTTTAGAATGTCTGCTGTGGTGTTTGGGGCCATTGGCAAGCCATATAAAATATAGGTTCCGTAATCTTCTTGACTAAAACCAACTGCACCAATTTGAAGTGCCATTTTTTTGTCGTCAACTATTTTTTTGTAAAGTTTAGAGCTTTTTCCGTCACTTAAGTACGAAGAAATTAAATCTAAAACTCTCGCATCTCTGGTTTTCATCGAAGGCGTTCTGTAGGCAGCAACAACCATCGGAATTTGGATATTTGGATCTTCGTAGGTTGCTTTTATAGTTTGTGTTATTGGTTCTTCCGTAAAAGTCTGTTTTTTCAGCACTTCGCCTTTCGGAATTGGTCCAAAATATTTCTGAACCCATTCTTTAGTTTTTGTTTTGTCGAAATCTCCAGCAACTACTAAAACTGCATTGTTCGGGGTATAGAATTTTTTATTAAATGCCTGAAATTCCTCAAGAGTTGCGGCATCCAAATCCTTCATAGATCCAATAGTTGTCCAGCGATACGGATGGTTTTTGAAAATATTCTTTTTGACCTCTGGAAGAATATTTCCGTATGGCTGATTGTCATAACGCATTCTTTTTTCTTCTTTTACAACTTCATTTTGCGTATCAACTCCAATCTTATTGATAATAGGATGCATCAATCTTTCAGATTCCATCCATAAACCTAATTCTAAATTGTTTGATGGAAAAACTTCATAATAATACGTTCTGTCGTCAGAAGTATTGGCGTTGTTTACGCCTCCGTTTGCCGTAACGATTTTCATCCATTCGCCACGTTTTATGTTTTGAGTACCTTCAAATAATAAATGTTCGAAGAAATGTGCAAAACCAGTTCGGTCAGGGCGCTCGTCTTTTGAGCCAACATGATACATAACAGAAGTAATAACCACAGGCGCCGATGGATCGTTATGCAGAATTACATGCATTCCGTTGTCCAAATTATATTCTTCAAAAGCCACCTTTTGAGCATGAGCTACTCCGCCAAGCATTAGTGCTGCACTTAACATCATTATCGAATTTTTCATATAAGATTAATAAATTTATGATACCTAAAAATAAATAGGTAGCTAAAAGTTGATTATAGTTACTTCAAAAATAGTATTTTTTACGTAGTATTTGAAGATTTATGCATTTATCACTTGTAATTAACAGAAAATTACTTATGTTTTTGATTTTAAAATTGTTTAAAAGACTTGGAAAACAGCGATTAAACATGAAAAAAATATTTTTGCTTTTAGGGATTGCGTAGTAAATTATTAGTTGTATATTTGCAACCTTAAAAATCAATAAATCAATTTGATATGTATGCAATCGTAGAGATAGCAGGGCAACAATTTAAAGTAAGCAAAGACTTAAAGGTTTATGTTCACCGTTTAGCTAACGAAGAAGGTTCAAAAGTTTCTTTTGACAAAGTTCTTTTGTTAGATGACAATGGAAATGTAACTTTAGGCGCCCCAGCTATAGAAGGTGCTTCAGTAGAAGCTAAAGTGTTACAACACTTAAAAGGTGATAAAGTTATCGTTTTCAAAAAGAAAAGGAGAAAAGGATACAAAAAAAGAAATGGTCACAGACAATATCTTACTCAAATTGTAATTGAAGGTATTACTGCAGCAGGAGGAACTAAAAAAGCAGCAGCTAAAAAAGCGGTTGTAGCTGAAGAAGCAGCAACTGAAGAAGTTGAAGCTCCAAAAGCAAAAAAAGCAGCTCCAAAAGCAAAAAAAGAGACTACTAAAGAATAATAACAATATTTAAACTCATACGTCATGGCTCACAAGAAAGGTGTCGGTAGTTCGAAGAATGGTAGAGAATCAGAATCAAAACGTCTAGGCGTTAAGATTTATGGTGGTCAAGCTGCTATTGCTGGTAACATCATCGTTAGACAAAGAGGTTCTAAACACAATCCAGGTGAAAATGTTTACATCAGTAAAGATCACACACTACACGCAAGAGTAGCTGGAGTTGTTAAGTTCCAAAAGAAAAGAGATAACAAATCTTATGTTTCTATTATCCCATTCGAGGCATAATAATCACAAAAGATTACTTTTTATAAAAAACCCGTTCATTATTGAACGGGTTTTTTGTTTTCTACATATTCCGGAGAATGTCATTGCTAGGAACGAAGCAAGTAGTTCCGTGCAGTATGTTTTTGATTTTCTGTTGTGCTTCTTAGTTTGTCATCCTGAGGAATGAAGGATCACATTAGTAGTTCCGCAGTAGTTAAGCTGCGGTGAATTCCGCGTGCGATTCTTTGTTCCTCAAGATGACAAACTGTTGTTTAAATTAATAAGTAATAAAAAAACCTTTGTCAAAGTTTTAAGCTTTAACAAAGGTTAATCAGTATCGATAAATTGGGATTTGGAATTTTTAAATTGAAATTTAATTATTCAGTATCCTTTGTTTCTTCTAAATCTTGGGTTTTCTTGCCGACTTTTATTTTTGGATTATCCTGCGTTCCAGTAACCGTAAGCGGAATTCCGAAGATGCCTAAAGGAGGCAATCCTAAACGCATTTTTAAGTTCAGTTTTCCGTCTAAGCTTGTTGTGCCTTCAATTCTTGGTCTGAAGCCTGCAAATTTGAATTTGAAGCGTTCTACGGTCATGATATTGTTTTTGATTGTGGTTTTAATATCTACTTTTGAGACGTCAGGATTTTTCATGGACTCCGAATTGGTTTCCTTGCTGACTGCGCTGAACATTTTCAATCCTCTAACTTTTACATCTTTTACAGAAAGCGTTCCGCCGCCAACAAGTGAAGGATAAACGGGTTCCATGTTTCCATTCAAACGGCCTTTTAATTGATAATCCAAAGAGACAATTCCTTGCGCTTTTTCAGCAGCGCTGGCCATTTTTCTGAAAACTTCAACTTCATTATAAGCTCTTTTGATGTCAAAATCTGTTGCTTTTATGGCGTAGTCGAAATTTGCTTTTTGAGGCGTTATTGCTTGGTAATTGGCATTCATTGTAACATTGCAGCCAATTAAATTGAAGCCTGTATTCTGCATCGTCAATTTGCCATTTTTCATATTTAAATGTCCAGTTGCATTTTGCAGATTTAATTTGTCAAAATTAACTTTTTGAGCATTTGCAGTAAACTGCAGATTCAAGTTTGACGGAATGATAATCACTCCGGTTTGTTTTGTTTCGGTTTGTTTCGTTTCAGTTTTAGGTGCCGAATTTTCTTTCACAGAGGCGTTTGGATCTGTATTAGACATGAATTCGTCAACATTGATGTATTTTGAAGAAGAGGTAAAAGCGCCTTTTAAAATGCCTGTATTTGTTGTAGCATAATTAAACACATTCTGTAAATATCCATTCATTCTAAAATCGGATTGCCCGTATGATGCCAAAAAGTTATTGAAGGACATTTTATCTTGATTGATCTTAAAAATACCTTCTTTAATGATGAATTTTTTAGGAAGATATTCAGATGAAATGCCAATATTTCTTAGCTCAAGTGTTCCTTTGTTATGAAGCTTGCTGTAATTGCCTTTTTCAGCATCGCTTTGTTTTCCTTTTAAAACAACATCGGCTTTTACAAAACCATCTAGGTCAAGTCCTTTTTGCGAAAAAACTTTGTAGATTTTATTTACGTCTAATTCTCCTTTGGCTTTTATATCGTAGGCTAAATCATTGAAATTGCTCAAATCAGCATCGACAAAAACAGGTTTTCCTTCAAAAGTAAACTGCGCAGGTTTTAGCTTTACTTTTAAATCATCATAAGTTCCTTTTTGATTGTTGATTTGAGATTTTACAACAATATTTGTAATTGGATTTGGGTAGTATTTAGTTTTTAAATATCCATTTTCCAAATTAATGCTTCCGTTCGTAACTGGAAAAAGTTTGTTTTTTTGATCAAACTTTCCATCGGCTTTTATATCAGATACCAAACTTCCTTTTAGTTCTAAATCAGGAATTCCAAGTGCTTTTGTTAGCTTTTCAAGATCAATTTTTGCTTTAAAATCGGCATTGATATCTGGTGTGTTTACTCCTTTTACGTAGAATTTGGATTTTAAATAATCCTGATTGATATTTAAGGATATATTTTTAGCGTCAATAATTGCCAAATCAGGGTTTAGTGATGGAACTCTTGTTTTAACATCCAAATTTAAATTTGAAACCGGAAACGCGCTTTTGTTGTAATTTACAAAACCACTGTCGATTTTTACGTCCAAATCAAGTTCCGGGGCAATATTTTGCGAAGCAATATAATCGCCTTTTAATGTTAGTAAAAGATTGGTGTTTCCTTTCAATTCGGTTTTAGAAAGCCATGTGATGTATTTTGGCGGAAACGCTGTAAAGACATCATATAAGTTGCTGTTGTTTGATTTTATAACAAAATCCATGTTGTAGCCATCTTTCAAAAAGTCAAATTTCCCTTTAAAATCTACAATAAGTTGATTGATTTTCAAGTTGTTTTGTTGGAAGAAAAACGATAACGAATTCACATTTACTTTCGTAATCAAGTCGGCATCAACCTTTTTGTTCATTAAGTAAGGTTCATCTTCATAAATCACATTCAATTTTTCGATTTTGGCCTTCGAATATAAATCAAAAACAGATTGATTTAAATCTCCTTTTCCTAAATAATTAAATCCAAACGCATCCAAATGAACTTTAGTCGATTGATCGTCATAAATTAATTTGCTGTTTAGAATTTGAATACGTTCCAGTTTTAAAGCGGTTTCGGTGCTGTCTTGCGGTTTTGAAGAGGCTTTAGATTTGTAAATGTTGTAATTTGCTTCACCGTTTGCATTGACTTTTACGTTGATAAACGAATCTGATAAATAGATCTGGTCAATCTTTACCGTTTTGCTGAAAACCAAACTCGCAACATTTATTCCGAATGAAACTTCTTTTGCTGTGATGAATTTTTCATTAGCATAAGGCGCAGATCCATTCAGATTTAAGTCGCTTAAAGTCAGAGTAAGTGATGGGAAATGATGGAAAAACGAGACCGAAACATCAGAATAATTCAGTTCTGCGCTCAATTTTTCATTTGCTGTTTTCTTAATTTGTTCTTTAATCTTATCTGCAAAAATAATCGGAGTCAAAAAAAGCAGTGCTAAAATAACCACGAAAGTTATTCCAAGATATTTTGCAGTTTTTAATAAAATGGATTTGGTTTTGCTTTTGGACATGATAAAATATTTAGATTAGAAAAAATGATGAAAAACATGGATTTTATTTATCCATGAACAGTTTCGTTTTTACCATAATTGGTAATAATCGAACCTTCGTATTCAATCCATTCTTTCCAGCGTTTGTCAATGTTGATATTGTCTTGGTATTTTCGGGCAAATCCTAAAAATGTGGTATAATGCCCTGCTTCAGAAATCATCAAATCACGATAAAATTTAGCCAATTTTTCATCTTTAATGTTTTCAGAAAGTACTTTAAAACGTTCACAGCTTCTTGCCTCGATCATTGCCGAGAATAATAAGCGATCGCAAAGTGCGTCTCGACGACTGCCATCTTTTTTCATGAATTTAAAAAGTTCATTTACGTAATGATCTTTTCTTTCGCGTCCAAGAGTAAGTCCGCGTTCTTTTATGATGTTATGAACCATTTGAAAATGCTCCAATTCTTCTCTGGCAATTTCAAGCATTTCAGTTACTAATTCCTCTAATTCAGAGTTATAAGTAACAATGCTAATGGCATTTGAAGCGGCTTTTTGTTCGCACCAAGCGTGATCCGTTAAAATTTCTTCGATGTTTGATTCGACTATGTTTACCCAGCGTGGGTCTGTGGCTAATTTTAATCCTAACATGACAGCGGTAATTTTATATGCTGCAAAATTAGTCTTTTTTTACCACCAAAAGTCAGGAAATATGGTGCAAAAACGTTCAAAAAAGCATTATTTTGTAAAATGAAACCAAATAAAATGGAACAGCAAAAAAAACTTTTAATTATTGGCTTTGTGTGGCCTGAGCCAAATTCTTCGGCCGCGGGTGGGCGAATGATGCAGTTGATTTCGATTTTTAAGCAAAGCGGATTCGAAATTACTTTTGCCAGCGCAGCACAGGATAGTGATTTTATGGTTGATTTGTCTGAATTTGGAGTGACCAAAAAGAGCATCGAACTCAATTCTTCGAGTTTTGATGATTTTGTTTTGGAATTAAATCCAGACGTTGTTTTGTTTGATCGCTTTATGATTGAAGAGCAGTTTGGATGGCGCGTGATTGAGAAATGTCCAAAGGCAATCCGAATTTTGGATACAGAAGATTTACATTGTTTGAGAACTTCTAGGCAAAAAGCTTTTAAAGAAAACCGAACTTTTGAAATTCAAGATTTATTATCTGAAGAAGTGGCAAAACGAGAAATAGCAAGTATTTTAAGATGTGATTTGTCTCTGATTATTTCTGATTTTGAAATGAATGTTCTGAAAAATGTTTTCAAAATCAATGAAGAATTGCTTTTTTATCTTCCATTTTTGGTTGATGAAATGAAAGAAGGAGAGCTTTCGGAATTGCCTTCTTTTGAAGAAAGGAAAAACTTTGTTTTCATTGGGAATTTTCTTCATGAACCAAATTGGAATACCGTTCAATATCTAAAAGAAGCAATTTGGCCTTCTATAAAAAAAGATTTTCCAGAAGCTGTTTTAGAAGTTTATGGCGCGTATCCTTCGCAAAAAGTACTGCAATTGCATCAGCCTAAAAATGGTTTTTATATCATGGGAAGGGCGGAAGATGCTAATGAAATTGTGAAAAAATCAAGAGTTGTTTTGGCGCCAATTCGTTTTGGGGCCGGTTTAAAAGGAAAATTATTAGAAGCCATGCAATGCGGAACTCCGAGTGTGACCACTTCAGTTGGTTCTGAAGCTATGCATGAAAATTTACCTTGGAATGGTTTTATTGAAGATAATCCTGCGGAATTTTCTAAAAAAGCAATTACACTTTATCAAGATGAAAATCTTTGGAAACAATCTCAAAAAAACGGAATCGCAATTATCAATAAATGTTATCAAAAAAGTGCTTATGCTGAAAAATTGATTGCATTGACAAACTCACTTTTGGCGGATTCTGAAAATCATCGTCTACATAATTTTATGGGAAATTTGCTGCAACATCATGCCTATAAAAGCACAATGTACATGTCAAAATGGATTGAGGAGAAGAATAAAAATTAAGCCTGCATTTTTCCAAAACCTACTGTTTCGCGATACATCTGTGGTGAAACATCAGCATTGGTTTTAAAGAAACGGCTGAAATAATGTTCGTCATCATAACCCAATTCGTATGCAATTTCTTTGACTGTTTTGTTGGTGAGGTATAATTCTCTTTTGGCTTCGATAATAATTCGTTCCGAAATTAAATCGGTCAACGTTTTGTTGAAATAATTCTTAGATAATTTGGCCAAAGTTTTAGGAGAAATATTTAGTAAATCAGCATAATTTCCTGCCGAATGTTTGGTTTTGAAATTCAGTTCAATAGCGTCTTTTAAGTTTTGAAGAATAATAGGTTCTTTAGAATCTGGAACCGATTTCATTTCCTCTAATTGCTCTGTTTTTAACCTTGAAGCTGTAATTAAAAAGATTTTTAAATACGAAATAAGCAGTTCATATTGCGCTAATTCTGCATTCTGAATCTCCGTTTTCATTTGGTCAATAACCATATTAAAAGTTAGGGAAGCTTGCTCTGTAACTTTTACATAAGGAGGCTGGTAAATATTGTTGAATAGAACGCCATTGCAAGAAACTTCTTTTTGATGCATGTGGATGCAATAAAAATCAGGGTGGAAATGAATCGCAATCCCTTCAATTCGCTCGCTCACACAAAGCATAAATGGCTGATACGGCGAAAAGGCAAGAAGTGAGTTTTCTTCAAAATGATGTTCTGCAAAATCAGCTTTTACTTTGCCTTTTCCTTTGGTTACCCAAATTAAAGAGTAATAATTGTTGCGCTGTAAATGATCAAAATGGCTGTTATCATCAAAAGAAAGAATCTTAAAAGCTAAATTGCCATTCTGCGGATTTGTTAAAGTAAAAACATTTTGCGAACTCATGATTTATTTCATTTTTAGAAAATATAAAGATAGTCATCAAATAAATTCACAACTATCTTTATAAATTGATTTTTGTTATAATGATTGCGTAAATCTTGATTAAACTGTTGGAAAGTCAATTTCAGTATTTGCCACATTATTGAAGTAATTTGTCAGAACGTTTAATGCTACATGACCAATAATTTCTGCAATTTCAGCCTCAGAAATTCCTGCGTTTTTAGCTTTGTTTACATCTTCGTCATTTACTAAACCATTTTTGCTGATTAAAGTTTTAGCCAACTGTAAAATTGCTTCTGTTTTAGCATCATCAGAATTTCCTAATCTTGCCGCTTTTAAAACTGCCGGATCTGCTTTAATTAATTTTTCTCCAATGAAAGTATGAGCTGCTAAACAGTAATCACAAGAATTGCTTTCTGAAACTGCCAGAGCTATTAATTCGCCAGTTTTTGCACTTAATTTTCCGTGGCTTAATGCACCACTTAAATTTAGATAGCCTTCAAGAACTGCTGGAGAATTTCCCATTGTTCTCATCATGTTTGGAACAACGCTTAATTTTGCTTGTACAGCGTTGAATAAATCTTTAGTTTTTCCTGTTACTTCTTCTGGGTTTAAAGCTGTTAATCGTGCCATTTTATTTGATATTTAATTGTTATTATTTGTTGTTGTCTTTTGACATTACAAAGTTGTAACGATTACAAATCTTAGAACATGGAGGATTGACGCTATGTGATGGATAATTTTCCCTAATGATTTTGGGAAATAAAAAATCCGTCAATTACAATTTGTAATAGGGATTAACAACAATTTTATCCTGTAGGGATTACATATCGGTAGAAAAACGGTTGCATTAAATAATTTGTCCCGTTAGGGACTACACATTCCGGAGAATTGGTGTAGTCCCTAACGGGACAATAAAAACGATCGGAAATTTTTTCTACCAATATGTAATCCCTACGGGATATTATTTTAGGATTCCTTCAACAGCTTGAATAGTCGTAGCATGATAACCAGATTTTGCTTTTTCAAAAACCTGTTTTGCCCAAACTTTTCCTTCTGGCGTTTTAACCATTTCTTTATAAAGCATCATTACAGATCCAGTTCTACTGATTCCAATTAAAAATTGCTCAATTGCAGGATAAGCCGGTTTATATTGATGACGCAATGCCTGAACAAACCACTGGCGTTTGATGATAAAATTGCCACCTTTTGTAAAGTTGAATTCTTTGTCAATGGCGTCCATTTCAGCAACTGTAATATCAGCCGGAAGATGATCTATAAAGTGTTGTTTTTCTGCTGTAGTTGTGATTTTTTTGCTTAATCCAGCAACGCCAGTTTCTCTCCAGCTTTTTTGGATAGCGTCAATCGCATCAAAATCAGGAGAACTAACTGGAAGAATGTTTGATGGGATTCCTGGTTTGTAAATCCAGTTTTCCAATTGAATTTTATCTGCCAAAGCTTTATCGTCTTTGATTAAATTTTCATTCAAATATTTAACGAAATCCTCTGTTGTAATTGATTGGAAAGCATGAGAATCAAAGTAATTTTTAATAAACGGATCAAATTTGTCACGTCCAACGGCATTTTCAATAACTCTCAAAAATGCATATCCTTTTACGTAAGGAATCTGGCTGATTCCGTCGTCAGGATTTCTTCCAGTCAAACTAACTTTTAATCTGGTATCTGGATTTGTATCCCCGAATTCAGCGACATTGTCCGTTAATTCTTTATTGGTGATAACGTTTTGCATTTCAAATTCTTTCTTTCCAAAAATAGCTTCTCCAATTCTGTGTTCTACATAAGTTGTAAAACCTTCGTTTAACCAAATGTCATCCCAAGTAGCATTTGTAACTAAGTTTCCGCTCCAGCTGTGTCCTAATTCATGTGCTAATAAACTTGTTAGCGAACGATCTCCTGCAATTACACCAGGAGTCAAGAAAGTAAGGTTTGGATTTTCCATTCCTCCATAAGGAAAACTTGGTGGCAAAACTAAAACGTCATAACGTTCCCAACGGTAAGGTCCGTATAATTTTTCAGCAGCATTAACCATATTTCCAAGTTCAGCAAATTCCCAAGCTGATTTTTTCAACATTGATGGTTCTGCGTAAACTCCAGTTCTTTTGTCTATAGCTTGAAATTCAATATCTCCAACAGCAATAGCCATTAAATAAGACGGAATTGCTTTGTCTTGTTTGAAAGTATAAACTCCAGTGTCATTTTTCTTCTGCGGATTTACAGCACTCATTACGGCTAATAAATCTTTAGGAACCGTGACCTTTGCATTATAAGTAAAACGAACTCCTGGCGAATCCTGACACGGAATCCAAGTACGAGACCAGATGCTTTCTCCTTGAGAGAATAAAAATGGTTTCTTTTTGTCTGCAGTTTGTTCTGGCTTCAACCATTGTAAAGCAACAGCATCTTTCGTTGTGTTGTAATAAATGTTTACTTTAGTTGTGTTTGGTTCGATAGTTACGTGAAGCGGTTTTCCGTGAAATTCAGTGTCTTTTCCAAGTTCAAATTTGGTTTCTTTTTCGTCATCACCTAAAGTTACTTTTATAATGTTTAGAGTGTTTTCGTCGAAAATAATTTCGTTTCCTTTGCTGATGTTATCGATGGCCCAAGATGCTTTTCCTGAAATAGTCTGTGTGTCAAAATCGACTTTAATGTCTAGATCAAGATGTTTTGCAACAGCAAGTTCTGGTTTAGAATAGCTGTGTTCATCAACAACAGCAGTTGTTTTTTCGGTTTGTTCTTTTTTCTGGCAAGCAATCGCTGTAAGAAATAAAGCAACGAGGATTAGTTTCTTCATATTGTGAGGTATTGAATTTGAAGATGAAAATTAAACAAAAAATCCCGTTTTGAATAAACAAAACGGGATTTAATTATAAAATTAACAAAGATTACGCCAACATTGTAACTGGGCTTTCGATGTATTGTTTTAATGTTTGTAAGAACTGAGCTCCAGTTGCACCGTCAATTGTTCTGTGGTCACAAGCTAATGATAACATCATCGTGTTTCCAACTACGATTTGACCGTTTTTAACTACTGGTTTCTCAACAATTGCACCTACAGAAAGGATTGCAGAGTTTGGTTGGTTGATAATTGAATTAAATTCAGTAATACCAAACATTCCTAGGTTAGAAACTGTAAATGTGCTTCCTTCCATTTCTTGTGGTCCCAATTTTTTGTTTTTAGCTCTACCAGCAAGATCTCTTACGCTTCCACCAATTTGAGATAAACTCATAGCATCTGTAAATTTCAATACAGGAACTACTAATCCGTCTTCAACAGCTACTGCAACACCAATGTTTACGTGGTGGTTGATGATGATAGCATCTTCTTTCCAAGTAGAGTTGATTTTTGGGTGTTTTTTCAATGCTAAAGCACAAGCTTTGATTACCATATCATTGAAAGATACCTTTGTATCAGGAACGCTATTGATAGCAGCTCTAGCTTGCATTGCTTCGTCCATACTTACTTCAATCACTAAGTTGTAGTGAGGAGCAGTAAATAAAGATTCAGATAAACGTTTTGCAATAATTTTACGCATTTGAGAGTTTTTGATCTCTTCTGTGTAAACTTCTCCAGCAGGAACAAATACTTTTGGAGCAGCAGGAGCAGATGCTTCTTGTTTAGCAGCGGGAGCAGAAGCAGCAGTTTGTGCTTGAGCAGATGGAGTAAAGTTTTCGATATCGCTTTTTACGATACGTCCGTTTTCTCCAGAACCTTTAACCTGAGATAATTGAATTCCTTTGTCAGAAGCAATTTTCTTAGCTAAAGGAGAAGCTAAAATTCTTCCTCCGTTAGAATTGTCAGCTACAGTTTCAGTTGCTTTTTCAGCAGCAGGCGCAGCTTTTGTTTCTTCAGCAGCAGGAGCGCTTGCAGGTGCAGCACCTCCGGCAGTATAATTTTCAGCAATTCCAGAAATGTCAGTTCCAGCAGGCCCAATGATAGCTAATAAGCTGTCAACAGGAGCAGTGTTTCCTTCTTGAATTCCGATGTATAATAATGTACCAGCATTGAAAGACTCAAACTCCATAGTAGCTTTGTCTGTTTCAATTTCTGCTAAAATATCACCTTCAGCTACAGCGTCGCCAACTTTTTTCAACCAGCTAGCTACTGTACCTTCAGTCATAGTATCGCTCAAACGAGGCATAGTTACAACTACAACTCCTTTTGGCAATTCAGCCGCTGCTTTTGCAGGAGCTGCAGTTTCAGTTTTTGCTTCAGTAGCAGGAGCGTCCGCTTTTGGAGCTTCAGCAGCAGGAGCATCACCACCAGCTAAAAGAGCAGAAATATCTTCTCCTTCGTTACCGATGATTGCTAATAATGAATCAACTGGAGCAGTTTCTCCAGCTTGAATTCCGATATGTAAAAGAGTTCCTTCGTTAAAAGATTCGAACTCCATTGTTGCTTTATCTGTTTCAATTTCAGCAAGGATATCTCCTTCGCTAATTTTGTCGCCTACTTTTTTTAACCAAGTCGCTACCGTTCCTTCCGTCATAGTATCGCTCAAACGAGGCATTGTTACTTTAATCGCCATGATGTTATAGTTTATGAGGTGTAAATGGATAGTCTTCTTGTGCGTATACTACATCGTATAATTGTTGTAAGTCTGGGTATGGAGATTCTTCAGCGAATTTCGCACACTCTTCAACCAAGTCTTTAACTCTTTGGTCGATTACTTCGATTTCTTCTTCTGTAGCATATTTTTGATCCAAGATTACATCAAGAACTTGTGTAATTGGGTCAATTTTTTTGTATTCTTCAACCTCTTCTTTAGAACGGTATAATTGTGCATCAGACATAGAGTGTCCTCTGTAACGGTATGTTTTCATTTCAAGGAAAGTTGGTCCGTCTCCACGACGCGCTCTTTCAATAGCTTCGTGCATAGCTTCAGCAACTTTAACTGGATTCATTCCGTCAACAGGTCCGCAAGGCATTTCGTATCCTAAACCTAATTTCCAAATGTCAGTGTGGTTTGCAGTTCTTTCTACAGAAGTTCCCATTGCGTAACCGTTGTTTTCAACGATAAATACAACCGGAAGTTTCCATAACATAGCCATGTTGAAGGCTTCGTGTAAAGAACCTTGTCTAGCAGCACCGTCACCAAAATAAGTCATAGTAACACCGCCAGTGTTGAAATATTTGTCTGCAAAAGCAATACCAGCTCCTACAGGAATTTGAGCTCCTACGATTCCGTGTCCTCCGTAAAAACCATGCTCTTTAGAGAAAATGTGCATAGAACCTCCCATACCTTTAGAAGTTCCAGTCGCTTTTCCTAAAAGCTCTGCCATTACATTTCTTGGATCAACGCCCATACCAATTGGCTGAACGTGGTTTCTGTAAGCAGTAATCATTTTGTCTTTAGTCAGGTCCATAGCGTGAAGTGCTCCCGCTAATACAGCTTCCTGACCATTATATAGGTGTAAAAAACCTCTAACTTTTTGTTGAATGTATAATGCTGCAAGTTTGTCTTCAAACTTTCTCCAAAGTAGCATGTCTTCGTACCACTTTAAATACACCTCTTTTGTAACTTCTTTCATCTGAATTCTTTCTTTTGCTAAAGTTTGTTTGTGTTATCAATTGTTGCCTATAACGCAAAATAGTTTCCTCCCACAAATTTGCGCCCGAAAGGTCGGGATGCAAAAATAAGACATTACATTTAAGAACTAAAATTTAAACGCTACTTTTTGGCTTTTTTTTACAAGAACTTTTTATCGAACATAAAAGGAAGCAAATTTTTAAGGGATGCCGATTTGTAAACTTCGCCAATTTCGCCCATAAAATAGATTTCTATAGGGGTGTCTTGCTTAATTTCGTACTCTGCAATTGATTGACGACAAGAACCGCACGGTGGAATAGGAGCAGTGGTTTGATTTGTATCAGAAGCTGCTGAAATGGCAATTTTTAGAATTTTGGCTTCGGGATATGCGCTTCCTGCGTAGAAAATAGCAGTTCTTTCGGCGCATAATCCTGATGGATAAGCTGCATTTTCTTGATTTGAGCCTAAAATTATTTTTCCGTTATCTAGAAGCAACGCTGCTCCAACTCTAAATTGAGAATAAGGGGCATAAGCTTTTTTACGAATTTCAATTGCCTGATTCATTAAATCCTGTACATCTTGAGAAAGCTCATTGATGCTGTCGTAAATTGTAAAGGATGATGTAATGCTTATTTCTTTCATTGTTTTTATGGGAAAAAAAATCCAAATTTCTAAAAATAGAAATTTGGATTGTTATTGTTTTTTATTTAGATCGTTTAATATTCTTCATATTTGTCTCCAAAGTTAAACGTTAAAGAAAAACGAAGTGTGTTTTCTAACGGATTTTTAACTTTTGAAGTTGAGAATAAGTACGAAACATCAACTTTTACGATGTTGTATTTGAAACCAGCGCCTAAAGAAAAGAATTGTCTTGCTCCTTTTTGCGGGCTTTCATGAAAATATCCTGCACGAAATGCAAAAGAATCTTGGTACATATATTCTCCAGCTAGGCTATAAGTAACCTCTTTTATTTCTTCGCTAAATCCGCCTGGAGCATCTCCAAAAGATTTAAACATTCCTTGGAACCAACCTATATCATTGTATTTGTTGTAGGCAATTGTGCTTTGTTCCTGTGCGCTTTCTCCTGGGTCTGTAAAATCACCATCTCCGTTTAAATCTACCGCCTCTTGTTGTCCTGGAGGAGTAGGCACAAGTAATTTTGTAAATTCAAGACTAACTGCAAATTTGTTGTAGTCGTCAAGAATAAAATCAAATCCTCCCCCTAAACGCATGTTAGCAGGCAAAAAGTTTTGGCTTAAATCATCATTGTCGTAACTGATTTTTGGTCCCATATTCTGAAAATTGAAACCTGCTCTCCATCTACCGTTAAAATTAGTATAAGCGATTTCTTCAGATTGGTAAAATCCGGCAACATCAACAGCAAACGATGTTCCAGCAGTGGCATCTACATCTTCTGAGGCAACTTTTAAATTAGAGCGAATATATCTTGCTCCAACAGCCATCGAAAAGGTTTCGCTTAATTTTTGTGAATATGATCCATCTAATGCAAATTCATTAGGTGATACAATATTTGGAACTTCGTTTGGGTCGCCAGTTCTTCTTAGCTCGATGTCTCCAAACCCGAAATAGCGAAAACTTCCTGCAAAAGCGCTTCGGTCGCTAAATTTATTGTAATACGTTAATTGTCCAAGTGAAATGTCATTGGCCAAATCTGTTAAATAAGGGGTATAGCTGATAGAAAGTCCTTGTGCATCTGTAGAAAATGCATATTTAGCAGGATTCCATTGCTGAGAGAAAACGTCAGACGATGTAGCTACACCCTGGTCTGCTAGACCTGCGGCTCTTGCGTCAGCGGCTACTAATAAAAAGGGAACACCAGTGGTTATTGGTCGATCCTGGGCTTTTGCGTAGGATATAATTAAAAGGCAAATTAATAAAAGTGATATTTTTTTCATTTATGGGACTAATGTTTTTGGTGGTTTTGGTGGTGCAAATATATATATTATTATAAGATGACAAGCTTTTCGTACTTTTCTGCTTTTTTATTTGTTAAATTTGATTTGACTGTCAGTTTATAAATGTAAACTCCCTTGCCTATTCTATCTCCATAATCGTCTTTTCCGTCCCAAGTAATTTCTCTTGAAAGAAATCCTTCAGTTGTGATGATTTGGTTTGTCGTCCAGACTACTTTTCCTGTAATAGTCATGACTTGTACCTGAACTTCTAATGGTTCATAAGGCCTGTTGTGCGAAAACCAAAATTGGGTGTAGGTTGAAAAGGGATTTGGATAATTAAGAACGTGGGTTAAAGATAGTGATTCATCTCCAACGACAACAAATTGTATTTCACTAGTTACAGGGTTGTTGTAAACATCCCAAGCTGTAAAACTTATTGTATGCAGTCCTGCTTTTAAATTTCGAAGCGGGAAGCGTAAATTTCCATTAGTATAATCGTCTAATTTTGTTTGATAATAATCATTCAAAATATAAGGATTGCTGACGTCTCCATCTAATATCGCTACTATGTCATGCCCAATTCCACTAGCTGTATTAATTCCATTTTCGTCTTCAAGAAACGCTAAAAGAAACGGATTTTCATTTGTTATACCACCAGAAACAAATGTTTCGTCGTTCATATATAACTTAACTTTTGGACTAATATTGTCTTGAGGAGCATTTTCATTTATGCCTCCTATTTTAATAGTAGTGTTGTAGCCAGATTGATTTTCTAGGCCTTGGGTTTTCTTCGAATAAAAACTAATTCGGCCGTAATCAACAGGAATTCTAATATCTCTTGGAACAACAAAGCTAAATTCAAATTGGCCGTTTGTGACAGATGCATTTCCTCTAAAGATAGTTTCGCCAAGGGTCTTGAATGACATTGCGGGGCTAAATCCATCATTGTTAAGGGTGGAAGTTGTAATTAGCTTGTCAAAAATTGCAGTTGCCAATTCGCCGTTGTAATTGCTTAAAAGTGTGTTGTTTTCGTCTGTGATTTCTCCTGAAATCTTGATTTTTGAAAGCGATTTCAAGTCTGGAATCGCCTGCGAAATCACAATGTCGTTTATTTTTGTTAAATTAATTCGCGGTTTCGGGATTGCAAGCATTAATGCCGGATCTCCAATGTAAAAAATCACATTACTTGAAGAACTTGGATTTTCATTTTTTGAAATTCGAAGGGCTTCAGAAATGGTGGTGTATTGGTTTGATCCATACGAAAGCAAATTTTTGCTCAAACTATCATTGAAATTCTCTGCATTAAATTGGCCAATTGATCGAATTGTCGTCAACATTGAGATTGCACCTCCTTTTGGATTCCAGTACGTGTATTCGCCGGCGGTTGGTCGCGTTGGGTCGTCAAATCGGGAGAATTCACAAGTAATGGTGATAAATAAAGGGTATTTGTATTGATTGTTTAAGTTTTGCCCATCTGACTTTTCCCAAATTCTTTCGCTGGCCAATCCATCCTCGCCACCATGTCCTAAATAATTAAAAACTAGTGCGCCTTTTTCAAAAGCGTCAAATAAATCAGTTCGTGCTTTTGGATATCGTGATCCACCTGCAGAGGCTTCTTGAGTATAAGAGTCTAAAATGATTTTGTCAATATTGAAAAAAGGCTTTTGAGTGGCGATGACGTCTGCAAGTGCATTTTGGCGCGATTGAAGTGTCGCATCTGAGCTTTGGTCTGAATCGTCACTGATCAAAACAAAATTGTTTTTCCAGCTTCCATAGGATTTGGCATCATGATACTCTAAGACTTTGTTAACCATTTCGCTGGCCTGAGCATTGTCCGAAACTAGCATACGGCCTGTTGCAATGTCAATGCCGCCAAAGAAACTGGTGATGTTTCCTTCGTCGGCATCCATTAAGCCATAAAAATCATCAGAAGCAAATGAAGCTTCTCCCGTAGAGTTGCTAATGATGGAATGATATATAGGTACAATATTAGTGTTATTTGAAATTCTGTCCTTATAATCGTAGGAAGCATCTCCGAATAAATTTACGTATTTGATTCTTTTGTCTGTTGAAGATGCGTTTTCGTAAATATATCGAATACAGTTTCTAATAGCAGCGATGTCCTGCTTTCCCGAAGAAAATTCCTGATAGATGTTTTCAAGCGCAATAACTTTCACATTTAAATTAGAATAATTGCGGTGAAAAGTAGCTAGTTTTTCTGCTTGAGAGCTTAAAGATTTAGGTGAAATAATAACGTAGTCTATGTCTTGAAAGCTGTTTTGGGCATTTTTAAAAAGAGTTCCTTTCAAATTTTGATTGGCAACTTTTGATTGGCTCTCTTTTAAAGGTGCTAAATAATCTGAGGCATCAATGGCAATATATTTTCTGATTTCGCCCAAAGAAGCTTTAAAGCTGAAAGTAGCTTGATTTGTATTTTCAACTTTAGATGTATTGTAAATATCGGTAATATCCCAAATTTGAGATATTCCTGTTGCGTTTGCTATGGTATAATTTACAATTCCGGCGGTAGATCCTGCTTGGTCATATTGAAATTTGAATTGTTTTCCGGTTCCAAGGAGTTTCCTTTTTGCAACAATATTGATGTAGTCAAGATATCCTTTTGACCCTGGAACACCATTATTATTATAGGTAAGCTTTATTTTTGTGTTTTCAGAGCCTGAAAATGTTGTGTTTGCAGGCAGTTTTCCGGTATAGAATTTAATATCTGAACTTGAGGCTAGTGCATTAAAATTGATGTTTCCAATGTTTTGTCCATTTGCGCTTATCGCGAAAGAGGTAGATGTAAAAGCTGCAGAAGCTGCGACAACCTCTATTTTTATTGGAATTGATGTGTCAAGATTTGGAAATGTAAACGAAAATTCTTGTTCTTGATTGATGTCAAATGATTCTCCAAACCATTGACGCCCTAAATGAGCAATGTTTGTTTGGTCAATTTCATGGTATTGATAGTCATCAAACGTGTTTAGTTCTAAAGTTGCAGTGCCAGAAGGTTGGCTTAAGTTTGCGATTCGCTTTCCATCGCCGCCAGTGGTGGTTACGTAATAATAAGATTTCGAGTCATATAAATTAAGGTTGGTCTGGCTTTCTGAATTCCAGTTTTCAACTCCTTCGGCATAAAATAGAATGTAATCGTCATTGTTGAAGATTCCGTCGGTTTCTCCAATAATTTGGATGGCATTTTCTGTTAAATCATCGGGATAATATGTGTTGTTGGCTAAAGGAAGCATTTTGCCACCGTTTCCGTAGATTTTAATTCTTCTTGGGTCAGTTTTGCTGGGATCAAAACCTAGGCTTTGCAAAAAAGCTTTGGAGATTTTATAAACACCAGATTTTTCAACATAAAAGCGATACCAATCTCCTGAAGCCAAAATGGAATTAGTGACTGCTGCAGTTTTTTGAAAAGATGAAGTATTGCTGTTTTTTGATGTTGCGTTAGTAGAAGAATACGAGAAAGATTTGATTCGTTTGTATCCATTGCCGTCTTTTAGAATTGGTGAAAGCGATAAGAAAAGTTGCTTTTTGTCTCTTGACGAAGCAGATTTTAACGTTTCATTTGGTTTTTCGGGAATGTTTTCGAGAGATAAATCGCCAAGTTCATTCGTTGAAATTCCTTCGTAAATAATGTTCGAAATTTGGACAGAATTGCTCGTTGTAAAACCCGAATCGCTTAAATTAAGAAGCAATGTTAGGCTTTTTTTAGTATTGTCGTATCGAAAACTGCTTCCAGAAAAGTAAGGAATAATAGTTTTGAAATCGCCAAAACTCATTTCTTTTTTGCCTTGCCAATCTATCGTGAAGCTCCCATTTATCTGAGAAAAAGCAAAAATCGGAATTAAAAAAAAATATAAGATTAAGACTTGTTTCATAGGTAAAGAAAACGAAATTGATTGCAAAATATTTTAGTAAGTAAAAATATAGTATTTCATGTTATAGTAAATAATAAAAAGTATATTTTTGCGTTCGTAACTATAGGTTATTTTCTGGTAAAAAACAGCTAAATAAAATTATTAGAACAGATGTTGCTAATTAAATGTTAATTATTATATTGCAGCACCTAAATTTATCACCTAAGAATGAGTATGAAAGTAAACAAAATTGTAGTCTTGCAATTAATGATGTCAATGGTATTGATGTTGGGCACGGCTAGTTGTAGCAAAAAATCGAGTTCCTCTCACGCTTCTCGAGCGACTGGGTGGGATGTAGATAGTCAAAATGGAACGGCTGCTAGAAATGCAGGAAAAAAACAACAGGCAGGTCCTGGTTTAGTTTTTGTTGAAGGAGGTACATTTACAATGGGTAAAGTACAGGATGATGTTATGCACGATTGGAATAACACACCAACTCAACAACACGTTCAATCATTCTATATGGATGAAACCGAAGTTACGAACGGTATGTACTTAGAATACCTTGAATGGTTGAAAAAAGTTTTCCCTCCAACTGAAGAAAATTACAAAAACATTTACGAAGGAGCATCTCCTGATACATTAGTATGGAGAAATCGTTTAGGATATAACGAAACTATGACTAACAACTACTTAAGACACCCTGCTTATGCTGAGTACCCTGTAGTTGGAGTTAACTGGATTCAAGCTGTTGAATTTAGTAAATGGAGAACAGACCGTGTGAACGAAGCTGTTTTAGAAAAAGACGGATACATTAAAAAAGGTGCTAAAACTCAAGATGTAAGTGCTGAAAGTTTATTTAATACAGAGGCTTATTTAGCATCTCCATCTACTTCTTACGGAGGAAGTGAAGAAATTGTATTAAAGAAAAACCCTAGCGGAAGAAGACCTAAAGCAGGTAAAGATGGTGTAGTTCCAGAAGAGAAAAACGTATATGCACAGCGTTCTTCAGGTGTTATTTTACCTGAGTACAGACTTCCTACTGAAGCAGAATGGGAGTATGCAGCTGCTGCTGATGTTGGACAAAGAGAATACAATATCTATAAAGGACAAAAGAAATATCCTTGGTCTGGAGATTACACTCGTTCAGCAAAACGTAAAAACAGAGGTGATCAATTGGCTAACTTTAAGCAAGGAAATGGTGACTACGGTGGAATCGCTGGATGGTCTGATGACGGTGCTGATATTACAAACAAAGTAAAAAGCTACGCTCCAAATGATTTCGGATTGTACGATATGGCTGGTAACGTTGCAGAATGGGTAGCCGATGTTTACAGACCTATCATTGATAACGAAGCAAATGACTTCAACTACTTTAGAGGTAACCTTTATGCTAAAAATAAAATTGGCAAAGATGGTAAAATTGAAATCGTTTCAACTGCTAACATTAAATACGATACTTTAAGCAACGGTAAAATTATTGCAAGAAATCTTCCAGGAGAAATTGCTCAAGTTCCAGTTGACGAACAAGAAACTTATTTAAGACAAAACTTTAGCCAAAGCAACAATATTAACTACAGAGATGGTGATAAACAATCTTCTAGATATTTTGACTTCGGAGATTCAGAGTCTGGACCAAAAGCTGACCAAGCTATGTACAACTCTCCTAAACATAATGTAACAACTGACAGTTTAGGAAAAATGATCAGAAAATACGATAGCTCTAGCAAACGTACTACTTTAATCGATGATAAAGTAAGAGTTTACAAAGGAGGTTCTTGGAGAGATAGAGCTTACTGGTTAGATCCAGCTCAAAGAAGATATTTCCCTCAAGATATGGCAACTGATTACATTGGTTTCAGATGTGCAATGTCAAGAGTAGGATCTAAAACTGAAAAAAGAAAATCACCAAGGAATTAAGATTTAGAAATTCCAATATAAAAAATTCCAAATTCCAAAAGCTGAATATTCAGTCTGGAATTTGGAATTTTTTTATTGTTTTTTTTCTACTTTTATCATCTATAAAAAATAATATAAATGAATATTCAGGACATTCATAATCTGTTTTTGCAATGTAAGTCGCTTTCAATTGATACTAGAAAAATTGAAAAAGATTCAATGTTTTTTGCAATTAAAGGAGAGAATTTTGATGCCAATACTTTTGCTGAAGAAGCTTTGAAATTAGGTGCTTTATTTGTTGTTATAGACAATGAATCGTACTTTATAGACGAGAGGACTGTTTTGGTTGAAAACAGTTTAGAGACGTTGCAGGAATTGGCCAAATTTCACCGTTCTTATTTAAAATTGCCTATAGTTGCCTTGACGGGAAGCAATGGTAAAACAACAACCAAAGAGCTTATTAATGCTGTTTTATCAAAAAAATACAAAACTAAAGCCACTGTTGGGAATTTGAATAATCATATTGGTGTTCCGTTAACATTATTGTCTTTCACGAAGGAAACAGAAATTGGGATTGTGGAAATGGGAGCAAATCATAAAAAAGAAATCGAATTTTTATGTGAAATCGCCCAGCCAGATTATGGTTATATTACCAATTTTGGAAAAGCGCATTTAGAAGGTTTTGGCGGTGTTGAAGGAGTGATTCAGGGAAAAAGTGAAATGTATCAATTTCTTGCAAAAAATGAGAAAGTTGCATTTGTAAATTTGGAAGATCCAATTCAGATTGAAAAATCGGCAGGAATAAAGTCGTTTACTTTTGGTCTGAATAAAGAAAGTGCTGATGTCAATATCAAAAAGATCGAAGCGAACCCGTTTGTTGTGATTGATTATGAAAATTTCAGTGTAGAATCTCATTTAATAGGCTTATACAATTCAAATAACATAAATGCTGCAGTTTCTATTGGTCATTATTTTAAAGTGAATGATGAGGCTATAAAGGCAGCGATTGAAAATTATATTCCGGAGAATAATAGGTCGCAATTATTGAAAAAAGGCTCAAATCAAATTATTCTTGACGCATACAATGCTAATCCAAGCAGTATGGCGGTCGCTATTGCTAACTTTTTACAGCTTGATAGCCAGAATAAAATAATGATTTTGGGTGATATGTTTGAATTGGGCACTGAGAGCCCGCAAGAACATAAAATCATTGTTGAATCATTATCCGATCAAAATAAATCTGAATGTTATTTGATAGGGAAATCATTCTATGAAAATAAAATTTCAAATGATAAACTTCATTTTTTTGAAACGTTTGATGACTTTTCTAATCATTTAAAAACGCTTCATTTTGACAATAACACTATTTTGATAAAAGGATCCAGAGGAATGGCTTTGGAACGAACATTAGAATATATTGCATAATAAGAAAGCCATTCACTTCGAATGGCTTTCTTATTTTTGTTAGATACTCATCAAAAATCCGATTAGATTTTCTTTTTTATTCAGTCCCAGTTTTTTTCTTAATCGATATCTGGCTAATTCAACTCCACCAGTTGAAATATTCATGATTTCGGCGATTTCTTTTGTAGACATATTCATTAAAAGATAGGTGGACAAATCTAGTTCACGAGGTGAAATCGTCGGGTATTTCTCTTTTAATCTCTTCAAAAACTCGAAATGAACGTTTTTGATGTGTTTTTCTAAGTCTTTCCAGCTTTTATCGGTATTGACCTCTTTCACAATGCTTTTGTTGAGTTTGCTGACTTGAAATTTTGTTGAATCATCAAGCGCTTCAATGTCAATCTCTTTTAATTTGTGAATAATTCCGTTTAAGATCTTGTTTTTCTTTACAACCTGAAGCGAATTGTTTACTAGCTCTTTGTCTTTCGCTAAAATTTTAATTTGAAGTTTGTCATTTTTCAGTTTTTCAATCTCTTTTTCAAGATCATATTGTTCTTGTCTGATTTTCGACTCTTTTTCAAGATATAGTCGTCGTTGCTCAATTGTTTCGTAATATTTGTTCTTTCTGATTTTCATTTTTATTCGATCAGAAATAACATAGATTGCAACTATGATTAAAATAAAATAAATCATCAGCGCCAGGAAGTGTCGGTACCAGGGTGGAGAAACCGTAAATGAAATGGTTGACGGCTCAGATTGGATTCCGTAGCTGTTTCTCACTTTTACTTTCATCATATATTCGCCTTCACGAAGGTTCGTATATTCTTTTATAGAAATAGTTGACCAGTTGCTCCATTTATCGTCAAAAGGCTCTAATTGATACGAAAACTCGACATTTTCAAGATTTTCATATGTTGGTGACGAAAATGTGAAACGTACATGGTTTGAAGAGTATGGAATACGAATGTTTTCGATCTTATTTTGATTGTTTCCTAAGATAATAGTGTCGCCAGGAAACGAAAAGCTTCTAATGAATGCTTTTGGTTTGGTAACAAAATTATTCAGCAGTTCTGGATTATAATGCGCCAATCCGTCTGTTAGTCCGATAAAAATATTTTTTGGATCAATTGTATTTACAGATAGATAATTACTAACCAAATTTCCGGTCAAATTTGAGAAAGGAGCGACAATATTTGTGTAGTAATTATTCGTTTTCATTAATACGCCAATTGATTCATCAAAAGCATACCATAAATTAGATTGTGAATCCTCACTTAAACTGTTTATTACAGGAATATTTTTGAAGAGTTTTGACAGGTTTTTATCTTCATAAAATAGATCTTGCTCTTTAGAATATTTATAAAAATGATTGTTTGTTTGAAAATACAGTTGATTGTCAATTTTTTGAATGCTTCCGATATTTTTAAACTGAGATGTTAGCTGATCTATTTTTTTAATGGATGAAAATCGCGTCAAATCACTGTTTAAAGCCATTCGGTAAATAGATTCGTCTTTTTTAAGCCACAAATAAGAGTCGTCAAGCTCAAAACTGTTTGACGATTTATCAAACCCGATAACTTGATTTTTATAAATTAATCCGTTTGGCGTCTTTTCAAAAACAGCAAAACCTTCATAATTAGAGCCAATTAAAAAGCCAGGATGATTAGGGATTTTTTTAAATCCGAAATAACCTTTAGAATCTATCATATTCGTTACAGCACCGCCTTTAATAACTAGTGCTCCACGGTTATTGGAGCAAATCAATTGATTGTCTATCACTTGAACATTCCATGATTGGGCCGTAGTTCCTTGCACCAGCTTGAAAGTGTCTTCTTTGAAGCTGTTATTCCATGCATGATAAAACACGCCTTGGTTTGTTGCTACATATAAATTTCCTTGATAAATTACAGATGCATAAACGGTACTAATATCATAACTGAAGCCAAAATAAGTAAAAGGAGATCCTTCATTTACAAAAGCAATACCATTATCTAGACCAAGCCAAAGGTTGTTTTTGTTGTCAATGAACGAAGTAAGAACCGTATTGTTTTGTAGGCCTTTTTTGCGATTCAAATGCTGAATTATCTTGCCGTTATAATCGCAAATTACAATTCCATCCAACACTGAATTTAGAACGATGAAGTTGTTGTTTATTGTTACACCTCCAAGAGAGTTGTTTTGTTTGACAAAATTATTGGCCTCTGTATTCCATGGTTTTACAACATTGTTTTCGTAAACAAATAAGCCTTTTTCCAGGGTTATTATTAAGGTCTTGTCTTTTGTTAAATTGTACATTCCCCAAATTTCAGTATCGTTGAGGCTTGTAGTGTTTGGCAGGGAATAAAGTTTTCCATTTTTGTATTCAAGAATTCCCTTTTCAATGTCTTGAAAATAAAGTTTGTTGTTAACGATAAAAGAAAATTGAAATCGTTTAGGAGCTTCTAATATGGTAAGCTTGTCATCTTTTACTATATATGCTCTTGCAAATGACTGAAAAATGGTTTGATTATTAAAGGTGTGTATCTTCCAGATGAAATCTATTATTTTGATTTTATTACGGTCTACTTTTTTAGATAATGAAGTGTATTGAAGTTTTCCCTTTTCATTTGGTTTAAAATAGCCAAACTCATTATAACCGCCCACAAATATTCTTCCATCATTCGCAATCTTTAAACATCTTACAGATGTTAAATTAGGAAGCGGATATTTTCTCCATGATGATCCATCGAATTGCAAAAGGCCATTATTGTTGGCAAAATATAGATTTCCGTTTTTATCTTGGTCAATACTCCAATTTTGAGTTCCTCCTTTATATTCATTTCGTTTGTAATTTCTTACATCTGGAAGCCCAATGTTTTTAACTTGTCCAAAAATATTAATTGATAATAATGTAAAAAAAATAATAATAAAATATGATTTTGTCAATTTCATAAATTTTTAGGCTTTTTGGTGTGTTGGAGTCTTAATTGTCTTATTTGTAGTGTTTTACAATAGTTTTTTCTCTACTATCACGTTGTAGAAACACATTTTATTGATAAAAATAAGGAATCTTATACAACTGTAGTGTTTATTTTTATAATTAACATTTTGATAACATCTTAAATTTTATTTTTAAATAATTGTAAATCAAATATTTGTAAAAAAAATGATGTGTTTTTGTAATGTGTAAAAATTTGTTTTGATGTGTTTTTGTAGTGAATTTTACTTGTTGATAGTAAAAAAATAACATTATTATTGCATCAAATTACTAATTAATTAACCAAAATTTTTAGAAAAATGAAATTAACAAAATTACTTGTTTTTTGTATTTCATCTCTGTTATTCTCGGTTATAGCTGTGGCTCAGGATGTCACTGTAAACGGAATAATAAATGATGAAAATGGGATGCCAGTTCCTGGTGCAACTGTTGTATTAAAAGGTACAAAAAAGTCTACTGCATCAGACTTTGATGGGAAATTCCAAATTCAGGCGCCTTCAAATGGTGTTTTGACAGTTACTTTTATTGGATACAGCACAGTTAGCGAAGCTGTAAATGGAAGAACAAAAATTACATTCCAATTAAAACCAGAATCACAATCATTAAATGAGGTTGTGGTTGTTGGATACGGTACTCAAAAGAAATCAGTAGTTACTGGAGCAATTTCTAGTGTTAAAGCTGCAGATTTAGAGAAAGTACCAAACGGACGTGTTGAACAGTCATTACAAGGTAGAGTAGCGGGGGTTTCTGTTGCTTCTACTTCTGGACAACCTGGTTCAGCTTCGAAAGTACGTGTTAGAGGGGTTACTACATTCAGAGAAGGAGGAAATGATCCTTTATGGGTTGTTGATGGTATCGCTGTAGACGCTGGAGCAATTGGTTTTATTAACCAAAGCGACATTGAGTCTATCGAGGTTCTTAAAGATGCTGCTTCTGCTGCTATTTATGGTACGCGTGCTGCAACTGGGGTTATCTTGGTTACGACTAAAAAAGGTAAATCAGGTAAGATTTCTGTAAACTATAATGGTTTTGCAGGAGTTTCTGCACCAGCAAAAACATTAAATATGCTTAATGCTACTCAATATGGTGCAATTATGAATGAGAAATCTTTAGCAGATGGTGGTCCTATTAAATATGCTGACCCAACAGCTTTAGGTAAAGGTACTGATTGGCAAGATGCTATTTTCAATCATTCAGCTTTTAGATACACTCACGAATTAAGTATTAGCGGTGGTGGTGAAAAATCTACTTTTTATGCTTCTTTCGGAATTCAAGATCAAGAAGGTATTGTTGCAACAGAAATTTCAAACTATACTAAAAAGAATTTCCGTTTAAACTCAACACACAAAATCTCTGATTATTTTACTTTTGGACAAACTTTTGGATATACACACCAAAAATCAAAAGGAATTGGAAACACAAACAGTGAGTTTGGAGGACCTTTAAGTTCTGCAATCAATTTAGATCCAATTACTCCATTAGTTGAAACAGATCCTACTAAAAATACAGTTGGTTTCTATGCAAATCCAAATGTTATTAGAGATGCAAACGGAAATCCTTACGGAATTTCTACTTTAGTTCAACAAGAAATGAGTAACCCATTAGCGTATACTCAAACAAGATTAGGCGGTTATAGCTGGTCTGATGATTTTGTTGGAAATGCTTATTTAGAGGCAAACATTACTAGCCACTTAAAATTCAGAACTACACTTGGAGGTAAATTAGCTTACTGGGGAAGTGAAGGATTCACACCTGTTTTCTTCTTAAATCCTAACATTAAAGCAGATAGAAACAATTACAACCAAAATAATGAGAAATCATTTGCTTGGACTCTTGAGAACACTTTAGCTTATGCTAATAAATTTGGAGATCATAACCTTAGCGTTTTAGCTGGACAAGGTGCTTATGTTGAGAATATTGGTAAAGCTGTTAACACTACAATGTTTGGACTTCCAATTACTAGTTATAAAGATGCTTCTTGGAATTTTAACGTTCCTCAAACTGATAGATCTACATCAACAAGTGATAAGACACAACACAAATTGGCTTCTTTATTCTTACGTGCAAACTATGATTACATGGAGAAATACCTTTTCACAGGAATTGTTCGTCGTGATGGATCTACTCGTTTTGGTGAGAACAAAAAATGGGGTGTTTTCCCTTCATTCTCTTTAGGTTGGGTTGTTTCAAAAGAAGGATTCTGGAAAGAAAACAATGTAGTTAATACTTTAAAAGTACGTGGAGGTTATGGAGTTGTAGGTAACGATAATATCGATGATTTCAAATATAGAGCTGTAGTTGTTGGTGGATATAACTATGCAGTTGGAACTTCAGGTGATATCACAACTGGTTACGGAAACTCTACCTTGCCAAACCCTGATTTAGGATGGGAAGAAACATCTCAAACTACAATTGGTATTGATGCAAAACTTTTTAATGACTTTACATTAACTGCTGATTACTACAAAAAAACTACTAAAGGAATTTTAAGAGATGTTGTTATTCCTGGATATGTTGGAGTAGTTACTGCACCATCTGCAAATATCGCAGATATGTATAACAGCGGTTTTGAGATTGAATTAGGTTACAAGAAAAGACTTGGTGAATTTAACTTAGGAGTTAACGGTAACGTTGCTTACTTGAAAAACGAAATTACTTACGTAGGTTCATCTACAAATTACATTGTTGGAGATGCTTCATTCCAATCTATGGGACCTGTTACTAGAACGCAAGTTGGTCACTCATTCAATGAGTTTTATGGTTACAAAACTGCTGGAATTTTCCAAAATGAGGCAGAAGTTGCAGCGTACAAAAATGCAGGTGGTGGTTTAATCCAACCTAATGCTAAACCTGGGGATTTCCGTTGGGTAGATACAAATGGCGATGGTGCTATTTCTGATGATGACAAACAATTTTTAGGATCAAACTTGCCTAAATATACATTTGGTCTTACTTTGAATTTAGATTACAAAAACTTTGATTTAATGGCGTTTGCTCAAGGAACTGCAGGAAGCAAAATTTTCCAAGGTTTAAGAAGACTTGATATCTTGAATGCAAACTACCAAACAAAAGCTTTAGAGCGTTGGGTTGGTGAAGGAACTTCAAACGATTACCCAAGATTAAGTAATAACGATCCAAATAAAAACTTCACGAACATGTCTGATTTTTATTTAGAAAATGGAAATTACTTACGTTTAAAAATTGTTCAGCTTGGTTACACATTGCCGCTTAATTTATCATCTAAAATTGGAGCTGACAAAATTCGTTTTTACCTAACAGGAGAAAACTTAATCACTTTTACAAAATATACTGGATATGACCCAGAAATTGGTGGTCAAGTTTACGGTGTAGATAAAGGAGTTTATCCACAAGCAAGATCTATTCTGTTTGGAGCAAACTTTCAATTTTAAAAATTAAAGAATTATGAAAACTACAAAATTAAAATATATATACGTTGCATTGGCATTTGCCGCTTTAGGAGCTTGTTCTGAAGATTTTGTAACAATTGACCCAAAAGGACAATTTGACACAGATACTTATTTTTCTAACGAATCTGAGTGTTATGCTGCTTTAGTTGGAGTTTATGATCCGATGAGAAAAAATACTGGTGGTTTTGAAAACATGGTAGCAATGTTAAACGCTGGATCTGACGATTTCTACGCTGGTGGAGGAGGTCCAACAGATGGTACTGGAATTCAGAATTTCTCAACACACTCACTTACATCTATTATCATTCCTGGAAGTTTCTGGAGTGATCATTATCAAGGAGTTTCTAGAGCAAATCTTTTGTTGGATAAACTTCCAGCAGCTTCTATGGATAATAACAAAAGAACTAGGTTTGCTGCTGAAGCAAAAACACTTCGTGCACTTTACTATTTCAATTTAGTAAGATTATTCAAAAACATTCCTTTGATCTTGCAACCATTGAATACGAGTACAATTTATACTCCAGAGCAAGCTAAGCCAGAAGAAGTTTATGCACAAATCGAAAAAGACTTATTAGAAGCAATTCCTGCTTTGCCAAATACTGTAGTGGCATCAACTGAAGCTGGAAGATTTAATAAAGGAGCTGCTCAAGCATTATTGGGGAAAGTATATTTATTTGAAGGTAAAAAAGCTGACGCTGCTGCAATTTTAGCTCAAGTAAATGGAACACCTGGGCAAGCTAACCAATACGGAAATAAATTGTTGGCAAAATTCAGTGATTTATGGGTAGTTGCTAACAAATTCAATTCAGAGTCTTTAATCGAAGTATCACACTCAAGTGCTGGTAACTCAAACTGGGATTTCTGGGGTTCTGGAAGAGATGAAGGAAACTCTTTAAATGTTATGGTTGGACCAAGAGGTTACTCTAAAAAAGGTTCTAATGCACCAGATCTTCCATCAGGATGGAGCTTCAGTGTACCAACTCAAAAATTGTATGATTTCATGAAAAACGACCCTCGTTTTGCTGCTACAATTCTTGATGTTAAAGCACTTAAAGCTGCAGGTGAAGCTGATTATATCGGTGGATACCAAGATACAGGTTATTTCTTGAACAAATTCCTTCCAAGAACGGGTGACGTTCGTACAGGTGGAGGTGCTGCCGAGTTAAACTACAAACAAGATTCTTATGTTATCAGACTTGCTGATACGTACTTAATGGAAGCTGAAGCATTAGGTTCTGGCCCAAGAGCACAAGCATTGCTTGATGCAGTAAGAGCTAGAGTTGGTTTGGCATCTGTTCCAGTAACATTAGATGCAATCAAAAACGAAAGAAGAATGGAGTTAGCTGGTGAAGGACATAGATTTTTTGACTTAGTAAGATGGGGAGATGCTGCTGCAGCATTATCTGATAGAGGTTTCAACGCTGGAACTGACGAGATTTTCCCAATTCCATATACTGAGTTAAATGGAACTAAATTGAAACAAAATCCTAACTACCAATAGTAGAATTAACCAAAAAAACGCAAAAAAATGAACCTAAATATAAATTTAAAAAGAAGTGTATTCCTAATGCTAGCTATAGCATTAGGTACACTATCAAGCTGTAGTGACGATGTAAATCCTAATACATTAATAGCTTCAAACGTTGATGCGTCATTTACTTTAACTCCTGTAGCGGGTGCGGTAAATACTTACTTAGCAACAGCACAGACTAAAGGTGTAATCTCATCAATGTGGGATACTGGAACTGGTGCTTTACCAGGAAAAATGACTCAAACTATCGTTCTTCCTGATGCAGGAACGTATACGATTACACATACTGCTATCGGAGCAGGAGGTGCAACGGGAACGGCAAACACTCAAGTTGTTGTGGCAACTTCAGACCCTGTAAAAGGTAACCTTGTAAAAGGTGGTTCTTTTGCAACTGCAGCAGATCAAGCTAACTGGAAAAAAGTTATCTATGGTGCTGGTGGAGACTGGACTTACAGCTCGAAAGGTGCTACTGTAAGCGGAGGTCATGCTGGAATTTATCAAGCAATCGATGTTGTTAAAGATAAAGAATACACTGTTGATATGGTTGTTTCTGGAGGAGCTTCAACTGATATGTGGTTCGAAGTTTATGCAGGTAAAACAGATCCAGCTACAGTTTCTGGAGATTATAATGACGGTGGTGCTGTAATGGGATTAAATACTTGGAATGGTTGTGGAAACTCTGTTGTTTCTGGTAAATTATCTACAGTAGGGTGTGTGAAAAACGCTCGTTTAAATACTATCAGCAACGTTGTAAAATTTGATATTACAGGTAAAATCTATTTAATGATTAGATGCGGTGGTGGAATTGCTCCAGGCGGTATCACAATCAAAGCTGTAGAATTACGCGGAAAATAATAAAGATTAAGTTAAGTTTAAGTTTGGTTGTAAATAGCCCATAATCGTTATGAGTATGGGCTATTTTTTAAATCCTTCCTTAAGCTTGTCAGAAAATGAGTTTCTGAGAACTTGTATTTAGAATCAATATAATAAGGAAAGAATGAAAAATAATAGTTTAAAAATTCTATGTTTTTTGTTTTCAGTGGCAGCTTTTGCCCAGCCTAAAGCAAAAAAAGAATTTACAACCAACGGAAAAAAAATTACCGTATATACTACAGCTGAAAATTCTAATTTAAGATTAACTTCTACAGATAATTTAACGTTTTCAGCATCAAAGCAACCTCTTGAAATAGAATCTTCTGTTTTTGTGGAGCCATCAAAAAAATTCCAGACTTTCATGGGAATAGGCGGGGCTATCACAGATGCGAGTGCCGAAATTTTTGCTAAACTTTCAAAAGAAAAACAAGAAGAATTTTTAAACGCATACTACGATAAACAAAAAGGAATAGGCTATTCTTTGCTAAGAACAACAATTCAAAGTTCTGATTTTAGCAGTGGAAGCTATTCTTATATCAAAGAAGGCGACAAGGATTTGAAAACTTTTTCTATTGAACATGATAGACAATTTCGCATTCCGCTGATTAAACAAGCTATCGCAAAAGCAGGCGGAAAATTGACAACTTATGTTGCTCCATGGTCACCAAATGCTTTTATGAAAGACAATAAAAATGTTCTAAAAGGAGGAACATTATTACCAGAATACTACCAAACTTGGGCTAATTTTTATGTAAAATTCATCAAAGCTTACGAGAAAGAAGGTATTCCAATTTGGGGAACTTCAACTCAAAATGAGCCAATGGCAGTACAAACTTGGGAATCTTGTATTTACACAGCTGAAGCTGAAAGAGATTTTATTAAAAATTTCCTTGGACCAACTTTGAAAAAAGAAAAATTAGGAGATAAAAAAATCATCGTTTGGGATCATAACCGCGATTTGATGAATTACAGAGCCAACGTAATTTACTCTGATCCAGAAGCTTCAAAATATGTTTGGGGTATGGGTTTTCACTGGTATGAAAACTGGTCTGGTGGCGCTTCAATGTTTGACAATGTTGGAAAAGTAAATGAAGCTTATCCAAACAAAGGACTTTTGTTTACAGAAGGTTGTGTTGAAAAATTTGATGCAAAAAAATATCAATTCTGGGCTAATGGCGAAAGATATGGTATTTCGATGATTAATGATTTCAACAATGGAACAGCGGGTTGGACAGACTGGAATATTCTTTTAGATCAAAACGGAGGTCCAAATCATGTTGGTAATTTTTGTTTTGCTCCAATTCATGCTGATACTACAACAGGTGAGTTGATTTACACGCCATCTTACTATTACATTGGACATTTTTCAAAATTTATCCATTTAAATGCAGTTCGCGTGAGTACTGCTGTAAGCAGAAGCGCACTATTAAGTACTTCGTTTTTGAATACTGATGGCACAATGGCAACAATTGTCATGAATCAATCGGATAAAGAGATTACTTATAACTTGATTATAGCTTCTGAAAAGACTGTAGTTAAGATTCCTGCACACGCAATCCAAACGCTTGTATATTAATATTTTATTGGTAAATGCCGAGGGTTGATCTGAATCATCCGTATTGACCCTCAATTTACTTTTTAAGTTAAATCGTTTTTGAAAGTACAATGAAAGCCATAAGCAGCATTTTAATCGCCCCAATATTAGTATTGCAATTTAGTTGTAATTCATCAAAAATTGCAGATGCTTCTGCGGTTTCTGGTTCCAAATCAAATAAAAAAATAGAGGTTTATACTACAGCCGAAAATACCAATTTGAAATTGACTTTATCAAATAACTTAATTTCAAACAACACATCACAACAAACAAATTCAACAGTGTCTATCAATGTAGATGCTGCACAAACAGATCAGACTTTCCTTGGAATTGGAGGAGCAATTACAGATGCTAGTGCCGAAGTTTTTGCCAAATTATCGCCAAAAAAACAACAAGAATTTCTAAATGCTTATTACGATAAAAATAAAGGAATTGGCTATTCTTTAGCCAGAACCAACATACATAGCTGTGATTTTAGCAGCGATACTTACACTTATATTGCAGAAGGTGACAAAGATTTAAAAACCTTCAATATCGATCACGATAAAAAATATAGAATTCCACTTCTTAAAAAAGCAATTGAAACAGCCGGCGGTAAATTAACCTTATTTGTCAGTCCGTGGAGTCCCCCAGCTTTTATGAAAGACAATAATGATATTTTGCACGGCGGCGTTTTATTGCCAGAATTTGCACAATCATGGGCAAATTATTACGTGAAATTTATCAGAGCATATGAAAAAGAAGGTATCCCAATTTGGGGACTAACTATTCAAAACGAGCCAGCGGCAAAACAAAGATGGGAATCTTGTATTTATACACCTGAGGCTGAAAGAGATTTCTTGAAGAATTTCCTTGGGCCAACTCTAGCAAAAGAAGGACTTTCTTCAAAAAATGTAATTATCTGGGACCATAATCGTGGTGAAATGCTTGAAAAAAGAGCCAGTCTTGTTTTTTCTGATCCTGATGTATCAAAATTTGCATGGGGAATTGGATTTCACTGGTATGAAACATGGAGTGGTGGCCCACCAAGATTTGAATCTGTTGGCGTGGTTCACAAATCTTTTCCAAACAAAGGACTTTTATTTACAGAAGGCTGTATTGAAAAATTTGATGCTTCAAGATTTCAGTTTTGGGGAAATGCAGAACGCTACGGTCTTAACATGATTAATGATTTCAACAACGGAACTGTAGGCTGGACAGATTGGAATATTCTTTTAGACCAAAATGGAGGTCCAAATCATGTTGGCAATTTCTGCTTTGCACCAATCCATGCTGATGTTACAAAAGACGAATTAATCTATACGCCGATGTATTATTATATTGGACATTTTTCAAAATTCATTCACGCGAATGCGAAAAGAATAACACAAACCATAAGTGATAAAACCCTCTTAAGTACATCATTTAAAAATACTGATGGAAAAATTGCCACTATTGTCATGAACCAAACCGATAAAGAGATTGTATACAATTTAACCAACAGCTCTTTAAAAACTACTATTACGATCCCGGCACACGCTATTCAAACTATTGTTTACTAGTGGTACTATTAACTAAAAAACTAAAAAAAAATGAACTTTAATTCTAAAACCACCATAAAAGCATTATTTCTTGCTTTGACTATTTTTACGCAAGTAAAATGTTCGTCTTCAAATGATGCAACAGATCCAACACCGGTGACTCCTCCGGTTGTGACCCCACCAGTGACTGTAACAAACGATGTCGATTTTTGGTTAACAAAAGGAGATCAAACTGTTCTTTTGGCTAAACAAAGTACAACTTTAGGATTTAATACTACATATAATACATATCCAAATATCATTGTAGATGATGCACTAAAATATCAAACCGTTGATGGTTTTGGTTACACGCTAACAGGTGGAAGTGCTGAAATGATAAATCAGCTGACTCCAGCAAAAAAGAGTGCGCTTTTACAAGAATTATTTGGTTCAAGCGAAACTTCAATCGGAATAAGTTATCTCCGAATCAGTATTGGCGCTTCAGATTTACATGGCTCTACATTTACTTATGATGATCTTGGAACTGGCGAGACTGATATGGATTTGGCTAAATTTAGTTTAGACAAAGACAAAGCCGGTGTAATTGCTCTTTTAAAAGAAATTTTGGCAATCAATCCTAAAATTTTGATTTTGGCAACGCCTTGGTCAGCGCCACTTTGGATGAAAGATAAAAACAGTTTTGTTGGCGGAAAATTGCAAACTCAATATTATGATGTTTATGCAAAGTATTTTGTAAAATACATTCAGCAAATGAAAGCTGAAGGAATTACAATTGATGCTGTAACACCTCAAAACGAACCATTGCATGATGGTAATAACCCAAGTATGTATATGTCTGCTTTAGAACAGACTAATTTTATAAAATCAAGTTTAGGGCCTGCATTTAAGGCAGCTGGTCTTAAAACTAAAATTATTGCTTACGATCATAACTGCGATCAGCCTGGTTATCCAAAAGCAGTTTTGGCAGATGCTGATGCGTTTCCTTTTGTAGACGGTTCTGCATTTCACTTATATGCGGGAGATATCAGCGCACTTTCAAATGTTTACAATGCTTTCCCAACTAAAAATGTTTATTTCACAGAACAATGGACTTCATCAACTGGTGCATTTGACGGAGATTTGAAATGGCATCTTAAAAATGTAGTTATCGGCTCAATGAGAAATTATAGCAAGAATGCCTTAGAATGGAATTTAGCTAATAATGGTGCTTTCGAGCCTCATACATCTGGTGGATGTACGCAATGTAAAGGAGCTTTGACTATAACATCAAGTGAGACTTTTCAGCGTAATGTTGCTTATTATATTATTGCTCATGCTTCAAAATTTGTTCCGGCTGGTTCAGTTAGAATTGCTAGTAATATTAGCGGAAATCTTCAAAATGTCGCTTTTCTTACACCAACAGGTTCTAAAGTTTTAATTGTTGAAAATGATGGTTCTGGAGTAGAAGTCTTCAATCTTAAATACAATGACAAATGGGTAACCATTACATTGGATGCTGGTGCAGTGGGAACATTCACTTGGAAATAATTTTGAACAGAAAACAGTTTTCAGCATGAAAAAAATAATTATTGCCGTACAGCTTTTATTTACAGTTGCTTCATTCGGGCAAGGATTTTTGCATCGAGATGGCCAAAATATAGTTGATGGAAACGGCAAAAATATAATTTTAAGAGGTTTAGGTCTTGGTGGCTGGATGGTTCAAGAAGGCTATATGTTGCAGACACAACCATTTGCAAGTCCGCAGTATCAAATCAAACAAAAAATTCAGGATGTTGTTGGTGAACAAGGAACAAAAGAATTTTATGCGGCTTACAAAGCAAACGGAATCACAAAACGTGATATCGATTCATTAGCCAAATGGGGTTTCAACTCTGTTCGTCTTCCAATGCATTACAATCTTTATACGCCATCCATTCAAGAAGAAAAAAATGGTGAAATTACTTGGCTCGAAGAAGGCTTTGCTATAACTGATAATTTAGCAAAATGGTGTGCCGAGAATAAAATGTATTTGATTCTAGATTTGCACGCCGCGCCAGGAGGGCAAGGAAATGATGCTGCAATTTCGGATTACGATACGACAAAACCATCGCTTTGGAACAGTGAAGCCAATCAGAAAAAAATGATTGCTTTGTGGAAAAAACTAGCTTCTCGTTACAGAGACAATCAATGGATTGGCGCATATGATATTATCAATGAACCAAACTGGAATTTTACTGGAACCAATAAAAATGGTTGCGACGAAAATTCAAACGGACCATTAAGAGATTTGATGGTTGCAGTGACAAAAGCCATTCGCGAAGTCGATCCAAACCACTTGGTAATTATTGAAGGAAACTGTTGGGGAAATAATTACAACGGAATTTTTCCTTTATGGGATGAAAATATGGCATTGAGTTTTCACAAATATTGGAACTACAATACGATTGGTTCACTCCAAAAAATGTTGGATTACAGAAAACAATATAACGTGCCTATTTGGATGGGAGAAAGCGGAGAAAACTCTAATGTTTGGTTCAAAGACGTTCTGACTTTAGTAGAAAGCAATAATATTGGTTGGGCTTTTTGGCCAATGAAAAAAATCGAAAATATTGCCGGTGTTACTTCGGTAACAAAAATTCCAGAATATGATGTTTTGTTGAAATATTGGAAAGATGGCGGGCAAAAACCGACTCCAGAATTTGCAAAGAAAACTTTAATGAAAATGGCTGATAATTACAAAATGGAAAACGTAACGGTTAAACCAGATGTGATCGATGCAATGTTCAGACAAGTGCAAACAAATGATACAAAACCATATAAAAAACATGTAATTCCTGGAAAAATTGCTGCAGCTCAGTATGATTTAGGAACAAATGGATACGCATATTCTGATAAGGATTTTATAAACTACAGAGTTGAAACAGGAAATTTTGACCAATGGAACAAAGGAAATGCCATGCGAAATGATGGTGTAGATATTTTACCATGTAAAGATGCTGGATCAAATGGTTATCAAGTTTCATTTATCGAAGATGGTGAATGGTTGCAATTTACTTCTGAAGCAAAGAAACAAGGAAGCTATAAAGTGGCTATTCGTTACTCAAGTGAAAAATCAGAAGGCAAAATTTATTTTGAAACTGCAAACGGAGAAAAATCAGAAGCAATTGTGCTTCCTGCAACGGGAGGAAATGATAAATGGAAAACAGTTGTTTTGTCTGGAATTCAATTAGAAGCAGGAACAAACAAAATCAAAGCCGTTTTTGAAAAAGGAGGCTTTAATCTGAATTATTTGGATTTTTCTGAAGGGAAAAAATAAGCTTCAGAAATAATTATTAATCAAAATTTAAATCCGATGAAATTATACAATTTAATTAAGAAAACAGGTTTTTTATTGGCTTTGTTGCTTGTCGTGCAGTCATGTAGCGGTGGTACTGATTCTGGTGATGATACGCCAGTTGCAACAGGACCTTCTAATCTTTCTGTTCAAGTCGAAGTAATCGGGAAAACAGCTGATAAGCCTGATGGCGATGGAAGCGGAAAAATAAAACTTACGATTACGGCAACTAATGCTACATCGTTTAAAGTTTTAATCGATAACCAATTAAAAGAAATTACTACGGGAGATTTTACTTATGAATTTACAGGTTCTGGAACTAAGAATTATCCAATAGTGGTTTCAGCTTATAACGGATTGAAGTTTATAAGCACAACAACTTCTGCAAATGTTTTTGTTGCAAGAAAACTGCTTTGGTCAGATGAATTTGATGTAAACGGTGCTCCAAACACTTCAAAATGGGGATATAATACAGGAACTGGCGATGGCTGGGGAAATAATGAATTAGAGTATTATACCACCCGCCCTGAAAACGTAATTATTGAAAATGGAATTTTAAAAATAAAAGCAATCAAAGAAGATTATATGGGAAGCCATTATACTTCGGCAAGAATGCTTACAAAAGGAAAATTTTCATTTAAATACGGCCGTGCAGAAGTTCGTGCAAAATTGCCAGTTGGCGGCGGAACTTGGCCAGCTTTCTGGATGTTGGGCGATAATATTGATACTGCTCCTTGGCCGGCATGCGGTGAAGTTGACATTTTGGAATCAGTTGGGAATAATCCGAATGTAAATCATTCGTCATTGCATTCTCCTGGACGTTCGGGAAATACGCCAGATACTGCTATTACTACAGTTCCAAACTCGGCTACAGAATTTCACGTTTATGCTGCAGAATGGAGTGCTGAAAGTATCAAATTTTATGTAGATGATAATTTGTTTTATACCTACGGAAACAGCAGTTCAACTCCATTTAATGCTAACTTTTTCTTGATTTTGAATTTAGCAATGGGAGGAAATTTTGGTGGAAAAGTGGATCCAAATTTCACTAGCGCAACTTTCGAAGTGGATTACGTTAGAGTGTATAATTAACATAATTTTTAAATGATTTATTTTTTGTAAAGCCTCGGAAAACATAGCTTTACGGGATTAAATTTTTTAAATATGAAAACAATAAGTAAAATAGTTTTAGCTGTAATGCTTCTTTTGGCAAGTCAATCTTTTTTTGGTCAAAATCTGAAATTGATGACGTATAATATTCGTTTGGATGTTGCTTCTGATGGCGAAAATGCGTGGGGAAATAGAAAGGAGTATTTTACTTCTCAGTTGCGATTCTATAGTCCTGATATTTTCGGGATTCAAGAAGGATTACCAAATCAAGTAATTGATATTGCATCGGCTTTGCCAAATTATGCCAAAATTGGAATTGGCAGAGAGGAAAACGGTACGGGAGAAGCTTCTGCGATATTTTATAAAAAAGATCGTTTTCAAGTGCAGCAATCCAATACATTTTGGTTGTCTGAAACACCAAATCAAGTCTCGAAAGGCTGGGATGGTGCTTGCAATAGAGTTTGTACCTATGGGCTTTTTAAGGATCTAAAAACCAAGAAAACGTTTTGGGTTTTTAATCTTCATTTGGACCATATCGGAGAAGTTGCTAGAGTAAAAGGAGTAGAGCTTGTTTTGTCGAAAATTGCAGAACTGAATACCAAAAAGCTTCCTGTTTTTTTAATGGGAGATTTCAACTCAGAACCTGATACGAAACAAATTTTAGAAATAAAAAAGGTTATGGATGATACCAAAGATGTTTCAATAGAAAAACCATTTGGGCCTTATGGAACTTTCAATGGATTCAACCATGACAAACCAGTAAACCTATTGATCGACTATATTTTTGTGTCGAAAAATAGCGGACTTAAAATTCAAAAACATGCAGTTTTAAGTGATTCGAAAGATTTAAAATATCCATCAGATCACTTTCCTGTTCTAATAGAAATAGATTGAATATGAAAAACATCAACAAAAAACTTCAAATTTTACTTTTACTGCCTTTGATTGCAGTTCAAATAAAATGCGGGTCTTCAAAAAACACAGCGACCAATTCTGGTAAAGCCGAATCTTGGATTACTACCACAGATGAAACATCAAAATTGAAAAAACAGCCAGATTTGGTTTTTAATTCTGATGCAAATTCAAATCAAACCATTACGGTTGACGCTTCGCAAAAATTCCAAACTATCGAAGGTTTTGGATTTTCTTTGACAGGAGGAAGCGCTCAAACTATTTTGAAATTGGATAAAGCTAAAAGAGAAGCATTGCTTCAAGAGCTTTTTTCGAGAAAAAATGATGCGATTGGTATAAGTTATTTAAGAATCAGTATTGGTGCTTCAGATTTGAATGAAGTAGTTTTTTCGTATGATGATATGCCAGAAGGACAAACCGATTTAAAGTTGGAACATTTTAACCTTGGACCAGATTTAAAAGATGTCGTTCCGGTTTTAAAAGAGATTTTAGCTATAAATCCGAAAATTAAAATTATGGGGTCGCCGTGGTCGCCACCAGTGTGGATGAAAGATAACGGAAGCTCAAAAGGCGGTAGCTTACAGCCAAAATATTATCAAGTTTACGCCGAATATTTTGTGAAATATATTCAAGCAATGAAAGCACAAGGAATTGTAATTGATGCCATAACGCCTCAAAACGAGCCTTTGCATCCAGGAAACAACCCAAGTATGTTGATGTTGGCAGAACAACAAGCAGATTTTATAGGGAATAATTTAGGACCAGCTTTTAAAGCAGCGGGAATTAAAACTAAAATTATTGTTTACGATCACAATTGCAACAAACCAGAATATCCTTTGACAATTTTGAAAGATGCAAAAGCGAATCAATATGTTACGGGTTCAGCATTTCACTTGTATGAAGGTGATATCAGCGCTTTGACAACAGTTCATGATGCGTTTCCTAACAAAGATTTATATTTCACAGAACAATATACGGGGTCAAAAAGCAGTTTTGAAAACGACTTGAAATGGAGTGTAAAAAATGTCGTAATTGGTTCTATGCGTAACTGGAGTAAAAATGCGCTTTCATGGGGATTGGCAAATGATGAATATTACAAGCCATTTACTCCAGGAGGTTGTTCGACTTGCAAAGGTGCTTTGATGATTGATCAAAATCAAAACATCAAGAGAGAAGTTGGATATTATATTATTGGACATGCTTCAAAATTTGTTCCTGAAGGTTCAGTTAGAATTGGAAGTAATATAGCAGGAAACTTGCATAATGCGGCTTTCAAAACGCCATCAGGGCAAATTGTTCTAATTGTAGAAAATGATGGAACTGCAGCAGAAACATTCAATATCAAATACAATCAAAAACAAATTTCAACTACTTTAAATGCAGGTGCAGTAGCAACTTACGTTTGGTAACCAAAATCAAATTCATGAAAAAAATAACCACATTTGCCTTGTTGATGGCCACATTTTTTGCGACGGCCCAGCAACAGACAATAGATCAGAAAGTAAATGATTTATTGAAGAAAATGACCATTGAAGAAAAAATTGGTCAGCTTAATCAATACACTGGTGATAATCAAGCAACAGGACCAATTACAATAAATCCAAATAAAGAATCTGAAATCAAAGCTGGATTGATTGGTTCGATGCTGAATATCATTGGAACAAAATATACAAGACAATACCAGCAATTAGCAATGCAATCACGTCTTAAAATTCCGTTGTTGTTTGGTCAGGATGTTATTCACGGTTACAAAACAACATTCCCGATTCCTTTGGCGGAAGCGGCGAGCTGGGATTTGGCTGCCATTGAATTAGCGGCTAGAGTTGCGGCTACAGAAGCATCGGCAAGCGGAATTCATTGGACATTTGCACCAATGGTTGATATTGGACGTGACCCACGATGGGGAAGAGTAATGGAAGGTGCTGGAGAAGATACGTACTTAGGTTCTAAAATTGCTTACGCTCGTGTAAAAGGTTTTCAAGGAAATAAATTAGGAGACTTGAATTCGGTTATGGCTTGTGTGAAACACTTTGCAGCTTATGGAGCTGGTGTTGGCGGAAGAGATTACAACTCAGTTGATATGAGTGAGAGAATGTTGTTGGAAACGTATTTGCCACCATTCAAAGCGGCTTTAGATGCTGGAGCAGCAACTTTCATGAATTCATTCAATGACTTAAACGGAATTCCTGCAACTGGAAATGCGCATTTACAACGCGATATTTTAAAAGGAAAATGGAACTTTCAAGGTTTCGTAGTTTCTGATTGGGGATCAATTGGTGAAATGGTAGCGCACGGTTATTCAAAAGATTTGAAAGAAGCTGCATATTCTGCAATCACTGCAGGAAGTGATATGGATATGGAGAGCAATGCATATCGTTACAATCTTGCTGCTTTAGTTAAAGAAGGAAGAGTTTCAATTGATTTGATCGACGATGCCGTTAAACGTATTTTGCGCAAGAAATTCGAATTAGGATTATTTGATGATCCATACAAATATTCTGATGATAAGAGAGCTGAAAAAGTTTTAGGAAATCCTGAAAACAGAAAAGCAGCGCTTGAAGTTGCTGAGAAAAGTATTGTTTTGTTGAAAAACGAAAATCAAACTTTACCACTTTCTAAAAACCTGAAAACTATTGCTTTTATTGGTCCAATGGTAAAAGAATATAAAGCAAATATGGGATTCTGGGCTGTTGAATTACCAGAGGTAAATTACGATAAATGGGTAGTTTCTCAATGGGATGGTTTGCAGAATAAAGTTGGAAAAAATACCAAATTGCTTTATGCAAAAGGTTGTGATGTTGATGGAGATAGCAAAGCTGGTTTTGCAGAAGCAGTGGCAACAGCAAAACAAGCTGATGTTGTAATTTTGAGTATTGGTGAAAGACACAATATGAGTGGCGAGGCAAAAAGCCGCAGTGATCTTCACATTCCTGGCGTTCAAGAAGATTTAGTGAAAGAAATTATGGCAACAGGAAAACCGGTTGTAGTTTTAGTAAACGCTGGTAGACCGCTTATTTTCAATTGGACAGCAGATAATGCTCCGGCAATTCTATACACTTGGTGGTTAGGAACTGAAGCTGGAAATGCGATCGCTGATGTTTTATTTGGAGATTACAATCCGTCTGGGAAATTACCAATGACTTTTCCTAGAGAAGTTGGGCAAGTGCCAATTTATTACAACCACTTCAGTACAGGAAGACCTGCAAAAAACGAAGATTCTAAAAACTATGTTTCAGCTTACATCGATTTGAAAAACTCACCAAAATTTCCTTTTGGATATGGTTTGAGTTATACAAAATTCAATTATTCTGATTTGAAATTGTCTTCAACAAAAATCAAGAGTAATGAAACAATTAAAGTTTCTTTTCAATTATCAAATGTTGGAAAAGTAGCTGGCGAAGAAGTGGCGCAACTTTATTTAAAAGATAAATTTGGTTCTGTAGTGCGACCAGTTTTAGAATTAAGAGATTTTCAAAAAGTAAAATTGAATGCGGGAGAATCTAAAACAATTGAATTTACAATCGATAAAGAAAAACTTTCTTTCTACAATAATAAATTAGAATGGGTTGCTGAACCAGGTGATTTCGAAGTAATGATCGGAGCTTCTTCAGCAGATGTAAAACTTAGAGCAGACTTTGAATTAGTACAATAGTAAAAGTCAATTTAAATTTTGGCGTTGTGGATTTTATAAAGGTTTTGAATTATTTCAAAACAGTATTTATAAAATCCATAGCGCCAATTCCTTTATATGAGGCATACAAAGCTTTGTCAAAAGCCTCGCGTTTTGCTTTTTTATCCTTAGCTTCAGTTTCAACGATCATTTGATTGAAAATTTTCTCCTGTTGCTGGCTGTATTTTATGGATTCCTCCAATAAATATGTTTTTGAAACAAATCCGAAAGAAGTCCAGATTTTTGTTCGTATTCTTTGATTTATATTTTTTAATGGATTAGTGCTCATATCTCTCACGTTGATTTACTGAATCACAAGGTAAATGTAATAATATTCTTTCTTTTTACTTGAAATAATAACAAATTTATTTAAATGTGTTATTATGACGCAATGTACTTATTTTTTTTATATTTGATTTTAATTTTAAGTTAAAATTGTGATAGACACACTTATTTAACAAAGACTAATTTTGATCGTAATTGTTACAATTAAATTTATTTTCATTAAAATGAAGTAAATTGCAGCGTTATTCCAAGATCAAAAAGGCGTATTTAAATGGCAAATATGTTAAAAGACATTATAGAAAATAATGAAAATTATCAGCCGGGATTGTCGATCGACTGTGTCATTTTTGGCTTTCATGACAATCAACTTAAGGTTTTGCTCATTAAGGTGGCCACAAACCCAAAATGGTCTTTGCCCGGCGGATTCATTCCCGCTGATCAAGATATTGATACAGCTGCTGTAACTATTTTGAATGATAGAACAGGTGTTGAAGGGATTTTTTTAAGACAGTTTGCCACCTTTGGAAAAGTAGGGCGAAATGACCAGCATTTTGATAAGCAGGTTTTAAAATATCTAGAAATTGAAGAATCAAAAGGAAAATGGCTGATGCGGCGTTTTGTGACAATTGGGTATTATGCTTTGGTTGATTTTTTGAAGACAATTCCGAAACCTTCAAGTGAATTTGAAATTATAGAATGGATTGATCATAAAGAAGTTCCTGAACTTATTCTAGATCATCGCGAAATTCTCGATAAAGCGCTTGATACTTTAAGGATGGAATTGAATTTGATGCCAATTGGTTACAACTTATTGCCAGAGAAATTTACAATGCCTGAACTTCAAAAATTATACGAAACGATTCTGGATAAAAAGTTGGACAGAAGAAATTTTCTTCGCAAAATAACGAACATCGGAATCGTAAAAAAATTGGATGAAAAGAAAAGCAACGTAGCACATAAAGCACCAAATTTGTATTCTTTTGATAAAGAAAAGTACGATGAAGTTTTGAAAAATGGACTGAATCAAGGTTGGTAAAATCTGGCTTTAATCTCTAAAAAATGATGTTATGGTTTCAATTGAAGAATTTAGAAAATTAGCGATGTCATTTCCAGATGTAACTGAAGAACCCCATTTTGAGAAAACTTCTTTCCGAATCAAAAAGAAGATTTTTGCCACTTTTGATGAAAAAAATAATCACGCTGTTTTAAAATTAAACGAAATTGATCAATCTGTTTTTTGTTCGTCAAGCGAAAGGATTTTCTATCCAATTCCGAATAAATGGGGAAAGCAAGGTTGGACAATTGTCGAACTGTCAAGAGTAAGGCTCGAAATGTTTGAAGATGCTTTAATACGCTCCTATGAAAATGTTGTTACCAAAAAGAAGTGATTTTTTTATCTCACAATAGTTCTAAAAGTCAAATTCACCCTCGGTTTCTGAGTGCTTTTCGTTGGAGGTAATCTATGCAACCAATAGGTCTGCGTTTCATCTTTCATAACCAATAAACTCCCATGTTCCAGAATTAAGGAAACTGTTTCTTTCGTTTCTTTATGTTTGAATGCAAATTTGCGTTCAGCACCAAAACTTACTGATCCAATTGCGCCATTTTTTTTCAAATCTTTTTCAGCATCGCTATGCCACGCCATGCCTTCTTCACCCGAATGATATAAATTCAGTAAGCAAGAATTGAAGTTTTCTCCTGTTTTTTCTTCGATAATACGCTTTAATTGTAAAAGCTCTTTTGTCCAAGGCAAAGCCTTTTTTGTAGTATTCGAATACGTATATTCAAATTCCTGATCGCCGTACCAAGCTACTTTTCGTTTGGTTAAAATCAATTTTCCAAAGATGATTGCCTCATCGTTTTTCCATTCAATTGTATTTAATAAAGTATCGCGATAGAAATCGGCTTCTGCTCTAGAGAAGCATTTTCCATAATACTTAACCGTTCCATCCTTCGGAAGCAAATTGGTAGTTTCGTCAGTTTGCGGATTAAATAAGTCCATTTTTCCAGTTTTTATATTCAGTTTTCATGCAATGTCCGCAAGGTCTGAAACCATTTTCTTTGGCTTCATTTTCAGATAAAAAGAAAACCCGATTTTCACGTTTCATTCTTTTTCCTGAAGAACATTTGAGCGTTCCGTAGATTTTTAATTTTTGGTTGCCACCAAAGCAAATTTCGCCTTTTTTAATTTTATTTCGAAGATCTGAATCTTGAATTTGATTATGTTTAATCATATTTTTTGAAGATAAATTTCTCGCAAAGTCGCAAAAACGCAAAGACTTTGTCTTAATTAGAGAAGCAAAGGAAGAAAACTTAAGACGTAAAGTTAAATAGTTGCTTTTGCGACTTCGCGACTTTGCGAGAGATAAAATTATGAAAGGGCATCGTGAAAAATAATCCCCAATGTATATCGTTCACCCGAATGAACTTCACTAACGCCATGTTTCATATTCACACGATAATAACCTTTCGAACCTTTTACAGGTCTGAAATTGGTGGTAAAAATCAGAATATCTCCTTTTTTAGGTTTTAAAACAATAGCTTTCGATTGTGCTCTCGGCGTTTGTTGTGTTAAAACAAATTCACCTCCAGTAAAATCTTTGTTAGGTTCATTCAGAAAAAGAACAATTTGAATCGGAAAATAAACATCGCCATATAAATCTTGATGCAAAGTGTTGAATCCGCTTTTTCCATATTTTAAAATTAAAACTGTTGCCTTTAACTGATTATTATCGTGACATTGCTGTAATAATTCTGAATGTTTTTCTGGAAAAACAGTATTAATATTTAAGACTTTCATCCAAGAATTAGCAATTGGCGCCAATTTTGGATAAATCGCAGTCCGGATATTTTGAATCAAATCAGGCAAAGGATAATTGAAGTATTTGTATTCTCCCAAACCAAATCGATAACGTTCCATAACAACTGTTTTTCGGTATAAATTTGGGTTGTCATAATCGAATTTTAAATCTTCGCATTGTTCATTATTTAGGATATTTGGAATAATGGCAAAGCCATTTTCGTGCATAGATTCGGTGATGCTTTCCCAGTTTTGAGAAGCAATTTTTGATTGTATATTTTGCATGATTAAATTTTCGAGATATAGAAATTTTCAATGATAATAAGTCATCGGAATTTGGAATTTAAAATTTGGATTTTTTCCTTTTAAAGATTTATTTGCGCGCCTTCCCAGCCAATGATTGCTGTTTTTCGGGTATTTCCCCACATATAACCGCCAAATGTTCCCGAAGATTGGATCACGCGATGACACGGAATTAAAAATGCAACAGGATTGCTCCCAATCGCTGTTCCAACCGCACGCGAGGCATTTGGTTTCTGGATTTGATTCGCAATTGAACCATATGTAGAAAGCTGTCCCATTGGGATTTTCAACAAAGTTTCCCAGACTTTCAACTGAAAATCAGTTCCTTTTAAATGCAGTTTGATTTCAGATAATTTGCTCCAATCGTTTTGGAAAATGAATAACGCATTTTGTTGGTATAAATCTAGTTTTTTCGAAAATTGGGCATTCGGGAATTTATCTTTTAAGGCGATAAAACCAGTGATTTCATCTTCGGTGAAAGCCATAAAACAAACGCCTTTTTGAGTTGAAGCCACAACAATATTCCCAAACGGACTTTCGGCAAAACTGTAATTTATTTCCAGATTTTTTCCTCCGTTTTTATATTCGGCTGGTGTCATTCCTTCGATATTTACAAATAAATCATGAAGTCGGCTTGTTCCTGAAAGTCCAGTTTCAAATGCAGTTTCGGTGATGGTTGCCTGATTTTCTTTGAGCAGTTTTTTGGCGTGTTCAATACTTGTATATTGCAAAAACTTCTTCGGACTCGTTCCTGCCCATTCACTAAAAAGGCGTTGAAAGTGAAACGGACTCAAATGTACCTTTTCTGCAACCTCATCTAGATTGGGTTGCTCTTTAAAATTAGCTTTGATATAATCTATAGCTTCGGCGATACGATTATAATTGATGGTTTCCTGTGTGTTCATCTTCTTTCCATTTTATAATACAAATATCGATTGGTTTTTAAAGGTATAAAATCCGAAACTTGCGGAAATCAATTTTGTTGTTTTAGTTTCAGGTTCAAAACTTGAAACTTGAAACCTGAAACTAAAATTAAGGATTAAAAGATAATCCAACGCTAAAAAAGAATCTCACTTTATCGATGTTATTAATCCACGAAGTATCAAAATGAATTGGACCTAAAATGGATTCATAAGAAACCGCAGCTCCTCCTGATAATACCAGACTTGGTTCAATATTATCATCCCAACTTCCTTTTGGATTGAATGCATGATCAATATAATCGTCAAAAGTGCCAAAGCCTACAGTTGCAATATTAAAATGAGGAGTCAGATAGATTTTCCCAAAAAGATTTACTTGAGAGCCCAGTTTAAGTCCCATGTATTGTGTAACATTAAGTTCGTCTTCATGAAGGCCAGGCAATTGAAAACGATTACTGCCTGAACTTGGTATTATGCCTCCTAAGAAATATTTTGAAGCATAGCCAAATTCTGAAAATGAAATTTGATCTTCTTTAAGTTTGTCCTGAAAAATAAAATAAGAATCAAACCCTACAATTCCTGTGATTTTCTTTTTTAAAAGTGCCCTTTTTTCAAAAGTAAAACCAAATTTAGTATAACCATTAGTGGAACCCGAAATGGTTGTTAAATTTGGATCAGAAAAAGAGGCATTAATATCTGTTAAAAACGATCGCCCTAAATTTGATTTTATAATTGTTCCGTTTGTAGCAAAATACACTTTATCCATATCATTATAGGAATAATGCATATTGAATTCGATGTTATTAAAATTGTAATCGTTTATTGAAATAGAGTTTGGGTTATATTCGCGATCATATTTTGGTTTTACATGAGTGTAATGATAGTTTAGACCAAAACCAAAATAGCTTTTCAGAGAATTTAAATTCCGGTTTATTTCATTGTTGAATTCAAAAGCATTATAGAGCATATTGTCTGATGCTTTGCCATTGATGTAAATTTCTTGTCTTAGAAAAGCGCCATAAGCTTCAGTCATCCACCACCATTCTCTATGTCCGCCAAAATTTTTCTGATAATTGATTCTGGCTTTTGGTTGTTCTGCAATATCGGCAGTTACGAGAAGTCTGGACGCGTCTGCCAAAACGTTTCTTCCGGTGTAATTAAAAATGATGCCGACACCTCTATAAGTATCGTAATGCACTGACGTGTTCAGCTGATTTTTAGCGCGTTCGAGTCCGAACAAAGTAATTCCGAGTTTGTCTTCGTCTTTTATGAAATAACTATAGGTTATCTCTTCAAAAAGATTAGTGCCCATGGCTCGGTTAATTCCAGCAATTAAATCCTTTGTGGTATATTTTACGTGTGTTTTAAGGTTTGCTCTTCCAATTACGAGTGGCAGGTTTTCGGGGCTTATTTTTTTATACACTATTGTATCAAGAACAAATTCTTTTGGCATATCCGGCAATTTGTGTGTCCGTTGTGGAAATGCTTTTAATTTTTCGGATAAAGCAATTAAAGCGGGAAGATTTTGATTTGTTGCTATTTTACCGTCCTTGTAGATTTCATCGCTATCGGCAAAATCAGCTGTTGAGAAACGCAGGTTGGGCAAATGATCTACTAATATGGTGCATAAATCACGATTTGCGGGATTTTTGAGGTTGCTCGGGAACATGCTGGTTTGCATCAATACAGTCATAATATTATTGAGCTTATCTACAGGCTCCATTCCGCCGCCCACGTCACTGCCTATAATAATATCGGCGCCCATTTGTTTGGCAACATCAGTTGGGAAATTATTTAGAACTCCACCATCTACTAGTACTGATTTTTCATAAGGCATTGGCTTGAAAATAGCGGGCAACGACATGCTGGCTCTCATTGCATAAGCTAAACTACCTTTGCTCAAAATAACTTCCTTTCCTTCGGCAAGATCGGTGGCCATTGCTCTAAAAGGTATCGGGAGGCTGTCAAAATCTTTTACATTATAAACAGGAAAGGTTAACTCAGAAAGGTATTCTCTAAGGTTCTGATCATTTAAGAGGGAACCAATACTGTTCAATTTTCCATCTTTAATCCCAATTCTGATTAGGTATCTTTGAAATTCTCTTTTTTCTTCGGCACTTACAGATCGCAAGGCTTGTCCTCCACCAAGAAGTTTATCCCAATTAATATTTTTGGTCATTTTTTCGATACTGTCTCCAGAATAACCCATTGCATACAAACCTCCAATAATACTTCCCATACTATTTCCAACGATAAGATCTGGGACAATGTGTAAAGAATCGAGTTTTTGCAAAAGCGGAATATGTGCAATTCCTTTTGCTCCTCCACCGCTTAAGACTAATACCACTTTAGGTTTTTTTTCCTGAGAAAAAGCGATTTGTGAGAGACTTAGTAAAAATAAGAAGACGATTAAATAAGTTGATTTTTTCAAGTGTTTACTGTTTAAGTATTTGAGAAATAGAATCTTATTTTAATACTTAAAAGTAAATAGATATTTGTAAACCTGCAATTTTTTGTTTGAAATGTTTTTTATAAGATATTTACAAGTTGTTTATTTATAGAAACTTACTAAAAATAAAACCCGACAGGTTTTTAAAACCTGTCGGGTTTGAAGTATTATTATTCTGTTCGTATAAATTTAGAATCTTCTACAACGAGTTGTAAATTGGTTACTTTTTTTGCACTTATTTCTTCTTCAGCTTTTGCAACTTTTAATTCTTCTTCAATTCTAGCAATTAGCTGCTTTTGCTTTTCAATTTTTTTGTCTCGATCTGGATCATTCAGATTATCTTCGAGAGTCTTTAATTTTGTTTTTTGACTCCTTAAATCCAGTTCGATTTGCCAAGATTTTTCGGCTAATTTTACGAGTTTTTTTTCTTCTCGGTCTAATTTGGCCTGCATTTTTTCTTTATAATTTTTAGAAATAGGTTTCATGGTTTCTAATCCCAGAACTTTTGGACGCTGATCCATCATAGGAAACAATGCATTTTGTGGCTGAGGCATTAGTGCCGACGGATTAAAGTTTTGTGCAGTCGCACCGAAGGATAATAGTAGTAGTAAAGTAATTAAGGGCAGTTTCAAAATTTGGTTTTTTGGGTTTAATCGTAGATTTGAAAGTCAAAAATAACAAAATGAATTTTAGAATTACTATTAAAAACAAAACCCGACAGGTTTTAAAACCTGTCGGGTTTGAATTATTTTAGATTTGCATTTTAATTAAAATTATAATCGTAGCCTATTTCATCAAGATCTTCTCCAAGTCTTTCCCAGTCATCAAAATTTTTATCGAGTTGTAAAACCATTTCCTTTGTTAGTTTTTTACCTTGATAGATTTGACTTATGGGGGCTATAGATGTTGGTCTTGCCTTATAATAATCTTCATCTTCGTCTTCATCCTGAGTACCATCAAAAAAATATTCGAGAGCCCAATCTGCATAGGTTTGAGGATTTCCATCGAAAATATTTAATAATTCTTCTGAGCCATCATCCTTAACCGCGATTTTCCCAGTCTTCCATTCTCCTTCATTATTAGTCCACAAACAAAAGTTTATTATTGTTGAAGATGCAGGTTCTCCAAAGATAAAATCATTATAAATTTCAGGTATTCCTTGTAATAAATTTTCTCTTGTTATGCTTTTAGAATAATATTCATGAGCAAGCCCAATTAATATGCAGTTGTTTTCAAGAAAAAGAGCCATCATTTGATCTCCACAGCCATCTTTCATTTCAAAAAACTCTTCGTTTTCACTCCATTTAGAATTGTAAGAATAATATCTATCTTCCCATTCTGGCCAAAAAATAGCATCGAGAACTGAAATTGCTTTGCAAATTCTTTGAAAATCACCTTTTTGAGGCATTAATTGTTTATTTCCAGTTGAAATCATAGTATCGAATTATTTTTCTTATAAAAATAAATGTTTTTTTGATAGCAATAGTTAGGAAATAAAAAACCCGACAGGTTTTTAAAACCTGTCGGGTTTGAATATGTAATAAATCTAAGATCTAAAATAGATTAGTATCTGTAGTATTCTGGTTTGAATGGACCTTGAACTTCAACACCAATGTAAGCAGCTTGATCTTCTCTTAGAACTTCAAGTTCAACACCTAATTTAGCTAAGTGTAAAGCAGCAACTTTTTCATCTAAATGTTTTGGTAACATGTAAACTTCATTTTTGTAAGCAGCGCTGTTGTTCCATAATTCGATTTGAGCCAAAGTTTGGTTTGTAAATGAGTTACTCATTACAAAACTTGGGTGACCTGTAGCACAACCAAGGTTTACTAAACGACCTTCAGCCAAAATGATGATATCATTTCCGTTGATGTTGTATTTGTCAACCTGAGGTTTGATTTCGATTTTAGATGCACCGTGGTTTTTGTTTAACCAAGCCATATCAATTTCGTTATCGAAGTGACCAATGTTACAAACAACAGTTTTATCTTTCATTTGTTCGAAGTGCTCTCCAAGAACGATATCTTTATTTCCAGTAGTTGTAATGATGATATCAGCATTAGCAATTACAGTACTTAATTTTTTAACTTCATACCCGTCCATTGCAGCTTGTAAAGCACAAATTGGATCGATTTCAGTAACAGTTACAATAGAACCTGCACCTCTGAAAGAAGCAGCAGTTCCTTTTCCAACGTCACCGTATCCACAAACAACAACTCTTTTTCCAGCTAACATTAAGTCAGTTGCACGACGTACAGCATCTACAGCAGATTCTTTACATCCGTATTTGTTGTCAAATTTAGATTTAGTAACAGAATCGTTGATATTGATTGCAGGCATTGGAAGAGTTCCAGCTTTTACTCTTTCGTAAAGTCTGTGAACACCAGTTGTAGTTTCTTCAGAAAGACCTTTAATTCCAGGAACTAATTCTGGGTAACGATCAATAACCATATTAGTTAAATCTCCACCATCATCAAGAATCATGTTCAATGGTTTTCTGTCTTCACCAAAGAATAAAGTTTGCTCAATACACCAGTCAAATGACTTTTCGTCAAGACCTTTCCAAGCATAAACTGAGATTCCAGCAGCAGCAATAGCAGCAGCAGCTTGATCTTGAGTTGAGAAAATGTTACAAGAAGACCAAGTAACCTCAGCACCAAGAGCAATTAAAGTTTCGATCAAAACAGCAGTTTGAATCGTCATGTGCAAACATCCAGCAATACGAGCACCTTTTAATGGTTGTTCGTCTTTGTATTCAGCGCGAAGTGCCATTAAACCTGGCATTTCAGCTTCAGCTAGTTCAATTTCTTTTCTTCCCCAAGCCGCTAGAGAAATGTCTTTTACTTTATAAGCCACATAAGGCGTAGTTGTAGTACTCATTTATATTATATTTGTAGAATTGTAAATTTTTTGCAAATTTAAGGAATAGCTTTTGAATTTTACTATTTTCTTTAAGATTTGTGAAATCTTTAATTTCTTAATCTCTAGAATGTTAGTTTAAGATTCGTTTTTGAACCATATAAGTGATATAAGTTCATTTAAAAAGATTCTTAACTATTACCTTTGTTGCTAATTGCTTATATTTTTCAAACCATATAAGTAATATAAGTTCATTTAAAAAGGGGGTTAAACTATTAGCTTTGCCACTAATTGCTTATATTTACTATTACATTTTTCAGCCAATAATTTATATTTTCTTATATGACTTATATGGTTTAAAATTACAATTAACCATTCATCATAATTTACAATTAAAAAGAAATGCCTTTATTTCAGACCATACAATTCAACGAAACCACTAAAATCTTAATTTGGGAAATAACAGAATCTCTCGAAGAGTTAGTAAGTAAAGTAGTTTTAAAGGAAAAAACACAAAGGAGGTTGGACGGAATGAAATCTCAAATGCATCAGCGTGCTTTTTTGAGTGTTCGTATGCTGATTCAGGAAATGGGGTTTACAGATAAAGATTTGCATTATGATGAATTCGGGAAACCATATTTTGATTGCCATAATCATATTTCAATAACGCATTCGTACCATTTTGCGGCTATAATTATCAGCCACGAAACCGTAGGAATTGATATGGAATTACAGCGAGAAAAAATTCAGAGAATCGCAGATAAATTCACAGATTTTGAATGCGATTATTTAGACCCGTCATCTATTGAAGAATACATAAAAAAACTTACAGTGATTTGGGGAGCCAAAGAAGCAATCTTTAAAATTAGAAACGAAAAAGGAATCAGTTTTAAAGATCATATCAATGTTGATGATTTTTCTTTAGAAGAAAGTCAGACTAAGGCAAGTCTTCATTTTGATAATTTGACCAAGGAATTTGATGTGCATTATCAGGAAGTTCAATCCGATAATTTTGAAGGCAAGTTTACGTTGGTTTATGCTTTTGAGAATTAGACGCAAAGCTTCGTATCGCGCTAGGATTGATTTAGCAAATGTGCTTGCGCTCTATTCGATTCGCTCCTCGCAATGATATTTAGAGCCGTTAAATCTCACTTTCCTTATTTCTATGCTGAAACATACTCATATATAAAAAAGTGCTCATTTTTCGGGCACGTCTTTTTAATATATCGGCATTTTCGCCTTCAAAATATTCGTCGATGGTTTGGGACCAATGATTCAACCAGATTCCAAACTCGTTTGTAGTGATTTTTTCGCCAAAATGAGCGTCAACTTCGTTATGAACAGCTATTGGATTTCCATTGTATTTTTTTACGCCAAATAAATTCATCTCCCAAAAATCAGTCAGTTTTTCGAGATGTGCATCCCAATCCGCAATCATTTCATTAAAATAAAAGCCGATTTCTTCATCGGCTTTTATTTTAGCATAAAACTGATGTACTAAAAAGGAAACATCGGCTCTATTTTCTATTTGCTTTTTCACAGAAAAATAGTGTTTAAAAGAATAAATAATACACTTAATACTGAGCTCAAAATTAAAAGGTTAAAAACTACTTTATGTTTCATTTGTGCCAAAATTGAAGTGTTTACAAAGATACAAGCTAAAACAATAATAGCCAGCTGAATCATTTGAAAAATTGAAGTTCCGTTAGCCAAAACATACATTGCAGCAGCGCCTCCTAAACAGCTTTGTCCAATTACTGCCATTGCAGCAGAGCCCATGTAGTTTTTATTGAAAATGTCGAATGTTGATTGATATAGTGTCATGATATACAGATTTTTATATGACAAAGATACGCTCGCAATTCAACTCCATTTTATGATTAAAATCATAAAACAAGAACTTTTTTATCGATATACTTTTCGGTTTATAATCTTTAATTCGCCTTTTTTCTCCAATGTTTTTATGGTTCTAATTACCGTTTCAACACGCAATCCAGTCAAATCTCCAATTTGCTGTCGGGTGAAATTGATAAGGTAGCCGTTTGAGTCTTTTTTAAATTTGAAATAAGCAATTCCGTGGTCAATTAATTTCAAAACACGATGTTCTGGTTCTTGAGTTGAAATTTCTGCCGCCATAACCGATTTATAATACAAACGTTGCGCTAAATTCTCGATTATTTTAATGCTGATTTTAGGATTTTCCTCCAGCAATTTCATGAAGTTTGTTTTCGACAAAAGAAAAATTTGGCAATCTTCAACGGCAATAGCATTGGCAGGATATTTTTGGTTTAAAAATAATGGAGGTTCACCAAAAGATTGTTCTTTATAAAATATTCCCTGGATAAATTCGCGTCCGTCATCATTGTAATTGCTCATTTTGACCTCGCCTGAAAGAATCTGATAATAATTTGAGGGGAAAATTCCTTCTTCAAAAATTATTTCATTTTTAGAGAAAGTTTTCTTTATAGCGCCATATTTTTCTAGTAATTCAGGAGCAATCATACATTTATGTCTTTGGTTGTCAAAAGCGGTTGTACAAATATAATTTATTCAAAATAGTTCTTCTACCTTAAAAACTTTTACTTTTACAGCCATTATGCAGCAAAAAATACCCAACATACATCAGCAGATTTTAGAAGCTAAAAAAAGCGGACAAAAACTGCTGGCTATACTTTTAGATCCGGATAAAATTGTTCTCGAAAAATTAGATGATTTATCGCTCAAAATAAATCAATCTCCCGCGACACACATTTTTGTAGGCGGAAGTATTGTCCAAAACAATATTCTGGAGGATTTAATTGCACAATTAAAGCAAAAAACAAATCTGCCTGTTATTATATTTCCTGGTGATCCTTCTCAAATTTCTCCTCAGGCTGATGCTATTTTGTTTTTATCCTTACTGTCAGGCCGAAATCCAGATTATTTGATTGAATATCAAGTTCAAGCAGCGCCTATTCTGAAAAAAACAAATCTAGAAGTGATTTCTACTGGATATATTTTGATCGAAAGTGGCAATGAAACAGCGGTCGCGCGCGTTAGTAAAACAAAACCGCTTAATCGTGAAAACTTTGATTTGGTTTTGGCAACTGCACAAGCAGGAGAAATGTTAGGAAATAAATTGATGTATTTAGAAGCGGGAAGTGGCGCTAAAAACGCAGTGCCGCTGAAAATGATAGAGTTAATTGCGCAAAATATTGAAATTCCTATAATTGTTGGCGGAGGAATTGTAGATTTGCACGGAATTCAAAATGCGTATAAAGCTGGTGCCGATTTAGTAGTTATTGGAACTGCTTTCGAAAACAACAGCCATTTTTTTGATTCCTAAACCAACCCAAAAATAGCTTGACCAAATGATAGATTTTTTTCTAGACAGTTATAAAAATGCCCCACTATGGCATATTGCTCTTGAATTTTTAGTTTTTGTTTGCGGTATTTTAAGTGTTTGGTTTGCCAAAAAAGAAAACATTTGGGTTTATCCTACAGGATTGATTGCAACAATAATTTCAGTGTATCTATTATATGTTGCGGGTTACATTGGTGATATGATTATCAATGGATATTTTTCGATTATGAGTATTTACGGATGGTATGTATGGGCGCGAGGAGGAGCAGTTGAAGATAATTTACCAATTACCCGTACAAATTTTAATGAAAAAATAATCGGAATCTTACTGTTTATTGTAACCGTTTTTGTAGTTTTCGGAATTTATAAATATTTCGATTATGAAATCAAAAAAGACAATTATGTCGATATGATTTCGTCAGGAATATTTTTTGCAGGAATGTGGTATATGGCCAGGAAAAAAATCGAAAACTGGACACTTTGGATTATTGGCGACATTATTGTTGTGCCTCTTTATGCTTATCGCGGCTTAGGGATGCTGTCACTTCAATATTTAATTTTTACAATTTTGGCTATTTCAGCTTATTTAGAATGGAGAAAAATCTTAGACAGCAAAAAACAACTATCATAAAAATTGCTTTGTTTGGTCCTGAAAGTACAGGAAAAACAACCTTAGCAAAACAGCTTGCAGAATACTACGAAACCGAATGGGTTCCAGAGTTTGCTCGTGACTACTTACAAGAGAAATGGGAGGAGAATCAGCACATTTGCGTGGCTGATGATATGATGCCTATTGCTTACGGACAAACAGCATTAGAAAATGAAAAACTTTCTAAGGCAAACACCTATTTGTTCTGTGATACAAATTTGATGGTGACTAAAGTTTTTTCTGAAATGTATTACGGTTTTTGTGATCCCCTTTTAAATGAAGCGGCGCTCGAACACGAGTACGATTTGTTTTTCTTGACGGATATTGATGTTCCTTGGGAAAAAGACGATATTAGAGATACTCCAGACGGAAGAGAAACTGTTTTTTCAGTTTTTAAGCAAACTCTAATAGATACTAAAAAGCCATTTATAATTCTGTCAGGAGATAAGGAAAGCCGTTTGAAAAAAGCAACAACAATTATTGACGAGCTTGCTATGGCTAAAGAACGTGGTTTTTCGTCAGAAGATTTTGTGCAGTTGTATGAGCGAGGCATTTCTTTTGAAAATGTTCTGAAACAATTGAAAATTTTCAAGAAAGGAATAACAAAAAGTAATTTAATTAGTGCAGCAACAATTGATGATGGAATTTTAGCTTTTTCAGAAACAGAGTTCGAAGAAAGAGCGGCTTTTTTTGATTCGCAAGTAAAGAATCTGAAAATTAAAAAATTCGTTCCGGCTTCTGGTGCGGCAACTAGAATGTTTAAGTTTTTACGAGCTTTTTTGAATGAATTTGATATCGAAAAAGAAACAATCAACGCTTATATAAATAGAAAGAAGGATAAAGAATTGCCAATTTTTATTGTCGCAATGGACAAGTTTCCATTTTTCAAAGCAGTTGACAAAAAGCTAAAATCAATTTATCCTGATTTTGATAGTTTAGAGCGCGATTATAAAAATTATTATTTCATTAAAACATTGCTTTCACAGGATTATTTTGCTTTTGCAGATAAGCCAAAAGCGGTTTTGCCTTTCCATAAATATAAAGACCATATTGCAAATCCTATTGAAGAACATTTGAACGAATGTGCGCACTATGCTTCTTCAAATCAGGTTTCAAATCTTCATTTTACGGTGACTGAAGCGCATCAGCAATTATTTGAAAAAGAAATTGAAGTTCTTAAGGAAAAAGTAGAGAAGGATTCTGGAATTCAGATTAATATTGGTTATTCTTATCAAAATGCCAGCACAGATTCTATTGCTGTTGATACCAAAAACAGATTGGTAAGAGACAAAAATGAAGCTTTGGTTTTCAGGCCAGGCGGACATGGAGCATTGATTCAGAATTTAAATACGCTTGATGCCGATGTTATTTTTATTAAAAATATCGACAATGTAATTCAAAATCATATTGATAAAATTACATTATACAAAAAAGCGCTTGCTGGAATTATGATTGAAGCGCAACAAAAAGTCTTCAACTATTTAAATGCTATTGATGAACAAAAAATCGACGAAGCTGGATTAGAAAAAATCGTTCGGTTTTTGACAAAAAATCTAAATGTAGAAATTTCTAGTGATTTCAAAATGTTCACTTTTGAGAATAAAATCAATAAGGTGAAAGAACTTTTAGATCGTCCGATACGAGTTTGCGGTATGGTGAAAAATGAGGGAGAACCTGGCGGAGGACCTTTTTGGGTAATGAATGACAAGGGAATAAAATCACTTCAGATTGTTGAAACATCGCAAATTGATTTATCAGATAAAAAGCAGTCTAAAATTTTAGCAGAAGCAACTCATTTTAATCCAGTTGACTTGGTTTGCGGTATAAAAAATTATAAAAACCAAAAATTTGATTTACAGCAATTTGTAGATCACAAAACAGGTTTTATTGTGGAAAAAAGCGTTGAAGGCAAAACAGTAAAAAACTACGAGCTTCCGGGATTATGGAATGGTTCGATGGCGCATTGGCTGACTATTTTTGTTGCAGTGCCATTGATTACTTTTAATCCGGTGAAAACGGTGAATGATTTATTAAAAGCACCACATCAGCCACAATAATGGATATTGAAAAAATCATATCAGAACTTAATTTTAAAGCCGTACGCAGTAGTGGGTCTGGAGGGCAAAACGTGAATAAAGTTTCGTCAAAAGTAGTGCTGAGTTTTGATTTAAATGCTTCTCAAGCCTTGTCTGATGAAGAAAAATTGCTTTTGCAAGAAAATATATCGGCAAGGTTAACTTCTGAAAATATCCTCATTTTAAATTGTGACGAAGACAGAAGTCAGCTTAAAAATAAAGATATTGTTATCAAACGATTTTTGGAAATCATCAAAAAAGGATTGTACGTTCCGAAAATTAGAAAAGCAACAAAAGTTCCGAAAGCGGTAATTAAAAAGAGGATCAAAGACAAAAAGAATCTCTCTGATTTAAAGCAATCTCGAAAAAAACCTAATCTGGATTAAATTCCAAAACAAACCTTTATCGAATTGCTGTTGGAATTTGGAATTTCACAAATTGGAATTTTAAAAGAAATTTCTTTTTTGGAGTTTTAAATATTTTAACATTACCTTTGCACTGTCTCAAAGGGGTGCTCCAAATAACGAGCTGAGATCATACCCAAAGAACCTGAGCGAGTAATGTTGCTAAGGGAAAAAACGACACTATCAAGCGTGCACACTTTATTTTGTCGTGAAACACATTTATTAATTTAACAAAAGAATAATTCCCCCTTTTATTCGTAATTTTTTACGAATGAAAATTTTATTTAAAGGCGCTAAGTCGCTAAGGTACAAAGGTTCAAAGGTTGAAAATCTTATCGGAACCAAATCAATTCTCTTTACTCTATTTTCTGTTTTCTTTACTCTATTATCTTTTGCGCAACAGCAAGATTCTACCAAAGTAAATTCACTTGATGAGGTTTTGGTTTCTGCGGTTCGTGTAACGACGAAAACTCCTGTTTCGTTTAGCAATATGGATAAAAAAGAAATCAAATTCAGAAATCTTGGGCAAGATATTCCAACTTTGATGAATTATCTTCCATCTGTAGTTACAACTTCTGACGCTGGAAACGGAATTGGTTATAGTGGCATCAGGGTGCGAGGAAGCGATGCAACTCGTGTGAATGTGACAATCAACGGAATTCCGTATAACGATGCCGAAAGCCAAGGAACTTTTTGGGTAAATATGCCCGATTTTGCTTCTTCTGTCGAAAGTTTACAATTACAGCGTGGTGTTGGAACTTCAACAAATGGTTCAGGTGCTTTTGGAGCAAGTTTGAACATGTTGACTGATAATTATGCTTCTAAAGCAACAGGCGAAATTTCGAGCTCTTTCGGAAGTTTTAATTCGCAAAAAAATACTGTGAAATTCAGCACAGGATTATTGAACGATCATTTTGAATTGGCTGGACGTTTGTCAAGAATTAAATCGGACGGTTATATTGACAGAGCAAGTTCTGATTTGAAATCGTATTTTCTTCAAGGGACTTATGTTGGAAAAACGACTTTAATTAAAGCTTTAGTTTTTGGCGGAACTGAAAAAACGTATCAATCTTGGAACGGAATTGATGAAGAAACCATGAATGATAATCGTACTTTCAATTCGGCTGGAATGTACAAAGACGAATCAGGAAATGTTCGTTTTTACGATAATGAAACGGATAATTACCAACAAGATCATTACCAATTGCATTGGAGTGAATCAATTTCTGACAAATGGAGCAGCAACTTGGCTTTTCATTACACAAAAGGGAAAGGATATTACGAAAATTATAAAGAAGATGCCGATATGGCTGATTATAATTTAGACCCAGTTGGTTCAGTTACAACAACAGACTTAGTTCGTCAGAAATGGTTGGACAATGATTTTTACGGAACGACTTTTTCTGTAAAATATAAAGATGAAAAACTGGATGTTATTTTTGGCGGAGGCTGGAATAAATACGAAGGCGATCATTATGGAAAAGTAATTTGGGCAAGATATGCTTCACAGTCGGAGCCGGGAGATCATTATTATGATGATTTTTCAACAAAGACTGACGGAAATATTTTTGCAAAAGCAAATTATCAATTCACCGAAAAGTTGAGTTTTTATGGCGATCTTCAATACAGAAGAGTACATTATAAAGCAGATAGTGCTGAAACTGGTTTAGTAGATGACACTTTCAATTTCTTTAATCCAAAAGCGGGATTGAATTATGAAATCAATCAAAAAAATACGTTATATTTTTCATACGCTCGTGCGAATCGTGAACCAAACAGAACCGATTACGAAGGCGGAAATGTAAAACCAGAAAAACTGAATGATTTTGAATTAGGCTGGAGATTTAATTCAGATAATTTCCAATTGAATTCAAATGTTTACTATATGGCTTACAAAGATCAGTTGATTTTAACTGGTACACTTGATGATGTTGGAGCTCCAATTCGCTCGAATACTGATAAAAGTTACCGTTTAGGATTAGAATTTGATGCAACGATTAAGCTTTCAGAACAATTTATTATTCGTCCGAACTTTACTTTGAGCAGTAACAAAAATGTTGATTTAGCTGTTGAAGGTCAAAATTATGGAACAACTAAAATTGCATATTCACCAGAAGTTATCGCTGGAAATATAATTGTTTACAGCCCAATTCAGAATTTGCATATTTCATTATTGCAAAAATATGTTGGCGAACAATACATGAATAATATCGAATTGCCATCAGCAAAACTGGCAGATTATTTTGTAAACGATTTGAATGTTTCGTATGAAATCAAACCAAAATCGGTTTTCAAATCTATTATGATTACAGGGATGGTGAACAATATTTTAGATAAAAAATATGTTTCAAACGGGTACATGTATGATATTTATCCATACTATTATCCGCAGGCAGGAATTAATTTCTTAGCTGGATTAACCTTGAAATTCTAAAAAATAAAAAAGCCTGAAATAAACTTTCAGGCTTTTTTATTTTAATTATATACGTGAATCACGGTTCCCGAAACTTCTACGCGATAGGATTTTAATGGATATTCTTTTCCGCCAAGTCCAGTGAATAAACTGTATTGTGCCTTATCGCAAGAGCAAACGGCATATATTCCGTCAATTGTCATTGCTGTGCAGGAATTGATTTCTTGATTTGGGCACGCAGCATCAAAAGCATTATAACCGCTTCCGGCATTAAAAATGATAATTCCTTTTGCTCCATAATTAGGAACAATAACGCCATTACTTACAAATTTGAGGTTAGAATATGCGGGCAAATTCATATCCACAGTTAAATTAACAGAGTAGTTTGGAATGTAAGGATTTTTACTGCTTCGTTCACTCTCGCTACAAGCAGAAAGTGCACAAACAAAGACGATTAAGAGCCAGATTTTTTTCATTATTTGAATTTGGATTAGTGAAACAAAAATAAATTATTTAGTTTTGATTTTTATATGATTAACATATAATTATGTACTATTAAAAATAATAGTATATTTGTATTACAAAATCCCGTCCCGATGGGATTTTTTCTATTTATATAAACGATGAAGTTATGAGTAAAGTATCTTATTATACCGCAGATGGTTTAAAAAAATTAAAAGATGAGTTGGAGCATTTAAAGAGTGTAATGCGCCCAAAAGCATCTCAAGATATAGCAGACGCAAGAGACAAAGGTGATTTATCTGAAAACGCCGAGTACGATGCAGCAAAAGAAGCGCAGGGTTTATTAGAAATGAGAATTGCTAAACTAGAAGAAGTTTATGCAAATGCACGATTAATTGACGAATCTCAATTGGATGTTTCTAAGGTTTTGGTTCTTTCGAATGTGAAAATCAAAAACCAGAGCAATGGAATGGAAATGAAATATACGCTTGTTGCGGAAAGTGAGGCTGATTTGAAAACAGGAAAAATCTCAGTAACTTCTCCTATTGGAAAAGGTTTGCTAGGGAAATCTGTTGGAGAAGTAGCTGAAATTACAGTTCCAAATGGCGTTTTAAAATTTGAAATTCTTGAAATTTCACGTGACTAATCATTAAGTTTAACTGTTTAATCGTTAAATCGGTTAAGCGATTAACCAAATAAAATAAACGATGAGTTCAATATTCACAAAAATAGTAAACGGAGAAATTCCTGCATATAAAATAGCTGAAGATGAAAATTATTTAGCTTTTTTAGATGTAAATCCAAATGCAAAAGGGCATACACTTTGTATTCCGAAACAAGAAATCGACAAGATTTTTGATATGGATGACGAACTGTATTTAGGCTTGATGAAGTTTTCTAAAAAAATTGCAATTGCGCTAGAAAAAACAGTTCCATGCAAAAGAGTAGGAGTTGCAGTCGTAGGTTTAGAAGTGCCTCATACACACGTGCATTTGATTCCGTTGAATCATATGGATGAAATGCGTTTCATAAATAAAGTTTCGCTTTCAAAAGAAGAGTTTGAAGCTTTGGCTAAAAGCATTTCAGCGAATTTGTAGAACATAGCTTGTGAGGCTGAGTCCTTCGTTTCTCAGGATGAACTCCGTCGAAACCCGCAAAGTTTGGAACTTGATATAATAAAAAAATGCAGTAAAATTATTTACTGCATTTTTTTATTTAAAGAAATCTGAAACGTAGTTCCTTTTCCAATTTCAGAATGTAAAACTTTGATTTTTCCATTGTGATATTCTTCAACAATTCTTTTGGTTAAAGAAAGTCCTAATCCCCAGCCTCTTTTTTTGGTTGTATAACCGGTTTCAAAAATAGTTTTGAATTGTTTTTTAGGAATTCCGGTTCCCGAATCTTTTATGTTTATTTTTACATGATGCGCATCTTGTTCGATTTGCAGATCTAAAATTCCTTTTCCTTTCATGGCGTCAATCGCATTTTTGACCAAATTTTCAATTGTCCAGCTGTAAAGCGTCGGATTTAGTTCAACTAAAATCGGTTCATTAGGCGTGTCATAAGTAAAAGTCACTTGTTTTGAAAAACGTGATTGCAGATATTTGAAAGTATTTAATGTTTCTAAAACAATGTCGTGAATTTCTAAAACGGGAACTGAACCAATTTTTGAAAAACGATCAGTAATAGTCTGTAATCGATCAACATCTTTTTCAATTTCAGTAGTTATTGACGAATCAATATTTTCTGTTTTTAAAATTTCAATCCAACCAATTAATGACGATAATGGCGTGCCAATTTGATGCGCCGTTTCTTTTGCCATTCCTGCCCACAACTTGTTTTGCGTGGCCATTTTGGTGCTTTTGTAAAAATTATAAATTAAGGCAACACACAGAAATACAATCAGCAACAACGCAATTGGGTAATATTTTAATTTATTGAGCAATGCCGAATTGCCGTAATACAGAATTTGGTATTTTCCGGGAGCATATTCAAAAGTTATCGGCTCGTTTTCGTTTTTTAAATTGTTTAGAAAGACTTTTAATTTTTTCTTGTCATTCAAAATTTCGTCAGGAACATTTTTAGAGCTTACAACATTATCATACAACATCAATACAACGGGAATCGAAGTGTTGTTGCTGAAAATTTGAAGCGGCAGTTCGACATCTGTATTTTCATCTGCATTTACAATGGTAATTTGCGCATTGGCAAAAAGCTTCATTTTCAGACGCTCTTCATTTTTGAAAATTTGGAAGAAAGTATAGGTATTCCAAAGAATCAAAGTAATGATTAAAAAGGAAATAAGAATTATAACCCAACGAGTTGTATTTCTGCGTTCAGAAAAGTGCATAAATTAATTTTTGAGGTATAAATATAACGAAATATAGTCATTTTATATTTTGCAGTTCCCCAAAAGATTTTTGTTTTTATGTCTTAAACTATTTCTCTGAATTAAACCATTTCTATACTTTTGCAGTTACCAAAATGAGGTTTGGTTAAATAGAAAATATATGATTAGCATCGATCCAAAAGAGATACCGACGGTTCAATTACAAGGTTATCTACAAAGTGCTGTGGGGCCAAGACCAATTGCTTTTGCAAGTACAATAAGCGAGAAGGGGATCCCAAATTTATCGCCTTTCAGTTTCTTTAATGTATTTAGTGCTAATCCGCCAATTTTGGTTTTTTCGCCTTCAAGACGTGTTCGTGATAATACGGTAAAACACACTTTGATTAATGCCGAAGCAACGCGCGAAGTGGTAATTAATGTAGTGAATTATGATTTGGTGCAACAAACATCACTGGCAAGTACAGAATATGGCGAAGGTGTAAATGAGTTCATAAAAGCAGGTTTGACCCAAATTCCATCTGATCTTGTAAAGCCATATCGAGTAAAAGAATCTCCGGTACAATTTGAATGCAAGATTTCACAAATTATTCCGTTAGGAACAGAAGGAGGAGCTGGAAATCTGATTTTGTGTGAAGTAGTGAAGATTCATATCAACGAATCGATTTTAGATGAAAATGGAGCGATTGATCAGCACAAAATTGATTTGGTTTCACGACTTGGAGCAAACTGGTATTCAAGATCGAATCAAGGACTATTTGAGGTGCCAAAACCACTGACAACTTTAGGTGTTGGAGTAGATGCAATTCCGAATTTTGTAAAGGAAAGCCCTGTGTTTAATGGGAATGACCTCGGAAAATTAGGAAATATAGAAGCCTTGCCTACAATGGAAGAAGTTAGTATATTTGTGAAAGAAAATTTTTCTGTGAAAGGCGTTTTGAGCTCAGATGATCAGGAAAAAGTGCATTTAGAAGCCAAAAAATATCTGAATAAAGATGATATTGCTTCGGCTTGGAAAGTGCTTTTAGCTAAAAAATAAAGGAATAGAAACAATAAATAATTATAGACGAAGATGGAAGTTATAGGAAAAGTAAAAGTGGTAAATCCTGAGCAACAAGTTAGTGCTTCATTCAAAAAAAGAGAATTAGTAGTAACTACAGATGAGCAGTATCCACAGCACATTTTAATCGAATTTACACAAGATAAATGCGATTTATTAAGCAGCTATAAACTAGGTGAAGCAGTAAAAGTTTCTATCAATTTAAGAGGAAGAGAATGGGTTAACCCACAAGGTGAAACTAGATATTTCAATAGTATTCAAGGTTGGAGAATCGAAAGATTAGCGCCAGAAGGGCCTGCACAAGGTGCTCCAATGCCAACAGCAGAAACTTTTGCACCAGCAACAAGCATTAACGAAGACGAACCAGACGATTTGCCATTCTAAGAAACGGTAAATTTCAAATAATCAAATTCCAAATTCCAATTCATTACCTTGTTTTGGGATTTGGAATTTTATTTTTGAGTTAATTTTGTCATAAACGACCAAATTGCAGAAAGTTGGAATTTGGAATTTGAAGTTTGAATATGTATTATTTATTAAAAGATTTATTTTTTCCGCCAGTTTCAGAAGCTGATGAAGAAGGTATTTTGGCAGTCGGAGGAGACTTAAATCCCGAGCGATTGAAATTAGCTTATAAAAGTGGTATTTTTCCTTGGTTTAACGAGGGAGAACCAATTCTTTGGTGGGCGCCAGATCCGAGAATGGTATTGTTTTTTGATGAATTAGCGATATCCAAAAGCATGCATAAGATTCTCAAAAAGAAAATGTTTAAGGTCACATACAATAAGAATTTTAGAGATGTAATTTCAAATTGCCAGCAAATAAAGCGTGAAGGACAAGACGGGACTTGGATTTCAGATGAAATGATTGAAGCGTATTGCAAATTGAATGAAGAAGGATTTGCAAAATCTGTTGAGGTTTGGCAAGATGATGTTTTGGTTGGGGGTTTGTACGGAATTGATTTAGGTAAAGGAACTATTTTTTGCGGAGAAAGCATGTTTTCCAAAGTTTCAAATGCTTCAAAAACAGCTTTTATAGCTTTAGCTTTATATTTGCAGAAAGAAAATTATAAATTGTTGGATTGCCAAGTTTATAATCCGCATTTAGAAAGTTTGGGTTGCCGAGAAATTGATCGCGAAGAATTTATGTCCATTTTAAAAAGTAAATAAAAATGAGTGCAGTTTACAGTGTAAAAGAAATTTATATTTATCCGATAAAAAGTTTGGCAGGCATTAGTTTAAAAAGTGCCAATGCTGGAGAAATGGGATTTGAAAACGATCGTCGTTGGATGCTTATTAATACTGAAAATGTTCACGTTACCCAACGAGAATATCCAATAATGAGTCAGTTTTATCCACAAATTTTGGGAGATAAAATTCAAATTAATTTTGAAGGAGAAACGCATGAATTTTCAGTTAATGAACATTTAGGAAATGCAATAGAATCTCAAGTTTGGGATGATAAAAGTGAAGTTTTCGAAGTAAATAAAAATTCTTCAAAATGGTTTAGCGATAAATTAGGTTTCGAATGCAGACTTGTAAAAATCAATAAAATTGGTGCTCGTAAACATGAAAGTTCCAGAACAAATGAAACGTATAATGTAAGTCTTGCCGATGCTTATCCGTATTTGTTAATAGGGACCGAAAGTCTTGATTTTTTAAATGACAAATTAGAAGAAAAAATCACTATCAAAAGATTCCGTCCAAATATTGTGGTGAGTACAAAGAATGCTCACGAAGAAGATGATTTCAAAACTTTTACAATTGGTGAGGTTCAGTTTAAAAACATAAAACCTTGCGGACGATGTATTATGGTAAACAACGATCCACAAAAAGGGATTGTGAAAAAAGAACCTTTAAAAACTTTAAGCAAATACAGAAATGTAGACAATTCAGTTTTATTCGGAACTAATCTTGTGAGTTTGAATTCAGGAATTATCAGTGTAGGGGATGAGGTTGTTTTTTAAAAATTCAACCTCATAAAGTTCCAATTTAAAGTATTAAAAAGTACCAATTCATTGTTTAAAGTTGGTAATTCGAGAATTAATTTCAGCGTTTCATGCGCCATCATATTGCCAATAATTCCGGGCAATGTTCCTAAAACGCCATTCAAATTACAGTTCGGAACATCTTTTGGATCAGGCATTTCAGGAAATAAATCTCTCAGGTTTTTACTTCCATTATGATTGAAAACCGCAATTTGTCCTTCGAATTTTAGAATACTTCCGTAAACCAAAGTCTTTTTTAATGCAACGCAAGTATCATTTACTAAATAACGCGTCGAAAAATTATCAGAACCATCTACAACAATATCATATTGCTGAATGATTTTTGATGCATTTTCAGCCGTTAATTTCTCATTAATCGAAACAGCTTCAATCAACGGATTTAATTTCGAAACTACTTTTTGAGCCACAATTGATTTGTGCTGACCAATTTCATTTTCGGTGTATAAAATTTGACGATGAAGATTATGAATTTCAATGGTATCAAAATCCATAATTCCGATAAAACCAACTCCGGCGGTCGCAATGTATTGTAAAATCGGACAGCCCAAACCGCCTGCACCAATTACTAAAACTCTAGCGTTTTTTAATTTTTCCTGACCTTCGTCGCCAATTTCAGGAAGAATGGTTTGTCTGTTGTAACGAAGGAATTCTTGTATAATGCTCATTTTAATTAAGTCTTAAAGTTTTTAAAGTCGAAAGTCGAAAGTCAAAAAAAATGTCTAAGTAAAAAACTTTATGGCTTTAGACTTTTCAACTTTATGACTAAATGATCTGTCCCAATCTTTCCAAACGGGTTCGTACCCTGCCTTTTTTATGATTTTCGAAATTTCTTCGGCAGAGCGTTCATCGCTGATTTCGAATTGTTCCAAAGACTGCGGGTCAACCACATAACCACCAGGGTTTGTTTTAGATCCTGCACTCATACTTGTGACTCCAATTGGGATTATATTGTTTCTGAATTTTTCATTTTCACGAGTTGAGATGGAGATTTCTAGATCTTCATTCCATAAGCGGTAAGCACAAATCAATTGCGTCAAATCTTTGTCGTCCATAATAAAATTCGGTTCGACAATGCCTTCAGCAGGGCGAAGACGCGGAAAAGAAACTGAATATTTAGTCTGCCAGTATTTCTTCTGCAGATAATCTAAATGCAACGCATTGAAAAAACTATCAGTTCTCCAATCTTCCAAGCCTAATAAAACTCCTAAACCAATTTTATGAATTCCAGCAGTTCCAATTCGGTCAGGTGTTTCCAATCGATAATCGAAATTTGATTTCTTGCCTTTCGTATGATACTTTTTATAAACTTCCTGATGATACGTTTCCTGATAAACCAAAACGGAATATACTCCAGCATCGTGCAAACGCTCATAATCTTCTGTAGAAAGTGGCTGCACTTCAACAGAAATAATCGAAAAATCTTCTTTGATTAAATTGATTGCATTCAGAAAATAATTGATGTTTACGGTATAATTTGCTTCGCCAGTAACCAGTAAAACGTGGTCAAAACCTTTATTTTTTAAAGCTTCGACTTCGAGTTTTATTTCTGCATCAGAAAGTGTTTTTCTTTTGATTTTATTGTCTAAGCTAAAGCCACAATAGGTGCAAATGTTTTGGCATTCGTTGCTCAAGTATAACGGCGCATACATTTGAATTGTTTTTCCAAAACGTTTCTTGGTGATTTCGTGGCATTTCTGTGCCATTTGTTCTAAATAATTTTGAGCAATAGGAGAGATCAGAATCAAAAAATCATCGAGATTGTATTTGGTTTTCGCCAAAGTTCGTTCGACATCTTTTGATGTGGTTTTGTATATTCTGGATTGGATTTCATCCCAATTATATTGCTCGAAAATAGATTTGAATGTTTTCATAATGTTTAACCGCAAAGAGCGCAAAGTTTTACGCAAGGTTCGCAAAGCTTTGCGTTCTTATCGCTTGTCTTTGCGAACTTTGCGGTTGAAAAAAATTACTCATAAAGAAAAGAAGTCAAAGGACTAGAAGCCGAAGCATAATTTTGCTGATTCGCAACTTTAGCCTCAAAGGCTTTTCTCCCTGCAATTACAGCTTCCTTAAAAGCCTCAGCCATTAAACTTGGATTTCCGGCAACGGCAATTGCAGTGTTTACCAAAACAGCATCAGCACCAATTTCCATTGCTTTTGCAGCGTCAGAAGGAACTCCAATTCCGGCATCTACAATAACAGGAACAGTACTTTGTTCAATTATAATCTCTAAGAAATCAATCGTTTTTAAACCTTTATTACTTCCAATTGGCGAACCCAATGGCATTACAGCAGAAGTTCCAGCGCTTTCTAAATGTTTGCACAAAACAGGATCGGCGTGAATGTAGGGAAGCACAATAAAACCCAATTTTGCTAATTCTTCTGTTGCTTTTAAAGTTTCAATTGGATCAGGCATTAAATATTTCGGGTCAGGATGAATTTCCAGTTTTACCCAATTCGTTTCTAAAGCTTCACGCGCCAATTGTGCTGCGAAAACCGCTTCTTTCGCATTTCTTGCGCCAGAAGTATTTGGCAATAAATTGATATTGGGATGTTTTAAATGCGATAAAATAGCATCGGTATCGGTTTCTAAATCGATGCGTTTTAAGGCAACAGTAACTAATTCGCTTTCCGAGGCTAAAATGGCCAGCTCCATTTCCTCGTTCGAACCAAATTTTCCCGTTCCAAGAAACAAACGGGATTTAAAGCTTTTATCTCCGATATTAAACAATGATGTTTGCATATAATTTTTCGTTTAATTGTTGAATTAATTTTTCTTTCTCATCACTTTCGGTAATGATTCCAGAAACGGCAATTCCGTGAATTCCAGTTTCCATTAGCGGACTCACATCGCGCAACGTAATGCCTCCGATGGCATAAACCGGAATTTCGATTTTATTTTTTTTGAGTTTTTGAAGAATTTCATGATACCCGCATAAACCCAAAATCGGACTTAGTTTTTCCTTTGTATTGGTGAATCTAAAAGGCCCTAATCCAATATAATCACAGCCATTTTTGACATGATTTTCGATGTCTTCAAAAGTATTGGCGGTTCCTCCAATGACTTTTGAAGTTCCTAAAAAAGCTCTTGCTTCGTCGATTTTGGTATCGGTTAAACCTAAATGAACGCCATCTGCATCTATTTCTTTAGTAAGATGCAAATCGTCGTTTATAATAAAATTAGCGGTGTATTTTTCGCATAAAGGCTTTACTGCTTCGGCTAATGTGAAAGCGTCTCTTTGTGTTTGGTCTTTAAAGCGCATTTGCACCCAGTTACAGCCTGCGTCTAGTGCTTGATGAATATTATGCAATTGTTTTTCGATGGTTTCGCCCTGCGAGATATATTGAAGTTTGCTATACATAATGATATCCTATTAATGTTGGTGTTGAGCTCAGGTAATTTTCGATATAGATTTTAGCATTTTTACAAGCTTCTTTTAGCGTTTGATTCAAAGCTAAATTGGAAGCAATTGCAGAAGAAAGTACACAGCCTGATCCATGTTTTTCAAAACAGTTTTTTTCTGATGGAAGGAATTCTAAAACTTCATCTTTTAGAAATAAACGATCTGTTCCCAAAGCCTTTTTGTTATGTCCGCCTTTCAATAAAATGTTTGTTGAAAATTCATTTTCTTTAGAAATAAAATCAGGAAACAGTATTTCGGCTTCATGATAATTCGGCGTAATCAAATCGATTTTTGATACTATTTTATTTAAATCTAGACGATCTTCCATATTCATAAATTCAAATTTTGTAGTCGATTTTAAAACGGGATCCCAAACTATTTTTGTAGTAGGAGAAAGTAGTTTTATGGTCGAAAGAATTCGATTTAAATCATACAAAGAAGACACAATCCCAATTTTCACCACACTGATTTTATAATTTAAAAACAGTGTTTCAATAGAGCGAATTACAAAACTCAAATCTGTCCACTGGATTTCATAAAACTGATTTTCAGTCTGAATGGTATTCGCCGTCGAAATCGCAAAACCAGTCACTTTGTGCTGTTCAAAGGTTTTGATATCAGCCAAAATCCCGGCGCCACCTGACGGATCTAAACCTGCGATTGTGAGAACGAATGGGCGATCTGTTGACATAATTTAAATTGTTTTAATGGATTTTCATTTTTCCAAATACTTCCTAAAAGCGCGACATCATCAAACCCCTTTTCTAAAACTTCTTGAATATTTTGGGAATCAATTCCGCCTAAAGCGACCATCTTTGTTTTATGATTTTTTCTTGATTTTATTTCCTTGAAAAGATCTCTTTCGGGCAAATAATTTTCTTTAGAAATACTTTTAAAAACTGGACTCAGAAAAGCATAATCAAAATTTTCAAGAGAATTAAAATCTTCAATTGAATGTGTTGATGTTGATTTAGACTTGCAATTTTCAAAAGATCGATTATTATTGATTCTTTCTTTTTCAGAAAAATGAAAGCTGCAAATTCCAAAATCTTCCGCTATTTGATAATGATTATGCAAAACCAAATTCGTTCGAAATTCCAATTTGATTTGACGAATAAATTGAGTTATTTCCAACTCTGAAAAATCTGGTTTCCGAATATGAAGCAAAGACAATCCTTCTTCCAATAAAGAATGAAGAATTTGAATTTCATCTTCAACAAAAAAAGGATTCGTAATCAAAATCATAATTTGTAAAATGCTTTTTGTGAGATATAAAATGTGAAAATTATAGCATTTCACATTTTACAAATCTCATCTCACTATATATAAATCTCTTTCCCTTGTTCAATAAATTCCTCTGATTTCTCTTGCATTCCTTTTTCTGCGGCAGCGACATCCCTGATTTCTTGAGATATTTTCATAGAACAGAATTTTGGTCCGCACATCGAACAGAAATGCGCCACTTTTGCACCGTCTGCAGGAAGCGTTTCGTCGTGGAATTCTCTTGCGGTATCTGGATCTAAAGCCAAATTAAACTGATCTTCCCAACGGAATTCGAAACGGGCTTTGCTCAACGCGTTATCACGATATTGCGCTCCTGGATGACCTTTTGCCAAATCGGCAGCATGAGCAGAAATTTTATAAGTGATAACACCGTCTTTAACGTCTTTTTTGTTTGGTAAACCTAAATGTTCTTTTGGTGTTACGTAACATAGCATCGCGCATCCGTACCAGCCAATCATAGCAGCGCCAATTGCTGAAGTAATATGATCGTAACCCGGTGCAATATCTGTAGTTAATGGACCTAAAGTGTAAAATGGAGCTTCATGGCAGTGTTCCAATTGTTTGTCCATGTTTTCTTTAATCATGTGCATCGGAACGTGCCCTGGACCTTCAATAAAAACCTGAACATCGTGTTTCCAAGCAATTTTTGTCAATTCACCTAAAGTTTTTAATTCGGCAAATTGTGCAGCATCATTCGCATCTGCAATCGAACCCGGACGTAAACCATCTCCTAGAGAAAAAGCGACATCGTACTGTTTCATGATTTCGCAGATTTCTTCAAAATGCGTGTACAAGAAGTTTTCTTTATGATGAAATAAACACCACTTTGCCATGATTGATCCGCCTCGCGAAACGATTCCCGTAACACGATTGGCTGTTAAATGAATGTAACGAAGCAAAACTCCAGCATGAATCGTGAAATACGAAACACCTTGTTCTGCTTGCTCAATCAACGTATCACGGAAAATCTCCCAAGTTAAATCTTCGGCAATTCCTTTTACTTTTTCTAATGCCTGATAAATCGGAACAGTCCCGATGGGAACAGGAGAGTTTCTGATAATCCATTCTCTGGTTTCGTGAATGTTTTTTCCTGTAGATAAATCCATAATTGTATCAGCTCCCCAACGGCAAGCCCAAACGGCTTTTTCAACTTCTTCTTCGATACTTGAAGTCACAGCGCTGTTTCCAATATTGGCATTAATTTTCACCAAGAAATTACGCCCCACAATCATTGGTTCGCTTTCTGGGTGGTTGATGTTGTTAGGGATAATCGCTCTTCCGCAAGCAACTTCAGAACGAACAAATTCTGGAGTAATTTTGTTTTTTGGAGTATTGGCACCAAAGCTATTTCCGCCATGCTGGCATTGCATTGCTTTAGTCTGCTCATTTAAAAGCTCAATGCGTTGATTTTCACGAATCGCAATATATTCCATTTCTGGAGTGATTATTCCTTGTTTGGCGTAATACAATTGTGTTACGTTAGCGCCTTTTTTAGCACGTTTTGGCTGATGTAAATATTCAAAACGAAGATGATTCAAGCTTTCATCTCTCAATCGGCTTTGGCCATAATCTGACGTGATTTCTTCTAGAATTTCAACATCATTTCGATCTAAAATCCAACTTTCGCGTAAGCGTGGCAATCCTTTTCTAATATCAATTTCAATATTCGGATCTGTGTAAGCGCCCGAAGTATCGTAAACAGTTACGGGTGGATTTTTCTCAATTCCACCATTTGAAAGTTTGGTATCGCTCAAAGTAATTTCGCGCATCGCCACTTTTATCGGATGAATTTCTCCGTCGATATATACTTTTTTAGAATTCGGAAACGGGGTTCTGGATATTTGTTCTTCTTTCATAATATTTTTGTTTGCTTCGCCCGTTCGGCTTTCGCCTCGGGTCAAGTTTGAAGTTTGAAGTTTGATTCTGATTGTGTTTATTTTTCGCAAAGTTTTTCCGTAGAGACGCGCCGCAGTGTATCTAACGCACAGTATGAAAATTGGAATTTGGAATTTATTTTTTTGGAATTTAAATTCTAACCACCCTGTGTAGCAGAAATAATCAAAATATCGTCAGTTTCGTGTACGAAGAATTCGTTCCATTTGGTTTTTGGAACAACGGTATTGTTGACAGCAACAGCGATTCCGTTTTGTTTGTGCGGAATTTCGAGATCGAGCAATGATTGAACGCTTAGCGATTCAGTATTGAATTTTTTAGTTTGTTGATTGATTTTCAGTTCCATTCCTTGTTGAGTTTAGTGTATAGATACACCTTAGGAATGGCTACAAGAACGCATAAAAATGCGCGCAGAAGTCATCTTACTTTTCCCTACGCTAGTATGAACTAGATCAGGTTCAGAGGGTAAAATCTCAGCCTACAAGTTGTAGACACCCCTAAAGTGTGAAGCAAATATATGTAATTTTTGTTTGAGAGTTTAAAAAAGTTTCAAGTTTCAGGTTTCAAGTTGGGAAAACTGAATACTAAAAGCTGTTTTCTGAACACTAATTATTTCTTTCTCGTCCAGCAATCTTCCACATGATCATTGACCATTCCGGTGGCTTGCATGTGAGCGTAAATTACGGTTGAACCGACAAATTTAAATCCGCGTTTTTTTAAATCTTTGCTGATTTCATCTGAAAGTGGAGTAGTAGCCGGAGCATCTTTTGAATGTTTCAGATTGTTTATAATCGGTTTCCCATCAGTATACTTCCAAATATAGTCAGAGAAAGTTCCAAATTCTTCTTGAATTTTCATAAAAGCTTGAGCGTTGGATACAGCCGCTTTAATTTTTAATTTGTTCCGAATAATTCCGGTATTCTGCATTAATTCTTCAATTTTATCTTCTGAATACTGTGCTACTTTTTTGTAATCAAAATGATCAAAAGCTTCTCTGAAATTTTGTCTTTTGTTTAAAATCGTGATCCAGCTCAGTCCCGCCTGAAAAGTTTCCAAAATTAAAAATTCGAATAGAGTTGGGTCGTCATAAACGGGAACGCCCCATTCTTCATCATGATATTTTTTATATAAATCACTGGAAGTACACCAGCTGCATCGAATAATATCGTTGTTTTCCATTATTTTCCAATTTGCCATTTGTATCCTTTCACACTCGGAATGTAAGCTGAGCGTCCCACGATAACTAAATCAGTGTAGATTTTACGGTTGTATTTTATGCCAATTGCATTGCCGGAAGTATACATTTTATTGGCTTTAAAAACGACTTTCATTTTGCCATCTTCAAGCTCGGCATCGGATACTTTTTCTACAAACCATGTTGATTGCCATTTTACGGCTATTTCATTTTCGGCAGTTTTGGTAACGCTCTTTACCAGTTTTACCGCTTCTTCTGGAATTTCAAAATTTTCAGTAAGCTGTTTTTGAGTCATCGTTTGTCCCATTTTGCAATTGGCAAGGATTTTTCTAATGTTCACAAAATTCAGCAATTCCTCGTTTACCTGCTTTTTGATGTTAATGCTTGTATTTTCGGTTTTGCTCACCGTGTTGTGCGAGTCATGCGGATTGTGAAGTGGTACAATTGCAATTGGGGTTTTTACAGCAAACGGATTTTGAGTTGGTGCTTTTTTTTGAGTTCCAATTTCTTTAGGGGCTTTAATAGTTTTTGCTGCAATTTTTGCTCCTTTTTTTACAGGTGCTGGCTTTAGCATATTAACAGGCATTACAGTTTTTTTAGCTGGCTTTTTTACATCTTCGCCACAACTAAAAAATAAGCAGATTATACAGGATAAAATAAGCAAGTTAATTTTTTTCATGGCCCTAAAGTTTTTTATTCTTGATGAGAATTATCCTCTTCCAAATATTTTTTTATCAAATGATGTCCTGCATAAATTAGCGGTGTCAACAATATTGCAATTGATAGTTTAAACGTATATCCAATTAACGCAGAAGATAGAAATGTGTCAAAATTGATTTTTCCTGGGAGCCAAAAAGCAATTCCGAGAACAATAAATGAATCGAATAATTGTGAAATTACTGTTGATCCTGTTGTTCTAAGCCAAATCTTTCTTTCACCAGTTCGTCTTTTAAAGAACCAAAAAATCCACACGTCAATTAACTGCGATGCCATAAAAGCAATCAAACTTCCAACAATAATCCACATACTTTGTCCAAAAACAGCTTGAAATTGATCGTCATTTACAGGACTTATTCCTTTTGCTGCGGGAATAATGATGGCCATAAATAAAATTAGAAAAGCATAAGCAATCAAGCATGCCGTGATAAAGGAGAGTTTTTTTACTCCTTTTTCTCCAAAATATTCATTAATCAAATCGGTTGTTAAAAAAACGACAGGCCAGGGCAAAATCCCGATACTCATTACAAATGGACCAATCTGGATCAGCTTGCCTCCAATCAATTCAGCCACAACGGCGTTAGTTATAAATATACCTGCTAGAATAACAAAGACAATTTCTTTTTTGGTTTTAAACATGTGAACTTATTAAAATCTGTTTTATTCAAAGTTAATTATTTTAACTAAATTAACATTTAGCATCGATCAATATTTCTTTTTTTGATTTTCTGCGAGTTAATAATCTTACTCTGAGTTTGGGGTTTTGTTTAATAAATATTTTCTGATTGAGAGCATTTGTTCATCTTAAAAATAGAATTGTTTTATTTATCTCATTTTTTTAACATATTGTGATATGCTGTCGATTGGTAAATTTTAGGTATTTTTGGAGAAGAACAAGTTTCTATTATTTATAATCAAATTAATGAGAATGAAAAAATTAATGTCAATTTTTATCATGAGTACAACTTTTTTTGCGGCTTCCGCACAAAGCAATTCTGATAATCCGTTGCTAAAACCATGGCCAGGGCCATACGGAGGAGTTCCTGCCTTCAATGAGTACAAAGTTTCAGACTTTAAACCAGCGATTGAATTTGCTATTCAGGAAAAACTAAATGAAGTAGATGCTATTGCAAATAATCCAAAACCAGCTACTTTTGAAAATACAATTGTTGCTATGGAACGTTCAGGGCAAACAATTGAAAGAATCATGACTGTTTATGGAATCTACAGATCTAATTTAAGCAGTCCTGAGTTTAGCGCTATTGACAGAGAAATGTCGCCTAAATTTTCTGAGTTTTCAGATAAAATCAATCAAAATAAAAAATTATTTACCAGAATCGAGACGGTTTATAATTCAAAAGAAAAAAGTAAACTTACTGGTGAACAACAACGTTTAATTTGGTTGTACTACACCAATTTTGTGCGTCAAGGTGCTCAACTTAATGACGTAGACAAAGCAAAAGTTGCAGGAATCAATAAAGAACTTGCAACATTGTTTACACGTTTCAGCCAAAATTTATTGGCAGAAGAACACAATCAATATGTTGAATTAAAAACAGAAGATGACTTTGCTGGTTTACCAACCGAAGTTAAAAATGCTGCTATTGCTGAAGCAAAAGAGAGAAAATTAAATGTAATGGGTTGTATTGCTAATACACGTTCTTCAATTGAGCCATTTTTGACATTTTCAACTCGTAGAGATTTAAGAGAAAAAGCATTTGACATTTTTGTAAAACGTGGCGACAACGGAAACGAAAATGACAACAATTCAACACTTGTATCAATCTTGCAATTACGTACTCAAAAAGCAAAATTATTGGGTTACCCAACATTTGCTGACTGGAGTTTGTCTAACAAAATGGCAAAAGATCCTAAAAAGACTTTGGCTTTAATGGAATCTGTTTGGGAGCCAGCTGTTGCGCAAGTTCATAAAGATGTTGCTGAGATGCAAAAAATCGTTGATGCTGAAGGCGGGAATTTCAAAATTCAGCCTTGGGATTACCGTTTTTATGCTGAAAAAGTTAGAAAAGCAAAATACGATTTGGATCAAAACGAAGTAAAGCCTTACCTTCAATTAGAAAAATTACGCGAAGGAATGTTTTGGGTTGCTGGCGAATTGTTCAACTTCAATTTCAAGCAAATTACAAATGTACCAGTTTATCATCCAGATGTACGTGTTTGGGAGGTTAGCAATAAAGTAACTGGAAAAGTGGTTGGATTATGGTATTTTGATCCTTATGCACGTGCAGGAAAACGTTCTGGTGCATGGATGAATGCTTACCGTAATCAAGAAAAATTAGACGGAAATGTACTTACAATTGTGTCTAACAACTGTAATTTCGTTAAAGGCGCTCCAGGTGAGCCAATTTTGATTTCTTGGGAAGATGCGTCGACTTTATTTCACGAATTTGGACACGCGCTTCACGGATTATGTTCAAATGTAACGTATCCGAGTTTAGCGGGAACTTCTGTAGCAAGAGATTATGTTGAGTTTCCTTCTCAATTATTAGAGCACTGGTTAGCAACTCCAGAAGTGTTGAATAAATTCGCTTTGCATTACAAAACAAATCAGCCAATGCCTCAGGCTTTAGTGGATAGAATTGAAAAAGCGGCGAACTTTGGTGAAGGTTTTTCTACAGTTGAAACAATTTCAAGCTCTTTAGTAGATATGAAACTTCATTTAACTACTGAGCCAATTGATCCTCATAAATTTGAAAAAGAGACGTTAGATGCTTTACATATGCCATCTGAAATTGTAATGCGTCACCGTATTCCACAATTCGGACATATTTTTTCAAGTGATGGATATGCAGCTGGATATTACAGTTATTTATGGGCAGATGTTATTAATGCAGATGCTTGGGAAGCTTTCCTAGAAGGAAAAGGCCCTTATGATAAAGCGGTTGCAAAAAGGCTTTATGATACTGTATTTAGTGTAGGAAACACTATCGATCAGGAAAAAGCTTATGAAAACTTTAGAGGAAGAGCTCCAAAATCTGATGCGTTAATGCGCGCTAGAAACTTCCCAATTAAGAGCAAAAAATAATTCGGAATTATTTATAAAATTAAGACTGTCAGAAATGGCAGTCTTTTTTTTATAGTTTGTGTCTTGGCTTCGAGTCCCCGGCACTTACAAATAGGGATCAATATTGCGCAAAGTTGTCATTTCGACGAAGGAGGAATCTTCGTTGCTAGATCGACAAAGATTGATATACTTTGCGATGCTACTTAGGATTTAAATAAGCAAGAGGCTGTTTTAAAAGTCAAAAAAGAAAAAGGCTGCCCTTTTTGGACAGCCTTTTGTATAATAAAGTAATGATATTTTTAAATATCAATAAAGAATTAGATTAACCTAAAGTAACTCTTTTGAAACCAGTGATTTCAACATTGAATCCTTTAACATAATCACCAACTTTTTTACTGTCATCTTTGATGAAGTTTTGATCTAGTAAAGCTTTTTCTTGATCTAAAGTAGTGTTGTCAGAAATGAAACGTTGCACTTTTCCTGGAAGAATTTTGTCCCAGATTTGCTCTGGTTTTCCTTCAGCTTTTAATTCAGCTTTAGCATCTTCTTCAGCTTGTTTGATAACTTCAGGAGTTAATTGAGAGAAAGAGATGTATTTAGGAACATTTTTCAAAGTTTTTCCTAAACGTTTTGCTTCTTCGTTGTCTTTTTCGATTACAGCAATACGAGCAGCAAGTTCAGATTCAACGAAAGCTGGATCAAAATCTTTGTAAGATAATGTATCAGCACCCATAGAAGCAACTTGCATAGAGATGTCTTTTGTTAAAGCTTCAGCGTTAGCAACTGGAGCAGAAATTGCAGTTAAAGCAGCAATTTTATTAACGTGAACGTAAGATCCAACGTAAGCACCTTCTAAAATTTCGAAACCACCGATTTCGATTTTTTCACCGATAACACCAGTTTGCTCGATTAATTTCTCAGCAACAGTAATTCCGTTGAAATCAGAAGCCAATAATTCTTCTTTAGAAGAGAAGTTGATAGCTCTTTCAACTAAATCTTTAGCTAAAGTTACGAAAGCTTCATTTTTACCTACGAAGTCAGTTTCGCAGTTTAAAGTGATGATAGCTCCTTTAGTGTGGTCAGCATTGATGAAAGAAACAGCAGCTCCTTCAGAAGACTCACGGTCAGAACGGTTAGCAGCAACTTTTTGTCCTTTTTCTCTAAGGATTTGGATCGCTTTATCGAAATCTCCTTCAGCTTCAACTAAAGCTTTTTTACAGTCCATCATTCCGGCACCTGTAGATTGTCTTAATTTATTTACGTCTGCAGCAGTAATTGTTGACATAATATTTTGAATTTTTAATGTTAAAAGTAAAAAATTCCATCTTCTAAATCCCAAATTCCAATTTTATTAAATTATCAACATAACGTTTTTAATTTTGTATTTGGAATTTGGAATTTAAAATTTGGAATTTAAAATTTGATTTATTCTTCAGTTGCAGGAGCAGCTTCAGCTTCAGCAGCAGGAGCTTCTTCAGCAGCTTCAACTTCTTTTTCTGCACCTCTGTCTGAAAGACCTTCGATTACAGCAGTAGTTACTAAAGATAAAATTTTGTCAATTGATTTAGAAGCGTCATCATTTGCAGGAATCACGTAATCAACCTCTCTTGGGTCAGAATTCGTATCAACCATTGCGAAAACTGGAATGTTTAATTTTTGAGCTTCTTTTATTGCGATGTGTTCAGCTTTGATATCTACTACGAACAATGCTGCAGGTAGTCTAGACATATCAGCAATTGAACCTAAGTTTTTCTCTAATTTAGCACGTAGACGATCAACTTGTAAACGCTCTTTTTTAGATAAAGTGTTGAAAGTACCATCTTTCTTCATTTTATCGATAGAAGACATTTTTTTAACTGCCTTTCTGATAGTTACGAAGTTAGTCAACATTCCACCTGGCCATCTTTCAGTGATGTAAGGCATGTTTGCAGCTTTTGCTTTATCAGCAACGATGTCTTTTGCTTGTTTTTTGGTAGCTACGAATAAGATTTTTCTACCTGATGCAGCGATTTTTTTCAAAGCTTCGTTAGCTTCTTCGATTTTAGCTGCAGTTTTATATAGATTGATAATGTGAATACCATTACGCTCCATATAAATGTAAGGAGCCATGTTTGGATCCCATTTTCTAGTCATGTGTCCGAAGTGAACACCTGCTTCTAGTAATTCTTTTACTTCTATTTTGTTTGCCATTTTTGTACTAGTTTACGTTCTGTTGATTAGCAATGTATAAATGGCGATTTCTCTGGCTTTATACATTTAGATGCTAAACTATATCCTACCTCGATAGGAGAGCAACAATAACTGTGTTTTTTAATTTCAATAAATAATTGATAATGTCTTGTCCCATCTGAACAAGACAGGTAATATTAACGTTTAGAGAATTGGAATCTCTTACGAGCTTTCTTCTGACCGAATTTCTTACGTTCAACCATTCTTGGGTCTCTTGTTAATAAACCTTCTGGTTTAAGGATTCCTCTGTTTTCAGCGTTAACTTCACACATTACGCGAGCTAATGCCATTCTTACAGCTTCTGCTTGACCAGTTGTACCACCTCCGTAAACGTTTACTTTAACGTCAAAGTTGTTTTCATTTTCTGTCATAGATAATGGTTGTAACACTTTGTAACGTAAAGTTGCAGTTGGAAAGTAAGTTGCGAATTCTTTTTTGTTTACAGTGATGTTTCCAGTTCCTTCAGAAACGTAAACACGTGCAACAGCGGTTTTTCTTCTACCGATTTTGTGAATAACTCCCATTACTTAAGATCATTTAGGTTAACAGTTCTAGGTTTTTGAGCTCCGTGTTTGTGCTCAGCTCCTACAACAACATTTAGATTTCTAAAAAGTTCAGCACCTAATTTGTTTTTAGGTAACATACCTTTTACCGCTTTTTCTACTAATAATGCAGGGTTTTTAGCTTGCAATACTTTAGCAGTTAAAGTTCTTTGTCCTCCTGGGTAACCTGTATGACGCATGTAAATTTTGTCATTCATTTTTGTACCTGTAAGGTTAATTTTTTCTGAGTTGATAACAATTACGTTATCTCCACAGTCAACGTGCGGTGTGTAACTTGGCTTGTACTTACCTCTTAAGATCATAGCAACCTTTGAAGCAAGACGTCCTAAGTTATGACCTTCAGCGTCAACAACAATCCACTCTTTAGTTACTGTGGCTTTGCTTGCTGAAACTGTTTTGTAGCTTAATGCGTCCATAATATTATTTTAATTAAACATTCCATCCCCAATAAAGGGGATGCAAAAGTACAATTAATTATTTTAAAACCAAATACCTGAAAGAATATTTTATCTGCTGAAAATCAGGACTTCAGTTTTTTAATTAATTAGGGAATAAAAAAACCGTCTCTGCAATAAAGTAAAGACGGTTAAATATTTAGGAAAAAAATCTATTATACAATAAATATATTGGCAATATCAACTACTTGCTGTGTCGTAAGTGGCTCATCATAAGCCTCGGAGCCTGCGGAAGCTCCAAAAGCAGCAGCGGTATTAAATCCTGCCTGCATCGTTACACCTTCGCCATCATAGACTGCTTGTGTTGCTGCCGGCATACCAGTTCCTCTCTCGGAATTGGAAATCCATCCTTTTAATCCGCGCAGTCGTCTTACTTCAGATGCATGTCGCGCTTCGACAGAATGAATCTGCAATGCAGCGGTTAGCAAATCTGGTGTGGTTATTAAATTTGCTGCTTGACCTTTGTAGGCTCTAACTCCAGTATCTTCAAAAGCTTGTGCCAAAGCTAAAAATGTTGGATAATCATGAAAGGGGTCAAAAGTACCTCCAACTGTAAAATCAAAAGTAGGTTTTGCAACAAAGTTCGGACTCATTGTGCCGCCTAGTCCATTAATTAGGAATTTAACATGGTCAGATTCATGCGCTGCAATTTGTTGAAATACTTTTAGATCGCGTCCGCCATTTTCAGAAGCTGGAATTACTCCAGAATCTAATGCCATGGCATAAAATTCGTTTTCCAAATATTCAAGTGTCAAAGCAAATTGCAAAGCGCCAATGGGTGTTGCAGGTGTTGCTGTAATGTCTTTCGCGAAAGCTTTATTAGTAAGAGCTGACAATCCGAAAGGGATTGATGCTAAAGCTAAATTTTTTCCGATATTTCCAAACTGCGTAAAACTGTCTCTACGAGAACCAGTACTATTCATTAAATTATCATCAGTAAAGGATTCTATAAATTTTAAAATGTTCATAATTTCTAAGTTTTAACGGTTAGGATTAAGGCAAGTATTTAGCTGTAAATTTTGTGGTAATAAAATTGGCAGCAATCGGCAGGATTTTAGATGGATCTTTGGCATCATCTAAACCTGTTGTCATATTTACAATATCATCTCCGGCAAAATCTTTAGAATTCGGATTGATCAAACTTCTTATTGCAGAAGCATGTCTGGCTTCAACAGAAACGATTTTTCCAGCTAATAATAGATAATCAGCACTTTTAATTAATTTTCCCGCACCATTATATGCAGCAACTCCAGTATCTTCAAGAGCTTTTGCAGTAGCGAGAACTTCGTTTCGGCTGTTGAAATTCAAAGAACCATAATTGAAAGCGAGGGAAGGAAGCAATTGTGAACTTGGGTCTGGAAGGGCTCCAGTTAAAGCGGCTTTGAAAAAATCGCGATGAACGACTTCGTGATAATATAAATCTGTCAAGACTTGTCGTTCGGTGGCATTAAAAGTGGCATTAAAACTTGAGGCGTTTACAACTTTGGTATAAAAATCGGCTTCTAGTTGTTCTAGAGCGTACGCATAAGTCAATACGCCAAAATCTCCAGAACCCAAATCAAATACTCCATTTCTGACTCCTGGCAGGGAATTGTCTGGCATGTCATCATTGTTGTCATCGTTGCTGCAACCAGCTAGAATTAAGCCTGTAGTTGCCAGGGTTAATCCGCTGAGCTTAAGAAAGCTCCTTCTGCTATTCAATGAAGGATCAACTTCATGAATTTTAACTTCGTTTTTCATAATCTAGTTTTTTAAAAGTTAACAACATTGGTCTTTAGTTCTTTGATATTTAGTTATTAACGAAATTTTTGTAGGCGCGGTTTTAAAAAACAGGTGTTTTTGATTTTATTTTAAAAAAGAAGGATAATTTTAAATAGTGGTAGGGCTTTTTTGTTTTATTTTAGGTAATTCTACTATATTTGTATTAATTACGTAAAATTCAATTAGATGAAAGCTAAAGCAACTCTTAAACAAATCGCAAAAGAATTGGGTGTTTCTGTGTCAACAGTGTCTAAGGCATTGAACGACAGTCCGGAAATTAGTGAGCAGACGAAAGTAAAGATTAAGGAGTATGCCAAACTCAAAAATTATAAGCCGAATGTTATTGGTCTGAATTTAAAAAACAGAAAGACTAAAACGATTGGTGTAATTATACCTAATATATTGAACTCTTTTTTCGCAAAAGTTTTCAGTGGTATTGAAAAAGTAGCCGATAAAAAAGGATATAATGTGATTACTTGTATTTCAAATGAGTCTTTGGAAAAAGAGATTCATACGCTTGAAATGTTGAGTAACGGAACAATTGATGGTTTTATTCTTTCGGTTTCTGAGGAAGCGCAAAAACTTCAGGATTACAATCACTTTTCAGAAATTATAAACGATGGAACGCCAATCGTGATGTTTGATCGTATTGCAGATGAAGTAGATTGTGATAAAGTTGTTGTTGATGATTTTGATTCAGCTTTGAATTCTACACAGCATTTAATTAATCTTGGATGTAAAAATATTGCCTTGATTTCGTCTGTAGATAATTTAAGTGTTGGAAAATTAAGAGCTGACGGCTATTTGAAAGCTTTGGCAGACAATAATATTCCAGTAAATGAGAAAATTATTCTTCGTACTGATTCTGAGGATGATATGAAAGCTAAAATCGACGGACTTTTCGATAATAAAATTGACGGAATTTTTGCTTTGGATGAAAATGATTCAGTTGCCGCTTTAAGAGTGAGTTTGAAAAAAGGATACAGAGTTCCAGAAGATATTTCTATTATTGGTTTTGCTGATGGTATTTTGGCATCAAGACGTTTGTCTCCAAGTTTGACAACTGTAAGCCAACACGGAATCGAAATTGGTGAAGTTGCCGCTAAACGATTAATCAAAAGATTAGAAGAAAGCGAAGAAGAAACTTCAGATTATGAAACCATCGTAATCAAAACGGTTTTGAAAGAACGAGAATCGACACGAAAAGTAAAATAATAAAAAAACCACCAGCGCAACTGGTGGTTTTTTTATAATTCAATTTGATCCGTCGAAGCCGTAGGAATCGCCATAACCATTTTTACATTCTCTAAAGAATTCTTTTGGCAATCCTTTTTTAAAATTAATTTTAGAAGCTGCCTTTTTGTCGCATTCGGGATCTGTATTTCTAAATATTAGAATTCCATTATTCAATTCTGTAGGTAAGTCGGTAATCATTGTTACAGCATAATTGCCTAGATATTGATTGTTATTGTTAAATATTAGAATTCTATTTGTAGCTCTATGTGCGCCCCAAATCAATGTCGAATTCATGATTTTATATGTCTTTCCTTTTTCTGTGCGCACATGTCCTAAATAAGTTAAATGTGTTTCTGTTTTTCCCTCTTCATCACATTTTCCAAAAACAAATTCTTTTCCGATTTTATTTTTGTAAAGAACTTTTAGTCTGATGCTTTTGTCATTTTGTTGAGCATTGCCAAACATTGGAATGATCGCTGTAATTAAGATAAAAAATATCCTAATTAATATTGTTGCTTTTTTCACCAAATTTACAATAGTAGTTTTGTTTATAATCTAAAATCAACAATCTGAAATCTAAAATTAGATCAATGCGCTTCCAACCAATCTTTTCCTAAACCAAGTTCAACTTCCAATGGAACTGCCATTTTAAAAGCATTTTCCATTTCATGTTTAATCATTGGCTGAATTTTCTCGAGTTCGTCGTTGTGAACATCGAAGACAAGCTCATCATGTACTTGAAGCAACATTTTTGATTTCCAGTTTTCTTCTTGCAGTTTTTTATGGATGTTGATCATGGCAATCTTAATCACATCGGCGGCGCTTCCTTGAATTGGTGCGTTTACAGCATTTCGCTCTGCGGCACTTCTAACTACAGCATTTGCCGAGTTGATGTCTTTCAAATAACGGCGTCGGCCTGAAATAGTTTGCACGTATCCTTTTTCTCTCGCAAATTCAATTTGTTCCTGAATAAAAGATTTCAATCTCGGATACGTTTTATAATAGGCATCAATCAAAGCGGCACTTTCGCTTCGAGACAATGAAGTCTGGCTGCTCAATCCGAAAGCAGAAACACCATATATGATTCCGAAGTTTACTGTTTTTGCGTTGCTTCTTTGTTCGCGGCTCACATCTTCTAAAGCAACATCAAAAACTTTTGCAGCTGTTGATCTGTGAATGTCTTCTCCGTTTTGGAAAGCTTTAATCATATTTTCTTCCCCACTTAAAGCGGCAATGATTCGCAATTCAATTTGAGAGTAATCGGCAGAGATTAAAGTATGGTTTTCATCGCGCGCGACAAAAGCTTTACGAATCTGACGACCTCTTTCAGTACGAATCGGGATATTCTGCAAGTTCGGATTGTTTGAACTCAAACGTCCTGTTGCGGCAACGGTTTGCATATAATCGGTATGAACGCGCAAAGTCTTTTTGTCCACTTGTTCCGGCAAAGCCAAAATATACGTGCTTTGTAATTTCACCATTTGGCGCCAGTCCAAAATATCTTTTACAATCGGATTTTCGTTTGCTAAATACGTCAAGACTTCCTCACCGGTTGCATATTGGCCCGTTTTGGTTTTCTTTTGTTTTGCACCACCAATCTTCATTTTTTCAAAAAGAATATCTCCTAATTGTTTTGGAGAAGCCAAATTGAATTTCTCGCCAGCAGTTTCGTATATTTTTTGTTCCAAAGACTTGATTTCAACATCCATTTCAGATGACATTCCTTTTAAGAAATCAACATCTAAACGAATTCCTTCTGTTTCCATAGCCGCTAAAACGCTTACTAACGGAATTTCGATTTCATCAAATAACTTTTTAGTTTCGGTTTTGTCTAATTCTGTTGTGAAGATTTCCTTTAATTGTAAAGTAATATCCGCATCTTCAGCAGCATATTCTTTAATATCCTCAAGAGGAACATCGCGCATCGAAAGTTGATTTTTTCCTTTTTTTCCAATTAAATCTTCAATTGGTTTGGGAGAATATTTCAAATACGTTTCGGCCAAAACATCCATATTATGACGCATATCAGGATTGATCAGATAATGCGCAATCATCGTATCAAAAAGTTTTCCTTTTACTGTAACGCCATAGTTAGCAAGGATTTTTAGGTCGTATTTTAAGTTTTGCCCAATTTTCTCGATGTTTTCATTTTCGAAAAACGGAATAAATTTGTCAATCAAAGTTTGAGCTTCTTCTTGACTTTCCGGAAACGGCACATAAAATGCTTTTCCTTTTTCATATGAAAAAGACATTCCGACTAATTCAGCGTGCAAGGCATCAATTCCAGTAGTTTCAGTATCAAAACAAACCGAAGTTTGATTTTGCAAATTCTGTAATAATAATTTCACGCCCAAATCGCCTTGAACAATCTGATAGGAGTGAGGTGTATCTGCTAATGTTCCGTAGAAAGAAGTTCTAGGGGTTTCTGTATTTTCATCTGCTGAAGCGCTTCCAAACAAATCAAATTGATCTTCGTTTTTTGGCTGTGGTTTTTTGTACAACTTCGCATCAGAAACTTCAGGAGCTGCAGTTTGAGATCCATCTGTTTTAAATAAATTATCAAATTGTTCCGCCATTCTTCTGAATTCTAATTCCTGAAAAATAGCATCTGTTTTTTCGATATCTGGACGCGTCAATTGATAGTCAGTTTCATCAAAAGTAACCGGACAGTCTAATAAAATAGTTGCCAATGTTTTAGAAAGCAATCCTTTTTCTTTGTTGGCTTCAATGTTCTCTTTCATTTTTCCTTTCAGCTTGTCTGTATTTGCCAAAAGGTTTTCCATTGTACCAAATTCTTTCAAAAGTTTTTTGGCCGTAACTTCACCAACTCCAGGGAGTCCTGGAATATTATCGGCTGCGTCGCCCATCATTCCAAGAAAATCAATTACTTGTTCAGGTCTTTCGATTTCGAATTTCTCTAAAACCTCAGGAACACCCCAAATTTCGATTCCGTTACCCATTCGGGCAGGTTTGTACATAAAGATGTTTTCAGAAACTAATTGTGCAAAATCCTTATCAGGCGTGACCATAAAAACTTTGTAATTCTGTTTTTCGGCTTGTTTGGCAATAGTTCCAATTAAGTCATCGGCTTCAAAACCTTCAACTTCTATAATAGGAATATGCATTGCTTTTAAAAGTTCGCATATATAAGGAACGGCAATTTTGATTGCTTCAGGCGTTACGTCTCGATTCGCTTTGTATTCTGGAAATATTTCGTTTCGCATCGCGCTTCCACCTTTGTCAAAAGCAACAGCTAGATGGTCTGGTTTTTCTCTTTTAATGACATCCAAAAGTGAGTTCATAAAACCCATAATTGCAGATGTATCCAATCCTTTTGAGTTGATTCTCGGGTTTTTTATAAAGGCATAATAACCACGAAAAATTAATGCATAAGCATCTAGAAGAAAAAGGCGTTTTTGAGTTGACATATTAAAAATATTAGTCTGTAAAAATAAACAATTGGGTTTTAAAAATGATTCGGCTCTCGAAATAATTTTTTTAAAACCATATAAGTCATATAAGTGCATTTTAGTAGTGGCGCACTGCAGCGCGTCTTCGTATCTGACATAAACGCACTGCAGTGCATCTCTACAATATGGTTTAAAAAAGGTCGAAAGTTAATATCAAGTTAAAAAATGATTCCTGTAGGATTTCTTCACTTTGGCTTCATTTTACGAAGGTAATTTTGAAGTGTAAAATAAAAGGTATTAATTTTTAAATCTTAGAAATCATGAGAAATTTATTGATGGTATTAGTAGCAGTTTTAGGCGCAAGTGCAATGGTTCATGCATTTCCTGCTAAAAATCAACAAACAGCACCTGTAAAAGAAGTTACAGCAACAAAACACCCAAAAAACAAAGCTGATAAAAAAGCAAAATCAGAAAAAACTGTAGCTCCAAAAGAGGAAAAAGCAAAAGCAAAAAAATAAGAGAAACATTTTAAAAAGAATAAAATCAATTAATTAAAAAACTTAGAAATCATGAGAAATTTATTTATGGCGATCGCCGCAGTTTTAGGAACAAGTGCAATGGTAACAGCAGCTCCAGCTCCAGTTAAAAAAGCTCCTGCTAAAGAAGTTAAAGCAACTCCTCAACAAGATACAAAAGCAACTCCTTCAAAAGAAGAAAAAGCAGCTAAACATTCTAAACATCATAATAAAAAAGCAAAATCAGCAAAAACTGAAGCTCCAAAACCAGAAGCTTCAACAATGAAATAACAGAATTTGTTTTTGATTTGTTTTCAGATTCATGGTTAGGAAACAAAACAGGAATAATGGTTATGAACAATGCGGTTGGAAAAGCTGACAAAGAAATTTGTCGGCTTTTTTTAATCGTTAATTTTTTAATAATAGGTATCGGGATTTTTTAAAATTGCTTAAATTTAATTGCGCTTAATAGCTACAGATTATGAATATTTTGATTGTTGAAGACAATAAGGAACTTGCAGTAGAAATTTATGATTTTTTGTGCAATGCGGGGTACATATGCAAAATTGCACATACCTGTGAAGATGCTCTTGAAGAGGTGGCAAGCAACGATTTTGATGCCATGCTTCTTGATTTAGGGTTGCCAGATGGCGATGGATTTGAGATATTGAAGTCTGTTAGGAAAACACAATCAAAAATGGCGGTTATTGTTTTGACAGCACGCGGCGAGCTCGATGACAGAATTAATGGCCTGCATTTGGGCGCCGATGATTATTTGACAAAACCTTTTGCGCTGACCGAACTCAGCGCGAGATTATTTGCTGTGATTCGCAGGATGCATGGTTTTACCTTGAATAGTTTGAGTATTCACGGATTTTTGTTGCAACTTCAAGATTATAAAGTTAGTTACAATGAAGTGCCGCTGAGTTTGACCAAAAAAGAGTTTGATATTTTTCAATATTTGGTTCTGAACAAAAACCGCGTTATTACCCGACTGCAATTGACAGAACATATTTGGGGGGATATTCTAGAGGTTAATTCCGATTCTAATTTTATTGATGTTCACGTTCGGAATCTTCGAAAAAAATTGGACAAGCATACTACAATTGATTGGTTTGAAACGGTTAGGAATGTTGGTTATCGCATCAACGAATAAAAAGACAAATCTGTGAAAATAAAACACCAATTGGCTATTTTTAATGCACTGACAAGGCTGTTGGTGATTTTGATTTTATGGCTGATGTTGCCTATACTTGTTGAAAATGTGGTTTATCGGCATATTAATAACGGGTTGGTAGAAAAAAAGAAAAAATTCATTGACCATTTGAATAAAAAAGAAATTGACGATTTTATTCAGAATGCCGATGATTCGACCGAAACCTATTCTCAGTTTTCGACGCTACACAGCGAATTTTTGGTTTTGTCTAAAATTCCGATAAAAGATAACGAGAAAAAGACTTTCTTTAATAATGAATACCGAATTATTGAAGGTGAAGAAAATGAATATCGAATTCTGCAATATCATTTTACTTATGAAAATCAAGGTTACCAACTTGAAATTGGAAGTAGTCTTAGCGAAGTAAACGACCTTACATTTATTATTCGATTTTTTATTATTATCGTTTTGGTTGTAATTCTGCTCGTTACTTTTTTAGCAGATACCGTTTATATTGAATATCTTTTAAAACCTTTTTATAAAATCATTGACACAAAAATTAGGCGTGTCAATGAGCCCGAAGGTTTTGATCATACTCCGATAAAAGCAAATTCTAGAGATTTTAGAGAACTTGATTTGGTGCTCAACCAAATGATGGATCGCATTACAGAACTTTTTAAAAAAGAAAAACAATTCATCTCAAATGTTTCGCACGAATTGCTGACTCCAATTGCATTGCTGAAAAATAAATTTGAAAATTTATTGCAGAATGAATCTTTAGATGACAATGCCGTTGATAAAATAGTAAGCTCCTTGAAGACATTGGATATGCTGAAAAAAATAATCAATAATTTGTTGCTGATTTCCCGAATTGAAAACAATCAATATGAAGCAAACGAAGAAATTAATTTTCATGAAATTGTAAATGATCTCCAGGAAGATTTAGAAGATAGAATTGAAGATCGAGAAATTGAGTTTACAAATAAAATGGAGCATGATTATGTTTTTACAGGAAATAAAACGCTCATTCATATTTTGATTTATAACTTGGTTACAAATGCGATAAAATATAATCGTCCAAACGGAAAAATTATTGCCGAAGATGGTTTTGAAAAAGGGCATTATTTTGTTTCCATAACAGATACTGGGCTAGGAATGAGTGAGGCGCACATTGAAAAAATATTTAATCGGTTTGCAAGAATCAGCTCAGATCAGGATGGGCAAGGTTTAGGGCTTGCAATTGCTGAAAGTATAGCCTCTTTTCATCATATTGAAATAAAAGTTGAATCGCAAATTAATGTCGGAACAACATTTACTTTGATTGTCCCAGAACCCATAAAACATAATTAAAAGTTAATTTTTATTGAATGGTTTAATCTTCATTTTGTCTTCATTTAGTGATTCTATCTTTGAAGTATAATAATAGAAGTAATAAACAAATCAGTAAAATTTTTAATTATGAAAAAAATAGTAATGCTTGCAGTAGCTGTTCTAGGAACAGTAGCAATGGTAAATGCACAAACTACTCCAGCTCCAGCTAAAACAGCTCCAGCAAAAGAAGCAAAAGCACCTAAAAAAGATAAAAAAGCAGATCAAAAAACTAAAAAAGCAGAAGCTCCTAAGCCTGAGGCAGCTAAAACTAAAAAATAGAAAGTATAAGTTTGCTTTGGCAGGCTTTGTGTGGATTATAAAAGGTTTTAAAAAATTTGGTAGAGAAAAAAGCTGGTGGAGAAATCCGCCAGCTTTTTGTTCTTTATTTTTGAGTTAAATTTTTGATAATAAAAAGCAATTAAATTTTCATTCTTTGTTACTTTGCTTAAAACTATATCTAATGTTCATTCGTTTTCTAATTCTTTGCGCCCTTTTTCTGCTTATCGAATTTTATTCCTATCAAGCCTTTCGTACTTTAATTAAAACGAGATGGGTTTTGGTAAGTTATCAAATTATAAGTTTTTTGCTTTTAGCATTCATCATTTATTCTTTCACTCAGTTTGACCGTTCAGTAGGGCAAACCAAACAGACTATGTTTACAATGGGGCTTATGCTGTTGGTTTATGTTCCAAAAATTGTGCTTACCTTAATCATGTTTGGGGAAGATATTTTTAGAATTGGTGCAAGTCTTTTGAACTACTTCATGTACAATGCGCCGAGAAAAGAGATGATGCCAAACAGAAGAAAGTTCATTAGCCAAATTGCATTAGGTTTGGCGGCAGTGCCATTTTTGTCATTGATTTATGGAATTTTTGAAGGGAAATATAATTTCAAAGTAATTAAGCAAACTGTCTTTTTTCCTGATTTGCCAGATGCTTTTGATGGTTTTAGAATTACACAGATTTCAGATGTCCACAGCGGCAGTTTTGATAATCCAGATAAAATAAATTATGCGATTGATTTGATTAATGAACAAGAAGCCGACATGATTTTGTTTACCGGTGATATTGTAAATACGCATGCAAAAGAAATGTATCCTTGGTTGGAAACTTTTAGCCGAATCAAAGATTATAAATACGGTAAATTTTCAGTTTTAGGAAATCACGATTATGGTGAATATGTAACTTGGCCATCTGAAAAACAGAAAGCAGAAAATTTTGAGGAAATCAAAAAGCTTTATGGGAAAATTGGTTTTAACCTAATGCTGAATGAACATACTTATATTCAAAAAGGCAATGATAAAATTGCATTGATTGGAGTAGAGAATTGGGGAGTGAATTTCAAAAAAGCAGGAGATTTAAATAAAGCTTCTGAAAACGTTGCTAAAGAAGATTTCAAAGTCTTGATGAGCCACGATCCAAGTCATTGGGATGCAGAAATCAAAGATCATCCTAAAAACTTTCATTTAACATTAGCAGGACATACACACGGAATGCAGTTTGGAATTGAAATTCCAGGTTATTTTAAATGGAGCTTGGCACAATATATTTATAAACAATGGGCTGGTTTATACGAAACTGCTGGAAGATACGTTTATGTTAACCGTGGATTTGGTTTCCATGCCTATCCAGGACGAGTTGGTATTATGCCTGAAATAACAGTAATCGAACTAAAAAAAGGCAAGAATGTGGCTTAATTCGTTAAAAATGCTACATTTGTAGAATATTTGTCTCTTTTAAGTAGATTAAAAAAATTAAATTTTTGGTTTTATGTCAAAATTTGGAGAACTAATAAATGCTCAAGTCCCTGTGTTGATTGACTTTTACACAGATTGGAATGAATCGTCAGTATCTATGCATCCCGTAATTAAGGATGTTGCGGCTGCGCTTGGTGATAAGGCCAAAGTAATCAAAATTGATGTAGATAAGAATCAAGAACTAGCTGAGGCTCTTCGTATTAAAGGCCTTCCGACGTTAATGATTTATAAAGAAGGGCAAATGATCTGGAGGCAATCAGGCGAGCTTGATGCAAATACAATTATAGGAATTGTTCAAGAACAGTTCAATCATTAATAATCTTTTTACGATGTCGCTTTAGTGAATGACATCAAATGCATATCCATTTTCTTTTAAAAAATGTAATGTTTTCGGCAATGCAAATTTTAAATTTTGCGATGCTTTAATACTGTCATGAAAAACAATTACACTTCCTGAAGTTACATTTTTAGTCACATTTTCAAGGCATTTCTCAGGCGTAATCGATTGGTCGAAATCAGCGCTCAAAACATCCCACATTACTATTTTGTAGCCCAAACCACGTAATATCTTTGATTGTGCTTTTTTGATTTTTCCATAAGGAGGACGAAACAATAAACTGTTTAGTTTTTTCTCATTGGCTAAAATTGAAGCACAATTTTTTACGTTTTCAATATAATCATTGGTTTGGCTTTTCCATCCATTGATGTGATTCATGGTGTGGTTTCCAATAGCGTGTCCTTCGGCGATCAATCTTTCAAATAAAGAAGAGTTTGCATTGATGTTTTTTCCAATGCAGAAGAATGTGGCTTTGGCATCGAACTTTTTCAATTCAGACAAAACCCAATCTGTAATTTCTGGCGTAGGGCCATCATCAAAGGTGAGGTATATTTTCTTTTCCTTGTTCGGAATATCCCAACAATACTTAGAAAACACCGTTTTGATGAAAGCGTTAGTTTTGACCCAATAAAAGCTCATTTTGAAATGGATTTACAGATACTGTAAAATTAAAAAATGCAGTGCTATTTATCTAACAGCACTGCATTTTTTTAATCAGTATATTTTTCGTATCTTATTATTCTTTTTCACGCCCAAAACGTTCGAATACATTTACATACGTATTAAAGGTCTTTTTGTGTTTTTCATAGAACGCTTTGTCGTTATTGCGATCCATTACTTGTAAAAGACTTCTGTAGCGCTCGATATCAGTAATAATGTCGATTGCTAGATCAGTTTGGTCTCCAGGAGGCAATGTTGCGTAATAGTTTAGGTTTTCATTGTATTTTTTAACCAGTTTATTAAGCAAGTCTTGTGCTTTTGCAGTTTCTCCAACTTTGTAATACCCGTTTGTAAAAGGTTCTACTAATGAATAATAGCCAAATTTATCCAAAGGCATTTTTGTAATTGCTAAATTGATTACGTTTTTAGCTTTGTCAATTTTGCCTTCAGCAATAAGCTGATCCATTAAACGAGATAAATTTGTACGGTACGTAATACTGTTTCTTCTCGTTTCAGGGTCATGATAAATCTTATCACTTTCGCTATTGCCCCAATCCCATTTCATTACAATATCATACATTTTATCGGCGTCAATTTGCCCCATATCCATTGGTCCGCCATCTTTAGAAGGAACATTTCTAATCGGAACTAATTTGTAAACCATACCATCTAATTGAAGGTAGTTTTTCAGCCATAAGTAATCTTCATCGTCAAAAGCACCACCGCTAAAGTAAATTGGACGTTTCCAATTGTTGTTAGCTAAGATATCAAGCATCATTAAGCGGTTTTTGTAGATTGCGCTTCCTTTGATGTCAATATCCAAATAAGGAACAATAGAATCGTTGTATTTAGGATTAATAACCTTGTTTTTGATGATGACATCTTTGTCAACAGGAACTCTGATTTTGTTTGTTGGGTAAAAGTGGATTGTTTGTCCATTTTGTAAGCCAACAGTTGATTTTGGATTTTTAATAAAATCGATAAAATCATTGATGTTCCAACGTGTGTCAATTTTTTGGATAAAAGCTACATAGTCCAATTTATCTCCCACATAGTCATCATGCGTGAACGATATTGGCAATGGATTTGATTCATAAGCTTTGGCTTTCATTTGATCAATGTACCAATCGGTCATAAATAAGCTTGTATTCACGATTTTGACATCGGTTCTAAAGTGCTCAATTTCCTGGGCATACCAAAGCGGGAATGTATCATTATCTCCAATGGTGAATAAAATAGCATCTTTATCACATGAACTCAAATAAGCTTTTGCCATTGCAACCGCTGTATATCTTCCAGATCTGTCGTGATCGTCCCAGTTTTGAGAAGCCATTAAAATAGGAGCGGCAAGCAAACTTCCTGCAATAATCACTGGTCCTGCGATTTTTGGCGCAATGTATTTTTGGATGCTTTCATATAAAGAATAAACTCCAAAACCAATCCAAATGGCAAAGACATAAAATGATCCTACAAGCGCATAATCTCTCTCACGAGGTTCAAATGGTCTTTCATTCAAGTAAATTTTTAATGCAATTCCGGTAAACAAGAACAATGCTAAAAGAACATAAAAACTTTTAAGATCTTTGTTTGCATGATACATTATTCCGATAAGTCCTAAGATGAAAGGTAGGAAATAATAAACATTGCGTCCTTTGTTGTTCAAGACATCTGAAGGCAAATTGTCTTGCGAACCTAAGTGAACAGAGTCAAGTGGTTTGATTCCACTGATCCAGTTTCCGTCAAGATTATCGTATTTTCCTTGAACATCGCTTTGGCGTCCAACAAAATTCCACATTAAATATCTCCAATACATGTATCCAAATTGATATTCGAACATAAAACTGAAATTATCAGTAGTTGTAGGTTTTTCGATAGTTAAGTATTTTCCATAGCTCTTTAGGAACTTTATATAACCTTCATTGTCAATTTGTTTTTGAGCATATGCTTTTCTGAATTCAGAAACTGTTTTTTCAACTTCGTTTCTTAATTGAGCAGTTGCTTTATTGTATTCATCTTCACTTAATTGGCTAACGTCAATTCCGTATTCTCCTAAATCTTCTTCGTAATTGTAATTTGGGTTGATTTTGAATTTAGGCGGATTTGTAAAGTTGATATAATTTTGAATATGAGCAGTTTCAGTGCTCCACATTCTTGGCAGAATCGTTTTTTGATTGTCGTCAGAATTTTGATCTGCGTTTTTATAATTGTTGGTAATAACGTATTTGCCAGTTTTATAATCTCTTTCGTAGTTTGGTTTTTTGTCTAAATAAGGTGTTTTTTCATCAAGGCCAGAAAAAACTTCAGTGTATTGTGGACCATAAAACAAAGGATTTACACCATATTGCTCACGATTGTAGTAAGCCAAAACCTCAGTAGCATCAGATGGTTTGTTTTCGTTGATTACCGTGTTTGCATTTGCACGAACAGGTAGCATTAACCAAGTTGAGAAACCAATAAGAATAAATAAAACACACAATATTATAGTGTTGTAGAATATTAATCCTTTTTGCTTTGTGAATTTTAATCCAAAATAAAAGAAAGCAACAAAAAGCAACGCCACAAAGATAGTTCCTGAGTTAAAAGGAAGCCCCATGTTGTTAACCATGTAAATTTCGGTTTTTCCGAAGAAAGCCATAGTCAAAGGCAAAAGCAATTTGAAAATGAATAATAAAATTCCAATTACCACCACATTGGCAATAATGAAGTTTTTAATAGTAACTTTTTCGTAATGCTTGAAATAGTAAAGAAAACCAATTGACGGAATTGTCAATAATGCCATAAAGTGAACACCAAATGAAAGTCCGACAACCAATGAAATAATCAAAAGCCATTTGTTTCCTTTTGGTTTGTCCATGTCTTGCTCCCAACGAAGACCAAGCCAGAAAAGCAATGCAATTAATAAAGATGCCATTGCATAAACTTCTGCCTCAACTGCATTGAACCAAAAACTATCTGAAAAAGTATAAGCTAGAGCGCCTACAAATGAACTCCCTAAAATAACTATTGAATTGTTTTGGTCAATTTCAGCAAAACGAGCTACAATCTTTTTTAAGATCATAGACGAAGACCAAAACATAAATAAAATTGTAAATGCGCTAGAAAAAACAGACATCATATTAACCATTACAGCTACGTGTTGTGCGTCAATGGCAAACATGGCGAAGAAAGCTCCCATCATTTGGAATAAAGGTGCTCCTGGCGGGTGGCCAACTTCAAGTTTGGCAGCTGTGGCAATATATTCGCCGCAGTCCCAAAAACTCATTGTAGGTTCGACGGTTAAAGTGTAGGTAATTAAAGCGATTGCAAATGCAAACCAACCAATAATAGTATTCCATTTATTGAAATTGAATTGTGCCATATTTAGGTGTTAAAATTTTGTATGTTTTCTATCCTACAAAGAAAATGTTTTTTTATGTAAAGAAACGAGCATTAACAAAAAATTCTGTAAAACTCTACGTTAAAAGTAATGTGTTGTCAATGAGATGATTCTGATAATGATTGGGATTTAAATGTGAAAAAAAGCAAAAAAAAATGATTTTTTTGTTCAAAAAGTTTGCGAAAACTAAATAAAGGCTTAAATTTGCACTCGCTTTACAGCACTGCTGGTCTATGGTGTAATGGTAACACTACGGTTTTTGGTGCCGTCTTTCTAGGTTCGAGTCCTAGTAGACCAACAGAAAAGCCTCTCAGAAATGAGAGGCTTTTTTTTATGCAAAAAAGTTTCAAATAAAATTTGCATAAGATAAATAAAGTTCTAATTTTGCACCCGCTTAACCGCACTGCTGGTCTATGGTGTAATGGTAACACTACGGTTTTTGGTGCCGTCTTTCTAGGTTCGAGTCCTAGTAGACCAACAGAAAAGCCTCTCAGAAATGAGAGGCTTTTTTTATGCCGTTATTTTTGGTAGGTTTATTTGTGGTTTAAAGAAGAAGGAACGATTCCGAATTTCTTTTTAAATGAAAAAGAAAAATGAGATAAGTCTTCAAATCCAACGCCTATATAAACCTCTGATGGCGGATTGCCTTGGCTGATCAAATAATAAGCTTCTTGAAGTCTTTTGTTTAGCAACCATTTTCCAGGTGCTTGCTGGAATATCTTTTGGAAATCTCTTTTAAAAGTTGCTAAACTTCTTCCTGTTAGATAAGCAAATCGATGCATTTGTACATTGAAATGGAAATTTTTGTTCATAAATGCTTCCAAGTCGATTTTGCCAGGCTCGGTAAAATCGAATAAAATATCTTTTAATTCGGGATTTACTTTTAGTAATAAATGAATGGCTTCTTTGATTTTTAAATTGAACAAAGCTTCGTTGCTTTCTTGTTCAACCTCCAAATAAGATATAAGTGATTCCATGAAAGATTTATAAAGCGGATGTGGAGCTAGTGTGATCATAGCTTCAGAATCGACTTTTTTGATTACTTTATGGTTGTATTCTTTATTTACTTCGCGAAGGATTTCCTGGTCCAAAAAAAGGGAGATGGTTCTGAATTCACCGTTCTCTGGTGGGATTTTGGTGAATTTTGCCAAATGATTCCTTTTGCTGAAGCGAAAATCTCCCGGTTTTGATTGAAAAGTATTTTTGCTGTCTGAAGCCGTCATTTCTCCGGAAATTTGGTAGCTGAAAACATGTTCTGGAATAAAATGTTCTCCTTCTCGGCTACGGGCATAATAGCAGGAGTATAGTATTTTTGGTTTCGGATTTGATTTTGTCGTCATAATGGTAAAATTACAAAAGATCCGGAAAATTTTTTCATGAAAACTTTCCGGATTGTAAATGATTATAAAGGTTGAATAAGTGCTTTTGGTTCCAAATAAGCTTCAAGCCCAATAGTTCCAAATTCGCGACCAATTCCTGATTGTTTGAATCCACCGAAAGGCGCCATAGGATCATGTCCGAGTCCGTTTATCTGCACGCGTCCGGCATTGATTTGTGAAGCAACTCGGTGTGCTCTTTTTTCGTCTGATGAGCTAACGTACGCTTGAAGCCCGTAAGTAGTGTCGTTTGCAATTTCAATTGCTTCTTCCTCGGTTTTGTATGTGATCACAGTTAAGACTGGTCCAAATATTTCTTCTCTTGCAATACGCATTTGGTTGTTTGCATTTACAAAAACAGTTGGCTTAATAAAATTCCCTTTTTCAAGACCTTCTGGTTTTCCTAATCCTCCAGCAAGAACTTCTGCGCCTTCGTTAATTCCAATTTGGATGTAATCTTGAACACGTTGAAATTGTTTTGTGCTGACCATTGGGCCAACTGCTGTGTTGCTGTTTTTTGGATCGCCAACAATTACGTTTTCTAAAGCTTTTCTAAGGATTGTTTTGGTTTCTTCCAATTTGGTTTCTGGAATTAAAAGTCTGGTTCCGGCGATACAAGCTTGTCCGCTGTTCATAAATGCGGCGCTCAAAGCAAGCGGAATTGCTTTTGAAAAATCAGCATCTTCTAAAATAATGTTTGGCGATTTTCCTCCAAGTTCCAGCGTAACTCGTTTCATGGTGTTTACTGCTTCTTTGGCAATGATTTTCCCGACGTTTGTTGAGCCGGTAAACGAGATTTTTGAAATATCAGGATTTCTGCTGATTTCTGCGCCTACAATTTCTCCTAATCCGTTTACGATATTCACTATGCCTTTTGGAAGTTGTGCGTCGTGTAGGCATTCCAGCATTACCTGCGTTTGCAGTGCGCTCATTTCGCTAGGTTTTATAACAGTTGTGCATCCCGCCGCGATTACTGTTGCTAATTTGCTGGCGATAAAACCATTGCTGGAATTCCACGGGATTATGATTCCGACAACACCAATTGGGGTCATTTGAACTTCGGATTGTCCCATTGTTCGCGTAAAATCATAGCTGTTTAATAGGTTAATTGCTGAATCGAATCCCTTTAGCATGTATTCGTAACTTACCGAAGCAAATTGAAATGTTCCTCCGTATTCTTCGACCATTATGTTTATAAAGTCGGTTTTTCTTTTTTCGACAGCTGTTTTTATGTTTTTCAAATACTGAATTCTTTCTGAAGTTGAAGTTTTCGAAAAAGTTTTGAAGGCATTTTTAGCGGCTTCAATGGCGTTTTGAGTGTCTTCGGTATTTCCTAAAAGAACTTTTCCGAGCTTTTCATTTGTGGTTGGGCTTATAAGGTCAAAATATTCTGTTCCTTGAGGCGTTACAAATTCTCCGTTGATGTAAATTTTGTCTATTGTTTTCATGTTGTTATGATTTAATGAATTTTTATTTGACAAATTTCCGGATAAATGCCGTGGCTGACTTTGCTGTAAAGCTCAATTAGACTTTGTTGTGAAGCTCATGGTTTATTTGTTTTTATAAAAAAAAATAGCTTCTCGATTGAGAAGCTATGGTTGTAAAAGTAATTTTGTTTTTAAATCTTTAAAGTGATGACAGGTCTGACGGCGTGGTTTACTAATCCTTCGCTTATACTGCCATTGAAGAAGTGTGCAAATCCAGTTCTGCCGTGTGTGCACATTCCTATGATGTCTGCGTTTATGCTGTTTGAAAAATTCAGAATTCCTTTTTCAATATTTGTATCGTTGTAAATTTGGGTTGTAAAATTGGTAATGTTGAATTCGGTTACGAAATTTTTCATTGCTTTTTCCATAACATGAGTCGGTTTGAAACTGTTAGGCGTGCAGATGGTTACTAGGTGAATTTTTGCGCCAAAGAATTTGGTGAAGTTCAATAGTTTGTTGAAAGGTTTTTTTGTCTCGTCAGAAAAATCAGAAGCAAAAACAATATCAGTGACTTTAAAGTCGGAAATATCTTTTTTGATGACCAAGACTGGGATTTCCGAATTTCGAACCACTTTTTCTGTATTTGAACCAATTAAGAGTTCTTCAACTCCAGAAGAGCCATGAGATCCCATTATGATTAAGTCAACTTCGTAATCCTTGCTTACTTGTAGGATTCCGTGAATTGGTTTGTCCATTTTTACGATTTCAGTTACCGAGATTCCGTCCAGATATGGTTTTGAAGATACTTCGTCAAGTGTTTCGTTTGCTTTTTTCATGAAAAGCATAGTTTCGGGTATGCTTGCGCCTCCAAGTATGGCATCGTTCATTTGGTGCGGCAATTCGAGCATATGCAAAATGATGATTTCTGAATTGTTTTTTTTAGCAATTTGCGCAGCCACTTTTAACGCATCTTCAGCATGTTCTGAAAAATCAGTAGGAACTAAAATTCGTTTCATAATTTTTTGGGTTAAATTATTAGAATAATCTGTTTTTGAATGCTTCCATAAAGATAAGAAATATTTTTAGAGCAATCAATTTATTTTGATTTATAAAAAAATCACTATATTTGCATCGTTATTTATTAAAATCTAAATAATGAGGGGACTAAGTGTCCCCTCTTTTTATAAAATTATGACATTTAAGGAAAAAGTTAACGAATTAATTACAGAAGCACTTCTGGAAAAGCCATCGATCTTTTTGATCGATCTTGCTGTTTCGGATTCTTTTAAAATTAGTGTTGGTTTAGACGGAGATAATGGAGTTGCGTTGCAGGATTGTATTGATATCAGTCGTGCCATCGAAAACAATCTGGATCGTGAAGAGCAGGATTTTTCGCTTGAAGTAGCTTCGGTTGGAGTAGGATCTCCTTTAAAATTGATTAGACAATACAAGAAAAATATTGGTAGAACGTTGATTGTTACTACAAATAATGAAAAAATTGAAGCAGAATTGGTTGAAGCTAACGATGTTTTCATAATTTTGTCTTGGAAGGCAAGAGAACCGAAAAAAGTAGGAAAAGGAAAAGAAACAGTTCAAAAAGAGCAACAAATACCTTATACAGAGATTAAAGAGGCAGTTGTTACGGTAACATTTTAATTTTAATTAAAAAATTCGCATGGAAAATTTAGCATTAATCGATTCATTCTCAGAGTTTAAAGATAATAAACTTATTGATCGTGTAACGCTTATGGCAATTTTAGAGGACGTATTTAGAAATGCATTAAAGAAAAAATACGGTTCAGATGAAAATTTCGATATCATTATCAATCCTGATAAAGGCGATATGGAAATATGGAGAAGAAGAGTAATTGTTGCCGATGAGGATCTTGATTTTGAAAATGAAGAAATTACATTGACTGAAGCAAGAAAAATTGAAGCGGATTTTGAAATTGGTGAAGAGGTTTCTGAAGAAGTAAAATTAATTGATTTAGGAAGAAGAGCTATTTTGGCACTTCGTCAAAACTTAATATCTAAAATTCACGAACACGATAATACAAATCTTTACAAACAATTTAAAGATATTATCGGTGATATATATACAGCAGAGGTGCACCACGTACGTCCAAGAGTAGTAATCTTGGTTGATGATGAAGGGAATGAAATTGTACTTCCAAAAGAAAAACAAATTCCATCTGACTTTTTCCGTAAAGGAGATAATGTTCGTGGAATTATTGAAAGCGTTGAATTAAAAGGGAACAAACCTCAAATCATTATGTCTAGAACTTCTGAAAAGTTCTTGGAAAAATTATTTGAACAAGAAATCCCAGAAGTTTTCGATGGATTAATTACAGTGAAAAACGTAGTGCGTATTCCTGGTGAAAAAGCAAAAGTAGCTGTAGATTCTTATGATGACAGAATTGATCCAGTTGGAGCTTGTGTTGGTATGAAAGGTTCTCGTATCCACGGAATTGTTCGTGAGCTTGGAAATGAAAATATTGACGTAATCAATTATACAAACAATATTCAATTGTTTATTACAAGAGCATTGAGCCCTGCAAAAGTTTCTTCTATCAAAATTGATGAGGATAACAAAAGAGCTGAAGTTTTCTTGAAATTAGAAGAGGTTTCAAAAGCAATTGGTAGAGGTGGTCACAACATCAAATTAGCTGGTCAATTGACAGGGTATGAATTGGATGTTATTCGTGAAGGCGATGTGGCAGGAACTGTTGCAGATGAAGACGATGTTGAATTAACAGAGTTCTCAGATGAAATCGAAGAGTGGGTAATTGAAGAGTTTGCAAAAATAGGTTTGGATACTGCAAAAAGTATCTTGAAACACGACGTAGAAGATTTAGTAAGAAGAACAGATTTAGAAGAGGAAACGATTCTAGATGTTATGAAAATACTAAAAGAGGAGTTTGATAGCTAGAAAATAGCTGAATATCTGCTCTAACAACACAACTAAAAAGGTAATAATAAAAAGGTTATATGTCTGAAGAGAGAGTAATAAGAATAAACAAGGTTTTAAGGGAATTAAATATTTCGTTAGAAAGAGCTGTTGATTATCTAAAAGATAAGGGAATTGCTATTGATGCAAATCCAAACGCGAAAATTTCTGACAGTGAATTTAATATCCTACAAAGCCAATTTGCGGGCGATAAGGGGAATAAGGAAGCTTCTAAAGAGGTAGGAGAAGAGAAAAGAAAAGAAAAAGAAGCATTGCGTGTTGAGCGTGAGAAAGAAATTGAAGACAAACGCAGACAAGAAGAGGAGCGCCAAAAACAGCAAGAAATAATTAAAGCGAGAGCGGTTGTTTCGGGACCTGTACAAGTCGGTAAAATTGACTTGAATCCTAAAAAACCTGCCGTTACTCCTTCTGAGGAACCAGCTAAGGTTGAAGAGCCAAAAGCTGTTGTTGCGCCTACGCAACCAGAAAAACCAGTTCAGCCTGAAGTTGTAAAAGCTGAGCCTGTTGCTGCAACTCCGGTTGTAGAGGCAAAAAAGGAAGAACCTATTATTACGGAGAAAAAAGAAGTTAAAACAGAATCTTCGAAAGTTGCTCAGGAGCCAATCGTGTCTACTGATCCAACAACTTCTGAAGAAACTATTACTACTCAATATCAAAAGCTTTCAGGAACTACTCTTACTGGCCAAACAATTGATTTGTCTCAATTTAATAAGCCAAAGAAAAAGAAAGAAGATCCTAAAGCGGCTCAGAATAAACCTGGAGTTCCAGGAGCGGGTGGAGGAAATAACGCAAATAAAAATAAGCGTAAAAGAATTGCTCCTAAGCCAGGAACGCCTGGTGCACCAAAACCTCCTACAGGTAATAACAACAATGCGCCAGGAACACCAAATCCCAACAAGATTACTCCAAATAATAATAATAGTGGAGGTGGTTTCAATGCTAACAGAAGCCAAAGACCTGGTTTTGTAAAAGGAAACCGTCCTGCAATTGTAGCTAAAGTTGAGCCAACGGAAGAAGAAGTAAAAAACCAAATTAGAGAAACTCTTGAAAAACTTCAAGGTAAAGGAGGAAAATCTAAAGCGGCAAAATATAGAAGAGATAAAAGAGAAACACACCGTCAAAAATCTGATGACGAGCAAAGAGCTCTTGACGAAGGAAGTAAAACTATTAAGGTTACAGAATTCGTTACTGTAGGTGAAATTGCAATCATGATGGATGTGCCGATTACTAAGGTGATTGGAACTTGTATGTCTCTTGGAATCATGGTAACCATGAACCAACGTCTAGATGCTGAAACATTAACTATCGTTGCTGATGAGTTTGGTTACGATGTTGAATTCATTACAGTAGATATCGAAGAAGCAATAGAGGTTGTAGAAGATAAAGAAGAAGATTTAGTAACTAGAGCGCCAATTGTTACTGTAATGGGTCACGTTGACCACGGTAAAACATCTTTACTGGATTATATCCGTAAAGAAAATGTTATCGCTGGTGAGTCTGGAGGTATTACACAGCACATTGGGGCGTATGGAGTTACTTTAGATAACGGACAAAAAATTGCATTCTTAGATACTCCGGGTCACGAGGCGTTTACCGCGATGCGTGCACGTGGAGCTCAAGTTACGGATATTGCTATTATTGTGGTTGCGGCTGATGATGATATCATGCCACAAACAAAAGAGGCGATTTCTCACGCACAGGCTGCGGGAGTGCCAATTATATTTGCAATCAATAAAATTGATAAACCAAATGCTAATGTCGATAAGATTAAAGAGCGTTTGGCTGGTATGAATTTGCTTGTTGAAGATTGGGGTGGAAAAATTCAGTCACATGATATTTCTGCAAAAGTTGGAACAGGTGTTAAAGAATTATTAGAGAAAGTTTTATTAGAGGCTGAAATCTTAGATCTAAAAGCAAATCCAAACAAAGCTGCTCAAGGAACTGTAGTTGAGGCTTTCTTGGATAAAGGTAAAGGATATGTGTCTACAATTTTAGTACAACAAGGTACTTTGAAGATTGGAGATTATATGCTTGCTGGAAAAAATCATGGTAAAGTTAAGGCTATGCATGATGAAAGAGGGCATGCTGTTTTAGAAGCTGGTCCTTCAACTCCTGTATCTGTTTTAGGTTTGGATGGAGCGCCAACAGCGGGTGATAAGTTCAATGTATTTGAAGACGAAAAAGAAGCGAAACAAATTGCATCTAAACGTTCTCAATTAATGCGTGAACAATCTGTACGTACACAAAGACATATTACACTTGATGAAATTGGACGTCGTATTGCTCTTGGTCAGTTTAAAGAATTGAACGTTATCCTTAAAGGAGACGTGGATGGTTCTGTTGAAGCGTTGTCAGATTCGTTCTCTAAACTTTCTACAGAAGAGGTTCAAATCAATATTATTCACAAAGGTGTTGGTGCGATTACGGAAACAGATGTTAACTTGGCATCTGCTTCAGATGCGATCATCATCGGATTTAACGTTCGTCCTGCAGGAAATGCTAGACAGTTAGCTGATAAAGAAGAAATTGATATTCGTTACTATTCTATTATCTATGCTGCTATCGATGACTTGAAAGATGCGATGGAAGGAATGCTTGCTCCAGAGATGAAAGAAGAAGTTTTAGGAAATGCTGAAATTCGTGAGATATTCAAAATTTCTAAAGTGGGTTCAATCGCTGGATGTATGGTGACAGATGGTAAGATTTTAAGAACTTCTAAAATTAGAGTTATTAGAGACGGAGTTGTGGTTCATACAGGTGAGCTAGTGGCGTTAAAACGTTTCAAAGACGATGTTAAAGAAGTTACTAAAGGTTACGATTGTGGTATTCAAATTAAAGGATTCAACGACATCGAAATCAATGATGTTATTGAGGCTTACCATGAAGTAGCTATCAAAAAGAAATTGAAATAATATTTAGTTAATATATTGAAGGCCCCAATGAAAATTGGGGCTTTTTTTATGAAGTATCTTGCTTGAAAAATGCTTTTTGAGTAAGTTGTTCCTTTTTCGAAAATTTCGTTATTTTTGATTAAAATTATTTGATCATGAAACAGTTATTATATTCAGCTTTGTTTTTTATTGGAATTTCTAATTTTTCTTTTGCTCAAGAAGCTGTAGAAAAAAGCGCTCCGCCGGCAGGAAATGCTGCAGTGGGGGATTATTATGGAAATGATGTTTCTAGTATTGCTTTGGATAAAGCAATCTCTGTTGAAAAACTTGAGGGGGAATTTAAAGATCAAAAAAAACTAGAAAATGTTGCTGTAAAAGGAGTAGTGACTGATGTTTGCGAAAAAAGAGGTTGCTGGGTAACCATTAAAACGGAAAATGGATCTTCATTTTTTGTGAAAATGAAGGACTATGCATTTTTTGTTCCGACAGCTTTAAAGGGGAAAAATGTGGTTTTAGAAGGGAATGCAGAGAAGAAAATAACTTCTGTTGATGAGTTGAAGCATTATGCAAAAGATGCTAAAAAATCACCGGCTGAAATTAATGCTATTACAGTGCCAAAAGAAGAAATTCGTTTTATGGCAAGTGGAATAAAAGTGGTAAATTAACTAAGGAAAATAGCTGATTTAGAGCATAAAAAAAGAGCGAGATTAAATCTCGCTCTTTTTTTATGTTTTAATAATTATTTTATTTGCCTGGCTTAAGTAAAAAGACATTTTTGTATCTGTTTTTTATGTCAGCCAAATTTCGTTCTGCTTCGATTCTGGTTTTGAAATTTCCAACGATTACTTTATAGTTTGGAGTGTTGAAAATTATAGTTCCGTCAATGTTGCTGTATTCTCTTTTGAAATCAGATAACGTTTTCTTTGCTTCTTCGCTTTTGCCGCTAAAAATTTGAATTCGGTATGTGTCGTTTGTACTGATTGATGTGTTAATTTTGCGTTTCTCAGTCAGTAACTGCTCAAATTTTGGGTCTTGGTTTACTGTTAAATTTTGATCCTGAGCGTGAATGTTATATGCTAATGTGAATACAGTCAGCGTGAAGAAAACTCTTTTTGAAGGGGTTAAAATTCTCATAATGTGATGGTTTTTATGCAAAAATACTATTTAAAGTTTGTGTGGAAAATTTTAATATTATTTAGAATTGATATAAATTGATATTTAAGACTATTTTAAGGTTTTGAGAATAGTTCATAAGTCGTATTTTTGTGCAAGTTTTAAAAGAGGGTATTAGTTTTTACGGATTTATCACAGTAAAAATCATACCAAAAATTAGTAGATAATTATTATACTATATGAAAAAGGTGGGTAACCATAATTCGATCTCAAGAAAATTGCTCCTTAGCTTATCGCTAACGCTTATTTTCTCCCTAACTTCATTTGCTCAAGATCCTGCTGCAGCTCCTGCGGCACCTGAAGCTGCTGCTCCGGCTGCGACATCTGGTGGAGATCCGGTAAAAGGGAAAGAACTTTTTAATGCAAATTGTGCTGCATGTCACAAATTAGATGCTAAATCAACAGGTCCTGCTTTAAGGGGCGTTGCTGAAAGGCATGATATGGCTTGGATTTACAAGTGGGTGCACAATAGTTCTGATATGATTAAATCAGGCGATGCTGCTGCTGTTAAGCTTTTTGAAGAAAACAACAAAGCAGTAATGACTCCATTTCCTCAATTATCTGAAGGAGATATTGACAATATTATAGCTTATACTTCTGAGAAAAAAGCTGAACCTACAGCTGCTGTAGCTGGTGGAGCAGCAACTCCTCCGGGGACTAACGTAGAAAGTGGTTCTATTTCTAATAATGTTATTTTAGGAGCTCTTGCTCTTGTAATGGCTATTTTGGTAATTATGTTGTTCATGGTGAACAAAGTATTGACTAAAGTGGCGAATAAAAACGGTATTGAAGTTGGTCCAAAAGAAGAAAGATTGCCTATTTGGAAAGCTTTTGCTAAAAACCAATTCTTAGTATTAGTTACTTCAATTTTCTTGCTTTTGGCTAGTGGTTATTTTGTTTACGGATACTTGATGCAAGTTGGTGTAGATCAAAACTACGAACCAATTCAGCCAATCCACTATTCTCATAAAATCCACGCTGGAGATAACGAGATCAATTGTAAATATTGTCACTCAGCTGCTCGTGTTAGTAAAACTGCAGGTATTCCTTCTTTGAATGTTTGTATGAACTGTCACAAGAATATTTCTGAAGTTGCTGAAACGACTGCTACTGCTGAATACAGCAAAGCTTTCTATGATGCTCAAATTCAAAAATTATATGATGCTGTTGGTTGGGATAAAACTAAACAAGCATATACTGGAAAAACACAACCTGTAAAATGGGTTCGTATTCATAATCTTCCTGATTTTGTTTACTTCAACCACTCACAACACGTTTCTGTTGCAGGTATTGAGTGTCAAACTTGTCACGGTCCAGTACAAGAATTTGAAATCATGAAGCAATACTCTAAATTAACAATGGGATGGTGTGTTGATTGCCATAGAAAAACTGATGTTAAGATGGAAGGTAATGCTTACTATGACAAAATTCATGCTGAACTTTCTAAAAAATACGGTGTAGAGAAATTAACTGCAGCGCAAATGGGAGGTTTAGAGTGTGGTAAATGCCACTATTAATCGATTTATTAAGATTTTAATATATATATACAATGTCATCAAACAAAAAATACTGGAAAAGTGTTGAGGAGCTAGAAAATAGCTCTATTGTTGAGGCGCTTAGAAATAACGAGTTTGTTGAAGAAATTCCTACTGATGAGTTTTTAGGTAATGCTGATGCTTTATCTACATCTGGGACTTCACGTCGTGACTTTTTAAAGTACGTAGGGTTTAGTACGGCGGCTGTAACATTAGCTGCTTGCGAAGGTCCTGTGCACAAGTCTATCCCTTATGTTTTACAACCAGAGCAAATCATTCCTGGTGTTGCTGATTACTACGCAACTACAGTTTTTGATGGTTTTGATTTTGCAAATCTTTTGATTAAAACTCGCGAGGGTCGTCCAATCAAAGTTGAAAACAACACTATTGAAGGTGCTAAATTTGCAGCTAATGCTAGAATTCACGCATCTATCTTAGGATTGTACGATAGTGCTCGTTTGAGTGAGCCAAAAGTAAAAGGAGAAAAAAGCAGCTGGTCTGCTGTTGATTTGAAAATCAAATCAAGCCTTGCTCAAGCAAAAGCAAAAGGAGGACAAGTGGTATTGTTGACAAATACATTAGCAAGTCCATCTACTGAGAAATTGATAGGTGAGTTTATTGCTAAAAACCCTAATGCAAAACATGTCGTTTACGATGCTGTTTCTTCTTCTGAAGCGTTAGATGCATTTGAGGCAGCTTATGGTGAAAGAGCTTTAGTTGATTATGATTTTTCAAAAGCTTCTTTAATTGTATCTGTTGGTGCGGACTTCTTAGGAGACTGGCAAGGTGGAGGATATGATTCTGGATATGCAAAAGGTAGAATTCCTTCTGGAGCTGATGGGGCTAAAGTAATGTCTCGCCATATTCAGTTTGAATCAAATATGACTTTATCTGGAGCAGCAGCTGATAAGCGTGTTCCAATGACTACAGCTGATCAAAAACAAGCTTTAGTTCAAATATATAATATTATTTTAGGTGCTTCTGTACCTGTTTCTTTAGAAGGTAAGCTTAAAGATGAAGCAGTAAAAACTGCTCAACAATTGAAGCTTGCTGGTACTAAAGGAGTTTTAGTTTCAGGAATTGAAGATAAAAATGCTCAATTGTTAGTTTTGGCTATCAATCAGAAAATAGCAAGTGAATCTTTCAGTACTGCTGGAACAAGACAAATTAGAAAAGGTTCTAACGCTGCTGTTGCTCAGTTGTTGAAAGATATGAATGCTGGAAGTGTTCATACTTTGATCATGAGCGGAATCAATCCTGCTTATACATTAGCTGATTCAGCTTCTTTTGTTTCTGGATTGAAAAAAGTTGATACTTCAGTTGCTTTTTCTTTAAAAGAAGATGAAACTGCTTCTATTGCAACTATCGCTGCTCCAGCGCCTCACTATTTAGAGTCTTGGGGAGATGTTGTGATTACTAAAGGAACTTACGCTTTAACACAGCCAACTATTCGTCCAATCTTTAATACAAAACAATTTCAAGATGTTTTATTGTCTTTAAATGGTGTTGGTGGAACTTTCTACGATTACCTTAAGGCAAATTCAGCTAGTTTAATTGCTGGTTCTTCTTGGAATAAAGTATTGCATGATGGTGTTTTAGTAACTGGTTCTGCTGCTTTAGCTGGCGGATCTTATGATTTTGCTAGTGCTGCAAGCGCGCTTTCTAGTGCAAAATCTGCAGGAGGTTTAGAATTAGTATTGTATACTAAAACTGGTATGGGTGATGGACAACATGCAAATAACCCTTGGTTACAAGAGTTTCCAGATCCGATCACAAGAGTTTCTTGGGATAACTACATTACAGTTTCTAATGCTGATGCTAAGAAATACGATTTATCAAATGAAATCGTTGCAAATGGTGGTTTAAACGGAAGTTATGCTACAATTACAACTGCTGACGGTGTAAAACTTGAAAATGTTCCAGTTATTGTTCAGCCAGGACAAGCTGTTGGAACTATTGGTCTTGCAGTTGGATATGGCCGTAAAGCATCTTTGAAAGAAGAAATGCAAGTAGGTGTTAATGCTTACGCTTTATATAAAAACTTCAATAATGTTCAGTCTATCACTTTAGCTAAAGCTAATGGTGTTCATGAGTTTGCTTGTGTTCAAGGACAAAAAACATTAATGGGTAGAGGAGATATCATTAAAGAAACTACTCTAAAAGTATTTAATGATGAAGATGCAGAACATTGGAATGAAAAACCAATGGTATCTTTAGATCACCAAGAGGTTGAAGCTACAACAGTAGATCTTTGGGAATCATTTGATCGTACAACTGGTCACCATTTCAATCTTTCAATTGACTTAAATGCTTGTACTGGATGTGGGGCTTGTGTTATTGCTTGTCACGCTGAAAACAACGTTCCAGTTGTAGGTAAAGCAGAGGTAAGAAGAAGCCGTGATATGCACTGGTTACGTATCGATAGATATTATTCTTCTGAAAGCACTTTTGAAGGTGATAATAAGAGAAAAGAAGGAATTGCAGGTTTATCTAGTTCATTATCTACATTTAATGAAATGGAAAAAGCAGGAGAAAATCCTCAAGTTGCATTCCAGCCTGTAATGTGTCAACACTGTAATCACGCACCTTGTGAAACAGTTTGTCCTGTTGCTGCAACTTCTCACGGTCGTGAAGGCCAAAACCATATGGCTTACAACAGATGTGTTGGTACTCGTTACTGTGCTAACAACTGTCCATATAAAGTACGTCGTTTTAACTGGTTCTTGTATAACAAAAACAGCGAGTTCGATTATCACATGAACGATGATTTAGGCCGTATGGTATTAAATCCTGACGTTAACGTACGTTCTCGTGGTGTTATGGAGAAATGTTCTATGTGTATCCAAATGACACAAGCTACTAAATTAAAAGCTAAAAACGAAGGCCGTCCAGTAAGAGATGGTGAATTCCAAACAGCTTGTTCAAGTGCTTGTTCTTCTGGAGCGATGATATTTGGTGATGTAAATGATAAAGAAAGCCAAGTTGCAAAATTAGCGGCTGACGAAAGATCTTACCACTTATTGGAGCATGTAGGAACAAAACCTAATGTGGTTTACCATGTTAAAGTTAGAAATACTTAGTAAATTATTAATTAAGAAACAATATAAAGGATTATGTCGTCTCACTACGAAGCACCCATTAGAAAACCTTTAGTTATAGGTGATAAATCTTATCACGATGTAACTGTAGATGTGGCAGCGCCTGTTGAAGGACCTGCAAATAAACAATGGTGGATTGTATTTTCAATCGCATTAACAGCCTTCCTTTGGGGATTAGGTTGTATAATTTACACCGTATCTACCGGTATTGGAACATGGGGATTAAATAAAACAGTTGGTTGGGCTTGGGATATTACGAACTTCGTTTGGTGGGTTGGTATTGGTCACGCCGGAACATTAATTTCTGCAGTACTATTACTTTTTCGTCAACGTTGGAGAATGGCTATTAACCGTTCTGCGGAAGCGATGACTATCTTCTCGGTAGTTCAAGCAGGTTTATTCCCAATTATTCACATGGGTCGTCCATGGTTAGCATACTGGGTATTACCTATTCCAAACCAATTTGGATCTCTATGGGTAAACTTTAACTCGCCTTTACTTTGGGACGTATTTGCAATTTCTACGTATCTTTCAGTATCATTAGTTTTCTGGTGGACTGGTTTATTACCTGACTTCGCAATGCTTCGTGATAGAGCTATTACACCATTCAACAAGAGAGTTTATTCTATCTTAAGTTTTGGATGGAGCGGAAGAGCAAAAGACTGGCAACGTTTTGAAGAAGTATCTTTAGTATTGGCTGGTTTAGCAACTCCTCTTGTACTTTCTGTACACACAATTGTATCTATGGACTTTGCTACTTCTGTAATTCCTGGATGGCATACAACAATTTTCCCTCCATACTTCGTTGCTGGAGCGGTTTTCTCTGGATTCGCGATGGTAAATACATTGTTGATTGTTATGAGAAAAGTTTCTAATCTTGAAGCATACATTACTTTACAGCATATCGAGTTGATGAACATCATTATCATGATTACTGGATCTATTGTTGGTGTTGCATACATCACTGAGTTATTCGTAGCTTGGTATTCAGGAGTAGAGTATGAGCAATATGCATTCTTAAACAGAGCTACTGGACCCTACTGGTGGGCATATTGGTCGATGATGACTTGTAACGTTTTCTCTCCGCAGTTTATGTGGTTCAAGAAACTTAGAACAAGTATCATGTTCTCATTTATTATTTCGATTGTAGTAAACATCGGAATGTGGTTTGAAAGATTTGTAATCATTGTTACTTCTTTACATAGAGATTATCTTCCATCTTCATGGACAATGTTCTCACCAACATTTGTTGATATTGGAATTTTCATTGGAACAATTGGTTTCTTCTTCGTATTGTTTTTATTATACTCTAGAACATTCCCTGTAATTGCTCAGGCAGAGGTTAAAACAATTTTGAAAGGAACAGGAGATAATTACATAAGAGAAAGAGCAAATAGTAAAGATTCACATCATGAGTAATAAAGTAATATACGCCATTTATAATGACGATGATATTTTGATGGATGCAGTAAAGAAAACTAGAGCTGCTCACCATCATATTGAAGAGGTTTTTACTCCATTTCCTGTTCACGGATTGGATAAAGCCATGGGCTTAGCGCCAACAAGATTAGCAATCTGTTCTTTCTTATACGGATGTGTTGGTATTTCTGTTGCCACTACAATGATGGGTTATATCATGATTCATGACTGGCCTCAAGATATTGGTGGAAAACCAAGTTTTAGTTTCATTCAAAATATGCCATCTTTTGTGCCGATTATGTTTGAGATGACAGTATTTTTTGCTGCCCACTTAATGGTAATCACTTTTTATATGAGAAGTAGATTGTGGCCATTTAAAGAAGCTGAAAATCCTGATGTAAGAACAACAGATGATCACTTCTTAATGGAAGTAGCAGTAAATGATAACGAAGCAGAATTAGTTTCTTTCTTTGAAGGAACTGGAGCTGTTGAAGTTAAAGTAATTGAAAAGAATTAATTGTAGCTATGAAAAGGATATATAAAATAACACTTTTAGTTGGTATAACTATTTTAGTTTCATCTTGCCACAATAATTCGGCACCGAACTATCAGTATTTCCCAAATATGTATGAGTCTGTTGCTTACGAGCCATATTCAGAAGCAAAAATATTTAAGGGAGAAAAAGAAGGACAGCTTCCTGTTGCAGGAACTATTAATAGAGGTTTTGAACCTTATGAATATGAAAATTCGACTGCTGGTTATGAATTAGCTAAAGCTAATTTAAAATCACCTTTAACTGAAGAAGAAAGAAATTCAGGTAAAGGAAAAGAGCTTTTCGAAATTTATTGTATCAGTTGCCATGGTGCTGCTGGTAACGGTAAAGGTAAATTGGTTGAAAGAGAGAAATTTCTTGGGGTACCTAGCTATAAAGACAGGGTAATCACTGAAGGAAGTGTATTCCATGTTGAGACTTATGGTTTAAATGCAATGGGTTCACACGCAAATCAATTAAGTGCCCACGAACGTTGGTTAGTTGCTGACTATGTTCTAAAACTAAAAAGCCAATTATAATTGTTGAACAAACTGATCGTAATAGATATGTATACATTTTCAAGTAAATTAAAAACTTTTTCTATCATCTTAATGGTCCTTGGCCTATTAGGTATTGGGTATGGTTTTTTAAGTGCACCTAAAGATATTCAAGAAGTTGAAAAAATACTAGCTGCGGATGCTCACGGTTCGCATGGGGCTGCACATGAAGAGGCTGCTGAGGCTTCTCATAAAGATGCTGCGCATCATGAAGCTGCTGAAGCTTCACATGAATCACACAAAGGTGGTGAGCATGAAAAAGTTGGAGCAGCAGATGAACATACTGAACACTTAACGCATGTATTGCACCAATTGCAAAATAAGCCATGGTCTGCATTATATGTTGCTTGTATTTTCTTTTTACTGCTTTCTATGGGAGTTTTAGCGTTTTACGCTATTCAACAAGTTTCTCAAGCAGGTTGGTCTCCAGTTTTATTCAGAGTTATGCAGGGTATTACTGCTTACTTGCCAGCAGGTTCAATCATTTTCTTTATTATATTAGTTTTATGCGGATTGCATTTTAATCATATTTTTGTATGGCTTGGTGAAGGAGTTACAGAGAAAGCTAGTCCAAATTATGATGCAATCATTGCTGGAAAATCTGGATATTTAAATTTCCCATTTTGGATTGGTAGAGCATTTGTCTTTTTATTAGGATGGAACATTTACCGTTATGTTTCAAGAAAGAACTGTTTAGCGCAAGAAGAGGCAAATGATGATCTTTACTACAAAAAGAATTTCAAAGCTTCTGCTGGATTCCTAGTTTTCTTCATTGTTTCTGAATCTATCATGTCTTGGGACTGGATTATGTCATTTGATCCACACTGGTTCAGTACATTGTTTGGATGGTATGTATTTGCTTCTTTCTTTGTAAGTGGTATTACAGCAATTGCTTTGGTAACAGTATATTTAAAATCAAAAGGATATTTAGAGTATGTAAATACAAGCCATATTCACGATTTAGCTAAATTCATGTTTGGTATTAGTGTTTTCTGGACTTATTTATGGTTCTCTCAATTTATGTTAATCTGGTATGCTAACATTCCAGAGGAGGTTACTTATTTCGTAACAAGAATTCAATTATATAACTTGCCATTCTTTGGTGCTGTAGTTATGAACTTTGTTTTCCCATTATTGATATTAATCAATACAGACTTCAAACGTCTTAATTGGGTTATTGTAATGGCGGGTATTGTTATCTTATTAGGTCACTATGTAGATTTCTTTAATATGATTATGCCTGGTACAGTTGGAGACAAATGGTTTATTGGTGTTCCTGAAATTGCATCTATTCTTTTCTTCTTAGGTTTATTTATTTTTGTTGTATTCACTGCATTAACTAAAGCTCCTTTGTTAGCAAAAAGAAATCCTTTCATCGAAGAAAGTAAACATTTTCATTATTAATATTTAAAGAAGTAAACAGATGACAAGTTTGTTGGTAATTATAGTTGTAGTTTTATTAGCAGTTGCATTGTGGCAATTGACGAAGATATTTGACCTTACTCAGGCAGGTACTTCTTCGGACGATTCTCAGGTTGCATCAGATAATGATAATAATGTTCAAGGATATATTATGTTTGGCTTTTTAGCTTTCATTTATATATTTACGATTTATGGTTTACTGAAATGGGGTAATTTAGCACTTCATACTCCTGCTTCTGAGCACGGACTTTTAGTAGATAACTTAATGAATATTACTTGGGTTTTGATTTTTACAGTTCAAGTTATTACTCAAGGTTTATTATATTGGTTTTCTTTTAAAAATAGAGGACACAAAGACAGAAAAGCTTTGTTTTTTGCGGATAGCAATAAATTAGAAGCAATTTGGAGTATCATTCCATCTGTAGTTTTGGCTTGTTTAATTCTTTATGGATTATATGCTTGGAACAACATTATGTTCGTTGACAAAGATGAAGATGTAATTGAAATTGAATTGTATGCTCAACAGTTTAAATGGACTGCAAGATATGGTGGTGCTGATAATACATTAGGAAAAGCAAACGTTAGATTAATCGAGGGTATTAATACATTAGGTGTTGATATGTCTGATAAGAATTCTCAAGATGATATCGTAGTTACTGAATTGCATATTCCTAAAGGAAAAAAAGTTCACTTTAAAATGCGTTCTCAAGACGTATTGCACTCAGCTTACATGCCTCATTTTAGAGCACAAATGAACTGTGTTCCTGGTATGGTTACTGAATTCGCTTTTGTTCCAACATATACAACTGCTGAATACAGAGAGTTGGATTTTATGAAAGAGAAAGTTGCAAAAATCAACAAACTTAGAGCTGAAAAAAGTGTTGAGTTAGTTGCTAAAGGCGGAACAGCTTTAGATCCTTATACTTTTGATTTTTTATTATTATGTAATAAAATTTGTGGAGCTTCTCACTATAACATGCAAATGAAAGTGGTTGTTGATACTCCTGAGGATTATAAAAAATGGTTAAGTGAAAAAACTACTTTAGCTCAAGATATTGCTGCAGCAAAAGCGGCTGAGAAACCAGCTGAAGGAGCTGCTCCAACTACAGATACTACTGCAAAAGTTCAAGATACTGTGAAAGCGGTTATTGATACTGTAAAGGCAGCTGTAGCTAAAGTTGCGATGAAATAATATTATTTAGAAAATTTAAAGTACACATATATGTCAGCAGAAGCGCACGGTCACGATCACGGACACGATCACGAGCACGAACATCATCATAAAGACACGTTCATTACTAAATATATTTTTAGTATTGATCACAAAATGATTGCTAAGCAATACTTGATTACAGGTATTATTATGGGAATCATTGGTATCGTAATGTCTTTGCTTTTCAGAATGCAATTGGCTTGGCCAGAGGAGTCTTTCAAAATTTTTAATGTTTTATTAGGCGATAAATTTGCACCGAATGGTGTAATGGCAAATGATATTTATCTTGCATTAGTTACGATTCATGGTACTATAATGGTATTCTTTGTATTGACAGCAGGTTTAAGTGGTACTTTTAGTAACTTACTTATTCCGCTTCAAATTGGAGCAAGAGATATGGCTTCTGGATTCATGAATATGATTTCATACTGGTTGTTTTTCTTGTCTGCTGTAGTAATGGTATGTTCTTTATTTGTTGAAGCTGGACCAGCTTCTGCAGGTTGGACAATTTATCCTCCATTAAGTGCATTGCCACAAGCAATTCCTGGTTCAGGAACTGGTATGACTTTATGGTTAGTTTCAATGGCAATCTTTATCGCATCTTCTTTAATGGGATCTTTAAATTACATTGTAACTGTAATCAATTTAAGAACAAAAGGTATGTCTATGACTAGACTTCCTCTTACAATCTGGACGTTCTTTGTAACAGCTATTATCGGTGTTATTTCATTCCCAGTATTGTTATCTGCAGCATTATTATTGATTTTTGATAGAAGTTTTGGTACTTCATTCTTCTTATCTGATATTTATATTGCTGGTGAAGTTTTACACTACCAAGGTGGTTCTCCTGTATTGTTCGAGCACTTATTCTGGTTCTTAGGACACCCTGAGGTTTACATCGTAATTTTACCTGCAATGGGTCTTGTATCTGAAATTATGGCTACAAATTCTCGTAAACCAATCTTTGGTTACAGAGCGATGATTATGTCAGTTCTTGCAATTGCATTCTTATCTACTATTGTTTGGGGTCACCACATGTTTATTTCGGGTATGAATCCTTTCTTAGGATCTGTATTTACTTTTACAACTTTATTGATTGCGATTCCATCTGCTGTAAAAGCATTTAACTGGATTACAACTTTATGGAAAGGTAACTTACAATTTAACCCTGCAATGTTATTTTCTATTGGAATGGTTTCTACTTTCATCACTGGAGGTTTAACTGGAATCATTTTAGGAGATAGTACTTTAGATATTAACGTTCACGATACTTACTTCGTAATTGCTCACTTTCACTTAGTAATGGGTATCTCTGCACTTTATGGAATGTTTGCTGGTATTTACCACTGGTTCCCTAAAATGTACGGAAGAATGTTGAATAAAAACTTAGGTTATATTCACTTCTGGGTAACTGCAGTTTGTGCTTATGGAGTATTCTTCCCAATGCACTTTATTGGATTAGCTGGTTTACCAAGACGTTACTATACAAATACAAACTTCCCATTATTTGATGATTTACAAAATGTGAATGTTTTAATTACAACATTTGCTCTTGTAGGAGGTGCGTTCCAATTAGTATTCTTATACAATTTCTTCAGCAGTATTTTCTACGGTAAGAAAGCAGTTCAAAACCCATGGAGATCTACAACTTTAGAGTGGACAACTCCAGTTGAGCACATGCACGGTAACTGGCCAGGAGAAATTCCTCATGTATATCGTTGGCCGTATGACTATAGTAACCCAAATCATGATGTAGATTTTGTTCCTCAAAATGTACCAATGAAAGAAGGTGAAGAAGTTTTACATCACTAAAAATATTTTAAAGGCTATCAGAAATGATAGCCTTTTTTGTTTAGTTAAAGTTTTAAACCTTCAGTTTTACTATTTTACAAACTGATTACTTTCTATATCTTTGTAGGATGAATGAAAATCTAGATCCTACAACTAAAGGATATAACTCAGAAGAATTAGATCTTGAAAAAAGATTGCGTCCACTGTCATTTGATGATTTTGCCGGACAAGATCAGGTTTTGGAAAATTTAAAAGTTTTTGTTGCCGCTGCTAACCAGCGCGGTGAAGCACTTGATCATGCTCTTTTTCATGGGCCTCCGGGTCTTGGAAAAACCACTTTGGCAAACATATTAGCCAATGAATTGCAAGTAGGAATTAAAATTACTTCTGGACCTGTTTTAGATAAACCTGGTGATTTAGCCGGATTGCTTACTAATTTGGATGAACGTGATGTTTTGTTCATTGATGAAATTCATAGATTAAGTCCAGTTGTTGAGGAATATTTATATTCAGCAATGGAGGATTTCAAAATCGATATTATGATTGAGTCTGGCCCAAATGCGCGTACGGTTCAGATTAATTTAAATCCGTTTACACTTATTGGCGCTACTACACGTTCTGGATTATTAACGGCTCCAATGCGAGCGCGTTTTGGAATTTCGTCTCGTTTGCAATATTACACCACAGAACTTTTAACAACAATTGTAGAAAGAAGTGCTTCCATATTAAAAACACCAATAGATCTGGAAGCCGCTATAGAAATTGCAGGCAGAAGCCGAGGAACGCCTCGTATAGCAAACGCTTTGTTAAGACGAGTTCGTGATTTTGCTCAGATAAAAGGAAATGGAAGGATTGATCTTGAAATTTCGCGTTATGCTTTGAAAGCACTAAATGTCGATGCCCATGGTTTAGATGAAATGGATAATAAAATCTTATTGACTATTATTAATAAATTCAAAGGTGGACCTGTGGGACTTTCTACTTTAGCAACTGCTGTTTCTGAAAGCAGTGAAACTATTGAAGAGGTCTACGAACCGTTTTTAATTCAGGAAGGATTTATTATGCGTACTCCTCGCGGAAGAGAAGTTACAGAGAAAGCCTATAAACATTTGGGAAAAGTTAATATAAATATTCAAGGCGGATTATTTTAAAGACACGTTATGAGGCATTACTTTTTATTTCTATTATTTGCTTGTTGCTGCTCTTTTGGCCAGACAAGTTATTTTCCACATCTTGCTTATGGAAAATCGTCGCAACAAATTTTGGATTTATATGTTCCTAATGGAAATTTAAAAGATGTTCCAGTTGTTATTCTTCTTCATGGAGGATCGTGGTCAATGGGCGGACTTGAATACACGAATAAACATGCTCAGGATATTGCTAATAAAGGTTTTGTTGTCGCTAATGTAGATTATCGTTATGTAAATGATACAATTTCAGCTAAAGATTTATTGGCGGATATAGACGCAGCTGTTACTTATGTTTCGAAAACTTCTAGTAAATATGGATATGCTAAAAAAGGATTCCATATTGTTGGAATTAGCGCTGGTGCTCATTTAGCATTGTTATATGGTTACACCAAGAAGAACATGAAATCTATTACAGCTTTGTGCGCACCTTCTAGATTAGACTCTCCCGAAATGATAGCACTTAGAAAAAATAACGGTCGCCTTGATATTATCGAAAAATTGGCGGGAACCAAAATTAATCCAAATGGAAATAATGCTGCATTAACGAAAATAAGTCCGTTTAGTAATATTTCAAATATACCAACATTGCTAATTCATGGTAATGCTGATAATGTGGTTAATGTTAGTCAATCGCAAAATCTTTATAATGAATTAAAAAAGAAAGGTGTAGAAACAAAATTGATTATTAGAGAAGGCAAAGGGCATGATGCTGGAATGAATACACCTGAGACTGAAATTGAGAATATAAAAGATATTACAGATTGGATTCTGCAGCACAATAAATAAAACTTCATAAAAAAATAAGCACCATATTTAAGGCGGTTTGTTTAAATTTTATTCAAAATGTCTGAAAACATAAACTATAATTACCCAAATAAGTTATCGATATTAAGATTCTTTTTAGATTCAGAAGGAGTCAGAAGAAATCCTATACCGTTTCATAAAAGATATTTTGACAAATTAGGAGATTCATTTTCTTTGAAAATTGGATTTTCTAAACATTTGATTTTATCTCGAGATAATGAAATTGTTCAGTACATTTTAGTTAAAAATCAAAAAAATTATCACAAGTCAAAGTTTCAGTCGGTTTATCTTTCTAAATATTTGGGGAAAGGGCTTTTGACTAGCGATGAGGATTTTTGGCTAAAGCAAAGAAGACTTATTCAACCTGCATTTCATAAACAGAAAATGAACATGCTTGTTGAGAATATGAATAAAACAATTAGTGCTGAAATTGATAATTTGAAAGAAAATGAAGTTGTCAATGCTTTTCCAGCGATGAGCCAATTAGCATTTAACGTGGTTGCAAAATCATTATTTGAGTTTTCTATTTCAGAGGAAAAATTACATCGCATCAAATTTATAATAGAAGAAGTTCAAAAATTTTTAGTCAAAGAAATTAGGCTCCCTCATAAAGCTTGGTGGTTTTCATTGAGCGGTCAAGTCAATAAACATTTAAAGTTGGCTCAAGAAAATAATCAAATCATTCAGGAAATTATTGAAGAGCGAAATGTTTCAAATGAAGATTTTAATGATTTGCTCAACATGCTAATGGAAACTCGTTATGAAGATACCGGAGAGAGTATGTCTATGCAGCAATTAATAGATGAAATTAAAGTATTATTTATAGCGGGACACGAAACAACAGCAAATGCTTTAACGTTTACACTTCATTTTTTAGGGAAATATCCTGAGGTGCAACAAAAGGTTTTTGATGAGATTACCGAAATCGAATCACAAACGGACAATATTATCGAACAGCTTCAAAAGATGGTATATATAAATGCCGTTTTGAATGAATCCATGCGATTATACCCTCCGGCTTGGATAACAGATAGACAAAATGTTGAAGATGATTTTGTGGGTTCATATAAAATTAAAAAAGGAACTTTGATTGGGGTTTCGTTTTATGAATTGCATAGAAATCCGAAGTATTGGCAAAATCCAGATGCGTTTATTCCTGAACGATTTCTGGGTGAGCAGAAGAAAGAATCAATGCAATATTTTTATCCGTTTGGAGCAGGACCAAGAATGTGTATTGGAGCAGGATTTGCTATTTACGAAATGTGCTTAGCGATTTCGCAAATTGTAAAACGTTATGTTGTAAAATCAAATACAGATAAAGTCGAATTTAATCCGTTAGTGACTTTAAAACCCGTTAATATTGAAGTTTCATTTTCTAAAAGATGAGCATTAATTCGAAAGAAATATATTCAAAATTCATAAAAGACGAAGCCAAGAGGCTCGGTTTTCTGTCATGCGGTATTTCGAAAGCTGGATTTTTGGAAGAAGAAGCACCTCGTCTGGAAAAATGGTTAAACAATAATCATAATGGTCAGATGGCATATATGGAAAACCATTTTGACAAACGCCTCGATCCTACCTTACTTGTTGATGATGCAAAAAGTGTAGTTTCACTTCTTTTGAACTATTTTCCATCGGAATCCCAAAATCCGGATAGTTTTAAAATCTCGAAGTATGCTTACGGTCAAGATTATCATTTTGTTATTAAGGAAAAGTTGAAGGAACTTCTTCATTCGATAGAAGAAAATATAGGAGCAGTTTCTGGTCGCGCTTTTGTCGACTCAGCTCCGGTTTTAGATAAGGCCTGGGCAGCAAAAAGTGGCTTGGGCTGGATTGGAAAAAACAGCAATTTAATTACCCAAAAAGTAGGCTCTTTTTATTTTATCGCTGAACTTATATTAGATCTCGATTTAGAATATGATCATAAAGTAACAGATCATTGCGGTTCATGCACTGCTTGTATTGATGCTTGTCCCACACAAGCAATTCTTGCTCCTTATATCGTAGATGGTAGTAAATGTATATCTTATTTTACGATTGAATTAAAAGAAAATATTCCCAATGAGATGAAAGGGAAATTTGATGAATGGATGTTTGGTTGTGATACTTGCCAAGATGTTTGCCCTTGGAACCGATTTTCTAAACCTCATTCAGAACCTCTATTTAATCCAAATCCTGATTTGCTTTCTTTCTCAAAAAAGGATTGGACAGAAATTACAGAGGAGACTTTTCGTTCCGTTTTTAAAAACTCCCCAATTAAAAGAACCAAGTTTGAGGGACTAAAGCGGAATATTAAATTCTTGAAATAGAGCTACATAAAAAAACATGAATCTTAATGTACTCTTAATGTTTTCTTAAAATCACAAACAATTGAAAATCAATAAGTTATTTATTTTTTAAAAAACTCTTTTGTAAGATAAATTTGCATTTTTATTGCTAATTTTGTGTTTTATTGTTTTTTATGTAATAAATTAAGAAATTTCTTCGGTTTTATTGATAAATCATTATATTTTTTGAAAGAATTGCGCTAAGTTACCTTGATGAATAGTGTAGTTCAACGTCTTTCTGTGTAGTTTATCGAGTAATGTAGCTAGTATTGAGGTGTTTATATATTTTCGCGACTCCAAATCTACTATCTAATCCAAAAGACAACCAGTACGTCTTGAACCTTAAAATATTATGGTCCAATTACTTCGTTATTACTTTTATGATTTTGAAAAATCTTTTTTCAAATTTCAAAAATCCATTCGTTTAGTTTTTTCGTATTTGCTCTATAATCTGAAAATCAGTTTTTGGTTTTCGGAGTCATTCATTTTATTTTCTAAAACTAATACCCAGTCTGTCTATGCATAACTCTACTTTTAATCGGTCTAGATTTTCTAGGCTAAACTTTTTTATTGCATTTTTATTACTGATTAGTTTCAGTGCTTCGGCCCAGTTCTATACAAAACATTATATAGCACCGGCGCCATGGCAGTATTTTAGTAAATCAAATGAAATTGTTATTGCGACAAATTCAGAAACACCAGTTAGTATTAAATTGTACAGAAGTAACGGTGTTTTAGAAACAACGTTGAGTGCAGTAAAAGGAGCTCCGGCAATTTATAGATTTCAGCTTTTAGCGAAAGATCTTCCTATGCACGCACTGAATACAGTTATTTCAGGTGCGGGACTCATTGTTGAAAGTGCAGGGCCTACATCGGTAAATATGCGAAATGTTGCTTCTGATGATAATTCGGGAGATAATAATGATGCCTACTTGAAAGGTAATGCTGCGTTGACCAGTTTTGGTGACGCAGGACTTGGAGTTCGTTTTAGAGTGGGCTACTATAGGGATGGAACTCTTGGAAGTTTTAGTACTTTTGGAGACCAACGCCCTATTTACAGTATTATGGCTACTGTAAATAATACATCTGTTAAAATCAATAATGCTATTGTAACTACTTTGAACGCTGGTCAAAGTTATTTATTTAAGGCAGCAATTGGAACTTTAGTAGAATCATCTAGTCCAGCTGTTATGAATACAGCGGCAGCGATCGATATGCCCGATGGTTGTGGGGATAGTGCTTATAATCAAATTCCACCAGAATCGGTTTTGGGAACAGAATACTTCATCGAAAGAGGAAAAGGAAATAACAAAGCAGAGCAAACCACAGTTGTTGCAACAAAAGATGACACGCACTTAGTAATCAATACTTATTCGACTTCTGGTGCTGTTGTAGGAACTACAAATGTTACATTAGCAACAGCAGGAAGTTTTCATACTTTCAATAATGGATCTTTAGATACCCCATTTTCAGCATCACGCGTTGCTGCAGATAAGAGAGTTGTTGTTTATTCAGGAACTGCACAATCATGTGAGGTTGATATCTCAACAATTGCTCCGGTATCAGAATGTGGTGGATCAAATTTCATAGAAACGGCTAAATTTAGAAATTATGGAACAGGTACATTGCCATATTTTGGGTACATTCTTTTAAGAAGCCAGAATGATCCTGTAATGGTTAATGGAACCAATATTGAAACACGAAGTGGTATTGCCGCGCGACACCAATTAGGAAACACAGGTTGGTATGTTATTAACTTTGAAGACACGCAAATTGGAAGCCCAGACGTTCTGTCTATCTCATGTGATACTAAAATGACAGTGTCAATTGTACAGCAAGGAGGAGGATTTTCAATGGCAGGATTTTTCTCGAATTTCGCTGCTCAGCCTGATGAACCAACTTTAACTTATATTTCTGGTGGTGGATGTACCAACAATACAGCAGAACTTACAACTCCGCCTAACTTTGATCCATACCAATGGTATTTTAACGGAACAGCAATTAGTGGAGCAAATTCATCTACTTATACGGCTACTAAAACAGGTAACTATACGGTAGCTTCTACTTTAGCTTGTGGGGTACAAACTCAATCAAAACCAGTTAATGTTATTTTATGTACCGATTTAGGAATTACCAAGACAGTTGATAATCCAACTCCTTGTATAGGTACTAATGTAGAATTTACGGTTAAGGTTAGTAATTTAGGAGGAAACAATGTTTCGGGAGTTTCTGTTAATGATTTGCTTCCTTCAGGTTATACTTATGTAAGTTCAACACCTTCTGTTGGAGTTTATGATTCTTCAACTGGTACTTGGAGTATTGGCGATGTAGATGCTCAAACATCTGTTACACTAAAAATTACAGCGACTGTAAAATCGTCTGGAAATTATACGAATACAGCGACATTGCCAGCTTCAATAGATACAAACACTGCAAATAATTCGGCTAGTGCCGCAGTAAATCCAAATCCTGTGGTTACTCTCGTAACTAATGCTTTTACTGCTTGTGTCTCAGGTGATTTAACAGCGGCTTCAGTTACAGCAGGAAGTAGTAATAATTTAACTTTTTCATATTGGACAAATTCGGCTGCTACATCGGCAGTGGCCAATCCGACATCTGTGTCAGGCGGAACTTATTATATAAAAGCAGTTTCAGCAGAAGGATGTTCAGCTGTAAAGTCTGTTGTCGTGACAGTAAATACTGCACCAGGAACACCTACTATTACTTCAAGAACTAGTGGTGCTACTATAAATAATGGTTCAATTAGTTGTTTTGGAGGAAGTAGTGTCACGTTAAGAGCAACTAGTAGCAGTGGGTATTTATGGTCAACAGGTGAAACTACACGTGATATTGTGGTTACTACAGATGGAACTTATTCAGTTAAAGTTTTGAATAGTTCAAATTGTATAAGTGTTAGTTCTTCTCCTGTTATGGTTACACTTGCTCCAGCACCAGTGGCTTCTAACCAAACATTTTGCTCTTCTGAGAATAAAAAAATTGGAGATTTGGTGGCCACGGGGAGTTATATAAAATGGTATAGTGCAAGTAGTGGTGGAACGGCTCTTTCTAGTACTCAAAGTTTACCGACTACAGCTGGAAATTATAATTATTATGCGACACAGACATTAGCAAATAATTGTGAAAGTCCGAGAACATCCGCAATTGTAATTACAATAAATAATACATCATCTGCACCAACGGCTTCGGCTCAAACATTTTGTAGTGCAGATAATAAAAAGATAAGTGATTTATCTCCATCAGGACCAACTATAAAATGGTATGATACAAATACTTCAACATCAGCCTTAGCGGGAACTACGACTTTAACTTCAAAAACATATTATGTAAGTCAAACTGCAAATAGTTGTGGTGAAAGTGCTAGAACTGCGGTACTCGTAACAATAAATAATATTCCGTCTGCGCCAACAGCATCATCTCAGACTTTTTGTGGAACAGATTCGAAAACAGTAAATGATTTAATTGCAACTGGTACAAATTTAAAATGGTATAACCAATTAACAGGAGGAACACTTTATAATGGTACTGAAACTTTAGCATCAGGAAGTTATTATGTGAGTCAGAGTAATAGCTGTGGTGAGAGTACAAGGACCTCGGTAAACGTTACAGTAAATAATACAGCAGCACCTACCGCATCAGCTCAATCATTTTGCTTGCCAGATGCTAAAAAAGTGAGTAATTTAGTTGCTACTGGAACAAGTTTAAAATGGTATAACGCAAGTACTGGAGGTACACAATATACAGGAAATGAGACTTTATCATCAAACAATTATTATGTTTCTCAAACATTAAATGGTTGTGAGAGTCCAAGAACTTTGGTTGTTGTTACAGTAACAAATGCAACTGCACCAACGGCTTCATCTTTGACATTCTGTTCTGCAGATGGCAAAAAAGTGAGTGATTTAACCGTTACTTCAGGTACAAATTTAAAATGGTATACTGCAAGTACAGGAGGAACACAATATACAGGAAATGAGATTTTATCTTCAAATAATTATTATGTAAGCCAAACAATTAATAATTGCGAAAGTACAAGAACGTTAGTTTCAGTTACAGTAAATCCGACGCCAGCGACTCCAACAATTAATGCAGGAGGATCCACAACATTTTGTACAGGAGGGAATGTAGTTTTGACTTCAACTAGCGGTATTGGTTATTTATGGTCAAATGGTGCAACAACACAATCTATTACAGTTTCTAATTCTGGGAATTATAGCGTCCAAGTTACAAATGCTTCAGGATGTTATAGTGCATCTTCGACACCAGTGACGGTAACTGTAAATAACATCCCTACTGCTCCTTCAGCTTCGTCTCAAACATTTTGCATTGTTGATGGAAAAAAAGTAAGTGATTTAGTTGCGACAGGAAGTAATTTAAAATGGTATGATGCCTCTTCCAATGGGACCTTATATATTGGAACAGAGACTTTAGTTGATGGCATTTACTATGTAAGCCAAACAACAAATGGTTGTGAGAGTAGCAGAACGGCAGTAAATGTTACAGTAACTCCGAAGCCGGCGAAAGTAATCACGACTGCTGCGATCTGTTCCGGTGATACATACAACTGGTCGGTGAACTCAACGAATTATACCGCGACAGGAACTTATACGGTATCCAACAACGGATGCACGGCGGACCAGGAGCTTCAGCTGACGGTTACTCCGAAGCCGGCGAAAATCATCACGACGGCGACGATCTGTTCTGGCGATACATACAACTGGCCGGTGAATTCTGCGAATTATACAGCGACAGGAACTTATACGGTGTCCAACAACGGATGCACGGCGGACCAGGAGCTTCAGCTGACGGTGACTCCGAAGCCGGCGAAAGTAATAACGACCGCTACGATCTGTTCCGGCGATACATACAACTGGTCGGTGAATTCTGTGAATTATACAGCGACAGGAACTTATACGGTGTCCAACAATGGATGCACGGCGGACCAGGAGCTTCAGTTGACGGTGACTCCGAAGCCGGCGAAAGTAATAACGACCGCTACGATCTGTTCTGGGGATACTTACAACTGGTCGGTGAATTCTGCGAATTATACCGCGACAGGAACTTATACGGTGTCCAACAACGGATGCACGGCGGATCAGGAACTGCAGTTGACGGTTACTCCGAAGCCGGCGAAAGTAATAACGACCGCTACGATCTGTTCCGGGGATACATATAATTGGTCGGTGAATTCTGTGAATTATACCGCGACAGGAACTTATACGGTGTCCAACAACGGATGCACGGCGGATCAGGAGCTTCAGCTGACTGTGACTCCGAAGCCGGCGAAAGTAATAACGACGGCGACGATCTGCTCTGGGGATACTTATAACTGGCCTGCCAACTCGACTAATTATACCGCGACAGGAACTTATACGGTATCCAACAACGGATGCACGGCAGACCAGGAGCTTCAGCTGACGGTTACTCCTAAGCCTGCGAAAGTAATAACGACCGCTGCGATCTGTTCTGGCGATACATATAATTGGCCGGCAAACTCGACTAATTATACCGCGACAGGAACTTATATGGTGGCCAACAACGGATGCACGGCGGATCAGGAGCTTCAGCTGACGGTGACTCCGAAGCCGGCGAAAGTAATAACGACCGCTGCGATCTGTTCCGGCGATACATACAACTGGTCGGTGAATTCTGCGAATTATACCGCGACAGGAACTTATACTGTGTCGAACAACGGATGCACTGCGGATCAGGAGCTTCAGCTGACGGTTACTCCGAAGCCGGCGAAAATCATCACGACTGCTGCGATCTGTTCCGGGGATACATACAACTGGTCGGTGAATTCTGCGAATTATACAGCGACAGGAACGTATACGGTATCCAACAACGGCTGCACGGCGGATCAGGAGCTTCAGCTGACTGTGACTCCGAAGCCGGCGAAAGTAATAACGACGGCGACGATCTGCTCTGGGGATACTTATAACTGGCCTGCCAACTCGACTAATTATACCGCGACAGGAACGTATACGGTGTCCAACAACGGATGCACGGCGGATCAGGAGCTTCAGTTGACGGTGACTCCGAAGCCAGCAAAAATCATCACGACGGCGACGATCTGTTCTGGGGATACTTATAACTGGCCGGCAAACTCGACTAATTATACAGCGACAGGAACTTATACGGTGTCCAACAACGGATGCACGGCGGACCAGGAGCTTCAGCTGACGGTTACTCCGAAGCCGGCGAAAATCATCACGACGGCGACGATCTGTTCTGGGGATACATACAACTGGCCGGTGAATTCTGCGAATTATACAGCAACAGGAACGTATACTGTGTCCAACAACGGATGCACTGCGGATCAGGAGCTTCAGCTGACGGTTACTCCGAAGCCGGCGAAAGTAATAACGACCGCTACGATCTGTTCTGGGGATACATACAACTGGTCGGTGAATTCTGCGAATTATACCGCGACAGGAACGTATACGGTGGCCAACAACGGCTGCACTGCGGATCAGGAGCTTCAGTTGACGGTGACTCCGAAGCCTGCGAAAATCATCACGACGGCGACGATCTGTTCTGGGGATACATACAACTGGTCAGTCAACTCGACTAATTATACCGCGACAGGAACTTATACGGTGTCGAACAACGGATGCACGGCGGATCAGGAGCTTCAGTTGACGGTGACTCCGAAGCCGGCAAAAATCATCACGACGGCGACGATCTGTTCTGGGGATACTTATAACTGGTCGGTGAATTCTGTGAATTATACAGCGACAGGAACTTATACGGTGTCCAACAACGGATGCACGGCGGACCAGGAGCTTCAGTTGACGGTGACTCCGAAGCCAACAAAAATCATCACGACGGCGACGATCTGTTCTGGGGATACTTACAACTGGTCGGTGAATTCTGCGAATTATACAGCAACAGGAACTTATACGGTGTCGAACAACGGATGCACGGCGGATCAGGAGCTTCAGTTGACTGTGACTCCGAAGCCGGCGAAAATCATCACTACGGCGACGATCTGTTCCGGGGATACATACAACTGGTCGGTGAATTCTACCAATTATACAGCAACAGGAACTTATACGGTGTCCAACAACGGATGCACGGCGGACCAGGAGCTTCAGCTGACGGTGACTCCGAAGCCGGCGAAAGTAATAACGACGGCGACGATCTGCTCTGGAGATACATACAACTGGCAGGTCAACTC